>NZ_JADNAT010000039.1 GCF_015550425.1 Clostridium sp. 1001275B_160808_H3 | reverse complement strand
CCCCTGTTCAATACAGAAATCATCTTCTTTGTGCATAACCCTTTTTTTATAATGTCCTTGACATAGGTATCAGTTTAATTAGAGCTTCCCTTTTTATGAGCTAATATCAAAATTTATTTTGCTACAGCCCCATTCTTATATTATTAAGCTTCTTTAGATAGCCTTTCTAAATCAGATATTATTACTTTTACTAAATCAAGTTTTCCTTTAGCGTAATCTTTATCATTTAACCAATCTATTCCAAGCTCTAATGCCTTTTCAGTTTCCTTATATTCATTTAATAAAGTTTTAACTAAATCTTCTCTCATAATTACTTCTCTCCTTTATAACAAATACTATTCAACAGTAACTGATTTTGCTAAGTTACGTGGCTTATCTACGTCACAACCCTTTTGCTTAGCCATATAGTATGATATTAATTGAAGTGGAACTACTGATAATACTGGAGTTAATAATGAATTTGTATTTGGGATATAAATTACATCATCACAAACCTCCTTAGCATCTTCGTCCCCTTCATTTGCTATTGCTAGAACTCTTGCCCCTCTTGTAACTACTTCTCTGATGTTACTTATCATTTTGTCTCTTAATCTATCTTCTGTTAATAATGCTATTATTGGAGTTCCATTTTCTATTAGAGCTATTGGACCATGCTTTAATTCTCCACCTGCATATGCTTCTGAATGAATATATGATATTTCTTTAAGCTTTAAAGAACCTTCTAAAGCAACAGCATAATCTAATCCTCTTCCTAAGAAGAAAAGATCTTTATCCATATAGTTTTTAGATGCAAACTTTTGTAATTCATCTTTCTTAACTAATATTTCATTTACCTTTTCTGGTAAATTCATTAATTCTTCTTTAAGATTTTCTGCTGTTTCATTACCAATTGTACCCTTAACTTCTCCAAAGTATATTCCTAAAATATACATTGCTATTAATTGTGTTTCATAAGCCTTTGTTGAAGCAACTGCTATTTCTGGACCCGCCCAAGTATAAAGTACATGATGTGCTTCTCTTGAAGCTGAACTTCCAACAACATTTGTTATAGCTAAAACTTTTGCTCCTATTCTTTTTGCATCTCTTAAAACTGCTAAAGTATCAGCAGTTTCTCCTGATTGGCTAACAACTATTAATAATGACTTTTCTGTTATTAATGGATCTCTATATCTAAATTCTGAAGCTATATCAACCTCAACTGGTATTTTAGCTAACTTTTCTATTATAGTTTTTCCAACTAATCCTGCATGATAAGCTGTTCCACAAGCAACTATAAATACTCTATCAAAAGATTCTAATTCTTCTTTAGTGATATTTATATTATCTAATTTAACTTTTGAATCCTTTAAAACTCTTGAAGTTAAAGTATCTTTTATTGCCTTTGGCTGCTCATGAATTTCTTTTAACATGAAATCTTCATATCCACCCTTTTCAGCAGCATCAACATCCCAAGTAACATGATATACTTCCTTATCTATAACTTCGCCATCTTCTGTCTTAATTTCTATTCCATCTCTAGTCATTACCACAAATTCTTTATCTTCTAATAAATAAACTTCTCTTGTATGATTAAGAACTGCTGGTATATCTGAAGCTATAAAGTATTCTTTTTCTCCAAGTCCAACTATTAATGGACTATCTTTTCTAACTGCAACTATTTTATCTGGCTCATTTTTACAAATAACACCTATTGCATAGCTTCCTTCCATTTTTGAAGTTGCCTTTACTACAGCTTCAAATAAATCACCTTTATAATAATAATCTACTAAGTTTGGAATAACTTCTGTATCAGTTTCTGAATAAAACTCATATCCCTTTGTCTTAAGCCATTCCTTTAACTTCATATAATTTTCTATAATTCCATTATGAACAACACTTATTGTTGCATTTCCATTTGTATGAGGATGTGAATTTATATCTGATGGCTCTCCATGAGTTGCCCATCTAGTGTGTCCTATTCCTATACTTCCTTTTAAAGGACTCTGCTTTAAATGATCATCTAAATTCTTTAAACGTCCTTTAAACTTTCTAACTTTAATTTCTCCATCTTCTAATACAGCTACTCCTGCTGAGTCATATCCCCTGTATTCAAGCTTTGATAATCCCTCAACTAATATTGGAGATGCTTCCTTATTTCCTACGAATCCAACTATTCCGCACATATTTATCTTCCTTCCTTTTCTTCAACTGTATTTTTAATTTTATTTCTAATAAAGAACTTATATTCCTTATTGAAGGTTTTAACACCAAGCTAATGTTGTCCTACAAATCACTTTGTAGTTTTATTAGCTGTTAACGGTAGTGTGCAATACCGTGGGGCACCCGCCGAAGTATCGATACTCCCCAACCTCGTCAACTCATTTGAGTTCTGGCGCTTTTATTTTTATTATCATTTTTCTCCTTTCTTTAAATATTTGATTTAATCTATACTCTATCTTATGCATATAAAATTAAAATCTACACTAATTCTAACACATTTTTCGTTAAAATCAACTATTTTTATTTAAATTTAATTGTTTTAAGCTATTTTATTAAATTAATTCTATATATCTTCTATTTTCTCTTGTTTACTCTTGTTAATAACTATACATGTAGATGTCTAGACATATTTACAATGGATAATTGATAATGGACAATTCATAATTATGTAAAAAGCTCATCTTAAGCTGAATTTTCATATCTATGCTTTAAGGTTGATTCTTTTATCAATTGTCTATTATCTAAAAAAGATGTAGTTACTTTTTCTTTTTATAAAAGTAACTACATCCTTTATTAATTTCATTTTTATTATAAATATATTATATTAAACTGCATTATGCATAGTAAACATGCTTATTAATTTTAATTTTTCTTTTCTAGATAATTGCTTTATTGCATATTCTCTTTTCATTGCATCTTTTTTATCTTCAAATTCTTCAAAATATACTATTTCTACTGGTAATCTAGCTTTTGTATATTTAGCTCCTTTTCCACTATTGTGAGCTTTAATCCTTTTTTCTAGAGAGGTTGTCCACCCTGTATATAAAGTGTTATCGCTACATTTTAATATATAAACGTAATTCATTTTATCACCTAGTCTAATCTTCATTATATTTTTAATAAGTAAATTATAACTCAATAAAAAGCTTTTATAAAAGTAATTTATAACTTAATAAAAAGGTTATCTTAAACTATACTTTTTAAGATAACCTTTTATTCAATATCTACTTTAATGCATTTTCTATTCTATTTCTCATTTCTTCTACTTTATCTTTAGCTAAATCTTTCTTTTCTCTTATTGCTGTATCATATTCGTTAAATAAATTTTCCATATCAGTTACAGTACTTTTTATGGAAGCATCTTCAACCGTATTCTTTAAATTTGTAAGTTTCCCTTTGAATTCACTGCTATATTTATCCCAATCTTCAGCTTTTATATTTTCTACTCCGCCCTCAACTTTTCCTTTAAATTCTGTGTATAAATTATTTACAGAAGTCCTACTCTCATTTACTGAGCCCCCTTGATTATTAGTACCATTAGTATTTGAATTTGTATTATCTGTCACTCCAGTACCATTTGTTCCATTCATTCCGTTTGTACCATCTGTTGTTCCTGTGCCTGCCTTATCTGTTACTCCTGTACCTGAATTGTTATTTGTTGATGGATTTCCTTCTGTAGCGTTTCCACACGCTGCTAATCCTAAACTACAAGTTATTAACATACCTATTAATAATTTTTTCATTTTAGTTCCTCCTTTTTTCACCATATATTTATTCTCCCTCTCTCATAACCACACAATTATTTTCTCTCTTAAACTTTAAATTATACTTATTAGGTAATCATCTTATTGATGATGCCCTCATAAGTTCAGAAAGCTTGCAGTTACCAAAATACAATATTCATTTCAATCTAAATTTATAGTAAAAAAAGGAGCTATCTTAAAAGACAGTTCCTCCTATAAAATTAAAAATTATTTATGTAATTTGACACAATCAATAAATCCATTAATTTATTTTAAATTGTTTAAATAATATTTTTGTTTTTAAAATAAATTTAAAATAACTCCACCTAACACAGTTAATGCATAAACTACATTCA
Organism: Clostridium sp. 1001275B_160808_H3; assembly: GCF_015550425.1. Lineage (GTDB taxonomy): Bacteria > Bacillota > Clostridia > Clostridiales > Clostridiaceae > Clostridium. Next base: position 12,786 of record NZ_JADNAT010000039.1, on the reverse strand, counting down.
TCACAACAAAATTCTTTACTGCTAATACAAAAGTATCTTTTTTAGTTTGAAGTTTATTGAACTTATTTATATTTCCCTTTATAACTTTTAATACTAGTAATGTTACTATTGAAACTACCGGTAATATTCTAAGCAATACTCCAACTACTATAGCAATAAATCCAATATAATATAACCATTTAAATACCTTTAAGGCATTTTCTTTTCCAATATATATCGGAAGTGTATATCTTTTATTTACTATATCTTCATCTATATCACAAATATTATTTGCAAGCATTATATTAGAAATTCCAGTTATAGCTGGTAAACTTACAATAAATATGTATATCAACTCAAATATATTAAAGTTTATGCTTATGTTATTTAAATTGGTAAAGTTAATTGATAATATCTCTGAATCAAATATATGTATATAGATAGTTAAAAACGTTATTATAAATCCCATTGCAAGACCTGAAAATATTTCTCCAAATGGTGTCCTTGATATTGGTATTGGACCAAATGAATATGTAATTCCTATAACAAATGAAATTGCACCTATTAATAAAACTATTATATTAGTATTTTTAACTAGCAGTAACCCTAAAGCTGTTGCTAATATAAGCATAAAATAAATAGTTATCCTAACTACTCTTGGATTTAAATTATAACTAACTATAGCATTATGAGTTTCGTATCCATATCCTTCTTTTTTAACTGCTTTTGCATAATCCATATAATTATTAATCGCTGTAGTAGTCATATCAAATATTATCATTGATAAAAACATTATTATTGCATTTTTTATATTAAAATTATCATATCTGTATAAAGCATAAAAAGTTCCTAATAAAAATGGAATTACACTTGCTACTTTTGTTTGTATCTCTACTAATTTTAAAAAGCTACCTATTCTCAAAATTAATCTCTCCCTCTAAAAATATTATATTAACTATTTTATAACTTCTTTTAAAAATAAGAAAGTGAAAACATGTAAGTTCACCAATCTAATAAATTTGTTTAGAATTAGAATAAACTTATATATTTCCACCTAAAATTAAAAGAAAAAAGTAGAGAAATTCAAATTTATTAATTTTATAAATAAGTTCTAAAACATGAGATATAAGTTTTCTCTACTAGTTTACTTTCATTTATTTAATTTTTAATTTAAATATTTAATTTAAAAATGCTTGTGCCTCTATTTTAACTGATTCTTGACTTTCTTTATCTTCTTCATCATATTCTGAATGCTTATAAAAATAATCTGCCATTTGGAATCTCTTAACCCTAGAAATGCTTAATTCTTCAGCTAAATCATCTAAAAATCTTACTTCAGACATCTCATATTCAGCATCTGCTAATGCAACTCTAGTTAATTCAAAAAATACTATGTTTATTATTCTCTCTCCAGCATTCCTTATAACATTGATTGTTTCTTCATGGCTAACTTCTTCTAAATCAAAGTCCTCCATATTCATTTCTTTTAATGCTCTCTCAATTAATTCCTTCTCTTTTTCTTCTACTTTATCATCTACTAACGCAAATTCTACAAGTAAGTTGATATAGGCAGTACCTAACTCTTTGCTAAGTTCATCTAAAAACATACCCAATCCTCCTTTGTTTTTACTATATTAATTATAACATATATTAAATATGTATAGAATAAAGAGCCTTCTTACAATTAAAATTAAAGAGCTGCCTTATAGACAGCTCCTTTTAAAATATTCCTAATCCAACTTCTTAGTATCTATCCAACTCATCATTTCTCTTAATTCTTGACCAACTTTTTCAATTGGATGTTCTGCTTCCATTCTTCTTCTTGCATTAAACATAGGTCTTCCAACTTGATTTTCTAATAACCAATTCTTTGCAAATGTTCCATCTTGAATTTCAGATAACACCTTTTTCATTTCTTGCTTTGTTTCTTCAGTTACTATTCTATTCCCCACCATATAGTCACCATATTCAGCAGTATCTGATATAGAATATCTCATCATACTCATTCCACCTTGATATAGTAAATCTACAATTAGCTTCATTTCATGTAAACACTCAAAATATGCATTTTCAGGAGCATATCCTGCTTCTACTAAAGTTTCAAATCCTGCTTTTATAAGCGCTGTACAACCTCCACAAAGAACTGCTTGTTCTCCAAATAAATCTGTTTCTGTTTCATCCTTAAATGTAGTTTCTAATACTCCAGCTCTGGCTCCACCTATTCCATTTGAATAAGCTAAAGCTAAATCACGAGCATTTCCTGTTGGATTTTGATATACAGCTATTAAACATGGAACTCCTGATCCTTCTGTATATGTTCTTCTTACCATATGTCCTGGTCCCTTAGGAGCACACATAAATACATCTACATTTTCTGGCGGAACTATTTGTCCATAATGAATATTGAATCCATGTGCAAATACTAATGAATTTCCTGCTTCTAGGTATGGTGCTATTTCTGAATTATATACCTTTGCTTGTTTTTCATCTGGTAATAATATAACTACTACATCTGAAGCCTTTGCTGCTTCTGCAACTGTTGCTACATGTAATCCTGCTTTTTCAGCTCTTTCCCAAGACTTACTTCCTTCATAAAGTCCAACAACAACATCAATTCCACTTTCATGTAAGTTTAATGCATGAGCATGGCCTTGACTACCATATCCAATTATAGCAACCTTTTTCCCCTTTAATAATTCTAAATTTGTATCCTTTTCATAATACATTTTTGCCATTTTTCTAACCCCCTAATTATCTACATCTTCTTCACTTATTATTTCATTAATTGGTGCACCAGGTGCAACCATAGGAAATACTTTTTTATCATTATGAATTACATAATCTATTACTACTGGCCCTTTAAACTCTAAGGCTTCCCTTAAAGCTGGTTCTAGTTCTTCTTTTTCATAAACTCTAAAACCTCTTCCCCCAAAGGCCTGAGCTAATTTAACAAAATCAGTCGATCTATTTAAAGTTGTTGATGAATATCTTGCCTCATAGAAAAAGTTTTGCCATTGCCTTACCATTCCTAATGAATTATTATTAACTATTATTATAATTACAGGCAAATTATTCTTTACTGCTGTAACTAATTCATTACAATTCATTCCGAAGCTTCCATCTCCAGCTATATTAAAAACCTGCTTATTCTTTAGTGCAATTTGTGCACCAATTGATGCCCCTAATCCAAATCCCATAGTTCCAAGTCCACCTGAGGATATGAAACTTCTTGGATTCTTATATTTAAAATACTGAGCTGCCCACATTTGATGCTGACCAACTTCAGTAGCTATTACAAAACTTCCATCATCTAATTCACTAAGCTTCCTAAATAAAAACTCTGGAGTTAACTCTCCTGTAATAGAAGTATCTTTAACATTTAAATCTTTAAGTTCATTCATTTGATTTAACCATTCTTCATTTTTCTTTTCTTTTAGTAATGGAATTAACCTTTGAAGAACAACCTTTAAATCCCCAACTATAAATGAATCCACTTTGATATTTTTATTAATTTCTGCTGGATCTACATCTATATGAACTACCTTTGCATTCTTTATATTTTTTTGATTATTAATGACTCTATCACTAAATCTTGCTCCTAAATTTATTAATAGATCACATTTAGTAGCTAATATATTTGAAGCTTTAGTTCCATGCATTCCTATCATCCCTGTATATAATGGATGATTATAAGGAAATGCTGAAATTGCCATAAGCGAAGTCGCTATTGGTGAATTTATTTTTTCAACAAATCCCTTTAGCTCTTCAAAAGCTTCTGATGCTACTATTCCACCCCCTGCATATACAAAAGGATTTTCAGCCTCATTTATTAATGCGGCTACTTCTTCTAAAGCTTCATCCGTTATATGCTTTGTTTTTCTTTCTACTTCCTTTGGAATTATAGGTTCATATTTTGCTTTAGCTGACGTAATATCCTTAGGTATATCTATTAGTACTGGTCCTGGTCTACCTTCTTTAGCTATATAAAAAGCTTCCCTTATAATTCCTTGTAAATCATTCACATCTTTAACTATATAATTATGCTTTGTTATCGGCATAGTTATTCCAGTTATATCAACTTCCTGAAAGCTATCTTTTCCAAGAAGTTGCTTTGTAACATTTCCCGTTATTGCAACCATTGGTATAGAATCCATATAAGCAGTTGCTATCCCAGTCACAAGATTAGTTGCCCCAGGTCCAGAAGTTGCTAAACATACACCAACCTTTCCAGTTGCCCTAGCATACCCATCTGCCGCATGTGCTGCCCCTTGCTCATGCGCTGTTAATATATGATTTATCTTATCCCTATACTTATATAACTCATCATATATATTAAGAACAGCACCACCAGGATATCCAAAAATAGTATCAACACCCTCATCCAAGAGAGATTTAATCAATATTTCAGCCCCTGTTAAAAACATAAATAACCCCCTTATTTCAATGGATAATGGATAATTGTCAACTGTCAATTATCCATTGCCAATTATCCATTACTCCAGTATTGCTCCTTTGCTAGCCGAGCTCACCAACTTAGCGTACCTTGCTAAGTAGCCTTCTTTTACTTTTGGCTCTAATAATGTTTTATTTTTTCTTCTTTTTTCTAAAACTTCATCGTCTACTAAAAGCTCTAGTTTACCATTTGGTATATCTATTGAAATTATATCTCCTTCTTCAACTAATGCTATTGTTCCTCCTTCTGCTGCTTCTGGAGAAACGTGCCCTATTGCAGCTCCTTTTGTTGCTCCACTAAATCTTCCATCTGTTATTAATGCTACATATTTATCTAATCCCATTCCTGCTATTGCTGATGTTGGAGATAGCATTTCTCTCATTCCTGGACCACCCTTAGGCCCTTCATATCTTATTACTACTACATCACCTTTTATAATTTTTTTAGAAATAATTGCTTCTATTGCTTCTTCCTCAGAATCAAATACTCTTGCAGGTCCCTTATGTGTTAACATTTCTTCTAGAACTGCTGATTTTTTTACTACTGCTCCATCTTTTGCTAAGTTTCCTCTTAATACTTGGATTCCACCTGTAGTGCTATATGGATTGTCTATATTTCTTATTACATTATTATCATTTACTACTACATCTTTTAGGTTTTCTTTATGAGTTTTAGAAGTTGCTGTTATGCAATCCAAATCTAATAAATCCTTCTTTGAAAGTTCCTTCATAACAGCTTGTATTCCACCAGCCCAATATAAATCTTCTATATGAGTATCAGATGCTGGTGCCAACTTACAAAGGTTTGGAGTTTTTGAAGATACTTCGTTGATAATATCTAAATTCATTTCAACCTTTGCTTCATTTGCAATTGCAGTTAAATGAAGTACACTATTTGTTGAGCATCCTAAAGCCATATCAACTGTCAATGCATTCTTTATAGACTTTTCATTAACTATATCTCTTGGCTTTATATCTTTTTCTAATAAATCCATTATTCTCATCCCTGCATATTTAGCAAGTCTTATTCTTTCTGAATATACTGCTGGTATGGTTCCATTACCAGGCAATGCTAGCCCTAAAACCTCTGCCAAACAATTCATTGAATTTGCAGTAAACATTCCTGAACATGACCCACATGTTGGGCATGCCTTATTTTCTAGTTCACACAAATCTCCTTCTAACATAGTCCCATTTTCATAAGCGCCAACTGCTTCAAACATAGTTGAAAGTGATACTTCCTTATCCTTAAATTTTCCTGCAAGCATTGGTCCTCCACTCACAACAATTGCTGGAATGTTTAATCTTAATGCTGCCATCATCATACCTGGAACAATTTTATCGCAATTTGGTATTAAAACTAAAGCATCAAATCCATGAGCCTTAACCATGCACTCAATAGTATCTGCTATAAGTTCTCTTGTAACTAAGGAATACTTCATTCCTTCATGTCCCATTGCAATACCATCACATACTCCTATAGTTGGAAATACCAAAGGTGTTCCCCCAGATAGCAGTACGCCTTTTTTAACTGCTTCAACTATTTTATCTAAATTTATATGACCTGGAATTATATCATTTTGTGAAGTTACAACTCCAATTAACGGCCTATTTATTTCTTCATCTGTAAGACCTGTAGCCTTTAGTAATGATCTATGAGGAGCCCTTGATGGTCCCTTTTTAACTACATCGCTTCTCAAATAACTCACCTCTTTTATCCCAATATTTTTTGTATAACTAACTCTCCAATCTCTTTAGTTCCAACTAGCTTCATTCCTTCACTCATTATGTCACCTGTTCTATATCCATCTTCTAGCACTTTTACAACAGATTCTTCTATAAGATTAGCTTCTTTTTCTAAATTAAAGCTAAATCTTAGCATCATTGCTGCTGAAAGTATTGTTGCCAGCGGATTGGCTATTCCCTTCCCTGCAATATCTGGTGCACTTCCATGTATCGGCTCATACATTCCAAGAGTGCCTTCTCCTAATGAAGCTGAAGGTAACATTCCTATAGAACCAGTTATCATACTAGCTTCATCAGATAAAATATCTCCAAACATATTAGATGTCACTATTACATCAAACTGTCTTGGATCCCTAACTAATTGCATAGCTGCATTATCAACATACATATGATTTACTTCTACATCTGGATAATCCTTAGCTACTTCTTCTATAACACTTCTCCATAGCCTTGAAGTTTCTAAAATATTTGCCTTATCAACACTAGTAAGTTTTTTCTTTCTCTTCATTGCTGTATCAAATGCTATTTTAGCTATTCTTCTTACTTCATTTACATTGTATCTTTCAGTATCATAAGCTCCAGATACTCCATTTAGCTCTTCTCTTCCTCTTTCACCAAAATATATTCCACCAGTCAATTCTCTAACTACGCATATATCAATTCCATCACCTATAATGCTATCTTTAAGTGGAGATGCATCCTTAAGAGATTCATATAATAAAGCTGGTCTTAAATTACAATATAAATTCATTCCACCTCTAAGCCCAAGTAATGCTTGCTCTGGTCTAATTTTTGCATTTGGATTATCCCACTTAGGTCCTCCAACTGCACCAAGTAATACAGCATCAGCCTTCTTGCATGCTTCCAAAGTTTCATCTGGAAGAGGTGTTCCTTTTTTATCTATTGCACATCCCCCAGCTAATAAATATTCATATTCAAACACATGATTAAACTTATCCCCAACACAATTTAAAATATTCACAGTTTGTTCCACAACTTCTGGACCAATTCCATCCCCTGGTATAACCGCTATCTTATAATTCATATTAAAAAGCCCCCCTTATTAATTGATAATTGACAATAGACAATTGTAGATATAATTCAGCTTCGCTGAATTATTAAATTTTATAAACTCCGCAGGAGTTTATTCATTAACTATCCATTGTCCTTTCTCCATTATCCATTGATTATGAATTGTTCTTAATATAGTTTACTAGTCCATTGCTATTTATTATCTTCTGCATAAACTCTGGAAATGGTTCTCCTTGGTATTCTTGATTTTTTGATTTGTTTTTGATTACTCCTGTAGTAAAATCTATTTCGAGTTCGTCTCCTGCTTCTATTGATTTAACCGCTTCTTCACATTCTATTATTGGCAATCCTATATTTATTGCATTTCTATAGAATATCCTTGCAAATGTTGATGCTATTACACAGCTTACTCCACTTTCTTTTATTGCTATTGGAGCATGCTCTCTTGATGATCCACATCCAAAATTCTTATTTGCAACGATTATATCTCCCTTTTCAACCTTCTTCGTAAAATCAGAATCTATGTCTTCCATACAATGCATTGCTAATTCTTTAGGATCCGATGTATTCAAATATCTTGCAGGAATTATCACATCCGTATCTACATTGTCACCATATTTAAAGACCTTTCCACTTGCTTTCATTTACATAACCCCCTTGTTTAAATTGACAATTGAAAATTGACAATTGACAATGGAAAATTGATAATTGTTTTAATAATTCAGCTTTGCTGAATTATTAAAACAACTAAAATTCTCTAACTCAGCTTGCCTGAATTATTTCCTAAATTGTCCATTATCCCTTATCAATTATTAATTATATTGTTCATTATCCATTATCCATTGTTCTCTACTTCTTCCGGGCTTGTTATCTTCCCAGTCAATGCTGATGCTGCTGCTACTGCTGGACTTGCTAGGTAAACTTCTGACTCAACATGCCCCATTCTTCCTACGAAGTTCCTGTTTGTTGTTGATATTGCTCTTTCACCTTTTGCAAGTATCCCCATATGCCCACCTAGGCATGGACCACAAGTTGGTGTTGATACTACTGCTCCAGCTTCTACTAGATCTTTTATTATTCCTTCTTCTAAAGCTTGAAGGTAAATCTTTTGAGTTCCTGGGAATACAATACATCTAACTCCCTTTTTAACTTTTTTATTCTTTAATATATCTCTTGCAACTCTTAGGTCTGAAATTCTTCCATTTGTGCAAGATCCTATAACAACTTGATCTACAGCTACTTCTCCAACTTCATCTATAGTTCTTGTGTTATCAGGTAAATGTGGAAATGCTACTGTAGGTCTTAATGTACTTAAATCTATTTCATAAACTTCATCATATTCAGCATCCTCATCTGCTTCATATACCTTCCATTCTCTTTGTGCATGATCCATTAAGTATTTAATAGTTATATCATCAACTTTGAATATTCCATTTTTTCCACCTGCTTCAATAGCCATGTTAGCCATTGTAAATCTATCATCTATTGATAAGTATTTTAATCCATCCCCTACAAATTCCATGGATTTATATAATGCACCATCAACACCTATCATCCCAATTATATGAAGTATTACATCTTTTCCACTAACCCATTTTGATGGCTTATTTTTTAAAACAAACTTTATTGCTGAAGGAACTTTAAACCAACACTTACCTGTAGCCATACCAGCAGCCATATCTGTTGATCCTATTCCTGTTGAGAATGCTCCTAATGCCCCATATGTGCAAGTATGTGAATCTGCCCCAATTACAACATCCCCTGCAATTGCTAAACCTTTTTCTGGTATTAAGCAATGCTCTATTCCCATTTCTCCGACTTCAAAAAAGTTAGTGATTTCTTTTTCTCTTGCAAACTCTCTAATAAATTTACATTGCTCTGCTGCTTTTATATCCTTATTAGGTGTAAAGTGATCTGGTACTATAGCTATTTTATCTTTATTAAATACCTTATCTAAGTTTAGTTTATTAAACTCTTTTACTGCAACTGGCGATGTAATATCATTACCTAATACTAAATCTAAGTTTGCTTCAATTAGTTGACCTGCCTTTACACTTTCTAGTCCTGCATGAGCTGCTAGAATCTTTTGAGTCATAGTCATTCCCATATTTTTAATCCCCCTTTTTAAAAATACATTCTTACTGTTTTTTCTATATCTTTTATTAATTTATACTCTAATGAATCAACTAAAGCTATCCAACTGGCCTGCACAACATCTCTTGATACCCCAACAGTGCTCCAATTTTCTACTCCATCTGTTGATTCTATAAGAACTCTTACCTTTGCTCCTGTTGCAGTTTCTGAATCTAAAACTCTAACCTTATAATCTACTAATCTTACTTCTTTTAATTGTGGATAAAAACATTCAAGAGCTTCTCTTAATGCTTTATCCAATGCATTCACAGGACCATCACCTTCAGATGCAGTCATTTTATTCTTACCATCAACTGTTATATTAATTAATGCTGTTGAAGTAAAATCTTTATTATTCCATGGCTGTTCTCCTATTGTTTTAAAATGATTAAGTTTGAAAAAAGGTTTATACTTTCCTATTGTTTTTCTTATTAAGAGTTCTACTGTCCCTTCTGCTCCTTCAAACTTATAGCCTTCATATTCCAATTCCTTTAGCCTATTAGTTATCTTTTCTACTTCTTCACTTTCTCTTGTTATACTTGGGAAAATCTTTTGTATTTCTTTTAGAATTGTACTTTTACCGCTTACTTCTGATACTAAAAATCTTCTATCATTTCCTATAAGCTCTGGTTTTATATGCTCATATGATTTTGATGATTTAAACACTGCATCTATATGCATTCCACCCTTATGTGCAAAAGCTGATGCCCCTATATATGGCATATTATCTAATAAATTTATATTTGAAATTTCTGAAATGAACCTTGCTGTCTTTGTTAAGTTTGATAATCTTTCTTTTGGTATAGCTTCATAACCCATCCTTAATTGCAATGTTGGTATAATAGCTGATAAATTAGCATTTCCACACCTTTCTCCAACACCTATAAATGTCCCCTGAACATGGCATATCCCTTCTTCTACAGCCATTATTGAATTTGATATAGCCATTCCAATATCATTATGACAATGAATTCCTACTCTTCCGCCTATTGATTCCATTACGCTCTTTGATATATCTTTAATTTCAGATGGAAGTGTTCCTCCATTTGTATCGCATAATACTATTACATCAGCTCCAGCTTCCTTTGCTGCGTTTATAGTTTCCATAGCATATGTCTTATTTTCTTTATATCCATCAAAGAAATGTTCTGCATCAAATATGACTTCTTTATTTTTATCTTTTATATATCTAACTGAATCAGTTATCATATTTATATTTTCATCTAGTGATGTTTTCAATATTTCTTTAACTTGAAAATCCCATGCCTTACCGAAGATAACAATAACATCTGTTTCTGCTTTTATTAAACTTTTAATATTAATATCTTCTTCAACCGTAATGTTAGCTTTTCTCGTTGCCCCAAACGCAGCTAACTTAGAATTCTTTAAATTAATATTTTTCATCCTTTTAAAAAATTCCATATCCTTTGGATTTGATCCAGGATTCCCTGCCTCTATATAAGATACCCCCATTTCATCTAAAGCCATAGCAACCTTGATTTTATCCTCAAGAGAAAATGAAATATCTTCACCCTGTGCCCCATCCCTTAAAGTCGAATCAAATATTTCTATTCGTCTATTGCTCATTGCTAAAACACCCCCAAGAGTAATTTACAATTGATAGTGGATAATTATCAATTGTCAATTTTCCATTATCCATTAAATTGTCCATTGTCAATTATCAATTGTCCATTAATTAAAATATTCCCCATACTCTGTTATATCTTTGTCTCCTCTTTCCAATGCTGTTATTCCTGTTCTTACTATTTCTACTATTCCGTAGTCTTCCATAAGCTCTATTAATGCATTTATTTTGCTATCATCACCAGTTAATTCTATTGTTACTGTATTGTGAGCAACGTCTATTATCTTGCTTCTAAATATTTTTACTACTTCGTTTATTGCCCCTCTTTTTTCTGGTGAAGCCTGTACTTTAATTAAAACCAGCTCTCTATATACTGAAAATTCTGACTTTAATTCATGCACTCTTAGAACATCCTCTAGCTTATTGAGTTGTTTTGTAAATTGCTCTAGTACATCTTCATTCCCCATTAATACAATTGTCATTCTAGATATTTCAGGATTTTCTGTTCTCCCAACAGTTAAACTATCAATGTTAAATCCTCGTCTTGCAAATAATCCTGAAACTCTAGTTAATACCCCAGATGAATTGCGTACTAGTACAGATAATACATGCCTTTCCAAATTTTTAGCCCCCTTTATTAAAAAACTGTGTAAAAAAACCACCCTTATGATATGACTCAATATGGTGGTAATAAACATTCCGCCTTAAATTATACTATCACTAGGTTCTATCAAACCCTTGCCTTTAACGGTGCTTACCGGTAGTCGCTTACTCATACCCCCATGTACTTTCTGGACACTGCTCTGGAGTGATATTCATTTAGTAAAGTATCCATTCACACCTACCATGGACTCTCTGTAACTTTATTTTCTAAACAAAAGTCTCCGTCTTTGCATTTATAAAACTTATAAGGACATATTAAATTTTGTTATTGCTAAAATTCTACTCCTCATTTCTTCCAGTGTCAATCACAAATTCAAAACTTTACCAAATTGCTTTTTGAATACTTTTTCACAATACTAATAATTACCATTTTATTAATTAATATCCTTTATTACTGATAAACAACTAATTATTTTTCTATTATCATATTTTTGTTCCATTAAAATATACATTTTTTTATCAATTTAATTTACAGCTTAAATCTAGGATTCTTATTTATTAATCATCCTATTTACATTTTTTATAATAATAGTAAAATATTATATAATAACCTATATTTTCTATATTAATCATTAATATCAATGCTAAATAAAATAAAAAACAAATGTAGTAATAATATTTCTATGACCAATATTATATAAAAATATTTATTAATCAACCGATTTTAAAACATATTACTTATATATAATTTCATATTCTAAATTAAATTTAGTTCAGAAGATACTAAAATATTTAAATTGAGAGGGATGTTTTTTATGTGCGGATTTCCACCATAGTAAATATTACTAACAATACTGATACAACTATTAATGATATTTCCTTTAATTATGAAGGAAGTATGTCAGAAGATGTAGTTATTCCTACATTAAAACCTAGACAAAATAAACAGACAGGGATTTCTACTATCAATCTAAAGAATCATACTGATATTATGATGTATAATAAAACAAATGAAGAGAATTTCTCATATGCATTAAAACCTGATGCAATTAACCCAGATGTTGCTGTTAAATATTCAGGAGTACTTCATATAAGAATAAACGATGTAAAAGATAATGGGGAGTTACAATTATCAGTCACAATAGAAGAATAGACATAGAAATCAAGGGGCTCGCGAAATAAACTGATACCTATGTCAAGGACATTATAAAAAAAGGGTTATGCACAAAGAAGATGATTTCTGTATTGAACAGGGG
>NZ_JADNAT010000038.1 GCF_015550425.1 Clostridium sp. 1001275B_160808_H3 | reverse complement strand
TAACCAAGTTTAAACCACTTGTAAATGCTTATATATATGCTATTTTTTTAACTCAACATCGCAATCAAGCCAACTCAAATTATAAATAAAAAAATATATAATATAACTTTTATTTATTATTTAAATTTTCAATAAATTCTTTCGATTCCTTTGCTATTCTTTCGTACTCAATATCATGAATGTAATGAGAACAATCTAAATAAATTAATTGACCCTTTTCAAGATTTCCTATAGTATTTTTGCTAAAACTTTTCCATTCATCTTCATTCCATCCAGTTCCTTGACCCTTAGATACAAAAGCTAATATCGGAATATTAGGAAATGTATTTTTAGATACTTTAATTGCACTTGATTTTATTTCTTTAGCTTCTGCAATCATTGTGTCTGTAGCAGTTCTTCTATAATAGATAGTTTTGTATAATACTTTTTCATCATCAGTCAATGTGCCATATTTTATAGCATCACTTTCTGATAATCCTGGTATTAATCTTGTAAGTCCAAGTTTAGCTGCAAAATTTCCTAATTTTATCATAGGTATATTAATTTTATATTCATTATAAGCATCTGGAACAGCCATATCTAATCCTACAATAGCTTTAATTTCACCTGGATATTTTTGTGCCCAATACAATGCTTCAATACCAGACATTGAATGTGGAAATAAAATAAATGGCCCTTTGATTTTAGCCTTAGCCAATGTCTCTCTTGTTTCATTTAATACAGTATCAATATCTCTATTAGTATCAACAACATCACTAAAACCATATCCTGCTTTTTCTACTACTACAATCTTATAATCATCACTTAATAATGAGTATAATGATTTAAAATCTAGAACTGGAGAGCTTGTACCTCCACCAGACATAAAGACTAATGGAATGTCGCCCTTTCCTTCACTATATACGTGTATTTTATGACCATTTAATTCTATCATACTTCCATTTGGAACAAATAATTTATCCTCTTTTGTTAATTTAATTTTATGATTTATGTAACTAATAATCATAAGTAAAAACACAACCACAACAAAAGCTTTAATTATATGCTTACTAATCTTAAATATGCTCTTCATTTATTCTCCTCATAATATGCACTTTTTAAATTAATACAACTACTCATAATATAAGAAATTTTTAAGTAAATAAAAATGATTATTCTTCTTATACACTTATTATATCTTCTTATCAAACACAAATATGCAAGTTTTTGCTTAATCCTCACTATATTCAGCTAATGAATTTTCTATCCAACTCTTTAACACTTTTTATCCTTATTAATTTATCTTCATAGCTTAATAGCATCTTTTCGTATTTATCTCTTTTTCTTTCAAAATCATTTGTCCATTTATACATATTTTTTAACATTTCAAATGTAGGATTATAATTGCATTTTTCTATTCCAAACCTTTGCTTTAAAAAACGTGTAATTATTCTTACCCTTCTGATATGTAATGGAGTATCTAGGAAGATAATTTTATCTGCCATATCAAATAAGCATTTTTGACTTTCTCTATAAGTTCCTTCAATTATCCAGTGACCTATTTTGTCAATTTCTAAAATTCTATTTAATTGCTCAGAATCTGAACGTTTATATCTCTCTTCCCAATCGTCTCCCCATGCTATGCTATCACCTTCATAACATTGGATATTGTATTTTAATGATAATTCCCTTGAAAGTGTTGTTTTTCCACTTGCAACTATACCAAAAATTAATATTTTCATATGTTCTCCAATCACACTAAATACAAATATATAGCTTATAAAATAAGTAACCCATTTTCATCGTACTTAAAATTAGGTCCCCATGCAACTTCCCAATAATAACCATCAAGATCAGCAAAATACGCATGATATCCACCCCAAAATACATCTTGAGGCTCTTTAGCTATAGTCGCTCCAGCACTCCTAGCTAGCTCAATAACTTTATCAACTTCTTCTTTAAATTCTACATTATATGCTAATGTAACACCTGCAAATCCACTATTTATTTTAGGAGGATTCTCTTCATTTATATCCTCAGCTAATAAATCTAAAGGGTAAAGCTCAAATTTTGTTCCTGATGTATCAAAGAATACTACTTTTGGATTATTTTCCTTTTCATCAGTTTTAAATCCAAGCCCATCTCTATAGAACTTTATCGATCTTTCCATACTTCTTACCCCTAAACAAATACATGTAATTTTATTCATTCTTAACTCTCCTTTTACACAATATTATTTATAATTTCACTTCATTACAGCTTATTCAAAGTTAAATTTACATAACAAGTTTTAAAATTAAAAATAATTATAGTTTATCTATTAAAGTATTCCATGTAAGTTCTAGAACTCCTGTCATATTCTTGGTCTCATTTGAAACATAAGTTACAACTGCATTCTTATCTGGCAAAATCACTACATAATTACCATATAACCCATCCATACGATAAGAGCCATTATATGAATTCATCCACATTTGATAGCCATATCCTTGATGATGATCTGCAGTAGCAAACTTTTCATCAAAATCTTCTGTTTTAATTTGAACAGATGTAGCCTCTTCTATATAACTTGAAGGAATAAGTTGCTTACCATTCAAAACTCCTTTATCAAGTATTAGTTGTCCAAATCTAGACAACTCATCAGCTGTTAAATATAAGCCAGAAAATCCTTGTGAAATTCCTTTTGGGCATGTATCCCATTTAGGTTTTGGTATTTCTAAATATTTAAATACCTTTTCATTTAAGTATTCATCTAAGTTACTTCCTATTGTAAGGCTTATAATCTTTGAGAGCATGTAGGTTGCTGAATTATCATATAAAAAATGAGTACCTGGTCTAAATACAATAGGTTCATTAAAAAATAATTTAGAGATATCCCATTCCTTACCACTACTCCAATCAGCCTTCATTACAGGACACTCTGCATGACCACTTCCCATGCAAAGTAAATCATGAATAGTAATTTCTTTTAAATATTGATTCATAGACATATCTTTGATGTCAGGGAAAAAATCTATAACATGATCTGTAGTATTAAAATATCCTTCACTAATTGCTATTCCTACTGCTATTGATGTAAATGTTTTACTTACAGAATATAAAAGAGTCGGTTTTTCTTCTTCAAAATCATATTTTGCAATTATATTACTATTTTGTCTAACAACAACATTAAGTACATGAAGATTTTGTTCTTTTACTGACAATATTAAATCTTTTAATATTTCATTATTCATTGTAAGCCTCTCCATTCATAATATATTTTTATTCATTCTATTTGCACATAACATAAATCTTTTGTTTCATTAACAAGTTCCTCAAGTATTCCTACTCCTCTTCTTGTATTACTTTCATCAGAAGAAATTAAAGTAATAACCTCATCTATTCTTTTCTTATAATCTTGTGGTTTAACTTTAAAAGTATCTATTCATTTAGCCTTATGCTATTTTTAGTTTTTTTCATTAATATACTAATAATTACGTAATACATAAAGATAACCATTCCAACAATTGAACTAAACCATTTCACATAATCATAATATCCTATAATGCAAAGCAACACAGTTAATACAATTAACGCTCCAAAACCACTTCGTTGTATAAATTTTTTCTTACTAACAATTCCCATTCCTACAATACCTAACAATATTGTAATTGGAATATGTATCATCCAAATCATGCCTGCCACCTTTGAATGTATAACTAATAACAGTAATAATTCAATCCCTAATGGAATAAATGCTAATATTTTTAATAAAGATTTCATCTTATTCCTCCTTCCTTCTTTTTTCACTTGACTAGCTTGACTATACTATTACGAGTTAATTACAAAATATTTTGTAAATACCGTACTTTTTCATCATCTACATTATCACTACAATATTTTATATAATCATTACTAAATACAGGATTAAATTCACGAATATTAATAATGATTCGCTTTTTTAGGTTGTAGATAATTCAATTATATTATAAAAATTTCCTTCATAAGTTACTATACATTTCTCTTTTATA
Source organism: Clostridium sp. 1001275B_160808_H3 (assembly GCF_015550425.1). GTDB lineage: Bacteria > Bacillota > Clostridia > Clostridiales > Clostridiaceae > Clostridium. The sequence continues at coordinate 16,112 of NZ_JADNAT010000038.1, read as the reverse complement.
CTAATAAGATAACAGCTATTCTACTATTACCCTAAATATAGTTGATGTATAATTCCCTTCTCTCCAATATCCATTAACTTCATAAATATATTCTCCTTTTTGATCTGGTAAGGTTATATTATTTACTGTTTTTGAAGAATCAAATTTTATAGTCTTAGCATTCATAGAATCGCCAACAACCCATGACCTTAAAATTATTTCAGGAGGAGCTGACTTAAAAGTAACTTCAACTTCGCTATTAGGATTTGCAGAAAACCTTGAAATTTCCATTCCAGCATCATATGATGGACCTACTAAATAACTACTTCCTGCTTTTTGTCCTTTTGGTAAACTTCCAGACCATGCATGTTCTCCAATACTTGTAGGAACAGTTTTCCCATTGTATTTTATGGTTACAGATGGCTTTTTCATAGGTATATCACTTGTTATTTTTGCATAAGCATAGCTAGATATTATCCATACTATAAATATACAAATAAATAATTTTACTAAGAAGTTTCTACTTTTTAAATTCAATATGATAACATCTTTTTTTAATTTTAAGAGTTATCGATTAAAAATATTTTTATTAATAAATAACTTAATTTAAAATTTATTTTAATAAATAATAATTCTTTATTAATTATTAATATGATATAATATACATAATATATTTTATATAAAGGAGGATAATAAAAATGAAATATTTTATTATTGAAGGTAAATTAAACAGTTCCATTGAAATAGATGAAAGTGTTATGAATGCACATATAGCTTATTCTCAAAAAGCAATAGAAAAAGGTGTAACTCTAATAACAGGACTTAAAGAAGATATGAGTGGTGGAATTTTAATTATGAAAGCTAATTCACTTGAGGAAATAGAAAATTACTTAAATTCTGATCCACTTAAAATTGCTGGTTCTCAAGAATATCGTATTCTAGAATTTACACCTCATTATACTCTTCCTCAAACTAATGAATGGTTTGATAGATAATTTTCTTATAAATATAAATAAACAACTGAGAATACTAAGATATTAGTACATTTTTAAGGAAACCTAAGGATTTCCTTAAAAATGTTCATGATTTACAAGTATTATTAATTAAATTACTAAACATTTATATTTATTATTAATCATGACTATCCATATCTATATCAAATATATATATATTTGATTCACCATCATCATATAATTTCTCTATCTTATTTATATAATTGCTACCTAATCCATTTAAATACCTATCAATAGGTAACCTCTTCATTCTCTAATACATAATATAAAACTATAAACTTCTTTCAAAAAATCTAAGTTTCTTCTCCAAAAAAGAAATCTATCAATTAAAATTATATATATTTTACATTTTAAGTTAATTATAGCATATTTCGTAAGCACATTGTTGATTGATTTCCATTATAATTCTTAAATATTAATTATATTTTGTTATATATTCTTAGTTTTTCGTCTACTTCTCACTTTAATCAACTAACAAGTAAGATAGAGCTTATCTAGTTTGCTTTGAAATTTCGTTTTCTATGAAATCTTTAGAAATATACATTGATTTTATGATAGGTACGAATCGCCTATATTGAGTAGTTCCTTTGTCATACTTGCTTTGAGCTTTTTCTGTTTTATTTATAATCGAAATCACGGGTGGTAATGCTTTTTCTAAATCAAACAAAGTGTATTGATCCTTATTACAATCATCTTCTATCAAAGCCTTTGAAATACATAATGCCTTAATTCTATTGGTTAAAAGAGAATGCTGGGACGTACCTTCTGCAAATTTTAACTGCATCTTCTTACAATTACTGATAGTAGAAGATATGAACTTTAAAGCATCCTCTAATTCCTTTTGTAAATAAATTTCCATATATTACTTCACCTCAAATTCTAACTTATATAATTTTAAGTTAATACTATTATAAATAGATTATAACATAATTTAAAATACCTTTTTTATTCAACAAAAAACAAATCTTCTGAACTGGTTCATAATAATTTGAAATCACTCATTATAGTTTAATTGAACACAAAAAATACCGTATATTTTTTTAGAATAGTACGGTATTCTAATGCTTTACTAATATATTTATAATCATGATATTCTAAAATACATTTCTGGTGTATCTTCATTAATAGTTTTAAATTCATATCCTTGATCTTTATAATAATCTATTATATTAGTGAGTGCCTCGCAAGTATTTTTATTCATATCTGTACAATGCATAAGTAAATTTATAGTTTTCAAATCTTTACTTCCTTTAATTGCATTCCTATATAGTGCATCTTTCGATTGTTTTGGATTTAAACCATCAGAGTTGTCTAGATTCCAATCATAAACTTTAAGATTATTTTCATGTAATCTATTTAAAAGATTTTTATTTAAATGTTTGTAACTACCTCCTGGAAATCTAATTATATTAGGTGAAACACCTACTACCCTATTTATCTCATTTCTACAATCAATCATTTCTTTCATAAATCTATCTTCATTACAATAAATACAATTATATTTATGAGTAAATGTATGTAACCCTATGCTATGTCCTTCATCATTCATTCTTTTTAATACATCTTCCCTATCCTGAATTTGATTACCAATTACGAAAAATGTTGCTTTTACCTCTTTTTCTTCTAATACATCTAAAATTTTGCCTGTAACTGTATAACTAGGTCCATCATCAAAAGTTAGATATATAACCTTCTTTTTATTACTAACATCATTTTCATTTACTTCACTTTCTTCTATTAATGAATTTACAGAGATACTTCTCATATCTATTTTAAACATAAAGCTTAAAATAACTGCACTTACTAAGATAGCTAGAAAAATCTTTACTTTATATCTCATATTCATTTTCTCCTTTTTGATTTATTAATTAGTCTATTATAAGACTCATTATATTTTATAATTTACTCTTTCACACTTTTTATTTATGGTAATTTAAAACATCACTGGCAGTTGTTCATTTTTTTAAGTCTTTCAGATAATCATTTTTATACTAAGTGCATAATCTATATAGTCCATTTATAACGTGTTTAATTTATAAATAGAAAATACCGTATATTCATTTTTGAATATACGGTATTTGTATAAATACTACTTTTATATAGATTTTTATTAACTAATTATATCCTTTAAATGGCTTTTGCTCTGCATAGTATGGAGATATATTGCCATCTATATTAGTAACTTCTTTTCCCTCTTCTGAAAGACCAATTATATCAAAATCTGAACCCTCAAATTTATCCATATAAACAAGCCATATTCTTGTACCATTTGCATTAATTATTTTTGCTTCATCTTCTATATTTCTTTTTTTCTCAATAATTTTGACTTTACTTATATCAGGGTTCCCAATTAATCCAAAATATATTGGAATTTCAGTCTTTTTTATAGATGGAAAATAATTGTATGATAAACCAAGTTTTTCTGATGTAAATTTTATATCTCCTTGCACACCACTGTAAACTGTTTTGTACCCACTAATTCCTTTACTTACAATCGCAGTATATAATGTATTACCATCAGAAGTATAGCTAAATACTATACTACCTTTATCATTTTTTTCTTCATGAATGATACTTACTTGTTTTGAGCCTAATACATTTATTGCTTCTTCTATTGTTTTTGCACCACTGTTAAACTTAATAAATAAAAATAAAGAAACAACTATTAATATAAATGCAATCAAAATTACCTTCTTTTTCATAAGTCTCCTTTCAAACATCAATCTATAACCTTATAAAGTAATCATCTTCTTTAACAATATCTTCTGAATCCTCCTTAGATGCGCCTATTGAAATTAAATACTTATAAATTAGAGATAAGCTATTTTTCACTAAATCATATACAGCATCCCTAATTTTCCTTTCTCCCCTTACAAGTTATCTTTTATGGTACCATGTCTATATAACTTTTTTCTTTGTAGTTATATCTTCTCCATTATCCATAATCTTTCTGTTTATGACACCAGTAATGAATGGCATAATATAAATAAATACTAATTTTCTTTTATTAATTGAGTAGATTAATAGCAATAATGTAAATAAATTTATTACTATTGCTGACATTACTGGATTTTTATATAGTATTTTATTCATAAATTTATCTCCATATAAGAATTATCTTCTTGCCTTTCCAGATATATAATCTATACTAAGCTTTATTACTTTAGTTTTAGCACTAGCGTTTTTGATGTATCCTTTACCCTTTTCAATATAATCTTTTGAGTATTTATTAATTAATTCTAAAAAAGCTTCATTCTTTTCATCTTGAAAAAGTTCTTTTGCTCTTCCAAATATTATTACACTTTCATATTTGGTGCTAAACTTATCTGGTAATACATCTGTTTGTCCAACTACACAAAATGATACTTTATCATTATTCTTTATATTTTCCAATTTATGTCCTTCTACTGCGCTATGAAAATATATTGCATTATTTGCATAAACATAACTTAATGGAACTCCATATGGATATCCATTTTCATCTACTGTAGATAAAATTCCATATTCGCATTTTTTTAATATATCTATTGCTTCTGAAGTTTCAATTTTTCTATCTTTTCTTCTTATTTCTTTAAACATATTTATTCCTCCATAACCACATTCAATTTATGTAAATAGAATCTAGTCAAATAATGTTTTCCACTTTGAACTTCTATATGCTTCAAAGCACATTTTGATTTGCTCTTCGTTATTTTTTTCTGTTGCTAATAATGGTAAGTTATCTAATGAAAAATAATCACTTTTTATTGTTTCAATATTTTCCTTAAATTCTCCATCTATTAAAGAACATAATACAAAAACTTTGCACACTTTATATGCATATACAGGTAAATTATGCTTTTCTCTATCTTGAACAGCAATTATCGTATCTGCTGTAACATTTAAACCTGCCTCTTCCTTGACTTCTTTTATTGTATTTTCCTTTACTGATAGATCTACATCTACCCAACCACCTGGCAATGACCAAGTACCATTGTTTTCTTGAACTAATAAAATTTTATTATCTTTAAATATTGCTGCTCTTGTATCTAATTTAGGAGTTTGATATCCAATTTCATTACAAAACAAGTCCTTTACTTTTTCTAAAGGTATATCTGATTGTAAACTTATCATTTCTGCTGAAATTTCTCGAATTCTTTCAAAACGTTCTATATCAAACTTATCTTTACTATAATAAAGACCTCCTTGTGCAATACTTTGTAATTCAATAGCCCAATCTAATATCTTATTATTCATTTTTATTCCTCAACCTCTTTATAAATTTATATTTGTTAATTATCTTTAAATTCCTTACATAATATAAATATTTATTTAATATATATCTAAATAAAGGATGTGTATTTTAAGTGAAGAAAATCTATAAAACCATTATAATATCAATAATACTTTTAACTATATGCACAACATTAGGATATGTATATTCATATATAAGAAAAGAAAGTTCTATATCCAAATTAAGTAAACTAGATAATCTAGAAACCACTAAATCCATTGATGAAAATAATGATGCATCAAATGCAACTCTATTAGATACTATTAAAGATGTAACTAGTGATAATTTATCTACGCCTTTTTCATCTGATATAGTTATATATAATAGTCATCCAGACGAAAATTATGAATCTGGTATTAAAGTAACTGATTTAGGCGCTTTAATTAATCATGAACTTAATACTGAAGGCTTAAACAGTAGTTTTATTAGCTCCCAATCAAATATAGAGTATATAAGTTCATATAAAATTTCAAATGAATCTATAACTGAAAATGTACCTGGATATGAAAACACAATCCTTTTAGATATTCATAGAAGTAGTAGTGATTCTTTTGAATCTGATTCTAAAATGATTACTTTTGTCCTTGCAAAAGATAATCCACATTTTGAAGAAAATAATAAATTTGCAGAACAACTAGTAAATGAAATTTTAAAATCTGATAAAGTAAAAGCATCAATATATTATTATGATATTACTACTGAATATTTAAGACGTAATCAAGAATTATCTAACAATTCAGTACTAGTGGAAATAGGCACTGATAAATCAAATGATAATTTTATTCAAGAATGTGTAGATGTACTTGTAGGCTCATTAAAAAATATTAAAAATTCTTAATTTAATTATACTTATAGGCTTACTGCTATCTTATATGTAGTAAGCCATTACCTTTTTCAATAATAATTTATTATATATTTCCATAAAGTTCTAGATATATTTTAGCATTTCCTCTACATCACATCCATTTAATGAGTACCACGTAATTCTTTCCCATATATCACCTATATTATAACTTTAAACACTTTTGCACTAAAAAAATCCTCTAAGCAATCATAATTATAAGCTTGCGATCCATCCTCAACCAATCCATACCAATAAATTTCTTTATTGTTATCCTTGTTTGAAGTTTTACCTAACCAACAATCTTGATATTCTATATCATCATCAATACAAAAATTCATTTCAATACACGTATTATTCTCTAATACATTTACATTAAGAATTCTTATTAAATCCGTTAATTTAATTTTCATCAGACTGTCTCCTTTACTAAATTTAAGATTCTTTTATTCCAAAACCTATCCATCTACCATCAATATCCTCAATAACAAATTCTTTATTATGATAATCAGTCTTTGATAATTGACGAACAACTTTAGCTCCTGATTTTTTAAATTCCTCTTGTAAGATTGCTTGATTATCTGTTATAAAATACGCATCATAACCATATCCATATAACTTTCTATTTGGAATCACTTCTTGTCCATTTGACTTTGTTAAAATAATTTCAGTATAATCGCGATACAAGCAAATATGCGGCTCATTTACATCAAGATATTCTTTCACTGTGAATCCTAATACTTCTTTATAATAAGCTGCTGTCCTTTTTATATCAGGCGTTGGGAAAACACAATGTGACATATATAAAATTTCTTTCATGATATCAACTCCTATATGAAAATACTAATCCAAGCTGCTCTATAATAAATATATTCTAAAGTCATTTTATAATATTATCATCTTGCAGCACTTGTCCATAATTTCATTAACTAAATCTTCATCAATATTTTTAATTGATATTAATGGTTTTGGTTCAAAGTAACTATCATTAATACTCTTTTCATACCAAGTAACATCATGCCACTTTACAAATTTATATCCAGTATTATGATAAACTCCTAGCTTCTTAAATCCAAAATACTCATGTAACTTCTCACTATTCAAATTATTAGAAGTAACTCCTCCATAAAGATTTTTGATATTTTGTAGTTTAGATATTTCAATTAAAGCTGTATAAAAAGCTTTTCCAAGCCCATAACCTATATATTCATTATCAATATAAACAGATAATTCAACATTCCACATATAAGCTGCTCTTTCCTTCTGTCTATATGAATACGCATATCCAATTATTTTTTCATTTAAAGTACAAACTAAATAAGGATAATCTTTGGATATCTTTCTAATACGATCTTTGAATTCATCAACTGTTGGTACTTCATATTCAAAAGTTATTACTGTATTCTTTATGTATGGTGTATATATTTCTAATATTTCTTCTGCATCATTTTCATTAGCCATTCTTATTTTTATATCCATTATGTCCTCCTAATGATCTAATAATTTATTTTTCCTCCTCACTTTTTTTATCTATTATTTCCTTTATTTGAATATTTAATTTTTTCACTTCATTTTTAAGTCTTTTTTGAATAATCAATACTCTGAATATAAATATTACTAAAACTATTGGTATAACTAGTTCTAGTAAAGTAACTAACCATTTCATACCTATTCCCCCCTTAATAGTTTTTCTATTGTAATTTTTAAAATTCAATTTTTTATCTATTCTTTATCTAAATATATAAATATTACACTTCTTTTGATAATTATACCACAATTTGGAATATATTATGTATTCCATTTATTTTATTTTTTATTATCATTTACGAGTATATTTTTTAAGAGTTAATTTTAAGAACTTCATATAGGTTACATCATTAAAACAAATATTATAAATTTAAATAAAGTATCATTTATAATTTAATAAAATATCTGAAACTATACTAAAAGTACTATTACTTAATATTAATCTCAAAGGGACTCGCGAAACGCGAGGTCCTTTGAGATTTAGATATCTCTCATGTTAAAGTTAATCTGATCTTGTTAGTTCAATTAAAACTATATTTGAATCATTTAAATACATCTCATGTTAATGTTAATCACAATATCAAAATCTGTATTATTAACAAGTTTCTTATTTAAATACATCTCATGTTAATGTTAATCGTTTTAGTTAATCTATCTAATGTCATTTCAACCCTATTTAAATACATCCATGTTAATGTTAATCTACTTTAGCTTTACTATCTGCTAGCAAATTAACATTATTCAAATACATCTAAGGTTAATTTGAATTTAAGTGTTTCTTAAATTATATATTTTAGCAAAATCCATGTAAATACTAGAATTAATAAGACTTTTACCATCCGTATTAAAAGTGAATGAAATTTATTTATATACCATCCTTAATTATAAATATTTAATATTTGTTATTAAACTCTATCTCTATATAAGTTATAACATATTTTGTAAAACTACATTCTATTAATTCTATATGGAATAAACATAATATTTATTATATAATATATTTAAAGTAAATATTTGTAATAAGGTGTTGCAAATGAAATTTTCTAAATTAATCGCACTATGTACATTAAGTATATTTTTAATTGGTTGCAATAAAGTTCAACTTAAAAGTAAATCTGAAGATAACGATTCAATTATAACTGAAGATACTAATGAAGAAACTAATAATACTACTTTGAATAACATTATAGAAGATAAAAATAAAATTGAAATTCCTGATAACAGTAAAAATGTTGATAATCCTGAATTAAGAAATTACACCTTTGTAGATAAATACATACAAGGAATAAATTTAATTAAGGAATTTTGTAAAATTAACTCTTTAGATTTGAAGTATGTTGAGCCTATTCAAGATAGAATCGGTAGATTTGATGCAGAGCATGGTGTAAATCTGTTAGAAATTTTATCCTCAAAAGGTTCAGAAACTGTTAATTATTTTACGGAAGATGATGTCTTAAACGTCAATATAAGTATTGACATAACACAAATAGACCAAAACTTAAGAACTCCTGAAAACAATACCTTTTCTCATATAATATATAAAGCTTCAATAGAAAATATAGATGAGCAATTTAATTTTAAGAATTCGAAATTAAATGAATTTAGAAATAATTTAGTTGGAATTAATAATTTAGATTATGAAAAAATAAATAGTTATATAAATGATATGAGTTCTAAGAAAAATAAAGACTATATGGTGTTCTTTAATAAAATTGATGACGATAGATATGAAGTTATTAGAATAGAAAATAATAATTGCTATTATCGGCTTGTTTACGATCCTAATCTTTAGCATTTTCCTTATAATAAAAAGTTTGATTTTGTAACTTTAATATTGTTTATAATAAAAAGCTTGATAACTTCCATAATAAGCTATCAAGCTTTTTATTTTATTCAATGTATTTTTACTCTTAATTTTATAATAATTGATTAACTAACTTATCTTTTAATTATATAATAGTATTATTACGATTATAGTTATCATAAATTGTAGCACTGTGACTACAAATATAAATTTAACATACTTATTTACCGACTTAATTTTAATAGTGTTAATAAACTTTATTAAAAGACATACCATCATTGATATAAAAAATTCTTGCGGATAATACTTTTTATTAATTTTAAGTTCATTTCTCCATTAAGCCATCTTTTATTCTAATAATTCTAATATCTTTTTTACGATATCAACAGAATTTTTAGATGCAATTGAACAATTAGATTCAAAAACATCTACCCCACTTTCATCCTCAGTATCTGTTATTGACCTAATTGCTATAAAAGGAATTTCATTTACATAACAAACATGAGCAATACTTGCTGTTTCCATATCTACACAAAGTGGATTAAATTTTGATATTATTTCACTTCGTCCTTTATTATCTATAAATGCTTCACCAGTTACTATTTTCCCAAATAGTATATTTTGACTATAAGCATTTTCATTCACTATTATCCTACATAACGATAATAACTTTTTATCACTTTCAAAATATATTGTCTTCATCCATGGATGATACTCTGTTAAAATCTCTTCTGCAACATCATGGTATGCTACTTCTGTTGAAATAACTGTATCTCCAATATTTAAGTTTTTATCTATTGCCCCTGCTACTCCCGTTACAATAATATGATTCACTTGAAACTTGTCTATTAAAATTTGAGCTGCAATTGCTGCATTAACTTTACAAACACCACAATATAATACAACAATATCTATATTCTCATATTTACCGATATAAAACTTTAGCATTGCATGTTCTTCTAATTTCTCGGTTGAAAGTTCATCAATAAAAGGTTTTATTTCATCTTCTGAAGGGCCTATAATTCCTATTTTCATAAATTCATCTCCCATTTCACCATTTATTTCTGTTATCCTATTAATAAACCATTCTAAAATTAACAATATCTATCGTAAATATATTTCTACAAATTCTTTTCATGTCCTTTATACATTTTAATAATTTATTAGGATATATTATTAATATATCTAGGTTATTACTCTAATAGATAGATTCTTCAGCAATTAATGGACGAATAAAAACTTTCTGAAAAACGGTATTTTCATAAATTAATTTATCAGCAATAGAAATACTTATTAAAAAAGTTAAAAATACAAAAATTATATACCCAATTTTATATAAATTAGATACTTTAAGTAATGTTTTACAATTGATACACTCATATGGTTTGTGTTGAAATATATCTATTTCATCAATCATTACAGATTTGCATGCAGGACATTTCATTTTAAATATTTTCTTAAACATTTTTTGTTACCTAATCAAAATTAAAATAATTAATTATTTCTTTTAAGAATCTTCTTCTCTTATTCCTATTTCTATTTTACCGTAAATTTCATAATACTATAATCTTTTGTAAACATCTTATAATTAAAACAATAATTGCCCTAATCTTACGTATATGAGGAAAAAGGCAAAACTAAATATATGAAAAATAAAGTTAATAACTTAACTTATACATCATTATCACTTCTATCCTTATAATTAATTAAAAGACATAATAAAAATCCCAAGTACATAAATACTTGAGATTTTCATATCTATTGTAGCTCGAAAGCTCCTGTATAAAGTTGATAGTATTTTCCTTTTTGCTCTATTAAATCATCATGATTTCCACGTTCTATTATTCTTCCTTGCTCAAGAACCATAATTACATCTGAGTTCTTAACTGTAGAAAGTCTATGAGCAATAACAAATACTGTTCTACCATGCATAAGTTTATCCATACCTTCTTGAACTATTGCTTCAGTTCTTGTATCTATACTTGATGTTGCTTCATCTAGTATTAATACTGGAGGATCTGCAATGGCAGCTCTAGCAATTGCTAATAGTTGTCTTTGTCCTTGTGATAAATTAGCTCCATCACCTGTTATCATTGTATCGTAACCTTGTGGTAAATGCTTAATAAATGTATCTGCATTTGCTAGTTTTGCAGCCGCAAATACTTCTTCATCAGTTGCATCTAGCTTACCATATCTAATGTTATCTGCTATTGTTCCTGTAAATAGATGAGTATCTTGAAGAACTATTCCTAGTGATCTTCTTAAATCATCTTTTTTAATTTTATTAATATTGATTCCATCGTATCTGATTTTACCATCTTGAATATCATAGAATCTATTAATTAAATTAGTTATTGTAGTTTTACCTGCACCTGTTGCTCCAACAAAAGCTACTTTTTGGCCTGGCTTTGCAAATAATTTTATATTATGAAGAATTATCTTCTTTTCATCATATCCAAAGTCTACATCATCAAATACCATATCTCCAAGCATTCTTGTGTAAGTTATTGTACCATCGCCATGAGGATGTTTCCAAGCCCATATTCCTGTACGTTCTTTAACTTCTTCTAATTCTCCATTTTCTTTTACTTTAGCATTAACTAATGTAACATATCCATCATCAGTTTCATGCTTTTCATCTAAAAGTTCAAATATTCTTTCTGCACCAGCTAGTGCCATAATTACTGCATTAAATTGTTGTGACATTTGTGATATTGGTTGATTTAGATTCCTTGTAAGTTGCAAGAATGATGCAAGAGCACCTAATGTAAATCCACCAACTCCTTTTATAGCTAAAATACCACCAACAATTGCTGTAAGAACATAGTTTATATAACCTAAGTTACCCATAATAGGCATTAAGATATTTGCAAAAGTATTAGCTTTATATGCGCTATCACATAAATTTTCATTTAATTTATCAAAATCAATTTTTGATTCATCTTCATGACAAAAGACTTTAACTACTTTTTGTCCTTCCATCATTTCTTCGATAAATCCATTAACTTTTCCTAAATCTCTTTGTTGCTTTCCAAAGTAAAGTGAACTTTTTCCACCAATTACTTTTATAACTCTAAACATTATAAAAATCATTACTAGTGCAACTATAGTAAGTGGAAGACTTAGAACTATCATTGATATAAATACACTAACTACTGTTATTACAGATGATACTAATTGTGGTAAGCTTTGGCTTATCATTTGTCTTAATGTATCTGTATCATTAGTATATAAGCTCATTACTTCTCCATGAGGATGAGTATCAAAGTACTTTATTGGTAAACCTTCCATATGCTCAAACATGTCATCTCTAATCTTTTTAAGACTTCCTTGAGCAACAACTACCATAATTCTGTTGTATAAATAGGTTGAAAATGTTCCTATATAATATATTACTGCCATCATTCCAATTGTCTTTAATAATGGTCCAAAGTTAGGATTTGATTGACCTAAAAATGGCGTTATATAATCATCTATTAAAGTTTTAAGAAATAATGTACTTGCTATAGTTGCAAGTGAACTAATTAATATACAAATTACAACAATTATAAATTGAAATTTATATTCTTTAAAGACATAACCCAAAAGTCTACTTAATGTCTTCATTGGATTTTTGCTTTTTCTTCCAACTGGCATTTTCCCTGGTGCTCCTGGGCCATGGCTTTTTGATCTTTGTCCATTATTTGGCTTCATCTTCACCAGCTCCTTTCACTTGACAATCATATACTTCTTTGTATATTTCATTTGTTTTTAATAACTCTTCGTGAGTTCCAATTCCATCGATTTTACCATCATTTAATACTATTATCTTATCTGCATCTTCAACTGAAGAAATACGTTGTGCAATAATTATTTTTGTAGTATCTGGAATTGATTCTTTAAATGATTTTCTAATTAATGCATCTGTTTTTGTATCAACTGCACTTGTTGAATCATCTAAAATTAATATTTTTGGTTTTTTAAGTAATGCTCTTGCAATACATAATCTTTGCTTTTGTCCACCTGATACATTTGTACCACCTTGTTCAATATAGGTATCATATTTATCAGGGAAGTTTTCTATAAACTCACTAGCTTGTGCTGCATTACACGCCTGTACAATTTCTGCATCAGTAGCATTTTTATTACCCCATCTTAGGTTTTCTTTTATAGTTCCTGAGAAAAGTACGTTCTTTTGAAGAACCATAGAAACTTCATTCCTTAATGTTTCAATATCATAATCTCTAACATCTACTCCACCAATCTTTAATGATCCACTTGTTACGTCATAAAGTCTTGGAATAAGTTGAACAAATGTTGATTTTGCACTTCCTGTTCCACCTATGATTCCAACAGTTTCACCTGATTTTATATTTAAGTTTATATTTTCTAAATTTAAATTATCTTCTTTTTTACTGTAACTAAAGTTAACATTATCAAATTCAATAGAACCATCCTTAACTTTATATATAGGATTTTCAGGATTTTTTAAATCACTTTCTTCTTCTAATACTTCAATAATTCTTTCTCCTGATGATTTTGCCATTGTAACCATAACAAATACCATTGACATCATCATAAGACTCATTAAAATATTACCAGCATATGTGAATAAACTCATAAGTTCTCCAGTTGTCATATTATTTGATACTATCATCTTTGCACCAAACCAAGAGAATAACAAGATAATTGTGTACATAGTAAATTGCATTATTGGTGCATTTAAAATTATTATCTTTTCTGCTTTTACAAACATATTATATAAATTTTGTGAAGCCTTATGGAACTTATTAGTTTCATGCTCTTCTCTTACATAAGCTTTAACAACACGAACACCTGTTAAATTTTCTTGAACACTAGCATTTAAATCATCATATTTTCTAAATACCTTTTTAAAAATAGGATGAGCATTTGAAATTACTAAAAATAAAGAAACACCAAGAAATATAATTGCACCTAAGAATATTAAAGACATCTTAGAATTAATATAGAAACTCATTACCATAGCTGCTACAAGCATAAATGGTGCCCTTACTAATGTTCTAATTATCATTAAATATGCATTTTGAACATTTGTTACGTCTGTTGTTAATCTCGTTACAAGTCCTGCTGTGGAATATTTATCTATATTTGAAAAAGAATAATCTTGTATTCTATAAAACATTCCTTTTCTCAAATTTTTAGCAAATCCTGTAGATGCTTTAGCACCAGTTTTTCCAGCTAAAGCCCCAAATGTTAGGGATATGAATGCCATAACTAACATGATTACTCCAAGTACAGTTACATACTTCATATTTCCCTTCTCTACCCCATTATCAATAATCATAGCCATTAATACAGGTATAATTACTTCAAGTATTACTTCAAAAGCAATAAAAACAGGAGTTAAAATTGAATCTTTTTTATACTCCCTAATATAACTAGCTAATTTTTTAATCATACTATTCCTCCTTTTGTTAGATTTCTAACCTTAGTATTAAAAAATCACTCTATTTTTATTAGCTTTCCACCATACCAACAAAATATAATATACATCTTACTTGAATCTTTACTCGATTAAATTTATTACTTTATCTAGTAAGAGAATTTAAATAAAATCTAATATTATAATCATTTAATTTGTTAGGCTTCTAACTAATTAACTAAAAAAAATTGCATTACTCTGCAATCTTCTTACTTAGCCTTTCTAATATATCATTAAACAATTCAAGCTCTTCTTCACTTAATGAATTATAAATTATAGATTCTACAGTTTCAATTTCTTTATATACAGATTTATGAACTTCAGCTCCCTTATCTGTTAATATAATCTTTTTTAACCTAGCATCTTCACAAACGCTTACTCTTTCGATTAATCCATTCTTTTCCATTAAAGAAAGTACACTTGTTACAGAAGAACGTCTAATATCAAATTCTTCTTCTATTGTTTTTTGAAATATGTCTCTCTTAGGTGCTTGATGAAATATATACCCTAGAATTTTTGCTTGCATAGTGCTTATCCCATATTCTAAGGATACTTTACCTATTCTTCTTTTAATTTTATGAGATAGTATATTGATTTTTCTTCCAATGTGTTTTATTTCACTCATTAATTACACCCACACTTTTGTTAGACTTCTAACTAATTATAAAACTATTTATAATTCTTGTCAATCTAGTGGTTTCGATTACACTAAATATTTAATTTTTATATTAATTTAATTAAATATTTATAAAACATCTATTGTAAAATAATGTAATTTGCATTTTGATTTCAAGGGTATCATATTTCGTTAGTCCCCTGATTTTTTTATATTGTAAATTTAAATACATCTCATGTTAATGTTAATCTGATCTTGTTAGTTCAATTAAAACTATATTTGAATCATTTAAATACATCTCATGTTAATGTTAATCTGATCTTGTTAGTTCAATTAAAACTATATTTGAATCATTTAAATACATCTCATGTTAATGTTAATCTGATCTTGTTAGTTCAATTAAAACTATATTTGAATCATTTAAATACATCTCATGTTAATGTTAATCTGATCTTGTTAGTTCAATTAAAACTATATTTGAATCATTTAAATACATCTCATGTTAATGTTAATCAAGAGTTAGTTCGCAATTCAGAAATAGAACTAAATCGCTAAAAGCGACGGCAGATGGCAGTGATTAAACTTAATTTTATATGGAAAAAATAAGAAGTGAAGT
>NZ_JADNAT010000037.1 GCF_015550425.1 Clostridium sp. 1001275B_160808_H3 | reverse complement strand
GAGCACGAGTAGTGCCGCCAGTATCATGCCCTTATAGGGCTTAATCAAGCCACCAGCTAAGCTGGTGGTACATGACTTTCATAATTCAAGGAAGATGAATTATAACCTATTTAATTTTTATTTTAAAAGTAGACGAACAATTTCATTTTTAATTTTTTCTTTCAATTCTTTTCTTTGCTCCTCATCTTGTCTTGTGGATTCATCAAATAATTCTTCGTTTGATAATTGATATACAGAGCTAATTATAGGTGTATCACCTTTTACTCTCGGATATAAGTGCCAATGAATATGAGGACATCCATTTCCAAGCAATTCATAGTTCATCTTATCTGGTTTAAATATGTTAGAAATAGCCTCAGCTACTAGAGACATTTCTTCAAGATGTTTTATTTTAAAAGAATGTTCTAAGTTGTGTAATTCAGGACCATGCTCTTTACAATTAAAAACCGTATATCCCCTAAACCTTTGAAACCATCCTAAACTACATACCCTGTTTCAAGTTCCATAATAAAATATGGGTCATCCTTAATGTTTTTTTGATTTTCACACATTTTACAGCTCATTTTATAACCACCTAGCGAAATATTAATTATATTCAATTTTACTTATTTAAAAGAGTTTTTTACTAAGTGTATCATTAATATCCTCAATCATGGATTTCCCAAGAACTATCTTTAGTTTCTTTTATTAATATATAATCATAGTTTTTTTCTCATCTTTCTATTTGTACATCTATCAGCACAGGCTACTAAAAGTATAAGTAAATTATAGTACTATTAATAAAATTGAAATTTATTTATTAATTACTACTTTACCATCTGAATCTAATAATGGTGTCATTCCATTCATACCAGTTCCAACAGTAGTCAAGTAATTAACTCCTGTTATAGTATCTACGACGATGTATATTGCTCCAAATCCCAAGGATTGTTCCTCTTTAATAATAAATCGCTTTTCTTTTTTTTCTTTTCCAAACATTACAATGCCTCCTTAAAATTCTAATTTATCAATTAGTTTAAAAATAAAACTACTAGACTTATAATACAAATTCTCATTAATATATATTCTAATTATATATTAATTGCAGTTATAAATTCCATAAAAAATAAAATTATATGAATAATGGTATAATATTTATGAACACCTTCATCAATTTTTTTTATTCCTTAATTTCTTAAATAGTTCATTGAAAATTAATTGATTGGAAATTTATTACAACGTATAATTTTTTTAAGAGGGAGGTGTGAATATGATAAAAAGGAATTTAGTTTTATCAATTATAATTGGGATAATTTTATTCATGATGACAGGATGTATAGTGAGAAACCAAAGTTCAGCACATAATACTATTAAAGAAGGAATTGAGATAAGTGATATTTATACTTATAACGTTGAAGAAGATTTTAAGGGGATGAAATTAGAGATAAATTTAATCATTACTAAAGGCAATGTTAAATTTGAGCTTAGAGACCCAAATGGAGATATAGAATGGAGTGAGAAAGTTACATCTGATAAACCTTTAAAAGAAACAAAAAGTTTTGATAAAGTAGTAGGGGAATGGACATTAACATTTGAAAACATTGATAACTTAGGAGAAGGAGAATTCGATTTGCAATTTAATAGGCTGTAAAAATGAAAAATTGATAATTGATAATTAAGGAATAAACTCCTGCGAAGTTTAGGAAATTTATATTTTTTATAAATTGAGAATTAAACATAATGATATATATTAATGAGATTAATTCTTCAATTGATAATTTTAAGTGCCAAAGATAGTTGGCGAAGATAAATAGAATATGTGAAATAAGCATATAGCGAGTAACTAGAAGTACTTGGTGAAGGAAGAACTGCTAGGCCTTAGTGTTGTTGGTTTGTTTGAGCGTAGCGAGTTAACCAAAACTCTTGGCATAGTAGTTTTTCCGAGCCTAGTACTTCTTTGCTAAGCTATTTAGCTTATGGAACATATCTATTTATCTTCGCCTTTATATTAGCAATTTCACTTTTTCATTCTTTTATTTCTTTTTGAGTAAAATTCTTCAATATTGTAAATAATAAACCTATCCTATTTTTAAAATACTTTAAACTATGAGTAATGAGAGGAGTAAGTTTATGAAGGATGAGATTTTAAACAGTAGTAGAAGAACTGTGCTCGCAGAGTTAAATGAAGCATTTAAGGGGATTGTCCATAATCATAGATATTTAAATAAACTTGTTAAGCACGGGGAGGATGTTATTTCTTCTGCTGAATGGTTGCTTGATAATATATATTTAATAGAAAAGGAATATAAGACAATAAAGTTTAATATGCCAATTAATTATTTCAGCAATCTTCCAACTATCGATATTGAAGGAGTTAACTATCCAAGAGTGTATGCTTTGGCTAAGAACTATATAGAAAAGAGTCAAAATATAATTGAAGAAAGTGAGCTAATAAAGTTTATAAATGAACAAGATGAAACTTTCACAATAGGAGAGTTATGGGCATTTCCATTAATGCTTAGGGTTGCACTTATAATTAATTTAGGAGCTATAACTAATGATATGGTAGTGCTTCAAAAGCAACGTTTAGGAGCTAAGGATTTAGCGAATACAGTTATAGACTCATATAGTAATGGAAAGATAGATGAATTGCTTTCTAAATTAGAAGATAAGTATCCATTAAGAAATGATAAAATAGATAAAGGCGAAGAATTAAATACTAATTATATGGGAGATGATGAAAGTCTTCATGATGGATTATTTTCTCCGGAATTTATAGATAAGTTTTTCAACATATTACGAGATAATTCAATAGAAGATGAAAGAATATATAAATTTGCATTAGATAGATTAAAGGAAAAGGAAAATACAAGCTTTGAAAAGGAAATATTAAAGGACCATATAAGAGAAGGAAATATTGCTACAGCTATAGGGATAACTATAAATTCTTTAAGAGTAATGGATTCTATCAATTGGAAAAACTTTTTCGTTGAAACATCAAATATAGAAAAGATATTAAAACAAGATCCAGCAAATATTTATAATGATATGGATTTTGAAACAAAAGATTATTATAGGCACAAGATAGAAGAAATATCTAGAAAGACTAATATAAAAGAAATAGAATTAGTTAAAACTGCATTAGAGCTTAGTAGCTTACATTTAGAAAATAAAAATCATTATAAGAGGCATATAGGCTATTACCTAGTAGATGATGGAATAGAAGATCTTTTGAAGAGGTTTAATATAAATAAGAATATAGATAATAGAATGTCAAAGACAACTTATTTATCAACCATATTTTTAGGAACAATATTAATAGATTTAGTAGTATTACTTTTAACATATTTAATACCATTGAATTTTAGTATAGGCCAATATGTTTTAGCATTCATTTTAATGATAGTTCCATCTAGTGAAGTAGTGATATCATTACTAAATTGGTTTATAGCAAAAGTAACACCTGTTAGCTTTATACCTAAGATGGATTATTCAGATGGTGTACCTGATAGTGAAAGAACTATTGTAGTGATACCTGCAATATTAAGTAATAGCAAAAGTGTAATTGAGTTATTAAAGAAATTAGAGGTATATTACTTAGCAAATAGAGATAAAAATATATTCTTCGCATTACTAGGAGATTTAAGTGATAGTGAAAATGAAAATGAAGCACAAGATAAAGCTATAAATGATGAAGGAATAAGATATGTAAATAAATTAAATAAAAAATATGTAAAAGATAACGACGAGAATAGATTTTTCTTTTTAAATAGAAAAAGATTATATAATGACTCAGAGGGAGTCTACATGGGCTATGAAAGAAAAAGAGGAAAGCTCATGGAGTTTATGGCATTAATTAGAGGAAGTGAAAAAACTACTTATAATATAATAAGTAGCGATATAGAGCCATTAAAAAGTGCAAAATACATAATTACATTAGATAGTGATACATTTTTACCTATAGGAAGTGCAAAGAAACTTATAGGGGCTATGGGGCATATATTAAATACTCCATATATAGAAAATGAAGTTGTGGTCAGAGGATATAGTATAATGCAGCCTAAGGTTGGTGTTAATTTAGAAGATAAGCATAAAACATATTTCTCAGAAATTTTTGCTGGGGATGCAGGTGTGGATGCTTATTCAACAGCTTCATCAGATACATATCAAGATTTATTTGGAGAAGGAATATTTACTGGGAAGGGTATTATAGAAATAGATACTTTTTATAATATCTTAAAAGATGAAATATCAGAAAATAGAGTTTTATCACATGATTTAATTGAAGGAGTTTTAACAAGATGCGCATTAGTAACAGATGTTGAGGTTATAGATGGATATCCATCTAGCTATTTATCTAGTGCTTTAAGATTACATAGATGGGTAAGAGGAGATTGGCAGATAGCAAGCTTTGCTTTTTCAAAAAAAATAACAACAATATCCAAATGGAAGATTATCGATAATCTTAGAAGAAGTTTACTTGCCCCAAGTTTATTAATAGGACTTATTGGCGTATTAACAGTATTAAATGGAGCAGTTCAAGTAGCGGTATTGCTATTTTTAGCTTTAATAACCCCATTAGTATTTACTGTAACAGATTTTGTTGTAACACCTAAAAATAAACTTATGGGAACATTTAAAACTCTAAAGCAAATAATATTGATATTAAGTTTTATTCCATATCAAGCTTGGTTAATGCTTGATGCTATATTTAGAACAATTTATAGATTAGTTATATCTAAAAAGAATTTATTGCAATGGAAAACAGCCGATAGAGTTGAGAAATCAGTTAAAAATACTTACATGTGGTATTATCAAAAAATGTGGATATCAGTAGGAATAGCTTTGGTAGTACTGCTACTTAGTTTAGATAATTCTATAGAAGTTTTAATAGCTACATTGCTAATATCTATTCTTTGGGCTTTAGCACCTGCAATAGCATGTAAAATATCAAAAGAAGAAGTAGTTATAAGAGAGAGATTAGATATAGAGGATGAAGAGTTCTTAAAAGAAAATAGTAGAAGGATATGGGCTTATTATGAAGATTTTGTTAATGAAGAAAATAATTATTTAGCTCCAGATAATTTTCAAGAAAAGCCATTTAAAGGAGTTGCTCACAGAACATCTCCAACAAATATTGGTATGGGGTTAATTACTAATTTAACAGCTTATGATTTAGGATATATATCAATAGGTGAAGTTATTTATAGATTAGAATCAATACTAGATGGAATGAGAGGATTAGAAAAATATAATGGTCACTATTTAAATTGGTATGATACTAAAACCAAGGAAGCATTATGGCCTAGGTATGTATCAACAGTAGATAGTGGAAATCTTTTAGGATACTTGTGGATAATTAAAGAAACTATAAGGACTTTTAGTAAAGAGCCAATAATAAGAGAAAAAGAAGTTTCAGCAATAAAGGATACATATAACTTAGTTAGGAAAGATGAAAAAGAAGAGTTTTACGATGGATTACCTGACATTATAGATATAAAAGAATATAAAAATATACTGTTAGATGAATTAAAAAGAATAAATAATAAGTTAGAAAAGAATGAAGAAAAAAATGAGAAAGATAAAAAGGAATTATATTGGCTAAGGAAGCTAAAAAAGGAAATAGAGTCAAAGATAGATTTTTATGATTTTATATTTGATGGAATTGAAAAAATAGTTACAGATTCCTTTAAGAGTTATAAAGCTCCAAGCTTATTGCAAATTATAGATTTATTAGAAGATATAAAGAAAGCATCAGGTGAAGAATTTAAAGAAATATTAAATAAGAAGATAAGTAGATTAAAAGAGTTTGATGAAAGGCTTAAACTTTTGTCATCTGAAATAGATAGTATTATGGAAGATATGAATTTTAAATTCTTATATAATGAAAATAGAGGGCTTTTTGCAATAGGATATAATGTTGAAGAAAAATCTCTAGGAAATTCCTATTATGATTTAATGGCATCAGAAGCTAGAATAGCATCATTTTTAGCAATAGCAAGAGGCGAAGTGCCTAAGTCACATTGGTATAACTTAAGTAGAAATATGACAAAAGCCTTTGGTCAAAAGAGCTTAGTTTCCTGGAGTGGTACTATGTTTGAATACTTTATGCCATTCCAAATACTGAAGGACTTTAAAAATACTATTTGGGATTTAACTTATTCTTCAGTTGTAAATGCACAAAAGATATATGGCGAAAAGAAAAATATCCCATGGGGAATATCAGAATCAGCTTATTATGAATTTGATGTTGCTCAAAATTATCAATATAAAGCTTTTGGTGTACCAGGTATAGGTTTAAAAAGAGGACTTGAACAAGAAGTTGTAGTATCTCCATATTCATCAATTATGACACTTCCATATGATAAAAAGGGATCAGTGGAAAATTTAAGAAGGTTATATGATAATAAAGCTTATGGAAGATATGGATTTATAGAATCAATAGATTATAGCGAAGAAAAAGCAAAGGATGAACCTAAAGAAGTAAGGTGTTATATGGTTCACCATCTAGGAATGTCTCTTTTAGCTTTAGATAATGTTTTAAATAACAATATACTAAAAGAAAGATTCCACAGTATTCCAGAAATAAAGGCAGTAGAGCTTTTATTAAAAGAAAAGATTCCTCAAAATATAACATTTGAAAGAGAAGTTGATATAAGCAGTGTTAATAATAAAAAATTAGAAAAAGAAGAGTTTATTCCAAGAATATTTAAGGGAAGTAAGAGAGAAAATCCAGAAGTCTTATTATTATCAAATGGTAGCTACTCTACAATGGTAACTGATAGTGGTAGTGGATATTCTAAAAAAGATGATATGACTGTTTATAGATGGAAGGGAGATAGTACATCCGATTCCAGTGGAATGTTCTTTTATATAAAGAATTTAAATTCAAATGACTATTGGAGTGCTACTTATGAGCCATGCAAGGAAGATAATGATGATTATGTAGTGGAATTTACCCTTGATAAAGCCAAATACGAAAGAATAGATGGAAATATAAAAACTAATTATGAAGTTACAGTAGCTTGTGAGGATAACTTGGAAGTAAGAAAATTATCTTTAAAAAATACAGGCGAAAAACTAAGAACTTTAGAAATAACAAGTTATCTAGAAGTAACATTACAATCTTTTGAAGGTGATGCAGTACATCCAAGCTTTTCTAATTTATTTATAAGTACTGAATATGATGAAGAAACTAAAAGCTTAATAGGTAATAGAAGACCAAGAGCTGAAGGTGCAGTTACTCATTATATATTCCATACTATAGCTACTAATTTTGAGTTAGATGGTGATTTAACTTATGAAACATCAAGACTAAACTTTATAGGAAGAAATAGAAGCTTAAAATCACCAGAAGTTATGGATAATGATGCTCCACTTCAAAACACAGTTGGAACAGTACTAGATCCTATAATGAGTATGAGAAGTAGGATTACTTTGAGCCCTGGAGAAGAAAAGCAAATTTACTATTTAACAGGAGTTGGAGAATCTAAAGAAGAGGTATTAGAGCTTATTAAAAGATATAAAGAAGTTCCAATGATAGAAAAGAGTGCAGATGCTTTTAATTATTCTAATCAATTAGAACTTAAGCATATAGGAATTAGATCAGCACAAGCAAATATATACCAAAGCTTAGCTTCTTATATCTTATATCTACATAGTGGTAGAAAAAATAGAGAAGATTATATAAGAAATATAAGTATGAATCAAGAAAACTTGTGGGCTTATGGAATATCAGGAGATTTACCTATTATTTTATTAGCTATTGAAGGTGAAGATGATATAGATCTATTAAGGCAAGTTATAAATATGCACTATTATTTCAAGAACAAGGGAATAAAGTCAGATTTAATAATTTACAATGAAGAAGAAATATCATATGAAGAGCCACTTCAAAAAAATATTATATCAACAGTTAAAAATTCTGTTGAAAGAGAAAATATAAATAAATCAGGTGGTATTTTCATTCATAATAAGTCAACTATGGGAGATGATGTTAGAGACTTTATTATTGGTATTTCTAAACTATATATTAATTCACAAGAAGGAACCTTAGCTAATCAATTAGTAGAAGCTGTAAATTATAATATTGATGAATACAAAAATAATGAAGATATAGCTCCTATTAATAGAATAAAGGTAAATATAAATGAAAGTGATTATGTAAAGAACTTTGTGGATAAAGAAATAAATAAGAATGAACACTTAGAAAATATCTTAGAAAAGAATAAATTTAATAACTTAAATGAAGAAAAGCTAGAAAAATCATTAAGTCGAGAGGAGTACGATGAATTTAATGAATTTAATGAATTTAATGACTTTAATGATTTTAATAAAGAAAAAGAGTATAAATTAGAAGAAGTAAGGAAAACTGAATTTGGAAATGAACATTTAAATGTTGGTGATTTAGAGTTCTTTAATGGATATGGAGGTTTTGATAAATCTGATAAAAGTTATGTTATAAGGCTTAAAGACTATGAAAATACTCCAGCACCATGGATAAATGTAGTTTCTAATAAGGATTTTGGATTCCATATTTCCGAGGTGGGTTCAACTTATACCTGGTGTGGAAACAGTAGGGAAAATAAAATAACGCCTTGGAGCAATGACTGGGTAATAGATCCAACAGGTGAAGCTTTATATATAAGAGATAATAATAGCGGAGCATATTTTACAATAACCCCTATGCCGATAAGAGATGGTGGAGAATATATTATAAAACATAGTTTTGGATTCTCTACTTTTAAGCATACTGCATATAACATAAAAGGAGAAATGAAAGTATTTTGTCCTCAAAATGAAAAATTGAAATTATGTAAAGTATCTCTTAAGAATTTATCAAATGTAGATAAAAGTATATCATTGTTTTACTATGCTCAGTTAGTACTTGGTGTATATAATTATGGAAGTGCTAAATATATAAGCACCCATGTCCAAGGCCAATATATATATGGCCAAAATCCTTATTCAAAATATTTTGGTAAACTAAAAGCTTATTTGTCTATAAATGGTGAAGATAATCAAAGCTTTACTGGTGATAGAAAGAGTTTCTTAGGAGTTGGAGAAGAGTTAGGTAGTCCAGAAGCATTACTGAAAAATAAATTGAATAATGTATCTGGTAGTATCTATGATCCTTGTTTAGCAGCCTCATTAGATATAGATTTAAAAGCTGGTGAAGAAAAAGAACTTGTAATAATATTTGGTGAAGAAGAAAATGAAAAATTAATACAAGAAAAAATAAATAAATATAGCAATATAAAGAATGTTGATGAAGAACTAGAAAAAGTGAAAGAATATTGGTCAAATTTCCTGGGAAATATACAAGTAAAGACACCAGATGCATCTATGGATTATATGTTAAATGGATGGCTTATGTATCAAACTTTAAGTTGTCGATATTTATCAAGAACAGCTTTTTATCAAAGTGGTGGGGCATATGGATTTAGAGATCAACTGCAAGATTCTATGTCTATAGGTATATTAAATCCAACTATAACAAGAGAACAGATTTTAAGAAGTGCATCAAGACAATATCTTGAAGGAGATGTTCAACATTGGTGGCATCCAGTAATTAACTCAGGTATAAGAACTAGATTTTCAGATGATTTATTATGGTTACCTTATGTAACTATTGAATATATAAAATCTACAGGTGATTATAGTATTTTAGATGAAGAGGCTCCTTATCTAGAAGATGAACCATTAAGAAATGGAGAAGATGAAAGATATACTATAGTAAATCAATCAAATAAAAATGGAACTATATACGAACATTGCTTAAAAGCTATAGATAGAGGCTTAAAGTTTGGAGAGCATAATATTCCTCTTATGGGTAGTGGTGACTGGAATGATGGAATGAGTACTGTAGGAAACAAGGGAAAAGGAGAAAGTGTCTGGGTTGGATGGTTCTTATATAAGATATTAGATGGATTTAAAGAAATTTGTAAATATAAGAAGGATAATGAAAAGGAAGATGAATATAATACATTCCAAGAATTCATAATAGAAAACTTAGAAAAAAATGCTTGGGATGGAGGCTGGTATAGAAGAGCATACTTTGATAATGGTACGCCTCTAGGATCAAGAGAAAACGATGAATGCAAAATAGATTCTTTATCTCAAAGCTGGTCAATAATTTCAAATGCAGCAAAACTATCAAGAGCACAAGAAGCTATGGAAGCAGTTGATAAATATCTTGTAGATAAAGATAAAGGGCTTATAAAATTATTAGCACCACCATTTGATAAGTCTGCTTTAGAACCTGGATATATAAAAGGATATGTAGCAGGTGTTAGAGAAAACGGAGGCCAATATACACATGCAGCAGTATGGGTTATTTTAGCTTTAACTAAGCTTGGTTTAGGAGATAAAGCTTGGAAGTATTATAACATGATAAATCCTATAAACCATTCTAATACAGAACTTGAAGCAAGAAATTACAAAGTAGAACCTTATGTAATGGCAGCAGATGTGTACATAAAAGAACCTCATGGCGGAAGAGGTGGCTGGAGCTGGTATACAGGAGCTTCAGGCTGGATGTATAAAGTAGGACTTGAAGATATATTAGGCTTAAAGAAAATAGAAGGAAAAGGCTATAAGATTGAACCATGTATCCCAGAAATGTGGAATGAATATGATATAAATATTAAAAATGATAAAGAAGATTATAAAATAAAAGTTAAACGTGGTGATAATAAAGGAATTATAATCAATGGAGAAAATACTAATAATGATATAATTCCAAGGGATAAAGGAAGCCTTAATATAGAAGTTATAATATAAAACTGTGTATATAAATTAGGATATTTGTACATATAAATTAGGATATGATTGAAGTTAAAATACAAAAATAATTTAATAAATACGCATATACAATAATAAGATTTAGCCATATTACTGAAAAAGCCAATATCAGTAATATGGCATTTTTTATAAATTGCTTTTTACTCCTAACTTTTCAGCAGATAAATTGGAGTAATAATATTAAAGAGAATAAGAATGAAAATTTAAAAAATCATAATAAATATAATTTAAAAAATCAGTAACATTGTAAATTAATAATTAGTTATGTATAATTTTAGTAATGGTAAATAAATAATTGTTAAAAATATATTTGATATGGTACTAATTTAAATATGTATATTATTAATCAAAAAATATATTAATTAAATTTGTGCATAGATAGAATTAGGGGGAGAAGTATGAGTGAATATAAAATGGGTGGTGCGAAAAAAATAGCACTTATAGCTCATGATAATAGAAAGTCAGCTTTAATTGAATGGGTAAACGAAAATAAGGAAATATTAAAAAAGCATACACTTTGTGGAACTGGTACAACAGCTAAGCTAATTAGCGAAAAAACTGGATTAAGTGTTCATGGATTTAAAAGTGGACCGATGGGAGGAGATCAACAAATTGGAGCTGCTATTGTAAATGGAGATATTGATATAATGATCTTCTTTTGGGATCCATTAACATCACAACCTCATGATCCAGATGTTAAGGCTTTGCTTAGAATAGCTGTATTATATGATGTAATAGTTGCAATGAGTAAATCCACAGCTGATTTTGTTTTAAGCTCTAATAAGCTTAATGAAGAGTACGAGAAAAATGTGATAGATTATTATGGGAGAATACGAAAAGATAATTTTTAAGAAGGTGGAGATCTTAATGAATAAAACTAAAAAAGCTATCTTTGAATCAGCTATAAAGGTTTTTTCAAATTATGGCTATACAGGAGCAACAATGGATGAAGTTGTAGCTAGAGCTGGTGTAGCAAAGGGTAGCTTATATTATCACTTTAAAAGTAAGGAAGAACTCTTTATGTTTATAATTAAAGAGGGAATAAACCTTATAAATGAAGAAATTGAGGAAGCAACAAAAGATATTAAAAATCCATATGAAATAATAAAAGTTTCAGCTAAAGTTCAACTTAAATATGTTTATGAAAATAAGGATTTATTTAAGGTAATAATCAGTCAACTTTGGGGAACTGGTGAAAGAAATAATATGCTAAGAGAAGAAATAAAGACTCTTATAAGCAAAAGTTCACTTAAGTTTAAAGCTGTAATGGATGGAGGATTTATAGAAAATGATGATCCAATATTATTAAGCTATGGATTAATAGGTGTATTAGTTTCTTCTGCACTTTATGAAATTATAAATGAAGGTCAATATGATCATGAAGAGATTGTGGAAAAATTTATGAGATACCTGGAATATGGAATTAATGTAAAAAGATAATGAAATCGTTATTTTCTAAATTTAAATATTAATCTAATAAATAACGAATATTTATAGAAAATTATATAAATATTTGTTACTTTATTAAGCTATAATAAATTAGCAGTACATAAATAAGGTTTTTGTTTATAAGAATAAGTAATAATAAAAAAATATTTAGGGAGAGAATATATGAGAGAAAAAGAAAAAATGCTTCAGGGGTTACCATATGATCCAAGCGATGAAGAATTAAAAAATGGGAGATTAAGAGCAAGAAAATTAACGAGACTATTTAATAATACTATAGAAACAGAACGAGATGAACGTAAAAAGATTTTAAAAGAACTTTTAGGGTCTACAGGAGAAAATTTATATATAGAACCTAATTTTAAATGTGATTATGGATATAATATACATGTTGGAGATGGCTTTTATGCTAATTTTGACTGCATAATGCTAGATGTATGTGAAATAAGAATAGGGAAAAATTGTTTTATTGCACCAGGAGTACATATTTATACAGCAACACATCCAATAAACCCAATAGAAAGATTAAAATATGAGTATGGAAAAAGTGTTACTATAGGAGATAATGTTTGGATTGGCGGACATTCAACAATAAATCCAGGAGTAACTATAGGAAACAATGTAGTAATAGCTTCAGTATCAGTAGTTACAAAAGATGTTCCAGATAATGTTGTAGTTGGTGGAAATCCAGCAAAGATAATTAAAAATGTAGAATAATGGAGCTTAAAGATGTATCTTTAGTAATATTGATTTTGAATATTAGAAAATAATTCATGATCAACTCAAATAAATGAGAAGTAGGAAAAGTAATAAATAATTTAAATTATAAATATAAAAAGATTAGATTTATATTGAGAAGCATAAATCTAATTTTTTTATTTTTATTAAATAAAAGAGTATATGTTATATAGTATGACTTAAAATCAAATAAATTTAATAAATAAAATAGATAAAATAAATAAAATAGATGAAATAAATAAATAATTTTCGATTATGTTCCAAAAATTAGTGAAAAAATATAAATATATTTTTTAAAATTATATTGACTACTCAGTACAAAAGTAGTATAAATATATCATATTGATTGACTGACTAATCAGTATAAAAAATTTAACAGAAGGTGATTGTATGAATTTCCTAAAGATTGCAGGGGAAGACATCAAGAGCATATTTAAAAACAGATTCATACGAGTATCGATAATTGCAATTATTGTAGTACCGCTATTATATTCATTATTATACTTATATGCATTCTGGGACCCATATGCAAAACTTGAAGATGTTCACATTGCAGTAGTAAATAAAGACGAAGGGACTATCTTAGATGGTGCCAAAGTAAACTATGGTAAAGATGTTGAAGATGAACTTAGGAATAATAAGGAGATTGGATGGGAAATAGCCTCTGAAGAAGAAGCCAATAAGGGTTTAGAGGGAAAAGAGTACTATGCAAAAGTAGTAATTCCAGAAGATTTTTCATCAAAAATAATATCAGCCAAAGAAGGAGAACCACAAGTAGCAAAAGTTGATTTTATATCAAATGATAAGAAAAACTTTTTAGCATCACAAATAAACTCAAAAGTAGAGGCTGAACTTAAAGCTAAGATTACTAAAAAAATATCTAGTAATTATGTAGAAGTAGCATTTGATAGTTTATATGAAGCTAAAGACGGATTAACTCAAGCTGCTGATGGAAGTAAACAAATTTATGATGGTCTAAGCACAATGAATGAAAAAGTACCAGAATTAGTTGATGGAGCCAATAAACTAGGTGATGGATCAGATCAATTATTAGACGGACAAGTAGCGCTAAATGATGGTATAGGAACACTAATAGGTGGAGCTAAAGCTTTAAATTCAGGACTTGGACAAGTATATGAAAAAGTACCAACATTAAGTGATGGAGTAAATGCACTAGCAAAAGGAACAGGCGATTTAAAGTCAGGAATTTCTGAAGCTTCATCAGGAGCAAACCAATTAGCTGATGGAAGCAAAAATATATATAATGCATACACAGGAAAAATATATCCAGCTGTTGGCCAATTAAAATCTGGAGCTAACCAGCTAAATGAAGGATTATCAGCAGGGCAAGAGGATATAGCTAAGTTATATGAAGGAACAAATCGAGTAATTGCTAGTTCAGATCCTTTAGTAGCAGGATATTCAGAAATAGAAACTGGAATAAACGAATTAATAAATGGAGTTTCAGACTCAGCAAGTGCAACAGCGATGATACAAAAAGCTCTAGAGAATGCAGTAAGTCCTTCTACTAGCGAAGAAGATAAGAATAAGTCAATACAGCAAGCACTACAAATTATAAATAAGATTCAAAGTGATTCACAAGAAAGCGCACCTAAGATTCAGAGACTTGCAGAAGGATCTAAGGCATTTGAAAAATCATTAAATTATTATGCACAAGGATCAAAAAACTTAGCAACAGGAACTAGTAGCTTAATTTCAAAAGTTGGAACTGTTAAAGATGGAGTATCACAATTAAATGCAGGATTAAATGGTTTATATGCTAATTTAGATCCTAATACTAGTGAATTTGGAGTAGGATTAAAGGCTATCTCAGATAATATGGGAAATCTAAATACTGGATTAAATAAGTTAAATGTAGGAGCATCACAATTAAATGATGGTACTAGTGCTTTAAAATCTAATATTCCAACATTAGCATCAGGTATAACAGCACTTTACAATGGTTCAAATGAATTAGCAAATGGTTCTGTTAAACTTGCTGATGGTTCAAATCAATTAGTAAGTGGACAAAAAGCATTAAATGATGGTATATCACAATTAACATCAAGTGTTCCAGAGTTAAGTGATGGAGTTAAAAAGCTTCATGATGGAAGTAATGAATTAACAACTAAGCTAAACGAAGGTGCAGATAAGATGAAAGATGGTCTAGTAAATCCATCAGACACAATGGGAGAATTTGCATCAGAGCCAATTAATATGGCTTTTGATTCAATAAACAAGATTCCAAACTATGGAACAGGTTTTGCACCATACTTTATTCCACTTTCATTATGGATAGGTGCTATAATGATGTTCTTCGTAATACCATCTAAGGTAAAAGATGAAGAAAATTTATCTAAGTTTGATAGAGTAGTAGGAAAATATTTATCCTATGCATTTGTAGGTGTACTACAAGCTGTTCTTGTAAGTGTAGTAGTACTAATGCTTGGATTAGAGACAAGTAACGTAGTTGCATATATAGGAACTAATATTTTCTTATCATTAGTTTTTGTTTCAATTATTCAATGTTTAATTTCACTATTAGGCGATGCTGGAAGATTATTAGGTATAGTATTATTAATACTTCAACTTACTGCATGTGCAGGTACATTCCCACTAGAAGTAGTACCTAAATTCTTTAGAGTAATAAATCCATATATGCCATTTACTTATGCTGTTGAAGCTTTAAGAGAAGTTATTTCTGCAGATGTAATCAACTATAGCATAATAGGAAAAGATTTCTTAATTCTAGGAATAATACTAGTAGTATTTTTAGCTATTTCCGTAGCATTAAAAAATGTTGGAGAAAAAATAGCAGAAAAGATAGAAGGAAGAAAATCAGAAGTAGTAGCTTAATATCACTATAATTAAAGATTAATTTAAAGATAAATAATTAATATAGAAAAGAGAAAAGATGCTCATAGGACATATTTATGTTATATGAGTATCTTTTTATATTTGAGAATAGTATAGTTGATAATATTACAGGTTATATTTTTAAAGGATTATTATTATAGTGAATATTAGTATCATTATTAAATATTTATATAGAATAATATACTTCTGAAAAGTAATACTAAGGGTAAAGAGATTTCATAAATATTATTTAGCTTTAGAATTATGGAGGTTTTAGTATGGATATTAATAAACAACTTTTAAATGGAACAATAGAGCAATATAATGATATGGTGGTTCCGAAGATACCAGTATTTTCAGGAAATGATATAACTTCAGAAGTTTATTTTTTTAAGCCAGGTCAAGTTCTAAAAACACACAGACATCCAAATGGAGAACAAATATTTATATTTTTAAAAGGTGAAGGAAAAATAAAGGTTGGAGAAAATGAATTTGACGTTAGTGTAGGAAGTACAGTATTTATCCCTACAGGAGAATGGCATGAAATTACAAATGGGAATAAACAAAACATGACAGCAGTTCAAGTTACAAAAGTAGATGCAGGAGCAGAATATAAATAGTAAAAGAGAAGATAATTTAAAATATTAAATTTATTTGAAATCAGCAGAATTATATGTGAATTATATGTATAAAATTAAAAATTCATATATAAAGAAGTGAAACATTATATAAACATATTTAGAAGTATTTATATGAAATAGAGTAATACATTTATTGCTCTATTTTTATTTTAAATAAAAAGTATATTATTTATGTTTATGAATTAAATAATTAAATATAATAAGATTAAATTTATGAGTTGGATAACTAAATAATTTAATGACTATTATAAAAAACGTACTATTAGGAATATACCTGTTAATATAATAAGAATTTCACAAGCATATTGACATATATGTTTAGTTTAAATATTAACACTATTTATATGTGTTTTAACAAATTGTTGTTTCTATAAATTGAAGCTATAAGAATAATGATATAAAAATAAAATTTATGCTGGTATTAGTAATTGATTCAATAGTAAATTAATAATTACCAATACAAGTATATTGATATGATAATTTGAAAGTTGAAAAATCTTTAATTCTTAAATATATATTTTCATCATTTAGTTTCTTTAATAGTATAATTTGGTTGGAGTTTCCAAGAGAATAGTTAGATTTGTAGTCAAGAATGTACCAGCTTAAATAGTTTTCTAAATATTTTGTTGCAACCCCTTTAAACTTCTTAAGCCATCTATAAATATTAAAAGAGAAGCTATGGATATGAGGTAATTCAGCATAGGAAAAAGTATTTTTACTATTTAAATTCCCAAATTTAATTTCATTTAGGTTAATTTTATTTAATTTATCTAATTTTGTTTTAGGGATTGTAGAGTTATGCTTTTTAGCAAAGGCAACTAAACATCTATCTCCAGAGGTAGCTAAAAAAGCTGACTTATCTAGGTTAGGATAGAAGTTCTTTGATATCGATGCTAAAGAGATAGAATATCTGCATATTGCTTTAGATAAAATTGATTCATTATTATCCATGGCACAAATTATAAATATTTTTTCTCTATTAAAAGTTTTAGATTTTTTATTGCCTTTAAAATTTTCTTTTATCATTATTTTATTTGCTTCAACATAATCTTTTAAAATCTTAAAATTATTATTGGAAGATTCTGCAACAAGTATTTTGTGCCTCCAATAAAATGAGGTTGCAATATTTATTCCTAAAATATGAGAACAAGCTCTTATAGACATTCCACTATTCATAAGAGATAAATATTTCATCCATAATGTAATATTTTTCTTTGAATAACTAAAAGGTGAATTAGTTTTAGCAGAAAATGTTTTAGAACAGTTTATATTTTTACATTTGTATCTTTGAATATCTCTAAATTTTCCATGTTTAATAAATTTGCTATTTTGACAATAAGGACAAGATTTGATTTTTTTATCTTTAAATATATCTATTGTATTAAGATAATCTAAATGATCATTAATTGTTTTAAAAATATTTTTAATTGTATTTTCTTTTATAGGATCATTGCTATATTCTATGATAGTTTTATTTTTAGATTTCATTTTACTCATCCTTAATATTATTATTTTGGTATTGAAATAGAAGAGAATATTTTAAGAACATATAATATATATAGTACATATAATGTATATTTTAATTTTAGACAATTAAGTTATAGATTAATCAATGAGTATCTAATAATATTTAAAACAACACGTTTTTAAAACACATATGTATAGTATAAAATATTATGTATAGAGTAGAGTTAATTGAACAAATTCTTGCTATTAATATACAGTTTATTTTATAGTTTGAATAGTTAGATGTAGTTTTTAATGTATGCTATATTATTTATAAATAAATATTTAGGAATATAAGTACAGAAATATATTAATTTGGAGGATATATGAGAAAGATTTTAGTAGCAGAAGATGAGATGCAAATAAGTAAAGTTATGAAGTTATATCTTGAAAAGGGTGGATATGAGGTTACTGTGGCTAATGATGGTAAAGTAGCGGAGGACTTAATTGAAGATAGTACATATGATTTAGTCATATTAGATATAATGATGCCTAATAAGGATGGCTGGTATCTTTTAAAGAAAATTAAGTCCTTAAATAATAAAACACAAGTTATTATAACTAGTGCTAGAGGAGAAGAGGAAGATAGGATTTTTGGGTTTGAACTTGGTGCAGATGATTATATGGTAAAGCCTATTAGTATGAGAGAATTAGTTTTAAGAGTTGGATTAAGGATAAATAGTCCTAAAAATGAATATAAGAATGAAATTAGATTTGATAATTTGAGAATAGATGATAATAATAGAAGAGTTTTTGAAAAGGATAATGAGATTATTCTAACGCCTAAGGAATATGATTTACTAATGTTTTTAATTAAGAATAGGAATAGAGTTTTTACAAGAGAAGATTTAATAACTAGTGTTTGGGGGTATGATTTTTATGGAGATACTAGAACTGTAGATACGCATGTTAAAAAACTAAGAGAAAAGTTGGAGTTTTTTAGAAAAAATCTGAAGACTGTATGGAGGGTAGGCTATAGCCTTACTATAGAATAATGAATAAGATAAGTAAAAGAATAGTTAAGTATATGATATTAATGAATTTGGTAGTGACGATTATTGGATTGATTTTAACATCATTTATTTTACCTAAGATTTATATAAATAATGAGTATATTGATTTGGAAGAAGCCAGTGAATATGTTTTGGAAGCAGCAAAGAATAATACTGTTACAGATTTGGCGAATATATATGCTGTATTAATTAATAATGGAAAAGTTACGAATATGTGTAAAGCTGGTAAAGGACATGGGCATATGGGTCAGATGGGCATGATGGGACAAATGAATTCTATAGATTACGAGAGTATAAAAGGTAGGCAGATTTTTAAGTCTAGTGATGGCAACACATATATAGGACTTAAAAGAAATTCTGGCTACGGTGATATAGTAGTTTATAAAAGCTATGAAGGAACAAAATCATTAATAAAAAGTGTTAATTTAATAATGATATCAATATTTATATTTTCATTAATTATATCCGCTTTTATAGCTATTTACCTTGGAGAAAAATTTACAAAGCCAATAATATCCTTACGCAAAAGAGCTAATGATATTTCTAAAGGAATATATGGTAGTAAATTTGAAGTTAATACGAAAGATGAGATACAGGAATTAAATGACAGCATAGATAATATGGCTAAGGAACTTGAAGTCAAAGATAATATGCAAAAGGAGTTTATTGCAAATGTAAGTCATGATTTAAAAACACCATTAAGTGTAATTAGAGCTAACAGTGAGGTTATAAAGGATGAGTTAGTTTCTGGTAAGGAAGTTGTTGAATATGCATCTAGTATAATTAAAGAAGTTGATATATTAACAGATCTTGTAGGAGAAATATTGGTTTTAACAAAACTAAGAGATAATAAAAAAGTAATTAAGCCATTAGAGTATGAGATAAAGAATTTTGTAAAAGAAAGTTATGATAAGTTAAATAATTATTTAATTAAAGGCAATTATGATAATTATAGTTTACATCTTAAAATAGATAAAAATTTAGATGGTAAGAAGATTTTTGCTTCCATAGATAATAATTATTTATTTAGAGTAATATCTAATTTTTTTATTAATGCTATAAAACATTCTGAAGGTAAGAATAAAAATATAGTATTTGGGTTGAAGGAAGTAGATAAGAATATAGAAATATATATTAAGGATTATGGAAAGGGAATAGAACAAGAATCTATTAAGTATATTTGGGATAGATATTATAAAGGAAATGAAAGTGGGGGAATGGGGTTAGGATTAGCCATTTCTAAGGAAATAATATTAGCACATGAATTTAATTATAGAGTGGAAAGCAATATAGGGGAAGGAAGTAAATTTTCTTTTATTATTCCTAGAAATTTAATAAAAGAAAAATAAGTTTTCACAGATTCATCACAAATTAGTCATTAACTTATTAAAAATAAAAGTTATTATATTCTTAAAGATACTTAATAAATAAGGACAGTTAAAAAATACTTATTTATAAGAGTAAGATTTATTTAATTAAGGAAATATTTATTGGAGGTATAATAACTATGAAAAAATTAATTTTATCATTATCAATAATAGGTGCTATTACAATTGGGACAGGGGCTATAGCTTTTGCAGCAGAGGAAGGTAGTGCAATAATAGATGCAGCAGGTGATCCAGCGATAAGTGAAACTGAAAATTCTAATATAGGCGAAGACTATAATATAAGTGATGATAATAATTATTCTAGCTGGGGAAATCAACATTGTCCTTATTATGGCGAGGGTTATCAAGGTCAAGGACAAGGAAATAGATATGGATTTAATTCAGAAAGTAGAGGAAGAGGAGCTTGGGGAAGAACTGGATCTATGATGGGATTTAGATATTAATCACAAGAATAATAAATGGATTATCTATAAATAACTAGTACTAAAAGTAATAATTTGTTATATATGAAAATTAAATAAGTTAAAATAATAAATAAAAAGAACCTAATAAGAACAATTAAATCTTATTAGGTTCTTCTTGTTTGTGTTGAAAACCACTGGCTATGCCGGTGGATAAAATGGCTTAAGCTCTGCACAGAAAAAAGCTCCTATGATATAA
>NZ_JADNAT010000036.1 GCF_015550425.1 Clostridium sp. 1001275B_160808_H3 | reverse complement strand
TAACCAAGTTTAAACCACTTGTAAATGCTTATATATATGCTATTTTTTTAACTCAACATCGCAATCAAGCCAACTCATAAGACGTAGTTGATAAAAGATAGTTAAGAAATAAATAGGAGATTAAAGGGGAGTAATGTAATGAGAATTTGTCCTAATTGTGGAAAAAGGTTTAAATACATGATTATATCAAATATTTTTTGTAGTCCATGGTATAAACTAAGATGTGATAAATGTAATACTAGGATTGAATTGACCAAGGAAACTAATACTATAAATTCAATAATAGTAACTCTTCCTATAATACTTTATGGGATTTTTAGTGACAAAATAATAAATTTTATTACTGACTTTACTAAAAATGAAAGTGTGAGTATATGGGGATTAATTGTAATGTATGTGTTATGGTGTACTATTATTTATAATGGACATTATCCATGGACTAAATATAAAGTATTTGAAGAAAAAAAAGCAGGTTTATTATAACGAATAATTAATTGATTCGTAATATTAAACTATTACGAATAAAAAATAGACAATTAATCGTCCATTTTTTATTGTCCAATATCAACATTAGATTAAACAGTGCTAATTATTAATTTAAAAGGTCGCCCATATGGACAACCTCTATTTTTAATCAATAATTAGCTAATTAAGAATCCTGCACCTCTAAGTCCAGCATCATCACCAATTTCTGCTACT
The DNA here is from genome assembly GCF_015550425.1 of Clostridium sp. 1001275B_160808_H3. Classification (GTDB taxonomy): domain Bacteria; phylum Bacillota; class Clostridia; order Clostridiales; family Clostridiaceae; genus Clostridium. Next base: position 20,949 of record NZ_JADNAT010000036.1, on the reverse strand, counting down.
CTTATATCTACAGCATCTTTATTAATTACCTTTTCTTTAACTTTTTGTATTATTAATTCTAACAATTCCTTATTATATAATATTACAGAACCTCCAAGAACTATTACTTCTGGATCAACAACTGATATTATGTTTGAAATTCCTTTAGATAAATTTTCACATACTCTATTAATTAAGCTTTTTATTGAATCATCATTATTTTTGTATAACTCGAAAACTTCTGGTGTATCTATATGTTTCCCTAATAAATCGGATGCTTGTCTAGATATATTAGGCCCACTACATTGTCCTTCAAGTCCACCTTGAACTAACCCTGAATGACTGTATTTATCTTCATTTATTATTAAGTTGCATATTTCTCCTGCAAAACTATTTGCACCATTTATTATTTTATTATCAATTATTAAAGCACCACCAACACCTGTTGAAACTGTAATATAAAAAACACTTTCTGCTCCTTTTGCAGAGCCAATCATTGCTTCAGCAAGCCCTGCAACATTAGCATCATTATTAACCTCTGTTTTCAATGATGTTTTTTCTTCAAAGTATTTTTTTATATTAAAGTTATCCCATCCCTGTAAATTAGGTGCTTTTAAAATAATTCCATTTTTAATATCTAAAGGTCCTGGACTTCCAACTCCAATTCCTTTTATATCTCTATCTTTCCAGTTACTATTGATATGATTTATAATCTTATTCAAATTATATTCTGGGCCTTCTTTTACTTGATTTTCTATTTTTATCTTTTCTATAATATTTCTTTCTTCATCTAATAAAGCTGCTCTAATATTAGTTCCACCAATATCTACTCCTATTATATATTTATCGTTATTTGTAAAACTATTTTCCATTACACTACCTCCCACAAATCAGTAAGTACTCTTTATTATTTATTATCAAATTTTCATCACACTTTATTATCGTTTACACTAAAACTTTAGCTTCATTAGATTTAGTTTAAGATTGTTTCCTTTTTCTTCTGCATTTTGACTTTTAATTATCCAACCTAAACCTGTGAATATTCCTCCTATTAGTAACGTACTTATAATTAGACCCTATATATCTATATTTTTCATATAAACTCCCTTTAAATTTATTCCTATAATAAAACAACCTCTCTTATAATAATTATATAATCACAACACATACTTGTCTATATTTTAAATATAATAATATATACTTATCTAATCATTTACTTTCATGCAAGCAAAGTAATAAAATCAAGAATATAAACTAGTTGCAATTTTAAAATCCCCAGAGGCATTGCCTCTGGGGACTAAACAAATTAAAATCTATATATCAATGTATTGTGATTTATATAAATTGTAGTACAATCCCTTTTGCTTTATTAATGAATCGTGAGTTCCCTCTTCTAAAATTTGCTTATCACCTATATACATTATTTTATCTGAATTAACTATTGTTGATAATCTATGAGCTATAACAAAGGATGTTCTTCCTTTAAGAAGTTCTTCTATTCCTTTTTGTAATAATGCTTCAGTTTCTGTATCTATGCTTGATGTTGCTTCATCCAAAATTAGTATTTTAGGATCAGATAATAAAACCCTTGCAAAAGATATAAGTTGCTTTTGTCCAACTGAAAGTCCATTTCCTTGTTCATTTAAATATGTGTTATATCCATCTTTAAAATCTTTTATAAAGTCATCAGCCCTAACTATCTTAGAAGCCTCTATTACTTCTTCATCTGTAGCATCTAATCTACCATATCTTATATTCTCCATTATAGTTCCAGAGAAAACGAATGGATCTTGAAGCATAACACCTATTTCTTTTCTTAAAGATTTTAAGGTTACATCATTTATATTTATTTCATCAACTAGTATTTCTCCAGACTTTATTCTATAAAATCTTGAAAGTAAATTAACTATTGTGGTTTTTCCTGCCCCTGTAGGTCCAACTAAGGCTATTTTTTCCCCAGCTTTAATCCTCATATTTACATTTTCTAAAATAGTAGTGTCTTTTTCATATTCAAAATGCACATTTTTAAATTCTACATCACCCTTAACATTTTTAAGCTCTATAGCATCCTTTTTATCATACTCTGGTTCTTCATCCATCGCTTCAAATATTCTTTCTAAGTAGGCCATTGCATTAATTAAAGTATTATAAAAGTTTCCTATATTCATTATTGGAGCCCAAAATATCCATACATATGAAATAAATGCTGCTATTAATCCTAATGAAACTGAATCCCTAAATACTAAGATTCCAAAAATATAAATTAAAGATATTGATGTTACTGAAATAATGTCTATACTTGGCCAAATTAGAAAATTAAATCTAACTGCCTTCATCCATGAATCACTATTTTCAAAACAAAGCTCCTTAAAGGTATCCATACTTTCTTTTTTCCTTGAAAAAGATTGTGTTACTCTTACACCATTTATACTTTCATGAATATAAGCATTTAAATTTGATTGCTTAGCACTTAATCTTTGAAATGCCCTTCTTTGTGCATTTTTTATAGACATCATTACTATCATAAGTATGGGAATGCCCATTAAAGTAACTAAGGTTAACTTTATACTTAGAAATGACATAAATATTATTGCCATAACTAAGGTAACCATATCTGCAATTAAATTTACAAAACCATTAGATAAAATATCACTAAGTGAATTAATATAATTAACTACCCTTACTAATATTTTACCATGAGGTCTTGAATCATAATAATTAAAAGGAACAAACTGTAGATTCTTAAATAAATCATATCTCATATCTACTAATATATTTTGCCCAACTTCTCCCATGGTGTGCATTCTATGCTTCATGATTATTGCTATAGTTACAAATATCATTACATATAAAACTGAAATTAATGCTAAATTTTTAATATCCTTATTTGGTATAAAGTTATCTAAAGCTGACTTAATTATTACGGGTCCTAATAATGCAAGTGAACTTGAAATTAGCATTAAAATAACTGAAGTAACTATTTTATTTTTATAAGGTTTCATATATTTTAATAGTCTTCTTAAATATCCTAAATTAAATCCCGTTTCTAATTCTTCATCTACATCATATTTATTTCTAGCCATTTATACCCCTCCAATCCTTATATCTAAATTGCCATATTGAGTATAAAATATATTTGAATAATACCCACCCTTTTGTACTAGCTCCTCATGAGTACCTCTTTCTACTATTTCTCCATTATCTAATACTAAAATTAAGTCAGCTTGCTTCAATGAAGAAATTCTATGTGCAATTATGAATGTAGTTTTCTTTTCCTTCATATTTTTTAACTCATATTGTATTTTCTTTTCTGTTTCCATATCAACAGCAGAAGTTACATCATCTAGTACAAAAATTGAGGCATTTTTCATCATTGCCCTTGCTAGGGATACTCTTTGCTTTTGTCCTCCTGAAAGTCCTACTCCTCTTTCCCCTACTATGGTTTCATAACCTTCATCAAGTCTCTTTATAAAACCATGAGCCTGTGCTTTTTTAGAAACCCTCTTTATTTCTGAAAAACTTGCTTTTGGATTACTAAAAGCAATATTATCTTTAATTGTGTCTGAAAATAAGAATATATCTTGCATAGCTGTTGCAATATTTCCTCTTAAAATATCCAAATCTATATCCTTTATATTAATTCCATCAATATAAATATCACCTTCTGTGGCATCATAAAACCTTGAAAGTAAATTTATTATAAGAGATTTTCCTGATCCTGTATGTCCAACTAAACCAATTGTTTGTCCAGCATCAACCTTAAAGGAAATATTATTTATAACCCTTCTTCCTTCTAATGTTAAACTCACATTTTTAAATTCTATGTTACCTTCAAACTTATTAACATTCAAAACATTGTCCTTATTTATTATGCTACTTTCTGTATTTAAAAGATCCATAATTTTAGCAGAAGATGCTATAAATCTTTGAGCATCATTAATTAAATACCCACACATTCTCATTGGGTTATTTAACGCCCATAGTAAACTACTAAAAATAATAAGTTCTCCAAAAGTTATCTTTTCTAGTGCAACTAAAATTCCACCAACTAAAATCATAATTACAGAAAGGCTATTAGATAAGAATTCAAGTTTTGGAATATATTTTTTTGTAACCTTTATAGTATCAAGATTTTTATTTTTATAATTTTCATTTTCAGTAGTAAATTTGTTAATTTCAAAGTCTTCTCTTCCAAAGGCTCTTACCACTCTATTACCACTTATATTTTCTTGAACAACTGAATTTAACCTTGAATAAGCTTCTCTTATATTATAGAAGGTTGGTGAAATCTCCCTGCTCATCCTAAAAGTTAAGAGTCCAATCATAGGTGCAACTAAGAGCATAAATATAGTTAAAATGTAATTCACATACATCATCGAAATAATAGCAAAACTAAAGGTTGTTATAGCTGATAGAATATTATAAACAACCCATGCAATAAAGTGTCTTATGGCATCAGTATCTCCTGTCATTCTTGCCATAAGATCCCCAGTTTTTACCCTACTATAGAAATTAACATCTAAATTTAAGAGTTTATCATATAAATCTGTTCTTATTTTAAATAGAACATCTTGTGAAATAGTTTCTAAAATCATTTGATAGCTGAAAGTTATAATTCCTTTAACTGCTACAACAGATATCATTATTGAAACAAGAGGAATAAGTAGTGATGTTTCTCCACTTCCAAAAACCCTATCAATAATTTTACCTGTAATAAATGGATTTACCATATTAATTGCCGAAGTAATTAATACTAATAACAATGCAAAGAAATATTTAAACTTGTATTTCTTTAAGTAACTAAATATCCATTTTATGCTATCCATAATCAAGCCTCCCTTATATTGTTTATTTATAAATCATATTTTTAATTATAAAAAATCCACTTAAAACTATTCATAATTAACCTCTCCTTTATACTGCTTATTTTTCATATTATGTCATTTAGCAAATAGAGTTAAACCCATAACTATTAATAATTACGCTTTTTATATCTTATTTATTTCTTAACTTATAATCTTTTAAAAATAGAACTCCACTTTAAATTATCCATAACCAACTTCTCCCTAAATTATTTATTTCTAAGTAAGATTATATCCAAGTTATTGAAAATAAAAATGTATTATATTAAACTTTAAATGTATATTATTATACTAAATGAAGTAATTATTTTGGGAGATGTTAAAATGAATAAAGTACATGCAAATATAGATTGCTATAATCCTCAAATATTATTTGTAATTGATGGAAGTCGCCTTCCCGAAAATCCAATTCCTGAAACTCAATATCACTGCCATGAAGATTTTGTTGAACTTTCATTCATAACTGCTGGATCTGTAGATTATTTAATAGAAGGTCAAAAATATACCTTGAGAAAAGGTCAAGTACTTATTTCTAATCCTGGAGTTTATCATCAAGAGCTTTTTGAAGAAAATACAAATTGTAGAGAGCTACATATTGGTTTAACTAATTTAAATTTATTTAGTAATATAAAAAAAGACTATATTGATATAGGTGATAAAAACGTTCTCACATTTGTTAAATATAAAGATGAAATATTAAAGAGTTGTTTAGAAATTCTTGAAGAACAAAAAAACTATAATCAAACTTCTCCTTTTATGCTAAAATCTCTAGTTATGAAACTACTTGTATTATTATATAGAGAAATAAATGAGGAGGATACTACTCGTGATTCTAAGGAATTCTCATTTAAATCACGTGAAAAGAAAGCCTTAGTTGAAAGTATAACAAAATACTTAACTGAAAATTATACAGAAGACATCTCATTGTATACCTTATCAAAAAATATGTATTTAAGTCCTGTTTATATATCTAAGATTTTTAAGGAGCTTATGGGGGATTCTCCAATAAACTACTTAATACAAATAAGATTAGCTAAAGCAAAAGATTTATTAGAAGACTCAAAGCTTTCAATAAAATCCATTGCTAAAATGGTTGGATATAGTGACCCATATTACTTTAGTAAGCTCTATAAAAAGTATTATGGCGTTTCACCTAATAAGTCAAGAAACGTAAGTTAATAAAGCAAAAAAATAAGTCCTAGATGCAGTGCTCCTAGGACTATTTTTATATATTTTGTATTTTAATACTTTGATAATATTATCCACTATATCCATACCAATATCAATATTCATATTAATATTAATGTCCTTGTCCTTGTCCTTGTCCATAAAATTTTAACTTTAATATATTTTCTTAACAATTTTTCATATAAAAATTATACTTATATACCTATTAATTAATTTCTTATTTTCTAATCAAAAAGCTTGTCCCAAAAATCTTTTCCAATACTTCAAGTAACTAAAAATAAAAATATACTATTTAGAATTTAATATACTTTCAATACTTTCAAGTTCTTTATCACTAAAGCTTAAATTATTTATTATATTCTTATTATCCACTATTTGTTCTGCCTTACTAGCTCCAATAAGAACTGTTGTAACAACATCATTTCTTAATACCCAAGCTAATGCCATTTGAGCTAATGTTTGTCCTCTTTCTCCTGCTATATCATTTAATTGTCTTATTTTTTGAAGCTTTTCAGCAGTTATATCTTTTTCATTTAAGAATTTACTACTTACCTTTTTAGCTCTTGAATCTTCTGGAATTCCGTGAAGATATTTATCAGTAAGAAGTCCTTGAGCTAAAGGTGAAAATGCTATTGAACCTATCCCTTCTTCTTTATGAACATCATGTAGTCCTTCTACTTCGCTCCAACGATTAAACATACTATAGCTAAATTGATGGATAAGACATGGCGTACCATTTTCCTTTAATATTTTTGATGCCTCTTTTAATTCCTTTGGATGATAATTTGATAAACCTACATATAATGCCTTTCCTTGCTTTACAATATCAGTTAATGCTCCCATAGTTTCTTCAAGTGGTGTATCTGTATCTGGTCTATGATGATAGAATATATCAACGTATTCTAAATTCATTCTTTTTAAACTTTGATCTAAACTTGAAATTAAATATTTTCTTGAACCACCATTTCCATAAGGGCCTGGCCACATATCATATCCAGCTTTTGTTGATATTATCATTTCATCTCTATAATTAATAAGCTCTTTATTTAATATTCTACCAAAATTTTCTTCAGCAGACCCATATACTGGCCCATAATTATTTGCTAAATCAAAATGTGTTATCCCATTGTTAAAAGCCTCAAATATTATTGATTTTTGATTTTCAATTGAATCCACAGAACCAAAATTATGCCATAACCCTAAAGCAACTCTAGGTAAATACAAACCACTATTACCACACTTAGCATATTTCATTTCATCATATCTGTTTTCGTTTACATTGTGCATATTCTCTTCCCCTTTATTAGACTCTTAAATTATTTTATAAAGATTTATATTCCCTTACCATTAATATAAAAATTATAAACTATCTATGCTTACAAAATTTATATAATTCTCTTAATGTAAATTTTTATAAGCTAATTAGAGCCTTTGTATTAAGTTAATTCATAATTTTAAATTTTTATTGTAACTTTAAAATCTTTATTTGTATTATATTTTATACCATTTATTATCTAATAACAACTGTATTAACTTTAAATTCCTCACACCCATGAACTATTTATGGTAATATAAAAATAAAGCAAAAATTTTCATATTTGCTCCATTCATTTCTAATTCAATAATATTCAATATATACATCTAATCTCATTATATTTTATCCACTTATATTTAATCTAACCTATTATAAATTTTCACTTTACTTATCTGCTAGTTTTATAACTAACTTTATTAATCTTATATTACAATTAATTACGATTTTAGAAAAATATAATATAATATCAAATTACTCAAATATGATATTATATTATTCAAAATATTATTCAAAATATTATTTTAATAACTTAATAACTAGTACTAAATTTGTTCTTTAAAATTATTATCATACTTATAATAGTAATAAATAAATATACTATGCCATAAGTATGTATGCCTAAGTATTTCACTAAGCCACCTGTTATTAAATTTATTACAGCTGGAAAAATTGTATAACAAAATAAATTAGTAATTATAAATGCTGTTGAATGCTTATCTTTAGGAACTAAAGTCCAAATTAATTTATTTTGCATAGGAAGTAACAATCCATTTATTAATCCATGCATAAGTGCTAATACCATAATTATAATATAAGAATTAGCAAATCCGAATATAACCCATCTTATAATTAATAGGATTCCTACTAATTTAAAAACATAATTTACATTATCATAAAAATTTAATTTTTCTATAACAGGTAATAGTATAACTTCAAATGCTATCATAAATATTGGAATCAAACCTATAAATGCATCTGGTGCATCTAACTTTATCATTAATATTGGTGTTCCATAATTAACTGAAGCTGCTATTACTCCTGTTAATATACCATAAGTATATATAAATAATCTAAAATCTTTATTTTTTAATATATTTATTATATTTAAATAAGATTTATCCTTAGAAACTACTTTTTCTTCAGATCCTGTTATTTCAGGTAATCTAAAAAATAATATTAATGTAGTTGTTAAAAATATACTAGATATTAATATAGACTTATTAATACCTAGATAAGCTAACGATATTGTAGATACTATTCCAGCTATCCCATAACCTATAGTTCCAAATACTCTAATTTTCCCAAATCTTACCCCGTACTTATTTGATAAATTTAATAAATATTCATCGTTAGCTACACCACTTGGTTGCATCATTATTGTTCTTATAAGATTTATAATAAAAAACAACTTAAAGTTATCTATTTTATATAATAAGAATAAGGTAGCTATATTCATTGAATAAACTAATTTATTGAAAAAAACTAGTTTCTTATACTTATCAATAATTGCTCCCCAAACAAAAAATGTGAATATAGATATTAACGGCAATACACCAAGTATAATGCTTATTTCTCCATCACTGAACCCTTTAACTGATGCCATAAATAATATGAATACATTATTTACTATTGAGTTTCCTATGCTTCCTAATATATATGTTGAAGAAAAAACATTTACTATCTTATTTATATTTTTACTTTTGTTATTCAATTTTCAAAATAACTTCTAATAATTTTTTCAGCTAATTTATGCTTTACACTATAATCTTTAGGAAGACTTCTTTCTTTAGTACTTTGTAATCTAATTGGCCAATCCCAAAAACAAAATCCCTTTACAAAATCCCTTTTAGAACTTTCCTCTAAAAGCTCATAATAAAATTTATACTGCTCTTCTTCACTTGATTCACCATCTAAAATTAAAGTCCAATCATTTGGAAATTTTCCTGCACCTTTAACAGATGGACAACCAGCTTCTGAAAAAAAGAAGGGCTTATTGTACACATTAACTACAGTTTCAATTCTATCAAGTTCCTTAGATATTGTTCCAATTGGATAATATCCAGATGATGATATATAATCTAATGCATCCCACCACTTAACATTATGTTCTTGATATTTATCACAGTTATATGTTAATTTACCACTATACACTTTTCTTATTTTACTTATTAAACTTCTCCATTCCTTTTCCCTATGATCTGTTCCAACAAGTTCACATCCAATTATCATCATATCAACGTCATTTTTTTCAGAAAACATACTATAATTCATTAGATATTCATTGTAGCTTTCGAACCAATCACTCCATTTTGGCTCACATGGTACATCCTCATCGAAGAATCTAATATAAGCTCTCCAATATCCATCACTTACATTAAGCATTGGTTTTAAAATAATTTTTAGCCCTTTATTTTTTGCATATCTCACTAATTCAGATAATTCCTCATCCACTGGCATATGATCTCCTTGCCAATATATTTTTGTGGAATAGCAATGCTCTTGAACAGCTGAAAAAGCAAAAGTTATGGTATTTATATTACATTTATCTACTTGATAATCTATTTCTTTTTTCACTTCTTTAACTACAACATCATTTTTCCAATTCCAAGTTATAAAATTAAAACTCTTAATTTCAAAGTCTTTCTTCATCATTAATCTCCTTTTATTTAAGAAGCTAACTTAGAGTTTAGCCTCACAAATATTAAGGCAAATATGCTAAAAGAAAATAATACTAAAATCTCTTTAAATGCAACTCCAAGCGATATTAAACTTATAAATAATAAGACTGCTGTTATAAGATTTTTAGGATTCTTAAACATCAAAACTAATACATTTAAGTAACTTTTCTTTTCTTCATTAAAAAGTAACTCCACTCCATAGTAACTCCAATAAATACTTATCATAGAGAAAATATACATAAGTAATATGTTGATACTTGTAGCCATTGCCATATTTACTCTTCTTAATAAAAATATTGCTATTACTAATGTCAATGAATATGCTCCAGTTAATAATTCTTCTTTTTTATAAATTTTCATATTCTTTATCATTAAAGTGTTAAAATGCTTTACTAGGCTTGAGTATCCATCAACTTCGCCTTTTAATAACTCATTCATTACTTCAATTACTGAAAAAATTACTGGAACAAGTGTAAAAGAAAATAAACCTAAAGCAAGATAAATTAATGCCATTATATTAGTTATCATTATTACATAAAGTGAATTAACGAATCTAAATGTCTTATTATTCATAAGCCGAAAACCTCTCCTAATTATTAAATTCAAATTATTAAATGTAAATTATTAAACTCAAATTATTAAAAATAAATTGTTAAAGCTATTTATAAATTCTATTTATTTAACAGCTCCATCTGTAAAGCCATTATAAATATATTTTTGTAATAATAAGAATACTATTGCCGTTGGAATCATTATTAATATAACTCCAGCTGCTATTACATTCCATTGTCCTCCATATGGTCCTATAAATTTATATAAAGATGTCGCAACAGTTCCAAGTTCTTGGCTTGGTGCATATAAAAATGGTGTGTAGAAATCATTATATATAGCCACTCCTCTTAAGATTATAATTGTTGCTATGGCAGGTTTTAATAAAGGTAATATCAATCTATTAAATATATAAATATAAGATGCTCCATCAAGCATTGCAGCTTCATCATTTGCAATAGGAATTGATTCCATAAATTGCATCATTATATAAATACTCATTACATCTGCTCCTAAATAAAGAACTATAGGAGCCCAAATAGTATTATATAAACCTAATTTAGATATTATTTGGAATGTTGCTACCTGTGTTGTTACCATAGGTAAAAACATTGGTAATAAATATATGAGTAAAATTGCTTTCTTTAATTTAAAGTCAAATCTTTGAAGTACAAAAGCCACCATTGCTCCTAATAAAATAGTTCCTGCTAATGAAATGACCATAATGAAAGCAGTGTTCATAAATCCTTTTAGCATACCTCCGTCTACAAAGGCTGTTATATAATTGGAAAAATTAAACATATTTTCAGGCAATGATAGTTTACTACTTGAATAAAACTCCTCATATCCTTTAAATGAGGCCAAAAATATAGTTACTATTGGAAGTATAAATATGAATGCTGCCAATATACATGATAGGTATTTAGTTACGCTCCAAGCTATTTGACTTACTTTTGATTTAAGTATATCTTTATCACTCATTATTTTTCCTCCTTAAAGAAAATATTTTGTATAAGTGCAACAGTTCCAACTATGAACATAACTACTACAGCCATTGCTGATGCTTTACCCACTTGATTAAATTTAAATGCAGTGTTCATTGTTTCGATTACAAATGTTGAACTTCCATTAGCTCCACCTGTCATTATATATGGCATTTCAAATACCGAAATTGCACCTGAAATATTAAGTATTAGATTTAGCTTAATTATATTTTTTACTGATGGAACTAGTATATATTTGATCTTATGCCATTCCCCAGCTCCATCTATTTCTGCTGCCTCAAGTACTTCTGTTGATACTGATTGCATTGCTCCCAAGAAAATAATAAAGCTATATCCTATATATCTCCAAATAGATGTAAATGCCAATGAATAATTAACTACATGTTCATTCCCAAGCCATAAAGTTATATATTTCTCTAAACCTATCATTTTCATAAGTGTATCTAATGTTCCTTCTGGTTGGAAAAAGAATAAGAACATCAGTGAAATTGCAACTCCATTAATTAAATATGGGAAGAAGAATACTGATTTAAAGAAACCCTTTCCTCTTAACTTTGAATTAACTAATACCGCTAGATAAAACGCTAAAATTAATTGAATAATTCCACCTACAAAGTAGTAAATACTATTTTTAAAAGCTCCAAAAATATCTGGATTACTAAATATATCTATGTAATTTTGTAATCCAACAAAGGTCTTAGTTCCATACCCCTTCCAGCTTGTAAAACTATAAGTTATCATATTTATAGCTGGCAAATAAGTAAATAGTAATAAAAATGTAATTGGTACTATTAGAAATAGAAATATTATTATTCTTCTTTGTTGTTTATAATCTAATCTACTAAACAAGACCCTATCCTCCTATTTGTCATAATAAGAATTTCAGTTTAGGAAATTTTCCTAAACTGAAATTTAAATTTTTCTTATTTATTAATTTGATGCTGCCTTACTCTTATTCCAAGCATCATTATATTTCTTAATTACTGCATCAAAGTCTGCACGACTCTTTTTAGCTGCAATAACTGCTTCTTGAATATAAGAACCTTCCCAGAACTTAATTCCAGCATTATTTGCTACTTCTGTTGTTAAATCACTTGCTGCTGGATCTGCTTCTGCTGGATCTGCAAGCATTAATTCAACTCCTGATTCTTGATAACCTTTAACTACAGGATTCTTAGAGTCTTGTCCCTTTTTAGCTGGTATTAATCCTTCGCTATCAGCATATCCTGATGTAGTATAGAATTTAACAAAATCTTTTGCTTCTTCTTTATGTTTTGAATGTGAACTTACTGCAATAAATTGATCTGGACCAGCTTCTGCTTTTAACTTACCACTATTATTAACAGGGAATGGTGCTATTCCAATATCATCTGGGTTAGATGATAATCCTTGAATTTGTGGAACTGCCCACATACCTAAAGCCATCATAGCAACTTTTCCATTTGCCATATCTGATTTTGATTGTTCCCAGTTAGTTGTAGTTAAATCGCCTTCAACCCATCCACTACTTACAAATTTATATAAAATTTCTAAAACGTCACCTGTTGCTTTTCCTGCTAATAAAGCATCATCCATTTTACCCATATCTCTATAATAGTATGGATTTCCATATGCTACTGAAGCAACTGAATCATATTGACCTAATGGCCATTTATCTTTAGAGTTAATTGCTAGTGGAACTACTCCTCCCATTTTAGCAAGCTTGTCCGCTAAATCGTAAAGCTCATCTATTGTTTTTGGAAATTCATTATAACCTGCTTGAGCTACAACTTTTTTGTTATAAACTATACCTGTTGCTCCTAAACCATTTGGCAATCCATAAACATTATCACCATCAGCTCTTTGTGTAACACCTTGATAATCCTTTAATTCATCTACTGTTCCTAATGGTTCAAAGAATTGTGATAGTTCTGTACTTGTTATTGCAGGTAATACATTAAGTACATCACCATAATCTTGAGTATTCATTCTTGTTTTTACAACACCTTCGTAATCAGTTATTCCTTCCCACTCAATTTTTACTCCAGTCTTCTCAAAATACTCATCACCTATTTTTTTAAGAGTAGTATCAATAATATCTGTTCTATGAGTTAAAACCTTTAATGTAACACCCTCTTCTTTTGATGTTCCTTTTGAACTACAACCAGCAAAAAGAGTCATAGCAAAAATTGATAAACAAATTGTGCTTATTAGTTTCTTTTTCATAAATCTCCCTCCCAATAAATAACTTTATAAATTACATTTTAGAAAACGTTTCCCGCAGATACATTCTACATCCTCCCTCTATAAATGTCTATACTTTTAACTTGTGTTAAATATACTTTTATTTTGATAATTGCATATTTTGACCCTCATTTTATTAATAAATATTTCAAAATTTAACTATTTTTTATAAAATTATCAATAATGCAAAGCTAAATTATCTTAATATATGCAATAATTAAGATATGCCAACAAAAAATAGCCAGAAATAATATTGTATTATTTCTGACTATTAAATAATTAATAAATGTATATAACTCCCTTAATTCGGAATATAACATAATAGAACTTATATATTTTTTATTATATTTTATTTCTTTGCAAATAATTAAATAATGCACCTAATAAATTTGCATCATTTTCAAATTTACACTTTTCAATTATAGGTCTAACCTTTGCATCTGATAAATCACCCATTATTATATCTAGTTTTTCATTTATTCTATCTATGAAATCTGGTCTGCTACTTATTGCACCTCCAAGAATAATTTTCTCTGGATCATACATGTATTGAATATTAAATATACCTAATGCATTATTTAAATAAAACTCATCTATAGCATTAATACAATCTAAATCTCCATTTTCAGCTAACTCAAAAACTTTTTTCCCATCTATTTCGTCTTCATTAATATTTTTTAATTTAGCCACATTTTCTAATAGAGCTCCAACCGCTCCAGTCTTACTCCAACTTTTAAATCTTATATTATTTCCTTCTTGAATTCTTTCTAAAATACAATATCCAAATTCTCCACCATGTAAATTATTTCCTTTATGGATTTTTTTGTCCTTTATAACTGCTCCTCCAATTCCTGTACCGCATACTACAAATAATACATCATTATTATCTTTAGCAGCTCCTTTCCATACTTCTCCTAGGGCAGCACAATTTGCATCGTTTTCTATTTCTAAAGTTAATCCTAATTCTTCACCAAATATTTTTTTAAAGTTTGGCCCATGAATACAAGGTAATGCACTTGCTCCTCCTATTAACCCTGATTCACTATCTACTCCTCCTGGTGCACTTACTGCAACTCCAATTATGTCATGCTCTTCTTTTGCTTTGTTAATTACATTAATCATAGATTCTTTGAATAGTTCAAAATCATTCTTTGCTGATTTATAACTTCCTTTTGATAAAAATTCTCCTTCTTCAGTCATAATTGCATACTTTACACTGCTTCCACCAATATCAAATACTATATAATTATTCATACCTTTCCATCTCCCCATTATTAAAATCTTTATATTATAATTTTACACGCTTATAAAAACGTTTTCTATAGTATTACAAATTAAAAACTACTAAACATAGTAGTTTTTATAAACAAATAAAACTTTATATCATTATTTAAATAATATATAACAATTTTGTATTTACTTTATCAATATAAATATTGTAATAACTTTTTATTTATATTTTTTATTTATATTTTTTTATGTATTACACATTACTTGCAATTATTTAATAATACTATACCTATCTTACAATTATAGCTTTAAATTCATATGTATCATATCTATGTCTTGAAAATGAATATTCAAATACTTTCCCATTATCTAAATATCCTATTCTTTCAACTTCTAAAACTGGCTCATCATTTTCTAAATTTAAGTATTCCTTATCTATTTCATCTGATTTTCTAGCTCTAACAGTTGAGTGAGAACTTTGTATTTTAAAATTCATTTTATCTTGTATATAGCAATATAAAGAACCTTCTGCATCAGATCTTTTTATTCCTGGAAAAAGATATAATGGCATATAGGTCTTCTCAATTACAACAGCCTTATTATCAACATATCTCACTCTATGTATGAAGCATACAAAATCATCTTCATCTATTTTAAGATTCTCTGCAACTTTTGAATCTGCATTTATTATCTTAAAGTCTAATAATTTACTTTTTATTTCATGCCCTGCATTTGTTACTGTTAAACCTAAAAATTGATTTTTAATAGCTAAATCTTCAATTTGATCCTGAGACATATCCTTTACAAAAGTACCTGCACCTCTTCTTTTAACTATTAGTCCTTCCATGACTAATAAATCTAATGCTTTTTTTACAGTCATCTTACTAGCATTAAATTTTTCACAGAGCTCTTTTTCAAAAGGTAATTGCTCATTTGCTTTATATTCGCCATTAGTTATTTTCTCCTTTATATAAATGGCTATTTGCTCATACTTAGTCATACTTTTCTCCTTATTATTTATATATCATAGATTAATTTGTTTTTCCTTATAAAATAAATTATATTTCAATTTATAATTTCAAATTGCTAAACTCAATTATTTAATTGTTATTATATACTATTAAATATATAGCTACAATTAAAATTATACCCCTGAATGCAGAATAATTGTAATTTCCAATATTCTTTTGACTTCAGGGGTAATTAACTAACTCATAACTATACTGGATAACTCTTTAAAACAGTAACATTACCTTTTATCTTATATTCTCCTAAAGTTGCTGGAATTAGATAGCTATCTCCCATTTTTATAGTTTCTGAAAAATCTTTTCCTTCTATTATTCCTTCTCCTTCAACGCAAGTGTACATATCAAATTTTTCAATATCACTTGAATCTTTATACTCTGAAGTAATTGATATCTTTTCTATTCCAAAATACTCATTTTTGCATAATAAACTATGGTCATATCCATCATAGTTCATTACTTCTTTTTCACTTAAATTCTCACATTGAAGATCAAAATTTATAACATCTAATGCTTTTTCAACATGAATTTCTCTTGGTCTTCCATAATCATATACTCTGTATGTTACGTCACTATTTTGTTGAATCTCAGCTATTATAACCCCTTCACATATAGCATGAACTAATCCACTATTTATTAAAAAGCAATCACCTTTTTTAACTTCAATTTTATTCAAATAATTTTCTACATTATTATTTTTTATAGCTTCTTCAAATTGCTCTTTAGTACAATCCTTTGTTCCAACTATTAATGATGCACCTGGTTTAGCATCCATTACATACCATGCTTCTGTTTTTCCATAATCACCTTCATACTTTGCTGCATATTCATCTCCCGGGTGAACTTGTACAGATAATTTTTCTTTTGAGTTAATGAGTTTTATAAGTAAAGGAAATTTTTCAAGTGTTATCTTTCTTCCGACAAGTTCATGTCCATATTTCTTTATTAAATCATCAAAGCCTATTCCTTTTAATGAACCATTTGCAACAACTCCAGTTCCATTTGGATGACATGCTATATCCCATGTTTCTCCTATTTCACCATCTGGCATATTATCCCTAAATGCTTCAAAATCTCTACCACCCCATATTTTTTCATAATAAAGATTTTCAAATTTAATTGGATACATTAATCTTCCTCCCTTGTAACTATTCATATACTCTTACTATATGTATACTATACAATAAAGATATATACTTTCAAACACATTTCCTATACTTTTTAACAAAAATTTTTTATTATGCATTTGACACTACATAATCTTTTGGTAATTTCCATAATATAGTTAATAATATTGATATTGATATTGATATACTTATTATAGTATAAATATCCAAATAACTTCTTTACAATATATATTATATACTTTATATTTTTAATTTATAAAATATACTTTTCTATACAATCTGCTACAGAATCAACTAAATATGACACATGTTCCTTAAGTTCTTTTTCTACATGATGAAATGTAAATGAATTTTTAGTTATATTAAACATAGAAACATCATTCCATGAATCACCTATTGTATATACATCTTCATCTTTTATAAGTTCTTGATTAGAAAGATACTTTATTCCATTTCCCTTTGAACATCCTAATGGTACTATATCTATATAAATATCATTTCTGTATGCAATTATTTTATCTCCATAATTTTTATTAATTTTATTTTTTAGTTCTTCTATTTCTAATATATCTTTTGTAGGACTATATATAGAAATTAAGCTTAGTTTCTCTTTTATTTCATCTATTGATTTTACTCTTTTCTTTTTAGGATATGGTAAATTATCTCCATCAGTTAATAAATATGTATTAAATCCCGATTCTACTGAAATAGCTACATTCTCTTCTCTTATTTCATTTATAATGCTATTAATCACATTCTTTTCAATTATTTCTTGCCTGATTTTAGTACCTAAAGCATCTACTATTAAAGCTCCATTTAGTAATACATAGTAATTTGCAAATATCTTATATTCATCTTTTAACATTTGTACTCCATTGTATGGTCTTCCTGTTGAAACTACTAATAAATCTTTTTTTCTTTGAAGCTTAATTATGGCATCTTTATCCCTTTTTGTAACTTCATTATTATTTATTAATGTTCCGTCAAGATCTGTCGCTAGTAATTTGATCATTTGTTCCTCCAATATATTTTGATATTTTCATCCTATAATTTTACCATATTATAACTTAAGTTTTTATAAATAAATTTTTACAACATCATATTTTAATTTTAAATAATCTTTATGCATTTTTAGAAGATAATACTAGGAATTAAAAACTTCATATTTCAAATAATATAAGTATAAGGAGGGATTAATATGCCAACAAAACCTAACTCAAAAAAGATTTATTTACCTAATGAAAGAACTGGATATGCACCAGAAAAACATTCTTTGGTTAGCCATGGTAAGGTTGAAGGACCATCAAGTCCATTACCTAGTACAGTCGAAGATGATATAGTTGTAAATAATATTGCTTATATGGAATTTGATTATACAGAGCAACCAGAAGTAGATCTAGAAATTGATACAAATGCTCCAAGTAAATAAGCTATATTAATTATGTAATACCCCCCAAAATAATTTATACGTCAATATTTCTCTAATTTTTAAAATAGTAATTTATTATAAAGGAGAGATACAATATGTCTAACAATAAGAAAAAACGAACTGATGGTAAAGCACCAATGAAAAATAAAAGTTTTGCAGTTCCTGTTACTTCAAATAATACCTCTACCTCATTTTATGAGTATACAAAAAAAGAGCAAGTTGCTAGAAACACTAATAAAAATCAATTATATTAATAAACAAATATATGCAAAAATAAACTAATATTACGTTTAAATGGACAACTACTAAATTATTAAAGGAATTTTCCGATAATTAAGATAGTTGTCTTTTTTTATTTTTGCACAATTTATTTTAAAACAAATTATATTTGGAACTTATGGGAGGGTTATATGAAAAAACTTTTTAACATTAAAAATAGAAAGAAAGGAAACAAATACAAATTACGAAAAAGCTCAAAAGCAAAAAAAAATAAAATAACTAAAATTAATAGACTACATAAAATATCAAATAGACTTATAGGTTGTTTCCTTTTAATTATAGCTTTAATAATATTTATCTGGGGATTAGGACTTTATAATATGAAGCAAATTAACGACGCTTCTGAAAAGCTTTACTTTAATAATACTTTAGGTATAACTTACATAAATGAACTATCAGAAAATTCCACTTATAATTATCTTGCTAGTAAACAATTAATTATAAGTAGAGATGATGATTCTAATAAAGTATTAATACAAAATATTTATTATAATAATCAAAGAAATTCGCAGCTTATTCAGTTATATATTAATTCAATTACAAAAGAAGAGGATAGAGAAAGATTTGATGAAATAATATCTTCATTAAAGGAACTAGAAGAAAGCAGTAATCAAATAATTTCATTAGTTAAAGAAAAAAAATTTACTGAAGCAAATGATCATGCATATGATTTAGATACTAGCCGCGGAAATTTTACTATAAAAATAGATAGATTAGTAGAATTAAATAGTAAGTGGGCCCAGGAATCCATAATATCTAATGAAACTATTTATAATAACTCATTAAAACTTACATTAATCGTAATAATAATATCAATCTTAATCACTTTAATATCATCAGCAAGAATTACTCTTAGAATTTCTAAATCACTAAAGAAAATAATGGATTTATCTAATAGAATTGCAAAATATGACTTATCAGAATCTATAGAAATAAATTATAATGATGAATTTGGAGCCATTGGTACGTCTCTAAATACAGCACAAGAAAACTTAAAGAATATAATAAATTCCGTTAAAAATAGCACCGAAATGGTTAACTCTTCAAGCGAAGATTTAGCTGCCTCCATAGAAGAAGTAACATGTCAATTTGATTTGATAAGTGAATCTTCTAATGATATTAATTCTACAATTCAAGAAACTAGTGCTATAACAGAAGAGCTATCAGCTTCAATTTTAGAAGTTAGTGCTAGTATAGATGTACTTTCAGAAAAAGCTACTGATGGAAATATTAATTCTGAAAAAATTCAAAAGCGATCAACTAATATTAAACAAAATACTGAATATGTTATTGATAATACAAGCAACTTATATAAAGATGTTGAAAACGATATAAAAGCATCAATTGAAAAAGGAAAAATAGTTAATGAAATAGTTAATATGGCTAACTCTATCGAAGAAATTGCAGAACAAACTAATCTTTTGGCTTTAAATGCTGCAATTGAAGCAGCTAGAGCTGGTGAACAAGGAAAAGGCTTTGCAGTAGTAGCTGAAGAAGTTAGAAATCTAGCAGAACAATCTCGCTCCTCAGTACAAACCGTAAAAGATACTATAAAACAAGTTCAAATAGCCTTTAATAATATAACTGATAGTAGTAATAAGCTATTACAATTTATGAATAATGAAATCATGAAAGAATTTAAGGGATTTATTAAAGTTGGTGATAAATACGAAAAGGATGGAATATTTATTAAAGGAATGAGTGAAGATATTGCTGCAATGTCAGAGGAAGTATCAGCTACAATGATTGAATTAAATGATGCTGTTCATTCTGTTGCTTCAATGACTCAAAATTCATCTGCAAATGTTAATTCAGTTAAAGATAGCATAAATGATACTACAAATGCTATAATTACAATTTCTGAAACTGCTCAAAATCAATCACAATTAGCTCAAGACCTTCTAGAATTAATATCACAATTTAAACTTTAAATAAATCTGAATGTCTCCAAACCATAATTTAATAATTAATTTTGAGATTCTCTAGTCATGTACCACCAGCTTAGCTGGTGGCTTGATTAAGCCCTATAAGGGCATGATACTGGCGGCACTACTCGTGCTC
>NZ_JADNAT010000035.1 GCF_015550425.1 Clostridium sp. 1001275B_160808_H3 | reverse complement strand
TTATATCATAGGAGCTTTTTTCTGTGCAGAGCTTAAGCCATTTTATCCACCGGCATAGCCAGTGGTTTTCAACACAATAAAAAAGAGAAATTCTTTCGAATTTCTCTTTTTATCCATTATACATTGTCAATTATTAGTTGAATTCTATTCTTTCACTGAAATTTGAAATCTCTATTTCAAATAAATTTTCATTCTTTCATTTCTTAATTCTTTCACTAATTCTTAAGTTCTTCCACAGCTTTTCTTGTTATTCTAAGTTTTTCTTCTACGCCTTTTAGGTTTGTCTTTGCCATTCCTATAAACAGCATATCTATTATTGAAAGTTGTGATATTCTTGAACTCATTGCACCTTCTCTTAAAGTCTTTTCAACAAAAGGTACTTGCAGTACTATATCTGATATATCTGCTAATGTATTGTTTATACTAGCTTTTGTTATTGCAATCACTGGAACTTTAGCTTTTTTAGCATTTTCTGCACATTTTATTACTTCTTTTGTTTCTCCAGAATAAGATATAGCTATTGCTACATCACCCTTTTCCATAAGTGCTGAAGATGTAATTTGAAGATGTGTATCAGAATGTGCAATACACCTCTTATTAATTCTGCTTAACTTATAATAAAAGTCCATTCCTACCAAACTAGAAACTCCTACGCTAAATATATATATATTTTTAGCACCATTAAGAACATCTATAGCTTTTTCCAATTGATCTTCTTTTAAAATACTAATTGTTTGATTCATAATAGAATCTATAGATCTCTTTATTCCATAAATTATATTTTTCGTTGATAGATCTCCGTGTAGATATTCAAAATCCGAATCATCTTCATCACTTTGCAAGTTCAAAGATAGCTGCAATTTCATTTCATTAAGTGAGTCAAAACCTATCTTTTTTGAAAATCTTACAACTGTTGGAGCTGATGTATTTGTTACATCTCCAATTTCCTTTGCTGACATACCTATAATGCTTTTTTTATTGCTAAGCAAAAATTCAGCTATTAATTTTTCTCTATCTGTAAAGCTCTCGAAGTTCTGTTTTATATACTGCAATACGTTCATTTTCACACCCTACTATTCTTTAATTTATTTATTAACTATATTAAAATGAAATTTCTTTCCACCTTGTATATATTTTAATAAATATATATCTTTTTGTAAAACAGAAGCTACAATATTTGTTCTAAAATCTTCATCTTGATTTGTTTTTAATATTTGAAGTTCACCCATATATCTCATATATTCTTTATTATCTATTGAAATATCTCCAAATTTCTTATTTACTGTATTAAATGGCTCAATAACATCACCATTTAATATTAATCTACTTTCACTTGCTCTAATAGCATCTCTAGCCTCATCTGTTCTGGCTGTATAAACTTTATCTAAAATTCTAAGTATTACTTTATCTTTAGTTTTTACTTCTATATCCAACTCTATAGTATTTGGATATAAAGACGATAAATCCTTTAGTTCTTCTAAACTAGGAAGAGAATCTCCTATAAAAACAGATTTATTTCCTAAAGCAAATAAATGATTAGCAGCTTCTCTTACTTCCATCCCCCTATGATCTTCAAGAGTTGGCAATCCATCCTTTAATGGGCTTCTTTTTCTGTTATTTGATTGTACAAAGGCACAAGGATTTATATTTCTTTTACTAAGGATATTATTTTTATTTATCATACATTCTTCTGAAATTGCAGTTCCAACTCTTGGATAGAAATTATGTAATGCATCTACATTACTATAATCTGGTGACCATTTATCAAGTTCATCAAAGAACTCTTCTGTAATAGTTGAAGCATTTAATTGAATTTTAATTCCATATTCATTTCTACTCATTTTAGCTATATCTTCTTCACTGTAGCCAAAATCTATCCTTATAGTTTTAACTCCCATATCCCTTAAACCCTTTAAATCCATATCTTCCAAATCTAAAAATTTAAAAGTATTAGGTGATATATCACTAATTATGTCCATATCGTATTCCTTAGCTAAAGCAAAAAATTCTCTAACTTCTTTCTTTAAAACTTCATAATTAGCCTCTGGTATATGAAGAGAAGTAAAAATTCTACTAAAGCCTAAGCTATGAGCATCCTTTAGCAATTGAATATTTTCTTCCTTAGTATTATCTAATCCAAAATAAACTGAAAATCCATAACTCATATTAACACTCTCCTTAATTGAATTTATAATTAAAAGTGAACTAGTGAAAAAGTTAAGGATGGTAATTTGACACAATTGAAAATGCATAATTTAGAACTTAAAATAAAAGATTTTATCCTTAACTTTTTCACTCTTTCATTATTTATATTTTTTAAAGTTATTACTTATATCCTTCAATACCTTAGGATACATTTCTCTCCACGTTGGCCAAGCGTGAGTCCCTTGATCTTCACATTCATATTTTACATTAAATCCAAAGTTTTTAACAAAACTAATAAAGTTTTCAATGTTCTTATAATTTATTACTTCATCTGCCTTTCCATAATAAACAAAAATATCTATATCTTTTGATTTAATCTTTTTAATCAAGTTTTTATATGAATTCTCATAATACTTCTCTTCTAATGGACTCCCATAAATACTGTTATCTTTTTCTATAACATCCCAAATTGCTGGTGACATTAAACCAACTGAAGAAAACATATTACTATTACTTAATGCAATACTTAATGATCCAAATCCACCCATGGAAATTCCCGCTATAGCTCTATTATTTTTATTACTTAAAGTTCTATACTTAGAATCTATTAATGGAATTAAATCATTAATTATTGCACTCTTCATTTTAAAAGTTGGACCATCTACATAATAACTATTAAATCCATCTATAAATACTACTATCATAGGTTCAATTTCTTTATCATCTATTAATTTATCTAGTATTGATTTTGAATCTATTCTAGTTTCATCAGTTGTATTAGTAACATTTCCACCCCATCCATGTAAAACATAAAGCACTGGATACTTTTTGTTTAGCTTTTCCTCATACTCTTTAGGAAGATATACTCTATGATTCCAATGTATTTGCATCGTATCAGACCACTTAGTATCTGCTATTACTTGGGATGTCTTTTCTTCTAATTTGCTTTTAACTTCAACTTTTGTTTGCTCTATAGATTTTAAATTATTACTCATTTCACACCCTCTAAATTTATGTATTTTAGTATTAAATACTAATAAAATTTAAAATTTTATACCTTAAATTAAAAGGCTGTCCACGACAGCCTTCTAAAACACTTTCCATAACTCATCTCGCTGAGTTATTTCCCTAATTATCCTTTATAAATTATTGGTTATTTCTTATTCTACTGGATCTTCAAATCCAAGCATTGCTGTGAATAAGTATCCTGCTACATATGATACAAGTACTCCTATTAAGAAAACAAGCATCTTTCCATTTGCTATTAATAATGCAAGTGGTAATCCTGAAACTCCAATTGCAACTGATCCAACTTTGAAGAATGCCATTACAGCTCCACCAACTCCAGCTCCTAAACAAGCGCCTAAGAATGGTTTTCCTAGTGGTAAAGTTATACCATATATTAATGGTTCCCCAATTCCTAAGAATCCTGGTACTAATCCATTTTTAGCTGTCTTCTTTAATCTTTCATTTTTTGTTTTTCTAAGAACTGCTATAGTAGCTCCAACTTGAGCCATACCTGCTGTTGCTAATATTGGAAGTAATACTGTAAATCCTACATTAGCTATTAAATCTGCATGTATTGGAGTTAATGCTTGGTGCATTCCTGTCATAACTAATGGTAAGAATAACGCACCTGAAACTGCTCCTGAAATTACTGATACAAACATATTATCTGATGCAATTGTTTGAGCAACTACAGCTCCTATTGAGTCAGAAATAAATCCACCAACTGGTTGAAGAATAAATAAAGCTGCTAATACTGATAAAGTTAATGTAAGTAATGGTGTTACAAATAAATCTAACACATCTGGTACAAACTTTCTGCAAGCCTTTTCTATATAAACTGCTAAAACTACAACTAATATAACTGAAATAATACCGCCTCTACCTGGTGTTAAAGGTTTACCCAAAAGAGTAATGTTAGCTAATGTTGCTGATGAAAGTATTCCACCTAATACTCCACCCATCATTGGCATATCTGAGCCAAATTCCTTAGCTGCATTTACACCTACTAAAATTGAAAGAATTGAGAATACACCGTTACCTATAAGTCCGATAATTTGACCTGCTGTAGTTGTCTTATATGCATCGCCAAATTGTACACCACAAATATTATTAATTGCTAAAACAAGTCCGCATGCTACGAATAAAGGTATTAAAGGAATAAATACGTTTCCTAATTTTTTAAGTATATTTTTAAACTTAGTATCATTTTTTGCTTTTAATTTTTCTTTTGTTGCCTTAACAGCATCTTCTCCTAAAGCAACTGGCTTTCCAACTATTTTACTAACTTCTGCTGTTACTTTATTAACCTTACCTGGACCATATACTATTTGTAATTGTCCTTCTGCATTAACTACTCCTAAGGCACCTTCTGACTTTTTAATCTTTTCGATATCAGCCTTTGAGTAATCTCTAAGTTCTAATCTGCAGCGAGTCATACAGTTAGCTACAGATTTTATGTTTTCTTTTCCACCTACTAATTCAACTAAATTTTTAGCTATTTCAGCATTTGTCATTTTACGTCCCTCCATTTTAAATTTAAATTTTTATACATTCTTTAATGCTTCAGCTATATATCCATTATTATTATCAAGTATAGCTTTAGCTTCATCTTTATTTAGCTTTGATAATATCATAAATATTGAAAGCTTAACATCGAAGTTTGTTTCTGTTAATACTTTTTCTGCTTCTTCTCTTTGTACTCCAGTTGCTTCGCAAACTATCTTTTTTGCTCTTTCAACTAGCTTTTCATTAGTTGCTCTTACATCTACCATTAAGTTTCCATAAACTTTTCCAAGTTTAATCATTGTTCCTGTAGATAACATATTTAGAACTAATTTTTGAGCTGTTCCAGATTTTAATCTTGTTGAACCTGTTATTACTTCTGGTCCTACTACTGGAGCGATTGAAATCTTAGCTGCTTTTGAAACCTCTGAATCAGCATTACATGTAACTGCTACAGTTAATGCACCTATTTCATTTGCATAATTTAATCCACCAATTACATAAGGTGTTCTTCCTGATGCTGCTAATCCAACAACTGTATCATTTGCATTTAGATTCTTAAGCTTTAAATCCTCTACAGCTAACTCTTTTGAATCTTCAGCACCTTCTTTAGCTCTAAAAATCGCTTCTTGTCCCCCCGCTATAATTCCTTGAACTAACTCTTCTGATACTCCATATGTAGGTGGACATTCAGATGCATCTAATATTCCAAGTCTTCCTGAAGTTCCAGCACCTATATAGATTAATCTACCCCCTTTATGCATTCCTTCTACTATTCCATCTATAGCTTTTGCAATCTTTGGTAATTCTGCTTCAACTGCTTCTGCGACCTTTTTATCTTCATTATTAATTTTTTTTACCATTTCTAAGGTTGAAACCTTATCTATATCTATGGTATCTTGATTTCTACTTTCTGTTGTTAATTTTTCTAAGTTTATTTTATTCATATAAATACCTCCGAAATAAAGTATAAATTTCTAGCTTTTTGACTACGTTTTCATCACAATATTATATTATCACTATTGAAATGATATTTCAATACCTTTAGTAAAAATATTTTATTTTATTTCAGATATATGTTTTTATTAAAAATAAAAAGATTAGGATAAAGATTTCACTTCATTATCCTAATCTAATAATTTTACATAACTATTGTGCTAATTATTTGCTTATTAAATATTAAAAAATTCAGTAAACAGTTTAATAGTATAATAATTATCTTTTACAGCTGCTAACTCTCTTATAGAATGCATTGAAAGTAATGGCGCACCCATATCCATAACTGGAATTGTTAATAATGATGATGTTATTGGTCCTATAGTAGTTCCACCCCTTACATCTGATCTATTAAAGAACTTTTGATAAGGAACTCCTGCTGATTTACAAAGGCCTTCAAATATAGCTGCATTGTAACTATCAGTACTATAACTTCCTGATGCTGCAGTCTTTAATACTGGTCCATTACCTAAAACAGGTCTATTTGTTGGATCATGTTTTTCTTCAGCATTTGGATGTACAGCATGAGCTAAATCTGCAGATATCATTATTGAATTTGATAATGCTCTATGCATGCCTTCTCTATCTTTTCCTAAAGCTAACGTTATTCTTTCCAATATATTTAATAATAATGCTGAATTAGCACCTTGAGCTGTAAGGCTTCCAATTTCTTCATTATCTATACAAACCATAACCTTAGTTGATTTATTAGTTTTACTATCTATCAATGCTTTAATTCCTGCATAAACCATCCACATATCATCTAATCTTCCTGATGATATAAATTCTTCATTTAATCCTGCTAAACATCCTTTTTCTACTTCATGTAACCCTAAGTCAAAGCCTAATATTTCACTTGCATCCACCTTTAATTCTTCAGCTAAAATATTAACTAGATATCCATTTTTCTCAAACTTTTCGTTTATTAAGCTTAATAAAGGTAATGTATCCTTTTGCTTATTTACTGCAAATCCATCATTAACAGCTCTATTCATATGAATAGCAACACTTGGTATTATAAGAATTGGTTTATTAATATTAACAAGCTTAACTTCTGGATTTATAGGTGATTTACCTTTTAATGTAACTTTTCCAGCTAAACCTAATGGTCTATCAAACCATGTATAAAGTATCGGTCCACCATATCCCTCAGTATTAAGCTTTAGATACTTACCTTCTGAAACCATTTCTGGATTTGCTTTTATTCTAAATCCAGGTGAATCAGTATGAGCACCGATTAATCTAAATCCATCTTCCTCAATATCTCCATTACCAACAGTGAAAGCTATTAAAGCTGAATCATTTTTTATAACATAATACTTTCCTTCTTTTTTTAAGTCCCACTTTTCATTTTCTTTTACTTCATTAAAACCATTTGAATCTAACTCTTCTTTTATAGTTTTAACTGAATGATATGCAGTTGGACTTTTATATAAAAAGTCTATTAAATCTAATGCTAGTTGTTTTTCCATTTTAATTCCTCCTAAAGTAAAGATTAATACTATTATACCATATTTATGAAAATATACTTATGTAATAAATTACTACTTAAACTTAATGATATCTATTAATGAGGCTAATTCTTCATTTAATGGTTTAAAGTGTTAAAATATAAGTTGGTGAAGATAAATAGACTCTTGAATAAGCATATAGCGAACAATTAGAAGTACTTGGTGAAGGAAAAGCTACTAGACCTTAGTCTTGTTGGTTTGTTTGAGCGTAGCGAGTTAACCAAAACTCTTGGCCTAGTAGTTTTTCTAATTGGGAGCATGTATTGACAAAGGGTATAACGAAACGTTATATCCTTTCAAAACATTTATTTTACTTTTATTAAGAATATTTTTATATAAAATTTACTATCTATCATATATATCAAGCTTATTATTTTAGCTTTTTTAAATAGGCTCTGTTTTAAAATAATGTTGATAATATATATATTTATTATACATTTATTTGGAATATAATGCTGCAAGGAATGGAATTAATATATTAAATAATATAATTTTATTTATTAAATTTATTCTAATTGAAATAAATAAGTTTTAATATATAATAATGATTATATTTATAAAACAAATGCCAACATAGTTAAAAAATACCATTGAATAGATAACTATTTCATTGGGAAAATATTATATAGATAGGAGTGATAAGATGATTTCTAAATTTCTAGTTAAATCTTTCATTAAAAATAGTGAAAATACAAAGGATTCAAGGGTCCGTAATTCTTATGGAACCTTAGGTGGAATTGTTGGAATCATAATAAATTTTATTTTATTTTTAATAAAATTTTCAGTTGGAATGTTAGTTGGCTCTATTGCTATTTCTGCTGATGCATTTAATAATTTATCTGATGCAGCATCATCTATAATTACCATAATTGGTTTTAAAATGTCAAACAAGCCTGCTGATGCAGAGCATCCTTTTGGACATGGCAGGATAGAATATTTATCTGCTCTTTTAGTAGCCTTTATGGTAATGCTTGTAGGAGTACAATTTGTTAAATCATCTATTGAAAGAATTTTAAATCCAGAAGTCGTAACTTTTGAACTTATTCCATTTATATTACTTTTAGTTTCAATTGGTTTTAAAGTATGGTTATCATCCTTTAATAAATTTATAGGAAATAAAATAAATTCATCTGCTTTAAAAGCTGCCGCAACTGATGCACTTGGTGATGTTTTTACATCCAGTACTGTTGTAATATCATTTTTATTAGCAAAATTCACAAGCTTTCCTATTGATGGATATATAGGTGTATTTGTAGCTCTAGCTATCTTATATGCAGGTTTTGGCTTGGTAAAAGAAACATTAAATCCATTACTTGGAGAAGCTCCAGATCCTGAGCTTGTAAGTGAAATCTGTGAAAAAGTATTATCTTATCCACATATTTCAGGTGTTCATGATCTTATAGTTCATAACTATGGTCCTGGAAGAATTATAGCTTCACTACATGCCGAAATTCCATCTGATATAGATATAATGGAAATTCATAATGTGATAGATAAAGCAGAAAGAGAAGTTTCAAGAGATCTTAATTTACATTTAGTTATACACATGGATCCAATTTGTGTTATAACTGATGAAATTAAAGAAGCATGGGATTATGTTGAAAAAATACTTAGAAAATATCCTGAAATAAAATCAATGCATGATTTTAGAATAGTTGGCGAAGGTGACATTAAAAACTTAATATTCGATATAGTATTAGATGCATCAGAATCAGGTAATAAGAAGAAACAAGAAAAAATGCTAGTAGATATAAAGGATGCAATAAAAAAAGAGCACCCTCAATATAATTGTGTTATTACTATAGACTATGACTTTATGTAATTGACAATAAATAATTGAAAATTGATAATGGACAATAGATAATTAAGGAATAAACTCTAAAGGAGTTTAAGAAAGAATTCTTAATGTTAAATGTATGATATGAGAAGTGACTCTGATTTATGAGTTATGAAAGATATAAAAAGAGAAATTCTTCAGAATTTCTCTTTTTATCTTCCATTCTTTTTATAAATTTTTAAATATCGTTATTTAAATTATTCAATAGTCCTATACAGAATTTATTTATATATTACTAATTTCACCTTCAGATTTTTCTTCTAGCAAAAGCTTATTATCATATATTTTTACAAAAGGATAATAAATTATAATTGAAATTAATATACAAATTATACATAATACTACCGCTCTCCAATCACCACCTGTAGCTATAAATGCTCCAATTGGCCCTGGTAACGTCCACGGTGCAATTATTTGAACTCTAGAAACTAGTTCTAAGGTAGTAGCAAACCATGCTACAGTTGCATTAACTATAGGAATTATCAAAAATGGAATTATCAAAGTTGGATTTAATACTAATGGTGCCCCGAATACAATTGGTTCATTAATGTTAAATATGCTTGGAATAAGTGCTGTTCTTGCTAATTGATTTCCATAAGTAGACTTAGCAAATAGTAATAGTACTATAACTAATCCTATTCCTGAACCTCCCATATAAACAAACCATTGAAAGAAAGGTTCTGCTGCTATTGCTGGTAAAGCACCTCCTGCTGTTACAGCTATTTGATTTTTATCTAATAACATCAACCATACAGGTCTTGCAATTGATCCAACTATTGATGCCCCATGAATGCCAAAGCACCAGAAAAAGTTGTTTAAAAATGATAATATTAAAACGCTTAATAATGTATCGCTAGCTGATACTAGTGGACTAACTATCTTAGAGATAAATCCGTGCCAGTCAAAATTAAAATAATAAGTTATTGATCCAATTAATAATACTAAAATAGCTGCTGGTGTTAATGCTTCGAAACTTCTAGCAACTGATGCTGGTACTTGTTCTGGCATTGATATTTTAAATCCACTTCTATTTGTAAACCTAAATATTTCAACTGCTAATATTGATATTATAATACCAACAAACATTCCACCTCCTCCCATATTTGCCATTGGCATTTGAAAACCTTGAGGTAGACCTTGATACCATTTTAATAAATCTAGATTTCCATTAACAATTTCCATTAATTCCGGTGTTAATGCAGCAACACTCTTTGGAACAAGTGTTAATAAAAATGATGCTGCTGATAGTGTTCCACCAGTTACACCATCAAGTTTATAAGACTTTGATAAGCTATACCCTATTCCCCAACAAGCATATACTGTCATAATATACATTGTCATTCTAAATGGAAGTACTATAGTTGCAGCATTATCTTTTAGAGTTTTTGTAATTCCCCAATTTTCTGGCAATGGAGGATTCGCAATTATTAGAAAAAAAGACCCAACAATAATTAGTGGTAAAGTAGCAATAATCCCATCACGTATTGCACGTAAATGCCTTTGTTCAGCTAATTTAGCCATAGGTGTAGATAACCGTTTTTCTAGAAACTCAGTAAAACTCGCCATATTTTATTCCCCCTAATAAATATAATATTAATAATAAATACATATGTATAACGTTTTCATAAAAGTGTAAAAATATAAAAACACTTTTTCGTCACTACTTATTAAGTAATCTAGATTAAAACCAATAATAATATTCATTTTATTTATACTATATTAAATTAAGGTTTATACTTACTTTAAGAAAAAAAGCTGTATCAAAGTTATTATAAAATACTTAAATACAGCCATATCATCACAGATAGTTATCTAAAATAAATTTTAATTCTTTCACCATAATCCAATTAAGATGAATTATTTCTTAAAAATTTTTATTTCACTATTTAATTCAGACCAATCTGAATTACTTCCACAATTTCCTTATCAATTCTATTAATTTTTCATTTCTTCAATCACTTCTTCAGCGACTTTATTCCCTAAATTCATATATGCTAATAAGCAAGCACCTAAATCCGGGCTTAGCTTTGGTTCTACTAATTCAGCATTATATCCATTTAAATTTTCTCTTAATGGCTTAAGGATTAATTCCCCACTTTTGAATACTCCGCCTGTATATGAAACTTTAACGATATCTTCATCATAATTTTTTAATAGAGTTTTTATCATTTCTGCCATTTCTTTTGCAGCTTCATTAAAGATTGCTATTGCACCTTCATCTCCACGTTCAGCGGCATCAGAGCATAATCTAGCAAGCTTAGCTATTTCTCCTCTATCACCTTTTAATTTTTCATTTACATATGAAACTATTTCAAAATCAGTCTTTAAATCAAGTTCTTTTTTAAATATTTCATATAATGGTGCTTTTTCTACTCTTCCATCACTTTGCTTACTAAATAGTGCTAATGATTTTTTACCTATCCAATATGCTGAAGCTTCATCACCTATAGAGTAACCCCATCCACCGCATCTTAGAACTTTTTCATCTTTTAGTGCTAATGCTATTGATCCTGTTCCAGCAACAACATTTATTCCATCTTCACCAGCTAGTGCCCCTGCTATTGCAACTCTAACATCATTATTTAAGATATAGTCCATTCCATTAAATACTCTTGAAACTACTTTTGCTATTCCTTCTGCAATTTCTTTTACTATTCCATAGCCTGCTAATCCTAAATAGCTCTTTGTAATTTCTTTTTTAGAAATATTACTAGAACTTATTATTTCCTCTAATCCTTCTGTTAATAATTTTTCCAAGTTATCAAATCCAATTTGAGTTGGATGACAAGTTCCCTTTATAACTCTAGTAATAACTTTTCCATTTTCATTTATTAATGTGAAACAAGTTTTTGTTCCGCCACCATCTATCCCTAAAAAATGCATAGATTAACCTCCAATTAGTTAATTAAGTTGAAGTTGAATTTTTGCCATGGTCTAATGTACTCTAAAATAAATATTTCTTCTTCTTTTATATGACCTACAACATTTGATTTCCCACTATTTTTCATATCATTTAAAGCTATTTGTAGTTCTCCAGCATAATGTCCATATTCACTACTTTCTATAACTACATCTCCCTTTTTAATTATTTCAGGAGCATTAAATAACTTAAAGTCATGTCCTTTATACTTAACTCTACTTTGAGTAGACCTAATTAAATTATCTGAGAAATCTCCTCTATTAAAATGCATTTCTTCAAATAATATCTTTTGCTCTATTTCAGGAACTCCATCTACAAGCTCTAAATCAAAAGTTACCATATCTTTTCTCATAGAACCTAACTTTTTCATTTCCTCTTCTGTAGGATAACAATTTGATATTATTATGTCATTGATATTACCTAATGCTATTAAGTGTTTAGCTTGAACGTCTATTGGTAAGTTACGATGAATTTCTAAAGTTGGAAGTCCATCTGTAACAGGCCATGGGCCAAATGTTCCTTCATTTTGACTTGTTATAAATGCAGCTGTTCTTAATCCGTATTTATTAAATCTTTCTGTACATCTCATAAAATGATCGAAATTTAAACCACTATATCTATGTGGATAAAAATTATGACAAGCAATTAAATTATCTTTATTAGGCATATAATTCATTATTGTATCTATATAATTAGTATTATTACTCATATTAATTTCAATTTTAAGATTTTCATCATTAAATGTCATTAATGATTCCTCTGAACCAGTAAATCCCATATCTAATCTTAAGCCATCTGCTCCAATTTCCTTAAAAAAGCTTAAGTCCTTATAGCTTATTCCCAATTCATCAAACACTCTTGGACTTACGTCTACTATAATTTCAAATCCTTTTGATTTTGCATATTCATTTATTTTTTTGAAGTTCTTTTTTATATTTTCTTTAGTATCATCTACTGAAAGCAAACATGAAAATATTCTACTAAATCCATATTCACTTGCTTTATCTATATATTTATAAATTTCTTCTTCTGTAGTTTTTTCTGGATAGATTGATATTCCTAATTTTCCCATAAAATTCACCTCTTCATTTATTTTAAAATAAAGTGGTGAATTTCTTCACCACTTTAAATTATTATTTTATTAAGCTTGTTCACCTTGTTCTTCTACTAATAATTTCTTATCAAATATTTTTACAAATGGATAGTAAATTACTACTGAAATTAATATACAAATAATATTTAATACTGCTGCTCTCCAGTCTCCACCTGTTGCCATAAATGCTCCAATCGGTCCTGGTAATGTCCAAGGTGCTGTTACTACAACTCTTGATACTAAGTCTAAACTCATTGCAATCCATGATAATGTTGCAGTTACTAATGGTGTAATTATAAATGGTATTATTAATGTTGGATTTAACACTATTGGTGCACCAAATATAATTGGTTCATTAATATTGAATATTCCTGGTACTAACGCTGTTCTACCTAGTTGCTTACCATATGTAGATTTAGCAAATATAGCTAAGGCTATAACTAATCCAATTGTACATCCTGATCCTCCAACCCATATAAACCATTGGAAGAAAGGTTCTGCTGCTATTGCAGGTAATGTTTGTCCAGCAGCTGCTGCTGATGAGTTTTGTTCTAATAGAACTAACCATAATGGTCTTGCAATTGATCCAACAATTGAAACTCCATGGATACCAAATGACCAGAAGAATGTAACTAAAATTACTAGTATCCAAACACTTGGTAATGTATCAGTTG
Source organism: Clostridium sp. 1001275B_160808_H3 (assembly GCF_015550425.1). Classification (GTDB taxonomy): domain Bacteria; phylum Bacillota; class Clostridia; order Clostridiales; family Clostridiaceae; genus Clostridium. The sequence continues at coordinate 11,410 of NZ_JADNAT010000035.1, read as the reverse complement.
CTGATAATAATGGTTGAATTAATTTTCCTATAAATGCATGCCAATCAAATCTTGCATAATATGTAATACTTCCTATTATGAATACAACAATTGCAGTCGGTGTTAATGCTTCAAAAGATCTTGCAACTGATGGTGGTACTTGTTCTGGCATTCTTATTCTAAAATTCTTAACTGTAGTAAATCTTAAAACTTCTACAGCAAAAATTGATACTAAGATACCAACGAACATTCCGCCTCCACCTAAGTTAGCCATAGGCATCATCCATCCCATACCTTCAACACTTACAGGAACTATAGTTAATAAGAATGCTATAGCTGAAAGTACTCCTCCTGTAACCCCATCTAGTTTATAGGATTTGGCAAGACTATAACCAATTCCCCAGGTTGCGTATAAAGTCATAATGTACATTGTCATACGATAAGGTAACATTATAACCCCGTTGTTAGCTTTTAAAAATTGAGTTACTGCCCAATGTTCTGGTAGTGGTGGTATCCCTATAATAATAAATAGTGAACCAACAATAATTAATGGTAATGTAGCTATAATACCATCACGCACAGCACGTAAATGACGTTGCTCTGCTAATTTTGCCATTGGAGTAGATAATTTCTTGTCCAAGAAATCAGCAAAATTATTCATAATTTAATTCCCCCTTAATAAATAAAATAAAATAAAAAGTAAATATTATATAAAGCTTGTATAAAGCTATTAACTATTTAGCTTCTACAAGTTCTTTAACTTGTTTAAATAGCTTTGGTCCTCCTAATGGACTATAAGCTTGTGGTTGTATTAATGCACATGGAACCTTAGCTGCATCTGCATACTCTTTTAAGTAATCAAAACGATGTCTTATTTGTGGAGCAACCATTGCCACTTCATATCCATCTTTAATTTCTTCTTCAAACTCTTGTGTACTTACAGCTTTTACTTCCATATTAACGCCATTTTTTTCTGCTTCTTTCTTTAATGCATTTACTGCTATTGCACTTGACATTCCTTGTGAACATACGAATAATACTTTCATAATTAATACCTCCAAATTTTTATTTAATATTTTTATTTAATATTTTTATTTAATATTTTTATTTAATATTTTTATATACTAATAATCAATTTAACTCACTAATCGTTTTCACTAAAACTATACGTTTTCAATGAAACTTCAATAAGTCCTTTGAAACTTTAATAATTATTTATCTTTAACTTATATAAATAATCCAATATATCTCCAGAAATATGATATTATCCCGAAGGATAATGCAAATAATCCATAGTTAATCCAAAATGCTTTACAGTATCCTCTTTTGGTTTCAATAAAAAACCTTGAATAAGCAATGGCTAAACTTGTTATAAATGTATTTCCTAGTACTATTGATAAATTTAAGCTTATTCCGAATACACCTAATAACATAGGTAATATCATAGTTCCAACTATTCCACCTGCAATTATTAATAAAGCACTTTTATATCCAAAGGTTGGTATATTGTAATCCGTTTTCTTTGCTTGTAATTCACTTACACTAGACCCTTTTTTCATAAGCTTTAATACCTCCTTTAACTATAGATTCAATATATAGCTACTTATTTGATATTTTTTTATGTAGCTTTATAATATGCTCTATTAAAGTTTTAGCTTCAATAGCTGTCATTAAATGATCTTGAGCATGTACAAATAGTACTGATACTTCTGTTTTTTCTCCTCTTGCTTCAGCTTGAATTATTCCTGTTTGTATTTTATGAGCTTCACCTAAACATACATCTGCTTCTTTTAAAAGTTCTTCTGCTTTATCAAAGTCTCCTTCTTCAGCAGCTGCTAAAGCTTCATAAGCTAGCCCCTTTGCTGTACCACCTTGACTAATAATTTCAAAAATTATTACTTCCATATTTTCTTCCATAACTATTACCTCCTAAATAAGTTTACGTTTACAAATAAAACTTACCTTTATTATACACTATTATTTTTTTATTTCAACTTTTTTTTATTTTTCTGAAATTCCATTTTATAACTTATTTTTGAATCATCTCTTCTATTAGTATACATAGTATAGCCTTTCATTAGAAATAAAGTGGTGAATTTCTTCACCACTTTATTTTTTTATTAAACTGTTTGTCCTTTGCCATCATTTAATACTTTATCATTAAATTCTGTTTCACCTTTTTCTTCTTTTAAAAGCTTATTATCATACATTTTTACAAACGGATAATAAATTACTATTGAAATTAATATGCAAATTATATTTAATACCGCTGCTCTCCAGTCGTTTGTTGCCATAAAAGCTCCGATTGGTCCTGGCAATGTCCAAGGTGCTGTTACTATAACTCTTGATACTAGCCCCATTGACGTAGCAAACCAGGCCACAGTTCCAGTTATTAGTGGAGCTATTATAAATGGAATTATCAATGTTGGATTTAACACTACTGGAGCACCAAATATAATTGGCTCATTAATATTAAATATACTTGGTATTATAGCTGTTCTTGATAGTTGCTTTCCATAAGAAGATTTGGCAAATAATAATAAAACTATTGCCAAACCTATTGTACAACCTGAACCACCAATATAGATAAACCATTGGAAGAAAGGTTCTGCTGCTATTGCTGGTAGTGCATCTCCAGCTGCTAAAGCTACTTGGTTCTTATCTAATAACATTAACCATACAGGTCTTGCAATTGATCCAACTATTGATGCACCGTGAATACCAAAAGACCAAAAGAAATCTGTTAAAATTACTAATATCCAAACACTAGGTAATGTATCAGTTGCTGATACTAATGGAGCAACTAATTTAGCAATGAATCCATGCCAGTCAAAATTTGCATAGTAAGTTATTGAACCTATTAATAAAATTATAATTGCTGCAGGTGTTAAAGCTTCAAAACTTCTTGCAACTGATGGTGGAACTTGCTCAGGCATTGAAATTTTAAACCCACTCTTATTAGTAAATCTAAATATTTCAACTGCTAATATTGATACTAAAATACCAACAAACATTCCACCACCACCCATGTTTGCCATAGGCATTTGTAATCCTTGTGGAACTCCTTGATACCACTTTAATAAATCTGGATTTCCATTAACTATTTCCATTAATTCTGGTGTTAATGCAGCTACACTCTTTGGTACAAGTGTTAGTAAGAATGCTGCTGCTGATAGTGTTCCACCTGTTACACCATCAAGTTTATAAGACTTAGCTAAACTATATCCTATACCCCAACAAGCATATATTGTCATAATATACATTGTCATTCTATATGGTAGTACTATTGTAGCTGCATTTGCCTTAAGAGTTTTGTAAATTCCCCAACTTTCTGGAAGTGGAGGGTTTGCAATAATTAAGAAAAACGATCCAACAATAATTAAAGGTAAAGTAGCAATAATACCATCACGTATAGCACGCAAATGTCTTTGCTCTGCTAATTTTGCCATTGGAGTAGATAACCTTTTGTCTAAGAACTCAGTAAAACTTCCCATAAATAATTCCCCCTTAAAATAAAATTTTATATGAAACTTACATAAAGTTAATTGCCTTCTGCAAGTTCCTTAACTTGTTTTAATAACTTTGGTCCCCCTAATGGACTATAAGCTTGTGGTTGAATTAAGGCACATGGAACATTTGCAGCATCTGCATATTGCTTTAAGTAATCAAAACGATGTCTAATTTGTGGTGCGACCATTGCCACATCGTATCCGCCTTTAACTTCTTCTTCAAACTCTTGGGTACTTACAGCTTTTACTTCAATATCTACTCCATTCTTTTCTGCTTCTTTTTTTAATGCATTTACAGCTATAGCACTAGACATTCCTTGTGAGCATACAAATAAAACTTTCATAAATGATTCCTCCTAAAATAAATTAAATAAAATGAATATTTTTAAATAAACGTTTTCAAAAGACTTGTAACTACGTTACTATTAAATATAAAAATTTAAGTATTTCCATAAATACGAAATTAAAGCAAAAGATAAAGCAAAAAATAAATAGTTAATCCAGAATCCTTTACAAAATCCTCTTTTACTTTCTATAAAATATCTAGCATAAGAAATAGAAAAGCTCGTTATAAATGTATTACCTATGAAAATACTCAAACTATTACTTATCCCTAATAAACTTAATATACTTGGTATTATAATAGTTGCAATTACAGCTCCTAAAAGTATAATAAATGCACTTTTATACCCAAATGTTGGTATATTATAATCTGTCTTTTTTGCTTGCAATTCACTAACACTAAAACTTTTTCTCATAATTCTTATTACCTCTTTTAACAATTAATAAGCAAATTATTAACATCTCTTTTTGTGTAACTTTATTATATTCTTTATTAAAATTTTCTTTTTCATCAGGAACTACTCATTAGTAAGCTACCATTAACTTTTCTATCTTTATTTATTATTTCAATAATAAATACCTTCTATATTTTCTAATCCATCCCTTCTTTCATTTTTTTGATTATATTACATTTATTGTAAATTAATATAACTTTATTATACACTATTATTTTTTTATTTCAATATTCTTTTTGCATTTTGAAATTATATTTTAAAAACATATTTTAACTACATCTGACAAATTATAATAAATATTTATATTAATAAAAAAGAAGTTCTCTGAACTTCTTTTTTATTAATATTATTTGAGAATTAAACTCTTTATAAATTATTCATTTCTCATATGTTTATTTTAATATATTTTATTTTTCAATCGTCTAATACTCCGTAATATACCATTTTGTGCTTATACTTATATAATTCAATTAAGTTATCTTTAGTTTTTTCTTCATTTTCATAGTAATCTATAATATCTTTTATAGCATCATAAAATCCTAAACGAGTACTTTTCTTTAACTTCTTAATTCCATCTTTAATCAATTCACTATTTTTTTCATTTTTTCCTTTAAGTATCTCATTTTTTCCTTCTACAAATATACTTTTCGCTTGCTCAAAGCTATAACTTTTTTTATCCACACTATCGATTAAATTATCAAATTCATCTATTTTTCTTCCTCTTATATATAGATAATATTCTAGATTTGAATATGCTTTTGCTTCTCCTAAGGAAATAGCTTTAAGATAATATTCAATTGCATCTTCTTCTCTCTTATTAAATAATTTCTCTTCCGCTAACTCCCCTAGTAAGTTATATGCCTTAGCTTCATCTAAAATTAATAACTCTTCTATATATTCATTTGCTTTGCTATTAGATATCTCTACCCCTATCCCTTTTGAATAATAATAAGCAAGCTTTAAATTTCCTTCGACTATATTTATTTCCCTTAGAAGATATGCCCCCTCTAATGCCTTCTTATAATCTTTTTCTATTCCTATTCCCTTTTCATGAATTTCTATTATGTTTAATAATGCTTCAGTATTATATTCTTCTGCTGCTTTTTTATACCATTCTATAGCTTCTTTTGAGTTTGCCTTAACAAATATTCCATGCTTATACCAATTTCCAAGCTTTAGCATAGCTTTTTGAGATCCTTTTTCTGCAGCCTTTATAAAATACTTAAAAGCTTCCTCATTATTTTTTTCTACACCAAATCCATACACATGAAGTAATCCATAATAATATATAGCTTCTACCATCTCATTTTCCATAGCATAATTTATATATTCTAATAATTCATCTTCATTTATTTCTTTATCATTTAATAAATCAATTAGATACTCACTTGCAAGAGCTTCTGCTGCATAATATGATCCCTTTTCATAAGCCTTTTTTAAATATTCTAATCCTTTTTCTCTATTATCATTTAAATATGCAACTCCAATTACATACAAAGAATGAGGATCTTCACCTTCTATGGCAGCCTTCATATAAGTTAATGCTTTTTTCTTATCTATTTCAACTCCATCTCCGTTATAATACATTATTCCAAGTCTTTGAGTTGATTTTAAATCTCCATTGCCATGGCCCTTTAAATAATTTACTAATGCCATCTTTATATTATTATCTTCTTCATATAACTTACCAAGCTTATAATATAGGGATATATTTCCTGCTTCTATACTTTTATCATATAGTGAAAAGGCTTTTTCTCTGTCTTCATCTACATATAGACCCCAATAATACATATCTCCTAGGCTCTCTAGACAATTCATATCATCTTTTTCTACACCTTTTGATAAATAAAAGAAGGCTTTTTTATAATTAGTCTCTATAGCATTCCCTTCCAAATAAGATTGTCCTAAAATATAATAAGAGTCTTCAAAATCATTTTCTGCTGACTCTTCTAACCAGTAGTATGCTTTAAACACACTTTTCTCGCATCCTTCTCCATTCTTATAAAGATATGATAGTGCATATTGAGCTGGCGCAAATCCATTTTCTGCTGCTTCTCTATACCATTTAAATGAATACTCTAAGTTTTTTTCCACCTCTTCTCCTATGAAATACATATATCCTAATGAATATTGAGCAAATGCATTTCCTTTTAAGGCTGCCTTCTTATACCAATATAAGGCTTTTTCAATATCTTTTTCGCATCCATATCCCTTTTCCCAAAATAATCCGAGATAGCTTTCAGCATATTCACTACCTTCTTCTGCTGCCTTCTCAAAATATTCTTTTGCTTTATAATAATCCTTTTCAACGTCTTTTCCTAAATAATACATTTCCCCAGCTAATAAGTACTCTTCTACTGAATTAATCTCATCATCATCTTCTTCTTCATATTCAACTTCATTTACTGAGTTTAATAAATCAATTTCATCATTATCTTCATCCAATTCATCATAGTTTAAATACTTATCAAATATCTTTTTTTCATAGTCTGCTAATTTATCATAAAATAGAGAATAATCCTCTTCTCCACAATTAATAACTAGCCAAACACAAGTTTCATAAATGACTTTTTGATCATTTAATAATTCTGCAAATTCCTTCTTCTTATTCATACTTACATCATCATCATCTAATATATCTTTTATATAATATAAGTCCTCTACATAATTAACTAGACACTTCATAAGTTCATATGGAATTATATCCTTTCTAGATAAATATTCAATATTTTCTACCAATGAGTTCTCACTATTATAAAACAACTTATTATTTAAATGTATTGTTATAATTATTTGATTAATTATTTTTACTAGCTTTGAGCATACTATTTTATAATCTTTTTCTTCACCTATTTTGTTTAAAATATAATACAAATCTCTAAATTCAAGTAATAAAAAATTGAAGTCAAATTTAAGTTTCATCATTCCCCCATAAACTATCTATTTAATTTCTTATTTATATTTTATTTATAGGAAAACTTTTATAGAACTTATTAGTTGCGAAAGAATTAAAGAATGAAAAAATGAAAGAATTAAGGAGATACTTCAGACAAGCTGAATTATGAAATGAGGTTGTTTATAGATTACTCTACAAAAACACAGGAAGAGTAAAAAGTTAAAAGTGAAAGAGTAAAAAGTTTAGGATGTTTTAGTGCGTAAAACTTAAAATTCAATTTGTACGCAGCACTTTTCATTCAAAATCCCTTAGGGATTTTTTCCTTCACTCTTTCATTCTTTCACTTTTTCATTCTTTTTAGCTTCACCATTTAAAATTACTAATTGTAGAATTAATCTCATTAATGATATGTATTAAATTGTATTCGAAATTATATAAAAATCGGAAAGTTAATACATATCATTAAGTTTAATTCTACTCTTCTTCCCAGCTTAAAGATCTCTTGACTGCTTTTTTCCAGCCCTTATAATACTTATCAACTTTTTCTTTATCAAGTTTAGCTTCAAATTCATCTGCCATATGCCAGAACTTTTTAACTTCTTCTTTGTCCTTCCAGAAACCTACTGCAATACCTGCTAAGTAAGCTGCTCCTAGAGCTGTTGTTTCTGATATTATAGGTCTTATAACATTCTTTCCTAATATATCTGCTTGGAATTGCATTAAGAATTTATTTCTGCTTGCTCCTCCATCTACTTTTATATTCTTAAGGTCAGATCCTATATCTTCCTTCATTGCATCTATAAGATCCCTTGTTTGATATGCTATAGATTCAAGGGCAGCTCTTATAAGATGATTTCTGTTGCTTCCTCTAGTTAATCCAAGTATTGCTCCTCTAGCATACATATCCCAATGAGGTGCTCCAAGACCAACAAATGCTGGTACTATATAGACCCCTCCATTATCATCAACTTTAGATGCAAAATATTCAGTATCTGCTGAATCGTTTACCACTCTAAGTTCATCTCTTAGCCATTGAACAACGGCACCACCAACAAATACAGATCCTTCTAAAGCATATTGTACTTTTCCATCAATACCTATTGCTATTGTAGTTAAAAGTCCATTTTTGCTTTCTACCATTTCTTCTCCAGTATTCATTAATAAGAAGCAGCCTGTTCCATAAGTATTCTTAGCTTCACCTTTTTCAAAACAAGTTTGCCCAAATAAAGCTGCTTGTTGATCTCCTGCAATACCTGCTATAGGAACATCTGTATTGCCTCCAAGATTTACATATCCATAAACTTCAGATGAATTTCTAACTTCAGGTAACATTGATTTAGGTATATCTAATTCTTCTAGTATTTTTTCATCCCATTTTAATTCTTTTATGTTATAAAGCATAGTTCTAGATGCATTAGTGTAATCTGTAATATGAACTTTACCATTAGTTAACTTCCATACAAGCCATGTATCTACAGTTCCAAATAAAAGTTCTCCTCTTTCAGCCTTTTCTCTTGCACCTTCTACATTATCAAGGATCCATTTAATCTTAGTTCCAGAGAAGTAGGCATCTACAACTAATCCTGTATTTTTCTTAATATAATCTTCCCATCCATTAGCTTTTAAATTATCACATATATCAGCTGTTCTTCTACATTGCCATACTATTGCATTATAAATAGGTTTTCCTGTGCTCTTTTCCCAAACAATTGTAGTTTCTCTTTGATTTGTTATACCTATAGCTGCAACATCATCTCTATCTATATTAGTTTTAGCTATGACTTCTTGAAGAACCCCATATTGAGTTGCCCATATTTCTACTGGATCATGTTCAACCCATCCTTCTTTAGGATAAATTTGTGTAAATTCTTTTTGGCTTATCCCTATAATATTTTGTTCCTTGTCAAATACAATTGCTCTTGAACTTGTTGTTCCTTGATCTAATGCTATAATATACTTTCCCATAATCATCTCTCCCCTTATATTAAAATTCTATAATCTAATAATAAAATCAAATACTAAACTTCCAAAAACTCCTCCAAGTATAGGTGCTAAAACTGGTATCCAAGCATAACTCCAATCTGAATCAATTTTATTCTTCATAGGCAAAATAGCATGTACTATTCTTGGACCTAAATCTCTAGCTGGATTTATAGCATACCCTGTTGTACCACCAAGGGATAAGCCTATTGCCCAGACTAATATACCTACTAAAAATGATCCCATAATTCCTACTGTTCCTATTATTTCTCCACCTGAACTTTGGAAAGTAGTCTTGAACACTTCACTATAAGTTATTCCTCTTATTCCTATTAATAATACAAAAGTACCAGTAAATTCGCAAATGAAATTATAAAGATTACTTCTTATTGCTGGTGCTGTACAAAATGTTCCTCTAACGTCCTCTCCATTTGAAGTTTCATCATAGTGTAATTTGTAATTAAGATAAACAACAATCATTCCAGCCATTGCTCCTAACATTTGACAGATGATGTATCCTGGTACTTGACTCCATTCAAATAAACCTGATGAAGCTAGTGCGATAGTTACTGCTGGATTTAAATGAGCTCCACCCATCCATCCTGTAATATAGGCTGCTATTGCTACAGCGAACCCCCATCCTGCTGTAATAACAATCCAACCTGAAGAATTCCCCTTAGTCTTTCTAAGCACTACATTTGCTACTACTCCATTACCAAGTAGTATCAAAATAAGAGTACCTATGAATTCTGAAAAATAAGCTTGCATTTTGCTCTCCCCTTTATTAAATTTTTTATAAAAAAAACTACATAAGATCGCAAAAAACAATCCTATGTAGCTTTCTCTCCAATTCTCTGCTTCTACATATACCAAATTTCTTTTTTAGTTGTAGATATACATGTTGCACCACTTTTTAATGTCTCCATTACGTCTTCCTTATCAGAAATTAATCCTCCAGCTATTAAAGGTTTATTAAGGCTTAAGGAAAGTTCCTTAATTATCTTAAAAAGTAGTCCTGGAAGAATTTCTACAGCATCGCATTCTTCTACTAAATGGTTCTTCATATTCTCTTTAGATAAACTATCTATCATAAATACTCTCTGAATTGCTATAAATCCAAGTTTTTTACCTGCTCTTATCATTTGAGGTTTTGTACTAATTATTCCTTGAAACTTTGTATTTTCTTTAATAAATTTCAAAGCTATCTCTTTACTAGAAATTCCCTCAACTAAATCAACATGCAAAATTCCAATCTTTCTATGTTTAAATATCTTTTCACTTAAATTTTTAATGTTTAATATGTCTCCGAATAAAATAAAAATAACTTGTATATCGCTTTGCAGTGCTAAGTCTAACTCCTTCTCATCCTTAACAGCTGCTACTATTGGATTATCTTCCAAAACCCTTTTAAAATTATTCATTTCATCCCCATCCTTTTGTAATCATTTACACCAGTGGCATAATTATATCAGCATTATGCACAACTAGCAATTATAATAACTATTAATTTAAATAAATAGATATTAAACAAAAAAGAGCTTAGCAAAAAAGAGGGTATATCCCAAATTTGTGCTTAACTCTATTATCTCTTGCACTTAATATTCAATTTATTATACCTTTATTTTCTATATTTTTATTCTATCATTATTTTTTGTACTTTACTATACATTTTTTAAATATTTAATATTTACTTAAACATGCAATAAGAACTGCAATCATAATTCCTATAAATGCGGGAATCAAAATAAATCCAAATATGCGTCTTCCTTCCTTATGCGCAAAGTTAATAGTTACTCCTTTACCATTTTTTCTATCAACCACTTCTGAAGGATCTTCTGGATTATAGTAGAAAACACCAAACTTCCAATACCTAGAATCATTGTCCTTATTCATTAGAAAGTTACCCTCTTATCTTTTCTTTACTACACCTCTATATACTATATTATTATACATTAATCTTTATTCTAAATATACAATATATTGTATTTATTTATATATCTAACACTTTTTGAATATCTTAGTAATATTAATTTATTAATATTATCAATTTCTTACTAAAGAATAGAAATACTTTTGTTACTTATTCTATTACTCTACTTAAAATTAATGTAACTAATTTTCTCAATTTTATAAGAAGTAACTATCCTTATAACAAAATCTATCCCTATAACAAGTCATGTACCACCAGCTTAGCTGGTGGCTTGATTAAGCCCTATAAGGGCATGATACTGGCGGCACTACTCGTGCTC
>NZ_JADNAT010000034.1 GCF_015550425.1 Clostridium sp. 1001275B_160808_H3 | reverse complement strand
GAGCACGAGTAGTGCCGCCAGTATCATGCCCTTATAGGGCTTAATCAAGCCACCAGCTAAGCTGGTGGTACATGACTATTAGTTTTAGTTTTTAGAATAATATGCAAATTAAATAAAATATATTAAGTGGAAATATGTTAAAATATACTTGGGTATAATAAATATTAGTAGGTAATCAATTATATAGCGAGTTCATTAAAAGTATGACTTGTATTTTAGGTATATAAATATTATTTATAGTTGCTTGTAGAAATGTGATAGGTGAAAAAAGAAGGGCATTTTAATAATAAATGGAATTTAGTTTCTTAAGATAAGATAGAAAATGAAACTAATAACAAAAATAATGACCAAGCGGTAAATAATGACCAAGCTATAAATTATAAATAATGATAATTATATTAGAAAGTAAAATAAACAAGCTTATATAGATGAAGTAAAGCAAATTGAAATTAGACATAAAAAAGTCAAGCCACGGATTATGGGTTGGAAGATTAAATAATTGCTTAATGATATGGGAGAAAGAGTTTGATAGAAAGCATTAAGGAAAGATATTATGAGTTAGTTAATTAATAGATAAAATAATATTTATACAGGAGGAGTGGAAATGAATATTTTAATTGGTATATTAATACCATTTTTAGGAACGTCTCTAGGTGCGGCGTGTGTTTATACAATGAAAAAAGAAATGAATAAAATGGTTAATAAAATACTTCTTGGCTTTGCATCAGGAGTTATGATGGCAGCAGCTGTATGGTCACTTATTATACCTTCTATAGATATGTCTCAGGATATGGGGAAATTATCGTTTATTCCAGCAGCAGTAGGAGTACTTGCTGGGATTATATTTTTATATTAACTAGATAAGGTAATTCCACATATGCATGTTGATAGTAAAAAGGAAGAAGGAACAAAAAAATATAAATTAGATAAAACTACAAAGCTTATATTATCAGTAGTAATTCATAATATTCCAGAGGGAATGGCAATAGGAATCGTTTTTGCGGCAGTTATGAATCAAGGAGGAGCAATAACTCTTGCATCAGCGCTTGCTCTCTCTGTGGGAATAGCAATTCAAAATTTTCCAGAGGGGGCAATAATATCAATGCCACTTAGAAGTGAAAGATTAAGTAAAAATAAGGCTTTCATCTATGGAGCTTTATCTGGAATAGTAGAACCAATAGCAGCAGTAATTACAATAATGTTTTCAAGTATCATTACACCAATGATGCCATATCTTCTTTCATTTGCTGCAGGAGCTATGATTTTTGTTGTGGTAGAGGAACTAATACCAGAGGCAGCTGGAGACAATTTTTCTGATATTAGTGCAATAGCCTTTTCTGTAGGATTCGTAATTATGATGATTCTGGATGTGGCATTATCCTAATTTAAGAAAAGGATAAATTATAGAATAAAAATGAAAGTTTTGTATTAAAGTTTACAAGTTTAGTTAGCTTTTTATCTGTATTATGGATTGTGATATTATCCATAAGATTTAAATTAAGTGGAGTATATGTTGGATTGTAAATAAATAATTTAATATTTGCTGTTGTTTATTATTTAAAGATTAATAGGGATAATTGCAAAGAAACTCTTTATAAAATATAATAGAACATGATAATTAAGACTTAGTAAACTAATTTACATTGATGTAAGGAGTGTATTTATGTTTAATAAAGAGGAACTTCAAATTCTTAATGAAGCTTTAAAAATGTATGAAGAAAAAACTACGAAGCAATTAGAAGCTAGTACTAATAATAAGGATAAGATGGTTGCTTATAATAGAAAGCAAAAGAAAATATGGTTACTTCAAAATAAGATGAAAAAACTTATTGAAGAAAATAAGTAAAAGCCTTTTAGTAAGGGCTTTTTTTATTTTTATATAAAGTGATTTATCAGTTTAAAAATAGTAATATGATTATAAGGTGTATTTTATATAAATAAATATAATATTTATGGTTGGGAGAGGATATTATGACTGAAAAGGAAAAGATGCTAAGGGGAGATTGGTATGTTTCTTTAGGAGATGAATTGTTTAATGATAGACAACATGCTAATGAAATTATGTTTGAATACAATTCACTACATCCAAAGGAGGTTGAAAAGAGAATGGACTTACTTAGAGGATTATTTGGTTATGCACCGAAAGAGTTCTTCATAGAGCAACCTTTTAGATGTGCTTATGGCTACAATATCTATTGGGGAGAAAATTCATTTGCAAATTACAATTGTACAATATTAGATTGTGGCAGAGTAACTATAGGAAAAAATGTTATGATTGGGCCTAATGTAAATATATTTACAGCTAATCATGCACTTTCACCTAAGGAGAGAATGGAAAATTTAGAATATGCGGACCCAGTAGAAATATGTGATGGAGTATGGATAGGTGGGGGAAGCACTATTAATCCAGGTGTGAGAATTGGAGAAAATTCAGTTATTGGATCAGGCAGTGTTGTAACTAAGAGTATTCCAGATAATGTACTAGCTGTTGGAAACCCATGTAAAGTTATAAGGGAATTGGACAAGGAGTAGTGATTCATAAAAAATATAAATATGAGAGATAGTTTATAGGAAATTGAAAGAAATTTATTTTGATTTAAAGTTTTACATGATTATCATAATAGAGATATATAAAATAAGGAGTATGATTTTAATGGAAAAAAGAAGTTCGTAACTAAGAAATAATTACAAATAAGAAGAACCCTGAAAAATCTAAAATTTTTCAGGGTTCTATTCTAAAAACATTTAATTTCTAAAAATCCGACCAGAGGATTTTTTTCACCATTCTACATTCTATATTATAAATTATACATTGATTATTTATCTTTATTAGCTATTTCAAGAATTAATCTGTTCTTTAATTCAGAAACTGAAATTGCACCTTCTTCTCCGTTCTTTCTGCTTCTTACTGAAGCTTCATTGTTAGCAGCTTCTTTTTCACCAACAACTAGGATGTAAGGTATTCTTTCAAGTCTAGCTTCTCTAATCTTATAACCGATTTTTTCTGCTCTATAGTCTGCAGAAATTCTTATTCCTGAATTTTTGAAGTCTTTAACTATTGATTCAGCATAGTCATTATATTTATCAGAAATAGGAAGAACTATTGCTTGAGTTGGAGCAAGCCAAGTTGGGAATGCACCAGCATATTTTTCAATAAGCATAGCTAAAGTTCTTTCATAACATCCAATTGATGATCTATGGATTATATATGGACGTTTTTTGTTACCATCTTTGTCTATATAAGTCATATCAAATCTTTCTGCAAGAGCAAAGTCAATTTGGATAGTTATTATTGTATCTTCTTTTCCGTGAACATTCTTAAATTGGATATCAAGTTTTGGTCCATAGAATGCAGCTTCACCTTCAGCTTCAACATAATCAATTCCAAGGTGATCTAAGATGCCTTTCATTAATACTTGAGTTTCTTCCCAAGCTTCTGGATTGTTTATATATTTTTCAGTATTGTTTGGATCCCACTTAGAGAATCTAAATGATATATCTCCATCTATGCCTAAAGTAGACATTATATGATTTATTAATTCAACACAGCCCTTAAATTCTTCTTCAACTTGATCTGGTCTACAAACAATGTGTCCATCTGATAAAGTAAATTGTCTTATACGAATTAATCCATGCATTTCTCCAGATGCTTCATTTCTATATAAAGTAGAAGTTTCAGCATATCTTATAGGTAATTCTCTATAAGAGTGTTGTTCTGCATTATAAATTGTGTATTGGAAAGGACAAGTCATTGGTCTTAATGCCATGATTTCTGGGTCTTTTTCCTCGTCACCTAAAACAAACATACCATCTTTATAGTGATCCCAGTGTCCTGAAACTTTAAATAAGTCATTCTTAGACATTGAAGGAGTTTTTGTAAATACATAGCCTCTCTTTTCTTCTTCATCTTCAACCCATCTTTGTAGAAGTTGAACAATCTTAGCACCCTTAGGCATTATAAGAGGTAAACCTTGACCTACTTTTTCATCAGTAGTGAAGATTTTAAGTTCTCTACCCAATTTGTTATGGTCTCTCTTTTTAGCTTCTTCTAAAGCTTCTAAATGAGCATCCAAATCAGTTTTCTTTAAGAATGCAGTTCCATATACTCTTGAAAGCATTTTGTTCTTTTCATCACCTTTCCAGTAAGCACCTGCACTTCTAAGAAGCTTAATAGCTTTAACTGGTTTTAAAGAAATTAGGTGAGGACCAGCGCATAAATCTACAAAGTCACCCATTTTATAGAATGAAATAACTTCATCTTCGCCTAAATCATTAATTAATTCAACCTTATATGGTTCGTTAGCATCTTCCATAAGCTTTATAGCTTCAGCTCTTGGTAATTCAAATCTTTCAATTGAAGGATTTTCTTTTACTATTTTTCTCATTTCATCTTCTATTTTTACTAAATCATCAGAACTAAATGAGTTTTCTACATCAAAATCATAGTAGAAACCATCATTTATAGCAGGTCCTATAGCTAATTTAGCATTTGGATATAATCTTTTAACTGCATAAGCTAAAACGTGAGATACACTGTGTCTTAATGCATCTTTTCCTTCTTGTGAGTCAAATGTGCAAATAGCAAGTTCGCTATCTTCATTTACTGTATAACGTAAGTCAACAACCTTTCCATTAATTATTCCACAGCAAGCATTTCTAGCTAAGCCTTCACTAATTGATTTAGCTATATCTAAAACAGAAATACCAGCTTCAAATTCTTTTACTGATCCATCTTTTAAAGTAATTTTAATCATACTTATTAATCCCTCCGTAATTTAATTTAAAATAAAAAAACTCTCATCCCTTCTATGATAAATAGAAGGGACGAGAGTAAAAGTTCTAAACTTCCCGCGGTTCCACCCTTAATTGTCTATAATAAGACCTCTTAATATATCGTAACGTGATATTAAACGGACTTTATTAGAGTCACTCAGAGGTGGTCTTCAACTAGATTCAAATAAGATAATTTCACCAAGCTTATCTCTCTCTGAAAATGAAATTTAGTTTACTCTTCTCTTCAGCGTATTAAAATATTTATAAATAATATTATAGTTATCTAATTAGTTAATGTCAATATAAAGAGATAATTAAAATAATTTACTTAAACTGGGGGAATAATAGGTTGAAATAATGAGAAAAAAGAAGAAAAATAGTAAGAATTTTATAAAAATATATGGAGGAATATGTATCTTTATGATAAAATAGTGATAATAAATTTAAAATATTTGAATTTATTTTAAAATTGTAAAATTAAATAGGCAAACTTAAAGAAATTTAAGGACGCAAAGCTATAGGGACTAAGGTGTATAACTATGTCAGCCAGTTGCCAAAGAGTACATTATACTTTTTGTTTTAAAGTTTAATTTTAAATATTACTTATTTTATTATAATAAATATTTAAAATTAAGATGTGTAAAGCTGCTCTTTTAGAGTAGCTTTTTTTAATGTACGTCTAAGGCTAGAATAAAACTAATCAGGGGGTAAATTATGAACAAGAAAAAAATAGCGGCTATAGTAGCAGTGGCATTGATAACTAATTTCTCTTCTCCAGCATTAGGGGTTTTAGCAAATGAGTTATCAAGAAATCAAACTTTAATAACAGAAGGAGCATCTATTAATGGATCGGCTCAAGCTATTATAAGTAAATTTAACTTATATAATAGCAATAATATTGAGGCTTATAATGAAGTATTCAAAATGGATAATCAAAATATTATATCTATAACTAATAATGGTGGTAGATATGCTGATTCAACTATTGATAAGGCTATAGATGGAGATTTCAATACTCATTGGGAAACAGGGAAACCAAATAGTACTGATTTTACCAATGAAGTAGTAGTTAAATTAAATGAAGTAACAAACTTAAACAGAATAGTATATGCAGCAAGGCAATCATCAGCTAAAGGTAAAGGTTTTGCTAAGGAAGTAGAAATATATGCATCTCTTACTGATGAAGAAGATGATTTTAGATTAGTAAGTAGTGGTGAATATACAGGATCTACTGGAGATATAGTAGAGATTAAGTTTAATCCAACTGAATTTAAGAGAATAAAATTTAAGTTCAAAAAAGTTGACCAAGACTGGGCTTCAGCATCAGAATTTATGTTTTATAAAGAAGATGTGGTAAGTGATAAAATGAAGAATTTATTTACTGACGATACAATGAGTCAAGTAAGTGAAGAGTTTAGTAATATAGAAAAGATAAGTGAGTTAGAAGAAGAAGCAAAAAATCATCCATTATATAGTCAATTCAAAGAGGATATAGAAAATGCAAAGTTAATTGTAGAAAATAAAGAAGTCAACTATATTGATGCTAAGGTATCTAAATTTAAGGATATGAATAGTGAGACACTTCCAATATATGACGACATTTATAAAGTGACTTCAAATAAAATAAAGTCAATAACTACAAATGGTGGTCAATATGCAGATAATTCAATAGATAAAGCAATTGATGCTGATGTAAATACAAAGTGGCATTCTGGAAAACAAAATAGTACAACCTTTACTAACGAAGTAATAATTGAGCTAAATGAACTGACGAAATTAAATAGAATAGTATATACTGCTCCTCGTGGATCTAATAGAGGGTTTGCAGAACAATTTGATATTTATGCATCAAGAACTTCTAAGGGCGATACATTTGAACTAGTATCTAGTGGTTCATCTAAAGTAACACAGGATTCTATAGAAATAAGGTTTAATCCTACTGAGTTTAGAAGAGTTAAATTTGTATTTAGAAAAGGATATGAGAATTGGGCTTGTGCTGCTGAGATTGGTTTATATACTCAAGATGAAATAGCAGAAAAAATAGATAGATTATTCACTGATGATACAATGAGCATTGTGAGTGAAGAATTTAATACATTAGAAAAAGTACAAGCGTTAGAGGAAGAGGCTAAAAGTCATCCATTTTATGAAGATTTTAAAGAGCATTTAGAAGATGCAAAAATGCTTTTACAAGAAAATCAAATTGAAGCTACAAAAGCAATTACAAAACAATTTAAATATTATTCTAACGAAGAATATTCAAATTTATTTAAAATGGACAATGAAAATATAAAGAGTATCCGTAATAATGCAGGTAATTATGGAAGTGCAGTAATAACAAATGCTGTTGACGGTAATTTAGATACATATTGGGAAACAAATAAATCAAATACGAATGATTTTACAAATGAAGTAGAAATAGAATTTAAAGAAGCTGTTGAATTAAATAGAGTGGTTTATGGAGCAAGAAAGTCTGATAATAAGGGATTTGCTAAGGAATTTGAGATATATGCTTCTACAACATCCAAAGGAGATACTTATCAACTTGTAGCTACCGGAAATCATAATAAAGTATCTGGATTAGTTGAGGCAAAATTTAATCCAACAGAATTTAAAAGAATAAAATTTAAATTTAAAAATTCGGATCAAAATTGGGCTACATTATCAGAAATAGCATTCTATAAACAAGATGTAGTAAGTGATAAAGTTGATAAGTTATTTACTAATGGATTAATGAATGAGCTTAAAGCAGAGTTCAAATCAATGGAAGCTATAGCTAAGATAGAGGAAGAAGTTAATAATCATCCATTAAAAGAAGCTTTAAAAATAAACATAGAAATAGCAAAAGATATATTAAATAATGTAGATGTTAATAATGAATCAATTGTGACAGCATCACAAAGAGGTGATGCAAATTCACAAGCAAGTAAATATAAAATTGCAAGGACATCATTTTCATTAGAGACATTTGGTAGATATGTAGTTCCTGGTGAAACAATTCAAGTGTTTGTTGATGCTGATGAAAATGGAGTAATGCCTAAGTTAGTTCTAGGCCAAATAGCAGATGATAGAAATGGATGGGTTAGAAGATATTCATTAAATCCAGGGTTAAATACTATAACTGCTCCTTCATATAGTAATATGAAACCTGCTGTAGTGTACATTGAAAATGGAGCTTTACCAAATGAGCAAGCCTATGCACCTAGAGTAAGATTAGTTGGTGGTACAGCTTTTCCTGTTTATTACCATGGAAAAACAAATCCAGAAGAGTTTGAGAAAGAGCTAGAAAAGTATGTAGAAAAAATCAGTACAAATGATGATGATTTCTCAAATGGAGTTCCTGAAAATGTTGTATATAATGTTGCAGAGCTAGTCTCTGAAAATAATACAATATCTACAAGTGCTGCAGGTGCCCTAAGAGGTGTTCAGGAATTGAAACCAATAGGAAAAACTGTTTCTGATACTATGGATGAATGGGAAATTATGTGGAAGGAATTCCAAAAAATTAGTGGTAATTTTGAAAATAATTCAGATCCAACTAAATTCTATAATGCAAAATTTACTTCAAGAGTATTTACAAAGGGACCTTATGGATGGTCTGATTGGGGATATACTGGATATAATGGAGGAAACTCAGCAAGAAGAGATGGAGGATTCTTTAAAGATATAGTTAAGCCGTTTAGTGCTCCGGGGAATGATTCATGGGCTTATTTCCATGAGTGGGGACATAGTATTAATAGTTCTTCTATGGAACATAGTGAAGTTACAAATAATATATATTCTGTAATAATGAGAAAGCTAATTAATAATAGCGATGCTGATAGAGTTGATTGGAATTCATTATATAAGAGGTTTTCAGGTGAAAAAGTTAATCATGGTTATTGGACATATCTAGGAATACTTGAGCAAGTACAATATTATTATGGGGAAGATACTTACGCTAAAGCTTCTAATATAGCTAGAATAAATCCTGATGGTATTATGAATGGCTTAGGAAACAATTTAGAAAGATTAGTTATAGGATTGTCATTAGCAACAGAAACAGACTTAACAACATTCTTTGAAGATTGGGGATATGTAAAAGCTACTGATAAGATGAAAGAGAAGGTCTCTCATTTACCTAAACCTAATGTTAAATTAGAGTATATGAATACTATAGGACGTGGGTATGAAGGAAATGGATTTTCAAAAGATGCTAAAGTCGATATACAATCTCTAAAAATAAATAAAGAAAATAAAGAGATTAGTTTAACCTATAATATAGATGTTGCTAATAAAGATGCGTCTATGGGATATGAAATTCTTAGAGATGGTGAAGTTGTTGGATATACTACAAGAACTTCATTTGTTGATAAGAATATAGATATAAATAAAAATTATACTTATGAAATAGTTGCATATGATAAAAAATTAAATTCACTAAAATCAGAAGAAATAAGTTCATTTTCACCTAGCATAAATATTCAACAAAATAAGATAACTCTAGAGTTAGGAGAAGAGTTCAATCCTCTAGATTATATAAAAGTATTAAGCCATGAAGAAAATGATATAATTTCTAGTATTGAAGTTGAACATAATGTAGATACTAGCCAAAAGGGAATATATCAAGTTAAATATACCGTAAGTGATGAAGGTATATCAGTAGAAAAGATTGTAGAAGTTGAAGTGGTAAGTGATTATGAGTATCTATCTGATTCAGAGTGGTCATCTGTAGAAACTCAATGGGGAACTCCAAGAAGAAATTCTAATATAAAAGGTCGAGTAAATGGGGAAGTAAAAGATTTTGAAAAGGGTTTTGGAATACATGCAAATGGTACAATAATTTATGATTTATCAGGTAAAGACTATGATAAATTTGAAGCTTTACTAGGAGTTGATGCGGGAATATCACCACAAAATAATTCTAGTATAAAATTTGAAATACAAGGTGATGGTAAAGTTCTAGCTACTACAGAAGTTTTAAAACATGCTGATAATATGGCATATATAAATGTACCAGTTAAAGGTGTGGAGCAATTAGTAATAAAAGTTACTGATGCTGGAAATGGAAATACTTCAGATCATGCAGTAATAGCTAACCCTAAATTAACTACAAACAATGCTAAGCCTATTATAACTGCTAGTGATAAAGTATATAAAATAGGTGAAGCTGTAGACTTTAATGAAGGTATTAGTGCAGTGGATGCAGAAGATGGAGATTTAACTTCTAATATAGAAATAATATCGAATTCATATGAAGAAGGTAAAGTAGGAAGATTTGAAGCTATATATAGGGTAACAGATAGTGATAACAATACTACAGAAAAGAAATCATATATTACAGTATATGAAGATTACACAATAGTTAAATCAAAATATGGACAATATGATAATTTAAGTGAATACAACGAGCAATTTAAGATACCAGTAGCTTCAATAACTAATAATGGAGGAAGATACTCAAGCAGTCTTATAGATTATGCAATAGATAATAATCGTAATACACATTGGGAAACTGGAACGCCAAATAGTAGTTCATTTAAAAATGAAGTTGTTTTTGACTTAGGTGAAACAACAGAAATAAGTAGAATAGCATATGCAGCAAGAAATGGTGGAAAAGGGTTCGCTAGAATGTTTGAAGTTTATGTATCTACTAAAGAAGAAGGGGATGATTTTATACTAGCTGGTAAAGGTGAATATCGTGGTAATGTTAATGATGTTGTAGAATTTAAAATAGCTAAGACAAGTGCAAGAAGAGTAAAATTTAAGTTCATAGAAGCTAACCAGGATTGGGCTAGTATTGGAGAAATGTCTTTCTATAAGGAAGATATATTATCAGATAAGATAGAGAATTTATTTACTGATAACACGAAAACAGATGTTAGTGAAAGTTATAATACTTTAGAAAAGGTACAAGCTCTTAGAGAAGAGGTAAAAGACCATCCAGCAGTTAACTTGTTTGAAGAAGAGTTAAAGAAAGCTGAAGATATTATAATAGCTAAGTTCCCTATACTAAATGTAGAAGATATAACTTATGTTAAGTTAAATAGTGAATTTGATTTAGCTTCAGGAGTTACAGCAAATGATCAAGAAGATGGTGATATAACTAGTGATGTTACAGTTAATAAAAACAGTTTTAATATAAATAAAACAGGTAAATATACATTAACTTATACAGTAGAAGATAGTGATGGTAATGTAGCAACTAAAGATAGAGATATCGTGGTATATAGTGAAAGCACATATTTATCCGATTTAGAGTGGAAATCAGCAGTATCTGGATGGAGGACTGTGAATAAAGATTCAGCAGTTAATTCAAGCAATAAAATAAAGCTTAAGGTTAATGGCGAGGTAAGAGAGTTTAATAAAGGTATAGGTGCTGCAACAAATGCTGAGATAATATATGAATTAGATGGGAATTATAGCAACTTCTCAACATATGTGGGTACTGATAAAAATTATAATGATAATAGAACTACAATAATATTTAGGATATTTGCAGATGGTGAGGAAGTTTATACCTCTGATGTAATAAGGAAAGATAGTGAAGCAGAGTTTGTAAATCTAGATGTAACTGGAGTAACAGAGCTTAAATTAGTAGCAGATGATGCTGATGGTAGTGGTCTTGGAGATTTTGCTTCTTGGGCAGATACTAAACTATATACAACAAATGCAAAACCAAAATTAACTATTCCAAAATCAATATCAACTAAAGTTGGTCAAGAAATAGATTTAAATCAGGAGTATAGCGCAATAGATTCAGAAGATGGAGATTTAACTTCTAATGTTGAAGTAACTGGTGAAGTAAACTTTAATAAGCCTGGAAAATATCCAATAAATTATAAAGTTATAGATAGTGATGGCAATGAGGTAGTTAAAACAAGAAATATAGCAGTAGTAAACATGGAAGACTATAAGTATTTAACAGAATATGATTGGAAATCTGCAAATTCAGGTTGGGGAACAGTTAGAAAAGATAATTCTGTAAGCAACAATATATTAACTTTGACCAATGAAGAGGGACAATCTATTTCATATGATAGAGGAATAGGTACACACGCTACATCTACAATAATATATGATTTGAGTGATAAAGACTATGATTACTTTACTTCTTTTGTTGGGGTAGATAGAGCAATGTATGGAAGTGTTGGATCAATAAGTTTTGAAGTGTATGTAGATGGTGAAAAGAAATTTGATAGTGGATTAATGAACTCTAGAGCTCCTCAAAAATATGTGGAAGTAGATATAAATGGGGCAAAAGAATTAAAACTTGTAGTAAAAGATGGTGGTAACGGAATTGCTTCAGATCACGCTACATGGGGAGATGCTAAGCTTCATTATGCAAACTCAGAATCTATAGATTATACAGAACTTTCTAAATCAGTTGAAAGTGCTAATGATATAGATAGAGAAATTTATACTGAAGAAAGCTTAAGTATATTAGACCAAGCAATAGTAAAAGCAACAGAAATGATAGAAAATAAAGGGGTTACTTATCAAGAGATTCAATCAATGTTAGCTGAATTGAAAGATGCAGTTGATAATTTAGAAAGAATAGATTTAAATAAAATTATTGAAATTGAAGATAAGTATTTAAAACAAGATATTCAAAAGGCTCTTGGATTAAGCGGAGATATAACTTTAGGAGATATGTATAATCTTAGGTCTCTAAATTGCAGTAGCAGAAGAGTTACAAATTTAAAAGGGTTAGAATATGCTAAAAATTTAGAAGAACTTAATATAGAGCAAAATGAAGTAAGAGATTTATCACCTTTAAAGACATTAAAAAATCTTAGAGTGATAAATGCTAGACTGCAAATAATTGAAGCTGGAATGGCTACTGTAGAAAATAATAGACTTACACTTAAAGAAAGAGTAGTATCTAGAAATGGGGAGTTGTTGAACCCTAAAGAAATTATGGTGGGTACTGAAAAAGTAGATGTGGAAAACTCTATAGATGAAAATGGAAATATATCGATAGATACGTCTAAACTAAAAGTGGGGCTTTGTGGTATTTATATAACTTATGAAAATCAAGAAGATAACCATGAAGTTGGAGTACTTTATCTATTTAATGTATATTAATAGAAACAAAGTAGAAAAAATACGCGAAATGATAAGGCGGTAAAGCAAGAATATAAATTAGTAATCACTAAGAACTTTTGTATATTAAGGGCTTAGTGATTATTAAATTTATTAAAAGAATTAAAAAAATTATTAATCAATAACAATAACAAAATTTTACAGTATATATTGATTTAGAATATAATATTTTATATAATATTAATATAAGGTATGCAGATGTGGCGGAATTGGCAGACGCACTAGACTTAGGATCTAGCGCCATTGGCGTGGGGGTTCGACTCCCTTCATCTGCACCACTTTAATATTTAAAATTATATGCGGAAGTGACTCAATGGTAGAGTGTCACCTTGCCAAGGTGAAAGTTGCGGGTTCGAATCCCGTCTTCCGCTCCAAAAGCTTTTTAAGAACATAATATAGTTTTTGAAGAGCTTTTTATTTGGAGTTTATTAAGAATGCTATTTTAACATAAGAGAAAGCTCTTAAATAACTATAGTTATCAAGTTCTGATTGATAGTATAGTATTTAAGAGCTTTTTATATTATATAAATCTAATTTAATTAAATAAATAAATTTAGTAAATCTATGCAATAAATAGCTAGTAGCTTGAATATAAAAGAATGTTTTAGCTAATATTAATACTATGGAAAAGACGTTCCAATTCAAGCTCTTGAAGCATAGCATGTGAATAGAGTTTACCTCCCATGAGGTTTTTAATTATCTCTTCTTTAGAATATCCTTCTTTAAATAATTTAAGTTTTTTAATTAATTTTTTTAAAGAAGAATGAGACATTCCTAAAAGAGTATAAAGTTCCTTAGCAGTATAGTAATCTTTGGGTAATAATTTATAAAGTTTATCTTGTAATTCTAGCTTATACCTCAAATCAGTTTCTATACAGTTGTGAGGACCGTTTTTTCCTCTATGGTGGTAGTTACAAAGATATTTATAATTTAACTTAATATCGTAGCCACCTTCGTGTTTATGAACTATATGATGAATATCCGCTGTTGCTCCACAAATTTCACAGTGGTACAAAGTCATGCCTCCTTTTTATATCTTTAATAATATTATATATATTTTTGGCTGAATATTCTATAGTATTATGAGCTTTAAATAATGAATAAATAATAGATTCATTTTATATAAAATAAAGTGGTATATTTTTACTTACAATAGGAATAAAATTATATTAAGAATATTATGAATTAAAAATGTTTAAATTTACTTTGTTATATTTTTTTTAAATACTTGAAAAGGTGGTATAATATACTATATAATATATGTATAGAATATTATATTACTGAGCTGAAAGAAAGGTGATACAGTGAGACATAGTTATGATTCATTTGATTACTGGGAAGAATTGATTAATGAAAATAAAACTATAAGAGGACATATGTTTATGGATAAATTACCTAATGAAAAAAGTATATATATCCATAGTTTAGTTTTTTCAAAAAATAATGGACTTAACAATACATGGTCGTATTTTCCAGATGGAAAAATGTTATTAGGATATATTCAATATTCATTTTTACAAGAGGCATTTTATAAATGGATATATGGAAAAGAAAGAATGGTTATTAGTGTTCCAAACATTCCAGTAGAAAAAATAATCTTAGATGGGGAAAGAAATAATAAGATATCTAAAGAAGAAGCAGATAATATGAGAAGGCATGTAAAGATGGTAAAGGATTGTTGGCTTTTACCTAATGATAAATTAATCAGGTCACTTCAAAAGTTTTCCAGAGATTTTAACAAAACTTGGTATGGAGATAGCAGAGAGTTTTTATACTTAAAGATTTTTGATACACCAAAGGATTTAGGAGAGTTTGTAGTAAATTCAAGCTATATGACAACAACGTAAAGAGAGTTTGAAGAAAGAGTTGGTGTGAATATTTCTGAATGGAAAAATATTTGTGAAAAAGCTAATAAGAATAAGAGAGATGGCGAGAAATTTAGAGATATTTTATTAAAATCACTTACGGAAATAATTTAAAGAAAAAATTTATTATTGACAGTAATAATTATGGAATATATAATGTTATTGTCAATAACATTTGCGGGTGTAGCTCAATGGTAGAGCCCTTGCCTTCCAAGCAAGTTACGTGAGTTCGATTCTCATCACCCGCTCCATATGCGTTATTAGCTCAGTTGGTAGAGCACCTGACTCTTAATCAGGGTGTCCCGGGTTCGATCCCCTGATAACGCACCAAATAAAAAGAGATTAAGTTTTTAATCTCTTTTTTTGCGTGAAAAAATATAAAAGTTTATTAGATGTTAGCATAAGTTTAAATTTCAATATTTCATTGAATTTATATATCGCAAAATAAATGAAAAAAATAAAAGTGCACAACGGCACTTTTATCAAGCATAAGGAGTGAGATTTTAAGATCCTATTCTAATTGTTGACAATAAAGTGTAGTAATATTCAAATTAGAAAATATTAAGAATAAATTTTATGTTGACAATAATAATCTAAATTGATAATATAATAGTGCAAAATTTAAAAGTCTTATCAAGAGTGGTGGAGGGACTGGCCCTATGAAGCCCAGCAACCAAGAATTTTAATTAATTTTTATGGTGCTAAATCCTGCAGGAAATCCTGATAGATAAGAGGCGAACTATAACTTTTTATATGTGTAATCAAAGCTTCTGTATTTCTGCAGAAGCTTTTTTATTTTGAAATTTATATTATACAAAATAATTTTTTATAGAAGGAGGAAAAAAGACTTTGAAGAACAAAGGAAATGGACTAGCTTTAATTCCATTAGGAGTATTTTTATTAGTTTATTTAGGGACATCAATGATAGCAAAGGATTTTTATGCTGTATCTGTAATTATTCCATTTTTAGCAGCAGCTTTAACAGCATTGATTATGAATAGAAAACTAAAGTTTGATGAGAAAATAGAAATTTTTTGTAGGAGTGCAGGGAATACTAATATTCTGCTTATGATAATCATATTTATATTAGCAGGGGCATTTGCACAGGTAGCAAAAGATATGGGGGCAGTAGATTCTACTGTCAATTTAGGACTTTCATTACTACCAAGTAGCTTATTAATACCAGGAATATTTGTTATAGGATGTTTCATAGCTCTATCTATAGGAACGTCAATGGGAACTATAGTTGCTTTGGTACCAATAGCTGTTGGGATAGCAGATAAAACTGGAATAGGAATTGCATTAGCTGTAGGTGCAGTAGTTAGTGGAGCTATGTTTGGAGACAATCTTTCGATAATATCCGATACGACTATAGCAGCTACTAGAACTCAAGGATGTGAAATGAAAGATAAATTTAAAATGAATTTTATAATAGTTCTTCCAGCTGCTATAATAACAGCTATAATATTTATGTTATTAACTAAAAATGCTGCAGTAATTAATTTAGAAGCTTTAGAATTTAATTTATTCAAAATTTTACCTTACATAATTGTTATTGTAACAGCATTACTTGGAGTTAATGTAATAGTTGTTTTATTACTTGGAATTTTATCTTCAGGAATAGTTGGATTTATATTTGGAAGTTTTGATATAATAGGATTATTTAATTCTATATCTAGTGGAATATCAGGAATGAGTGAACTTATAATAGTTTCAATTCTTATAGCAGGAACAATAGAAATTATTAAATTCAATGGAGGAATAGATTTTATTCTTAATAAGGGATTAAAGAAATTTAAAAGTAAAATGGGAGCAGAGTATGGAATTGCTATGCTAGTAAGTTTAGTAGATATATGTACAGCTAATAATACAGTTGCAATTGTAACTGTAGGTCCAATAGCTAA
Source organism: Clostridium sp. 1001275B_160808_H3 (assembly GCF_015550425.1). Lineage (GTDB taxonomy): Bacteria > Bacillota > Clostridia > Clostridiales > Clostridiaceae > Clostridium. Next base: position 9,866 of record NZ_JADNAT010000034.1, on the reverse strand, counting down.
AGATATATCTAATGAATTTGATTTAGAACCAAAAAGAGTTGCGGGAATATTAGATATGTTTTCATGTGTATTCCAAGGAATAATACCATATGGTGCACAACTAATATCAGCAGCAGGACTAGCGGCACTATCACCATTTTCAATAATGAAATTTTTATTTTATCCATATTTAATGGGAATATGTGCTATAATAGCTATATACATATATTGGAGAAATAAATAAGGCTGTTGTAAAAATTAATATATAAACCAGAAAAAAAGTATGGCTTTCCTAAGGGAGCCATACTTTTTTAGCAAAAGAATGAAAGAATTAATGATAAAATTCGGTTAAGGCGAATTTTTAAATAATATAATTTCATAATTTAGCTTAGACTAAATTATAGTATCAATTAGTTCATTAGCTATTTAAAATTATATTTAAATGCAATTTTCATTTCTTCATTCTTTCATTCAAAATAATTCAATTTGCTTGAAATATTACTATAACTATTTGAAGCTTAACTGTTCATTTTTAATAACTCAACTTGCTTGAGTTATTACCACAATTATCAATTGTACATTATCAATTATGCACTAATAGACATATGCTTTGTGAAGAAATTCCTTCTCCACTTCCTGTAAATCCCAATCCTTCTTCTGTTGTTGCTTTAACATTGATTTGCATTACATCTATGTGTAATGCATTTGCTATGTTTTCTCGCATTTGTTGTATGAAAGGAGCCATTTTTGGTTTTTGAGCTATAATAGTAGAATCTATATTGTTTATAGAATAGCCATTACTTAATAGTAATTTTCCTACTTCTTCTAAAAGCTTTATACTTGAAATTCCTTTATACTTTTCATCTGTATCAGGAAAATGCTTTCCTATATCGCCAAGAGCTGAAGCTCCAAGTAGTGAATCCATAATTGCATGAATTAATACATCGGCATCTGAATGTCCAAGCAGACCTTTCTCATAAGGAATCTTAACACCACCTATTATTAAATCCCTTCCCTCAACTAAACGATGTACATCGTATCCTAATCCTATCCTCACTTTATCACCTCTAAATTAAGTATAGAATTATTTTACCATAAATATAGGTTTTATATTAAATGTTTATTTATGATTACTATAATACTTTTTTAAAGGGATATATTTTAGAACTATTTTTTATTCTTTTATTTTTAAATATTTTATTATAAAGGAGTCTAAATTTAGTTTTAATCTTATAAATAAAATGTATAGTTCGTGAGGAAAGTTTTCTGCGTTTAAATACAAAATCTACATAAATTACTTTTCTATTCATAAGTTACTCCTAAAATATTAATAGACTATGAAAAAATATATATTATGGTAAAAGTCTCTAAGTGTTTATGATATAATATATGATAAATTAGTATAAATGTTTATTAGGGGATGAGGGATTTGAAAGAAAAGATTAGAAGAGGGATAGGTATTATTTTAATAGTAATTGGACTAGCTTTAATTGTATCAATTGTCTACAAAAAGATAGAGACATCAAAGAAACAAAAAGAACTTCAAAATATTTTAGAACAGGTTATAACTGAAGATACTGAAGATGGGAGTGAAGGTAAAGAAGAGAAGTCAATTAATGGATATAAGCCTATTGCATTAGTTGAAATTCCAAGTATAAATTTATCCCAAGGATTGGTTGAAGGAATAACAGATGATATTCTTCAGTATTATTTAGGGCATTTTGAGACTTCAGCAAAACCAGGAGAAAAAGGAAATTTTGCAGTTGCAGGACATAGAGTATCAGATTATTCAGAGGCATTTGTCAATTTATATAAGATTGAAGCTGGGGATAAGGTAATAGTTAAAGCAAATAAGAACGAATATATATATGAAGTAACTGAGAATTTTATAGTTGATCCAAGTAGAGTAGATGTACTTGATAATACTGATGAGGCTACTATAACATTAATAACTTGTACAGTAGGGGCAAAAGAAAGAGTTATAGTAAAAGGAAAACTTGTAGAAACTAAAGATTTACTAATTGGAGGAGAAGAATGAGTGGTTATCAAAATGACAAATATAAATTCTCAATTAAATCTCCAGTAAGTGTAGCGATGGATGATGTAATTGAAAAAAGGGCAGAGGAAATAGAAAATTTAAAAGAAGAACTATTAACTTATAAAATACTTATAAAAGATTTAGCTCATGAAGATCCATCATATTCTATAAGAAATAAAATTTTAAACATAGCGTATTTTATAATTGAAGATGTAGAATTATTTGATTATTTAAGTTCAACAAAGAAGTTTCCTATAAATAGACTTCTTAACAGAACACCAGTTGAAAAAGAATTCTTCCAAAGTTGGAAAGAGTATATTATAGCATATGTAGTTATATTTTCGAATCCTAATTATAAGTATTTGCAAGAATATATACAGGTTGTAGAATCAATAAATATTTTAGGGGTAGATGAAGTCTCGCAAGTAATGCAAATATCTGAACATAGAGGACTAATACTTAACAAAGGGCTTAGAAGCGCAATTATATTAACTTCAAAAGGTGAGTTTATAAAAGTTAAATCTGGAAAAGATAATAAAATAGGTGAAGATATTATTAGCACCGAAGGAATAACTCTAAGGAAATATAAACTTCAAATATCAATATTATTGAGCTTACTTATAGTTATTATTACTATAGGAGTATTTAAATATAAAGCAATTGATAAAACGATAGTAATAGAAACTACGTCATCAATAACACTAGAGGTAAATAAATTCAATAGAATAATAGATTCTTATAGCAAAACAGAAAAAGGTGCTAGTATGTTAAAGGAATTAAAGGTAGATAACGATGATATTGATAATTCTATAAAGAATATCTTGGATTATGCATTTAATAATGGTATGATTCCTGAAAATGGTGTTCTTATAACTGTTACTGGAGAGCCATTGAGATATAATGCATTAAATAAAACTGAAGAATTTATTAAAGAGCAAGAAATTCAAGTTAGATTGAATAACTCTGGAGATGAGCATAAAGTAAGTCCTTAAAATTTAATAAAGGTGATAGAAGATGAAGCAAAAGAATAATGATGATAAATTTGTAATAATACATAATGACAGAGGTCCTGAAATAAGACTTAATAAATTTATAAGTGAAACTGGATTTTGTTCAAGAAGAGAGGCTGATAAATTAATTGAAAATGGTAGAGTAACTGTAGATGGAATAAAGGCGGTTATGGGAACTAAGGTTAATGAATCAGCAGATGTAAAAGTAGATGGAAAGCCTATAAAGAAGGTAGATGAATTAGTTTATATAGCTTTAAATAAGCCAGTAGGAATTACATGTACTACAGAGAAAAAGGTTAAAGGAAATATAGTAGATTTCGTAAATCATAAGAAAAGAATATTTCCAATAGGAAGATTAGATAAAGATTCTCAAGGTTTAATATTACTAACAAATGATGGAGACGTAGTAAACAAGATATTAAGGGCAGGGAATAATCATGAGAAAGAGTATATAGTTACTGTTGATAAGCCTATTGATGAAAAATTTATAAAATCTATGTCTAATGGGGTAAAGATTTTAGGAACAATAACTAAAAAATGCATTGTTACAAAAGAAAATAAGAATACTTTTAGAATAATTTTGACACAGGGTATGAATAGACAAATAAGAAGAATGTGCGAAGCTTTAGGATATAATGTAGTTAAGTTAAATAGAATAAGAATAATGAATATAAATCTAGGAAACTTAAAAATAGGAGAGTGGAGAGATTTAACTTCGAAAGAGCTTAAAGGAATAAATAGTTTAATAAGTAATTCTGGGAAGACAAAGGAATTTGATTAATAGGAAGTCATAGATTCTAATATTATTAGTGATCTGTGACTTTTTTGTTAGTAATTTAAAGATTTGCTTAAAAAAATAGAAAAGTTATCCACAAGCTGTAAAGTGGCTTTATTAAAGGGCTTGTCAACTTTGACTAGCAGAAAATTATAGTAAGTTTCAGTAAAAATCTGTATGTTACACACATAATCCACATGTCCATGTGGATAAGTTGTGCACACTGTGTTGAAAGTAGTGTTAATAATTATCCACACAACTGTAAATAATAAAATATATAGATAATTATAAAAAATACTGAAAATTACTACAATTTATAGATATAGGAGAAATAGTATATGAAGAAAGCTATAAGAGCATTGATTGGAATCATAGTTTTAATAAATCTTGTCCACATTTATCCACAAGGGATGTTGATAAAATTAAATGGTAATGCTGTCGAAAATACAATACTTGTGGATAAAACTATTAAGGAAAATACTGAGTTTATAAATATAAATGTCGAAATACCTCAAATAGTAGGTTTAATCAATAAAAATGGCGAAAAAGTTATCAACAAGGAAATATTAGATTGGACCACTATGTGGATAAAAGATACAAAAGATGTAAGTGAAGATTTTAAACCAACAGTTCCATATGAATTGAAAGCGAATTATACTTTAACTAATAATAATAAAGTTTTAAGTTTCTATATAGATTATTATCAGTTTAGTGGTGGGGCACATGGAATCACGACTAGGAAAACTTATAATGTAAGTATTGAGAAAGGAGAGAAATTACAATTAAAAGATTTATTTGATAAGGGATATGATTATAAAAAATTTATAAATGAAGAAATACAAAAAGAAATAAATAAGAATCCAGATTATTATTTTACAGGTAAAGAAGGATTTCAAGGAATTAAGGATGATCAAAGTTTCTATATAAAAGATGGTAAGCTAATAATACATTTTCCTTATTATGAAATAGCACCATATGCATTTGGAATGCCTGAATTTGAAATAAATACAAAATTAAATTTAGAAAAAATATAAATTTGATATTATAAAATAAAAAGTAAAATAAAAAGTAAAATTAAGATTATTTATTTTATAACTTTACTTTTAAGTTGAGCAAAATTGGAATATATTAACTTGTGAATTGGAGAAAAAGTATATTTAAATTATATTTTTAACGTTTTAATATAATGAAGAACGTATATAATTATGTTTTTTATTTAAAATTATCTTATATAAAAAAAGGTGGAAATTCATCTCCGATAAATTTCCACCTTAATTGATAATTGTCCATTATCAATTATCAATTGTTATTATGCTACTTTTCCAACTTCCTCATTTTCTTCAGAAGAAGATGTATTAGTATGCTTTCTATCTTTAATAGCATCTCTTATAACTTTAACAACTTGAATAATTAAAGTTGGTATAAATGCTAGTAAATAAATATAACCAACTTGTGCTCCTGTTAAAATAGATACTTCAAATAAGTTTTGTAAAACTGGTACAAATAATACTGCATTTAAGAATAATAAACCTACACCAAATGCTGCCCAGCTATATTTATTTGAGAATAAACCAATTGAGAATATTGATCTATCGCCTCTACAGTTAAAGCCGTGGAATAATCTTGCTAAGCAAAGTGTTGCAAAAGCCATAGTAGAAGCAACATTATTATCAGTTTTTAATCCTATATAGAAAGCTATTAATGTAAATACTGCTATAACTAAACCTTCAGCTGCAACTTCATATACAAAGTCTTTTGATAATATAGATGAGTTTCTAGCTCTAGGTTTATCTTTTAATAAATCTTTTTTAGATTTTTCCATACCTATTGCAATAGCAGGTAAACTATCTGTTAATAGATTTATAAATAGTAAATGTACTGCATGGAATGGCATTGGTAAAGCAAGTAATGAAGTATATAATACTGATAATATACCAGAAGTATTACCTGATAATAAGAATTTAATAGAATTCTTTATATTCTTATATATGTTTCTTCCATTAGCTACAGATTTAACTATAGTTGCAAAGTTATCGTCTGTTAAGATTACAGAAGCAGCATCTTTTGATACTTCTGTTCCTGTTATACCCATTGCTATTCCGATATCTGCTTGTTTAAGTGCAGGAGCATCATTAACTCCGTCTCCAGTCATAGCAACAATTTGATTTTTTTCTTGCCATGCCTTAACTATTCTTATCTTATGCTCAGGAGAAACTCTAGCATAAACTGAAATGTGTTCTATATTGTTTTCTAGTTCTTCATCTGACATTTTATCAAGTTCTAAGCCTTCGATAGCTCTATCACCATCTCTAAGAATACCTATTTGTTTTGCAATTGCAGATGCTGTTATTTTGTGGTCACCAGTAATCATAACTGGTTTTATTCCTGCTGTAATACAATCTTTAACTGCTTCTGCAGATTCTTCTCTTGGTGGATCTATCATTGATATAAGACCAATAAATGTATAGTTGTTTTCGTCTTCTAAAGATAAATATTCAGGATTTGCAAATTCCTTATAAGCAAAAGCTAAAACTCTTAATCCATTTTGTGATAATTGTTTATTTGCATTTATTATATTTTGTTTATCTTCATATGTTATATCTCTTACACCTGTAGGTGTTTTGATTTTTACTATTCTATCTAATAATACATCAAAAGCACCTTTAGTAAACATTAAGTTTTTATTATCAAATCTATGAAGAGTACTCATAAGTTTTCTATCAGAGTCAAAAGGTATTTCTGCTAGTCTTCCATGAGATTTTCTTACTTCTACTTCATCTAAAGATAACTTATGTCCTAAATTTACAAGAGCAACTTCGGTAGGGTCGCCAATTTCAACTCCATCTTTTGATGTAGAATCATTACATAAAATTGAACTATTTACTAAGTAGTTTGTAAGCTCATCATTTAAATCTAAATCTTCTCCATCAATTAATTTATTATCAAGATAAACCTTTTTTACAGTCATTTTATTTTGAGTTAATGTTCCAGTTTTATCAGAGCAAATAACAGATACTGAACCTAACCCTTCAACAGCTCTAAGTTTTTTAATAATAGCATTTTCTTTTGCCATTTTTTGAGTTCCGAGTGCTAGTACAATTGTAACGATTGAACTTAAAGCTTCTGGTATAGCAGCAACAGCTAAAGCAACAGCAAACATAAGAGAGTCGAGCATTGGTGTTCCTCTATAAAGACTAAGACCAAAAACTAAAACGCAAATTACTAAAATTCCTATAGCTAATTTTTTACTAAAATCATCTAAACTAGCTTGTAATGGAGTTTGTTTTTCTTGAGTTTCTTCCATTAAGTGAGCTATTTTTCCTATTTCAGTATCCATACCTGTAGCAGTAACTATAATTAAAGCTCTACCGTATGTAACTAATGATCCAGAGAAAACCATATTCTTTTGGTCTCCTAAGGCTATTTCTTCTTTTTCTATTACATCAATAAATTTATTTACACTTTCAGATTCTCCTGTTAATGAACTTTCATTAACTTGAAGAGAAAAGTTTTCTATTATTCTACCATCAGCTGCAACCATATCTCCAGCTTCTAATATCAATATATCTCCAGGAACAATTTCTTTAGATTGAACTTCAACTTTCTTACCATTTCTATAAACTTTTGCAGATGGTGAAGACAGTGCTTTTAAACTATCTAAAGATGCTTCTGCCTTAAAGTGTTGAACTGTACCTAATATTGCATTAAGAATAATAACAGCAAATATAACTAAGGTACTTTCTAGATTACCTGTAGCTGCAGATATAATTGCAGCAATAATTAATATTATTACAAGCAAATCTTTAAATTGACTTAAGAAAACCTGCATTACAGTTTGTTTTTTCTTTTCAGTTAATTGGTTATATCCAAACTTGTCTAAGTTTTCTTTTACTTGATGTTCAGTTAAACCACTTTTAGATACATTAAAATTCTTTAATACTTCCTCATGGGGTTTTGAAAAAAACTTCTCCATAATAACTCCTCCAAACTTATTTAATAATAATATTTTGTGTTGTAATAAAAAATTTAGCCTAGAAATATATGAGCCTACAAACAAAAAGAGACTCTTAATACAATCTTCACTTTGTGAAAAACTGTATTAAAAGTCTCGTAACCAATATGGTATATAACACCAGACCAATAGGCCGCGAATGTTGATGTTATATTTTCTACTACTCCCTCTTAATGGAAATATTATATTATAAATTAATTGTAAATCTATTTAAAAAAAATGTCAATACATAAGATTTGTCTAAATAGGAGATTATAAATATAAAAAAATTGTCAATTTTAAAAATTTCACAAAATAAAAGGTAATAGCATAAGATATATCATAGTATTTACATGGAGTTGAAAGTTATTGATATACGGGCTAATATTAGCAGGAGGAAAAGGAACAAGACTTTATCCTTTATCGAGATCAAGTAAGCCTAAACAATTTTTAAAAGTAATAAATAACAAAAGTTTTCTCCAAAACACTGTAGATAGAGTTACTCCTTTAATTAAGAAGGAAAATATTTATGTGGTTACTAACAAAGAATATAAGGATAAGATAAAAGTAGAACTTGATAATATAGATCCTAATAATATCTTTACAGAGCCACAGAACAAAGAGACCCCTTAGTAGATGACAATGGTCCGTAGATAAGATAAAATTGAAAATGGACAATTAAGAATTGTGGTTACAATTCAAGAGAGTTGTTTGAAGTTAAAATTTAAAAGTAAAAGTTAAGGTTGTTTTGCTTTGCAATACTGAATTTAAATTGTACGAAGTACTTTTGTTCAAAATTCTTTATGGATTTTTCATAAATTATTTTATTTTTTTATTTTTTTTATTTCACTTCGCAGTTATTTATTTGGCTGAATGTTTTTCCTATACATCTTAGGTGTCGAATTAGTTATTTTAACAAAGTTTCTGTTAAATGAGCGAATGCTTGAGTATCCACATGCAAAAGCAATATCTGTTATTGTATATTCAGTATTTTTTAATAAATACATTGAATAATTTATTCTATTTTCATTAATAAAATCTACAAATGATATCCCAAGTGTGTTATTAAGGTATTTAGATAAATAGGTGTAGCTATATCCAAATTTTTTAGCAATACTTTGAAGAGAAATATCTTTTGTGAAGTTTTCTTGAATATAATTTAAAGTTTTATGTAGTAATTCATAGTCATTTTTATTGTTTTCTATTATATCAGTATGGTTTAATACTTCGGAGCAAATAAGGTATAGAAGTCCCTTCATTTCTAATAAATTTGTATTACCTTTAAAAATTTTATCTATAATTAAAGTTTTAAAATCATTAGGTAAAGTAAAGATAGGATTATTTAAGAACTTTTCATGAACCATATTATGAAAAGTTTTTATGTATTCAGGTGAAAAAACACAAATATATGATTCAGAGCTATTCTTAGTAACAAAAGAATGTATTTCGTATGGAAGTAGTAGAATACATTCGTCTTCTTTTATTTCAAATGTTCTATTATTAACGCTAACTTGAAGACATCCACTTTTTACATAAATAAGCTCAAAGCTTCTATGTAAATGCTTAGGAAAATTAAAATTATAATTATGATAGTGAGATAATGTATTATTTTCACCAAAGTGATGAGATTCATAAGTTAACATAATAATCCTCCTAATAATAAATTTTGTCTATAATAATTTATTTTACACTTATTTAGATCAAATGACTATATCTACAAGATATATATCGATGGTAATTAGTAAAATTTAAGATATGCCATAGTAAATAAAATAAATTCATATAAAAAAATATATTAAATTATGAATTTGAAGTGTGTATAAATAAAAATTATCAAAAGGATAAAAATTGTCTATAAATAGATAATTAATTTCTTGTTAGCTTCTTATTGTAGTCGCTATCATATAGATATAGGTAATTTAATAGAAAATTTATTTCAAAAGGATGGGTTGTAATGAATATAGAAAATAGAATGACACATGAAGAAGCCTTGGCTAAAGCAAAAGAATTAGTATCAAAAATGACATTACAAGAAAAGGCATCACAATTAACATATAATGCAGCACCAATAGA
>NZ_JADNAT010000033.1 GCF_015550425.1 Clostridium sp. 1001275B_160808_H3 | reverse complement strand
CCCCTGTTCAATACAGAAATCATCTTCTTTGTGCATAACCCTTTTTTTATAATGTCCTTGACATAGGTATCAGTTTAAAACGCGACCCCCTTTGTAAAAATAAGAGATTAACTTTTTAATGCAATTCTTCAATAATCTTTTTGATTTTAAAACTAACTTCTAGAATTTTTTCTTTTTCTACCTTACACACTTTCCTATCATAAGTATATAAACCATTAGCTTCATATTCTACATCACTCTTTTCATGATTAAACCATCCTGAAGTTGAATCTATAAAGCGAGTGCTATCAATATTCTTAACAAATTCATAAAGGTTATCACTTCGGAACTGCCCCCATCCTTCATTAAATATAGTCTATCCAATAATGCATGGGTGATTATAAAGGTGCTTTATTGTTTCTTCAGTATGCTTTATAAATATTTCTCTTTGTTCTTTATTACCTCTTCTTGTATCTTTAATATTAAGTACACCTATAGTAGGAAGGGCTGTATCTCTTATAAAAGAATATGAGCCGTTATTTACCATGCCTTGCATAATTAACATACCGTGTTTATCACAATAATAATAGAAATATTCTGGCTCCACTTTATTAAAGAAATAGCTTGATTTAAAGTAATGTATCTCATCCATATATAAAAGTAAAAGATTTTAAAATATAAAGTTAATGTCTATGTACATGGTATAAATTATAAATTACAGGAAAATAATTAAAATATTTACATTTTATTATGAGTTTAGTACACTTACTATATAGATGTAATTAATTTAGATTATATCTTTTTCTTAATTAATAATGTTAGGAGTTGATTTTATGAAAAGTTTTATAACTGTAAATTCTATGAGGTGGTTTACTACTTAAATTTATAGGTACTAATCCACCTTTAGTTCTATTAAGTTTTTTTAATATTGAAAGGTGGAAAATAAAGTGGATTTAAAAAATATACAAACAACAAGGTTAATATTAATACCAATAACATTAGAAATAACTAAATCTTTAATGGATGGAAGCAGTAACGAAGTTGAGAAACTTGGAATTAAAATAGATAAAAAATGGCCAACGAATGATACTAAGGATATATTGCCTATTATATATGAATCATTAGAAAATGATAAAGTACCAAGTGGTTTTGAAGTTTGGATGATTATAAAAAAAGACACTATGAAGGTAATTGGAGACATAGGTTTTCATGGAAAGCCTGATGAAAAAGGTGAAGTTGAAGTTGGTTATGGATTAGTAGAAAGCGAAAGAGGAAAAGGTATTGGTTTTGAAGCATTAAAGGCTATTACGAATTGGGCAATTTCTCAAAAGAATGTCAGAATTATTAAAGCAGAGTGCTTAATTGATAACAAGCCTTCTGCACGACTATTAGAAAAGGTTGGTATGAAGGAATTTAATCGAGACCAGAATTTGATTTACTGGGAACTTATTAAACCAGTAGACAAGTAATATTAAAAACTATAGGCGGATAACTCCACCTATAGTTTTATTATGGTATATTTAAATATTATGTTAAAACATAATATTTAAATATAACCTGAAATAATATTTAACTTTAAATAATTATTTTTATTTTATATTGATATAACCCTATTAATAAGCTTAGTAATTATAATAGTTAAAATTATAATTGCTACAATTATTAAAATACTTAGCGGATTAAAACTAAACAACTCTATTGAATATGATAATGTAAAAGCTGTAATTAATTTTGATATTATTGCTATAGTAATGAATTTATATCCATTAAATTTACCAATACCTGCTCCAATACAAATAACCTCATCTGGTAAAATAGGTAATATAAATAATAATAAAATGATTAAAGTTTCATTTTTCTTTATATATTCATTAAACTTTTCTATCTTCTTACTATTTACCATCTTTTTTATAAGCTTTTGACTAGCATATCTAGAAAAAAGAAACATACTTATTATCCCTAATATAGTTCCTAAAAAGCCTATTACAGCTCCCTTAGTTTCTCCCAATATTAAACTACCTACCATTATTGTAACTGGTTCTGGTAATGGTAAAATAATTGGTTGTAGAAAGCATACTAAAAAATATATAAGCATTGACTTCTCTTTATATTTAATCAATATATTTATCAATGTGCTTTTATCTAAGATATCACCTATTTTTGATAATATAAACGAAATTATTATAATTATTACTAATATTATAGAAAGTACTAAACATTTTTTTATATTAAAGCTTAATTTATTTTTTATCCTTAATTTATGTTCCATAACTAAACTCCTCCATATACATATCTTCTATTAAACCTATATACTAATTTCTTAATTTTTTAAAAAAGTGATATGCAAAAATACTTATTATTAAGACGAAAATGCCTAATAAATATTTATTTAATACAAAAATTATTTTTCCTAAAACACTCATTTTTTACACCATCCTAGCAATAATATAATTAAATATTAACTTTTTACTTTTAATAATTTGCTTATAAATATATTAATTTTTCTTAATAAATAAAGCATAGCTAAATTGCTATGCTTTATTTAAAATAATTTTAAATTCTATATTTTCATTTAATTTTTTTACTAATAACTCTCCATCGTGTAATTCTACTATTTTTTTTGCAATTGCTAATCCTAATCCTGCTCCCTCATTCTCACTACTTCTTGCTTCGTCTATCCTATAAAACTTTTCAAAAATTTTATCTAAGTCATCTTCTTGTATCTCCTCACATTTATTAATAAAAGATATTGTTATATTAGTATTATTTTCTTCAACAATTACTAGAAATAAAGAATTTGGATCACTATATTTCTGAGCATTTTTCATTAAATTTTCAAAAACTCTATAAATTAATTTTTTATCTATAAAAGAATTTAATTCTTTATATGGATTTTCTAATCTAACTTCAATATCTTTTTCTGAAAAATCTATAATACTTTCACCAACAATTTGATTTATTAAAGTTGATATATTAAACTTAACTTTTTGAATTTTAATATCAGTACTATTCAATTTTGTATACTCAAACAACTCATTTACTAATGTCCTTAGCCTCAAGCTTTTATTATATGCAATTTTTACATATTCATCTTTATTTTCTTCATCAACCTTTTTATCATTCAACAACTCTAAATATCCTATAATAGAAGTTAAAGGGGTTTTTAAATCATGAGATATGTTTGTTATTAGTTCATTTTTATTTTTTTCTATTTTCTTCTCATTTTCAATTCTTTCTTTAAGCTCTAATGACATTTCATTTATGCTCATACAAAGCTCAGTTAACTCATCTTTTCCTCTTAGCTCAATAGTTCTTCCAAAACCTTCACTTTTAATTTTTTTTACTTCTTTTGATATATAATTTATATATTTTGCCTTTCTATTTATTAAAAATAAGAAGGTAAAAATAAATACTGTTATCGAAGAAAATATTAAAATAATGCCAGCAACCTGAATCTTAATAAGATTTATATTTTCTTCCATCATAAACTTTTCCATTATAGGTGCTGTAAACTTAACAAACTCAACACACACAAAAATAGAAACTACTAATGAAAAAAGCATATATATACTTAGTTTTTTAAAGCTAATTTTCATATCTTATACCCTATTCCCCATACTGTTTTAAGATATTCTGGGTTTTTAGGATCTTTTTCTATTTTTTGCCTAAGTTTTGTTATATGAACCATTATTGATGTGTCTCCAACTGCATATTTATCTCTCCATATTTTTTCATATATTTGTTCAACACTAAATACCATATCTCTATTTCTGCATAGTAACTCTAATATTTTATATTCAGTAGGAGTTAATTTTACTTCTTTTCCTAAAATCATTACTCTATGCATTTTTGTGTCTAAAGTCAAATCACCTATTGTTATAATGTCTTTTTCTGAATTATTAAATACCGTATATCTTCTTAATTGAGCTTTAACTCTAGCTATTAACTCCATTGAACTAAAAGGTTTCGCTATATAATCATCTGCACCTAAAGCTAATCCTTTTATCATATCGATTTCTTCATTTTTAGCAGTTAAAAAAATTACAGGCATTGAATATTTTTTTCTAATTTCAATTAAAGCTTGCATTCCATCAACTTTTGGCATCATAACATCTAAGATAATTAAATCATAATTTTTTTCTTCAACCATTTTTAGAGCTTCTTCTCCATTGCAAGCTTTATCAACGTAAAATTCTTCGGTTTTCATATAAACAGCTACAAGTTCTCTAATATCTTTATCATCATCAACTACTAATATATTTTTATGCATTTTTTCCTCCTGTACATTTTAATACATAAGCTGGTGGTATATTTCTAATTACCTTTGTGTAATTAATTTCCCCAAAATACTCTTTAAAAAGTCTAATCTTCAAAAGTGAATATTGAAAAGTAATAAAATCTCCATTGCCACTTATTATTTTTGATGTCTTATTTAAAATGCAGTTTGAAACACTTTTAGGTAATGACGTAAATGGCAGTCCAGATATAATATAATCTACATTTGTTATTGAGTATTTTTTTAGTATTATATCAATATTTTCTACACTATCATTTACAATTATTACATTATTTTTGTGTCCATATATACTTTTTAAAATATTATAAAATTCTTCATTAATTTCAATTAATAATACTATAGTATCATCTTTAATTCTAGCAAGAATTTTTTCTGTAAAGACACCTGTACCAGGCCCATATTCTACAATGTATTTTGCTTTTTCAAAATTAATATTACTTATTATTTTATTAGCTAAATACTTTCCACTTGGTGCAATTGCCCCTATACTCTTAGGATCTTTTATATATTCTAATACAAACATCTATAGTTACCTCCTCCATTTATTTGGTTTATTATAGAAATAAATGTTTAAGCAATACTATATAAATGTTTTAAGATTTATTAATATTTAATCGTTATTTATACAAATTTTCTTATGCTGCGATTTTAAATACTCAATAATCTCAGTTTTATTTATAGGCGTTGAGTGTCCTGGAAAACAAATGTTAAACTCTAAATCTTCTAAGGTGTATATAAGTTCCTCTAACTTAAGTGAGTCATATTTGTAATTATTATAATAATCTACACCATATGCATCTCCTATAAATACTACTTTTTCTTCAGGGACATAAACTATTACTGAATCCTCTGAATGAGGAGCAATAATATTCTTTAAAATAACCGTTAATCCTCCTAAATCTATTTCTAAATCATTTTTAAACACTATATCTGCAGATATAACTTTTATATCTTGTAGCGATTTATATTCTTTACGAATATTAGTATCTGCAAACTCTATATCTTCTCCAGTTAAAATACGTTTTTTCATCGCTTCGTCTGTCCATTGCCATTTTGACATAATCTCTAATTGTTCATTAGTTATTTCACACGCTATAGTTTTCCCTGTAACTGCATGCATCCCATAACTATGGTCCCAATGCCAATGAGTTATTGCTATATAATCAGGTAATTTTAAATTTAATTTTTTTATAGAATCGTTAATTTTTTTAACGTGCTCTTTTGAGTTTCCTGCATCTACCATCAAAGAATACTTATCTCCTTTAATGTATCCAAGCACTGGTCTATCAGCTTCTCTGTCGTTTATAAGATAATAAATTCGTTCTGTAACCTTTGTTAAAGCCATAAAATTCCCAACCTTTCTTAATTTAAAATTAAAAATCCCCATAGACAAACAATATCGTCTATGAGGATTTTATTTATATAAAGATCTTTCATTATATTTAAACTAAATTAAATACAAATTCATATATATGTTTTGTATTTAAAGTTATTTTATTTTTATAAAAGAGTTTAAAGTAAGATATTGTTCTTAAAATGCACACTAATATAAAGTTCAACAATAGAACTTTTAAGCATCTTAAACTATTTAATTTTAATAGTTTAGTTAAGAACAACTAAAATCATCTCTTCAATTCCCCTTTTCATTAAATTAATCTTTTTAAGTATATAATATAGTATTTTAACTGTCAATATAATCTACTTTCCCAATCGTATACACATTATATTAATAGTAGTTACTTTATTCGTATTTAAAGTAACTAGGAAATTTATCTAAAGAAATTTAAAAATATAGTTGCCGATGCTGATTATAAAAGTAAGAAAAATTACGTATATATAGAGGAACATAATCAGACATCTTATATAAAACCTCAATTTTATGAAAAGCAAAAAACAAAGAAATTTAAATCAGACATAAGTAAGCGAGAAAATATGGAATATAATTCTGAGAATGACGAATATATTTGTGTTTTAGGTAGACGTTTAAAAAATATTGGAGTAATTAAGGAAGATCATGGCATAATATATTTTTATTATAACTCCTAAAATATCAATTTTAAAATACAAAAAAAGAGGTTGCTACAAAATGATTAAAAATAATTTTTTAGCAACCTCTTTCCAATTATGGATATATATTTATTTTTTAACTAAAGCATTTCACCACTATAAAAAGAACTTTCTAATTTTTTTAAATCATAATTTTTAAGTTCCTCTATAGTTATATTTGCATGAGCTCCTTCATGAACCATAAGATTACTATCTTTACCTACATGAACTAAAATAACAGGTTTATCAGTAGCATAAGCATAACCAAGTTCCCATGCTGTTCCACTATCTGAGTAATTTCCATGATAAATACCTACAATGATTTCAGCCCACTTAATATGTTTTAAGTCATTCATAAAAGTTTCAATTGACCATTGGCGAGAACCAACTTCAGCATTTTTATCCATTGGATTTCTCATAGGTGAAAATACCTCTAACCCCTTTTCTTCTAAGATTTTCTCAACCTTTTCTAAATATTCAACTTCTGTATCATTAAAAAATGGACTAGCTAAATAAACTCTCTTCATTTCCTTTTACCTCCGTAAATTTTTCTTAAATTATTCCTTTGTTTCAACATTTCTAAAATAATGTAAATACACTAATCAAAATTAATAAATTTTATTTTACTTATTATTTCAGCAACATTTAAATTTTCGTTTATTATGCATATTTTATCTACAAACTATTAAAAATTCTACTATAAATGGAACAATCAGTCAATAATTATAAAGTGAGTTATATATAAAACGCACGTTAACCTTATAAAAGGAGGAAATATAATTGAATGATATTTTTGAAAAGGAATATACAATAAATATTTTTAATGTTGATTCTGAACATAAATGTACATTTTCATCCTTAGCAGATTTCTTATGGGATGTCATCATAGCCCAATCTGATTACTTAGGAGAAACTAATGAAGGATTTGCTCAAAATAACTGTATTTGGGTACTTTTAAAGTATGATATAACTATATATGAATATCCTAAATTTAAAGATAAAATAACAGTTCAAACTAAGGTATTAGGTACAAAAAAGTTCTATGGCTATAGGCAAAACACTATAAAAAACTCTGAAGGGAAAATTATAGGAGAGGTCTTTTCAACAGCTATATTAATAGATTTCGATAAAAGGCGTCCTATGAGGATATCTCCTAAACAAAGCGAAATATATGGTCTTAAAGAGGAATTAGTTGAAGTACCTGTTTTAGATGATATACCTAAACTTCAAAAACCAGACTATATAAAAGACTATCCTGTTAGATATAGTGACATAGATTCTAATGGGCATGTTAATAATGTAAAGTATATTGAAATGGCTATGGATACTTTACCAAGATCTATTTTAAACGAATATAATTTATTTAATATTAAAGTACTATTTAAAAAGGAAACAACTGATGGAGATACTTTACATATTTCATCTGAAGTAATTTATGATGAAAATAGCGATATTAATACAATTCACAATATTACAAGTGATAATGGAGTACTTCTTACAAAGTTACAAATTATATGGAAGAAAAAATTTTAGCCTTATAAAAAATTAGAAATGATCTTGTTATTAATATATAACATGATTATTTCTAATTTGTTAATTATTAATTTTTTAATCGAATTCTACTACGCCTTTACTTGTGATCAATTTAAAGATTCCCTATAACTAAGCTTTTTTTTAGATTAATGATATATTTTTTAATACTCAAAATACAAATTTATTTACATAATGTCTTTTCTATTATTAAATTATTTTTCACCTCATATATTGGGGAACAATATTTCAAAATTGTCTTTCTATGTGTAACAGCAATAATAGTTTTATCATTTAAGTATTGATATATATTTTTACAAATTATCTCTTCTGATTCAATGTCTAGAGCTGATGTAGGTTCATCTAATATAATAATGGAATAATCATTAACAAAGATACGAGCTAATGCTAATTTCTGTGCCTGTCCTCCAGATAAAGAAATACCATTATCTCCAATAACTGTATTTATACCATTAGGCATATTTTTTATATCATCTGTTAAGCAGACAAGAGAAATAATTTCGTTAACTTTTTCTTCTGTTAACTCCTTATTATTCAATAAAATATTATCAAGTATTGTACCATTAAGTATAAACGGTCTTTGGCTAATACAAATAATATTTTCCCTTAGATAATCTAATTTATAATCTTCAATATTACACCCATCTAAAAGTATTTCTCCTTGATAATCTTCCTGCAACCTCATAAGCAATCTTATCAATGTTGTTTTACCTGAACCATTACTTCCTATTAATGCAATTTTTGATCGATTTTCAATATTAATATTAGCTTTATTAAATATAATCTCCTTACCATAACTAAAACTGAAATCTTTTAGAATAATATCACCATATAATGGTTGCTCTGAAGACTTATAACCTTCTTGAATTACATACTTTTTATTATGCAATATATTAGATACTCTTTTTAGTGAAGCTTGTATCTTTTTTAATTCTACATATAAATTAGTAAGCACAGTTACTGGTGAAAATAATTGCTGAGTATAAACTGTTAATGAAAATAATATACCTACAGTCATTTCTTCATTTAACATCATATAACCACCTAAGCATAATGCTATAATTAAGGTTAAATTATTAAATACAATTCCTACAATATTTGACCAAACTCCTAGATTTGTAATCCTCTTTTCCTTTTTAAAATATTCTATACACTTGTTCAAATAATTTTTTTTATACTGATGATGATAGTTTAACATTTTAATATCAGATATATTAAATACCAATTCTTGTGTATGTGAATATAGTTCACCCTTACTTTTACTTAACCCTAATGAGTAGCTCTTTAATTTTTTTCCATTGTTTTTTTGTAAATATGCATACAAAATTAATAAAGCAATACAAACTATAGCTATATGATAATCTATTACAAATATTATAATTAATAATCCTATAATTGTAATTACTGAAACTAGAAACTCTGTTATTATATATATTCCTACTCTTTCAATCTGTTGTAGATCATTTTCAATTACTGATATAATCTGCGATCTTTTATATTCTCCAAAAAATATTTGAGAGTATTTACTTAACTGTTCCGTAATATCCTCTTTTATTTTTAGTATTATTTTCTGGCATATAGTTAAAGATTTATTTGCAACAAAATATCTAGAAAGCGACTGAATTATTACAATAAAAAACATACTAAAAGTATATATAAACAATTTATTTATACTTTTATTAACTAATGCATCATCAATAACTAATTCTATAATATAAGGATATATCAGATTAGCTGAGGTGAAAATCATTATAGATAATAAACAAATAAAGATGTCCAAAAGAAAAGGCTTAATATATTTATTAAACAGTTTAAAATAATTGTGATTATTTAAGAAATTATTTAATGCAAGGTAACTCTTTTTGTTCTTTAAATAATTCATCAATCTCCTCATCGCTTAATCTTAAATATATATTAATTGCCTCAGCTGTTGTCTTTCTTTTATATTCACAAAATGGCTCATAAGGTAAATTCATATTATCTGTTAAAGAAAAATTAGTATGAACACATCCACCAACACATAAATTTCTAGTCCAACAACTACTGCACTTATCAAAGTTATATATCTTAGTTTTTTCAGCAAATTCTTTTTGCTTATCATCGTCTTTAAAGATATTACCTAGAATTGCTTTTTTACTACCTACAAATCTTTGACATGGGTATATATCACCATTAATATCTATAGCATACATGTTTTTACCTGCACCGCAAGCAGTTGTACGTATTCCAGAATTGTGAATATAACTCAAAGTTTCCATAACCATTACATTATTTTTCACTTCGTCAATTTTCTTTTCCTTAATACGATTTTCAAAATTTGAATAAAGATTTATATGTGCATCAGCTACTGCATCATATTCCTCATCATTTAATAAATTGAATGCTGGAGATAATACAACCCTGTTAAATCCTGTTGAATTTAAAAAATCATATGTATGCACTAAATCTAGTTCTTTTGTAGTAATTGTACCTCTAGCACTTAATAAACCTTTTTCTCTTAAAGATTTTGTTTTTCTCAATACTGTATCAAATGAACCAACTTTACCACTAAAATATCTATTTGAATCATGAGTATTCTTATCACCATCAATACTGATTTGAATAGCAATTTTATTTTCTATAATGAATTCTTCAATCTCTTTATTTAACAAAGTACCATTTGAAGTCATGCTAAAGTTAAATTTTTTGTTTATTTCTTTTTCATGGCAATAAGAAACAATTTCTTTTATTAATTCAAAATTTAAAAGCGGTTCTCCTCCAAAAAAACAAACTCCTAATTGTTCACTATCAGATTTATCTATTAAAAAATCTACTGCTCTTTTAGCGGTAGTAATATCCATTCTGCCACAATCGTTATATTTTCCCTCATCAGCATAGCAGTAAGAACATCTAAGATTACAATCTTGAGCAACTAAAAGAATGATTGCAGATAAGTTGTCAGTATTTATATCATAATTATTTTCAATGTTATCATCTTTATTTTCTATGATTCCGAACTCACGCATCGAGTTAATAAGTTCATCTAATTCCTCTTTACTAAATAATGAAGATAAATCTTTTTCGATCTCTTCATATGTTTTTCCTTCTTCGTTTAATAAAGCTAAAGTTCTGTCATCTATTTCAAATATCTTGCTATCGTTAACACAATACATATATTTATGGTCATCATTCTGAAATATTTTAAAATTTGAAAATTTAATATGTGTATCCATAAATCCCCCTTAAAGCTTTAATTTTTCAATAAATATATTTTATATTAATAAAAAATAAGCTACCTATAAAATAATTATAAGTAAGTTATCTTATTAACAATTTATTCTTATTTAAACAAAATAACCAATCTTCTATTTCTATAAGAAATAGAAGATCAATTATTTGTATTTGTTATAAAAACTTATATTAGACTATAGTAATAATTACGTTTTACTAACGTTCAACACTCTTGTTTACGTCCCACCAGCCACCATCACAGAAGATACAGTTAGCATCAAAACGACCACAACCTGCTTTAGCTTTAACGTTCATACTATTTGAATTCTTTAATTTTAACATTTTACATCCCCCTCTCATTATAAAGCAAATAATATACTTCTTATTTTATTTTTTTGACAAGCTTGTCTTCAAATTTACTATAACATAGAAAGTTTGTTAAATAAATACTAATATGTACTTATTTTACACTTTTTTTTTATGTGAGACTTAAAATCAATTTACCCTATAATTAGGTAAAAAAGGTTAGTATTTATCCTTTACATAGAAAAAATACTAACCTTTTTATATAAATTATTAAGCTTTAGGAAATGAAATAGATATAAAGAACCTACTATTATTATAATAAGCCTCTATTTTTCCATTCATCTGCATTGTAATTTCTTTAGCTATTGTCAAGCCTAACCCCGTAGTCTTTTTATTTCTAGATTGATCCTTTGTATAAAAACGGTCAAATATTTTATCTAAATCCTCTCCAGTCATTGGATCACTAATATTAGAAAACGTAAATATATAACTATCTTTTTCCTGGATTTGAAAACAATATTCTCCTTTACCATGAGTAATTGCATTAAATAAGATATTAGAAAATATTCTTTTTATCCCTTGTTCATCTCCTAGTATTATGCATGGCTTTTCTAATAAATGAATAGTAGGCTCTTCTCCGTTCTTATTAAAATCATCATAATACATAGCAAGCGTATCTATAAAAACTTTTTTTGCATCTATAGATACGTGTTCATAAATAATTTCTCCTGATTCAATACGTACATATTCAAATAATTGTTCCAGCAACATTTTAACCATATTTTGTCTTTCCAATATTATTCTTAAGTATTCTTGGCTTTCTTCTTCTGTAGCACTTGCCTGAAGCATTTGAACATATCCACTAGCAGTTGTAAGCGGTGTACGTAAATCATGTGCAATATTGGTTATACCCTTTCTAAACTTCATAGTTAACCTTTTAATTCGTATACGTGACAGTCTGATATCTTTAATTAGCTTATTTAGTATATTTACCAAATCTACGATATCACTTTGCCTTGCCAGTACTGTTAGAAGTTCATTAGTATCAGGTACATTCATTATTTCCAATAATTGTCTAGTAATATGCTTAATGTTCATACGATAATATAAATGATAAATAATTAGTATAATAAGCATAAACATAAGCAAAAAAGTTGTAACCACCCAAACATCCTTCATATTAACTCCTTTGCAACAATAAACTCGCAGCTATAATAAACATTAAATACTATACTAGTCCATCTTTCATTGCTTCTATAATATTACTTCTTTTAACAGACTTAGAAGAAAACCAATAAGCCAAAAGTATAGATATAAATACTAGTATAGCATAAACTAAAATTGATTTACCTGGGAAGACAGTTATAAATTCACTCCATGTTATTGATGTTAAATTTAGCATATACCAACATATAATAAATACTACAGGAATAGCAATAACAATTGGTTTTAATGCAAATAATAAGCCTTCTAATGTAAGCATTTTATTTAATCCTTTCGGAGTTAATCCTACTGACCTTAACATAGCAAATTCTTTTTTACGTAATCTCATATTATTTGAAACAATAGAAAATGCATTAAAAATACCAATCATACCAATCATTAATGCAACAGCAGAAACACCAATCTCAATAGCTCTCTGAACTAGTTCTTTATGATTTTTTTCTTCTAATAAAGTCCATATACTAAAATCTTCTGATCCTAAATAAGAGCTACAAGTCTGTGTTAATTCTTTCTTTGCATTTACACTAGCCTCATCCCCAACCAACAAATCAATTGACATTCTACTAGATTCAAGAATACGCTCTGGTGAAAAATCGTTAACTATTTTATCATAATTCTTCATTGGTATTATTAAAGCTAGACTATATCTGTTACTATTTATATCACTAGGATATTTATCTGTAACATCTCCTATTTTTATCTTAAAATTATTGGTTGTATCCATATCATCATCTACTTTTTCATATAAACTCATTTCACTTCCTTCTTTTGTATTTAAAAATGGAATTTCTTCTGCAACTTTTGAATCAACAGGTATATGATATGTTCTATTTATCAATATACCTGATACTGTACTTTCTGTATTATATTTTTCATAGTCAGTTCCAATATCATTGCAATATTTTTCAAATGATTCATCACTCAATCCTACTAGATTAACTATAATTCTATATTTATCATCTTCTTTTAATACATTGTATTTATTGCTGCTTATTTCAGTAAATCCACCTGATGCAGCAAAAACATCTGACTCGTCTTCTGAACTTACATATGTTGAAGTACGTACCTGCCTTCTAATAACACTATCTTTAACTTCTGGCATTGAAGTAATCCTATTAATCATTTCGTCGCTTGGTTCATCAACGACATTTAGAGAAACTGTAATATCATGACTAACTTCTTTACTATTTTGAGAATCAGCTAAATTATATATGGAAATAATATTGGTATAACCAGCTATCAAAATAAAGCACATTGAAAGAGAAAGAACTGCTACTCGTAAACTTTTCTTATTTGCTGAAAATTGTGAACCTGCAAGCTCACCTTCTATCCCAAATATTTTCTTAATTATTAAATTACGTTTTTGCTTTTTAATTTTTATTACCTGACTATTTTGAAGTATTCCAGAAATAGCTGGCACTTTTGCTGCTTTTCTTGCTGGAATATATGCTGAAACTAGAACTGTAATTAATGATATGAGTAATGAAAAAATAACAACTATCCAAGAAAAACAAACCCGAATATTCTTATAATCTTCTATAAGGCTCAAAATTCCATTAACCTTAGAAAATACAAGATAACTAAACATATATCCTATTATTAAACCAATTGGAAGCTGAACAATCCATAGCAAAAATCCCTCATAGAGGACAGAATACTTAATTTGTTTTGGTGTTGCTCCTAAGCTCTTTAAAATACTTAATTCCTTAATTCTACTATTAGCTGATAAAGCAAATGCATTATAAATGATAAGAATAAATGCTCCCATAATTAGTAAAAGCATGATTACTGCTATAGCTAGAATTAAAATAAATTGAGTGTTTGTATTATTTTTATCGCTTATTCCATATAAATTCAATAACTGTGTATTATACATAACTCTATATTGTCCATGTTCGTCCTTACTTAATCCAATAGATTCAGCAATATCTGGTAGTTCCTTATATATCCCTCGAACATTCTTAAAATTCATATAAACTGTAAGTTCATCACTTGGTTGAATATCTGAAACATCCAAATATCCCATTGCAATATATCCTGGAAATAAAGAAATTGCAGATATGTCTAACTCTCCAACTATTGTATAAGTCTTTGTTCCTGATACCTCAAAGGTTTCACCTTCTTGTTTATAAGCTTGTGTTTGAATTGCTACGTTATTTAACATACGGTTCCCTATTGGGAGTGTTACCTTATCACCAACTTTATATTGTGGATTATCTATAAAGAATAGTTTCGATATAACAATTTCTCCCGATTCTTCTGGAAGTCTTCCTTCTATAACACTATTTTTAAAGTTCATGTTGTTCCAAAAATCCTTATTTGCATCTCTCAATAACAAATATTGGCGCTTTGTATCCTGAAGCTCTGCTGTAATCCAACTTCCTTTAATCATTGTAGTTTTAATAGCTGGATTTTCTGTAATATGTTTTAATTTATCACCAGAAATGGACTCAGTTATTTCTCCCTGCCAATAACCAGTTTGCTCAATTGCTGTATTTACCTTTGAGTCCCATATAGAATATAGAAAAATACATAATGAACACAATAATGATGAAGCAATTGTTATAGCTACTAATATAGAAATTGTATGCCGTTTATTCTTTTTTAACTGGTGATACGTGTATTCATTCATAATTTTCATGACTTATTCACCTCATCTGACACTATTTTCCCATCAATAATTGTAATCATTCTATGTGCTGATAATGCAATTTCTTCATCATGCGTTATCATTACAATTGTCTGATTATATTCCTCATTTGAACGCTTCAATAATTCAAGAGTTGCTTTAGTATTTTTCCTATCAAGATTTCCAGTAGGCTCATCAGCTAAAATAATTGATGGTTTATAAATTAGTGCTCTTCCTATAGCAACTCTTTGTTGTTGTCCACCTGATAGCTGATTGGGAAGATGATTAAGCCTTTTGCTTAATCCAAGCATTTCTATAACCTTATCAAATTCTTCTTTTTTAGGTTTTACTCCATCTAATAGCATTGGTAACAATATATTCTTTTCTACATTCAATGTAGGAATTAAATTATAAGACTGATAAATTATACCTATATTTTTTCGTCTAAATAAAGCTGACTCAGTTTCATTCATAGATGATATATCAGTATCCTCTATATATATTTTCCCTTCTGTTGGACGATCCACACCACCTAACATATGAAGCAGTGTAGATTTTCCAGAGCCACTAGGTCCAATTATTGAAACAAATTCACCTTTTCCTATTCTCAAATTTAAATTATCTAATGCATTAACCTTTGTATCACCCATACCATAAATTTTTGATAAATTTTCTGTTCTTAATATATTCAAAATCATCTTCTCCCTTCTCTTCCTATATATACCTTAAATAATTTATTACTTTTTTAAATCATCTTGTAATATCACTTACAAACTTTCTTTATTGATATAGTTACTCTACATCCCTTTTTGAAAATAATATACAAGATCCTAAAATTGCAGTTACACCAATTAACACTAAAACAAGACAACACTTCATAATATCCTCTGGTTTTGAAACAAAATTAATTATAATTTTACGCATATTACTAAGACCGTACATTAAAAAAGTATCATTATTTGTTAATAAGGCAAATATATTAACTATAAAATTACTTCCTACAGCCAATACTATAGACGCTATAATTGTAATACCTACATTTTTTAATAAATGAGATAAAAAAGTACCAACCCCTGTGCTTGCCCAAATTATACATAGCATTCCTAAATTCATGCGCATAAACACAGTAATGTCAATTTCACCTAATCCAGATAATATTGTAAATGACAATAAATTTATAAATCCAAAACCTAACACAACTATAGTAATAACCAAAGATATTGCTATATACTGACCAAGTACTAATCTCCATCTTTCTATTCCATGGCTAGCCATTTGACGTATGCTACCATTTGCATATTCAGCAGTAATTGAAAAAGCTACAAATATAAGAATTATATATATAATGCCATCTGCTTCATATGATGCTTGATAAGTAGAAATTCCTGTTCCTAGCATTTCAGAAGAACCAGAAGATAACTTTTCTTTAAACCCAGAAACAAATGCAATGACATTCATCACTAAAAATACTATCAAGGTTCCATAAAAAATTTTGTTTTTAAATATTTTATAAATTTCACTTGAAATTACATTCATAATCACTAATCTTCTCCCATCATTTTTATGAAATAAGCCTCTACATCATTGCCTTCCAAAGTTAAACCTGACACCAAGACATTATTTTCAACTAAAGCTTTATTAATCTGTTCCGGAATATCTAAGCAGTCATAAATACAGATTTTTCCCTCTTCCAATACTTTATAATCGGTACTTTTTATAGTATTTTTTATGATATAAACTGCTTTCTCAGAATTATTTACCACTAATGAAATGCACTTTTTGCAACGTTTTTCTAATTCCTTAGCTGAAAATTCATCAATCAATACACCTTTCTTAATAATGCCATATTTCGTTGCAATTTTAGCAAGTTCTCCTAAAATATGAGATGAAATAAAAATAGTAATACCATTTTCACAATTTAATTTTAAAAGTAATTCTCTAATTTCTTTAATACCAGAAGGGTCTAATCCATTAATAGGTTCATCTAAAATAAGGAAATCTGGATTACCTATTAAAGAAATTGCAATTGATAAACGTTGTTTCATACCCATGGAAAAAGATTTGGTTTTCTTTTTGCCCGTATCTTCTAAACCAACTAAAGCTAAAACTTCCTCAACATTACCATAGTCTGTAATACCAAGAAGCTTATCATAATAAATCAAATTTTCTTTTGCTGTCATGTTAGGATAAAGTGCTGGCTGTTCAATGATAGTTCCTATCCTTTTCCTACCTTTTTTTAAATTACTACTTTCAAAAAGCTTAATATCTCCTTGATTTTGGCTAATCAACCCACAAACCATTTTCATAATTGTAGTTTTTCCTGCACCATTTTTTCCTATTAAACCATAAATATCACCTTTCTCAACATTGATATTAACCTTATTTACAGCTATTTGTTTTCCATATTTTTTTGTTAAACTATCAGTTTGTAATACTAATCCCATATACTTTACCCCTTAATTTCTTTACATAGAAGTATTATTTTTTCCATATTTAAATAATAAAATAAAAATATTAAAATAAGATTTTTAATTTATCAAGAAAGTATAAAGTTTTATAAATTAATTATCCTGCATTTTATATCCTATACCCCAAACTGTTTTTATATATGATTCTCCATTTTTTAATTTATTACGAAGATTACTAACATGTACTGTAACCACTCTTTCATCAAAAAGATATTCTTCAGACCAGACGCTTTCAAATATATTCTGTTTTGTAAATATTTTCTTTGGATTACTAATTAACAGTTCTAATATTCTATACTCTTTTACAGTAAGCTCAATAGCCTCATCTTTAATAGTCACTATATGATTTTCACTATCTAAAACTAAGTCCTTGAATTTGTATATATATGTTTTATCTGGTAATGAACCCTTGTTTATTCTTCTTAACACTGCTGATATTCTTACAATTAATTCCTCATTGTTGAATGGCTTTGTTATATAATCATCTGCTCCATTTCTCATTATCTCAAGTTTAGTATCCAAATCATCTTTTGCTGATACACATATAACAGGAATTTGCAATTTATTAATTTTAGTTAAAACCTCTTCTCCACTTAATCCTGGTAGCATTAAGTCTAATAACACTAAATAAAAGGACTCTTTTTCTAATAACAAAAGAGCCTCTGTACCAGAAAATGCAGCTACTGTTTCATATTTGTTCTTTTTTAATAAAGTTTGTATCATCTTATTAATTTGAGGATCATCCTCTACGATTAATATCTTATTCATTCATCTCCCTACCCTTCAATAAACAATCTAATTTTCATCCAAATTTTTATTTATTTATGTTTTTTTACAGTTAATAATTATTATGTAGCACTACATAACACATGCTCTATGAGTATATTGTATATTTTTATTGTATAATATACAATTATTTTCCATTTAGAATTTCCATGATACAAGATAAAATTTTGATTATTTTCTTTTGCTACATAAGTAATATTGAAAAACTCTTTTGATTAAATTAAAAATTATATTCACTCTGATTTATTATAGGGTATTTAGGTTATAAAAATAGCCTTAGGCAAGATATATAAATGCCTAAGGCTATCCTATAGTTTTAATCTTTAAATATTATGGATAGTCTTTTAAATCCTATCTCAATAACTTTTATCTCTTAATATGTGAATGTATTATAATTTCTATTTATTTTGTATTACATTCTACAGTATTACAAATCCAATAAACAAAGTCTCTAAATATATTAAATTACTTATTACAAGATTCTTTACTGCTAATACATATGTATATTGGCTGGATGTATCTTTTATTTTCTAAGTCATCTTCCATTTCATAAATACTATTAGCCAGCATTGTAGTTTCTATTCCTGTTACAGCTGGTAACTTAATTATAAAAATAGATATAATAAATCCTTTGTAAAAATATCCGCTAATTTTAAAAACACTGCTTCTATTTTAGGAAGTGCCTCTCTTCCTTTTTGTATTAAATACAGGCTATTAATACGATTATCCTTTTCATCTGTCTCTACCTTAAGTTTATTATATTTATTGATGTTTATATTGGACGTTGTACATATCTATACTGCTGTAAGTTTGCTAAAAATCAATCGTATTAACTGATAAAATTAGCATAGCAACTTATTATATCCATAGTAAAGTAAAAAAAAGTAGTATTAGGAATTTATATAACTTGCCTAATACTACTTTTTCATTTATTTAAAATGTTTATCAATTATATTAATATATAAAATATAAAAAATGTAGAGCCGACTGTAAATTCGAAGTTACTATTTTTATAACTTACTCTTAATTTACATTGCAGTTAATCCACCATCGATAACAAATTCTGATCCTGTTGAATAACTTGATTCATCTGAAGCAAGATAAAGTACTAGATTTGAAACTTCTTCAGATTTAGCCATTCTTCTAATTGGAATTTGTTTAGAAAGTTTCTCAATCACTTCATATGAATCTCCTTCAGTAACCATCGGTGTTTCTATTACACCTGGATGTACTGAATTAACTCTAATTCCAAGTGGTGATAATTGAATTGCCGCTGCCTTTGTCATTCCACGAACTGCAAATTTTGTATCTGTATAACCAATTGCCCCACCTACTAATCCATTCATAGATGAAATATTTATTATTGAACCTGTTCCTGCTTTCTTCATAGAAGCCGCTACTGCCTTAGTCCCAAGAAAAACAGATACTTGATTTATATCTACAATTTTTCTATATTCATCTTCAGTAATTTCTAATAAAGGTTTATTTATACTTATACCAGCATTATTCACTAAAATATTAACTTGTCCAAATATTTTTTCAGTATCCTCTACAACCTTTTCCCAACTAGCGGCATCTGTAACATCTTGTTTTATAAATTTCACATTAGCACCTATTTCTTTCTCTAGTATTCTACCTTGTTCTTCATTTAAGTCAGTAAAGACAACTTTTGCACCTTCACTTGCAAATAAACGTACATGAGATGCTCCCATACCTCTTGCTCCACCAGTAATAATTGCCACTTTATTTTTTAAACGTTCCATTTATAATTTCTCCTTAACTAATTTTTTTTATTTATATCATATTCATTAATTCATATCTATTTTTAGATATTACAATTTTTGAATTGAACCTACAGGATAATTGTTATTTATTAGCAAATATCATCCTGTAATTATATATATTTTCTTTCTTACTAACAAATAGTTAGTTCAGCTTAAAGTATCTATAAGCTTATAACTAACACCAATATAAAAGAAGATGAATAAACTGTAGATTGGTCAATCACATAAATGTGAACAACAAACCTAAGGTTTTTATTCTTTCTTTGAAAATTCTACAACTATTTTTTTCAATACATACTGCCACCAATGATTGATTATAATACCTAAAAGAAAACTTGGAATTTTTATTTTCTTTGCCTATCTTAGATTATAAAATGCTAATTATTTTTAGACTTTTAAGAAACAAATAGATTTGCTAAAAGAGCACCATATATAATAGATACATATTTATTAGAAGTTATTGGACATGTTCCACTGGCACATCCAATTTTTTTATAGTATATATATCCTAATAAAGCACCAATAATTGAAGCAATAATATATTTTCCCATAATTAAAAATCTCCTTATTATAAAAGTATTTGTTATATCTAATATTAAGATAAAAATAAATTTTTATATGTAACTTAGTCACTGAAATATATATTAAATTAAGTTATTATAATTTATATAATAAGCATGTATTTATTTTACTAAAAATAAACTATAACATTTCATTTAGTAAAGGAGACTATAAATGAATAATCATAAATTTGATGTAAAAAAATTAAATAAACTAAATGATCCTGAAAGATTAAGTTTAATTGATTTAGATAAAATTATAGAAGAATTACAATTACCTAAAGATAGTACAATTGTAGATATTGGTATAGGTACTGGTATATTTTCTGAAGCCTTTTTAAGTAAATTAGCAAATTCTAAGGGATTAGGATTTGATATTTCTGAAGATATGATTAAATGGGTAAAGGAAAATAGAAAGGATGCCTCAACTGGAAGGCTATCCGTAGCAATAATGAGTGAAAATGAAATACCTTTAGCTGAAAATACTGCTGACTTAGTTTTTATGATTACAGTTCATCATGAACTAAAAGATCCTGTAAGCTTATTAAAAGATGCAAAAAGAGTTTTAAAAAATGATGGTAAGCTTTTAATTTGTGATTGGAAAGAGGGAGTTCATAAACACTTTGTAACAAAGGAAAGTATATTACAAGACTTGGACTTGTCAGGATTTAAAAATATTAAAGAATTAAATAACTCAAATAAATTAATTTCTTTAATTGCCACTAAGTAGTTTTATTATATTAGATCTATGGAAATAGTATTTAAATATTATTTCCATAGATTTATTTGTAAATTTAAGAGCGACTAGATAATTTTGTGTAGTTTTTATTTTTATTGTTTTTTATATTACTGGAAATTTTTATTTCCAGTAATATTTTTTTATCTAATTTAGTACATACAGTTTCATATTTTTTTTATAATCTGTGGCTCAAGTTTTACATTTTTTAATTTCTTCATTGTAATCAAAGTTAGTATCAATTTTCTTTATCATAATAATTCATCCAAAATTTTTGTGGTATATTATTCTATAACTACCAACTGTTCATACAAAAAATAGTAGATAGTTTTGCTTTTACGCAAGACTATCTACTGCCCTAAATTTAATACATGTTAAATCAAAATTTTACCTCTTTTACTATTCTCATTTAATGCTTTTTCAACGATATCTAGACCTATCACTTCTATTTATTGATATCTTTAATCTCAAAATTCCATTACGTTATTTTCTCTTTACTGGAATCCAAACTTCACAATAGTAATTTTCATCTGAAATCCCTTTTTCATACTCACTTGGATCACTATACATTTCTACATTATAACCTGCAGCAATCTCATAATCTCTACAGTTTGGTAACCACTCTGAAAATATTTTCTTATTAGTTTCTTGAATTGATGTTTTTCCTTGTCCATAACAAGGGAAAACAGCCCAAGTAAACTTAGGAATTGTTTTAACTATATACCCTTCCATGCCTTCTTTCTCTTTAGAATAATCCTCTGCAATAAGGTACTCAAATTCATTGCCGCCCATTTCCTCATCAATGTTAATACCATACATTCCACATATATCCTTTAGTTTTCCTTGTGAAATATGCTCATTCCAGAATAAAGGTACCTCTGTAAATGCTGTATCATATTTAAATTTCTTAGACGCTCCTATAACCTTAAATGAATCCTTCTCAACTATTTTATAATCCATGATATATCCACCTTCCAATGAAAATTTAATTTTAAGGGCAACAAATGACTTTATCATAGCACCCTCTTTACGAACTGCAGATGGTGTAACCCCATGAAATCGTGTAAAAGCTTTAGTAAAGCTATCTGGAGAATCATATCCATACTTTATTGCAATATCTATTATTTTTTCATTACTAGATAAGACTTCACTGCCGGCAAGTGCAAGTCTTCTTCTCTTAATGTATTCACTTACAGAATAGCCACATAACATTCCAAATCCCTTTTGAAAATAAAAAGGTGAAATATTTACTCTATCTGCAATTTCTTTAATAGATAAATCCTCTGTAATATTTTCTTCAATATAAGAAATAGCTTCTCTAATACTTTCAATCCATTCCATAATTTTAACCCCTTTCAATTCGTTAATCTAATCTTATCATCATTAAAGATTGACATCCCGACTTTTTAAGTTTTCTTTTGTCCTACAATTATTATATCAAAAAGTGAATACGATAATTATCTTATAACAGGTATCTCGTATAATATTGAATTAATTTTTCCAATTAAAATCTATTAATTAATCTATCTTTTTAGCTTACATAACGGTATTTTACTTATAAAAATAGTCTTAACCATTAATTTTGCTTGATTAAGACTACTTTTCTCATTTATTTATTATATTTTCCATCATTAGTAAAAAGCATTTATCGGTCTATACTAAACTTCTATATCTGAATTACATTCATACATATCTATATAGTAGCTTATATTATAGCTTGTAAAACTTCTATATTTTCTACTTCCTTCAAAACATGTATCTCCATCCCATCTCTTACTCTTGTATTTAATGAATTTTTAGAATCATCAATGAAGATTATTCCTTTTTTATGCATATCTTTTATCTTACTTCTTGGAAGCCCAAGTTTATCACTTAAGAGCTTATCAACTCTCATTTCTATTGGATACTTACAAATAATTTCAATAACTAGTTCATTTTCTTTTATATAATCCGCCTCTAATTTTCTTTGAATTAAGTTATAATTTACATCTTCAAAAATAACTCCAGCTTTATTTTTATTATATACACTTAAATTAAAGGCATATTCTCTAGCTAATCCCTTGTCATTAGAAAGAAATTTTTCATATTCATATTTATTAATATCATTAGGATTTATTCTTTCATATATTGTCATATTCCAAGTAGATTTACATTTTTCACATTGATAAATTAGCCAAATATCAATGTTATTTTTATTTGCATTTACTCTAAATTTTTCACTATTTATATAATGTGATTTTTGATTACATTTAGGACAATTCCTTTTAACTATTGGTAAATTCTCAGGAACTATTTCCCATTGGTATTTTTTTAAATAGCTCATTTTACTCCTCCTAGTCATTCAATTTTTAGGATTTGCAAAGGCTATTTCATTACATTTTTATAATAATGCAATAGCCTCTGCTATGCATTAAAAATATCTCTTGTCATAAAGAATTCCTCCAGTCTTTTGTAATGTATATTTATATTTTATCAGCACTACATAGTGCATAGAACCTCATTCTTATTTAGTAAATAAAAATGAGCCAATATGATAAGATCATAATGGCTCATTTTTTTATAGTAAAAGCTTATTTATTCATGTTACTATCATGTAAATTTTTTAATAAATCTTCAAACCATTTAAGATTTACTAAATGATGAGAAAGTGAATTTTCCATCATCTTTCTAAAATACGTCTCAACAGTATTATCATTTCTAATAGATTCTTCTAATAAAAAAATTCTATCCTTAGTTTGTTCTATTTGAATTTCTATTATTTTTTCTAAGTCCTCTTTTTTATATTCATCAGCAAATAACATTGTCCCATAAAAAGGTAAATTTATATACTCAGTTTTACATCCATACTTATACATTAACTTTTCAAACTCTTTATTTCCCAATTCTGTTATTATATAATTTTGAGTTTCTCTAACATTATTTAACTTATCAACTCTTTTAATATATTCTTTTTCTTCCAATTTTTGAAGATTATAATAAAAAGATCCTTTGGTAAAATTCACTATATATTTGTAGTGTCTCTCTTCCATTAATGATAGTAATTCGTATCCATAAGAACCTGGATTTTGTTTTATTAAACCTAATATTAATAATGGTATCAAAATATTATCCCCTTTATATTTTTCAATTTGTAATACACTATTTTTTAATTATATCATTAGTCATTATTAATTTTTGTAACTTGAGCTAAAAATTCATCATATGATATTTTCCCTAATGCAAAATTCATACTTTTCATATATATTTTCTCCGTCTTAGTATGTACTCTTGAACAAATTGAATTTACTAAATCACCTTCATTTGTTAATGGTTCTAATATATGCTTTCTATTATAAAAAGCCTCAAAATATCTTAATCCAAATTTTCTTTGAGAAATTGCATCAATATGAATTCCATCAGGATTAGAAGTTAAGCCTGATGCAGTAACAAAATAACATTTATCTTGTTCAATTGCAAACTTTTCTAATTCTTGATTGATAAGATTATATTCAGTGCAACCTTTTCCAAATCCTTCTTTTCCTAAAAAATCTGGTAATCCACCAATAATAACTGGAATGTTTTGAGCATTTAATTCTTTTCTAAGAGCTTCAATTATTAACAGTAACTTTTCATAGTATGTTTTGTAATTCCCATTATGACTATCACTTTCCCCTTGATGCCATATAACTCCAACCAATTCACTACTTTGCATAGCAAATTTGGCTTCATTTATTGCATGTCTAAAAAGTACTTTATCTACAGCCCACTCATCTATTGAACTTCCTCCTTCTGCGCAGGGAACTAAGCCAATAATATCATCTTCATTCTTACAACACCATGCCTCTGCAAATGAACTTGCTAGACTTACTCCTGCAACAGGTCTGTCATAATTAATTGGTTCAGTCATCATTTGCCATCTACCATTACGCAACATTTGTATCCTTTCATTATAAATTGGAGGCACTTCACTAATAAAACCTCTACCTGCCATATTTGACTGGCCTAACATTAAAACTGATTTAATCACTTTTTTCATCCTCTCTTTTATTGATGTAAAATTAATATAACTCATCAATAGTCTAATTAGACTATTTTTACATAATCATTATAGTCTAATTAGACTATTTGTCAACTATTCTCTTTATCATTAATACTCTCTAAAATATAAAAACTTCTATATGTAATATAATTACACATAGAAGTTTCTTGTAAATACTATCTTTATTTATTACAGTATTCTTAACTATAATATATATTTATATTTTAGATTTATTTTATTATAATAAATTAGTAAAAAAATTATATGCTAAGCTTCATTATAGCTCAGTGGTAATCTTATCTCAAAAATAGTTTTATTCTCATCACTACTTACTGAAATAAAACCGCTGTGTAATTCAATAATATTTTTTGTTATTGCTAATCCTAATCCTGTTCCTCCTATTTCTCTATTCCTAGATTTTTCAACTCTATAAAATCTATCGAAAATATGAGGCAAATCTATTTCAGGTATAGCCTCTCCATAATTAATAATTTGAACAATTGCCATAGAATCTTCAGCTTTTGTTATAATATCAACGTAATATCCCTGTTTTCCATATTTAATCGAATTAGATAATAGATTTTCAAATGCTCTTACTAACTTTCTTGCATCCGCATATACTATTAACTTATCCTCTGAAAAATTAATTCTTTCCTTCATATTTTCTTTTTTAAACTCATTTTTAAAATACACCACCAATTGTCCTAATAAATCTACTAAATTTATTTGTGATCTTTCTAAAACAATACTGCTATTTTGCATTTTTGTTAATTCAAACAAATCATTTATAAGTAAACTTAGATCTTTAGACTTTTGATATGCTATATTGATATAATATCTAAGTTCCACCTCATCTTTATACTTATCAGAATCAATAAACTCTAGATATCCTATTATTGATGTTAATGGAGTTCTTAAATCATGCGAGACATTAGTTATTAAATCATTTTTAGTTTTCTGAGCTTTTCTCTCCTCTATCATAATCTCTTTAAGTTGGGTTGATATATTATTTATATTATCTACTAAACTTTTCATATAACCAGATGCTTTAATATCTATTAATTTATCTAAATTTCCCTCTACCATTATCTCTGTTTCTTCTATAATTGTAGCTAAGTCCTTATTTTTTTTGTACGTTATTGCGTAATTTATAATTAAAAATAAAGGTAAAGCTACAATTATATAAAGATATCTGCCAATATCCTCATACTGTAGTGTATTCCATAAACTCCATATAAAGTCAATAATCTTAATATTTGTATACCTATATAATAAAATTATTAATTCTCTAATTAAACTTGCTGTTATATATGTTAACACTGCTGATATTGCTATTTCACCTATTGGTTTTATCCAACAATTAACAATTATTTTATTTTTCAATTTTGTATCCAACTCCCCATACAGTATGTATTATTTTATCTCCATATGAGTTCTGTTCCAATTTATCTCTTAATCTGCTCATATGAACCATAACTGTATTATTTGATTGATAATATTTCTCTTTCCATACTCTTTCAAAAATTTCCTCCGCGCTAAAAACTCTTCCCCTATTAGTAGCTAACAAATATAAAATGTCAAATTCTCTTGCTGTAAGTACTACTTCATTTTTATTTACCGTCACCCTATGCTGTCTCTTATCTATAATCATATTGTCAATAATTATTATATTATCTGAATTTGATATTTTAGAATTTAAAAAATATGTCCTTCTAATTAGTGCCTTTATTCTAACTATTAATTCTAAGCTATTAAAGGGTTTGCATATATAATCATCTGCCCCAGTCATTATTCCCTGTATTTTATCCATATCCTCAACTTTTGCACTTAACATTAAAATAGGAATATTGTTATTTATTCTTACTCTTTTACAAACCTCTAATCCATCTATATCTGGCATCATAATATCTAATACTATCAAATGAATTACTTCTTTATTTAATATTTCTAACGCCTCTTTGCCACAACTAGCTTTAAATACAAAATATCCTTCACTTTTAAGATTTATCTCTAATAAATCTCTAATTTCTTTTTCATCATCTACTACAAGAATATTATTATAACTCATATTTCCTCCACACTTTATTTTTTTAGGTATTCTTCTAATGTAATTCCATTAACATAAATATATTTTGCCGCATCTTTTCCTACATATCTAATATGCCAAGGTTCATATTCTATTCCAGTGATTCTTTTTTTATTCTTAGGATACCTTATAATAAATCCAAATCTACTGCAATTTTTTTCAAGCCATTCAGCTTCTAGTGTTCCTTCAGCAAAATACTTATACTCATTAGTAATATCTATACATAATCCTGTTTGGTGTTCACTAAATCCAGGTTTAGCTACATATGCATCTGCACTTCTTTTACCTTCATCTCTTACCCTATCATTATATATAATCTCTTGAGATTCATAAGACCTATATCCTGAATTACCTTTTAAGATTATTCCATCTTTTTTAGCTTCATTTATTAATTCTTCTAATGGTTCTTTTATAATTCCTGCTACCTGTTTTTCTTCATTTGTTACTTCATCAGAAAATGGTATTTCAGGTATGGTTAATCCTATGGGTATATAGCTTTTATCTAACCCATTTTTTTTATTTACTAAAATTAAAATATCATTTACATTACTATTTCTTTTTTCTATTCTAGTATAGTTTATACTATTTACTCCATACCAACATAATAACAATATTATTATAAACACTAGAATTGATTTAAATACTCTTTTCATATCTTCTACTCCCCCTCGCGCATTATGACTTTATTGTAGAAGATAGAGTTTACATCAATTATAAAAAATTCTTACGAAACCTTAAGTTTTTAAATTCATTTATATTTTTGATAAATAATATACTATTAACCTTATAATATGCTACTTAACTTACAAAACTAGCCTTAACAAGTTATGCTCCTTGATTAAGACTAGTTTTATCATTTATTTATGGTACTGTTCACCATTTGTTATTTTAAATCCTTCCCTTCCTAACCATAACCTCAAACCACTTCTCCCCACTACCAATTTCATTTCTATTCCCATCTACGGCTATAATTCTTAAGTTTGACGTATTATCTAGTCTCAACTTTTCTTTATATTCATTTATTGTTGTTCTTAAGTTGAAGTGGCTTCCATCTACATAATGAAGTATGCATATAGTTTTATTATAATCTTCTATTAATTCTCTAA
Source organism: Clostridium sp. 1001275B_160808_H3 (assembly GCF_015550425.1). GTDB lineage: Bacteria > Bacillota > Clostridia > Clostridiales > Clostridiaceae > Clostridium. The sequence goes on along the minus strand of NZ_JADNAT010000033.1, from coordinate 2,134 downwards.
ATAAGCCATTTATATGTCCATCATCACAATTGAAAGCAAATCCACACACGCAAATGATATCTGATTCTTTAAATTTATTAAACATATCTACGTATCTTTTAGACATCTTAACTGAGGTTAATGGTTTTATACCACTTTGAGTAAATAAGAAAGGTACTATTATATGCTTTTTCTCTTTGTTTTCATCAAAGGATATTATTTTATTTAAATATGGATCATAGTAATCATTTATCGATCCATTTAGGTAATAGACCTCTTCCTTAGTTATATCTTCTATAAATGAATTGTAGTTTGTTGTTCCTATTGCATTTATATCTACAAATTCTTTTAGATATAAAACATCATGATAATATCCATTGCCTTCTTTTATTCTTTCTGTATTGCTTTTAGCTATTGATTCTATATATCTTTTTACTGTATATAAAAATATAACTATTTTGTTGAATTTACCCCAATCTGTTTTTGGACTATAAATGTATCTCCAGTTAGAATCAATTAATGTTTGATAATCTAATGCTCTTGAATATATATCTTCTAATATCTGCAATCCAAATTTAGTTATTTTCTCTTCATTACTGTAGTCTTCTCTTATATTTAAATCTTCATTTTCTATTAATAGTTCTAAGCCTTTCATGCCTGTATTTGTATAATCTAATGTAAATATTGCTCCAAGATCATCAAATAAATCTATGCTTTCTGGACTATCATAAAAAATCCCATCATTTAACCTATGTATTAAATCTTCACCTAATGATCCTATTAATAATTCAAGTATTGCCCTTGTTATATTTCTTATATTTAACTTAAATTGATAACTTACATTTTCTATTTCTAAAAGTTTTAAAAATGCTGAAAAATAGTTACTTCCAAAAAGTGAATTATTTCCTCCTAATAATGGATTTAACTTTATTATGTGAGAATAATTATAGGATCCTAATTCTAAACCTGTTATATTTAAAAATACTTTATCTATATCATGTCCATTGTCATATAACCTTAGTGATATTAAGTTAACCTTTTCATCAAAGTTATTTAAGTAATCTAAAATATTGTTTCTTTTGTTTTCTAAACTACCTTTTACTATTGATTCATATTGTGTCTTTGTAAAAGCAGTTAGTTTTTTATTATCAAAGCCTTCTGGTAACCATCTTGCATAATTTGATTGTTTATCAACATTATTTAATTGTTCCTTTAAATTTATCTTATCATCACTAGTATTCATTCTAAAAATATCAAGAGCAAACTTTCCACCTGATGGTAGCCCATATGAACATTCAGCACCAGCTCCAAAAAACAAAGAAACTTTAGTCATAATCCTCCCCCTTTAACAATACTCTTTATGTTAATTATAGCACATATTACATTTATTAACATAATATTACACTTATAAAATACATATTAATTTCTTACTATAATAATAAGCAAATTTTCATGTATCTCCACTGTTTAAATAGCTAATTAAATAGCTAAACAAATTCACTTATTTGATATGTTTAAGCAATTTATAAATGTTAACTTGCTAGTTCACTTTAACAAATCTCACTTAATCATCATAAACTTTTTCTTGCCATAATTAAAATTCAAATTATACATATTATAAAAAATGTAGTTACCTTGTTTATAAATAAAGTAACTACAAAATTTTTCTCTTTCCATATGAAGTAAATAATAATGGTATTTTTTCATTATATTTCTCACTTCTAAAAACAAAAACTCTTACCTGCATCCCTAAATACAAGTAAAAGTTTTTTCTTTTCTAAATTAATAATATATATTTGTATTAATTTTTATATACATCAATTTATGTTTCCGTAAAACTGGAATTTATAATTATAATTTTTCAAACACTAATGTCGCTTGAATTCTATCTCCGCCAAGCATCCCTTTACTTCCTGATGCCGCAGTAGTAATTGTATGTAATCGATATCCCTTTTCAGCTTGAGTATTTATGACTTTTTCTAATTCCGTCAAATTCCCCGACCCTGTTCCTATAAATTTTTCTTTTAACACTACTTGCATCACTACGTAATTCATAAAAGTTCCCCCTTAAATTTTAAGTTAGTGTAAAGTTTTTTTACACTACTTCTCTTTTAAAATCTTTATATATCAAGGTTTCGCAAGTTTTTTGTATAAA
>NZ_JADNAT010000032.1 GCF_015550425.1 Clostridium sp. 1001275B_160808_H3 | reverse complement strand
CTCAATAAAAAGTTTAATCTCTTCGCTCAAATTACTTTGAGTCTTAATTTTAAGACGTCTAAAAGAATTGCTGGTTTATTTTACTTAACTTATTTTCTGTTCAATTTTCAAAGACCATTTTCTTCATCGCCCTCAAGCGACTTTCTTATCTTATCACTTATTTACTTTATTGTCAACAACATTTTTTAACTTTCTTTCAAGTTGTTTTGTTGAAATCAATTCGTTCACAAGGGACGAGTTACATAATATCATGTTAGCCTCCCCCAGCACCAATGAAATTACCTTATATATTTAAATTATATTTATTTTTTATTTGTTTATCTCATATTTTCTTCGTATTTCAATTATTGACACACCAGGATAAGTTAATTATATATTTCATATGTTAATACTATATATATCATTATATATTCTGTTTTTTTATTCTATAATTACCTATATAACCTTTTCTAGCATTTTAATTTTATAGTTAATATATATGTATATGATTAAATTACTACTATAAATAATTAAAACTAGAAATATATTAGAGAGTTAGTTTACCTTTTAAATAGAATAGCTAAGCTTAGTTCCTATATCATTGAAGGAATGTATTTATTATTTAAAGAAAAATAGAAGGTACACTTTCATATACCTTCTACTTTCATTTATTTATTTTTATTATCTTTTTAATTCAGCTTTTATTGCATCGGCAACAAATTGTACATTTGTTCCAACTATTACTTGGATGTTTCCTTTTCCTGGTCTTATAACACCTCTAGCTCCTAAAGCTGTTAAGTTTTTATCCTTAATTATAGCATTATCTTTAACACCAAGTCTTAATCTAGTAACACAGTTGTCTACTGATACTATATTTTGTCTTCCACCTAAAGCTTCAATATATGCTTTAGCTAATTCATTCATATCTCCACTAACTGCTACATTTTCACTTAATTCATCATCATCATCTTCTCTACCTGGAGTCTTTAAGTTGAATTTAGTGATTACAAATCTAAATACTACGTAGTAGATAATTGCAAATACTAAACCAATTGGTATTAAAAGAAGTGGATTTTCAGCCATTGGTGCTTTAAAGCTTAAGATCCAGTCAACAAATCCAGCACTGAAGTTAAATCCAGCTCTTACTGGTAATAATGTACAAACTATAGCTGAAATACCTGTTAAACCAGCATGTACAACATATAAAGCTGGTGCTAAGAACATGAATGCGAATTCTAATGGTTCTGTAACTCCTGTAAAGAATGAAGATAATGCAGCTGCTAATAATAATCCATATACAGCTTTCTTCTTATTATCTTTAGCAGTATGATACATAGCTAAAGCTCCTGCTGGTAAACCAAACATCATTACTGGGAAGAATCCAGTCATGTACATTCCAGTTACACCTTGAGTACCTGTTCCTGCCCAGAAGTTTCCGATATCGTTAATTCCTGCAACGTCAAACCAGAATACTGAGTTAAGTGCATGGTGAAGTCCTGTTGGTATTAACAATCTATTGAAGAATGCATATATACCTGATCCAACTGCTCCTGTAGAAACAATAGCTTTACCAAATGATACTAGTGCATTATAAACTACTGGCCATACAAAGAATAATATAAGTGCCGCAACTAATGATGCTAAAGCTGTCATAATTGCAACTGATCTCTTACCACTGAAGAAACCTAAAGCATCAGGTAATTTAGTATTTTTAAATTTATTGTAACATGTTGCACCAATTAAACCTGCAACAATACCAACGAATTGAGTTTGAATTTTTGAGAATGCTGCTGGTACTTCTGCAACATCTATTCCCTTGAACATTCCAACAACTGCTGGGCTTAATAAAGTTGTAATCATAAGCCATGAAACTAAACCAGCAAGTCCTGCTGTACCATCATTATCATCTGACATTCCAACTGCTACACCAATTGCAAAAAGTATAGCCATATTATCAATTAGTGCACCACCAGCTTTTAATAAGAAAGCTGCAATAACACTGTTAGCACCCCAACCTGTTGGGTCAATCCAGTAACCAATACCCATTAATATACTTGCAACAGGTAATGCCGCTACTGGAAGCATTAAAGATTTTCCTAGTCTTTGAAGATACTTCATCATAATAATAAATCCTCCTTAAATTTTTTATATACAAATTTAAGCGGCTGTATAATATAATTCCTGGTAAGAAATAAAAAAAGCCGAAAAGGATATTATAGATATATAAATCCTCTTCGGCTCATGCTCAACTAATTGATAACACGCCTAAATTCGTACACATATTTTATTTACAATGTAATTGTACCATCTGTTGTTATTGTTTTCAATAGTTTTTTTCATCATTTTTTTGACGTTTTTCTATCATTTTCTTAAGATTTCATTAATTATATTAAATATGCTCATATTTGCTAACGATTTCAGTTATTTTTTTTAATTTAGTTTATTGACAACTATTAGCAACTATATATATAATCATACTAGACGTGTTACTGTTTAATCAGGCATGAGTCCATTAATATTTGGAGGACTTATGCCTTTTGTTTTAAAAATTTTGTATATAATATTTATGTATTTATTATGATATATTTAAGAATACTATAAATATTAATTTATATACTCATCAAAATATGCAGTAGAAAGGATGTGGGTTCCTGATTATTCAGGAAATACTATGTTTAATTTTATCAAGAATTTATTTAAATCAGATTCAAACAATGAAAAGGCTGTAGTTAATCCTAACGCACTTGTTGCTCCTGTTTCTGGTAAGATTATTCCTTTATCAGAAGTTCCAGACCCAGTTTTCGCTGAAAAACTAGCTGGAGACGGAATGGCTATAGTAGCTGATGGAGATACTATTGTTGCTCCTGCTGATGGAGAAGTTACTCTTATCTTTAAAACTAAGCATGCATTTGCTATGACTTTAGAAAATGGATTAGAGTTACTAGTTCACATAGGATTAGAAACAGTTTCTCTTGATGGAGAAGGTTTTGAACAATTAGTAGAACAAGGTACAAAAGTTAAAGCTGGTACACCATTAATTAAGATAGACAGAGAATTAATCTTAAGCAAAGGATTATCTCTTGCTACACCAGTTCTAATAACTAACGTTGATGCAACTAAGTCAATTACCCCAGTTGAAAATGGAGATGCTGTTGCAGGTAAAACTGTAGTTGTTAACTTCGAAGTATAATAACTTTTTATAAAATAAAAATCAGCCATACTTTATAATGGCTGATTTTTATTTTACAATTGAAACTCTAAATCTTTCTATATGCATTGCTAAATATGCAACTTCATCTTCTGATAAATATTTGATTTCTAAAATTCTACAGATTATCTTTTTTGTCTCTTCTGCAATTTGATATGAAACTCCATACTTTTCTTTTATAATATCAATCAAATCATTTTTTATAGGTGTATTAGTAATTATTCTTTCTATCGCAAATCTTATATGAGTTAAGAACCTTGCATAATCTAAAGACTTTCTATCTATTTCTATGTTTAATCTATCTTCAACATGCTCAACTACTGAATTACTTAAAAAACTATATTTTATAGTATTAGATAGCTTTCCATTATTCCTTGCTGAATGAATATGTAAAGCAACAAATCCTTTTTCGCCTTCAGGAATATCTAATTTTAACTCCTCACTTATTCTGTTTGCCAATCTATTAGCCATTTCAAACTCTTTATTATATAAGGTTTCAATTTCTACTAAGAAAGGATTTTGTATCTCTTCATTATCTCCTAGTCTTTTTATTGCATAAAATAAATGATCTACTAACCCTATATGAATATTCTCATTAAGATCCTCTCCTAATTCATCAGTTATTTCAGCAATTACTTCTTCAACTAATGCAATTAATTTTGTATCTACTCTATTTAAAATTTCTTTAAAATTTCTTTGATTTTCCTTATCCTCAATTATAAATACCTTTTCAACAGAAGTACCCTTTTTTATAATGTCTCCAGTTTTTTTGCCAAATCCTATTCCTTTTTGAAAAAGGATTTTTTCTTTGCCTTTTTCTCTTACAAGTAGTATGTTATTATTAAAAGATTTTACTACAGTTGTATTCCTATTTAATATAATCTCTTTCATAAACACCTTCCTCTTATCCTATATAATAATTAATATTATTTTTCTAATATCTTAAAAAATGTTATGTGATCCTTCCATGAGCCATTTATAAATAAATACTTTTCATTTAATCCAATTTCTTCAAATCCACACCCATTAAGTACAGACTTTGATTTTTCATTATCTGTTAATACAGATGCTTCTAACCTATGCAACTCTAGCTCATCTCTTGCATAATCTATAACTAATCTTAAGGCTTCTTTCATATACCCTCTACCTTGAAAGTCCTTATCCATAGAGTACCCTACTATTCCATTTTTAAAAACTCCATAAACTATATTAGATATCTTAATCTTACCAATTAACTTTTCATCTTTATATATTCCAAAGTCTACTCCAGTACCACTCATTAAATGTTTATAACTTTCTAATAAAATATCTCTTTGAGCCTCATAAGTATAGAAATTATTATCTCTGCTTGGCTCAAAATTACTTAAATGATCTTTATTTCTTATGTTATAGTCTAATAAGTCTTCTGCACAATCAGGAGTTAAATTTTTTACAGTTACATTCTCACCAACTAAGTTAATTAAGAAACTTCTTTGAGTATTGTTGTACTCATTTCTATTAATTCCAAAGCTTAATTCATCTAAAAATACTCCATTAGAAAAAAGATTCTCAGTAAATATTCCTTCTAATGTAAATCCTAAATCTAAAAATACCTTATAAGCAATGTTTTCATCTACTAAAACATTAGCCTTATATATATTTGTATCTTTAAATATCGCTCTTAATATGCTCTGTACGGTTTCTTTTAATAAATCGTATTTATTTTCTTTGTAAAACTTTAGTTTAACGGTACATTTCTTATTATCTTTATCTAGTTCTACTATAGTAAATCTGCCTATAAATATATTATTTTTATCTTTTATAATATAATCACTAAATGTCCCTTTTACTAAATCTATACTTATTCCTCTGTTTTCGCTCATAACAAAATCTCCTAAGTTGCATATATATCTACCAATAATTATATTATAACGATAAACGTACCTTATGCACAATATATTATATTCGACTAATTAATCAATATTCTAAGTTAATTTAATGTTCATTATTATAATGAAACTATCATATAATTAATTACTATTAATAATCTTAGGAGTTTATATGCTTGTTTTAAAGCTTTTTAAAAGAAATAAAAATAATAATTTCAAAAAAGTTCTTAAATTTTTTCTAATATTATCATTAACCTTACTAGCCTGGAAATTCTTTTTAGGATATAGAGCTGAAGCTAATAATTTAAAACATTCAACTATTGATAATATAAAAGTAATTTCAGAAGAAAGTTTAGTTAATGAAATTAAAAATGTAAATAAGATAATTCCTCTAGAAGTAGAGCTTTCAAAAACGGTAACAATAGATAAAAGCTGGGGAGATCTTGAAATATTAAAAAAATATAAAAGAATAAGATTTTTTGCTAACTGCTCATATTCTATCGATTTATCTCAAATTACTACTGACGATATAGACATTGATGATAAAAATAGAGAACTAAGCTTAACTTTAGCAAAACCTGAAATTTTTAGTATTAATATTAATAGAGAGAAAACAGAATATGAAGAATCATCTAATGGCTTACTCAGATTTGGAGAAATAAAATTAACTTCTGAAGAGTTCGATTTAATTCAAGAAGAAGTTCATAAAGGCTTTGAAGAAACCATGAAAAGTGATGAAATATATAATAAGGTTATATCTAATACTAAAGTTTCTTTAGAAAAACTATTAGATCAAATAACAGAAGATAAAATTAGCATCAATATATCTTTTAAATAAATATGGTTTATTTTCTTTATAGATGTATAATATATTTAAATAATTTATACAATTGATTTATAAAGGAGTGATAAAATGAAAAAAATAGTTTTAGCTGGTGGATGCTTCTGGGGAGTAGAAGAATTTCTATCTAGATTAAATGGTGTAATATCAACAGAAGTAGGATATGCAAATGGAAGAACTGAGAATCCAACCTATGAAGATGTATGCTATAAAAATACTTATTTTGCTGAAGCTTGTTTAGTTGAATATGATGAAAATAAAACATCATTAAAATATATATTAAATGAATATTGGTCAATAATTGATCCTACAGTATTGAATAGACAAGGCCCAGACGTTGGAAGTCAATATAGAACAGGTATATATTATTTAAATGAAGATGACTTAAATATAATTCTTACAAGTAAAGAAGAAGAACAAAATAAATACGATAAAAAAATTGTTACAGAAGTAAAACCATTAATTAATTACTATAAAGCTGAAGAATATCACCAAAAATACTTAAAGAAAAATCCAAATGGATATTGTCATATAAAATTATAATTAAAATTTATCAAAAAATAAAAAACTCAGACATAGTTGAGTTTTTTATTTTTTAAGTTTATATAAGCTTTGATTTAAGAAAAATATCTTTTTTAAAATCTTTCACCGTATTATTCTTTTATCATTATTTTATTATATTTGCTCTCATCTTATCTGTAGCCTCTTGTAATGCTGTTTGCCAGTCCTTCACTGTCTTATCTCCAGTCATTACTGAATCAACTGTACCAACATATATATCAGAATATGTTAATCCTTCTACTGGTTCAGTTGCAGCAAAAACTCCAAGTAAAGCTTTAGCTCCATTTTCATAAATCTTCAATAAATCAACTTGTAATGGCTCTAAATATTCTGAAGAAAGTTCTGTATAATTATTAACAGGAACAACGCCCTTAGCATTTTCTGCTATAACCTTAACTGCTTCATCACTATAAAGGTAAGCCATAAATTCTTCTGCTAATTCTTTATTTTCAGCATCTTTTGGAATATACATTTGTTCTATAAAACTTACAGAATATTGGTCTCCACCATCCTTAAATGCAGGATAAGCCATAAATCCCCATTCAAAACCATCTGCTCTTGGAGCGTCTGCCATTTCTCCTGGTAACCAAGTTCCATTTGGTATAAATAACGCTTTGTTATCTAGAACTAATTGTTGATTATTCTTAAAGCTTTGATTATTAGCATTTGCTACAACTGTTGGCTCTAAGTAATCCTTAAGCTTTCCTATTGCCTCTAATGCTTTAGTTGCTGGTTCAGAAGTCCAGAAGCCTTCTTTATAATTCATTGCATCTTTAAATGCTTCTTCACCACCTGCTGCTGCAATCATTGGTGGAATCATACAATCTAAGTAACCAGCAGTTGGATATGACCATAATGATATTCCATCAGCCTTTGCCTTATCACCTAAAGCAAACATTTGATCCCAAGTCTTTGGAAGCTCATATCCTTTTTCCTTGAATAACGTTTTATTATAGAATAACCCTGTTGGACTATAGAACAATGGTAATAAATAAGTTTTTCCATCTCCATATGGATTTGTAGCATAACTATCAGTAAAGCCTGGTAATAACTTGTCCTTTACAGTTACATCTTCTCCTGGAACTTTCATATTTAGCACATTTGATAAATCATTTATTCCTTGTTCTTTAATAAATGTTTCAGTTAGTGCATCAGGTCTTCCAGTTGCTAAATATATAAAGTCAGGAACATTTCCTGCTTGAATTTGAGGACGAATAACTTCTTCTATATTAGAAGCAACTGTTAACTCAACAGTTACACCTTCATGTGATTTTTCAAAGTTATCTTTAAGTTTTTCCCAATAAACTTTTCCATATCCCCCTTCGAAAGCAGCAATCTTTAATGTTTTTGTTTTATCAGCAGACGCTCCTGTGCTATCTCCATTTCCTCCACATCCAGTTAAGCTTGTCATTACCATAAGTGAGCTTAATAATAAGGCTAATGTCCTCTTTTTCATTACATTTCCTCCCTTTTCCCCTTAATATATGCCATTAATAATTTATGCTTTAATTTTATTACTTTGTAAACGTTATTTATATAATATTTTTGCTTATTATTTTATATATATTGCTTATATTATCAAGATTGTTTTATTGATACTTTTTATTATAGATGTATAGCTCTCCTATAACACCTGCCATACCTATAAACATAAACAATAATCCTAAATACCCATTAATAGAATTACCTTTAATAACTAAAAACATCGATAGAAAAAATATTACAGTTAAAATTATATTTTTTATCATCTTGCTTCCTCCTCTAAGGACTTGATAAAAGCTCTAGTAAAAATTAATCCATATATAATTTGCACTAAATTAATCTTACTTTATATCTATCCATTTAATTTCTGTAGGATTTAATTCCATAACAATTAAATTACCTTCACCATCATAAATATTAGATACTTGCTTTTCGTTAGAATTATTTATAACTGCGTATCTATTTGATTCTAAATAAGCTGATACCTCACAATAAGGATTATCTGAATACCACATCTTCATTTCCTTTTCCTTATTTGCAGCATAATAACAAGCTCTTGTTAAAACACGTGTATTTTGAATTGAATACGGTAGTCCTGCTATATATACAGTTCTACCTTTTCCATAGCCATTAGCAGCCATTAATAAATCACCATTGGTGTATTTTATTACTTCAGTTGATTCTTTTAATGCATATATATTCTTTTGACTTTCTCCAAAATTCAACTCTTCAAATATATCTTCTGTTATGAAATGCTTATCTAATTCCTTAATAAAGTATTTATCTGTACTTAATGAGAATCCTAATTCTTTATCTACTCCTAAAGCATCTGCAAGTTGGAAGTAATGTCCTCCATTTAATATAGCTGAAGGTTCTCCAATTCCTACAAATCCTCCACCGTTATAGATCCACGCTCTAATTTTAGTAACTACTTCTTCATCAAGCCATTTTTCTCCACCGCTAAATGCAGTGCCTGCATCTCCAGCATTTATAATTACATCAATATCCTTTGGAATTCCCTTATTTTTTATATCATCAAAGCTTATAAAACTCACATCTACACTCATACCACTTAAGGCTTCTATAACTCCTAAATATGAATATATTTGTTTATACCATAAAGCATGTGCTACCATATGTGTTTGCCATGTACGTAATTTTCCCCAACAGTTAATAACTGCAACTTTTAATCCACAATACGGCTTATTTCCATTTATGGTTTCATATATTTCTCTAAATTCATTACATACACTTTCTATATAATCAACAAACTTAGGAAACTTATATGCAAGTGATAAATATCCACCATAACCTATTCTATCTACTGGCTTTCTCATTATTGCCCGTCTAGCTGTTATCCAGTTTTCTCTAGCTTCTACAGTAGGATCATTTCCTTCATAAAATGTATCTGGGAAAAAATATGGTAGAAAACGTCCTTCAGTATATTTAACACCTGGAATATCTGCTATCATTCTAAGGGTAGCTCCACTACCGACTGAGCCAACTACTGCGTCTAATCCTATATTTTCAAAGTATTTTCCATAAGGCTCCGTTCCTATCCAGTTATCTCCAAGGAACATCATTGCTTCTCTTCCGTGTTCATGAGTAATATCAACAAGTTTTTTTACATTATTAGCTACAAATTCTTGTTGAAAATCCATATAATCTAAAAACTTTTTAGTTGGAACTCTAAATGAACTATTATAATATCCTTGATCTATGATATCCTCTGGTCTTAGCTTATATCCTTTTACCTTTTCAAATTCTCTTAATGCCTCCGCACTCACACTTGAACTATATCCAAACCAATCAACATACTTTTCCTTAGCCCTATCATTAAATACCAATGTAAAGTGATAGAAAAATGTTGTAAATCTCACTACATCAGTTTCTGGATGCTCATCTAACCATTTATGCATTGCTTCAAAAATATACTTATTTGTCTTTGGATTTCTTGCATCAAATGGTATTTCATGAGGCTTATCCCCCCATTTGTTAGTTATGTGATTATACATTTGAGTAGGATCCCATATGCAATATGCTAAAAATGATACTGTATATTCATGCCACGCTTTTGTATCATTTATCATTACCTCTTGTGCTTCTTCGTTATATTCCCATTTATTTAAATCAACAACCTCTCCCGTTGTCCTATCAATTACTTCCCAAAACTCTTTAACATCATGATAAGAATCTGGTTTTACTTGCTGATCAAAATAACCTTCCATTATCTTTATTGTTAATGTTTCACTATTAGCTAAATGATGTTTGGTCATTAAATACGTTTGTTGTAATTCATCCATATTTTGCTCTGCCCACTTATTATCACCACGTGTTACAAAATAAGTAGAATATATTTTTTCTGCTAGCCCCTTTATTTCTCTTGGTAGCTTAAATCCATCACAATCACGGATTGCGTCTGCCCCCCACTTTTCCGCTATTTCCATTGTCTCTTTTATAAAATTATCATCAGTTGGGATTGTAACTCTTCCTTTATTCATCTTTATCCTCCTCTATTATTCTTTTATTCCGCCTACTGTCATACCTTCTGTAAGCTTCTTTTGAACTAATATATATAAAATTATTGTTGGAATCATAACTATAACTAATCCAGCATATAAAGCGCCGTAATCAGTTGCTGTTTTTTGAACTTGCATTAAGTTTATTAATCCTAATGGCAATGTTTTGGCCTTATTAGGTAGCATAGTTAATGCAATTATATATTCATTCCAAAATGCTAGGAAATTAAATAATATAACTGTTATTATGCTAGGCTTGGCCATAGGCATTATAACGTGAATTAAAGTTTTTAAATTACTACAACCATCAACATAAGCAGCTTCTTCATATGCTCTAGGTAATGATTTAAAAAATGTCATAAGTAAGTGTATAGTGAAAGGTAATGCTGTTGATGCGTAAATAATACTAACAACTATTCTGCTATCTAAAAATACAGTCATACTGGCTGGTATTGCAAAAATATTCCTTACTAGTTTTTCTCCATCTAGTACTAATAAAAATATAGGTACAACAATATAATTTACATTTATAAATAACCCTGCTGAAAATAGCAAATTTAATACCTTTCTACTTTTAAATTCAAATCTTGATAAAACATATGCTGCTGGTATTGATACAACTAATAAAATTACTAGAGCTAATCCAGTTACTATTACTGAATTTATAAAGTATTCACCCATATGGGCTTCTACAAACGCTTTACGAAAATTTTCAAAATAAAATCCTTTTGGCAATGCCCATGGATTACCATAAAACTCTGATTTATGCTTAAATGATGCTAATATTGCCCAACCTAAAGGAATTAATATGCTTAAAGCAAATATAGTTAAACATAAATAAGTAAAAATTTTCATTAATTTTTCTGTTGACGTCTTTTTATATGATTTTTCCATATTAATCCCTCCTTAAAACTCTATTACCTCTCTATTTGTTGCTTTACTTATTACGAAAGATAATCCAAAAGAGAAAATAAATATTATTACTCCTATAGCCATTCCATATCCATATGATGAATTAGAATACGCTTGCTTGTACATATAACTTAGAAAAACTTCTGATGATCCATCTGGCCCTCCTGCAGTCATAACCTTTACAAATAGGAAACTTAAATTTATTGTACTAATTATGAAGAATGTTAAAGTAGTTCTTATAACATTCCAAATTAAAGGTAATGTTATTTGAAAAAATTGATTCCATCTTGAAGCTCCTTCTAAATCAGCTGCTTCATAAAGACTTTCTGGAATACTACTCATACTTGCCATATACATTACCATGTAATACCCTACCGCCTGCCATATCATTGCAAATGCTATACACCATATAACTACCCTTTGATCACCAAGCCACATTCTTTTTAAATTTTCTAACCCGAGTGAACTAAGACTTGCATTTATTATCCCTTTATCAGGATCTAGAATTGCTGAAAATATAGCTGATATAACTACAACTGATAATATATTAGGAAAATAAAAAATTACTCTGAAGAAGTTTTTGAATTTAGTATCTTTTCTAGTTAATACTGCGGCTGAAGCTATTGCTAAAATCATAGTTATACCCGTTACTATTACTAATAGAAATACTGTATTTTGAAATGCCTTAATAAAATTTACATCCTTAAATAATATTGTAAAGTTGTCCAATCCTACAAATTTCTTGTTATTTGATAATCCACCCCACTTAAATAATGACATCCAGAATACATTTATAGTTGGAACTATCATGAATAGTATAAAAAGTATTAGTGCTGGGATTACTGAAAATCCTATAAACACTTTATTTACAGTGCTTTTCTTATGCATTGTTCATAATTCCCCCCTCATTTTTTCTCTTTCTATACATTTATTCTATCTTCATGAAATCTTTTACACAATAATATTGTTGCTTACTTTTTTAGTGATATTGCTATCCACCAATATTATGTAATTATGTATATTGCGTTATAATAAAAAATAGATAAAATAGTAAATAGATTGGAGGTGTATTATGAGCAATACAAGATATTTAATAAATAAAAAGAATTATGATCCAAATTATGAACTAATTTATATAAGTAAATCAAAATTTGAAAACGACTGGCATAGCACAGCTCATTTTCATCCATTTACAGAAATATTTTTTATAACTGATGGAAAAGGAGCCTTTCATTTAGATGATTCCATTGTTGATGTTAATAAGTGGGATCTAATTATAATTAATCCTAACTGTTTACATACAGAAAAATCATCTTTGTCAGATTCCCCTTTAGAATACATTGTTCTCGGAATAGACAACCTATTACTAAACCTTCCCGAATCCTATAGCTTAACTAATAATGAGCAACAAATTAATCTTTATAGGATTATGAACTTTTCTAAAGATAAAGAATTAATACTTAGCCACTTTAACCAATTAATTAATGAAATAGAAAACAAAGAATTTAATTATGAACATGTATGTAAAAGTATCCTAACACTATTCATAACACATATCATACGCAGCACAGCTTCGATACAATTCATTGAAGAATCCCAAGATAAACTAAACTTAGAATGTATAAAAATTAAAAACTATATTGATTCACACTATGCGCAAAATATAACTTTGGACTTTTTATCCGATTTATCTTATATGAATAAGTATCACTTAGTTCATACATTCACTAAGCAAATAGGGATTTCCCCTATAAACTATGTTATAAATAAACGGATACAAGAAGCAAAAAATCTACTAGCTACTACTGGCTATTCAATTAGAGATATTGCTTCCATAGTGGGCTTTGGGAACTCCTCTTACTTCAGCCAAATGTTTAAAAAAGTAACTGGAATTTCTCCAAAAAGCTATAGAGTAGAAAACTCAAAAGATAAAACTATTTAAAAATTAAGGAGTAAGATTCATTATAAAAAACAACAAATCTTACTCCTGATTTTTAAATATTTATTAATTAAATTTCACCTATAATAAATTTTATAACTTCTCCTCCAAGAATCATACCTGCAACTGGAGGAACAAACGATATACTTCCTGGTATTTGTCTTTTAGTTGCACATTTTTTAGTACCACCTGTACAAACACAACCAGTCTTACAAGTAACTACATCTTCATCTTTTGGTCTTCTTGGCTTTTCTTCTGAATATACAACCTTAAGATTCCTTACTCCTTGTTTTCTTAGCTCGTATCTCATAACCTTAGCTAAAGGACAGACTTTCGTATCATATATATCAGCAACCTTAAACTGTGTTGGGTCAAGCTTATTTCCTGTTCCCATTGATGCAATTATATTAATATTTTTTTCATAGCAATACTTTGCTAAAGCTATTTTTGCTGATACAGTATCAATTGCATCTATTACGTAATCAACATCATCAGGAATTAATTCACCTAAATTTTCAGGAGTAACAAATACTTGATGAGTAATAACATTACACTTTCTATTAATAGTAAGTATTCTTTCCTTCATAACTTCAACTTTTACTTTGCTTATAGTTCCATATGTAGCATGTATTTGTCTATTTAAATTAGTTAAACAAACAGTGTCATCATCTACTAATATTAAGGTTCCAACTCCAGCTCTTGTTAATGCTTCAACAGCAAAGCTTCCTACTCCACCAACTCCAAATACCATTACTTTTGCATTTTTTAATTTTTCTAGTCCATCATTTCCTATAAGTAATTCTGTTCTAGATAATGGATGTTGTAACATTCACTTCTCTCCTTTTTATATCTTATGTATAATTTCACAAAAGAATAATTTTAATTTATATCTTATTTTAGACTATTATTTATTTATATACAATAATATTATTTTCCATATAATAAAAATAATATAGCTCAACATAATTATTAATAATAAAACTATTTGTTTTATTTAAACAAGTTTTATTATATGATAATATAAGTTATAAATTGCAAATCAATTTAATAGTGAAAAGTTAATATTGAAGAAGTAAAAAGTTTAGGATGTTTTTCTACGTAAAACTAAACTGTAGGCATAAAGCACTTTTTATTCAAAAATCCTATAAGGATTTTCTCCTTCACTTTTTCATTATTCACTCTTCCATTATTGACCATTTTGTTTGCAAAATATATTTCAAGGAGGATAATTATGATTTTAGGAATTATAAGTGCAATGGCAGAAGAATTAGAATTACTTCTAAAGGATATGTCTATTGAAAAAGAAACTAAGAAAGCAAATATGACTTTTTATAAAGGGACTCTAGGCGATAAAAATATAATTGCAGTTGTTTGCGGTATTGGTAAAGTAAATGCTGCTATTTGTACTCAAATATTAATATCTGAATATGGAGTATCTTCTGTAATAAATGTTGGAGTTGCAGGTGGAATCGGTAAAGACATTTATCCTGGAGATGTTGTCGTTGGAACAGATTTAGTTCAACACGATATGGATACAACTGTATTTGGCGATCCTCATGGTCAAATTCCAAGATTAGATACTTTTTCTTTCAAATGTGATGATAAATTAGTTAAAGCTGCTTTAGCTGCATGTGAAGAAATTAAAGAAATCAACACCTTTTCTGGTAGAATAGTATCTGGAGATCAATTTATATCAAGTGTTGAAAAAATCCAATGGTTTGAAAAAGAGTTTAATGCAATATCTTGTGAAATGGAAGGTGCGAGTATTGCTCATGTATGCTATTTAAATAATATTCCATGTGTTGTTATTAGATCAATCTCTGATAATGCTAATAATGGAGCTCATATGGATTATGAAAAGTTTATTCCTATAGCAGTTAGAAATTCAACTAAAATACTAAGAAAAATGATTCAAAACCTTTAAAAAGGTTAAAAAATGTAATATTGCTTATTCCATCGCTTCGCTTCAAGTCAACGCAATATTACATTTTTAACCTAGAAACTAAATGTAATAATTCCTCATTCTTTTGAATTATACAAATGTAGTATTATAATTTTTTATATAGTTATAATATATTATTTTCTTTCATTTTTCAGTCACTTCGCTCCAAGTCGCAACACCATATTATTTTACCTATTCATACTGAATGTAATAACTTTTCTTCTAGTTTTTATTATTAAATGCGAAAAATTTCATAAATATAAATGTTATTGGTACACCAATAATGGCTGCTAATCCATATGCAATTAACTTATATATACCCATAATATTAAATACTATTAAAACTATTATATTTTGAATTATGAAATTAGGTATATATGATATAGTAAACTTAATAAATTTATTAAAGTTTAATTTTTCTTTAAATGTTACGTAACTATTTAATATATATGAAATTATTAATCCTGAAATATATCCACATATAAACGCTATATTTTCATTGAAAAAATTTGAATATATATAAGAAAAGATAACTCCATTAAAGGTATTAATTACTCCAATAATAACAAAAATTATAAATTCTTTCGAAAAAAATATATTCTTAAATTTGTTAATTAAATATTCCATAAACTATCTAACTCTTTCTTCAGTATTTATAATCTTATTTGCTATAATAAATCTTGGTCTTTGCTTAGTTTCATTGTATATTTTACCTATATATTCGCCAATTACGCCAAGTGATAGTAATTGTATTCCACCAATCATCCAAATTGAAATCGTTAATGATGTCCATCCATCTTGGGTATTTCCGAAAAATTTAACTATTAAAGAGTATATTAAAGCTATAAAGCTTAGTGCAGATATTGAAAATCCTAAGCCTGTAATTATTCTTATTGGTTTAATACTAAATGAAGTTATTCCATCCCAAGCAAATGCAAGCATCTTTTTAAAAGGATATTTTGATTCTCCTGCAAATCTTTCATGTCTTTCATATTCTACTACCGCATACTTATATCCTATTAAAGGAACTATTCCCCTTAAAAATAAGTTTACTTCCTTAAATTCACTTAACACCTCTAAAGCAACCCTACTCATTAATCTATAATCAGCATGATTATAAATTACTTCAACTCCAAGACCACTCATAAATTTATAAAACCCAAGAGCTGTTGTTCTTTTGAAAAAAGTATCTGTATTTCTAGAAGACCTTACACCATATACTACGTCATTCCCCTTATAATATTCCTCTACAAATTTATCTATTACTTCTATATCATCTTGTAAATCTGCATCTAACGATATTACTATATCTGCATATTCTTTAGCTGTCATAAGTCCAGCTAATAAGGCATTTTGATGCCCCTTATTTCTTGATAAATTTACTCCACTGAATATGGTATCTTCCCTATAAAGATCATTAATTATAGTCCATGTTTTATCCTTTGAACCATCATTTACAAATAATATTTTACTATCTCCAGATACTAAATTACTATTAATCATACTCTTAAGCTTATCTGATAACCTTTTTGCAGTTTCCTGTAAAACAGCCTCTTCATTGTAACAAGGAACTACTAAAAATAAAATTTCATTCATTACTAACCCTCCATAAAGTTCTTACTATCTCCCAAAGTAATTATTCTTGATAATTTTTTCCCCTATTTCATAAGATTTTAATAAGTGTTCCTTCTCTTCGTTACTTTTCACATTACCCTTAATCTCATTACCCTTTATAATTGTTGCATCTCTATTAGTATTTAATAAAATTCTTCCCATAGAATAATTTATGTACTTACTATCATCCACTCCAAGTAAATATAAAACGGTTGTTGGAATATCGACTTGTCCACCACTTACCTTTATAACATTAGGCTTCATGTCCTTTGAATACATAATTAGTGGTATTCTATTATCATACTCCTTCCACCAATTTCCATCATAATCTAAATCTTTTATATCATCGTTATAATATTTATGGACACCAGCATGATCCCCATATATTACAACCATCGTATTATCTAAAATTCCCTTTTTATCTAATTCATTAAAGAAGTTCTCTATTTGTTTATCCGTGTAAAGTACACTTTCAAAATAACCCCCAAGGTAACTCTCATCTATCTCTTTAGGTAAATCTAACTGTCTATACTTTTTATCAATATTAAACGGTCCATGATTAGATAAGGTTGGCGATTGGAAGAAAAACGGTCTATCTACATTCTCCAACTTATTTGATACTTGAGTTAAAAAACTTCTATCAGATAATCCATATCCTACAGTTTCTTCATATATGTAATCACCGATATCCCATAGGTTTTTAACTCCAAAGCTATTCTTATGAATTTCAGTCCAATTAAATTCTCCTATTTCCTCGGCATGAGATGATATTGTATTATATCCTTCTCCTTCTAATATTCTAGGCAATGAATTACTATATGTATCTTCACCATAATTTAATGCTGTTATCTTGTCTCCCAATGGATAAATTGATGTATTAACCATAAAGTCACAATCAATGCTGTTTCCAGCATTATTTTGTTCATATATATTAGAAAAATATAATCCTTCTCTTGAAAGCTTATTTAAAAAAGGTGATATTTCTTTTCCATTTACACTCTTATTTATCACAAAATTTTCTAAGGACTCAACTTGAATAAAAATTACATTCTTTCCTTTTTCACTTCCCTTATATTCATTTGGCTGTAACTCCTCCTTATTATCTGATATCCAATTTTCTATCTCTGTCTTCTCGTCTATTGATAATGGATTCAATACTTTAGATAGAGTTCTATAAGATTCTATAAGATGGTATCCTATAGGACCTGATGCTCTTGAAGACATTAATGTACTCCATCTCTTTGTAAGGATTCTATTTTCCCATCCTCCAAGGCTTAAAATATCTATTAAGAAAAATGATATTACTAATGTAATAATTGCATAACTATTGGTTAATAAAAATTTTCTTACTCTTCTACTATCATTACCTATTGTTTTTTTAATGATTGCATAAATAATTATAAAAACAATATCTACTATAAATAATAAATCTATAGCTCTAAATTGATATAGAGATTCTCCTACAGGATTAAATGTACCTATATAAAACATATTTTTTAATCCTAGAAAGTCTCTATTTACTCTAAAGTACCATAAGTCCATAATTAATAAGAAGCTATATGATATATTAATGAAAATATAATAAATGAGTTGTTTATTCCCTTTAAATAAATATCCACATGAATAAAACAATAAGATAAAAGCTAAATAGACAAAAATGAATTTAAAACTTATATTATTGATTTTAATTACATCTGCAGAACTTACTTCTATTAAAGCCATAAACAAAAGTGACTTAATTAGCATATCTATAATTGTTGCAAATCTAAACTTACTTATCTTAGAAAATGATAATTTTATATTATGCCCACGAATGTATTCAAAGATTCTATTCTTTATTTTGCTTATATCCATATTTAATTTGCTCCAATCCTATTGTTTAAAAATACTTTCTTCTTAATAAAATCCATGAGCTTAAATAAAATATAAACTAGGCATATAAACAATAGAACATCAAATACAAAGTTAAACAAATACAATTGTTTTGCAGTATCTGCCTGCCCATTACCTACATAGGGCATAGGAAATTGTATTGCTCCTATTAACATTAATCCCCATAATAGTACTATCTTATTTTTTATCTCTTCATTAGACTTATTTCTTAAGAAATTAATTATTGACACTATAAATATAGCTATAAAAACACTTATTATAAACCATAATTTTTTTGGTAACTTATCTTCTCTAAAATCAGACCAAGTTGTAAATCTATTAAGTTTTACAATTGGTTCTTCGCTGTCATATCTATATCCTTTTCCTAAAGATGTACTTGTAAAAAAGGCCTTCCCAGCAGTATACTCCATTCCTTCTATCAATCTTTTTGGGTGAGTTAAATAGAATTTGGCTAGTTTCCCGTTACTTATCTTACTATAAAACTCTTCTTCAGTAATTGGAGTTCTAGGAACATATTTTACATATTCACTAGCATCTAAATAAGCATGTTTTCCTGCCTCACAAGCCATATCTGGATTAAGTCCTAAATCAATTAAATCTTGCTGTGGAGTTTTTGATCCATTAAGAACTCCATAAAAAACAGAATTATACTGAGTATCCTTACTAATATTTTTATTTACAATATTTATTTGAATTGGATAGATTATTATTATAATTAAAAACACCATTAACCATTTTAATTTTTTAGGTTCTAAAACTTTTCTATTATCCCAAAGTACTTTAGCTAAAAGAATTATTATAAATGGTAATGTAGTTAATACTTGCATCTTAGATCCTAAGAACATAAATGCTGAAATATATAAAAGAAAGATTTTAAATCCTATTTTTTTATCATCCTTTTCACTATACTTACATCTAATATAGTATAAAAATGCTGCTAAAAATAACAATAATGTACTTAGCATCATTGGCTCCCCATATAAACTATTAAACCAAACTATATAATTTCCATCCATGAAGACAAAAGCACTTAATAAAGCCATAATACTCAACTTAAAGTTACTTTTTATATTAAAATTCTTTAATATAAGTGCTATTGAGGATATATAAATTATTGCATATGCAATTGCAAGATACTGAGTTCTAAAAACTCCTTGTCCTACTATCTTACAAATAAAATTTATAAAAATAATTAGATACCCCAAACTAGAACTAACTATCCCCACTAATATGGTATTGGCATTTATATTTATCTTATAATCAGTAACTATATACTGATAGAATCTTTTAAAATCAGGATTTCCTTTATCCGAATCTAGAAGTGATAATCCTGAAGAACTCATAACTCTATCAAAATCTCCTTGATCTGCTACTCCCATCTGAGGATATTTGAATAGTATATAAGATATTATTCCAATTGATAAGATAGCAAATATACCTAATATATATTTTGTATACTTATTTTGAATACTTTTTTGTATTTTCATCGATTTGTCCCCCCCACCAATAAATTACATTTATTATATTATATCACTATTATTACTATATTTTATATATTTTTTTATTTTTAACTCATCTAGTAAATTTTAATATATTTTATGATTTTTATATTAAAACAAATCTTAATGCCATAAAAAAAATATTAACTTACTATATTTATGTTATGTAAGTTAATATCTTATTTGTGATTATAATTATTTATTCATTATGTTTAAGCCATTGCTCTAATAGCAAATGGAATTCCATAGGATATAAAAGTCATTATTATTGTTGCTATCATTATTCCTATAAAAATTGATAGAGATGCTTTTTTAATATCAATTCCTAATAATGCTGCTATTAGTGCGCCCGTCCACGCACCAGTTCCTGGTAGAGGTATTCCTACAAATAATGCAAGCCCCCAAAATTCATACTTTTGAATCTGATCGCTTTTCGACATTGATTTTTCTTCTAATTTTTCAACTAAAGGTCTAAATAACTTAGTCTTTTTCATCCAATTAAATACTGGTGTAATGAAGAATAGAATAAATGGTATAGGAACTACATTTCCTATAACACATAAAACTATAGCCTTAAATACTCCTATCCCTAATAATGAAGCTGCAACTAAACCACCTCTTAACTCCAAAATTGGTACCATTGATATTATAAATGCTACAGCTTCCTTCGGCATAAAACTTAATGTGTTAGTAAACCAATTAATTAATGAATCTGTCATAATATGCTCCTTATACTATATTTTCTTTAAATCTTATTTATTAAAATGTAATTATTTGCATATATATAAGATTACATAATAAACCCATAGTATTCAAGTCCTTATTTTTTTAAATTCTTAAGCTTTGGATATAAGTTCTTATCTTCTTTATCTATTCTATTTTCTAATAGTCTTAATACCTTTTTACTTTCTATTAAAAACTTATCTTTATCATTTAATATCTTATTTTTAGTATTAAATTGATTTTTGAACTCCGTAAATATTACATGAATATTTCCCATTTCATCACTATATTCCTTAGATATATTTCTTAAATTACTATCATTACTGTTGATTAATTCTGGATATAAAAACTTGTCCTCTGTTTTCATATGAATATTTAGTTTTCCAGCAAGTGTATTTATATCCCAAACTAATTCATCTAAACTATCTTCAATATTTCTTAAATTCAAAGTACTATTAATTTTTTTAAATAATTTATTTATCTCTAAATGTTGTCTTTCTAGATTATCTATATTCATATACGTAACTCCTATCTTTAATTTCATATATTTTTAACTTAGCTAAATTATAAATCAATTTCATTGTATTTTATGTGATTAGAGTCACAATTTTACTTATTATGAAAAACAACCTAATAATAAAAAATTGATAATAGAATAAGTCTTTTATAACCCATCCATATATAAATAGATATATAAATAAAAACATATACAAATAAGATGCATATGTTTCTATTTACTATATATTTATTTAAAATAATTTTTATATTAGAAAGATTTGAATATATCTTTTTTTGCACCACAAACTGGGCAGTTTTCTACATTATCTCCAATTTCAGTGAATCCACAAACCGGACATACATAGATAGTTTCATCGCTTATATCTTTTTGTTGCTTAGCCATATCTTGAGCATCTTTAAACATCTTCGCGTGGATTTTTTCTGCTTCTAAAGCATAATGAAAAGATCTTTGAGCATCAGTTTCATTTTGAAACTTTGCTGTTTCTAAATAAACAGGATACATTTGATCTATTTCATGTAATTCACCATCGATTGCACCTTGTAGGTTTTCAACTATATTTGTATGGCCAAATACAGCTCCAGCAGCAACTGTTTTATCTCCAACTTGTTCATTTAATACATTAAAATGATTCTTAGCATGGCACCATTCTGCATAGGCAATTCCTCTAAAAAGTCTTGCTATATTTGGATAACCATCCTTCTCAGCTGAATCCCCCCAAATAGTATAACGCATATGAGCCATACTTTCTCCACCATATGCTGAACTTAAAAAATCTACTGTCATTGCATTTTTTACTGACATAATTTAAACACATCCCTTCAACTAAATAACATTATTATTATTCCAAATATGAGAATAATAATTCATTATTTATAGAATTCTCTCTAGATAATATTTAATGTATTACTTTATATAGTTATACATTATATAAACAACCTACTACCACCCCCGTAAATTTATGGAAGTTATTAGCGAAGTATAATATATTTTAAAATTATTTATTTAAGTATAAATCATATAAAAATAAAGATATTCAAATTTAATTACTCCATACTTCTCTAAAATCATCATAAACTTTATATGCCATGAAAGCACAAAATAAATCTACTTTTAAAATCTCAGATGATTATAAAGGATTTATATGATTATATTTTTATATTTCAGCATAAATAAAAAAAGAGTTATAAGTTTAGGCATTATCTATTTTAGTACTTTATGCCATCTAATTCTAATAACTCTTTTATCTTATTCTTTAACTAATTTCTTAATTTAAAACAATAACCTTTTATTATTTTCTCACCATTTCATTTTAGTAGCTCCTAGAACTTATGAATAAAAAGTCCACTTCTAGGTTTTGGCTCAAACCATGTTGATTTTGGCGGCATTATTTTTCCGCTATCTGCTATATCCATAATATCATCAGTAGTTGTGGGATACATAGAAAAACTAACTTTCATATCTGTATCAGCTCTTCTTTCAAGTTCTTTTAACCCTCTAATACCTCCAACAAACTTAATTCTCTTAGACTTCCTTGGATCATCTATTCCTAGTATTGGTTTTAAAAGATTATTTTGAAGTATTGATACATCTAATC
This sequence comes from Clostridium sp. 1001275B_160808_H3, assembly GCF_015550425.1. Lineage (GTDB taxonomy): Bacteria > Bacillota > Clostridia > Clostridiales > Clostridiaceae > Clostridium. Next base: position 9,865 of record NZ_JADNAT010000032.1, on the reverse strand, counting down.
GATCTACTGGGTCATTTGGATTAAATATTCCATTCCTAGCTTCAAGTAAATACCATTGTTTTTCTAGATACATTCCAAAAGTATGTTTTTCTTTCGGTTTAACTTGTTCATTACTTTTAGTAACTATAAACTTTTCACTTATCTTATTTAAAAACTCTTCTTTTGAAAGTCCATTTAAGTCTTTAACAGTTCTATTATAATCCAATACCTCTAACTCGCTATCTGGATAGGAAATTGATAGGAAATAATTAAATTCTTCCTCTCCAGTATAATTTTCTGTTTCTGCCCTCTTTATATGCCCAACTTTTACTGCTGATGCTGATCTATGATGTCCATCAGCAATATATAAGTATTTTACTGATTTAAATAATTCACTTATTTTATTTACTGTACTTTCATCATCTATAATCCATACAGTATGTGATATTCCATCTTCTGATTTAAAATCATAAATAGGTGCTTTTTTCACCCATTCGTTTATTATATTTGAAATATTTTTATTTTCTCTATAAGTTAAGAAAATAGGACCTGTATGTGCCTCGCATTTATAAACATGATTAATTCTATCTATTTCCTTATCTTCTCGTGTTAACTCATGCTTCTTAATTATATTATTAGTATAATCATCTATTGAAGCACAGCCAACAAGACCAACTTGACTTCTTCCATTCATAACTTGCCTATAAATATAAAAGTTAGGCTTTTTATCTTCTATATAATATCCCTTTTCAATCATTTCATCTAAATTTTCTTTTGCTTTTTCATAAACCCTATCATCATATACATCTATATCACTTGGCAAATCAACTTCTGCCTTATCTACATGCAAGAATGAATATGGATTATCTTTTACCATTTCTCTAGCTTCATCACTATCCATTACATCATAAGGAAGTGCTGCTATTTTATCTGCTAATTCTCTTATAGGTCTTATACCCATAAAAGGCCTCATTACTGCCATTAAAATTCCTCCTAAATTCTATAGCCTAGTTAAAAAAATCCCTTATAACTGAGACTACCTCTTCTCCAATTCTTTCTTGTGCTTCTATTGTTGATGCACCAATATGTGGAGTACAGCTAACTCTTGGATGATTAACTAATGCTTCATTTGTATTTGGTTCTACTGCAAATACGTCTATCCCTGCTCCTGCAATTTTTCCGCTATCTAATGCCTCTAATAGAGCTTTTTCATCTACAACTTTTCCTCTTGCACAATTTATTATATAAGCTCCATCTTTCATAATATCTAACTCTTCTTTTTTAATTAAAGATCCATTTTCTTTATCATAAGGAACATGTAATGAAATAAAATCTGATTTTTTAAGTAAGTCATTTAACTCTAGAAATTCATAATTTATATCATCTTGCTTGCCAAATACATCATTATATACTATATTCATTCCTAATGCTTTTGCTTTGTTAGCAAGTGATTTACCTATTCTTCCCATCCCTATTATTCCTAATGTTTTTCCTCCAAGCTCAATTCCTTCATATTTCTTCTTATTCCATTCACCATTTCTCATAGTGTAATTTGAAGTTCCAACAAATCTTGCTACTGCAAACATGTGAGCTAACGCTAACTCAGCAACTGAATCTGAACTTGCATTTGGAGTATTTTTAACTGTTATTCCCTTTTCATAAGCTGTGTTTAGATCTATATTATCTATCCCAACCCCAGCTCTTATTATAAGTTTTAATTTCCCACCTGCAGCTTGTTCTAATACATCCTTAGTTACTTTTGTTGCAGATCTTACTACTAAAGCATCAAACTCTTTAAGTTTCTCTCCTAAAAATTCTTTATCATAATGTTCATCCACAACCTGAAATCCTAATTCTAATAATTTATTAATTGCATTTTCTTGCAAACCATCACTTACTAATATTTTATACATTTCTACGCCCCCTATTTAATAGTGAAAAAGTGAAAAAATGAAAGAATGAACAAGTTAAGATAAAATCCTTTAAGGATTTTTGAATATAAAGTGATTCGCCCCTATATCCCTTAAGCTTTGCATAGCAAAGCAACCCCAATTCTTTCACTTTTCAATTTTTCATTAGTAAATTGCTCTGCAATTTATTATTACTCTAAACCTAAAATATCATTTATATTACTTAAAAGCTCATTTACATCTTCCATTTGGCAATCCGCCATGTGAGCTATTCTAAATGTCTTATCTTTTAGGCTTCCATATCCATTTGATATTTGGAATCCTCTCTTTCCTAGTTCCTTATTTAATGCAGACACATCTATTCCCCTATTATTTTTAACTGTTGTTAAAGTATTAGACAAATAGTTTTCATCTGGGAAAATCTCAAAATATTTTCTTGCCCATGCTCTAACAACTTTAGCCATTTCTATATGTCTTGCAAATCTATTTTCTAGACCTTCTTTGTTTAGTATATAGTCTAGTTGATAATCTAGCGCATACATATGAGATATTGATGGTGTTGAAGGATATTGATAATCCTTCTTTTGAATATATTTATATAAAGATAATAAATCTAGATAAAATCCCCTATTAGGTACCTTTTCTGCTCTTTCCTTTGCTTTATTTGAAAAAGTACATATTGCCATGCCTGGTGGCAATCCTATTGCTTTTTGTGTTGAAGTTAAACAAATGTCTATTCCCCATTTATCAACCTCTATCTTTGTTCCTGCAGCAGAACTTACTGTATCTACTATAAAAACAACATCTGGATATCTTTTTATAACTTCTCCAATCTTTTCAATTGGATTCATTACTCCAGTAGATGTCTCATTATGAGTAACTGCTACTAAATCATACTTACCTGTTGCCAATGCTTCATCAACCATTTCAGGCTTAATAGCATTTCCCATTTCTACTTCAAATAAGTCAGCAGGAACGTTATTTGAAATTGCCATCTCATACCATCTCTTTCCGAATGCCCCAACGGAAAATACAGCAGCTCTTTTTGCTGTACAGGATCTTATAGCACCTTCCATAAGTCCACTACCTGATGTAGTTGAAAGTAATATTTCACTTTCTGTAAAAAATAACTTTCTTAAGTTGTTGCTAATCCTTCTTTGAAGTTCTGAAGCCTCTTTGCTTCTATGCCCAATCATAGGATTTGCCATCTGTTCTAAAACATCTGGTCTTACCTCAACTGGTCCAGGAATAAATAGTTTTTTATGCATCGTACCTCTCCCCCATATAATCTTCATTTTTATTGCTTATTTAATTATTGTTAATTTTACTACTTTTTTACACATTTAACAACCTTTTTTCGATTCTTTCAATATAATATTATTAAAAGTATCGTTTTATTACTAAAATAATAATTTCTATTATCATCTTATGCTCTTGTACTATGTTTGAATACTAATTTAAATATAAAATAAAGCTACAGCTCCTTTTATATTATAAAAAAGCTGTAGCCTTTAATCCTAAATATATTTATATCTATTATTTATACTATGTACTAACTATTCTTCAGAAGCCTCTGGCTGATTCTTTAATAAATTTCTTATTTCTGTTAACAGTTCTTGTTCTACTGTTAACTTTTTCTTTTCTTCTTCCTTTTTGGCTTCCTCTTCTTTTTTACCATTTAATTTATTAACTATTTTTATAAATATAAATATAGACAGTGCTATGATTAAAAAATCAACTATGTTTTGAATAAATAACCCATAATTTAATGTGACTGCATCACTTACACCTTCTACTGCTGGTTTTAATACATATGAAAGATCCGAGAAATTAACTCCACCTGTTAAAACTCCTATTGGTGGCATTATAATGTCCTTAACTAAGGATGAAACTATTTTATTAAAAGCTCCCCCTATAATTACCCCAATTGCTAGATCTAACACATTTCCTTTCATTGCAAAGTCTTTAAATTCACTTATAAACTTCTTTCCTTTTTCCTTCATCTAATCAATCCTTTCATAATGTTCATCAAACGTTAGAATAGACTCTGTTTCTCTGCAATACTTTACACACATACATTGTCCCAAATGCCTAGGACACTTATAACATAGACACCCTTTATCATCACCATTACAACTTTTTTTATACTCTGGACAATAGTTGCAATTTATTCCATTACCTGCTGGCATAATAATGTTCCCCCTTAAATTTAATTTATATTTATTTTATCACATGAGTCAATATATAAACTTAGTAATGTTTTGTAAATTAAAATAATGAAAAATGATACTCTTTCATTTATAAATTATAGTAACCATTTTTTACAATCTACATATACTGATCTCATAAGAGGCTTTTCACTCATAATAGACTGAAAAAACTTCTAACTCCCATCTATATAAACTTTTGGGAACTATAAGTTCCCTCTCTCATTAAAATAAAAGAGATTCAATTAAAACTGAATCTCTTTCATTTTTATAAAGATTTATAAAAACAGTTGAAATATTACTAAAAATATAACACCAGGAACTCCTAAGAATCCTGCTATTAATGCTGTTATTGCATTTATTCCTATTGAAAACCCGAAGTAAGAACCTAAAATATTTGTTAGGTATAATAAAACTATTCCTATAATACCATTTATTAAAATTTTTAATGGCCATTTTAAAAATTTTATTAATAAATACAATAGAACTAGTCCTATTAATCCATATAAAATCATATTTAAATCCATATAAATCCCCTCCGATTAATATTATGTATTATTTAACAATAATATTAATATATTGCATACCTATATATTAGTTTATTTTTCTTAATTCTCTTCTTTTAGCCATAGATATTAAATAATCATATCTAGTTTTAGCTACATCTTCTGCATGAATTGCTAGTTCAATTAATTGAGGATCGCTTACTGAATTAAATAATGATCTTGCTACTTCCATTTCTGTTATAGCATCTTTTATTGCACTCAATAACTCTAAGTCATCCTCACTGTATTGTATCTTATTTTTCTCCGCATTTTGCATCAATAAATCTAGAATGGTTTTCTTATCCATTTTCTATCCTCCCAAATAATTTATATATTAAAATATTATCCAATTTTTAACAAAATTATTCGAGATTTATTAACTTTTCTTACATTAACGGTGCAAAAACTCTTAATATTGCTGTTATAAATTTATTTGACCATTTGATTCTATGGCAATCCTCTATTGTTATCAACTGGCAAACCTTCAAAGTTTCTAGGAAGTCATTCTTAATTTCCATTAATGATTTTGTCTTATAAAGTAAAACTCCACATTCAAAATGTAAATAAAGGCTTCTGTAATCCATATTTATAGTTCCTATAACACCTATTTCATCATCAGATACAAATGTCTTAGAATGTATAAATCCAGGAGTATACTCATATATCTTTACTCCTGCTTCTATAAGCTGAGCATAATATGCTCTTGTTACCATATGAACATACCACTTATCTTCTATATGTGGAGTAACTATTATAACTTCTACACCACTTTTGGCTGCCAAAGTTAAAGCAGTTACTAATTCATTATCTACTATTAAATATGGCGTATTTATATAAACATATTCTTTTGCTTTATTTATAATATTTAAGTATACATTTTCCCCTACAGTTTCATCATCAAGAGGACTATCACCATAAGGTTGAACATATCCATCCCCTTCGAACTCTTTATCATAATTCACATATGGCTTATATTTTTCATAGTCTTCTTTTTGACCACAATTAAATTGCCATGATTGAAGGAACATCATAGTTAAATTCCAGACAGCTTCTCCTCTTATCATAATTGAAGAATCCTTCCAATGGCCAAATCTAACTATTTCGTTTATATATTCATCAGCTAAGTTAATGCCTCCTGTAAATGCAGTATGACCATCAATTATTGTAATTTTTCTGTGATCTCTGTTATTCATTATAACTGATAGAAATGGCACAAATGGATTAAATACTAAACACTTTATTCCCTTTTGCCTTAACCTCTCGTCATACTTATAAGGAAGTGTTCTTAGGCATCCCATATCATCATATATTAACCTTACATCTACGCCTTCTTTTACCTTATCTTCTAGTATTTCCAAAATACTATCCCACATCACACCTTCTTGGATTATAAAATATTCCATAAAGATATAATGCTTTGCTTTTTTTAATTCTTCTTTTAGCTTTTCAAAAAACTCTTCTCCAGGTGATAAATATTTTGTAGTAGTATTTTTATAAATAGGACTTGCTGCATACTTATTTAAATATTTTACTTGGTTTGCAATTCCCTTATCTTCTTTTTCAATTTCACTGAGTATATCCTTATCTTGAATCAATAATTTAGCTGTTTCGTTGTGTATATTAGTTATTCTGGCTCTAAATTTCTTAGTAGTTTTTCTTAATCCAAAAAGCAAATAAAATAGCCCACCAAAAACAGGAACTAAAAGTACAGGTATAGTCCACGCTAGTTTGTAAGAGGGATTATCCTTAGTACTAACAATATAAATAACTGCAAATATACTTATTAGAAATAATAATACATATAGATATACGAAGGATTCAGAAAGCTTCCATATAGCAAAAATAAGAATTGATAATTGCACAATAATAAGTAGCCCAACAATTGCCATTCTACTAAATAAAAATTTTAATATCTTACTCATACATCCACCTTTCAATTATATTTATATCTCTTTTCTACCTTCTAATGCCTTTGAAAGAGTTACTTCATCAGCATATTCCAAGTCTCCTCCTACAGGTATTCCTGAAGCAATTCTAGTTACTTTTATATCTAATGGTTTTAAAATTCTAGATATATACATTGCTGTTGCTTCACCTTCAATATTAGGGTTAGTTGCTATTATGACCTCTTTAACATCAGCGCTCATTCTTGCAACTAATTCTCTTATCCTTATATCTTGTGGTCCTCTTCCTTGCATAGGTGATAAATTTCCATGTAATACATGATATGATCCATTATATTCCTTAACCTTTTCCATAGTCATTATATCTTTAGGTTGCTCTACAACACAAATTACATCTTTATCTCTATTTGGATTAGAACATATTGCACAAGGGTCCTTGTCTGTAAAGTTACCGCATATTGAACAATACTTTATTGTTCCCCTTGCTTTAACCAAGGCATCTGCAAACTCTTTAACTTCATCTTCTGGAAGATTCAATACATGTAACGCTAATCTTTGAGCTGTCTTTTGGCCAACACTTGGTAGCTTGGCAAATTCTTCAATAAGTTTTTCTATAGCAACTGGATAAAAATCCATAAAATCATCCTTTCCGTAATTTAAATACATAAAAAGGCGAAATAAATTCGCCTTTTTATGTTTTAATTTTATTTATAAATCATTCATAAATAATTAAACATTATTTATGAATTTCTAATTATTAATTGCAAACTACGAACAATGCAAATTATTAATTATTAATTATTAAAAAAGTCCTGGTATATTCATTCCACCAGTTAATTTACCCATTTTATTTGCGCTTTCTTCATCAGCTTTTCTTAATGCTTCATTTACTGCACTAAGAACTAAATCTTCTAGCATTTCAACATCATCTGCATCAACTACTTCTGGTTTTATGTTAATTGAAACTACTTCCTTTTTACCATTTGCTTTTACAACTACAGCACCACCGCCAACTGAAGCTTCAAACTCTTTAGTTTCAAGATCCTTTTGCATTTGCTCCATATCCTTTTGAAGTTTTTGCGCTTGCTTCATTAGGTTATTCATGTTTCCTCCACCAAATCCGCCTGGAAATCCTCCTCTTGCCATAAAAACATCCTCCTTATTATAAAAATCTATTCTTTATTATATAGTATTTTTCTTTATTTTACTACATTTAAGATACTATTTGCATTAATTTTCATTCTTATTATTCTTATTTTTCATTTTGTTTATGTGCATATATTATAACTTAATTTTATTCATCTAATATATCTACCATATCAGATCCTAAGGTTTCTAAAAGCATATCTGCAGTTGACTTTTCACTACTTGATGTTTCTTCAACCTCAAAAACAATTTTTATATCTTCTCTAAAAATTTCTGCTAATACTTCTTGTATTATTGCCTTATACTCTGGCTTTTCTAATCTATCCTTATTAAACTTAAATTGATCCTCATATTCAATAGTTAAAACACCATTTTTACATTCCACTGGCTTTCCAGTAAGCATTGATGCATATACTATCATAGCTCTTCTTGCCTTAAATCTCTCTAGAATATCCTTCCATGATCTTTGAATATCATTTATAGTTACCTTAGAGTTTTCATTTGCTACAATATCATTATTTCTAGGCTTTGGCTGTTCTCTATTAGGCTTATTAGTAACAGCTTCTTTTTTGGCATCACTTTTATTAGGAGATGCTGCACTGACCACTTTAAGGCTACCATTTTTTAATCCTTCTTCAAGCTTATTAATTCTAGTTAAAATAACTTCATTAGATGTGTCATATTCTATTTTACACATTTTAATAACAGCTAATTCTAAATATAACCTAGCTTGCTTGCTTATCTTTGCATTAGATTCGGTTTCTTGAAGAATTCTTATATATCTCATTACTTCTTCTGCTCTAATTTTACTTGCTTGATCTTTTATTAATGCTATATTTTCTTCTGACATATCTAATACTTCTTCGGGATTATTAGTAACCTTAGCCATTAATATATTTCTATAGTGAGCTATCAAATCCTTAATAAATAGATAAATATCTTTTCCAGCATAAACAACTTCATCTATTATATTGATAGATTTTTCTACATTTCTTTGTATTACAGAATTAGTAAGATTGAACAAATGATCATTAGTAACAAGTCCAAGCATGTTTATAAGAACATCATACTCTACTGCTCCATTTCCCATTGATATAGCTTGATCTAATATACTTAAAGCATCTCTCATTGCTCCATCTGATACTCTTGCAATTAAATTTAGGCTTTTATCATCTGCGAGGGCATTTTGCTCATTGACTATTTTTCTAAGACGTTCTGTGATTTCATTATTATTTATTCTCTTGAAATCAAACCTTTGACATCTTGAAAGAATAGTAATTGGAAGCTTTTGCGGATCTGTTGTTGCTAAAATAAATATAACGTTCTTTGGAGGTTCTTCTAAAGTTTTTAAAAATGCATTAACAGCACCAGTAGATAACATATGAACCTCATCCATTATGTAAACTTTAAATCTAGCCTCTTGAGGAGGATACTTTACGTCATCTATAATATCTCTAATTTTATCAACACCATTATTAGAAGCTGCATCTAATTCAGTAACATCAATTGCTAAACCTTCATTTATTTTTCTACACATTTCACATTCATTACATGGCTCTCCATCTTTTAAATCTAAGCAATTTAAAGCTTTAGCAAATACTTTAGCTGTTGTTGTTTTTCCTGTTCCTCTTGTTCCACAAAAAAGATATGCATGAGCAATTCTGTCATTTAATATTTGGTTTTTAACTGTTGTTGTTATATGTTCTTGACCAACAATATCATAAAAATTTTGTGGTCTCCATTCTCTATATAAAGCTGTATATCCCATAAAATCATTCCTTAAATTTAATTATTTACTTATATTATAAACTAAAGCTGAGAATTAATGAAGGATTGAAAGTTTTAATTTTGAATCCTTCATATTTATTTTTTCAACATGCAAGTCACGCAACAAAAACTTGCATCTTATTTTGTTAATATTACCTTCACATTTTAATTTACAAATGCTGTAATTATTTTTCGTTAAATTTTAGACAATCATTCGTCTTTTGTTATTATATTCAAATTATACATAATATTTACTTATAAAAACCAATAAGTATTTATAATATATTTTTACCTTTAACCTTTAATTATATATACAATCTTATTTTATAATCGTTGAATGAAAAAGTAACTTCCGTTTTAGCGTAAGCTATTGTAACTGCAAGAGTAAAGTCAGTTTTTAAATATAA
>NZ_JADNAT010000031.1 GCF_015550425.1 Clostridium sp. 1001275B_160808_H3 | reverse complement strand
ACTTCACTTCTTATTTTTTCCATATAAAATTAAGTTTAATCACTGCCATCTGCCGTCGCTTTTAGCGATTTAGTTCTATATTACTATTGGAATTTAATAATAATGAATATATAATTAAATTGATGGATTTTAATATAATATATAAAGTAATAAATACAGATTATAGGTAATAAGGTTAGTAATAATACGTGTAATACATCCAATCACATATATAAATGTAGTAGGGGGAAACAAAATGTATTATTTAGGAATTGATGGTGGAGGCACTAAAACAAAGTATCTATTAGTAGATGAAAAGTTACAAAAGGTATGCGAAAGAGAAGGAGCAACTATACACATTCATCAAGTTGGAGTAGAAGGCATTAAGAGTGAGCTAAGAGAAAATATTTCAAAGATATGTGAAGAAGCAAACATTTCTGTAAAGGATATCTCATACGCATTTGCAGGGGTACCCGGATATGGTGAAAGCTTAGATGATATGGTTAAAATTGATAGAGCTATAAAAGAAGTTATGGAAATACCGTATTCAATTGATAACGATGCTGTTAATGGTTGGGCAGGAGGAACTGCTTGTAAGCCAGGTATAAATGTAGTAGCAGGTACAGGAAGCATAGCTTATGGTAGAAATGCAGAAGGAAAGCTAGCAAGATGTGGTGGTTTTGGACCAGGAATAGGCGATGATGGAAGTGCTTATTGGATTGCACTTAGAACGATTAATGAATATACAAAACAAAAAGATGGAAGAAGTGAAAAAACGGTTTTAGTTGATATACTAGAAAAAGAATATAATATAACATATAGATATGAAATTGTTGATATTGCATTTAATAGATTGAAATTTAATAGAACAGAATTAGCTAAGTTTTCAACAATATGCTTTTTAGCAGCAGAAGCGGGATGCCCAGCTTGTAAAAATATATTTAAAGATGCAGCAAAAGCTATATTTGAACACATATCTGCTATATCAAAAGAATTAAATTTCAAAGATGAGTTCGTTGTTTCATACACTGGTGGTGTGTTTAAATCAGGTAAACATGTTTTAGAGCCACTTCAAGAGATGATAAATGAATCAGGATTAAAGTGCCATTTACAAGAACCTGCACTTGATCCTTGGAATGGATCTGTTTTATTAGCATATAATTTAGCTGGTAATACAGTACCTGATAATGTAAAAGAAATATTTAAGTAAATTATAAAAAGGTATTTTTGAAATATATAAGATATAAATAAGTAAGTGGATTTTAAAGAAGAATTTGTTCTTTTTTATACTGAGATAGAAAAGTTTATATGTTTATAAAGTTGAGAATACTATAATTATATTAATAATTAAAAAGAGGACTGCTAATAAATAGCATGTCCTCTTTTTGAAGTAAATTATTTAGCCCAAATTTTAAAGAATCCACCAACTATACCAATTACAAGTAATAAACCTATACATGCAACAGGAGTCCATTTTCTTTTCTTAATTAAGTAGAATAACATTAATGTTAGAGCTAGTGGAAGCATTTGAGGAAGAACACCATCTAATATATTTTGTATATTAATTGGAGCTTCTCCATTTGGTATTTCAATAGCTAGTTTTGTTGCACCATAGTTTGAAGTAAGAGCTCCAACTATGAATACTCCTAACATAGAAGCTGAACGTGTAAATTCCTTAGCATTTTTTGTCAAGATATCAATTGCTTTTGAACCTAAGTTATATGACCAATGCATTAACCAATATCTAAGTCCAAATTGAACACCATTAAATATTAGCAAGAATAGTATTGGACCAATTAAGGATCCACCAATAGCCATGTTAGCAGTGATACCAGCAGTAATTGGAACTAATGTGAACCAGAAGATAGCATCTCCAATTCCACCTAAAGGTCCCATTGCAGCAACACGGACAGCACGAATAGTATTAGTATCAGCCTTTTGTTGCTCTAATGACATAATTATACCCATAACAAAAGTTACAAGGAATGGGTGAGTATTAAAGAATTCTAGATTGTGTTTCATTGATTTTGAAAGGTCTTCTTTATTAGTATGAATTTTTTTAAGTCCAGGTAATATTCCATATAGCCATCCAGCAGCCTGCATTCTTTCATAGTTAAATGAAGCTTGTAAGAATAATGAACGCCAAACCATTTTATTCAAAGTTTTCTTATCAAGTTGTTTGGCAGGAGTCAAATCTTTATATAATGTGTTATTAGATTCCATCTTCGTCATCTCCTCCCATTCCTATATTTGCTGAAGCAGCTTTCATTTTTACATTAATTTGGAAGTCGTAAATGCATATTGCTAGTCCAATAAATGCAATTAATAATAAAGCTGAGCTACCTAAACCTTCAATTTTGCCTATAATAGTTGCAAGTGCAAAACCTGCAAAGTAAACTCCCCATAAGTCATTTGATAACATAATACGTAATAAAATTGCGAATCCAACATAACGCATCATTTTACCAGCAGCACTAAGTCCATCCATGAACCAAGCATATTTTGTTGAGAAGTCGGATAGCCACTCACCAGCAGCACTACCGCCTATTAAACCTATAACAACTACAAGTGCAAAGAATAATCCTAAAGCAGCCATTGCGCCATAGTTAAGTCTTTCGATGCCTTTTGTATCTGCATTATCAGCATATTTATCAGCTTTTGACATTAATGGTGACATGATTGTGAATAATAATGTAACACAATATTGTCCTATTAATGCAAATGGAACTGCTAATCCAACTGCGGCAGCTGGATCTAATTTAGAAGAAATGGCAAATACTACAGCCATTATTCCTCCGATAACTGCATTTGGAGGTTGAGCTCCACCTACAGGCATGTTACCGATTGTCATTAATTGATAAGTACCACCTACAATAAGTCCAGTTTGTAAGTCTCCAAGAATTGCACCAATAACAGCTCCTGATACAATTGGTTGATACAATGATTCTAGGAAACTATATTGGTCAATAGCTGCAATAAATGCAAATACTGCAACCAATAGAATTTGTATAATATTAAAATCCATTTAGCATTCCCCCGTATTATTTAATTATTTAAATATCTTATCAGTACTTTCTGAATTTTCAGTAGGGACTCTTCTTATTTCAAGCTCTACTCCTAATTCCTTTAACCTTTTGAATGCTTCTACATCTTTGTCATTTACTGCAACAGAGCCAGCAACTTGTCTTTTTCCTTCTGCCATGTGCATGTTTCCAATATTAACTTTTTTTATTGGGACACCACCTTCAACAAGTTTTAATACATCTGCAGGAGTTTCACAAACTATAAATATAAGTTGCTTAGCGCTAGCTTTATGAATAGTAGTTATAGTTTTTTCAATTGTCCAATATCTAGTTGAAGCGTAAGATGGTGCTGCCATATCCATTAGGCCTTGTCTTAATTTATCTTCAGCCACAACGTCATTTGCAACTAGAATCAAGTTTGCACCAATAGAACCACACCATTGAGTTGCAACTTGTCCATGAATTAATCTATTGTCTATTCTTGTTAATATAATATTTGGCATATTCTCACCCCCTTTTATGTAAACAATTTATTTTGATTGAATACAAGGATATTATATAATTAATATAAATAATAATCTTTATACTTTTTGGTGTTTAATTTATTCTTTTTAACAACGTTTACACAGGGGTTTTGAAAATGTGTAATTTAAGTGGTAATATATACATATATTTATTTATATATGTTTCAACTAATTATCTTTATCACTATACTGTTATATGATTAAAAGTTAATAGATTTATCTAAGTAAATAAACAAAATTGAAAGCACATAGTATTTTAATTAAGGTCTTAATCATTATGGTTGAAATTTAAGATGCTTCTCTAAGTAAAATAGTAAAATTTATATCCTATTTTTTACATACATCTACTATATTAAATTAATATTGATTAAAAATAATAAAAAGTTACATTTAAAATGAAGTTATGAATTTATAGTGAGGTGATTTATTGTGTATGATAAAACAACAAATGTTGAGTTTAAAAAGTATGGTTTTATTTATGATGAAGCTAAAGATGTAGAGAAGGAAAATTTGATATTAAAGCAAATTGTAACTAGTGATAAGGTTATTTCTAGTTTATATAATTTTTCAGAAGCAGTATATATAGAAGTTGTTGAAGGAATGGCGGCTATACTAATAAGTGATTCAAGTAATGGTAATTTCAAGCTTTTTGCAATTCATAGAAAGCTGGAGATAAAGCCTAATATGTATTTTAATGTTATTTCTATGACATCTCAAACTACTTTTAATTTGATAATACCATTAGGGTACAACCTTAAACTTGAATTTTTAAATAAACCATATGTTTATAATAGAATATTACCGACTATAAATATTCCAGAAATAATAGCATATTACTATACAATTAAAAGTCCAAATTATAAATTTAAAGGGGAAAGGCATAATTTATATGAATTAACATTTGTGGATAATGGAGTTTTAAATACATCTATTGATGGCGTTGATTATACATTAAATCCATATGACTTAGTTATATATGGAAAGAATCAATTCCATACTCAATCTGTAAATAGCGATTCATCTTGTTCATATTTAACAATTATTTTTGATATGGAATCTGATGATGATAGCTCAATATGTAATAGGATATTTCATTGTAGAAAGGAATTATATAATGCAGTAAGAACTTTTGCAAAAAATATATCATCAAATACAATACCATATTCAGAAAATCTTATTTTGAGCAATTTTCATGAAATTATAATTAGATTGTTTCAATACGATTATTTAGAGGTGGATGATAGCAAATTGCCCAAAGAATCATATCAGCATTTTCAAGATGAACTATTGGAAAGAATAATAGAATATATTAATAAGAATGTTGAATCTCCAATAGGTATAGGAGAACTTTGCGAAAGATTTTCAGTTTCCAGATCATCATTGCAAACTTTATTTAAAAATAATTTAAATATATCTCCGAAGAAATATATCAATGATTTAAAATTAGCTAAGAGTAAGCAGTTAATTAAAGAAAATAAATATACTATTAGTGAAATAGCATTTATGTTAGGATTTAACTCAATACATTACTTTTCAAGAGCCTTTACACAACATTATGAAATAAGTCCTAGCGAATATGCTCAAACTTTATTTAAATAAGAAGAAAAGGCGCAGTCTGAGAAATCTATTTAATATAAAATTTATTCAATTTCAAGTAAGTTTTTTATTGCTTTAAAAAGTTAATCTCTTATTTTTATAAAGGGGGTCGCGTTTCGCGACCGCCTTTTAAACCATTGATTTTTACTTACTTGAGGGCACTTTCAAATTTGAAAAGAAATTTTTGTATATTATTTATATGTGCAAAAAAAATGGAAGCTCGAATTAGAACTTCCATTTTTATAGTCTAATATAAAAATTTATTTTGATATAGCGCTTCTATTTTATAGAATATTTTGAATTGAATATCTAGATATAGTTATTACTGTATTTTTAGCAATTTCAACTTCTACTTGTTCTTCTTTTACAGATACTATTTTTCCATAAATTCCACCACAGAACATTATTTTCATTCCAGGTTTTAATTCAAGATGAACTTCCTTTAGTTCAGAGGTTCTTTTTTTTATGTTTTTAGCAGATATAAATAGTAGTATTAAGGCTCCAATCCCTAATAATACAGCAACAGTGATACATGTCCATATAACTACTTCCCAATTTATCATTTTAGATACCATCCTCACTTTCATTATCTTCATGAGCTATGAATTCATATTTTATAATACCATTTTTACCTACATCTATAGCTGATTCAGATAATGAATATAAATCATCTATAATATCCTTAGTCATGGATATTTCAAGAAGCATAGGTAAATTAGTACCGCAAATTACTTCCATGGGCTTGTCTATTTCCATTTTAACTTCTACTAATGTTTTAAAGGGTGATCCCCCAGGTAAATCACTAAGGGCTAAAACGTTATCACAATTACTTAAATTTTTTAATGAAGTATAATATTTTTTCTTTAAATCTTCTATAGAATCTGCTTCCTCAAAGTCAACGTATTCTATATTAGAAGGTTCTCCTGCAATTAACTTTAAGGAGGTGTGCAATCCTGATGCAAAGTTACCATGTCCGCTAATTATTAATCCTATCATTTTATCATCTCCCAAAATAGTTTGTACATATTGATAATTATAATTATAATGTAGAGTTATTTAAATTCAATAAGTGTGGTAAAAGATATAAGATATATGTTCAAAAGTGCAAATATTAGCTGGATAAACTTATGTATAATGAGATTAAGTTAATTTAGGAGGTATGCCATGTGTTAATACAAAGTAAAAAAGTATGGATTGCTGATCAATTTATTCCAGCTCAAATTGAGATTGATGATAATAAAATAGTCAATATCTATGCTTACAATGAAAAGGTAGATGCTTATGATTATGGCAGCAAGAGGATTTTACCAGGTTTTATAGATATTCATTGTCATGGGGCATATGGATTTGATACAAATGATGCAAATGAAAAAGGTTTGAAAAATTGGACAAAGGGTATAGTAAGCGAAGGGGTTACCTCGATACTACCTACTACTATAACTCAAAGTAAAGAAGTACTTCTTGAAGCTCTAAGAAATGTTGCAAATGTAGTTGAAAATGGATATGAAGGAGCAGAAATATTAGGAATTCATTTTGAAGGCCCTTATCTTGATATGGAATACAAAGGTGCTCAGCCCAAAGAATATATAGTTAAACCTACCATTAAAGAATTTCAATCATATCAAAAGGCAGCAAAAGGATTAATAAAATATGTAACTTTAGCTACTGAAATAGATGAGGATTACTCACTTACAGAATATTTATTTAAAAATAACATAGTGGTAAGTATAGGCCATTCGGCATCTACATATGAAGATGCAATATTTGCTTTTGCTCATGGAGCTAGGTCACAAACTCATGTATATAATGGGATGACTCCATTTAATCATAGAAAAAATGGATTAGTTGGAGTAGCACTAAGGGTTAAAGGAATGTATGGAGAAATAATTTGTGATGGAAATCACTCTACTACCACAGCTTTGTATAATTTCTTTAATGCAAAGGGACCTGATTATGGGATTATGATTACGGATGCTCTAATGGCAAAAGGGTTTGAGCCAGGTACTAAATTTATTTTTGGTGGAAATGAAATAGAAATTTATGAAGATGGAAGTGCACATTTAATAGAAACAAAGGGTCTAGCGGGCTCTACATTGAGGATGAATGATGGTTTAAGAATATTAGTTGAAGAAGCTATGGTACCGTTTAATTATGCTATTAATTCATGCACTATTAATCCAGCCAAATGCTTAGGTGTTGATAAGCGCAAGGGAAGGATAGGGGTTGGATATGATAGTGATTTAGTAATTATAAATGATGACTATTCAGTATATCAAACATATTGTTTAGGAAAGGCGATGTTATAGTGAAAAAAGATTTTGTTAATTTAGCTGGGAATAATATATATTTGGATCTTTATGGAGAAGCTGTTTATTATAATTTCTTTGACAAAAATGGATATATTGTATCTAAACAAATAGAGCAAAAGTTTAAGGTATTTTATCATAGATACTCAATTATATTTATCGTTATGATTTTATTAGGAGATTATTTTAAATCTTTACAAAATACTTTTTTAATTGGTATTGGAGTAGTAGCGATAGTAGAACTATATTTTAGATTTATCTTTTTAAAACAATTAAAGGTAATTAAAAACTTTAAGAGAGAACGTAAGACATCAATGCTAGAAAGTATAGTCAGAAGCAATGAAAAAGAAAAAATAGTGATGAAAGCTTGTGCTTATGCTTTATTAAGTGTTCTTATTGTAATAAATGCAATACAACAAAACTTTAACGTAATATTTTTAGCTTTAAGTATATTAGGTGCAGTATATTGCCTCTATATAGGTATTATAAATGTTATTGCCTTTAGTAAAATTAAAAAAGCTTAAAATGTAAGTGTTTTTATTAAAGGTGATAGGTAATAAAGTACATGTGAATATATCTATAGTGGGTAATTTTAAGTGTACATTAAATGATAAAAATAAAAAATAACATTAATATTAATGATTACATTAACAGGTGCAGGAGGTATTAAAATGTTTTTTGGAATGGACAATGAAAAACTTAAGGAGCTTAGGGCAACTTATACAGCTACAGAAATAAGTCAGCAACCTAAGTTATGGGGAGAAACGTACAATATAATAAAAGAAAATGAAGAGAAAATAAAAAGTTTTTTTACTAGAAGATTAAAAGATAATACTAGAATAATTTTAACTGGAGCAGGAACTTCAGATTATGTTGGAGATACAATTTATCTATATTTAGCAAAAAAATTAAACTTAAGAGTAGAAGCAATTGCTACAACAGATTTAGTATCAAATCCTTATGAATTTATTGAAGAAGATATACCAACAATTTTAGTATCATATGCAAGATCAGGAAACAGTCCTGAAAGTGTTGGAGCTTTTGATTTATTTCAGGAAAATGTAAAAGATATATCACAGTTAGTAATTACATGTAATAAGGATGGAGAGCTTGCTAAGAAAGCAGAAGGAAGTAATAACAACCTTTGTATATTAATGCCTGAGCTTTCAAATGATAAGAGTTTTGCAATGACAAGTTCTTTTAGCTGTATGCTATTAGCTTCATTATTAGTATTTGATATTAATAATTTAGAAGAAAATAAAAAATATTTAGATATAGTGATTAATCAAGGAAATTCAATTTTAAACAATAAGTGGAATGATATAAAGGAGTTAGTTGATTTAAATGCATCAAGAGTAGTTTATTTAGGATCAGGTATATTAAAAGGATTATGCCAAGAAATGGCTTTAAAAAATCTAGAGCTAACTAGTGGTAAAATAACTACAGTTTGTGAATCAGTATTAGGATTTAGACATGGCCCGAAATCAATAATAAATGATAATACTTTAGTGATATTTATGAATTCTACTAATAAATACACAAATCTTTATGATATGGACCTTATTAGAGAAATAAACTCTGATTCAGGAAATCATAAATTAGCTGTAATAAGTTATGAAAAGAATGCAGAGTTAAATAATATATGTGATAAATATATAGAAATAGATGGACAAGTAATTCCTGAAGTTTATACAGTATTTAATTATATGTTATTTGGACAAATGTTTGGATTATTTAATTCACTTAAATTAGGAATTTCACCTGACAATCCAAGACCTGATGGAACAGTTAACAGAGTTGTTAAAGGTGTAGTCATTCATAAATATAATAAATAAGCTTTTTTTATGAAAACAAAAACTAAAGATGAATTTAATCAAGAAGACAGAATATAAAAATTTATTAATAGGAGTTGAGGTAGATTATGAAAATATTATCAACAAGAGAAATGTTAAAAAAAGCTCAAAGAGAAGGATATGCTGTACCAGCATTTAATATTCATAACTTAGAAACTCTACAAGTAGTTGTAGATACAGCAGCTGAATTAAAATCACCAGTTATTTTAGCGGGAACACCATCAACAATACTTTATGCAGGTGGAGAATATATAGTATCTATGGCAGAGGTTGCAGCAGAAAAATATAATATTCCAATAGCTATACATTTAGATCATTTTGAAGATGTAGAAGAAATAAAGCATTATGTAGATTTAGGATTCAAATCAACAATGATAGATGCATCACATTCAGATTATGAAACTAATATAAAGATTGTCAAAGAAGTAGTTGAATATGCTCATAAATTTGATGCTACAGTAGAAGCTGAACTTGGAAGATTAGGTGGACAAGAAGATGATTTAGTAGTAGATGAAAAAGATGCTATGTACACTAATCCAAAGCAAGCAAAAGAATTTGTTGAGAAAACAGGAATAGATTCATTAGCAATAGCAATAGGAACAGCGCATGGATTATATAAGGGTGGCGCAAAGCTTGATTTTGATAGATTAAAGGAAATAAGAGATATGGTAGATGTTCCTCTAGTTTTACATGGGGCATCAGATGTACCAGACGATTTAGTAAAGAAAGCAATTTCTCTTGGAATATGTAAGGTGAATGTAGCAACAGATTTAAAAATACCATTTTCTGATGCAGTAAAAAAATTCTTCAATGATCATCCAGATGCTAATGACCCAAGAAAATATATGACACCTGGGAAAGAAGCAATGAAGAATATAGTTTCTCATAAAATAATGGTTTGTGGAAGTAATGGAAAAGCTTAATTAAATTAGCTTTTAGACAAAAATGTAATAATGTATTTGAGAGGAAATAATATGAAGGCGTATGCTGACATATTATTTTCTTTCATATATAAGTGTTTTTATCCAAAATAATTTTCAGAATATTTAGAATTTAACGAATTGGTATAAATTTACTGGTATAATGGTACTGGGGAGTATTGGTTTTATTTTATTAGATAGGAGGATTTTGGTATGTTTCAATTTGAAACTCAGTTAAAGAAACTTAAGCATGAGGTGCTAACAGAAGTTGCTAAGTTAGCTAAAGATGGTAATTTAACCACAGAATCAATAGAAAAGATTCCTTATGAAATTATTAAGGGCGATAAAGCTATGTATAGATGTTGCGTATATAAGGAAAGAGCTATTGTTTTAGAAAGAGCAAAATTGGCTGCAGGATATTTAGCTAATGGAGATAATGTGGAAGATGAATTTGTTGATATAAAAGAAGATGATCAAATAATATACGTTATTGAAGCAGCTTGTGATAGATGCCCAATAAATAAATACAGTGTTACAGATTCTTGTAGAAATTGTTTAGCTCATAAATGTCATGAGGCTTGTAATTTTGGAGCTATAACTTATGTTGCTGGAAGAGCATACATAAACCAAGAAATTTGCAAGGAGTGTGGAATGTGCAAAAAGGCATGTCCTTATGATGCAATTGCAGAAGTTATGAGACCTTGTAAGAGAGTATGCCCTACAGGAGCTTTAGATATAAATCCAGATGATAGAAGAGCAATGATAAAGGAAGAAACATGTGTTAATTGTGGAAGTTGTATGAGCGCGTGTCCTTTTGGAGCTATTTCTGATAAGAGCTTAATAGTTCCTATAGCAAAGAGGCTTGCAAGAGGAAGAAAGATGTATGCTGTAGTAGCACCTGCTATAACTGGTCAATTTGGAGCAAAAACGCCATATGGAAAAATAAAAAATGCAATTAAGAAATTAGGTTTTGTAGATATGATTGAAGCAGCCTGTGGAGCAGATGCTGTGACTGTTCATGAAAGCGGAGAATTTTTAGAAAGATTAGAAAATGGACAAAATTATATGACAAATTCTTGTTGCCCTGGTTTCTTAAGTTATGTAGAGAAGATGTTCCCATCAGAAGTAGAAAAAGTATCAGGTACAGTTTCTCCAATGATAGCAACAGCAAGATTTATAAAGCATAATGATCCAGATGCAAAAGTTGTATTTATTGGACCATGTACTGCTAAAAAGAGTGAAGCTGTTAGAGAATCTGTAAGGGATGCAGTAGATTATGTTTTAACGTTTGAAGAATTACTAGCATTATTTAGTGCTTTTGAAGTAGATATAGATAGTTGCGATGAAGATGTAGTTGATGATGCTTCTATATATGGAAGAGGATTCGGAGCACATGGAGGATTAACTGCAGCTATAGAAAATTATATAAGAAGCCAAGGGTTAGAAGTAAACTTTAATCCAGTAAAAGTATCTGGAGGAATAGAAATAAAGAAAACAATGACTATGGCAAAAATAGGCAAATTACAAGGAAACTTTATTGAAGGTATGATGTGTGAAGGTGGTTGTATAAATGGGGCAGGAGCCCTAGTGACACCATTTAAGGCTAAAGGTGTTTTCAATAAGATAAATGCTCAAGCCACAAAGAAAGCGGTAATAGATAATGAAACCCTTGAAGAATATAAGAATGTAAACTTAGAAAGATAGTTATAAATTGAGAATTAAACCTAATGATATGTATTAACTTTCCGATTTTTATATAATTTCGAATACAATTCTAAATTTAAGATATCTAAGATGACTAAATTTTTATAACTCGCTGCGCTCAGACAATAAAAATTCTTAACGACATCTTAGATATCTTAAATAAGAATTGTAGTTTCTCATTATAATAAAATCTCCAATTTAATACATATCATTAATGAGGATAATTCTTAATTTAATGGTTTGAAGTGGGAAAATATAAGTTATCGTAGGCTTTATTTTCGCAATCTCTACCAGTGGGTGTTAGGATGGAAAGTATAAATAAAAAAGTAATGGGAGCTCTTACAAAAGAAATTGATTTTAAAATTTTAGTGAACATAATCTTATATTCTGTGATAGTTATAATGCCATTCATAGTTGTAAATGTATCATCACCTAGATATGTAATTGGTAAGATGATATTTCTTTACGTAGTTGGTGTAATTTCTATTATTGCATTAATTGGATTAAAGGTAACAGAATTTAATATTGAGCATAAGATAGCATTAGTGTTTATGTTAACTATGTTAATTCCAAGTATATTATCACCACAGAAATATGTAGCTTTTATTGGCAATATTCAACGGAATGAAGGCTTCGTAATGTATTGCATTTATATTCTACTTTTTATACTATCTTCTAAATATTTTGTTATAAATGAAAAACTTATAAATCTAGTATTAATTTCTTCATGTGTCATGGGTATATATGGGATACTTCAATTTTATAACATAGATCCTGTACAGTTTTGGATGTTTGGATTTATATCAGTAAGTGATTCTATTGGAATGATAGGAAATAGAAACTTTTTTTCATCATATTTATGTATATTTTTATTTATAAGTATGGCAATTTATATTTTTTATGAAGGAAAAAGATATTTAATATATTCAATTATATTATTTGGTGCATTAATCACTACATTAACTCGTAGTGGGTGGCTAGCTTTTTTAGTTTATTCACTTATTGGATTAATTTTTATAATAAAAGATAAAAAGAGATTAAAAAAATCAGTGGTTGTATTTATATCATTTTTAAGTATTTTTTTATTATTAAATTTATCTACTAATTGTAAGATTATTGGGCGTGCAACTAACAGCATTGTAATTGATGAAACTGGTATAACAAAAGTTGAGGATAGTGGTAGAATTGAAATATTAAACATATCATGGAATGCATTTAAAGATCATCCGTTTATAGGGTGGGGGCCTGATACATTAAAATATAGATTGGATTCACAGTATAGTGAAAGTCATAGAGAGTATATAAATAAGCATGGTGCTTATATAGATAAATTACATAATGAATTTTTAGAATATGCAGTTAGTAATGGGATATTTAATTTAATAGCTTACCTATTATTAATTGGAGTAATAATATATAATCTGATTAAAAGTATTAGAAATGATTTATCTAAGTTACTCTTACTAACGCTAATAGGGTATTTAGTACAATCATTTTTTAATATTAGTGTAATAATGGTAGCACCAATATTTTGGATATTTTTAGGATTCTGTGTCAAAGAAAAAGAATTTGAATTAAATGAAAAAATAATTTAAATAAATACATGTATAAAATGAAGAAAATAAATAAAAGCTTGAGAAAATGGAAAATAATTAATGAGAAGTGGTAATATTTATAATATATAGGGTAATAATATATTAGGTAACATTTGAAAAATGCAAACTAAAAGATTATCATAAATTTGTTAGCACTTATCTATGGTGAGTGCTAATATAAAAGGGTAATTAAATTTATAGATATAAATAGGAGGGATTTTTTTATGAACATTAAGCCACTAGCAGATAGGGTAGTAATAAAGAAGTTAGAAGCAGAAGAAACAACTAAAAGTGGAATAGTTTTAACAGGGACAGCAAAGGAAAGACCACAAGAGGCAGAAGTTGTAGCTGTTGGACCAGGAGCTATAGTTGATGGAAATAGAATAGCAATGGAAGTTAAAGTTGGAGATAAAGTACTTTATTCAAAATATGCAGGTACAGAAGTTAAGGTTGAGGGTGAAGAATATACTATTTTAAAACAAGATGATATTTTAGCAATAGTTGAATAAGGGAGGAAAGAATAATGGCAAAAATGATTAAGTTTAGTGAAGACGCAAGAAGAGCAATGCAAGTTGGTGTTGATACGTTAGCAGATACAGTTAAGGTTACATTAGGACCAAAAGGAAGAAATGTAGTTTTAGATAAAAAGTTTGGAGCACCACTTATAACTAATGATGGTGTTTCTATAGCAAGAGAAATTGAATTAGAAGATCCATATGAAAATATGGGAGCACAATTAGTTAAAGAAGTTGCAACTAAGACTAATGATGTTGCAGGGGATGGTACTACTACAGCAACTCTTTTAGCACAAGCAATTATAAGAGAAGGCTTAAAGAATGTTACTGCTGGATCAAACCCAATACTAATTAGAAATGGTATTAAAATGGCTGTAGATAAGGCTGTTGAAGAAATAAAGAAGATTTCTAAGCCTGTTAACGGTAAAGAAGATATAGCTAGAGTTGCAGCTATTTCAGCAGCTGATGAAGAAGTAGGTAAGCTAATTTCTGATGCTATGGAAAAGGTAGGAAATGAAGGCGTTATTACTGTTGAAGAATCAAAATCAATGGGAACTGAATTAGACGTTGTTGAAGGAATGCAATTTGATAGAGGATATGTATCAGCATACATGGTAACTGATACAGAAAAAATGGAAGCAGTTTTAGACAACCCATTAATATTAATTGCTGATAAAAAGATTTCAAATATTCAAGAGTTACTTCCAATACTTGAACAAATAGTTCAACAAGGAAAGAAATTACTTATAATAGCTGAAGATGTTGAAGGCGATGCAATGACTACATTAGTAGTTAATAAATTAAGAGGAACTTTCACATGTGTAGCTGTAAAAGCTCCAGGCTTTGGAGATAGAAGAAAAGAAATGCTTCAAGATATAGCTATATTAACAGGTGGAACAGTTATATCAGAAGAGCTTGGAATAGACATAAAAGAAGTGACTTTAGATATGCTTGGACAATGTGAAAGCATCAAAGTTACAAAAGAAAATACTACAATAGTTAATGGAAGAGGAAATAGTGAAGCTATTAAAGAAAGAGTATCACAAATAAAAGCTCAAATCGAAGAAACTTCTTCAGAATTTGATAAAGAAAAATTAACTGAAAGATTAGCTAAGCTAGCTGGTGGAGTTGCAGTAATTAAAGTTGGTGCAGCAACAGAAACAGAATTAAAAGAAAAGAAATTAAGAATAGAAGATGCTTTAGCAGCAACAAAAGCAGCTGTTGAAGAAGGTATAGTACCAGGTGGTGGTGCTGCTTATGCAAATATAATTAATGAAGTAGCTAAGGTAACTTCAAATGTTCCAGATACACAAGTTGGTATTAATATAATAACAAGATCATTAGAAGAACCAATGAGACAAATTGCAACTAATGCAGGTGTTGAAGGTTCAGTTATTATAGAACATGTTAAAAACTGTGAAGCTGGAATGGGTTATGATGCATTAAATGGAGAATATGTAAACATGATTAAAGCTGGTATAGTAGATCCAACTAAGGTTACAAGATCAGCACTTCAAAATGCTGCGTCAGTAGCATCAACATTCTTAACAACAGAAGCTGCTGTTGTTGAAATTCCTCAAAAAGAAGCTCCAATGCCAGGAGCACCAGGAATGGGAATGGACGGAATGTACTAATAAATTTAAAATTTAGGAACTTAGGGATTCTAAGTTCCTTTTTTTATGTTTAAAATAGTACAAAGTTCAAGATTTTAAAGTTAATTCAAAATATATTTGATATATAATAAATATAACCTTTATATTGATTTTAAGTGCATTAAGATATTATAATTTATAATGTATAATAAACAAAAAGAGGAATAAAGAAAAAACTTTGGAGGTACAATATGGAAGGTAATATGAATAGAAAAAGAAAGGGTAAGTTTACTATATTTGATTTAATTGCAGTAGTAGTAATAATAGGAATATTAGTAGCTATATTAGTACCTAGTTTTAAAAAGTATTCTATTGACTCAAAAAAGGCTGAAGTAAAATCTATTATGAGGGAATTTGTTCTAGCAGTAGAAACAACTGAAATAAGTGATAAAGTTGAATTTTCTAATACAGACTCTATAAAAACTATAGAAGCAAATAATAACGAAAAGCTAGATTCAATAAATAAATACATAAATAATCCAGAAGATTTAAATAAAATAAAAGATTTAACTATAGAAGAAGCAAATCAAATTATAAATAATGAATTAGACTTTGAAATCAATAAAGATGGACAATTTTTAAGGATAATAAAAGAGAATTAGGGGAATTTAGCTTATATTAAATATAAAGATATCGGATATTAAGTATAAAATAGTACTTTTATCCGATTTTTTTTGTTTTATAACCGAAATAAAAATTTAATATTGACTAAAAAATACAATTAATGGATAATATTTGAATAACATGAGGGTTTTAAAACTCATTATATAACTTATAAGTATAATATAATTCAATAGTATAATTCATTTATTTAATTCTTAAAAAGTTTAAAATTAAAAGTGTAAAAGAAATGCTTATATAATGACAAATAAATATATTAGTTTATAACTTTAAGGAGGTTATTATGGAAATTTTGATATTAATAATAGGGTTGTGTATAGGAAGTTTTTTAAATGTATGCATTTATAGAATACCTAGAGAGGAATCCATTGCTTTTCCGCCGTCTCATTGTACAAGTTGCGGATATGAACTAAAAGCAATAGATCTTATTCCAATAATAAGTTATTTATTTTTAAAAGGAAAATGTAGAAAATGTGGGGAAAAGATATCTATAAAATATCCTTTGGTTGAGCTACTAAATGGAGTGCTATATTTATTAATATTTCTAAAATTTGGGCTAAGTTTAAATTTTGTATTTTATAGTCTTTTAACTTCTTTATTAATTGTTATATCTTATATAGATTTAGAGTGTAAATATATATATTCATCTACTACTATTTTTGGAGTAGTACTTGCTGCTATTTATATATTAATAGGATTATATACTAAAGATGCAAGTATTGTTAATAATCTATTAGGTGGAGTTATTGGATATGGAATTATATATTTGATAGTAATAGTCACAAAAGGGATGGGACAAGGTGACGCAGAGATTGCAGGATTTTGTGGGTTGTTTTTAGGAATTAAAGGTATTTTAGTTAGTTTATTTATAGCTGTTGTTCTAGGGGGATTAGTAGCAGCAATAATATTATTATTTAAATTAAAGGATAGAAAATCAGAAATTGCTTTTGGACCATACATAGCTATTGGTTCAATTGTGTACATTTTCATAGGAAAGGAATTATTGTCGTTATATTTAAATTTTTTATTTTAAAAAGTGAATTTAATTTAAGTTTATATTCTGATTGAAAAAGCAATATAGCTATATTAATATTAAAATAAGTAAACTAAATGGTCAAAAAAGGAAATTTTTTAACAAATAAAATTAAAATTAAACATAGGAGCGGAGTTTATGGCTATAGTTCAAAAGAAAAGACTTGGAGATATTTTAGTAATGGCAGAAAAAATAACTCCTTTTCAACTTCAAAATGCATTAAAAGCACAAAAGCTTTTAGGTAAAAAATTAGGTGAAGTTCTAATTGAAAGTGGAATTGTTTCAGAAGAAGATATTATAGATGCTATAGAAACTCAAACTGGAATTAAGAAAATTGATTTGAATAATGTTAATTTTGATAAAAAGGCCATTAAGATAGTACCTCAAAATCTTTGTAATAAATATAATTTAATAGCATTTGGATTTGAAGAAGAAAAAATAATGGTTGCACTTGCAGATCCATTAAATATTTTTGCAATAGATGATGTTTCAATATCAACAGGCTTAAGCGTTAAGACGTTTATTGCACCTAAAAAAGATATTCATAAATTTGTTCAAATAAATTATAGTACTGAAGAAGTTAACAAGGCAGCAGAAGAACTGCTAAAGGAAACTTTAGAGTCAAAAAGTATATCCTCAGATGTTGAAGAAATTGATGATGTAAAAAATGCTCCAGTTGTGAAAATGATAGAGCATTTATTTAAAAATTCAATTGAAATGAGGGCATCAGATATACATATAGAACCATATGAAAAGGAAATAAGAATAAGATATAGAATTGATGGTGAGCTTACAACTATAAATACTCTTGGAATAGAAAGCTTAGCACCATTAATAACTAGAATAAAAATACTTGCAAATTTAAATATAGCTGAAAAAAGGATACCTCAAGATGGAAGAATAATAACTAAGGTTGGAAAGACAGATGTAGATCTTAGAGTATCCATTTTACCAACTGTAAATGGTGAAAAAGTAGTTATAAGAATTTTAAATAGAGATAATTATAGGTTAGGTAAAGAGAGGCTTGGTTTAAGTAAAGATAATCTTAAGAAACTAGATAATATAGTATCTAGCCCTCATGGAATAGTACTTGTTACTGGACCAACAGGAAGTGGAAAATCCACAACTCTTTATACAATTTTAAGTGAACTTAACTCTAACAATGTAAATATAGTTACAATAGAAGACCCTGTTGAATATACATTAAATGGTATTAATCAAGTTAATGTAAATACTAAGGCTGGATTAACATTTGCTAGTGGACTTAGGAGTATTTTAAGACAGGATCCAGATATAGTGATGATAGGGGAAATAAGAGATGAGGAAACTGCTCAAATAGCTATAAAAGCAGCTATTACAGGACATTTGGTTTTAAGCACACTCCACACTAATGATGCTCCATCATCTATGACTAGATTAGTTGATATGGGAGTTGAACCTTACTTAGTTGCAACTTCAATTTCTGGAATAATTGCTCAAAGATTAGTAAAAAAAATATGTAACAATTGTAAAGAAGAATATATAGCTTCAGATTACGAAAAACATGCATTTAATATAAAAAATAATGATACCTTAAAATTATATAGGGGTAAGGGATGTGGCCATTGTAATAATACTGGGTATAATGGTCGAATAGGTGTATATGAAATAATGGAAATAACAAGAGAACATAGAGATGCAATAAATAGAACTAGGGATGCAAATATCTTAAAGGATATATCTATAAAACATGGAATGACAACACTTGCGGATGAATGTAAAAAGCTAGTTTTGGATGGAATAACTACTATAGAAGAACTTGCAACTATAACTTTATTAAGGGATATATAAGGGGTGATAAGAAGTTATGAAAAAATTTAAATATAGGGCTATGAAAAATGATGGAACTAAGATAGAAGGAAAATTTGAAGGGAGTTCCAGAGATGATGTAATAAATATGATAACTTCAAGTGGATATTATCCCCTAATAATAGAAGAAATAATTGAAAGTAAACAAATTGAGTTTAAATTTTTTGAAAGAGTAACAACAAAGGATTTAGCAATTTTCTGTAGACAATTTTACACAATGCTAGATGCTGGAGTTACAATAACTACTTGTTTAAATATCTTATCTAATGAAATTCCCAATAAAAAGTTAAGAGAACTTCTATCTATAATAGAAGATGATGTTAAAAAAGGAGAACTTTTATCAGAATCAATGGCGAAACATAAAAAGTATTTTCCACAGCTTTTGATAAGTATGGTAGAGTCTGGCGAAGTTAGTGGAAATATTGATGAAATGATGCTTAGAATGTCTGTACATTTTGAAAAAGAAAATAAGATTAATAATAAGGTTAAATCAGCCATGACATATCCAAGTATCTTAAGTATAGTAGCTGTGGTAGCTGTTGTGTTTATTATGACATTTGTTATGCCGACATTTGTAGAAATGTTTGAAGGAGAGGGAATAGAACTTCCTTTAATAACAAAAATAATGCTTGGGACAAGTAAGTTTTTAAGCAATAACTTAATTTTTATATTAATAGCTGTAGCAATTATAGTTATACTATTTAATATTTACAAAAAAAGTCCAAGTGGAATAGTGAATATAAGTAAGTTAAAGTTAAAACTTCCCATAATAGGGGCTTTAAATAAAAAGATAATTGTTTCAAGGTTTACAAGAACATTATCTACTTTACTAGCATCTGGAGTGTCTTTAGTACATGCCTTGCCAACAGTTGCAGGAGTGCTAGAAAATAAAATAGCAGAAGATGCAATTTTAAAAATAAGAGAAAGAGTGGTAAGAGGAGATGGCTTAAGTGCTCCAATAAGAGAAAATAATATCTTCCCTAAAATGCTTTCATCAATGATAAAAATAGGAGAAGAATCAGGTTCACTAGATGATATTTTAAACAAAACAGCAGATTTCTATGATGATGAAGTTGAACAAGCCATTCAAACAACTACCTCAATGATAGAACCATTGTTGATAGTCATTATGGGAGTAGTCATTGGGGGAATAGTAATTTCAATAATGCTTCCAATGTTTAATATGTATACACAGATGTAATAAATTGTGAATATAAGGGCTGCGATAACTAGATATGTTACATAAGCTAAATAGCTGCGTGAAGAAGTACTAGGCTTGTAAGAACTACTATGCCAAGAGTTTTGGTTAACTCGCTACGCTAAAACAAGTAAGCAACACTAAGGCATAGTAGTTCTTCCTTCACCAAGTACTTCTAACTACTGGCTATATGCTTATTTCACAGTCTATTTATCTTCGCCAACTTATATTTGCATTTAAATTACAATTGAAAAAATAAAAGATAAATCAATTATTTTAATCTTAAATATATATTTAAAATGATTTAAATTGAAAGATTTAATATAAATTAAAAAATCAAGGAGGAATTTACATGGTTAAAAATTTAAAAAACAAGAAAAAAAAGAAAGGATTTACACTTATCGAACTTATCATCGTTATAGCAATTATAGCTATAATAGCAGCAATAGCTATTCCTAAGTTTGGTGACGTTAGAAAGAATGCTAATATAAGTGCTGATATAGCTAACGCTAAACAAATACAAGGTGCTGTTTCAATAGTAATAGCAAATGGGGATGCTGCACTACCAAGTTCAGATTTAACATTTGTTCTTGATGGAAATGATAAGGATGGAGGTACTTTAGAAACTAAAGTAAAAGAACAGTTACAAGATTCTACTCCTAAGATTAAAGCTGCAACAAATAAGGGGGGGAATTTTACAGTAGTAGTTAGTACTGATGGTAAAGCAACAATTAAAACAGCTAGTGATGGAACAGTAATTTATCCAAATGGAACAGGCGACTATTTAGAAAAATAGAAGTTAACTCAAGGCAAAATGCAGACAAAATCTGCATTTTGCCCATACAAAAGATTTTTAGCTCATCTAAAAATCAACCTTAATTATCAATTATCCATTGTCCATTATCAATTGTATCGTGGGGTGATTTAATGCCAAGTAAAAAGTTCAATTTATCAAAGTTAAAAGAAATAAGTAGTATGGATGTAAAAGACATAGGAAAGTTTTTTAAGAAGGAAAACTCTGAGAATTTGAATTCTTCTTATGAAGGAAATAAAACTGAAAAGAAAAGTAAGTCTAAAGAAAGATCAAAGGCTGTTTTATCTATAGATTTAGGAACTAACTCTATAAAATTAGTGGAAGGTAAGTTTCAAAAAAATAGGCTTAGTTTAAGTAAAGCAATTCAAATACCAACGCCTGAAGGATGTATTGCAGATGGAAAAGTAATGAATCTTCAAGGTGTTATAGATGTTTTGGATTTTATAATAAAGGAAAACGGTATAAAAGCTAAGGATGTAGTGTTTACAACTAATTCATCTTCAATAATAAATAGAGATATTGTAATACCTTTAGTTCAAGAAGATGAAATGGAAACTGTAATTAGATATGAAATACAACAATATTTACCTATAAATTTAGATGATTACATAATTCAATTTATAGTTTTAGATGAAATTGTTGATGATGCAGGAGCAAAGCTAAAAATAAATGTAACTTCATTTCCAGAAAGAATGGCTTTTGCATATTACAGTGTAGTAAATTCATTAGAGTTAAATCCATATGCATTAGATGTAACTTATAATTCTGTAAATAAGATAGCTAATTATGCTGATTACACATCCAATAATGGACAAGTTATGGGAGGTACTGTTGCTTTTGTTGATATGGGAGCAACCTCTATTAATGTGGCAATATTTAAAAATGGTAAATTAGATTTTACAAGAATGATAAAGTCTGGTGGGGATAATATAGATTATGCCTTAAGCCAAAGCCTGAATATGTCAATAAAATCAACAGAATCTATAAAGATAAAGGAAGGAAATCTTTTGAGTGATGATGATAAAGATATTTCAAACACAACTATAAAAAAAGCTGTTGATGAAATCTTAGAAGAGTTAGAAAGAATACTTCAATTCTATAGCAATAAATCTAACACAACTATAGACAAAATTTATATTTATGGTGGTTTATCAAATTTAAATAATATTAATTTATATATGAAAAACAAGCTATCCATAGATACAGTTAAAATAGATGAAATAAGAAATATAGATATAACATCTAAGGATTTAATAAATGAAAATCTTGGTCAATACTTAAATGCCATAGGCGCAATTATAAGATTATAAGGAGGACATTATATGATAAAAGATATGAACTTTTTTGCACCTTATCAAGGTCAGAAAAAAGAACAAAAAAATAAGAATATTTATGTTTACTCCTTAGTAGGTTTTTTATCTGTAGTTATAGTTGGAAGCTTGGCTTGGAATAGTACAAATATAATTTTATTAAATAGTAAGATAAAAAATTATAATGAAAAGTTAAATCAAGAGGATGTAAAAGAAAAGATAGCTAAATGGGATGATATAAGTAGAAAAGATGATATTTTAAATAAATATGATACTGAACTTAGTAAAATAGTAGGCTCATTAAAAACTAGAGAAGTTGTAACAACAGAAGTGTTAGATAAATTGAGTGCAACATTACCAACGGAAGTAACATTTAATAGTATAAACATAACTAATACAGAAATTTCTATTCAAGCTGTTTCAACAAGTAGAGTTGCAATTGGTGAAATAGAGCATAACTTAAAAAGAATCGATAATATACAAGATGTGTATATTGGTGGAATATCAGGGGATGAAATTTATACCTTTGATATAAAATGTGTATTAAAGGATGTTGAGTAAAATGAATATAAGTAAGAGAGAAAAATATTTAATAGGAATTTTATTAACTGTATTAATATGTTTTGTTTATTATCAATTTATCTATACTAAGCAAGTTGAAAAACTAGCTACTAAAAGGACTGAAAAAAATCAAATTGAACAAAGATATAAAGATGTAATGGAGAATATATCAAATCTAGATTCTAAAGAAGAAAATTTAAAAATATTAAAATCAACAGTTCTTGATAAATCTAAAAATTTATACCCAACTATAATACAAGAAAAAATAATAATTGAATTAGATAAATTACTAAATGATAGTGGTCTTAAGGGAAATATTGCATTTAGCCCAGTAGAAGTATCATCTGTAGAAAAGATGGTATCACCAGAAATTCAAAAGATAGAAAGTTCATTAAAAGCAATAGCAGATGAATACTCAGGAGATACAACAGAAAATGAAAGTAGTAATGTAGAAGTTAATAATGAAAATAACAATACATCTACTGAAAGTAATGAGGGACAAGCGTCTAAAGATTCTCAAGAAGTGTCACCTGAACAAAATGGTACAACATCAGAACAACTTAAAGTTGCTATTAACTTTTCAGGAAGCTATGAATCCTTAAAAAAGTTTATTTCATCAGTACAAAGTTATGAAAGAAAAATAGTAATTACTAATATATCAATATCATCAAAATCACAAGAAGAGTTAACTGGAGTTATGAATTTAGAATTCCATGCAGTGCCTAAATTGTCAGATGAAGACATGCAATATTTACTTTGGACATTAAACAATGTATATGGAAAAGAAATCTTATTTAGTAGTGGAGCAGCAAATGGAGCTTATGCATCTACTATAGAGGAACAAAACAATAAAGAAGATATTAATGATTTTGTGATGATGCTGAAATCATCTTTATCTGAACTACCTACAGTAACTATTGGTAGAGCTAAGGATGAATCAAGAGAAAGTTATATTTATTCAGATAATGATAAGGTTGAAGAAGTGGAAATAATCTTTGATGAAGCAGCAGGAAAAACATATTATAAGTATAAAACAGCTGATTCATATTATCCTAAAGACAATTCTTCAGAGGGAAAAGAATTCACATCAAAATCAGATGATATAGTACTTGAAATAATGAGTGAAAAAAGAATAGAAAGCTCAGATAATTCAGGAATAAAGTTAAAGGTAGTTAACAATACATCTAAAAAGGTTGAAATCATAGTTAAAGATGATGATACTTCAAATCCTAGAGTTTCAGTAACAAGTGAAGGTAATACTGTAAATGTTACTAAGAAGTAGGTGTTAATATGAATAATAATAAAATAAAAGCAAAGAAAGGGATGACATTAATTGAGGTAATAATTAGTGTTGCCCTTTTATCAATATTAATAGTACCTTTATCAGGCTTAGTAATGTCTAGTTTAAAAAATAATATAAGTGCAGAGTACAGACAAAAAGCAAGCTATATAGGCCAAAAGGTTTTGGAAGAATTAAAGGCTTATGATGAAATTAAGCTACAGGGTGGTGCCAGTGAAAAGTATTTTGAGCTTTTAGATGGGGATAAAATAATTCAGGATTTAAATGCGGATTCAACTGGAAATACCTTTAAAGGAAATTTTGAAAGAACTATATATGGAGGTACTTCTGAATCATCTGGAAAAGATGAGGATCTTTATAATGTTGAAGTTAAGCTAGAAAAGGATTTGAATTTTCAATATGAAAATGTAAATAACCTAGATAAAAATAATAATGCAGCTTTTATACTTAATTTTCTTAGAGATAGTAGTAACAACAATGTAATTAAAATAGAAGATAACCCTGACAATAGTTATGCTGTTTCAAATGAATTAATAATGGAATTAGATAAGAACTCAAATAACCTAATTATATATAAAAAAAATGCTTCTACACCTTTAGTAACCGTTAATAAAACTAATGTAGATAATAATAATATTGTTTTATATATTAAGGAAGGTTTTTCTCAAAATATGAATATAGAATTCAAAAATAATACAGAAGAAACTGTAGAAATTCATTTAATAAGTGGTGATAATAATTCTTCTAAGTTTAAGATATACTCAAGCATTGGAGATGTTATCTTATATGAAGAAAAGCAAATAGAAGAAAATCCAGTAGCAGATATGTATAACTATACAGTTACAGTTAAAGATAGTGAAAATAATATTTTATTTGAAGGATCTTCGAGTAAAAATGTGAATATAAAATAGGTTTATGGAGGTGAATTATAGTTGAAGATTAGGAAAAAGAAAAAAGGATCTACCTTTGTAATAGTAGTTGTAGTAATGGCAATTATTTTTACAACAGGAACAACAATATTAGCAGTTACAGCAAATGATTATAAGATGAGAATAAATCAAAGTAAAAAGATTCAAAACCTTTATGAAGCAGATTCAGGTCTAGATGTAGTTGAAAATATAATAATAAAAACCTCACAAGAAGCCATAAAATATGCAGATAAAGAAGTTAAAAAGGAATTTACAAAGTTAGAAGAGAAAGATAGAACCAAGGAAAACTTAGACAAAATCTTCCGCAAGTATTTTTTTGAATTTTTAACTGAAAAAAACAAACAGAAACTTAGTGGAGTAGATTTGGATATTTTACAATACTTAATAATTGAAAAGAAGTATATAAAATCAATACTAGAAAGTGGAACTTTAGAATTTGAGTCTGCAGTAGATAATAAAAAAGATACATTTAAAATAGAGATACCAGTGAAGGGTTACGATTTTAAGAAAGATGACAGTATTACAATAAAAGTTAATTCAACCTTTGAAAATGCTGAAGGAGAATTAAAAAATAAAAAAACAATTTCTACTACTTTTAAAGTGGTAGCTCCAGAATACAATTCAGAAATAACTTCAATAAATATTTATCCAGTTTTTGATGGAAAAGCAATAATAGCAGATGGAAATATGAATGTTGAAAGCTTAGTAAATAAAAGCGTTGTAAATATAAGTGGTGATATATGGATAAAGGGAAATAATAATTTAGGAGAAAAACCAGAGTACACTTTTGAAAAGTATATAGGAGGAATAAAGCTAGATAATACAAGCTTTAATATTAATGGAGATATATACACAGCAAATACTTATCATTTAAATAATAATGCACAAAGCACAGTAAATGGAGATATATTTGCTAAAAATATTTATGTAGGAAAGTCTATAAATTCAAATGTTTCAAAATCAAATAATGTAACCTTTGGAAATAATGTTATTGTAAATAATGATTTAGCTTTAAATGCTACAAATAGCAATATAGTAATAAAAAATAATTTTTATGGGATTAATGATAAAACAGTTAAGAAAGTAGTTGATTTTTCAACAGCAGATAAAGCTTTAAATTCTAGTAGTATTATTGTAAATGATATAAGTAAAACTTCTACAATTACAGTAAATAAGGATTCTTATATTATGGGAGTTGCTTATTTAAATGCAACAGATGAAAGTGGAAATAAATATCAAACAGGAGAATCAGTAGCAGTAAAGGGAAATTATCTAGCTTATACTGATGTTGAGGATTTATTAAATGGAGCTACAAATGTTACTTTAAAATATTATTCACCGTTACAGCTATTAGAAAGTAAAAATGGACAATCTGATGCGGCTATGAAGGCAAATTATTTCTCAGATTATTATTCTAAAAATAATTCTTATAGTTTTAATGATGGTGGTGTTAAGCTTAAAGGAATAGTTAAATCTGTTGGAGCAAGTGTTAAAGATAGTAAAGGAAACGTTCAAAAATCTAATATAAGTGATAGTGATATAAGTATAGTAAATGAGAAAAGAAATGAATTTGCAAGAAATGTATTTGCTATGGGGGATGCTACAGGATATGAAAACCTGTATGATGGACAAGAAGTTAAGAGAACTGTTGATAATCAAATTGATTTCAGTAAGATTTCAAGTGTTGAGAATAAACCTTTTAATACAAGTGAAGGTATAGTAATTTTAAAAGGTAAGCAAAATGGCAATATTGAAATAAAAGATAATAAATATAACGGACAAACTATAGATAAGGGGTTAATAATAACTAATGGAGATATAACAATAGAAGGTGAGTTTAATTTTACAGGAAATATAATTACCACAGGAAATATAATTTTAAAAGGTGAAGGAGAAAAAAATATAACTTATGATCCACAAGTTGTAAGAAGTATTTTAGCTTTAAATCATGATTTATTAAAAGACATATTTGTAAAATCACAAGGTGATAGAGAAGAAGTAAAAGTTACTTCAGCTTCAGAGCTTTATAGTGTTGATAAATTCCTTACAAAATCATTATGGAGAATTGTTAAATAGAAGAGGTGGAATTATGAGAAAAAAGGCAAAAGGGTTTACTGTATTAGAACTTATACTTACATTAAGTCTAACAGTTGTAGTGCTTGGAGTAGTTTACACCTTTTTCTTTAGTAATAGCAAAACATTAGCAAAAACAGAAATCAATTCTGATTTGCAATTAGAATCAGAAGCGATTCAAAAGGAATTATTACTATATGGGACACAAGCAGAAGGAATAAGTAAGCTAAATAATGTTACTATTAAAGATACTAATAAATATAATTATGAAGGATCACTAGATGATAATGGAAAGCTAGAAGTAGAAGAATTAAGGTTTAAAATTGGGGAAGAGTATTTTACATTTATATATGATAAGAGAAATAATAAATTAACTTTAAAGAAAGTTAATAAAGATGGGGATGAAGTTACAGACTCTAAATTAAATCTTCCTAAAATATTATCATCTAATGTTACAGAATTTAAAGTTAGGCCTTTAGATTATAGAATGAATTCAAAAGGGAATTTTAAAGAAACTACAGGCTTGGAAATTTCGCTAGTTTTAAATAAGAAAAAAGGATACTCAGATGTGACTATACCATTAAGTGTCATAGTTAAGTTTAGAAATAAATAATATGGGGAGGAGGGGGAATATGAGTAAGAAAAATATAAAGATTATAAGCTCATTGGTAAGTTTTACTATTATAGTAT
Source organism: Clostridium sp. 1001275B_160808_H3 (assembly GCF_015550425.1). GTDB lineage: Bacteria > Bacillota > Clostridia > Clostridiales > Clostridiaceae > Clostridium. Next base: position 5,306 of record NZ_JADNAT010000031.1, on the reverse strand, counting down.
CACTTATTACTTTTAAAAATATAAGAGTTAATGCTGATGTTTCGGATATGCCAATATTTGATGTTAAAATTGATTCTGTAGATCCTAATCCAGCGCTAGTAGGAGAGGATATAACAGTTAATGGAACAATCACACCACAACCATTTGAAACAACTGTACCAGCTAAGGAAATAGTATTAGTACTGGATGTCTCAAATAGTATGAATGAGCATATAAAAGGAAGAACAGGGGTTAGAAGAATAGATGCATTAAAGGAAGCAGCTAAAAATTTTATGGATAAGATGAAGACTGTACCCAACCTTAAAATTGGCATAGTAACATATGGAACTAATGCTGAAATAAAAAAATCAAAGATTAATGGTGTTAATAATGTTTTAATTAATGCAAGTAATTCGGATAAGTTGAAAGGGATAATTAATAATATAGATATATCAGGAGGACAAGATGGAGGTACAAATACTGGAGATGGTTTAAGAAAAGCTTCATATTTGCTAAGTCACTCTACTGAAGCGAATAAAAATGCAAATAAAACAATTGTCCTTATGTCCGATGGAATGCCAACATATAGAGTTTCGAATTATGAATGGAAAGGAAATAGGTATTATAAAAATGAGCTTAATTATTATACAAACATAACAATAGAGGGGTATGAAGCTGCAGAGGTTTTTGGAACTGGTAATAGTGATAAGGATCTTAAAAATACAAACTATGCTATAGATGTTGGTAAGATAATAAATGAAAAAGGTTATAATGTTTTTTCTGTTGGATATGGATTAAGTAATACAATTGATTCCGGGGAAAAATTAAGTGGACTTGATAAAATTAAATTAATACATGCTTCAATGATTGGAGCTAATATTAAAGATAATAAGGTTAATGATGGAACTATAATAAATAAGGAAAATGGTTTTTATGAGACTAGTGAAGGAGCTATAGATGGAGTTTTTCAACAAATAGCTGATAAAATTATAGATAGTTATCCTATTAATAATGTAGCTTTAAATATAGATTTTAATGATAGCTTCTCATTAAATATAGGTGGAAATACTGTAAATATAGGAAATGTTATTTATAAGAAGAAATCTGAAAATGGTAGTAGGGTTAGATATGAAGCGGACCCATTTAATTTTAGTTTTAAGGTAAAGGGAAACAAAGAAGTTGAAAATCAACCTATTTATAAAAAGATGGAGATTAACTATAAGTGGAATGATAGATTAAAATCTATAAATACAAATACAATAGCTAATGTTACGGTAGAATCAAATGAATTACCTATAATTCAGGCTAGTCTTATAGGGAATAAAACTATCAATATAAATGAAAATCAAGATTTTACGGTAAGTTATAATATAGAGCCGAAAGATTTTTCTTTTAATGATGAAACTAATTCTAATAAGAGTGATGTAGTTTTTGTTATAGATGTGTCTAAAGACATGGGGAGTTATATGGATCCTCTAATAAACGATCTTTGGAATGATATTTTAAATAATGATAGGCTAAAGGTTGCTAAAACAGAATATGATATAATAACTTTTTCTAATAAAGTAGAAATTATTGATTTAAGTTCAAGTAGTTATTCGAATTATAGTCAATATATTACAGATCTTAATGATAATTATATAAAAAATAAGTTAAAGCCTGATAACTCTAATTCTAAAAATATAACCAATACCTATAATGATATAATAAAATTATTAGATAATGGAAGAGCTGGGGTAAGAAAGAATGTAGTTTTCATCTCAGAAACTAGTAATATAAAATATGGAGTGGAAAAAGATTATGGTGCTTTGAAATCAAGGGGATATAATATAATAACTGTAGAAATTGAAAATTTAAACAATGGGAACAATAAAAATGATTTAAAGGATTTCCATAAACTGCTTGGAGGCTTATCAGAAAATTATTTTTATTCCAAGGATCAAAATAAGCTACAGAATAATATCTTGGCAAAGGTGGCTGATCGAATAGCTTCAAATTCGAGCTATAATGATTATAAGTTTACTCCAAAATTACAGATTGATCTAGGAGAAAATTTTGATTTAGTTACTGGGGGCGAAGTATTAGATAATAATATGGCCAGTATAAAAGTACCTGAAATAATATATAAATATTCTAAAACTGAAAATATTTATAAGGCTGATAAAACCAATGTTAAAGTTATCATAAGGCCTAAGAGTGGAAAGGTTGGAAGTTTAAAATTTGGTAGTCAAAATAAATTAATTTATAAAAAACTTATAAAAGATGAAGATAAATATTCTTTAGTTGAAACTCCGATAGTAATTGTTACACAGCAGATAAAAAATGTTACTCATGGTTTATACAACGGAATTATAGACAAGCTATATAACGAAATTATGGTCAAGGAAGTAAGTATCCAAGAAAATAATGACGGTACAAGCTTCGAAATAGCTCAAGACTCAACAGTAACCTTTGGTTCTAAGTTTACATTAAGCGGAAACAGCGTTGATTTTGCCTTAAATATAGATAATAAATTTAATACTGTAAGTACAAATGATATTAAGATATATAAAAATTTAAAAGATTCATCAGGCAATAGCATATTAACAGAGATAACAAATGGAAATAGAGCTATAGAGAATCAGGGAGATAATAATTTTAAGATATCTATTAATAATATTAAAGAAAGCAACCAGACATCAGAATCGGATATATTAGTTATATATCAAGCCAGGGTTAAAGATGAGCTTTCAATGTCACAATCACTAACAAATGAAATTAAGTTTAGTAATTTATCAAAGAGTGTTAATATAATAACTCCACAGGCATCTGATAAAAGTCCGAGCTTGCCTGATTTATTTTAAAAATACACAAAAGAACATACATTTTTAAGGTGGTCGCGTTGCGCGCCCCCCTTATACTTAATATAAAATAAATAATATTTTAAGGGTCTCACGTTTCGTTATATCCTTGAATTTAAAATAAATTATCACTTATATTATCTTAGTTTTAACTAAGAATTTTATAGGATATGATAATATATATGCTTAATGATAATTTATTTTAGTTATATTGGAGTATTTAACCAAGGGTGAAATTAAAAATATAAGATGGAAGCAAAGAACTGAAAAGAATGCATGATAAATTAGAGAAGGAATTATAGGAAATGTATGGATTATTAGATAAAGATATAAATTATATTATTAATACACTAATAAGATTCCAAGAAATAGAGAAGGCAATTATCTTTGTGAGTAGAGCAAGGAAAATTGGAAAAGTAATATACCAAAAATAATAAGTACTTTTTAAGGAGGTCGCGAAACGCGACCTCCTTTTTTTATAAACAAAATAATCTTTATACAATCTTAATGTCATACTTATTAATCCTAACACTATCTTTATATGGATTTTTATATAATTTTAGATGAAAGGGGGAAGAAAATAATGACAGTAGTTACTATTTTAATTGGTTTAGTAGCCTTAGCGCTATTTGTTTATTTAACTTATATTTTACTAAGGGGTGATAATGAATGATTAACTCAATAATACAGTACTCATTATATTTGATAATTTTAGTTGTACTAGCTATTCCGTTAGGAAAATATATTGGGAAGGTAATGAATGGAGAAAATGTTTTCTTAAGTAAGGTATTAAATCCAATAGAAAACTTTATATACAAGATATTAAGAATAGATAAAGATGAGGAAATGGATTGGAAGAAGTATTCAATTTCAGTAATTGCTTTTAGTGTTATAGGATTTGTAATTTTATTTTTGTTACAAATGGTACAAGGTATATTGCCTTTAAATCCTGAAGGAATTAATGGAATGAGTTGGCATTTAAGTTTTAATACAGCATCAAGTTTTGTAACTAATACAAACTGGCAATCGTATTCAGGTGAAAGTCAGGCAACTTATTTAACTCAGATGATAGGATTAACAGTTCAAAACTTTGTATCAGCAGCCGCTGGTATAGCAGTTTTATTTGCACTTATAAGAGGCTTCACTAGAGTAAAAGAAAAGACTATAGGAAACTTCTGGGTAGATGCTACAAGAAGTACAATTCATATTTTAATGCCATTATCAATAGTTGTTTCATTATTAATAGCATCTCAAGGAGTTGTGCAAAATTTTTCATCATATCAAGAAGTTGAATTATTACAACCTATAACTCTTGAAGATGGAACAGTTATAACAAAACAAGTTGTCCCTCAAGGACCAGCAGCAAGCCAAATTGCAATTAAGCAATTAGGAACTAATGGTGGTGGATTCTTTGGAGTTAACTCAGCTCATCCGCTAGAAAATCCTACACCTTTTTCAAATGCAGTAGAAATGTTATCAATACTAATAATTCCAGCAGCTTTATGCTTTACATTTGGGAGAAATATTAAGGATAAAAGACAAGGTAGAGCAATATTTATTGCAATGTTTTTAATGCTAGTTATTGCTCTTGGAGTAATAGCAGTAAACGAAGCTAATGCAACACCTCAATTAGCACAAAATGGATTAGTAGATATATCTACAATTAATCAAGCTGGTGGAAATATGGAAGGTAAAGAAACCAGATTTGGTATAGCTTCATCAGCAACATGGACAGCATTTACAACAGCAGTAGCTAATGGATCAGTAAACTCAATGCATGATAGCTATACTCCTATAGGGGGAATGGTGCCTATGCTACTTATGCAGCTAGGGGAAGTAATATTTGGTGGAGCTGGATGTGGATTATATGGAATGTTAGCCTTTGCGATAATAGCAGTATTCATGGCAGGTTTAATGGTTGGAAGAACTCCTGAATATTTAGGAAAGAAAATAGAACCATTTGAAATGAAGATGGCAATGCTAGTTTGTCTTGCAACACCAATTGCAGCATTAGTAGGAAGTGGAATTGCAGCATTAGTTCCAAGTGTATTAGATAGTCTTAGTAACTCAGGTGCACATGGTTTTTCAGAAATGCTTTATGCATATTCATCAGCAGCTGGAAATAATGGGTCAGCTTTTGCAGGATTTGCAGCAAATAAACCATTTATAAATGTTAGTTTAGGATTGATTATGTTATTTGTAAGGTTTGTTCCAATGATAGCAACACTTGCTATTGCGGGTTCATTGGTTCAAAAGAAGAAGGTAGCAGTAAGTGCAGGAACATTACCAACACATGATGCATTATTTGTAGGTCTTTTAGTGTTTGTAGTACTTTTAGTTGGGGCATTAAGCTTTTTCCCAGCTCTTGCATTAGGACCAATAGCTGAATTCTTCCAAATGATAGGATAGAGATAGTGTAAAGTTTCGTATGAAAAAAATAGATAAATCAACATAAAGGTAATTATTTGAATAAATTGATTTATGTTG
>NZ_JADNAT010000030.1 GCF_015550425.1 Clostridium sp. 1001275B_160808_H3 | reverse complement strand
TTTATACAAAAAACTTGCGAAACCTTGATATATAAAGATTTTAAAAGAGAAGTAGTGTAAAAAAACTTTACACTAACAGGATAGAATGGGGGGATAATATATGAAAAATAACAATAGTATTTTATCTGATAAAAAAATGGTAAAAAGAGCAATTAAGGACTCCTTTGTAAAGTTAAATCCTAAGATACAAAAGGACAATCCTGTAATGTTTATAGTATATATAGCTTCTATTATAACAACTATTTTATATTTTGTAGCTTTACTTGGAATTAAAGACAATTCTCCAGGTTTTATATTGGGGATAACAATTTTACTTTGGTTTACAGTTTTATTTGCAAACTTTGCAGAAGCAATTGCAGAAGGGCGTGGTAAGGCTCAGGCAGATGCATTACGTTCAGCAAAAAAGGATGTTGTAGCAAGTAAAATATTATCAGCAAAAGAAAAAGATAAAGTTGTAAAAGTAAATTCAACAGAACTAAAAAAAGGTGATATTGTTATTGTTTTTGCTGGAGAACAAATTCCAGCAGATGGTGATGTTATTGATGGTGCAGCTTCAGTTGACGAAAGTGCAATAACAGGAGAATCAGCTCCTGTTATCCGTGAAAGTGGTGGAGATAGAAGTGCAGTAACAGGTGGAACAACAGTAATTTCTGACTGGCTTATAATTAAAGTAAGTAATGATCCTGGTGAAAGCTTCATGGATAAAATGATAGCTATGGTAGAAGGTGCAGCTAGAAAGAAAACACCAAATGAAAAGGCACTTGAAATATTATTAGTAGCACTTACAATAATTTTCCTTATAGTAACAGTTTCTTTGTACACTTACTCAGTATTTATTTCTAATGAAGCAGGTATGGTAAATAGTACTTCAATTACTTCATTAATTGCATTGTTAGTTTGCTTGGCACCAACAACTATAGGAGCTCTTTTATCAGCAATAGGTATAGCTGGAATGAGTAGATTAAATCAAGCAAATGTATTAGCAATGAGTGGAAGAGCAATTGAAGCAGCTGGTGATGTTGATATATTAATGTTAGATAAAACTGGAACAATAACCCTTGGAAATCGTCAAGCTAGTGAATTTATACCAGTTGATGGAGTTGATATAAAAGAGTTAGCAGATGCAGCTCAATTAGCATCTCTTGCAGATGAAACTCCAGAAGGAAGAAGTGTAGTAATTTTAGCTAAAGAACAGTTTGGCATTAGAGGAAGAGATATGAGTAGTCTCAATGCAACCTTTATCGAATTTACAGCTAAAACAAGAATGAGTGGAGTAGATTTCAATGGAAATGAAATAAGAAAAGGAGCTTCAGATGCAGTTAGGAAATATGTTTTAGAAAAAGGTGGTTTCTTTTCAAAGGAATGCGAAGAGAAGGTTAAAGAAATAGCTAAAGTTGGAGGGACTCCTTTAGTTGTTGCTAAAAATAATAAAGTACTTGGAATAATACACTTAAAAGATATAGTTAAACAAGGAGTAAAAGAAAAATTTGCAGATCTTAGAAAAATGGGTATTAAAACCATAATGATAACTGGTGATAACCCACTTACTGCAGCAGCAATAGCAGCAGAAGCTGGAGTTGATGACTTCTTAGCAGAGGCAACACCAGAAGGAAAGCTAGATATGATAAAAGATTTCCAAAAGAAAGGGCATTTAGTTGCAATGACAGGTGATGGAACAAACGATGCCCCAGCTTTAGCACAAGCAGATGTTGCTGTTGCAATGAATACAGGAACACAAGCAGCAAAAGAAGCTGGAAACATGGTTGATTTAGATTCATCACCAACTAAGCTTATAGAAATTGTTAGAATTGGTAAGCAGCTTTTAATGACAAGAGGATCACTAACAACATTTAGTATTGCAAATGATATAGCAAAATACTTTGCTATAATACCACCATTATTTTTAGGGCTTTATCCTGAACTACAAAAATTAAATATAATGAAATTAAGTAGTCCAGAAAGTGCAATACTTTCAGCTGTTATATATAATGCTTTAATAATAATAGCACTTATTCCATTAGCATTAAAAGGTGTAAAATATAGAGAAGTTCCAGCTAGTAAGTTGTTATCAAGAAATCTTTTAGTGTATGGTCTTGGAGGAATAATAGCTCCATTTATAGCAATAAAGATTATAGATATAATAATAACTATGCTTGGTTTAGTATAATAGGAGGTATAAATTATGAAAGTTATAAGTAAAGCATTTAAATTTATACTAGTATTTATGATAATATGTGGATTAATATATCCAGTTTTTATAACAGGTGCTTCACAATTACTATTTAAAGATAAAGTAAATGGTAGTATTATGGAAGTTAATGGAAAAAAATATGGTAGTGTATTACTTGCTCAAGAATTTACTGGAGATGAGTATTTATGGGGACGTGTAATGAACTTAGATACAAGTACATTTACAGATGAAAATGGAGAAGTATTAATGTATGCAGCTCCTTCAAATTTAAGTCCAGCAAGTGAAGAGTATGAAAAGCTAGTAAGCGAGAGAATAGAAAAAATAAAAGCATCAAATCCTGATAAAAAAGATGAACCTATTCCAGTAGATTTAGTTACATCATCAGGAAGTGGGCTTGATCCTCATATTTCAGTTGCAGCAGCAGAATATCAAGTAGAAAGAATTGCAAAGGCACGTAATATAAGTACTGATGAAGTAGAGCAAATAATTGAAAAATATACAAAGGGAAGAACACTTGGAGTATTTGGAGAAGAAACTGTAAATGTGTTGCAAGTTAATCTTGCCTTAGATGGAAAGTTATAACAATTGAAAATAGGGGTGCTATAAATGAATGAAACTCGTCCTAATCCAGAAGAGTTATTGAAAAAAATTAATGAAGAAGAATTAGAAAATAAAAGAGGAAAGTTAAAAATATTTTTTGGTTATGCAGCTGGTGTAGGTAAAACCTACGCTATGCTGGATGCTGCTCATGCTGCAAAGAAAGCTGGAGTAGATGTAGTAGTTGGATATATAGAACCACATACAAGACCAGAGACTTTAGCTCTTTTAGATGGATTAGAACTTTTACCAAAACTTGAAGTTAAATATAAAGGTATAACTTTAAAAGAGTTTGATTTAGATGGAGCATTACAAAGGAAACCAGAATTAATATTAGTAGATGAGCTTGCACATACAAATGCACATGGACTAAGGCATAAGAAGAGATATAGTGATATAGAAGAGTTGTTAAGTGCAGGTATTGATGTTTATACAACAGTTAATGTTCAGCATATAGAAAGTTTAAATGATATAATTGCATCAATTACTCATGTTGTAGTAAAGGAAAGAGTGCCAGATAGATTTTTCAATGATGCATTTCAAGTTGAGCTTATTGATATAGAGCCTTCAGATCTTATAGATAGATTAAATGCAGGTAAAATATACAGGGAAAAGCAAGCCAAAAGGGCACTGAACAACTTTTTTACAAGAGAAAATCTAGCCGCATTACGTGAAATTGCATTAAGGGAAACGGCTGATAGAGTAAATAAAGAAGTTACCGTCAATAAGAGCTATAGCAAAGGAATATATCATACAAATGAGCATATACTAGTATGTTTAAGCTCATCACCTTCTAATACTAAAGTTATAAGAGCAGCAGCTAGAATGGCAGAAGCCTTTCATGCTGAGTTTACAGCTCTTTTTGTAGAAACAATAGTTTCAAAGGAGCTAGATGAAAAAAATATTAAAAAGCTTAGAGAAAATTTAAAGCTTGCTGAAGATTTAGGGGCAAATGTAGAAACTGTATATGGTGATGATGTGCCGTATCAAGTTGCAGAATTTGCAAAATTAAGTGGTGTATCAAAGATAATTCTAGGAAGAACAAAAAGGAGAAAATTATTCTTTAAGTCTAAGCTAGGATATGTAGATAGAATTGTAGAACTAGCTCCTGAAATAGATCTTTATGTTATACCAGATAGTGAAGATATTGTTGCTAAAAGGAAGTATCAAGTTAAAAATATAAAACTATCAAGCTCTGATGTAGTGAAAACACTAGTAATATTAGCATTAGCTGTAGGAATAAGTGCAATTTTATATAAGCTTGGATTTAGTGAAGCTAATGTAATAACAGTATTTATACTTGGTGTTTTATTAATATCAAATAAAACTGATGGGATTATTTATGGTGGAGTTGCTTCATTAGCAAGTGTACTGTTATTTAATTTTCTTTTTACAGATCCTAGATTTTCTCTTAATTTCTATGATCCAGGATATTTAGTTACATTTATTATAATGCTTACATCTGCATTAGTTACAAGCACACTTACTAATAAAGTTAAATATCAAGCAAATGTATCAGCAGTAATTGCCAATAGAACAAATATATTATTAGAGGCAAGTAGAGATTTAGAAAGAACTAATAATTTAGAAGATATAATCTTAACAGCTCAAAGGCAGTTATATAAGTTTTTGAAAAAGCCAATCATAATATATGAAGTAGAGAATGAGAGTATAAAAAGCATATATAACTATAGGTTTGAAGATGGTAGTGAAATAGATAAGAAATATATAAGTGAAGATGAAAAGGCTGTAGTTAGTTGGGTAATAAGAAATAAAAAAAGAGCAGGGGTTAGTACGGATACATTACCAGGAGCGAAGGCTATGTATATACCTCTTACTGGACAAAATAATGTTATGGTTGTAATAGGAATAGTAATGATAGAAAATGAAAATATTGATAGTGGAGAAAAGTCATTACTAGAAGCAATGCTTAGTCAAATTTCATTTGCAATAGAGAAATATATTTTAAATGAATCTAAAAAAAATGCATTAATGCAAGCTGAAAATGAGAGGTTCAGGGCAAATTTATTAAGAGCAGTTTCTCATGATTTAAGAACACCACTTACCAGTATATCTGGAAGTGCTAGTTCCATATTAAATAATGAATTTGATGAAGAAACAAAGAAAAAATTAATATTAGATATTTATGATGATTCAGTTTGGTTAATAAATTTAGTTGAAAATCTATTATCTGTATCAAGATTAGATAATGGAAATGTGAAATTAAATACTGAGCCACAATTAATTGAAGAAATAATAAATGAAGCGCTTGAACATGTAAATCGTAAAATTTCAGATTATAAAGTTAAAGTTAACTTAAAAGATGACTTATTAATGGTTGATGTTGATGTAAGGTTAATAGTTCAAGTAATGATAAATATAGTAGATAATGCAATTAAATATACTGAACCAGGAAGTGAAATTCAAATTAACGTATTTAGTAAATATAGAAAAGTCGTAGTAGAAGTTATAGATAACGGTAGAGGTATAAGTAAACAAAATCAAGAGTGTATTTTTGATATGTTCTTTACTGTTAATGGAAATAAAGGTGATAGTAGAAGAGGTTTAGGGTTAGGGCTTGCTCTTTGCAAGTCTATAATAAATGCGCACGGTGGAGAAATTTATGTTAGAAATAATAAACCTCATGGAACAGTAATAGGATTTACATTATCACAAGTGGAGGTAAATAATGAAGGTATCAATTTTAGTAGTTGAGGATGATAAGGCAATAAGAAATTTTATGTATGCTACTTTAGATATTCATTCTTATAACTGTTTTACAGCAGAAAATGGGGAGCAAGCAATAATACTAGCAACATCACATAAGCCAGATATTATTGTACTAGATTTAGGATTACCTGATATAGATGGTGTTGATATAATAAAGAAAATAAGAGCTTGGTCTAATTGTCCAATTATAGTTGTAAGTGCTAGAAGTGAAGATAAAGATAAAATAGAAGCTTTAGATTCTGGTGCAGATGATTATTTGACTAAGCCATTTAGTGTAGATGAATTACTAGCAAGAATTAGAGTAGCTATTAGAAAGATGAATTATGATAACTCAAAAAAGGAAGAAAGCACCGAATTTATAAACGGAGATTTAAAGATAGATTATGTATCAGGATGTGTTTTTGTAGGAAAAGAAGAAACACATTTAACTCCAATAGAATATAAGCTTTTATGCTTGTTAGCAAAAAATGTAGGTAAGGTTCTTACTCATACCTATATTTTGAAGGAAATATGGGGAATAGCATATGAAAGTGAAATTCCATCATTAAGAGTTTTTATGGCTACTCTAAGAAAGAAGATAGAGAAAAATTGTGAGAAAAATACTTATATACAAACTCATATAGGGGTTGGATATAGACTTGTAAGGATGCAAGATTAAACTAAATTAATAATCTTCTATTATATTAGGGTGTAGGAGGTAAGTATGGAATATAATGAAAAATGCTATAAGAATAAGATAAAAATATTAAAAGCTAATCATGATTTAAAGAAATATATAAAACAAGCTAGAGAGGCTATAATAAATAAGGAATATTCTAAAGCTGAGTTATATTTAAAAGAAGCTTTAGTAATGGATAGCAGAAATGCTGAGATAGAAAATCTATTTGGAGTTATTGAAGAATTAATTGGGAATAAAAGGGTAGCTCAAAATTATTATAGAGTTGCATTAGTATTTGATTCAACCTATACTCCAGCAGAAAATAATTTAAAAAGACTTTCTTTAGATAATAGTGGGATTTATTTAATAGATTTAGGAGAATGATTGACATCAATTGATAAATTTTACTTGAAATATAAATTGCAAACTTATTGACAAGCATAGGGCGTAGATATATAATATCTATAAATTAAAAATAGTCAGACATAAATAACTCGTATATCCTCTGAATATGGCAGAGAGTATCTACCGGAAACCTTAAATTTCCGACTATGAGTGATTTTGATATACTATACCTATATTTGTCATATAGCGTTTTTAGGCATATTAACTTCACTTAGAGGCTTAGTATGTCTTTTTTTGTACATAAAAATAGAGATAAAAAGAAATATTACATTCATAAATTCAAAATAGTGAAAGAAATAAATCATTTTTAAGGGGGAAGACTAATGGCAACAATTATTAAAACAGCGTATACTTTTGATGATGTATTATTAGTACCAAATAAATCAGAGGTTTTACCTAATGAGGTTAGCTTAAAAACTAAATTAACTAAAAAAATTACATTAAATATTCCATTAATGAGTGCAAGTATGGATACTGTAACAGAGTCTAAAATGGCTATTGCAATGGCAAGAGAAGGTGGAATAGGAATAATCCATAAAAATATGACTATAGAAGAGCAAGCAAAAGAAGTTGATAGAGTAAAAAGACAAGAAAATGGAGTAATAACAGATCCTATATATTTATCTGAAAACAACACAATAAGACAAGCTCAAGAACTTATGGCTCAATATAGAATATCAGGAGTTCCAATAACTAGAGGAACTAAATTAATTGGAATAATAACTAATAGAGATATAGTTTTTGAAACAAATTATGATAGATTAATTTCAGAAGTTATGACAAAAAGTCCACTAATAACATCTAAAGAAGGAACTACATTAGAAGAAGCCCTTGAAATATTAAAGAAACATAAAATAGAAAAACTTCCTCTAGTTGACAATGACAACAACTTAAAGGGATTAATAACTATTAAAGATATAGAAAAAGCAAAAGCTTTCCCAAATGCAGCAAAAGATGAAAAAGGTAGATTATTATGTGGAGCATCAGTAGGAGTAACTAAAGATATGATGGATAGAGTAGATGCTTTAGTTAAAGCTAATGTTGATGTTATTACATTAGATACAGCTCATGGACATTCAAAAGGAGTTATGGATGGAGTAAGAAAAATAAAAGCTAAGTATCCAGAACTTCAAATTATAGCTGGTAATATAGCAACTGCTGAAGCTACAAGAGATTTAATAGAAGCAGGAGCAGATTGTGTTAAGGTTGGTATAGGACCAGGATCAATATGTACAACAAGAATAGTAGCAGGTGTTGGAGTTCCTCAATTAACAGCAGTTATGGATTGTGCAGAAGAAGGAAGAAAACATGGAGTTCCAGTAATTGCAGATGGAGGATTAAAATACTCAGGAGATATAGTTAAAGCATTAGCTGGTGGAGCATCTGTTGCAATGATGGGATCAATGTTTGCAGGTTGTGAAGAAGCACCAGGGGAAATGGAAATATATCAAGGAAGAAGCTATAAAGTTTATAGAGGAATGGGATCACTTGGCGCAATGGAAAAAGGATCAAGTGATAGATACTTCCAAAATGGAACAAAGAAATTTGTACCAGAAGGTGTTGAAGGAAGAGTTGCATTTAAAGGCGCTGTAGCAGATACAATTTATCAATTATTAGGTGGAATAAGATCTGGAATGGGATACTTAGGAGCACCTACTTTAGATGATTTATATGAAAATGCAAAATTTGTAGTTCAAACAGCATCAGGAATAAGAGAAAGTCATCCACATGATGTTAATATTACTAAAGAAGCACCAAACTACAGCAAGTAAAAGACGATTGATAATTGACAATGGACAATTGAGGAAATAACTCAGATAAGCTGAGTTATAATGAAAGAATGCAAGAATGAAAATTTTATTTAAAATCGCAATTTTAAATGGCAAATGAAAGAATTATGGAGACAACTCAGGCGAGCTGAGTTATAGTGAAAAGTGAAAGAGTGAGAATTTATTTAAAATTAAAATTTTAAATAGCAGTGAAAGAATTAGGGAAATAAATTAGAACAATTTATAATTGATAATGAAGAATTGATAATTGAGGAAACGACTCAGATAAACTGAGTTGTAGGAAAAATTTTTATTTAAGAAATTCAGCTTTGGCTGAATTTCATCCTTAATTATTAATTGTCAATTGTCAACTATACATTAAAGAAATTTTGGAGGTACCCATGAATAAAGAGTTAATTTTAGTTGTTGACTTCGGTGGACAATATAACCAATTGATAGCTAGAAGAGTTAGGGAATGTGGTGTTTATTGTGAAGTTCACCCACATACTTTAAGCGTTGATGAAATAAAGGAAATGAATCCAAAGGGAATAATATTTACAGGTGGACCAAATAGTGTATATGGGGAAGATTCTCCTTTATGTGATAAAGCTTTATTTGAAGCTGGAATTCCTATACTTGGAATTTGTTATGGTTCACAATTAATGGCTCATATGCTTGGAGGAAAGGTTGCTACTGCACCTGTAAGTGAATATGGAAAGACAAAAGTTGATGTAAATGTAGATTCAAAGATATTTGATGGGGTATCATCATCAACTATTTGTTGGATGAGTCATACAGATTACATAGAAAAAGCTCCAGAAGGATTTAAAATAATAGCTAATACACCAGTGTGTCCAGTTGCTGCAATGGAGTGCCAAGAAAAGAATTTATATGCAGTTCAATTCCATCCAGAAGTTATGCATACACAAGAAGGAACAAAGATGATATCAAACTTCTTATATAATGTTTGTGAATGTTCTGGTGATTGGAAAATGGATTCATTTGTAGAGAAGACAATTGAAGAAATCCGTGAAAAAGTTGGAGATGGTAAAGTTTTATGTGCATTATCAGGTGGGGTTGATTCATCTGTTGCAGCAGTATTACTTTCAAAAGCTGTAGGAAATCAATTAACTTGTGTATTTGTTGATCATGGTTTACTTCGTAAAAATGAAGGAGATGAAGTTGAAGAAGTATTTGGACCTAATGGACAATATGACTTAAACTTTATACGTGTAAATGCTCAAGAAAGATTCTATGAAAAGTTAAAAGGAATAGAAGAGCCAGAGCAAAAGAGAAAAATAATTGGAGAAGAATTTATAAGAGTATTTGAAGAAGAAGCTAAGAAGATTGGAACAGTAGATTTCTTAGTACAAGGAACTATTTATCCAGACGTAATTGAAAGTGGTCTAGGAAAATCAGCAGTTATAAAATCACATCATAATGTTGGAGGACTTCCAGACTATGTAGATTTTAAAGAAATAATTGAACCTTTAAGACTATTATTTAAGGATGAAGTACGTAAAGCAGGTTTAGAACTTGGAATACCAGAAAAATTAGTTTACAGACAACCATTCCCAGGACCAGGTCTTGGAATACGTATAATTGGTGAAGTAACAGCAGAAAAAGTTAGAATAGTTCAAGATGCAGATGCAATTTACAGAGAAGAAATAGCAAATGCAGGAGTTGATAAAGAACTAGGTCAATACTTTGCAGCACTTACTAATATGCGTTCAGTTGGTGTAATGGGAGATGAAAGAACTTATGATTATGCAGTAGTTCTTCGTGCAGTAACTACAAGTGACTTTATGACAGCAGAATCAGCAGATCTTCCATGGGAAGTACTTGGAAAAGTAACAACTAGAATAGTAAATGAAGTTAAAGGTGTTAACCGTGTAATGTATGATTGTACAGGAAAGCCACCTGCAACTATAGAGTTTGAATAATAATTTTAATCGTAGGCTATATTTATAGGCCTACGATTTATTTTTGTTAAAAATAATACAAATAAAATGAGTATTTTGTTGTAAAAAGTAGAAAAGGCGTATATAATGAGAATGGTTACATAAAAATTGCAGGGGTGGTAATAAGATGAAAAAGAAATTGATTGCATTATTATTATGTGGAGGTATGACATTATCCATGATAGCTTGCTCAGAGCAAAAAGAAAATGAAACTGTTACAGCAAGTGTGGATACTATTTCTAAGGCATCTACAGAAGTATATTATGGGGAAAGTTCATGGGATGAAGCAAAGGTAAAAGAAGTTTTAAAAAATAATGTTAGTAAAGCAGCAGCAGTTGTTGTTTCTACAACAAATGAAGATGGAACACCAAATGCAGCAACTATAGTTCCTGGATTAGTGAATGATAATACTTTACTATTTAATATAGCTACAGAAGGAAATACTAAGAAGAATATGTTAGAAAGACAAATAGCTGTTCTATCTTTATTTGCCCATAATCCTGAAGCAGAAGATAAAGCTTTAAGAAATCAAGGGGCAAGAGTGATATTGAAGACTATTACGGATGAAGATAAAATAAATGAATTAGTAAAGGAAGCACAATTAAAAGACGCTTCAACTGCTGTATTTATGGAGATAGTTGAAATCTTACCATTAGGTTAATAAGTTTATTGCATTTGAACTAGTACGATGATTATGATTTTAGTGGCATTTATAATAGCTATAAGTCATTTAAATATGGGTATCTTTGTATAAATATTATCAATGTGTTGTTCAATTGCTGAATTGGTATCTGGAAAGACATAATAACTTACCAGCATGTTGTATAGAATTACTGAATTTAAACTAGAAGTAAGATGTTTATTTAGTTTATATGGGAAATATTGACAAGGTATTTTAGTTATGATATTATATTATTAATAACAAAAAGAGAGCAGAGACGTTCTTAGAAAAACGTCTCTGCTCTCTTTTTTATTTAGTTAGGGGGTATTATATATGATGAATGCTACAATGATTATTGATACCATGTGGGTATTAGTTGCAGCTATTTTAGTTTTCTTTATGAACTTGGGATTTGCATCAGTTGAAGCAGGTTTTGCAAGATCAAAGAATACTGTCAACATTCTCTCAAAAAACTTTATTGTGTTTGCAGTTTCTTCTCTTGGATTTATGCTATTAGGTTGGGGGCTAATGTTTGGAGGGGACAACCCATTCGTAGGAACTAAGAATATTTTTATTTTAGGAAATGCCGATCTCTCATTTTATAATGAAACATTGACATCAAATGTTCCTTTCTGGGGAAAGTTTTTCTTTCAATTAGTTTTCTGTGGTACTGCAGCAACGATAGTTTCAGGTGCTGTTGCTGAACGTGTAAAATATATCTCATTTATTGTTTTCTCATTTGTGCTCACACTTGTTATATATCCAATAATAGGTCATTGGGTATGGGGAAGTGGCTGGCTTGCAAGTATAGGATTTATGGATTTTGCAGGTGACACGGTTGTACATTCAGTTGGAGGCTGGGCTGCTCTTGCTGGAGCATTAATTCTTGGACCTCGTATTGGGAAATACGGTAAAGATGGAAAGGCAAAAGCTATTCCAGGGCATAATATGTCACTAGCCGTTATAGGTTTATTTGTGCTTTGGCTTGGATGGTTTGGTTTTAATCCTGGATCAACAATGAGTTTTCAAAATCCAGCTGATGTTATGCATATACTAATGACAACTAATACTGCAGCAATTGCAGCTATATTAACATCAACAGCTACTTCGTGGATTGTAATAGGAAAGCCTGACTTAGGAATGACTATAAATGGCTGTCTTGCAGGACTAGTAGGAATTACAGGTAGTTGTGCATATGTTAGCATTGAAGCTTCTTTATTAATTGGAGCTATAGCTGGTATTATAGTTGTATATGCAGTAATGTTTTTCGATAAAATAAAAGTTGACGATCCAGTAGGGGCAACAGCTGTTCATCTTTGCTGTGGTGTTTTTGGGACAATCTGTGTAGGGTTATTTGCAAGAGAAGGAGTTACAAGTCTATCAACTAAAAATGGTCTTTTCTATGGAGGCGGATTCGAACTTATTTGGATTCAACTTATAGGTATAATTGCTGTAGGTGCATTTGTATTTATTTCATCTTTACTAGTTTGGTATTTAATTAAGAAAACCATTGGCATTCGTGTATCTCCAGAAGAAGAAATTGCAGGTCTTGATATTGGAGAACATGGAAATATTGCTTATCCAGACTTCGCTCCAGTTGCAAATGGAACAGCATATACAAATAGTGTAGAAGATATCAAGTTAGATAATAAATCTATTCCTACAAATGCAAACACTGTTTCAGAAGAGGTTGCAATACCTGTTATTCACAAAGAACACCAAGGTGAAAAAATAACAAAGGTTACTATAATTACAAATCAAAACAAATTCTCAGAATTGCAAGCTGCTCTTGAAAAGCTTGGTGTTACTGGGCTTACAGTTACAAATGTTCTTGGACATGGTATGCAAAATGGAAATCCAACCTATTTCATGGGGGTACCTATGGAGACAAGGTTGCTTCCTAAGGTTAAGATTGACGTTATTATATGTAAAATTCCAATTGAAATTCTTGTTAAAACTGTTCAAAAGGTACTTTATACAGGAAATATTGGGGATGGAAAAATATTTATTTATGATGTAGAAGATGTAATAAAGATTCGTACAAATGAACATGGATATGATGCATTGCAGGATGAAGAATAGGAAGCGGATTTAGGAAGCTAATTACTGTATTGGTTTTATAATAAATGTGTGCTCAAATAATTAAACAATTTATATTTAATTATTAAAAGTATAATAAAAGGAGTAACTAAATAATAGTTACTCCTAAATTTTTAAATTAAAGGATTATAAACACTATTTTACAAAATGATTATATTATCTATACTTTTTAGAGTTTTCGTACTCATCTTTACACCAATAAAAATACTTTTCAACAGAATAATCGTTGTCGTTATAGTCATCTTTTTTGTCATCTTCACGTTTCTTACAATATCTATCAAGGTACTCTTCGTAGTATTTCTTGCAGCGCTTATCGTTGTCTTTGTCATTCTTCTTGCAACACTTATCATCGTCATCGTCGTCATCATGCTTTTTACAACATCTGTCTTCATCATCATGCTTCTTGCAACGTTTTTTATCATCATCTTTTTTGTCATCTTCACGTTTCTTACAATATCTATCAAGGTACTCTTCGTAGTATTTCTTACAGCGCTTATCGTTGTCTTTGTCATGCTTCTTGCAACGTTTTTTATCATCATCTTTTTTGTCATCTTCACGTTTCTTACAATATCTATCAAGGTACTCTTCGTAATATTTCTTGCAGCGCTTATCGTTGTCTTTGTCATGCTTCTTGCAACGCTTATCATCGTCATCATCATAGTCATCATACTCTTTGCAAGGCTTCTTATAAGAGTCCTTACCGTATTTATCTTCATCTTTGTAATCTTCATATTCATAATCATTATTTGAATAATCACGTGTCATATCAGATTCATCTCCATTTATCATTAGTATATTTGAACATTATATCTCTATAATGCACATAGTCTATAATATGTTAAAGATGCTTACATTGTTACGAAATATAATAAAAGTATATTAAAAATATACTATAAAACTTTATTATTAGCTTCATAAGATTTTAAGATATTAGATTGATTCTAGTTTTTAAAAGATATTATCTGATGAATTTAAACAAGCCATTTATAAAGTGAACGTTAACATTAAAATATGGAAAATAATGATTTGACAAAATGAATATTTTATAGTAATTTTACATTTTAAAAGCACATTTTAATAAAAAATAAAGTAATGGTACATATTATAAAATATAAACTAAAGAGGAGAGAAGTGAATACATGGATTTTAAATTAGACATATTTCAAACAATGGCATTAGCAACAGTTGTATTTTACTTTGGAGTATATTTAAGAAAGAAAATAAAAGTATTGGAAAAGTACTGTATACCATCTGCTGTAGTTGGAGGAATGACTTTTGCATTAATAATATTAATATTAAAAGTGACTCATATTGCAACAATAACATTAGATGTCACACTTCAAAATGTTTTTATGACGGCATTTTTTACTAGTATAGGATATACAGCTAGTATTAAGGTATTAAAAAATGGTGGAATAAAAGTAGCTATTTTTTTAATACTATCAATAATCTTGGTAATTTTTCAAGATTTAATTGGAGTAGCGTTAGCAGCAGTATTCAATTTAAATCCATTATTGGGACTTTCAACAGGCTCAATCCCACTAATAGGGGGGCATGGTACAGCAGGATCCTTTGGTCCACTACTAGAGGAAATTGGAGTTAAGGGAGCTACTACAGTTTCTTTTGCATCAGCAACATTTGGACTAGTAATGGGTAGTATTCTTGGAGGGTTCCTTGCAAAGTCTTTAATAGAAAGAAATAATATAAAAACTCCAAAAGAATATCATGATAGAGATATTCCTTTAAGTGATTTTCATCATGATGAATCTGCAAGTTTAAGTTATAATAGGTTAATGAAGGCAACTTCATGGATTTTTATTGCTATGGGTATAGGATCTATTATAACTAAATATATACAAAGCTTGGGTCTAACTTTTCCATCGTATATAGGAGCAATGATTTCAGCTGCTATTATTAAAAATATAAGTGATTTTAAAGGCTTTGAAATAGAAGATAAGGAAATAGAAACCTTAGGAGGTATAAGTCTTTCTTTCTATCTTTCATTGGCATTGATGGGATTAAAATTATGGGAATTATTTGATTTAGCACTTCCTATGATTGTTATGCTTATCTCACAAACAATTCTTATGGGGATTTTTGCATTCGTAATTGTATTTAAAACTATGGGGAAAAATTATGAAGCAGCAGTCTTTTCATCAGCTATATGCGGGTTTGGTATGGGATCAACAGCAAATGCAATAGCCAATATGGATGCGCTTACAAATAAATATGGTTTCAGTCAGACTCCGTATTTTGTAGTTCCTATTGTAGGTGGATTATTTATTGATTTTATAAATTCTGCTATAATAACATTATTTATAAATATATTTGGTTAAGAAATAAATTAGTATGTAAAAATAGTAGGCATCTCAGTAATCTAAAGTTATGAGATGCCTATTTTATTTAAATAAAGTAACCAAAATAAAAGAATGGATTATTTTATAAATCCTTTATCTTTCATTTTAGACATATCTGCAAATAGCCCCATACCTGTTTTTAGTTTTCCAAAGCCTACTTTTTCGTAAAATGGTTCCTTTCCTGGTGCAGCATACAATATAAAATTGCAATTAGGAAGTTTTTCTTTAATACCATTTAAAATTAATCTTCCTAATCCTTTACCTTGATATTCAGGGTCTATTGCTACATCATAAATGGCTGCTTGCCTAACACCATCAGAAATAGCTCGTCCAAATCCGATTAATTTGTCATCATTAAAAACAAATATAACAGTATGACTGTTTTCAAAGGATATTTTATGAATTTCGGCGTCTAAATAAGACATTCCTACAGTTTTTAGTATTTCTATCACATCATTCCAATTAACATTTAAGCAATTATATTGAACTCTTATACTCATAAATAAACACCTCATTTTAATTAATTTACAAAATTAGTTTATATTATAGCATAAAATAAATGCACATTTAAGAAACATAAATGTGCAGTATCAGAAATCTATTTAATATAAAATATATTCAATTTCAAGTAAGCTTTATTGATTTAAAAAAGTTAATCTCTTATTTTTATAAAGGGCCTCGCGAAACGCGAGCCCCTTTGAAAAATTTAATATAGTAGTAAGTTTTATAAGTCATCGACATCTTGCTCTTCACCATATCTTACTGTTCCTTCAGAGCTAAAGCTATCATTAGGATCTCTTTCAATAAAATACCCATCATTAGGTTCTTTAGAAGGTTTTGCATGATTTGTGCAAGATTTAGCTTGAACATTTATTAATTCTTTAATGTTTTTCATTTTTCCCATAAAATCACAACCTTTAATAATAGATTATAAAGCATTATTTAGTATCTCCATCCGCTTATATAATATTTACAAAATAATTTAAAGAAATTTTAAAAAAATTTTAAAAATTTTTCAAAAGTGCATATGTAATAGATGTAGGAAGCTAGCTTCAAAATAAAAAATTAAAAGAAAAAATTAAAATTAAAAAGGAGAGGATTTAAAATGGCTTTAGTACAAAGACTTATATCATCAGACAAATACAGTATAAAATGCCCATATTCAATGACACCAAAGGGGATATGCATTCATAACACTGCAAATGATGCAAGTGCAGCAAATGAAATATCTTATATGCAATCAAATACTAATAGTGTATCTTTCCATATTGGAATAGATGACGTGGAAGCTATTCAAGGAATACCATTTAATCGTAATGCTTGGCATGCAGGAGATGGATCAACAGGAGATGGAAACAGAAATTATATATCTGTTGAAATTTGTTATTCAAAATCAGGTGGTACTAGATTTATAAATGCTGAAAAAAGAGCAGCAAAAGAAGTTGCAGCATTATTAAAGCAATATGGATGGGGTATAGCTCAAATTAGAAAACATCAAGATTTTAGTGGGAAATATTGTCCTCATAGAACTTTAGACATGGGATGGCAAAGATTCTTAAATATGATTCAAGATGAACTAGATACTTCAAATCCACCAACAACTGAATTATATAGAGTTAGAAAGACATGGGAAGATGCTGCTTCACAAATAGGAGCATTTAGTAACTTACAAAATGCAAAAGATTGTGCAGATGCAAATCCAGGCTATAGTGTATTCAATGGTAATGGAGTTAAAGTATATCCAGTTTCAACTATAGTAGTGGGATCTACAGTAAGAGTTACAGGTACTAACTATGCAACAGGAGAATCAATTCCAGATTGGGTCAAACAAGGAACTTATACAGTTAGTCAAATAACAGATAATAAAGCATTATTAAAAGAAATATCAAGCTGGGTGTATTTGAAGGATTTAGTATTAGCCTAGGAAAAGTAAAATAGTGAATAGTTGAGATGAAATTCCTTCGGAATTATTAAGATTAAGAAGCTGTATTAATGGATAATTTAGAAGATTACTAATATAAGATTAATGATTAAAATAATGGATGTATAAAAGAATTAATGAAAATTCCTTAGGAGTTAAGATGATGAGTAGATAAGTTTAATTTAAATTTATCTACTCTTTTTAAATTTACTTATATTAAATCTTAATTAATATGAGAATTTAATTTAAATTGATTTATGTATAGTATTTAAATAATAACAGAAAATAATATGAGTATTTTATATAAAGTAACAAAATAAGTTATAAAGCAAAAAAAATAAGGAATATAATTTAAATTATGGTATAATGATTATTGATTAAATCAGCAAAAATTCCCAGAAAGATTCGGAGGTATGAAGATGAATAAAGGTTTAAGATTAGATTTATCTATGGTAGAACCATATGCAAGTTTGCAAGAATTAGATCATATGGAAGTAATGGTAAAAGGGGCTCATGAAACTCTTCATAATAAAATAGGAGCAGGTAATGACTTTTTAGGATGGTTAGACTTACCTGTTAACTATGACAAGGAAGAATTTTCAAGAATAAAAAATGCTGCTGAAAGAATAAAAAAGAATTCAGAAGCTTTAATAGTTATAGGAATTGGTGGTTCATACCTAGGACCTAGAGCAGCTATAGAAATGTTAAACAGCAATTTCTATAATGTATTAGGAAATGATAAGAGAAATACGCCAAAGGTATTCTTTGTTGGTAACAATATAAGTTCAACATATTTAGCTGATCTTTTAGATGCTATAGAAGGTATCGATATCAGCGTAAATGTTATTTCAAAATCAGGTACTACAACAGAGCCTGCAATAGCATTTAGAGTATTTAAAGATTATATGGAAAAGAAATATGGAATAGATGGAGCTAAGGAAAGAATTTTTGCAACTACTGATAAGAGCAAAGGAGCTTTAAAATCATTAGCTGATGAAATGGGATATGAAACATTTGTTATTCCAGATGATGTTGGAGGAAGATTCTCAGTTTTAACTGCAGTTGGTTTATTACCAATAGCTGTTGCTGGAATTAGCATAGATGAAATGATGCAAGGAGCTGCTGATGCAAGAGAAGCATATGCTACTCCAGATCTTAAAAATAACGATTGTTACAAGTATGCTGCAATGAGAAATGCTCTATATAACAAAGGTAAAGATGTAGAAATACTAGTTAACTACGAACCAGGTTTACACTACTTTAATGAATGGTGGAAACAATTATTTGGTGAATCAGAAGGAAAAGACCAAAAAGGAATATTCCCTGCAGCAGTTGACTTCTCAACAGATTTACATTCAATGGGACAATTCATTCAAGAAGGTAAGAGAATAATGTTTGAAACTGTTCTAAATGTAGAAAAAGCTAAGAGAGAAGTTAAAATAGAAAAGGCAGAAGGAGATCTTGATGGATTAAACTTCTTAGCTGGAAAAACTATAGATTTTGTTAATAAACAAGCATTTAACGGAACTTTATTAGCACACAATGATGGTGGAGTTCCTAACATGGTAGTAAATATTCCAGAGCTTAGCCCATATTACTTTGGATATATGGTTTACTTCTTTGAAAAAGCTTGTGCAATAAGCGGATATATCTTAGGAGTTAATCCATTTGACCAACCAGGAGTTGAAGCTTACAAGAAGAATATGTTTGCTTTACTAGGAAAGCCTGGATATGAAGAATTAAAGGCTGAATTAGAAGCTAAATTAAAATAGTGAGAATTATAGTAGATGGAGATGCCTGTCCAGGTATCTCCATTATTCAAAAAATAGCAAAAAAATATGGGTTAGAATTAATGGTATTTTGTGACATCCATCATTACATAACTTTAGATTATGGTGAAGTTAAAGTTGTAGATAGTGGATTTCAAAGTGTAGATATGTATGTAGTAAATATATGTGAGTCAAATGATGTAGTAATTAGTCAAGATTATGGGGTTGCAGCAATTTGTTTAGGGAAAAAAGCTCATATATTAAATCCAAAAGGATATTTATATACAGAAGAAAATATAGATAGAATGCTAGAAGAGAGACATATTTCTCAAAAGATTAGAAGAGCAGGTGGAAGAACATCAAACCCTAAAAAAAGAACTTCAGAAGATGACTTAAGATTAGAAAAAAACTTAATAAGAACAATAGAATGTAATTTAAGAGGATAAACTGTAGAAATATAAAATATAGTTTGTCCTTATTTTTTTTTCTTGTTGACAAATTTCGTTATAAATTTCCTTATGTAAACTGTATAATGATATTAGGGAAAATTGAGAAAAATAGGGTGTGAAGAATATGAGCGAATTATTAATAACTTTTGATAAGGAAAGTCCATCAGTTATAGATGAAAAAATAAATATAAAAATAGTTTCAGAAGATGATAATTGTGTTGAATATAAGTTTTTGGAAGGATCTCCTGGGGAAAGAAATTTAACTTGGAAGCCAATTCAGGATTTTTCAGATAAAAAGGAATGTGAGTGGAGGCCTAGAAAATCTGGAGATTATATGATAATGGTTCAATACAAAGATAAGGATTCTAATGAGTTAAAAAATACAAAGGTAAATTACCAAATAAAAGGTATAGAAGAAAAGGATATTATTGAGCTTAATAAAAATATTAAGCTTATAAAAGATGTAATAATTGATAAAACATCATTAATTGTAGGGGAAAAGATAAACTTAGAAGTGCTTTCAGATGAAGAAGAAATATTATTATATAGATTTTGGATAAAAGGAAAGCAAGGTTGGGAGCCACTAAAAGATTACAGTACAGAAAATAAGTTAACTTATACTACTACTAAGTCAGGGGACGGAGAGTTACTTATTGAATGTAAAAGACCATCTTCTAAGGAAAATGTAGATGATTTTACTACAGTAATATTTAAAGTTAAAGAACAACCTATTATAGAAATAAATTCTTTTGAGTGCTTAAGTGAAAATCTATTAATAAATGAAGAGTTAATTTTTAAGGTTGGTGTAAATTGTGATAAAACTAGGACAATACTCTATAAATTTTTAAGAGTAGATACTAATGGAAGAATAACATGTATTCAAGATTATTCTACTAAAAATATAGTATCATTTTCTGAAAAGCAAAAGGGTAATTATAAACTTTTATGCTATGTAAGGGATATTTTTTCTAATAAACAATATGATGATAGAGCATGTATGATGTACAATATAAAGCCTTATGATGAAATAAAAATAAGAAATTTTTCATCTGATTTAAATTCTCCTCAAGTATCTGGAACTAATATAACATTTAAATCATCTGTAATAGGGGGAAAAGAAATATTATATAGATATATAATTGAAGGCCCAGTAGCAGAGGATACAGGATATATAAGATCTAGAAGTTTTAATTGGGAAACCAAGCTAGAAGGAGAGTATAAGATAATCCTTAAGGCTAAAGATATATCTTTTGATGGAGAATATGAGGATATAAAGGAATTAAGCTTTAAAATAGATAAGAAAGGTGAAAAACCAGTAAATATCTTAGATGTTTTTTCGAATAAAACTAGAGGATGTATAAAAGGTGAGCCAATCAATATAAAAGTTAAAGCTGAAGGTGGGACAGAACTTAAATATTCATTTATAGTATTTAAAGATGGTAAAGAAAAAGAAAGAAGTAATTATGGAAGAACTAACTGGGTTAATTTTACGCCAGAAGAAAGTGGAGAATATCAAGTTGAAGTTAGGGTTTTAGATAAATATTCATCAAAGGAATATGATGTACATGATTTTGTTTATTTCAAGGTTAAGGACTATCAAGAAGCTGAAATAGATTATGTTTTACTTTCACAAAAGGAAATTTATTTAGTTGGAGATACCATAGAGCTAGAAACTATAGTACAAAATACTAAAAATATATTATTAAGATATGTAACTAAGATTAATGGACATGAAGTTGAGGATACTGGATTTATTGAAAGTAAAAGACTTAGAGTTAAACCTAAATGTTCAGGAAAATATACATTTGAGATTTATGCGAAGAATGTTTTATGTCATGAAGACTATGATGTTAAAAAGGAAGTATCACTTTATGTTCATGAAGCTATTCCAGTTAGCAATACGAAAATAAAAGTTAAAAATAAAAACATAGTTGTTAATAATGAAGTAACTTTTGAGGTAACTAGTGAAGGTGGAAAAGAAGTTTGTTATGAATTTTATATTATGGAAAAAGGAAATTGGGTAAGAGTACAAGCTTATAGCAGAAAGAATTATTATACTTTCTTACCATTTTCTACTGGAAGCTATAGAATATTGGTTCTTAGTAAAAGTTATTATAAAAAGATTAACTATGAAGATTATATAAGCTTAGAATTTGAAGTTGAGCCTTAAGGAAAGCTATATTTATCCGATATTAATATAAAAGTGTAATTTCGGAGGGTAAAAGAAGTGGATATTCCTAAGATAGAAGATTATATGGGAAGTATGGTTAGTAAAGAAGTATTAAAAAAAGCCATAGGGGATGGCCCAGAATTTGAGATAGTATATGAAGCATTATTAAAAAATAACGAATCAAATTCTTCAAATAATAATGGTGAAGAAAATTCTAATACTTACGTGACTACTGGAGTTGGACAAAAGCTTGAACAAATACCACTTAGAATGAGAAAAGAACCTATACAAACAGGTGAATTAATATTAGATGATACCGTAAAGAGAAGTACAACTACTAACATAAGTTCTAATGAATCTACTATAGAGGGAAATGAAGATTCTTCAGTTGATGTGGAAAAGATTTATTCTACTGTTGATAAGTATTCACAAAAATATGGTGTAGATAGAAACTTAATACTTGCTATAATTAAACAAGAATCTAATTTTAATCCCAATGCAGTATCATCTGCAGGAGCAAAAGGACTAATGCAATTAATGGATTTTAATTCAGAAGCCTATGGATTAACTAATCCCTTTGATATTGACGAAAATATAGAAGCTGGAGTTAAACATATTAAAGATTATATAAATATGTTTGATGGAAATTTAGAAATGGCACTTATGGCATACAATGGTGGACAAGGAACAATGGAAAGAAGAGGAGTAAAGTCATCTAGTGATTTATACAAGATGCCACAAGAAACTCAAAATTATGTTCCTAAAATATTAGAAAACTATAGATATTATAGAAGTATGAGTTAATAGTTAATGAATAAATTTAATAGCAAAAAAAGGATGTCTAGATGAATAGTTAAAAATCATTTTGAGACATCCTTTTATTTATTAATTTGAAACATGCAACAAAATAATAGAAGGGGTGATTAATATAAATAGAAGTAAATATATATGGATTGCCGTATTGTTAATAATAATCCTTATAGGTATTAGTAAATTATTGAATACTACTATTTACAAGGAAAGTTATACCATTAATGAACAAGATTCTGGTACGAAGGAAAATGCTATTATTAAGAAATCAAATATTTCTGAACGTTCTTTGGAGGCAGAAGAAACAATAACTAATGCAATTAAGTATAGAAATGATAAGAACTTAGAAAAACTATTAGAAAACTACACAGATAGAAATAAAAAGAATAAATTTAGATTAGATAACTTAGAAAAAATAGAACTTGAGAATATAAAGCTTGTAACGGATGAATCACAATATAAAAACTATATAATTAATTTATTGTTACAGGAAGGTGATTTAGAAATTGATCAAGTAAAGATATATCGCGTAACATATAATATTATGTATAAAGATGAATCATTAGAGCCAACAGGAAATGGTGAAGAGTCAAAACATTATTATTTGATAAAGCATAAGGGGTCTGATAAATGGCTTATAAATGACATAGGAGACTAATAAAATAAGACAGTAGTTAATTTTGTGTAAAAACAAAACTAACTACTGTTTTTATAAATAGTTGGTGATTTTGGAATAATATACTATATAAATTTAAAAATCCTATAAGGATTTTATCCATAATTATTTCATTTTCAATTCTTTCATTCCTTCTCCTCCTTGTTTATTTCTGCTTTAAGTAATAAAATAGTGGATAAAGGCTCAACATAATATTAAGAAGGAAGGTGCTTGAATGGAAAGACTAGATAAGGTTTTATCTAATTTAGGATATGGAACTAGAAAAGAAATTAAGCAGGCAGTTAGAAAAGGACTTATTGAAGTAAATGGTGAAGTTGTTAAGGATAATGGAATGCAAGTTGATCCAGAAGTTGATAAGATTTATGTAAATGGAGAAGAGATATTTTATAGAAAGTACATATATTTAATGATGAATAAACCAGATGGGGTTATATCTGCAACTTTTGATAATAGAGATGAGACTGTTATTGATTTATTAGAAATAGAGCATCAAGTATTTAACCCATTTCCAGTAGGAAGGCTAGATAAGGATACAGTTGGATTATTATTATTAACAAATGATGGGGATTTAAATCATAGATTAATATCTCCAAAATGGAAGGTTGACAAAGTTTATTATGCTAAAATAGACAAAAAAGTTACAGAAGAAGATATTAAGAAATTTAAAAATGGAATTACTTTAGATGATGGATATACATGTAAGGAAGCTAAACTCGAAATTTTAGAATCATCAGAGAATGGATCAGAAGTTATGATTACTATTCAAGAAGGAAAATTCCATCAAGTAAAAAGAATGTTTGAAGCTGTTGATAAGAGCGTGGTTTACTTAAAAAGAGTTGAATTTGGAACTTTACAATTAGATGAAGACCTGGAAGAGGGCGAATATAGGGAGCTAACTGAAGAAGAAGTTGCGATTTTAAAAGGCTTTTAACGAATATTTGGTTAAAATGAAGGTTTATCATTCATAATAGACAAACTTTACAATAATATTTTCAAAATATCTTGCATTTTATAAAAAGATGCAATATAATATTTTTGCAAGGATAAATAAAAGGAATAAATAGCCCCCTTTTTATTTATTGCTTATTGCTAAAGCGCAACCTGGCCCCAAGGGTTGCGTTTTTTGTTTGTTTAAAAACAAATACAAACGTTTACTATAAGTATAATTTATAAAATAAATAAAAGAAAACAATTTCAATTACTATATTGATTTTATAATGATTTCGACATTATTTATAAATTTTAAAAAGTTTTTAAGAAATAGATTGGTTAACGGACTTATTAATAAGACTTTTTTGCAATAAAAAAATCATTTACAACAAATAATGATATTTTTTATTCAAATATTGCAATTATTGCATTGTTAATGAATATACTAAAATAGGGTGAGATTATAATAAAGAAAAAATATATAATAAATAAAAAAGATATACTAGAATTTTGAAATAGTATATCGATTTTTTATGTATAAATTTAAATTACTATAATCTAATTAATGTTTTTAGGCAACAATATAAAAGATATGTATGTTATAATATGTTAGTAATAGGAAAGGAGTCTGTACAGATGGATTTAAAGTCATTACTTAACAAAGAGCAATATGAAGGGGCTACTACTATAGAAGGTCAAGTATTAATATTAGCAGGAGCTGGTTCAGGTAAAACCAGAGTTTTGACACATAGAATGGCTCATATGATAGACGATTTAGGAATTTTACCATATAAAATATTAGCTATTACCTTCACTAATAAAGCTGCAAAGGAAATGAAGGATAGAGTTAAAGCTTTAATAGGTGAAAGAGCAGAGGATATGTGGATATCTACATTTCACTCAACTTGTGTAAGAATACTTAGAAGAGAAATAGAAAAACTAGGATATAAAAAGAGTTTTACAATATATGATACTTCAGATCAAAAGACACTTATAAAAGAGTGTATGAAAGCTTTAAATATAAATGATAAAGATATAACTGAACAAGAAATCATGAGTAAAATAGGTAAGGCTAAGGATAATATGCAAAGCCCTGCAAGTTTTATGAGAGA
This sequence comes from Clostridium sp. 1001275B_160808_H3, assembly GCF_015550425.1. GTDB lineage: Bacteria > Bacillota > Clostridia > Clostridiales > Clostridiaceae > Clostridium. The sequence continues at coordinate 9,421 of NZ_JADNAT010000030.1, read as the reverse complement.
GCATGAAAGTAATTTTAGAGAAAAGAAAATAGCAGATGTTTATGAAATGTATCAAAAGAGATTAAAAGAAAATAATGCTTTAGACTTTGATGATTTAATATTTAAAACTGTAGAGCTATTTAAAAAGGATAAAGAAACATTAGAATTCTATCAAAGAAAATTCCAATATATTATGGTAGATGAGTATCAAGATACTAATAAAGTTCAATATGAATTAATTAGACTTTTGGCAGAAAAATATAGAAATGTATGCGTGGTAGGCGATGATGACCAATGTTTAGTTGAGGGAACTCTAATTCAAGGTGAAGATAAAGTTTATAAAATAGAAGAGTTAGAAGCTTCAAATAAAATTAGAGTAGCAGCTGGAAACGGAGAAACCACCTTATTAGAAATAAAAGATATATCTAAAAGAGAATATAGTGGAAAAGTAGTCAAGATAACTACTGAAACTGGAAAAGTAATAAAAGGAACACCAAATCATATAAGCTTTGCGAGAGTAACTGTAAGAGATGAAAAATATTATGTTTATTTGATGTATAAAAAAGGCTTTGGATATAGAATTGGTCAAACATCATCAACAAGAAGCAGAAAAGGTATCGATGCAAGTGGCTTAGCTGTAAGATTAAATGGAGAGCAAGCAGATAAAATGTGGATAATAAAGGTTTGTGATTCAAGAGGTGAGGCTACTTATTATGAAGAATATTATTCTGTTAAGTATGGTATTCCAAAGGTTGTGTTTAACTCAAGAGGAAGAAATATTTCTTTAACTCAAGAACAAATAAATAAGATGTTTAAAGAAATAAACACATATGATAATGCTCAAAAGTTAATGGATGAAGAGTATCTTTATTTAGATTATCCTCATCATATAAGTTCTGCTGTAATAAGAGGAGAAAGTGTAAGGAAGATAGTGAATGTAAGCTTCTTTGGTGGACGTAAATGTGAAGAAAGAGGTTTATATTCGCATAGAATAGGATTAAATACTTCTGGCGAAGAAAGTAAGAAGAAGTTAATGGAATCAGGTTTTAATGTAAGAGATGGAAAAAGAAATACTTTTAGAGTAGAGACAGAACGTGCCTTATATGATGATGCCGAAGAATTTTCAAGCAAGCTTGCTTCTGTAGAAGATGCTTATGAAGTTGTTAGAAAAGCAAAATTAACTTCAGATAATACTTTTAAGTTTATGCCGTTAGGAAGTATGAAAGAAGGCATGGCAATTGCTATTTTAGAGGGTGAAGAAATAATTGAAGATATTATAACTTCAGTAGAAGTAGAAGATTATGAAGGCTACGTATATGACCTTAACATAGATAATGCAAGAAATTATATAGCTAATGATGTAGTAGTTCATAATTGCATCTATCAATGGAGAGGGGCAGATATAAGAAATATATTAGATTTTGAAAAAGATTATCCAGATGCAAAAGTTATAAAACTTGAGCAAAATTATCGTTCAAAAGGAAATATATTAAATGCTGCTAATGTTGTAATTGTAAATAATGCGAATAGAAAAAGTAAGGTTTTAAGAACAGAGCAAGAATCAGGAAATAAAATAAAGGTTTATAGAGCTTATTCTGATAGTGATGAAGGGGATTTTGTTGCAACTCAAATAAGAAAAATAAAAGATGAAGAAAACAAAAGTTATAAGGACTTTGCAATTCTTTATAGAACAAATGCTCAATCACGTATATTTGAAGAAAGTTTAAGAAGAAAAGATATTCCTTATAAAATTTTAGGTGGAACAAGATTCTATGATAGAAAAGAAATTAAGGATATGATTTCATACTTAAAAGTATTAGTTAATCCAACTGATAGTATAAGCTTAAGAAGAATTATAAATGTTCCAAAGAGAGGTATTGGAGATGCAACTGTAAATAAAGTAGTTGATTTTGCAGATGACTATGAATTACCTTTATGGGATGCATTAAGTACAGTAAGAAATATTCCAACTCTTACAGCAAGGAATTGTGGTGGAATAGAAATATTTATGGAAATGATGGATAAGTTCATGGAAATGAGCGAAATAATGCCTGTATCAACATTAATAGAAACTATATTAAAGGACACAGGATATATATCAGAGCTTGAAAAATCAAAGGAAATAGAAGATAAGAGTAGAATAGAAAACTTAAAAGAATTAGTATCAGATGCTGTTGATTTTGAAAGAAGCAGTGAAGATAAGAGTCTTTCAGCATATTTAGAAAAAGTATCATTAGTTCAAGATACAGATAAGCTAGAGGAAGAGGATGATACTATAGTTTTAATGACTGTACATAGTGCTAAGGGATTAGAATTCCCAGTAGTATTTATGGTTGGTATGGAAAATGGAATCTTCCCAGGTAATGCTTCGTTTGAAAGTGATGCTGAAATGGAAGAATCAAGAAGATTATGTTATGTTGGTATAACTAGAGCAAAAGAGCAGTTATTCATGACTTCAGCAGAGGTTAGAAGACAATTTGGTAGAACTGTTGCATATCCACAATCAGATTTCATAGCTGAAATAAAAGGTGATTTAAAGGAATATGTTTCAGGAAACAACTCAGCACAAAGTGCAAGAGCTACAATGTTCCCAAGAGAAAATAGATTTAGCAATCCACATAGCTTAAGAGGAAACTCAATGCAAATGCAAAAGCCAAAAGCACAAACTATACAATCATCTGTTTCAAATGATGATGTAACGGTAGGAAGAAAAGTAAAGCACAGTAAGTTTGGTGTTGGAACAGTAGTGTCAATAGCTGACTCAGGAAATGACAAAAAACTTACAATAGCCTTTGATAACCAAGGCATAAAAATACTGATGCTTTCATTAGCAAACCTAGAACTTATGTAAATATTCAATGGACAATGGATAATTGATAATGCACAATTAAGGTATAAACTCCAAAGGAGTTTAGAAAAATATTTTAATTCAGCAAAGCTGAATTATTTCAATAATTATCAATTGTCCATTAACAATTATCAATTATATAACGAGGTGTTTTATTTGGATAAGAAACAGCGAATAGAAGAGTTAGTAGATGAATTAAATAGATATGCATATGAGTATTATTCATTAGACAATCCTTCGATTTCTGATAAGGATTATGACAAGAAATATGATGAACTTAAAAAGTTAGAAGAGGAAACAAGTTATGTTCTTCCTTACTCACCTACTGTAAGAGTTGGGGATAGGATATTAGAAGGATTTAGTAAATATACTCATAAGGCAAGATTATGGAGTTTAGATAAGGCTCAAAGTTTAGAAGAATTAAAAGATTGGCATAATAGAAATCTTAAATTTATTAGAGAGATGAATTCAAGAGGAGAAGATTTACCAGAGCCTAGATATGTACTTACTAAAAAGTTTGATGGGTTAACTGTTAATTTAACTTATGATGAAAATGGAATATTAGTATCTGCAGCTACAAGAGGTAATGGTGAAGTAGGAGAAGAGGTTTCAGCTCAGGTTAAAACTATAAAATCAATACCATTAAAGATAAATAACGATGATTTATTTGAAGTTCATGGTGAAGCTATAATGACAACAGAGGCTTTTGACAACTACAATAAAAATGCAGATGTACCACTTAAAAATTTAAGAAATGGTGCTGCTGGAGCTTTAAGAAATCTAAACTTAAAAGAAACAGCTAAGAGAAACTTGTCAGCATTTTTCTATGATGTAGGATATAAAGAAGGTGAAGGCTTTAAGACTTATGAAGAAATGTTAAATTTCATAAAAGATAAAGGTCTTCCAATGGACGATTATGTTAAGTATTGCACTACTATTGAAGAAATAGAAAAAGAAATAGATTATATTAATGATATTAGATTTGATTTAAATTACGATATTGATGGAGTTGTTATTGCTATTGATGATATAAGAACTAGGGAATTACTAGGATACACAGTGAAGTTTCCAAAGTGGGCAATAGCATACAAATTTGAAGCACAAGAAGCAACAACAAAGCTAATTGATGTAGAATGGAATGTTGGTAGAAGTGGAAGAGTAGGGCCTACTGCTATATTAGATCCTATAGATTTAGCTGGTGTAACTGTAAAGAGAGCAACTTTAAACAACATAGATGATATAAGAAGAAAAGGTGTAAGAGTAGGAGCAGAAGTCTTTGTAAGAAGATCTAATGATGTTATTCCAGAAATAATGGGAGTAGTAACTGAATCATTAGAAGGAACAGAAGAAATTAATGTTCCTGAAGTTTGTCCAGCATGTGGAGCACATCTTGTACAAAATGGAGTTCATTATTTCTGTGAAAATACTCTTTCATGTAAACCTCAAATGGTTAAAACTATAGTTCATTTTGCATCAAGAGATGCTATGAATATTGAAGGATTTTCAGAAAAAACAGCTGAGCAATTATTTGAAAAACTAGATATTAAATCTATAGCAGATTTATATAAGCTAGAAAAGGAAGAGTTGCTACGGTTAGATAAGTTTGGACCAAAGAAAGCGCAAAATTTATTAGATGCAGTTGAAAAAAGTAAGGATTGTGAACTATATAGATTTATATATTCTTTAGGAATTCCTAATGTTGGGGTTAAAACTGCTAAAGATTTAGTAAATAGATTTAAGTCTTTAGAAGGTTTAAAAAATGCTAGTTTTGATGATTTAGTATCAGTGCAAGACGTAGGAGGCATAGTTGCTAAATGTGTTTTAGAGTTCTTCAAGGAAGAAAAAGCATTAAATACGATAAATGAACTTTTAGAACTTGGAGTTAATCCTAAATTTGAAGAAAAAGAAATAATCTCAAGTCCTTTTGAAGGAAAGACAGTTGTTGTAACAGGAACACTAAAAAATTATTCTAGAGGCGAAATAAAAGCAAAGTTAGAACTATTAGGTGCGAAGGTTTCAGGAAGCGTAAGTAAGAAAACTGATTTTGTAATAGCAGGAGAAGAAGCAGGATCAAAATTAGACAAAGCTGTTGAACTTGGAGTAAAGGTTCTAAATGAAGAAGAGTTTGAGGGGATAATAAAGGAGTAAATAGAAATGGATAAATTTAGAGTTAAGGATATTTTTACAATAATATGCACCTTAGCTGCAATATCAACAAGTGTAACTATAGTGCTTACATTCTTAACAACATATCATTTCATAAACAATATGCCTATATTTAATTCCTATCTTTTGTTGCAAATTGGTATATGTGTAACTATGATATTATGGGCAATAAGATTTTTCCTATATAGAAAAGGAAGAGAAAGATATATATATACATCAATATGTATAATAATTTCAATTGTAAGTTTATTTTTTGTAATGAACTCAGTAAGATAAATAAATATAAAAGAAATAAAAATGGGGATGCCGTAGGCACCCCATTTATTCATAATTATTGAGGGATGTATTTTTCAAATTTTTGGATTACGTCATCATAAATTTTGTCTAACATTTTAAAATCTATTGCATTTATATAATAAGCTTCTAAGTCATCATGAAGTTTATGTGCTTCAGAAATGAAGTATAAAGCTTTATTAGTTAATTCATAAAAGATTTTTTTGTCATAATCAATGTCTTCCTTATTATTTGAAAGTATAGATGCATCACAGAAGTCTTCAATATTATATACTTTTCCATTAAAAGAGCTTTGACTAATTTCATTTTCTGTTACTACACATGTAGATAGCTCTGGTATAAAAATATGCTCTATTCTTTCAGGAATAAAAGGATCATGCATGTATTCCACGAAGTAGCCTTTCTTTTGAGCAACTTTACCTATTTCCGTTAAAATAGTAGTTTTGCTAAATCCAGGTCCGCCTTTTAATATAAATTTATGATTAAATTCAGAGGTAAGATCATTAGCAAAGGTGATTATTCCATTAGGTGTAAAGGCCGTTGCAAATAAGTGTCGTTCATCACCAAAACCAGCTTTTTGCTTATTAAATATTCCTTCTTTTAAGCTTTCGGTTATAGTAACTATTTTACTATAATCTAATGCTTTAGAATTTAATTTGCTCCAATCATCATGAATAGATTTTGCTGAAGATAGAAATCTATAAGCTCTTTGAAAGTTGTTACTAATATTCTTAGAAATATCGATAATTTCCCTCTTGTGCAAAGAAAGAGCATCATTGTTAAGGGCAATCCCCATGTTAAGAATTTCATCAACAGCGCCTGGATGAATTGGATCAACCATGTGAGGTGAGGTACCATCTAGAATAGCTAACCCAAGCTCTTTTATAACAATGCCATCTAAAGAATTATTATCAGAAGAGCAATGATGATACTCTATGGTATATCCTTTACTCTTAAAATGAGCTCCCACTTTTTTCATTAAAGAAGATTTTCCTGTACCAGGCCCACCTTTCATGCAGATAATTCTATTTGCATCTTCTTGAGTGAGTATATACTTATAAAAAGAATAAAATCCTTTGTTAGTATTTCCTCCAGGAAAGAGATGTCTTTCTTTTAGATGTGTCAAATATATCACTCCTAAATATTGCTTTCATTCAAGTTTCAATATTAATATATGTATTTATTAGAAAAATGCAACAGTATAATTAAGGTTTATTTAAGTTAAAATAAATAATATATCTAAATAAACTATAACTAACTGCTAATGTATAGTAGAAATTTAGATTTTAGTAGCATATAAAAGATATAGCATAGCAGTTTGATTTGCTATATTAATTAAATAATTCTATTAACTATATAATATTCTACCTTTGTTAATTATGAGGAATGTATACATATTATGTATAATTAATAACTGACAACTTTTAATTATGCATAAAGTTTTGATGGATAAAAAGACAAAAAATATTATAGAAATTTGATTTTACGAATAAAATATGCTGTTTTTTTTAATATTTTTATTAAAATATTATAATAAATAAAAAATATTAAAAAAATTTTAAAAAGGTATTGAATAAAAATGAAAGTAGGGTGTATAATTATGCTATCGCAATTGAATGGGAATTGTATATTTAATCATAAAGAGGGGGATTTAATAATGAAAAAAGGTATGATAAAGAAGATATTAGCCGTAGCAGTTGTTGGGGTTATGGGATTAGGATTAATAAGTTGTGGAAATAAAAATAATGCAGACAAGCTAACAGAAATTAAGGAAAAAGGAACATTAGTTGTTGGCTTAAGTGCAGATTATGCTCCATATGAATTCCACATGATGAAAGATGGAAAAGATGAAATAGTAGGGTTTGACGTTGAAATAGCTAAAGAAATAGCTAAAGATATGGGCGTTGAATTAGAAATAAAAGATATGGAATTTGATTCATTGATATCAGCTGTTCCAACAGGAAAAATAGATATGGTAATATCAGGTATGACTCCTACAGCAGAGAGAAAAGAAGCAGTTGATTTTTCAGATATATACTATATTGCAGAACATGGAATGGTAGTAAGAGCTGAGGATAAAGATAAATATAAAACATTTGAAGATTTAACAGGTAAAAAAATTGGTGCTCAAATGGGATCAATTCAAGCGGATTTAGCAGAAGAAAAAATAAAAGATGCTGATATGCAATTACTTTCAAGTGTTAATGATTTAATTCTTGGATTAAAATCAGGAAAGATAGATGCATTAGTAGTTGAATTACCTGTTGCAGAAATGATTGTTAAAAACAATTCAGAACTAGTTATAGGCGAAGAAAAAGTAAAAGATACAGATGGTGGATCAGCAATTGCAATAAAGAAAAACTCACCAGAATTCGCAGAACAAATAAATAAGACAATTAAAAGAATAAAAGAAGAAAATTTACTAGATCAATTTATAATAGATGCTAATGATTTAGCAGGACAAACAAATAACTAGAATAAAAAGATGAAATACTGAAAAAATTAAGTAGTGAAAGAATCATGGAATAAATTAAATTACTAACTCAGTCTGTCTGAGTTAGTAATCATTTTTTTTCATTTTTAACTTTTTCATTTTTCACATTAAAATAAGGGGTGTATGATTTGACATTAGATTTTAGTTTTTTATCTGAATATATGCCATATTTTATAGATGGCGTTAAGTGGACATTATTAATTTCTTTAATAAGCGTACTTTTAGGTGTCCTTTTAGGATCAATATTATGCTTTATGAAGAGATCAAATTTTGTAATTTTTAAAATAAATCCTTTAAAGATTATCGCTAATGTGTACATAGAGATAATTAGAGGAACTCCAATGCTATTACAAATAATGATTGTATATATTGCATTTGATGAATTGTTAGGTATAAATATGTCTCCATTAACTGCAGGTATAATAGCTGTATCTTTAAATTCAGCTGCTTATGTATCTGAAATAATAAGAGCTGGTATTGATGCTGTTGATAGAGGACAACTAGAAGCAGCGAGAAGCTTAGGAATGAATCAACTCATGGCTATGAGACTTATAATAATGCCTCAAGCAATTAGAAATATATTACCTGCTATAGGTAATGAATTTGTAACTGTAATTAAAGAATCTTCAATGGCATCTGTAATAGGTGTTGGAGAGCTTATGTATGCGGCAAAGGTTATTAGAGGAAAAACATTTAGAGGGTTTGAACCTTTAATAGTTGCAGCAGTATTTTACTTTGTAATTACATTTACATTAGGTAGACTTATGAATTATATAGAAAGGAGAATGAAGGCCGGTGATTCACGTTAATAATTTACACAAGTATTTTGGAGAAAATGAAGTTTTAAAAGGAATTAATGAAAATATAAAAAAAGGTGAAGTTGTTGTTGTAATAGGACCTTCAGGATCTGGTAAAAGTACATTCCTAAGATGCTTAAATTTATTAGAAGTTCCAACTGATGGTGAAATAATATTTGAAGAACAAAATATTACAGATAAGAAAACTGATATAAATAAGATAAGAGAAAAAATGGGGATGGTATTCCAACAATTTAATTTATTCCCTCATAAAACAGTTTTAGAAAATCTAACAATAGCGCCTATGCAGGTTAAGAATAAATCTAGGAATGAAGCTGAAAAAATTGCTAAAGATTTATTATCTAAGGTTGGATTATTAGAGAAAGCAAATGCATATCCAGCATCATTATCTGGAGGACAAAAGCAAAGAATAGCAATTGCAAGAGCTTTAGCTATGGAACCAGATGTTATGCTATTTGATGAGCCAACATCTGCTTTAGACCCAGAAATGGTTGGAGAAGTTCTAAATGTTATGAAGAACTTAGCCAAAGAAGGAATGACTATGGTCGTTGTAACTCACGAAATGGGATTTGCTAAGGAAGTTGGAGATAGAATATTATTTATGGACGGCGGAAATATAGTAGAGCAAGGAACTCCAGAAGAAATATTCACAAATCCTAAAAATCCAAGAACCATAGACTTTTTATCTAAGGTATTATAATAAAAAATAAAAAAACAGTTTTACAATGTTGTAAGACTGTTTTTATTGTGTTGAAAACCACTGGCTATGCCGGTGGATAAAATGGCTTAAGCTCTGCACAGAAAAAAGCTCCTATGATATAA
>NZ_JADNAT010000002.1 GCF_015550425.1 Clostridium sp. 1001275B_160808_H3 | reverse complement strand
CAACATAAATCAATTTATTCAAATAATTACCTTTATGTTGATTTATCTATTTTTTTCATACGAAACTTTACACTATCATTTTTTCATATAAATAAAATGATCTGTATGATTTGAAAGTTTCATACAGATCATTTTATATTATTTTACCATTCAGCTATTGTTCCATCGTAGTTTTTCCAACTAGGATTTGTCCAGTATAGTCCTTCTGAAGGTAACCTGCGAATCTCATCTAAAAATAGTATACCTCCATCGCATGCCTCAACAATTCCCATCTTATTTTCAGTAGCTCCTGTGTAAGCACCCTTGATACTAGCAAACAATTGTGATAATAGAAGATATGGATTATCTGCATAATCTGCGCAGTTAAATATTATATATTTTGCATCTTCAGAAAAATTACTTGTACTTTGTTCATGAAACTCCTTAATATCTTCTGCATTTTTATCTTTTATCTCATCTATATAATCATCTTTTTTTATATTATAAATTAACTCTTTCTTTATATTGGAAGCTGTATATCTTTCAACTTTATATACCTTTTCCTTTAAATCTTCTCATTTTAATATACCTTTTAGATTTCTTTTTCAAAAGCAATTCTTTTACTCCCATCTAATAAATAAATAACACCACAGTATTTAAAGTTATTTTTTTCTAATAACTTTTGCATAGTTAAATTATTTTCATGTGTATCGATTTTTATATTTTTTATTCCCTTTGATAAGCAAATCTCCTCGGATTTTTTAATTATTTCTGTCCCAATTCCTTTTCTATTACTATTATTAGAAGCAGCTATTCTATGGATAACAGCATATTTCCCATCTGAAAGCCATTCTCCCTCATAAATATTGTTGTATGTCTCTTCTACATCAAAAGATAAAGAAGTAGTTCCTATAATTTCAGCATCATCTTCTAAAACATAACTAATATTGTTTCTTATATCTTTTAAAATAACTTCTTCATTTGGATATCCATTTTGCCATTGATCTACATCATTATTTTTTAAATATACTTTTGCTTCACTGATAATTTTCATTATGTTTTTTAAATCTTTTTCTGTTGATTTCCTTAATACCATTTTTTATTCTCCTAAAACATAAAATTTATTAATTAGTATTATACAACATATATTCATTATTTCTAGAATAATATCTAAATTTACTTTATGAAATACTTCTTTATTATCCATCTTTTTATATAATTACCTTCCGATATTTATTAAAATAAAAATCCACAGTATTTACTTACTATGGATTTTTAGTATTATATTAAGTTCTAACTATATTTAAAAGCACTTCTCATTATCTCGCTATTTTACCCACTCCATAGCTTACTAGACTTTCCACTTCTTCATTTGTTACAAGGTTTGCATCTCCATAAATTGTATGTTTTAAAACAGATGCTGCAACAGCAAATTCACAAACATACTCAGGAGACTTATTATTTATAATGCTATATAGAACTCCCGCAGTTAAGGCATCCCCTCCACCTACTCTGTCCACTATATCATCTATTGTATGTATTTTTGAAGAAAACAAAATACCATTATTATAATAATTACATTGCAGAGTATTTACTGTTGATGATTTTATTTCTCTAAAAGATGAAAAAATATGCTTTATATTAGGATACTTTTTTGAAATTTCATCATAATAATATTTTAACTTTTCGTATTTATCCTCTAAATCACATTTCATATTCAATATATTTTCTGCATCTAATATACTACCTGAAAAAATATTAACATATGGTAATAATTCTTTGGTAACTTTACTTGCTTCTTCTAAGCTCCACATTTTTGCTCTGTAGTTTGAATCATAACTAACTAAAATATTGTTTTCCTTACAATATTTTAATATCTTAAAAGTTAACTCTCTTGTTTTTTCTGAAACAGCTAAAGTTATACCTGAAACATGAAATATATCTATTCCTTTTAATGCTTCTTTTATATTTATATCTTCTTCTAAAATTGATCCAAAGGCTGAATCTAATCTATCATAAATTACTTTTGATCCCCTATTTCCGCTTCCAACTTCTAAAAAATATATTGGAGTCCTCTTATTACCTCTAGCTATAAAACTAGTATCTATAGACTTCGATTTTAGATAACTAAGCATCCCATCTCCCAGACTATCATTAGAAATCTTAGTAATCATTCTAGCACTTATTCCAAAGTTAGCTAATGAAATTAATACATTAGCTTCTCCTCCGCCATAGTTTACATTAAATTCATTTGAATTTGATAGTAACACGCCTTTTTTACTTGATAACCTTAAAAGTATTTCTCCTAAACCAGCAACCTTCATATTAAATACCTCTTGCTTTATCAAACTTTTCTATATACTTTTTACATGTAGATTCTATTTCATCAAAATCTCCTGCTTCTCCAAGTTTATTTAGTTCTCCACCTATACCAACTAAATCTACACCAGCTTTTGCCCAAGATTCTATGTTATCAAGGTTTACTCCACCAGTTACCATAATATTAGCATGTGGAAGTGGTGCCTTTACTGAACTTATATAACCTTGTCCAAAAGCATTCCCTGGGAATAACTTAACTACATCTACTCCACTTTCATATGCAGTTACTATTTCATTTATAGTCATAACTCCTGGTATATATGGTACATTGTATCTATTGCAAAGTGTTGCAGTATCTTTATTAAATGATGGTGAAACTATATATTGTGCTCCTGCTAATATTGCCATTCTTGCAGTTTCAGAATCTAAAACTGTTCCAGCTCCAATTACAACATCATCATTTTTATCATATTTTTCTGAAAGCTCTCTTATTATTTCATTTGCAAACTTATTTGTATATGTTACTTCTATAGCTTTAACATTTCCCTTAATACAACTTTCTGATATTTTAACCCCAATTTCTTTTGTTGTTCCACGAACTACAGCAACTACCCCACACTTTTTTAAAGCATTTAAAATTCTTATTTTAAACATAATAAAATCTCCTATAAATTTTATTTAATATTTTTATAAACAATCCTATGTGTCTTTATATGCTTTTAAATAAGAAATCAATACTTAAGAATTATAAATTATAACAAAATTTCTTATACTAAGCATATAATCTAAGTTCTACAAAGCAAAACAATCTCAATTATTATTGTCCATTATTAATTGTTCCTTACTCCATATATCCACCCTTCATTGGTGAAACTGCTTTTTCTGAGAATATCTTTAATATTCCAGACTCATATTTATTTGCTCTTGGCTTCCAAGATTCTTTACGCTTAACAAGTATTTTATCTATTTCATCTAAATCTACTCGTTCTCCATTAATACCAACTATTTGTAATATTCTCTTTTCTATATCTATTTCAATTAAATCATTTTCTTCAACTAACGCTATTGGTCCTCCGACTGCTGCTTCTGGTGAAACATGTCCTATAGCTGGACCTCTTGATGCTCCTGAAAATCTTCCATCTGTAATAAGAGCAATACTTGCAGATAATTCTTTGTCAGATGAAATTGCTTCTGTTGTATAGAACATTTCTGGCATTCCGCTTCCCTTTGGACCTTCATATCTAATAAATACTGCATCTCCAGGTTTAATTTTTTTAGATAATACTGCTTCAATTGCCTCTTCTTCACTATCAAATGGTCTTGCTTTTAAAATAGCTTTATGCATTTCTTTTGGTACAGCTGAATGTTTAACAACTGCTCCTTCTGGTGCTATATTTCCTTTTAATATAGCAATAGCTCCATTTTTACCTATTGGATCGTTGTATGGTTTAATAATATCTTCTTTCTTTAAACCAGTTTCTTTTAAATATTCATTACATTTTTCATAGAATCCATTTTTCTTTAAATCTTCTAAGTTTTCGCCTAAAGTTTTTCCCGTAACTGTCATTACATCTAAATGTAATAAATCCTTAACTTCTTCCATTATTGCTGGCACCCCACCTGCATAGTAGAAATACTCTGCTGGCCATTTACCTGTTGGACGGATATTCAATAAATATGGTGCATACCTGTGTATTCTATCAAAACTTTCTGCATCTATATCTACTCCAAACTCATGAGCTATTGCTGGAATATGAAGCAATGAATTTGTTGATCCTGAAATTGCCGCATGAATTATAATTGCATTTTCAAAAGATTTAGCTGTAACTATATCTCTTGCCTTTAAATTCTTCTTAGCTAATTCAACTACTTGCTTTCCTGCTTCTATTGCTACATTTTCTAAGTCTTCACAAGTTGCAGGCATAACTGCACTTCCAGGTAACATTAATCCTAATGCTTCAGCCATAATTTGCATAGTTGCAGCAGTTCCCATAAATGAACATGAACCAGCTGATGGACATGCATTGTTTTTATAATAAGTTAATTCATCTTCAGTAATTTCTCCGCGCCTTTCCATAGCACTATAAGTTCCTATTTGCTCCAATGTTAAAAGATTTGGACCTGCCTTCATTACTCCACCAGTAACAACTATTGAAGGTATATTAATTCTTCCTATAGCCATTAAATGAGCTGGAACACCTTTATCGCAACTTGTTATAAATACTCCTCCATCAAAAGGTGTTGCATTAGCATGAATTTCTATTAGTGATGCTATTGTATCTCTAGATGCTAATGAATAGTTTATTCCATCATGCCCTTGCGCCATTCCATCACATATATCTGTTGCAAAGAACCTTGATGCTCTTCCCCCTTTTTCGGCTACTCCCATAGCTGCATTGTTTGCAAATTTAAGTAAGTGAATGCTTCCTGGATGACTATCTCCAAAGGTACTTTCGACTATTATTTGTGGTTTAGACAAGTCTTCTGAAGTATATCCCATTCCCCTTCGGAGTGGATCCATTTCTGGAGCAATTTTTCTAATATCTTGACTAATCATTATTATTCTCCTTGCTTAACAATCTATTATTTAAACATAGCTCGGATAATGGATAATCCATTGTCCGAGCCTGTAGCTGTTCTTTTATACTTTATTATTTAAGTTCTGGCCAATATCCTTCATTAGCTTCAATTAAATCATCTAAGATTTCTTTTGCTACTTTTGCACTTGGTACTGTCTTAGATAAAGTAAGAGCCTGCCATAACTTTTGATAACTTCCTTCTATCCAACCTTCAACAACTAATTTTTCTACTGCAACTTGTTGTTCCATAAGACCTTTTTCAAATCTTGGTATAGTTCCTTGAACTAAAGCTTCTGGTCCGTTGCTACCTACTATACATGGAACTTCAACCATTGCTGTTGGATCAAAGTTTTCAATAGCACCTTTATTTTCCACAATGCATAACATTCTTTCATGTGTGTTATATGCAATTGCTCTTGCTAAGTCAACTATAAATGATGCATGGGCATCTATATGGAATTCTCCACCTTTTGCTGTTCCAGCCTTAACTATTTCTCTTGCTGCACTAAATACATTCTTTTCTCTTCCATTCATTACTTCATTTGCTCTTGTATATTCTGCATTAGAATGTTCTACAACATAATCTGGATATAGATAGTATTTTAAGTAAGTGTTTGGTAAGAAGTTTGGATCTAGAGCTATTAAATCCTTTGCTTTCTTATGAGTTTCTTGCCAACTTGGTTCTGTATGTTGAGTATCTACTTCAACTTGATTTAAATAACCGTTTTCAGAAACATATTCTCTTAATTTTGGCATTAAATCGTTTCCTTGTTTATCTCTAACACTTGTCCACCATCCAAAGTGATTTAATCCAAAGTAGTTAACTTCTAAATCTGCTGGAGTTAATCCAACTATTTGAGACATACGACGTAATGTTCCAACTGGCATATCGCAAATATTTAATACCTTTGAATTTGGTTTTAACACACGGCAAGCTTCTGCAACTATTGCTGCTGGGTTAGAGTAATTTAGCATCCAACAATTTGGAGAATACTTTTCCATAAGATCGATTAATTCCATCATTCCACCTATTGAACGCATTCCATATGCTATTCCACCAGGTCCACAAGTTTCTTGTCCAACAACTCCATATTTTAGAGGAATCTTTTCATCCTTTTCACGCATTTCATATTTTCCAACTCTTATATGTGCCATACAGAAATCTACATCAGTAAATGCTTCTTCAGGATCTGTTGTGTATGAAAACTCTATTTCAGGTGCACTTTCTTTTAATAATATTTCAAGTGCTTCACCAATTACTTCTTGACGTTCTTTATCATTATCATATAATTTTAACTTACGTAAAGGGAAACGATCTACATTGTCTAAAAGCATCATTACGATACCTGGTGTAAATGTGCTTCCTCCTCCTGCTATTACTATAGAAAACTTTTTGCTTGTATCCATAAAATTAGCCACCTTTCCTATTACAACTTATTAAATCTAATCATTTTATTTTAAAATTAGTCTTTTTTCTTACTTACAAGCTCATTATAGACCAGTAAAATGTAATGGTAAACAGTTTCGGTGGCCAAAGAAACATGTTACCCTATGTTGTAACATGTTCTCAAAAATTACTACTCTACATTAATATGATTATTTAATGCTTCTTTATTTGAAAAATTATCTCTCTTACTTGTTAAAAGGCATACCAAATCTAGAACTATGTGAACGGCTTGATCAAATAAAGAACTTAATAACTGTATTGATCCGCCTTCACCATCACCTTTCACCTTTCCTGGTACTTCTAAAATAATATCTGCTATTTCACCTAAAGGAGATTTTTTCTTACTTGTGACTGCAATGACTTTTAATCCTAAATCCTTTGCTGACTTTGCATTACTTAAAGTATTTTTTGTAGTTCCAGAACCAGATATAGCTATATAAATATCATCTTTTTTTAAGGCAGGGGTAATAGTTTCCCCCATAACATATGATTTATAACCTATATGCATCAATCTCATAGCAAATCCTTTTGCTTGAAACCCGCTTCTACCTTCTCCATCAACAAAAATTGAATAGTTTTTATCAATAGTATTCACCATTTTTTCAATATCTTTTTCATTAACATTTAATACTACGTTATTTACTTCTTCTAATATTTCCTCTCTTATATTCATAAAAGTGCCTCCTTAATTTCATTTAAAGTCTTAATAGGATCTTTAGATGCTGTTATTGTAGATCCTATAACTATTATATTTATATCTTCATTTTTCAAACTTTTAATAATATCTAAGTTTATACCTCCAGCTATAGCAATATTTCTTATGCTCGGAAACTTAAGTTTAAAATCTCTTAACTCATCTATAATATTATTTTTGTTGCTTTTATCTACAGAAGTATGTAAACAGTAAATTGCTTCATCAAATCTTGATATTTCTTTTATTTTTTCATATGAACATTCAATCAAGTCAATCATCATTTTTTTATTATATTCTTTTGAAACATCATAACACTTTTGTAGTGTTTCCAAAGAAGAACTTCCCATAACAGTTAAGATATCAAACCCTTGATTATATCCCATAGTAAACTCATAAGCCCCTTCATCATTTGTCTTAATATCTCCTAATATTAATGACTTATTTGCTTTTAAAGTCAATTCTTTCAAATTTAAAAGTCCATAATCCTTTATTATAGATGTTCCAATTTCAATTATATCGGCAACACCATTGAACTTTTCAACTAACTCTATTGCCTTATCTAGACCCACTCTATCTATAGCAACTTGTACCTTCATTGTATACCTCCCATATATGTTTTAATTAATATTTTACATAATTTAAGCTAATACTATATTAAATATTTAATACACTTTTTTAAGTAAATTAACCAATTTAAAATATATATTATTTAATTTTTAATATATAATAAATTTAAAATCTTATCAGAAATAGGAGTGACCAATTTTAGCCACTCCTAAACTTAAATAGATTTTAATTTACTTCTATTCCAAGATATTCATCCACGCTTTTTCTTACTCCAGTAACTCTTAAACCATAAATTACTTGTACGTTTTCACCTTTTATTACAACACCATTTGCTGCAGTTTCATTTTTTAATAAAGCTTCATTAACTAATGATGAATCCTTTACTATTAATCTTAATCTTGTAAAACAGTTATCAACCTTTACTATATTCTCTGTTCCACCAAGACCTTCTACTATTATAGGTGCTAATCCTGCATTGTCAGCATCCTTGCTTCCAGTAGCAGTTGCTGAATTATCCTTAGTTGAATTTTTTTCTTTATAATCACTCTTTGTATAAAGCTTTGTATCTCCATCTTCTTCTCTACCTGGAGTTTTTAGCTTAAATTTAGCTATTACAAATCTGAATACTACATAATAAACTACAAATTGTCCTAAACCAACTAATATATACATTGGCCAGCCAGTTTTTTCTATTCCAAGTGGAAGATTATATAATAAGAAGTCTATTAATCCATTTGGTCCTATTGCTGTAACTCCTAAAACGTTTAATACAACCATTCCTAGTCCACTTAATACTGCATGAATTACGAATAATACTGGTGCTACAAACATGAATGAAAATTCTATTGGTTCTGTAACCCCTGCTAAAATTGATGTAACAGCTGCTGGAATTAATATTGCCTTTATCTTAGTTTTGTTCTTTGGTAATGCTGTGTGGTACATAGCTAGACATGCACCTATTAGACCAAACATCTTTGAAAGTCCTCTAGCATCCCAAATTACTGATGCTGAAAGCTTAGCTATAGTTGGATCAGCCATTTCTGCAAAGTATATGTTTCTAGCTCCTTCAAATACTTGTCCACCGATTTCAGCAACTCCGCCTAATGAACTATATAAAAATGGAGTATAAACTAAGTGATGTAGCCCTGTTGGAATTAATAATCTTTCTAAAGTTCCATATGTGAAGATACCGAAATTACCTGACCCTTGTATAAACTCCCCAAGATTATTAATAACATTTTGCACTGGTGGCCATACATAGCTAAATAATATTGCTAAACCAACTGTTACTGGTATTAAAATAATAAATACTAACCTTGATCCACCATATATTTGAAATGCTCCATCAAACTCTTTTTCACAGAATTTATTATGAATATATGCAACAACGATTCCTAATATAATACCTAAGAAAACTCCCATATCTAGTATTTGCACACCTAATACAGTCGTTTGTCCACTTCCTCTTAACGCATCTGCTGGTGCTAGTTTTTCAGTTAATGTTAAAAATATATTCATTGCGTTTATAAATACTAAAAACACTAATAATGATGTGAAACCTGCTTCTGCCTTCTTCTTTTTAGCAAGTCCTACTGCTAAACCTACACAAAATATAATACCTAAATTAGTTAATATTGAAACTAATGACCCTGATAACATCTTTCCAAGTCCATATACAACGTCATTCTTTAAAAATGGCAAGTACTCTGCTAACTTTGCATTTGTTAAAATGTTACCTATTGCAATTATTATACCTGCTATAGGTAATATTAAAACAGGTACGAACATTCCTTTAGAAAAGTCTTGTAGTTTGTTCATTATCTTTTCTTTCATTTTTTTACCTCCATTTATCATCTTTTCAGAAATCATTTACATTTTCATTATAATAAGTGTCAATTTATCTGTATATAGATTTTCCCCTCAAAAAAACGTGTTACCCAATTAGATAACACGTTACTTAGAATCACTATTTTTTCGTTTATAATATTCATATATTAATAATTCAACTAATACTAACACCTTTGGAAAGAATGTATTTGGCATTAAGTTTCTATCATCTAGTTTGTTTGCGTCATCAATTTTAAAACTTATATCTGCAAGTCTACTTATACTATTTTCTCTTTCATTTGTGAAGGCTACCACCTTAATTCCATGTTCCTTTGCTGTCTTAACCTTATTTAAAACCATTGGAGTTTCTCCTGATTTTGAAATAACTATAATTGAACTTATGTAATCTAAGTTATTCTCAAAAACTCCAATTGAATCTGTACCATTAGATAATATACACCTTTTTCCCATGACTAAAAGTTTCTTATTAATATATTCTGCTACAATTCCTGAAAATCCATTGGCATATATAAAAATAAATTTATTATCATCATTAAATAAAATATCTACAAATTTATTGATAGAATCACTAGAATTTTCTTTTAAAAGACTATCCATATCTAAGCTATCAACAAAGTCTCTTTCATTATGATTTTCTCCTAGCTCATTGCCCTTTAATGATGCTAAATTGTATTGCATTTCTAAAAAACCAGAGTAACCAAGTTTTTTAGAAAGCCTCATTATTGTGGATGTTGATGTATAATTATTTTTTGCAATCCCTCTAACGCCTAATTTGTTTACATCCTCTATATTATCTACTATATAATTTAAAACTTTTACTTCAATTTCAGTAAGTCCCTTATTCTCAGTAAACTTAGATAAATCCATCATATATCCCTCCATTATTTATAACTATTATACAGTACTTTGATAATTTTTTCACTATATTCATTTTTTCTTATACTGCACTACACTTTAAGGGATTATATTTTTATTTTATTTGTTAATTTTTCTATTGCCTCTTCCATTCTTTTTACTTTAGTTTCTTCTTTTCTTGCTGAAGTTATCCATTGAAAATACTTTCTTTGTTGTGAATAAGATAAGCTTTCATAAAATTTATATGCATCATTATTTTTAATAAGTTTTTCTTTAAATTCTTCTGGTAACTCTACCTTTCTTTCTTCTTCATCTTTCTCCAATTCAACTGTTATAATATCACCATAAGTTTTACCTATTTTACTTCTTATTTCTTTTGTTATTCCTATCATATAGCAAGGTAATCCCATTTTTACTATTGATCCTCTATAATCTACACCATCAAATTTTACTTTAACCTTTACCCTCTTAGCTCCGAACTCTTTTTCAACATCTATAGGAACCTCTATATAAGTGGCATCTTTTCCTTCGTGCTTCTTTATTTCTGAATCAAATTTATACTTCTTCATGTTTTTTTCTCCTATTTTTTAATTAAATTAGGTATACTAAAATTCGAATAAAATTATAATACTTTTTAATCTCATATTAGTACATACTAGTATTATTTATAATAGTATACATAATAAATTTAAAATTATTAAGTAAAATCTATGTTCAACTAATAATCTACATAAATAATAATCTTAAAATACATTTCATATTATATCTGATATAATGTATAAACAACAATAACTATAGGAGATTTTATGAATACAATACATAAAAATTTTTCACTAACTAAACTTGGTGGGTTAAATAATTCAAATTATCTAATGACACTACAAGATTCAAAATATGTTTTAAGAATTCCAAGTAAAGATAACACTAATAATTTTTATAATGAAAATGAAATTTTAAACATAATTAAGCCTTTTAATATTTCTCCTAATATACTTTATCATAATAAAGATACTGGAGTCTTGTTAAGTGAATTTAAGGAATCTAATAAAATTAATATAGAATTTTATAACTCACATATTTTTATTGACAGCTTAATACATACATTAAAAAGGTTACATGGATTAAAATGTAGTAATTATTTTAATCCTTTTGATATAATTGAAAGAAATGTTAAGTTTTTAATTAGTTCAAATTTTCTCTTTAATCATGATATAAATTTATTAATGGAAAAGCTAAATTCCTTAAAAGATAATTTAACTAAAGAATATCATTTTGGATTGTGCCATAATGATTTAAATACATCTAATATTTTATATACTAAAAACTCTATCTATCTTATTGACTTTGAATTTTCCGCAATGGGAGATATATTTTTTGATTTAGCTACTTTATCTTGGTTTTTAAATGAAAATATGAAAAACGAATTGATTAAAAGTTATTTTGGTTATTCTTCAAAATATCTAAATGAAAAGTTAGAAGGTTATATTTTTGTAGTTAAACTTTGGAATGCAACTTGGAGTTTTATAAAATCAATAAATAGTACTTCTGATTATGATTATAAACTTGGAGGTAATATGATATTAGACGATTTGATAAATTCTTTATAAAATCGTCTAATTAACTTCATTATTTATTATTTACCTTTTTCTTCATGCCTCTAATAATATTTTTCTCTTCTTTAGAAACTTTTAAAGATTCACAGATTTTTTGTAATGATTTATTGTATGTAAAATAATCTAAGTTGTTTTCTTTTAGATAATTGAAAGTTATCTCACTAAACTTCACATAACAAATAGAAATTGCCCAAGCAACAGCCATTTTAACATAATATCCATCATGCTTTATTTTATCTAAATTACTTAAGACAAGCTCAATATACTCTTCCTCAACATAAAAATTTAATAGCATTACTACCGCAAACCTTACTTCAAATTCATCACTTGATGAAAAATACTCTTGTAAAAAATTCCACATTCTTTCTTTATTTTTACTAGTAATTTTTAGGCCATTGCAAAAGCTATCACAAACAGACCAATTATTGATTTTGGGTACATATTTTCTAATAAGACTTATAATTTCATCTATATCAATATTATTAATATATCCAATTACCATACCTTGTAACATTACTTCTTCAAAGTAATCATCCCTTGCATTATTCAAGTAACTTTTCCAATCTTCTTTAGCAATACTTTTTGCAATTTTTCTCAATGCTGGGAGCCTAACTCCAAGTATATTTTTAACTCCTGGTAAAAGTTTCGAAGAAAAATTTCTATAATCTTCTTCTGACAAATTTATAAGTTCCTCTCTTATTGTTAAAATCATATTTTCATCCATATCAAACGCCAAAGTATTTCCCCCTTATCTATTAACTATTCAATTATCACTAGTAAATCTGAATATTTTTGTGTTCTATTTCTAACAGCCTTTCTTTCATTTTCAAGCCTCCAGCATATCCAACTAAGCTTTTATTTTTACCTACAACTCTATGACATGGTATCATTATTAATATTGGATTCTTATTATTTGCCATTCCAATAGCACGAGCTGCTTTAGGATTACCTATTTTTTCTGCTATTTCCTTATATGTTCTTGTTTCTCCATAAGGTATCTTAATTAGCTCATTCCACACTTTAACTTGAAACTCTGTTCCTTCTAAGTCAAATGGAATACTAAAATCTTCTCTACTTCCAGATAGATATTCATTAAGTTGACTTGCTGCCTCTTTAATTAATTTAGTTTCTTTTACCTCTATATCTTTTTCAATTTTTAATTTATCTTTTATATAAATATTTGTAATACCTTTTCCATTATCAGCTATTCCAATTTCTCCAATTATAGTCTCATAGTAAAAAATACTTTTCATATAACTCCTTCACATCTATTTTATAAGCAGATTCTTAATTATTTTATACGATAACTCATAGGACTCATCCCTTCAACTTTCTTAAAATTATCATAAAAAGTTGATAAACTCCTATATCCACAATCATAAGAAATTTCAGTAATTGATTTATCACTAGTTTTCAAAAGTTCCTTAGCTTTATCAATTCTAATTTTAGAAATATATGCTTTAGGTGTTAAGCTAAAAGTCTTATTGAAAACTCTTATTAAATGACTTTTAGCTATATGAAGACCTTTTATCTTAATATTAATAAGCTCTTCATCAAAATAATATTTATCATAAATCTCCTTCATACTATTAGCAATATTAGTAATCGGATTGTATTCTATTAAATCAGGTCGACATCTTTTACAAGGCCTAAATCCACTTTCAATTGCACTTTCAGTGGTAGAAAAAAATTCTACATTTTCTTTAACTGGATTTTTAGATTTACAAGATGGACGACAAAATATTTTTGTTGTTTTAACTCCATAAAAAAAATCCCCATCATATCTTAAATCATTCTCTATAACAGCTTTCCATTTTTCCTCCTTATTCATATATCTACCTCCATTAATAATTTATCATAATACTTAAAATATTTCTTACAGATTTTTATCTTCTAATTTTAATATAAATTATATTAAAATCATGATATTTTTTATCTTATATAAATATTATTATAATTTATTCAAAATAAAAAAAGTACTGATTAACAAAAATCAATACTTTTTTAGCAGAATTAATAACTATATATTGTTATTATTTTTAGGACTATCTACTTAATATATAATTAAAGAAAGTAATATTTAAATAGTCTAGGCAGCAGATCTAATGAAAGACTTCATACTAATATGATATTCAATTTCTCTTTCCAGTTCTTTAGCTTGCTTAAACCCTAAGCCCTTAAAAAGATTTTGTGATCTCTTATTAATCTTTTTAATTTTAGCTACAACATATTCAGCCCTCATATCAAAAAAAGCTACTTTTAAAGCTTCGAGTACAGCATTATGCCCTATTCCCTTTCCCCATAAATCTTTTTCACCTACTGCAATAACTATTTCTACAAACTCACCTTTTGGTACTAGTCGTAAAAATCCTATTGCGCCATATATATTTTTTATAATAAAAAATCTACAATTATTATTAAAAAGATGAGTTAAAATAGGCATATTTACCCTATTTATAACGTTAATTAAATTTCGCTTTACATTAATGTCTTCATTTAAATAACTTGTTATTTCCTCATCACTAAGCCAGTTACATATTTTCTCGGCATCTGATATATATACTTCTTGGCTTAGATTCACACTATTTACTTCCACAAAGTACAACTCCTTAGTTATATTTATATAGCTTGCAAACTTCATGAATTAATTATTACTAGTAATAATCATATATTACTCCCTTTATTAATTTAAGTAAAAAGTGATTTTCTTCGTTGCTTAAGTTTAACTCATCTTTTTTATTCTTTTCTTATTTTTCTAGCACTTTTCCACAATGTTTATATTTTCCATTAATAGTATTTAATTTCCATTTAAAGTTATTAAAAGTATTTTTCTGGTACTTTGATATATTTAACTGCATCTATTTATAAATTCCTTAAATATATTAAACTGCTCTTCATAATCTTTATATAAATGTTCCGGATGCCACTGTACCCCTAATACAAACTTTCTATCCTTAATATAAATGCTCTCTATAACTCCATCCTCACTTATTGCAGCATCAGTTACATTAGGAGAAACATTCTTTATAGCCTGATGATGCATACTATTTACCATTATTTCTTCTTTTTGCATAATATCAAATAGTAAAGAGTTCTTTTTAACTATTACCTTATGACTTGGCTTATTATAAGGTTTTTCTTGCCTATGAATACTATCTTTATTATTATTTCTATCTATTTTTATATCTTGGTATAAAGAGCCCCCTAAATATGAATTTAAAAGTTGAAAACCTCTGCATATTGCAAGTAATGGCTTATCTATAGTTAATATTTCCTTTAACAAACTTTTTTCCATCTTATCTCTTGCAACATTTATACCTCCACAATGAGCCAATTTCTTTTCCTTATATATTTCAGGATTAATATCTTGACCACCAGCTAATAAAAATCCATCAAATTTATTTGCCAAAGTCTTTATATCTTCTTCGTTATCTATAATTGGTAATATGACAGGGATTCCTCCTGCATCTGTAATTGCATCTAAATATGACGGTAACATCCAAATACTTTCTTTTTCATCATCAAAAAGTGCTGTAACTCCAATAATAGGCTTATTCATATTATCATCTCCTTCTATGAACTATTTCATTTATTAACAATATTAACACTTTTCTTATAATTATATGTTATAAAATTAAAGTCTGCTATGATACAGTTAAAAATAAGAATATAAAATGAAGATATCTTAGTAATAAATACTACTATATCTTCTATTTTTACATTCTAAGATTAATAAGCTCATGTACCATCTGCTTTATATTTCAAACTTACTGGATAACCTCAAAATATTTCTTCTTTTTATTTCATCTAAGCTATCAATAAATCTCAATAATTTTTCATGCCATTCCTTTTCACTTTCAGTTCCATAATCACTTTCTACATCTTTATCTCTCGGCAAATACTTAATTAATAAAGCAATTTCAAAATCATCTAAAGCTTTAAAGACTTCAGTAAACTCATACTCAAATATACAATCTGCCCCTAGTAAATCTACCAAATCAGTTAAACTATGAATGTCCTCTTTAATAATTTTTATTTTATCCTCTACATTACTACAAGTTCTAACTTCTTCAGAAATATTTCTAAATATACTATTTTCAACACTTTTTCTATCTTGATATTTTATAGTTTTTTCTTTTTCATTATTAGGAGTGATGAATATTCTATCAATTTGATTTATATCTCTATTAAGTTCATGAGAAATTTTTACAGAGGCATTATTTAAATAGTTAACTAAATCTAAATCATCTGCATCGATTAAAAATTCAATACAAATTCTTTCTACTGCTAATAATATTTCTTTTTTTATTTCTTTCTCTGATAAATTTATAAACCTCTCTTTAAGATATAACTTTTCATATGGTGTTATTCTTAAATTACTAGCTTCTTTATTTAAGAAAACAGAACCAATAGAATTTGTTAATACTAAATCAAAAATATTAATTAATAGATGATATGATTTTTTATCATATCCATTTAATAAATCTTCTATTTCTATTGTATTGAAGTTAGAACAAAACTTGTTTTCTAAATTTAGTTTCTTTAAATAGTTCTCTATATATTCAATACCTACTAAATTCATATTATCATTAGATAATGGATAATCTATAGATCCTGGAGTTTCATGACTTCCATATCTAATATCATATTTTTTAAAAAACAGTGGAATTCCATAATCAATAGTGTCATTATAAGCATAATTTTTTATTATTAATTTTGTTTTTTGTACACTACTTAATAAAGATATGCAATCATCAAATTTAACTCTCAATAATTTTTCACCTTTGTTGAATATTTCCTTGATACTTTCTTCTTTGAGTATCTTTATAGCTTCATTAGCATTAGAGTTATTCTTTATAAATAAACTAATTGTATAATATATTGACGATAATAAGCTTTCTGCTACCTCAACCCTAACAGATGAACTTGAATCCATTGTATAATAAGTTACAATATCTTTTAAAATATTCATAATTTGAATTTGTACTTTTTCAAAATCTTCTTTATCTAATAAATTGTTATTATATGAATATTGTAATAAAGATTGGAAATAATTCTCTTGATTTAATATTTCATCTGCTCCTTCTTTATTATTTATAATTAAATTACTCATTACTTATCCTCATCTTCATCCATATTAAAATAGTCAGCCACTCCATATTTTATATTGTGGGCAATATTATCTAGATATTTATATTTTAGAAGGTCTAATGACCCTTGACATTCATTATCAAAATAATTCTTCATTAAGTTTATTAATTCATCATCACCTATTTCATCCATAGTCTCATTTTTATAATAATAAAAGGCTTCTATTATATCATCTATTGTTTCGATATAATTATATTGAGAAATATAAGGGGAATCACAAAATGCTAGTATAATTTTTTGAATTAATCCTCCACTAAATTCTACTCTTCCAGTTTTAATAAGTGATTCTTTTCTAGTTTCTAAAATTATTTTTATATCCTCTTCTGAAAGTTTTAATCCGTAGTGTAGAGTTTCATCATTACATTTTTGAATTTCTAAAAAAGTTTGTTTATTTATATAGGAATCTGGAATAGATATAATATTATTTTCCATAAAATAACCTCCAAAACTTTTTATTTTTATATTGACTTTCTTTTTTGAATATGATATGATTTAATTATATATACTAATAAATAATATAGTAGAATATTATTCTAACATTGTCTATTTCTGTAGTCAATGTTATTTTTATATAATCATATATCTTTTCTTAATAATACTTTCTTTTTTATCTATTTAAATTCTCAATCTTAGTTAAATATCTATTACTATTATTTTTTATAGCTAAAATAGTAATTTTTCTATTTTCTTCTGATTTTAATCTGTTCTTCTACAAATTTTCTTCAGTTTACATTTGTTGCAATTGAAAATTTTTTCTTATATAATATAAAACATCTCATTTTAAATAAAGTATAAATTTATTTAAAATATTCTAGGAAGGTACCGCATTATGATAAATTACAATAATAAGAAATATGTATGCTTACTAGACTTTGCAATGGATTTTATAAGAGGTAAATGGAAATCTCTTATTTTATGCCATCTTTATGATGGCCCAAAGAGATTTTTAGAACTTCAACGCTTTGTAAAGGGAATAAGTCACAAAGTATTAACTGAAAATTTAAAAGAACTTGAAATAGATGAGTTAGTTATTAAGATGAATTATGATGAAACTCCTCCTAAAGTTGAATATTATTTAACTGAAAAAGGAAAAGAAATTACTAAAATTATAAAAGAGCTTGAAGTCTGGTCTGAAAAGTATTATCCAAATATCAATAGAAATCCCTAAGCACTATCTTACGAATAATAAATATCTATATTATTTTTTTACATTAAAAAATATGACTCAAAATTATATACAATATCATATAATAATTAGAACTCTTATTGGAGGTATATATTTTATATGAGTAATAATGATTCATTTGATGATATTGAAGAGTTTATAAAAAACTTGGATATAAACCTTGCAGAGCTCGAACGAACTGGCGCTACATTTCTTTCAGTAGGATATGCTTTTTTTGCATATGCTGCAAATGTTGATATAC
Source organism: Clostridium sp. 1001275B_160808_H3 (assembly GCF_015550425.1). Classification (GTDB taxonomy): domain Bacteria; phylum Bacillota; class Clostridia; order Clostridiales; family Clostridiaceae; genus Clostridium. The sequence goes on along the minus strand of NZ_JADNAT010000002.1, from coordinate 244,620 downwards.
ATGATTTATTAACTAATAATAATACTGATGTAGCTTCTGCTGAAATCACACTACAAGGTCAACAACTCGTATTATTAGGCTATATTTTCTTATGGGTCGTAGCTATAAAAAGAGTTTATTCTAGAAATTTAAGAACAAATAATATGGAAGAAAATGTTAATATTTCTCCATATATAAAGTTAGCTAACGCCTATCTCTTAAGTACTTATGCAAACACATTAAGGCTTGAAGCTTTTACGGAAATAGCTAACTCTGAAGAAAATGGAGAAAAAAATGAAGAAGGAAATGAGGAAGTTATTGAATAACTAAATCAATTATTATTATAAATACTTAGTAATTTAAATTGATTTATTATTATCCATACTTCCTATTTTTTTAATAAAAGTAGACATATGTAAATATAATTAATATACTATCTTTAATCATTGCTTTCAGATTTTCTCTCCAACTCATTCCATTTGTTATTCATTTGATCCCTTAAGTTTTCTATATCTGAACTTGTAATATACTCTTGAACAAAAGAATAATCTAATCCTGATAATCTTCTTAAAGTTTCATACCATTCCCGAATCTTTCTATCTTCTTCTGTTTGATTTTTTATAGTATCACCATGTATATCTATTGGAATATTATATGCTTCCAACTCTTTTATTAAATCCCTGTTTCTCAAGTTTTCTTTCAAAGGAGATAATATATTTACCGCATTTGCATAACGATCTTCTTCAAATAAAAACTTTAGGAATGCTTTTGATAACTCTGGGTATTTTGTGTTTTTAGCAACTCCGATCTTATAATCTCCATAAACTTTTATGTATTTACTATCTGGTAATGGAAACATGCCTATATCATCCATATTCATTCCTATATCTTCTAGTTGATATTTAAAATCTGAATTCCAAAATATCATAGCTACTTTTCCATTTTTAATGTCTACCTTACTTTGTTCCCATTCATAATTTAGTAAATTGTCTTCACAATAATTATTTTGATAGATGTTTCTTACAAAATTTAAAGCTCTAAAAATCCCGCTATTGTCACTTAAAATATCCTCATTATTTAAGATTATATTTTTTTCAAGTTTCACATCGAATAAATATGGTGCTACATCTATCCAAGTATTCATAGTCCAAACTTGCTTATAGTTTAATGCAATTGGGATTATTTTATTATCTTTTATAGCTTTACATAAATTTAAAAATTCTTCATTAGTCTTTGGGAGTTCATTTATGTTTAATTTTTTAAATACGCTTTTATTATATATAATTCCGTTCCATGAAATTGATGTAGTTAAGTTGTAAAGCTTACCATCGCTACCAATACCGGTGCTATAATTATATATATTATCTTCTGTGAATCCTAAATCATCCAAATCCAAAAAAAACTGAGAATATTCACTTGCTTTTATAGCACTAGGGATTAAAGTTACATCTGGCAGTTCTTGAACCATAGCTCTTCTTTGAAGAATCTCTTCTGCATCTCCTATTAATTCTAAGTTCACCTTAACCTTTGGATGCTCTTCCTCAAACTCTGATATTAAAGTTTTAAGTTCTTCTTTTTTATCAATTCTATTACTAACAAATGTTATTTCTCCCGCTAATTCTTTATTCTCATTTTTTAAAATATTCCCTTCAGCTTTATCTTCTTTAATAATTTTAACTCCAAAAAAAGTAGTTATAATAGCCATGATTACCATGATAGAAATCTTTATTTTTTTATTTTTCATTGACCTAACCTCTTTCATAAAATAATGGATTCTAATTATTTCTAAAGCTATTTGGTGTATATCCTGTTACTTTTTTAAAAGCCCTTCCAAAAGTTATTGCATCATTATACCCTACCCTTACTGCTATCTCATAAACTTTTAAATTTGTTGTTACCAATAATTCTTTTGCAATCTTTATCCTGTATTCAGTTAAAAATTCATAAAATCCTTCTCCAACTTCTTTTTTAAATAATTCAGATAGATAATTTTGGCTTAAAAAAACCTCATCTGCTACCTCCTTAAGAGATATATTTTTATTAAAATTATTTATTATGTATTGCTTAGCAAGTTTTATAACAGTTAAATTTGTATTAATATTACTCTCTTCTTCAATAACTTTATTTTCATCTGATAATTTTAATAAATATTTTCTTGCTTTACTTTCATAATATATTGTATTTCTAATTTTTCTAAACCTTATTGATTGGTCCTTTAACTTATATAATTCATCAGTTTGCTCCATTATATAGACATTTATATTTTTCTCTACAAATATTTTCACCTCATTTTCAATGTAATTGTTTACTCCTTCATCAAAAGCACTTTTAGTGATATCTAAATAAAACACTATATATGAGTTTCCTTCAAAATTAAAATATATATATTCAATATAGATACATCTAGTAACAATATTTTTTATATATTTTTTCAATAATTCTTTTTGTTTTTTTGCATTCTCGACTATAATAAGCTTGTACATATAATTTTCATTAAGCTGTATATCTTCTAAAAAGGACTTATCGCTTCTATAATTCCATTCAGAATTTGAAAATAATATATGTCTAAAAAAATCTTTTTTTAATATCTCTATTGATTTATTAAATATATTATCTTGCTTTGTATTCTCTTTAATTTTAACTTCTGCTTCAGAGATTACTTTTTTTAATTCATCTTGTTTAATAGGCTTTAATAAGTAATTAAACGCTCCAAATTTCATAGTATCTCTTACATAAGTAAATTCATCATATCCACTTAGCACAATAAATAATGGAGGATTGTCTATCTCTCTTACTGATTTTTCTATTAACTCACTTCCAGTCATTATAGGCATTTTTATATCAGTTATAACTAAATCTATTTTATTATTTCTTAGATATTCGAATGCTACTAATCCATTCTGAAATTCTGATAAAACTTCATACTCTGGAAATAGCCTATTAATTATTTTCTTTAATCCTAATCTAATAATTTTATCATCATCTACTATCAATATCTTCATCTTTACACCTACTATTGAATATTTTTTCAGTTCATTATATATTTATTATATATTAAATGTTTACATTTTAGAAGAATTATACTTTAATAAAATAAAATATATACTTTTTAAAGAAGTTAGGTGTAAATTATGTTTTCTTATAAAAATTTATCTATAAAAAAGTTAACTCTAATTATTTTTACTTGTCTTTATTTAATCTTTTTACTTGTTACTACTTTTAATTTATATTCTTATTCAAAGTATGAATTTAACAAAACTGAAAAATTAATAAAAAACTTCAATATTAGCTTTAGTAACCAAATAGAAGAAAAAATAAACACTATTTCTGATGTTTCTAAATATCCTTTACTTATACCAGAAATAAGTACGTTGCATCAGACATTGAGAGATACTGAAAATTTTCAAATATCACATTATAACTACTTAAAATATCTTTGTGAAATGATGCTAATTCAAAATAATTATATAAGTGGAGCTTATATTTATGATTTAAAAGGCATGGGTGCATTTGCAAGCAGAAACAGTTCTCACTATAAACTTATAAATCCACTTAATGAAAATTGGTTTCAAGAAAGTTTAAGTTCATCTTCTGCTACTTCAATTTTTGCAAATATTAATTCTAGTAGTATTTTCGATATAGACTATTCAAAAGGTAAAAATCTTATACTTCTTACACGAAAAATAATAGATATTAATACAAACCAAATTACAGGGATGCTTTTAGTTACTTTATCAACTGAAGAGTTTAATAATATATTAAACTATGATTTACCATTTAATAATGAAGCTATCTCAATTTATAGTTCTAGTGGTGATTTAATTCTATCAACAAATAAAGAAGAATCAGAATTCAACTATTTTGACAAAGTAAATTTTAATAGTTCTGAGCCGTCAATAAATTATATATATGAAGATGCACCTTATGTTATTTGTTCTAATCCAGTTAATATTTCAAATTGGATAGTAATTAATAAAATACCAAAGAAAGATGCATTTAAACTAGATAATTTATACATTATCTTTTTAATTACTAACATACTATTTTTTCTAATTTCATCAATAATACTGTATCTATTCTTTACAAAAAGAATTTTTAATCCAATACAGTATCTTATAAACAATATGTCTTCAAACTCTATAGAAAATAATTTAAATAAAAACTTTAGATATGATAAAGATGATGAGATTGGTAAACTTGTTAATTCGTATAATGACATGAAAGGTCGTATTAATAGTTTAATAAATATAAACTATAAGAATCAAATAGAGCAAAAGGAATTAGAGCTTCGCCAGCTTCAAAATCAAATCAATCCTCATTTTATATATAACACTTTAGAATCAATTCATATGATGGCGGAAATTAATGATGATTTAGAAACCTCAACTATGGCAGAATACTTTGGTTCAATAATAAGATATAGCATGAATAGAAAAATTAATACAGTAAAGCTAAATCAAGAAATGGAAATAATAGATAATTATATTTACTTACAAAAAATAAGATTTGATCAGCTTTTTACAATAGAAAATATTATCCCCGAAGAATTACTCAATTGTGAAATAATTAAGATGATAATTCAACCACTAATTGAAAATGCTATTTACCACGGATTAAGTAAATGTGATAGTAATGGGAAAATAATAATTCAAGGTCATCATATAGATAATAATTTATTATTAACAATATCTGATAATGGCATAGGCATTGAAGATGAAAATTTGAAGGATTTAAATGATTATATTAATGATAAAAATAATAAATTCAGTAGCATAGCATTAAGAAATATAAATCGTAGACTAAAACTTAATTATGGGAAAGACTACGGACTTGAAATATTTAGCGTATATGGCAAGGGTACCTCAATGGTACTAACATTACCTTATATAATAAAATAAATAAAAATTCCACAGTATAAACATCTTATTTTTACACTGTGGAATTTATTATAGTTAACTTATATACTATATTTTCACTACTTTACAAGTTTTAAATGAATTAATTTACCTTTGAAATCTCCATGTAAATTAGTTAAATTAATTCCAGCATTCATTAATGCTCCACCAGAAATAATTTTTCCAGTTTCTTCACTTTTATAGAATCTATCTTCTAGTAATCCTTTTAATTTTATTCTTCTGCTATGGTAATTTGGTCTTCCAAAAACTTGCACACAAGTTACTAAAACTTCACTCTTATCTTTAGAAACTACTGACCAAGAATCAAAAGAATTATTTTCAGAAAAGTTTTCTATTCTATAATAGTCACCAGTTCTTACTAAGTCATTATACTTGTGATACATTTCTATTTGTTTTGGGATCATATCTCTATCTTCTTGTGGGATTCTTGTTACATCAAGCTCGTATCCAAAAGTACCAGCCAAAGCTACATAGCCTCTAGTTTCAAAAGGTGTAGTTCTTCCAACTGTATGATTTGGACAATCACTAACATGCGCACCTATAGCTGAAAGTGGATATACCATAGCTGTTCCCTCTTGTATTTTCAATCTTTCAATTGCATCAGTATCATCTGAACACCAAATTTGAGGACTATAATAAAGCATTCCAGGATCAAACCTTGCCCCTCCACCAGAACAGTTTTCTAATAAAATATGTGGAAAATCTTTAGTTAATCTATCCATCATATCATATACTGCCAAAACATATCTATGGAATAATTCTCCTTGGTTTTCTGACTTTAATCCAAGGCTTCCCAAGTCTGTTAGTTGCCTATTCATATCCCATTTCACATAAGTTATATTTGCACTAGATAAAACTTCTTTTATACTATTATATATATAATCTACTATTTCTTTTCTTGATAAATCTAATACATATTGTTCCCTACATAATGCAGGCTCACGACCTGGTATCTTAATACACCAATCTGGATGTTTTCTAAATAGCTCTGAGTCTCCTGATATCATTTCTGGTTCAACCCATATTCCAAACTCCATACCAAGTTTGTTCACTTCATCAACTAAATTTTTAAGCCCGCCATTTATTTTGTTTTCATTTACAAACCAATCTCCTAATGATGAATTATCAGCATTACGCTTCCCAAACCAGCCGTCATCCATAACAAGCATTTCTATTCCTAACTTAGATGCTTCTTTTGCAATAGATAACAGTTTTTCTGTATTAAAATCAAAATAAGTTGCTTCCCAATTGTTTATTAATATTGGGCGCTTTTTATCTTTATATTCGCCTCTTATTAAATGATTCCTATATAGATCATGGAAGGTTCTTGTCATCTTTCCTATACCTTCATTTGAATAAACCATAACTACTTCAGGTGCTGTAAATTCTTCATTCTTATTTAATATCCAATTAAAACCTTCTGGATTTATTCCCATTACAACTCTAGTTGTATTAAATTGGCATCCTTCAATTTGTGAAAAGAAATTTCCTGAATAAACAAAATTAAATCCATATACATTTCCATAATCATCTGTTGCTTTGCTATCTAATAATGCTATAAATGGATTATCTTGATGACTTGATTCTCCTCTTATAGTTGATACAACTTGTTTTCCATAACCAATTTTCTTTCTTTGTACATGCCTTTCTCTAGCCCAAGATCCATGAAGTGATATCATATCATAATCCATACCATCAAAATCAATGCAGGTAGATAATACCTTTGTTAAATTAATTTCACCTTCACTTAGGTTTTTAACTTTTACACTTCTTGTAATAACATCTAAATTCTCAAAAGTAGTATAAACAAGTACAACTTGTAAATCTAAATATGTATCTACACAAGTTATTTCAAGGCTTGTACACTCATTTTCATTTCCAAATGTAGCAGGTAACCCTTTAAGCTCTCTTTTCCCTTTATAAATTTCATGTGATTTATATTCAAGCTTTACTTCTGAATGTCCATTCTTATCCTTAACCCTTATTGATGATTCTCTAAAGTCTCCGATTCCATGAGTTGAGTATTCAAAAGGGAAACTATCATAAAAGGATACTCTATCTCTATTATTTTTAGATGGAATATATGGTGGCTCTTCAATCCTCATCAAATAGTTTATATCTTCATCAATTACTTTTTTACCAAAATAAACATGTCCTAAAAATTTTTCTTCATCTACAATAGAAATAATATACGATGTATCTTTTGAGTCAAGCTTAAATACATTATACTTTTCTATAAATCTAATACCCATATTCTATACCTCCATATATAATATAAATTTACTTTCAACTTAATTATAACGTTTACTTAAAAATATCATAAATATTAATCATGTTCAATACTATTTAAAAATCAAATAATATTTGCAGTAACATCTTATATATTGTTTATATTATAAAAGCACAGTATCAATTTATATAATCAATTTAATTATATAAATTAATACTGTACCTTTAAATCATTTTTATTAAATTCTATTTATCTTTTACTTCATGTTTAATATACTTTTGTATATATATCTTATTAGCAAAAGCCATTACCATTGATCTTACTATCTCAGATTCAATTGTAACTTTCCTTGCTGAACTTGGCTCTGAAAAATCTCTTGTAGTAAATACTGATTTTAGCGCCTTTTCAAGTTCTACACAAAAAAAGTCATACGCCTCCTCTATAGGGCAAGTATCTATTTGCTTTGTAATTAAATAACATATTTCTTGTAATGTAAATACTTGCTTTAATGTGCAAACTATAATTAAGTAAGCTAAATGTTTTTCATCATATCTTTTATCTTTTGGAGGATAAACTACCTTTTGTTTCACATAATTATTAAGCATCGTAGGTGTTAATAATTTTTCTTCATTATTAATATTTATTTCTTTTAATACATCTTCTATATATACAATGACTTGGTCCTTATATAAAGAAACTTTTGGCAGTTCATTAAACCTTGGGCAATGAAACTCTAAAATATTTCTATGAACTCCACACTTATTCCCTTTACCCATACTGCCTCTCCTATTTTTATAATTATTTTAATAAATCATGTTTTTTTATTACTTGTATCGCAACACATCCTGGTCCACCTTGAGTAGTAAATGCAGGACTTAACAACTTAATTTCTATATCTGCATCTTTAATGTCTTCTAATATAATTTCTTTAGTCTCGTTTGCTAAATCTTCTTTGCAAGCATGAGAAATATAAATCTTATAATTAAAATCAATATTTTTCTCTAAAAATACTTCAGTTATCTTTTTAACTGCTTTTTTATATGTACGCTTAGTAGTAAACTTTTCAAGAGATTTACAGTCCTCTGAAAGAGTCATAACTGGTACTAATTTAATGGCACTTCCAATCTTACCAACTATAGATGACACTCTTCCCCCTCTTACTAAAAAGTCAAAGTCATGAGGAATTAAAAATGAAGTTGATGTTTCAATAAATTTATTTAATTCATTTACTATTTCACTTCTTGTGTATCCAGCTTCTACAAGCTTAACAGCCAAGTCAACTAAATATCTATGTGGTCCACATAAAGTCTTTGAGTTAATTACATCTATACGCTCTGGATTATTATCCATATTTCTTGCCATAAATGCTGAATTATATGTACCTGATAAACCATCTGCCATTGAAATATTTATTATTTCATCTTCTGGATATTTACTATATAAATCCAATACATATCCAATAGATGGCTGTGAAGATTTAGGAATATGACCTTCGTTAATAATATCAATAAACTCTTTCGTGTCTATATCTTCATACTCCCTATATGTTTTGTTATTAATGCTAACTGAAAGAGGTGCAATATCAATATTATTAGCTTGTCCCTCTTTTATAGAATAAAGTGTAGATGAGTCTGATACAATTTTTATCATCTTTTTTTCTCCAATTTCGTATTTTAATCTAAAATATGTAGTTTTAAAAACTATTTGTTTCAGATTATCATACTAAGTAATCGATGTCAATGATAATATATAAACATTTTGAGAAGTTTTTTTCTATTAATATAATTTATTCTAAAGCACTAAAAGCAATTTAATTTAGGAAACTTCAATCGAAGTTTCCCTCATACATTCTAAATTATATATTGCAATCTTCCATCCATATGCCATATATTTTACGTAATATAAACTTTAGTCCCTTCAGGAATATTATCATATATCCATTTTGCATTTTCCTTAGCCAATCTTACACATCCATCTGATAAAGCCATTCCAAGCCTTCCATCTCTTACACTACCATCTAAATTATAAATTATTGAGTGAAATGAATAATTTCCTTTAAACTGTGTATAATACCAACATTTATATCCTTTCTCAACTCCAAAATACAATCCTTTAATCCCTATACTAAATGTTCCCTTTGGTGTTGGAGTAGCCTTTTTTCCAATAGTACATATATAGCTATGAATAAGATTCCATTTATTTGTTGATCCTTGGAATATGTTGACTTTAAACTTTTTAGTATCTACCCATATAAAATATTTAGTTGGACTAGAAAAACTACCGGAATTAACAAATGCAATGGCACTATCACTATAATCTTCTCCTCTACTTATTATAGAAAAAATTTTATTAATTATTTTCAAAATACTATCTCCCAAATAAATACTTTCTAATTATACTATTCAGATAGAATTAATTGATGAAAATAAATATATATTTTTTTATAATTATTTATCATACTACCCATTAACCATTCATTTGACATTCTATAGTAGTTAATATAATGAATCATTTTTATTCTGATATAAAAAATTATGATATATTTCCCACTTTAATAATAAATTTATCTTTTTATAAACTTGTCATAATATTCTATACTTTCCTTTAATACTTCCTTATTATATTAATGTTTTATTGTCAAAGACTTACTTTCTTACCTTTGCTTTTATTTAACTTATTAAGTAAACTCATCATAATAACTTAAAGGAGGATGATGCATATGTGGGGCTTTGGAATTAAGCTCTAGGTGTGGTTATTTAAATATCTCATATTATGAGTATCTTCACCTTAACTTTATAGAGCTTAATAAACCAACTATATTTTTTAATTATATAAATTATTAATTAGAACAGATATATTATATAAAGTTAATGAAAGAGGTATTTATTATGTCAAATTTAGCATTTAAAGTATATGAAAGAAATATAAAAACAAATCAAAGTAAACTTAGAAAAACTGGGCAAATTCCTGGAGTAATATATGGAGAATTCCTTGATCATACTATTCCAATAAAAATGTGTAATGCAGAACTTAGAAGAATGCTTAGAAAAAATAATAGCGGATCTATTATAGAAGTTGAATTAGATAATAAAAAATTCAATTGCGTAGTTAAAGATGTTCAGAAAAATAATCTACATGAAATTTTGCATGTAGATTTTCAATATATTAAACCAAATGAAGTTATAAAAATGAGAATTCCTATAAAAATTACTGGGCAAGAAACTCTAGAGTCTAGGAGATTAACATTAGAAACTCATAACTTATTTATTGATTTACAAGGAAATGTTGAAAAAATTCCAGAATCTATTGAAATAAATGTTTCTAGTATGAATGCTGATGATAAAGTATTAATCAAGGATATTGTTATTCCAGAGGATATAACAATTTTAACTGACCCTAAAACTCTATTAGCTGTTGTAAGTAGTCAATATATTTAATTCAATTTTATTTTTAATATCTATAGAAAGAAAAAGCTATACACTGCACTGTATAGCTTTTTCCATGGCAAAATATACTTTAATTTTAAGAAGTTATGAACCTTATACTCTTAGCTAGAATAATTATCTAGAGTAGAACTCAACTATTAGATTTTCATTTATTTGTATTGGTATTTCTTCTCTTAATGGATATCTAGTGTATACAGCCTTAAATTCTTCTAAGTTAGAATCTATGTAAGGTAAAGTATTTACATGTCCATTTATGTTTGCAAGATAATTTGGAGATTTCCTTGCCTTTTCTGTTAAAGAAATCTCTGTGCCTGGGTCTACCTTATATGATGGAATATCAATCTTCTTTCCATTAACTAATATATGTCCATGATTAACCATTTGTCTTGCAGCTCTTATAGAATTAGCAAATCCCATTCTATATACAAGATTGTCTAATCTTGATTCTAATCTTATTAATAAAGCTTCCCCAGTTGTTCCTTCTTTTGTTTTAAAAGCATCTTCAACATATTTTTTAAATTGCTTTTCTAAAACTCCATAGTAAGCTCTTAATCTTTGCTTTTCTAATAGTCTTACACCATATTCTGATAATTTTTTGTCTGATCTACTTGTTCCCTTTACAGCTCTATTCATAGCTTTAGGATGTCCGGAAACATTTAAGCCAAGTCTTCTACACTGTTTAAATCTTGGGCCTCTTTCTCTAGCCATGGTTTCCCTCCTCTTTAAAATTAAATTATGTTGATATAATATCACACCTTTTCAGTAATTGAAAATCATTATCATTTAGTTTAAGCTTATTATCTTAGTTTATTTTTAAATTCCTTAATATTTCTCGCTAATTGATAATCTTTCTCATCGATATTATACCATAGCTCTATTTTCAATTTTATCTTATCCATCACTATAAATATTATTCTGCAAATCTAATTCTATATTTCTTTATTTATATTAATTTTTAGCTATTTTCATTATTTCTATAGCATGATTAGTTAATGTTTCAAAATCTCCTGAGTTTACCATATCTTTATTAGTTATATAATTACTAATTCCAGCACCTACAAATCCTAATTTTAAAAATTCTCCTAAGTTTTCTGGAGTGACACCAGCTGCTGCTATAAATTTAACATTATTTATTGGCCCTAATATATCTTTAACATATTTTAATCCTAAAGTACCTGCTGGGAACAGTTTTACAAAATCTGCACCAGCCTTATGAGCAGATAAAATCTCAGTTGGAGTCATAGCACCTGGTATAGTTACTAATCCTAATTCATTTGCTAGCTTTATTATTTCTGAATCTGAATTTGGAGATAAAATATATTCTGCTCCTGAATTTTTTGCAGCCTTAACTTGTTCAGTTGTAATAACTGTTCCTGCTCCAAACTTAACTTTGCCACTAAATTTAGAATTTAATTCTTTAAGTGCTTCTGAAGTTTTTTCTATACACTTTTCGTCACCTTGATCAAATGTTACTTCTACTAGCTTAACTCCACCTTCATACAACGACTCTACTAGTTGAACTAGCTTTTCTCCATAAATCCCTCTGCAAATTGCAATTATTTTATTTTCTTCAATAAAATTGATTATATTTTTTTTCATTTTGTACACCTTCTAAATATATTTTTCTATTGTTTATCTTATTATAACACTATTTTTATTAATTTAATTTAAATGTCTTTATAAACCTATTATATTATATATCAAATTTAATTAAATTAAAAAGAGCTTGAAATTAAATCCAAACTCTTTTAATAAATTATTAGCCTATATTAAAGCTCATCACCATTACTATCTATAACTTTTTTATACCAGTCAAAGCTCTTCTTTTTTCTTCTTTCTAATGTTCCATTTCCTTCGTTATCTTTATCTACATATATAAATCCATAACGTTTTTTCATTTCCCCAGTTGAAGCAGAAACTATATCTATACATCCCCATGGTGTATATCCTATTAAATCAACACCATCTTTAATAGCTTCTTTCATTGCTTTAACATGTTCTCTTAAATATTCAATTCTGTAATCATCATTTATAGATCCATCTTCTTCTACTTTATCAACAGCACCTAAACCATTTTCTACAATAAATAAAGGCTTTTGATATCTATCATATAAAGAGTTACAAGTTATTCTAAGACCTAATGGATCTATTTGCCATCCCCATTCTGAAATTTTTAAGTTAGGATTTCTAACAGTTTTAAAAACATTCCCTGCAGTTTGGCCTTTTAGCACTTCTGGATCTGAACTTGCACATCTGCTTGAATAATAACTGAATCCAATAAAATCTACTGTATTGTTTTTTAATATTTCTTCATCATTTTCTCCAAACTCTATTTCAATTCCATTTTCTCTTAAAAATCTTTTTGCATATCCAGGATATTCCCCTCTTGATTGCACATCAATAAAGAATAAATTTTCCCTATCCTTTGCTTTTGCTAATAATACATCTTCTGGATTGCATGAGTAAGGATAAAACTCTCCTGCTGCAAGCATACATCCTACCATTGAACCTGGCATTATTTCATGTGCCATTTTTGTAGCTAATGCACTTGCTATAAGTTCATGATGAGCTGATTGATATTTTATTTGAAGTTCATTATCACCTTCTTCAAATCTAACTCCTGCTCCCATAAAAGGTAAATGTAATATCATATTGATTTCGTTAAATGTCATCCAGTATTTAACCTTATCTTTGTATCTTGTAAATATAGCTTCACAATAATTTAAGTAAAAATCAATAAACTTTCTGTTTTTCCATCCACCAAACTCTTCAATAATTCCAATTGGTGTATCAAAATGACAAATTGTAACTACTGGCTCAATTCCATACTTAATCATTTCATCAAACATTGAATCATAAAATTTTAATCCCTCTTCATTTGGAATAGTTTCATCTCCATTTGGGAAAATTCTTGACCATGCAATTGATACTCTTAAGCATTTAAATCCCATTTCTGCAAATAATGCTATATCTTCTTTATATCTATGATAAAAGTCTATAGCTTCATGTGAAGGATAATATTCATTTTCTAATGGTCTTAAAACATCTATTTTCCCTTCCATAACTTTACGTCTATTTGCTCCTGCTGGACAAAGATCAACAGTTGTTAAGCCTCTTCCACCTTCTTTATATCCACCTTCACATTGGTTTGCAGCTAAAGCTCCTCCCCATAAAAAGTTTTCTGGAAATCTATTGAAATCTTTAGTCATAACTAATTCCTCCTCTATTTTTTAAGGAAGTATCTATAAATTCTTCTTTAGATACTTCCTTATATTTTCATAAGTTTTAAATTTAATTGTTTTCTAGTTATTAAATAATTAAATCTTTCTTAGTAAGAATCAATTATTTTATTATAAACTCAAATTAATTTCACCTTTTAATAAATTTAGTCAACTTCATTTTTATTAAAACTTATATATTAAAGAATACTTATAATAGTATCTCCAGCCTTAGCTGCTTTTAAGTTCATAGGTAAAACTTCTAAATAATCCATAGTATTTGTAACTATAACAGGTGTTGTTAATTCATAACCTTCCTTTTTAATAGCTTCCATATCAAATTCTACTAAAGTATCTCCAATATTCACTTTATCTCCATCTTTTACAAATGATTTAAAGTGTTTACCTTCTAATTGAACTGTATCCATACCTACATGAATTAAAACCTCTGCTCCATCATTTGATTTTAACCCTATAGCATGTTTAGTTTTGAACATCATTTCAACAGTTCCATTTATCGGTGATACTACTTTACCCTCTATTGGCTTAATTGCTATTCCTTTTCCCATCATTTCTGATGCAAAAGTTTCATCTTTAACTTCACTTAAAGGTACTATTTCTCCATTTATTGGACTAGCAATAGTAATTGCATTACCTAGAGCCTCTTTATTAATATTTTCATCACTCTTATCAACTACTTCAGTATCAGTAACTTCTTCTTTATCTCTATATAAGATTAAACCTGCTGCAAATGATACAGCCACACTTATTACAGCTCCTATACAAGCATATACAAAGTTCATCATTGTTTCTCCACCAATATAGCTTGGTAAAGTTAAAAATCCTGGAGAACCACCTGAATAGTTTGATACACGGAATAATCCTAAGAACAGACCACCAATTGCTCCTCCTATCATAGATGCATATAATGGAGTTTTAAATCTTAAGTTAACACCGTATAAAGCTGGCTCAGTAATACCACATACCGCTGTAATACCTGCTGAAGATGCTAGTTGTTTGATTTCTTTATTCTTAGTTTTAAGTGCTACTGCTAATGCTGCTCCTCCTTGAGAAACATTTGATGCTAACATTCCTGGGTAGATTATTGTATCATATCCCATAGTCATACGATTGTTTATTCCTATTGGTATAAGCCCATAATGAGTTCCTGTCATAACTAATAATGGAGTTAATCCACCTATTAAAGTAGGTACTAACCAGCTAGCATAAGATTCTAAAGTTTTTATAGCTAATCCTATTTTATCACTAATTATATATCCTAAAGGTCCAATTACTACTAATAAAACTATTCCTGTAACTAATGCTGTAATTAATGGTTTTGTAAAGAATTTAATTGCTTTTGGTGATACTTTATCTGCAATTGGTTCAACATATGACATAAACCAAACACCAAGTATTATTGGTAAAACACTTGAGCTATATGATGCTAAAGAAATTGGTAATCCAAATACTGATATAGATGTTCCTGCTTCTTTTGCTGTATTTACCATTGTAACAAATGTTGGATGAAGCAACATTCCTCCAAGCATCATTGCTAAGTACTGGTTGCATTTAAACTTCTTAGCTGCTGAATTTGCAAGAAGTAAAGGTAAGAAATAGAATGCAGCATCTGCCATAAAATTTATAACTTGATAACTTTGAGAATCCGTAGATACTAATTTAAATGCAGTTAATAATGCAAGAACTGCCTTCATCATACCTGCTGCCGTTATTGCTGGTAATATAGGTGTAAATATACCTGTTATTGTATCTATTACCTTTGCAATAGGTTTACGATCATCAACTTCATTAGATCCATTGCTATTTCCATTTTCAATATTGCTAATTTTGATAATTTCTTTGTAAACATTATTTACATCATTTCCTATTATTACTTGATATTGACCGCCTTTATCAACAACTCCCATGACACCTTGAGTGTTTTTAAGAGCATCTGTATTTGCCTTCGATGTGTCCTTTAAGTTAAATCTTAATCTTGTTGCACAATGTGTTAAATTTGATACGTTTTTTTCTCCGCCTACTTTTTCTAATATTGACTTAGCTAAATTTTCATAATTCATAGCTTAATTCCTCACTTTCAAAATTTAAATTATTTAAGTTTTGAAGAATTAAGGTTTTGCCTGATCAAGTCAGTTACAATCCTATGAAACTTCCGATTAACAAATTAATTTTCCTGCTATCTCCTCCGAACATATTTATTTATCAGTATATAATAAAAAACCTAAATTAAATCATAAATATCATACTAATGAATATAAATAAATCTTGATAATACGCAAGTATAGTTCATTAGCTAAATTTTAATCATTAATTTAGGTTTTGCCTGATCGAATCAGTTACAATCCTAAGTAAAATTTAAATCTATATTAATTTTTAATAATTCTCTTTTACAACTCTCGCTGTATGTACTATTAAATATAGTTTTTCTTCTTTTGTTAATTCATTATTAAATTTTTGTTTTATAAATCCTTCTATCTTTCTTGTGCACTCATATGATTTGGGATATTTATTCTTAATCATTTCAAATAACTCATTATCACTATCTTCATAGTATTTTCCGCTAACTAATCTTTGTGCAAAGAATTTTAAATGAGTAATAAATCTATAATAATTAATTGATTCTTCGTCAAAATCAATATTAAAATGATATTTTACAATTTTGAGAATTTCATTAATTAAATTTATAATATCAACTATTTGAGGCATATCTTGACTTAATTCACCATTTAATATATGAAGTGCTATTGATGCTGCTTCATCTTCTGGCAACTCTATATCCACTTTACTTTTTATGATTTCCAATGCCTTAAGTCCAATTTCAAATTCTGATTTATGAAGTCTTTTTATATCCCAAAGCATTACATTTTTCATTTCTAAATTATTTTTATATCTGTTTATAGAAAAGCTTATATGATCAGTAAGTGTTAAATATATATTTTCATTTAGTTTTGTTCCTAATTTTTCTTCTGCATATTTAATTACTTCTTCAGCAATTTCTAGGTTTTCTACAGGAATATCATTAACTAATGCAATTAACTTATCATTAATGCTCTTATTCCTTAAAACAAATATCTTGTCTACTTTTTCCTTATCAACTTCATCACCCTTCTTCTTTTGAAAGGCTATTCCCCTACCCATAACAACTGATTCTTCATTGTTTTCATTTATAATTGTAATAACATTATTATTTAACACTTTGTTTATTAGCATATCTCTAATCTCCTTCATCTTAATTTTTTATTAGAAATATTTATCTTCTATAAAAAATAATCTCATTATATATTTAGCTTATTAATAAGATTTATTCTATTTTCGTATAAAAAAACCCAAATCAATATCAAATGGTTATAGTTTCTCCACTATAACAAATTTGGTATCAATTTAGGTTTTGCCTGCTTTCCAGTAACAATCCGTAAATGGATCCGTATTTAATATGGTTATATTCTAATACAATGTGTAAACATTGTCAACACATTTTACATATTAAATTACTACAAAAATATTACATATTCCGAGTTTTTTTTAATATCAATTTATAAGAATTACTAATATTATTCTACTAACTAAGATTGCTTATAACATTCTAGGGATGACAGTCACTATTTTTTCAAGCAATCATTAGGATTTAATTTTATATTTTCCCATCTTCCATTGCTATTTTGAACATATTGAGCTACTTCAATATCATAATCATTAGTTAGGGTATAAAATTGTATTTTATAGTTTTTATTGTCATTTCCCAGGAAATATATATTTTTAACATATCCATCAACTTCTGTTTTCCCCATCTTTTTAATAAGCTTGCACCAGTTCCCATATTCTATTTCAACTTTCGAGGTTGCATCATATACCCATCCATGATATGGGGCACAAAGATAATTTTCAGGTGTTATATTAATATCTGATATTTTATATTCATTTCCTATTTTGCGCATTTCTATAAATCCATAATAATAAGTAAAGCTTGCAATATTATTTTCTAATGCTTGTATAGCTTCGATTTCATAAAAATACTTTAAATTTTCGTTATCACTTGGAACTTCCTTATACTTAAGTAAACTTATATGAAATATGTTAGAAAATGAATCCTTATAAGCATTGAAACTTACCTTTTTCTTATATTCATCATCAAAAAAATTATATGCTATTGGATAAGGTCTATCACCATTACCTATAGAACCACACCCTAGGTATTTATTATCCACAGGATTAGCTGCTTCCCTTAAAAGAGAAAAATAATTTAAAATAGTATCTTCTGGGCTCCTTATATACTTGCTTGTTATTGATATATCTTTTACTTCTTTATCATAAAAATCATCCATAAGTTCAATAGCCTCTTTATTATTGTTCAACACTGGAAGCTTTGATGGTCTAAAATATTTTTCATTATTTATTGTTGTCATTACTTCTTTTTCATGTTGTTCTTCTAATTCTTCATTTATAACAAATGCTCCTGCAATAAAATCTTTTCTATTATTTAGTGCTATGTATTTATAAAATATAAGTCCAATACAAAATAAAGCTAATAAACATAGTAATAAACAACCTTTTATCTTTCTAATATAAATTACCATTAAAAACTCTCCATTTAATAAATATCTATTATAATGTTTATTCCAAATAAGTTTGAAAATTACTTAATTTATTGCGAAAGTAAAAGACGTAGTATCAGAAATATATTTAATGTGAAATTTATTCAATTTTAAGTAAGCTTTATTACCTTGAAAAAGTTAATCTCTTATTTTTACAAAAGGGGTCGCGAAACGCGACCCCCTTTATGCTTATATATTAATTTTTTCTAAATGGTATCACAAAACGTTATATCCTTTAAGTTATTTATTTTATTTACTTAAAGTAATTTTTAAATATAATTTTTTATCTATTATTTACATATGCATAAAACTAAATATTTTTAATATTATTTGTAAAAAAGGAAGCTCTAATTTATTTCGAGCTTCCTTTGTATCAACTGCACTAGAATTTATTTTTATACATCTCTTTGATTGTCATAATGTAATTTGTAAGCTTTTATTAAGTTAAAGAATTTTCCTCTTCAGCAACTTTGTTTAGAGCTCGTAAAAATATTTCTGTTGGTTGAGCTCCTGATACTGTAAACTTTTCATTGAATATAAAGAATGGTACTGCATTTATTCCATAACGCCCTGCCAGTTCTTCATCGCCTCTTACTAAATCACTATATTTATTACTATTTAATACATTTATTGCTTCTTCTTTATTTAATCCAACACTCTCTGCTATTTCAGCCAATGTATTAAAATCACTTACGTTTTTAGAATCTGTAAAATATGCTTTAAATAAAGCTTCTGTCATTTCCTCCATCTTACCATATTCTTTTGCAAAATGAATCATTCTATGAGCATCAAAAGAGTTTGTCGGTATTAAAGTATCAAAATTATATTCTAATCCTAATTCTTTTGCTTGTCTTACTATATTATCATTATTTAACTTAGCCTCTTCATAAGTAATCCCATACTTACTAGCAATAAGTTCATGTATGTTCTTATCATTGTGCTTTTCTGCACCAGGATTTAATTCAAAACTACGATATATAACTTCTACATCTTCCTTTTTCTCAAAGTTTTCTAAAGCTGCTTCAAATTTGCGTTTTCCTATATAACAAAATGGACAAAATATATCTGACCAAATTTCAACTTTCACTTCTCTTCCTCCTTACTGTATAGATATTTTAATTGATTATTTGTATATTTTTAATTATCTCCAAATTATTTCTGCATTTTTCCTTGGGGTAGTTCTTAAATACTTTATATTAGGATATCCAATAACCATACAAGTTACAATTTGTTTACTTTCATCTAAACCTAAATAATCCATTATCTTTTTATTTCCTTGTGCTGCTCTAATAAAGAAACCACTAAAGAATGTTCCAAGTCCTAATGCATTAGTCATAAGCTCCATGTTTGAAGATGCAAGTGCTCCATCTACTTGTGAATTAGATACTACAAGTATTAATGCTGGGGCATTAAAGAATAATCTATCACCTTTTTTCGGATCTACTTTACAATCTTCATACATTTGTACCCACATCTCTGCATAATTTTTAAGCTTCATAGTCTCTTCTGTTAAATTATTAAGTATCCCTTTCCCCATTTGATTTAAACTTTCTAAAGCCATTTCTCTTAATTTATCAATTCCATCTTTTATAACTATATAAGATACACCTTGACTATTGCTTCCTGTTTGAGTAAATCTACCTGCTTCTATAATTTTTAATAGTTTTTCAGTTTCTACATCTTTATTTTTAAAATTTCTTACACTTCTTCTAAATTTAATAAAGTTAAGTAAATTATCCTCATTTAATTCAAATTCTTCTTTATTATAGTCTTTTACTTCATCCATATTGTATTCATCTGTTGACACTGCATTTTTAGGACAGACTGCTATGCAATGACCGCATTTAAAACACGTAATATTATTTATATTAGCTTTCCCATCAACTAGATTTATATCTCCTCTTACTATACAATCATTAATACATAAACTACATCCAATACATTTTTCTTTATCTACTTTCATCATAATATATTCCCCCATTTTCTTTTGACATAACTATAAATAAATTTTATAATTATTTATCATATTAAATTAAATCCAAAATTTTATATTGTGATTATATCATTATAAAATAACATATGTCTAATTGATAATTTTCATAAAACTATAACTAATAGTTATAATTTTTATATGATTACTATAACCTTAAAAAGTACTATACTTTTGCTACATTAATTTTCTTTTATAATTCCATTAGCTAATAAGTTTTTAAACTGCCTTGTAAATTTAAATTAGATTAACTAATCTTATAAATATAATCATATACTTTATCTTAAGGAGAATAAAATGAACTTACAACAATTAGAATACTTTAAAACAATAGCTGAAACTGAAAATTTTACAACTGCATCTAATTTATTATCAGTAAGCCAGCCTGCTTTGAGTAAGGCAATTTCAAAACTTGAAGAAGAATTAGAAGTTCCTCTATTTGAAAAAAGTGGTCGTAATATTAAATTAACAAGGTTTGGAAAAATGTTTTTGATTCATACAAATGCTGCACTAGTTGAGATAAACAAAGGTATAAAAGAGTTACAAGAAATAATAAATCCTAATACTGGTAGTATTTCTATATCTTCTACATCTAGTATAGGAACATATTTTATGCCTTTTATAATAAGCGATTTCTTAAATAAAAATCCAAATACTAAATTTCAATTTAATTATGAATCAGTAAAAAATATAATAGGTGATTTAAAATCTGGAAAAATAGATTTAGGATTTTATGAATGTATTGAACATTCTAATATACCTTCTGAAATTGAATCAATTGCTATAAGAAGTGAAGAATATGTTTTAATAGTTCCTAAAAATCATTATCTTTCAAATAGATCCGAAGTATCTTTAAAAGAATTAGAAAATGAATCCTTTGTTGCTTTTTGCATAGATAGTAAAGATAAGATGATTTCATACTCTGAATTCTTAGGTTATATTCCTAAAATATCAATAAGACCTAGTGAAGCAAGTATGCTAGAAGGTTTAGTTGCGGCAGGCGCTGGAATATCAATAGTTCCAAACACACCAATTATCAACACAAATTCTGTTTCTATCTTGAAGATAAAAGAAAAAATTAAAGATAAAACTATTTATATGGGATGGCTTAAAGATGCTTATATGTCCCCTATAGCAAAAATATTTAAAGAATTTGTTATTTCATCTATTTAATTCATATAAATATTAAAATAAAGTAGTCTATGCTTTCATTAATTATAGACTACTTTTCTTACTAATTATTCAATTGTATGTCCTGTATTTTCTATACAAGCTCTTATTCCTTGTTGTGTAGCTGGTTTATTGTACATAACTTCAACAGAACCTCTTGCCATATCAACACAAACTTGATTAACACCTTCAACTTTTTCTAATGAATTTTTTAGTTGCGTTTTCATATTTTCATTAGCTATTCCATTAATCTTGCAATGTAATCTTTCCATACTATATCTCCTTTCAAAATTGATACAGATATAGTATGTTAAAATATATTAGTATATATTCTATAACTCTTAACAATTAATATTTAACTATAGCTTATACATTATTTTATTTAATATTATTAGAAACAAAGTTTATCTAGATAATACTATTGTATATCCAAATTTTCTAATACCACTTTTTATATTCTTTATTCTATACTTCTTATCCTATTTAAATCAGAACTACATAATACTTCCAGATTCTCAAATATCTTTTCTTTAGACCAGTTCCACCACTTTAATTCTAAAAGATATTCTATTAACTCATCATCAAATCTTTTCTTTATAAATGTAGCAGGATTTCCTCCTACAATACTATATGAGTCAACATTTTTTGCAACAACTGAATTAGCTGCTATAATAGCCCCATCTCCAATTTTGACACCTGGCATTATAGTTACATTTTCTCCTATCCAGACATCATTTCCTACTATAGTATCCCCCTTATAAGGTAAATCTTCTATTGCAGGAGTTGATTTTTCCCATCCATTCCCCATAATATTAAATGGATAAGTAGTTACACTATTCATTCTATGATTTGCACCATTCATAATAAATTCTACCCCACTTGCAATAGCACAAAATTTCCCTATAACTAACTTATCACCAATAAACTCATAATGATGAGTTACATGCTTTTCAAAGTCTTCTCCTGAGAAATACGAATAATCTCCAACTTCAATATTAGGATTTTTTATAGTGTTTTTTATAAAACATACAGTTTTAATATTTTCATTTGGATATATATCATTTGGATTAGGTCCTAAATTTTTAGACATAAAAAAACCTCCTTTTAAATATTCACTTCTTTGCTTAGTATTACATAAATTATATAATATTGATTTTATATGGTAAATATGAATTATTATAGAATTATACTTATTATTTTATAATCGACCCAATTATTGGTATAATGATGAATAATTTAAGAATATAAAATGAAAGGAGTACTTAATAATGAATTTGAGGGAGATAAAATTAACTCTTTTCTTAATGATTTAACAAAAGAATATAAAAAACTTAATTATGCTTCTTATAAACCTTCTAGTATTCAGCTACAATATAATCCAGGTTCTAAAAAATATAGAGATCCAGAGATTATATTATCTATATTAAATAAACTTATTGATTTTTCTATTATGAATAACTTTATTACTGGATGTAGCTCTTGTGGAGAAAATACGGAAGTATCAGCATTTTTACTAGGTAATACTGTTATTCCTTGCTGTAAGAATTGTCAATTAGAAATCAAAAATGCTATCAGTGAAAATCAAAATAATCTTCAAAATGTAAGAAACAATATAGTTGGTGGAATAGTAGGTGGATTTATAGGTGCCCTACTTGGATCTTTAGTTTGGATATTAATATACCAAATGAATTATATAGCAGCAATTGCTGGACTAGCTATTGCTATATGTTGTATTAAAGGATATCAATTGCTAGGTGGAAAACTTAATATAACAGGAGTTATTATTACTTCTATAATCACTATAATTATGGTTTATTTAGCTAATCATATTTCATTAGCTATAGATATTTACTCAGAATTTAAAAGCTATTATGAAATAACATTCTTTGATGCATTAAGATCTGTTCCAGATTTCTTATTAGAACCTTCAATTAGAAGTGAGTTTATGAAAAATTTACTCATTGGTTATCTTTTAACATTTATTGGATCTGCATCATATATTAAAAAGTCCTATAAAGATGCAAATTTTAAAATAAATGCTGAGGAAATCGAATTATAGAAAACTAAAATAAAGTAAGTCAAATTTATTATTTTTCATATATTAATATTGTTATTACTTTTTTAATTAGGTGATTAAAATTAAATTGTACGATGGAATAAATATAGATGAATTACAATTACTTGGTAGTGGAACTCAAGGAAAAGTATATAAAATAGATTCAAAAAAATGTATTAAAATATTTAAAAAGAAACAATCTTGTAAGGATGAAATCCACACTTTACTTATGGCTCAAACAAATTCACATTTTCCTAAGATTTATTCATATGGTGATAAACATATTATAAGAGAATATATAGATGGGATTGAATTAGATAAATATTTGTCATCACATTGTCTCACTCTAGATATATCAAATAAAATTATCGAACTTTATGAAGCCATGTATTCTATAGGATATGCACGATTAGATTCAGCTTTATTTCATATATTTTTAACACCTTTAAATGATATTAAACTTATTGATACTGCAAAGGCTATGAAGGAAAAACGTTTATATCCTAGTTTAATCATTAAAGGGTTATATGATCTTGGATATAAAGATGAATTTCTAAGTTTTGTTAAAACTGAAAGACCCGAAATTTATGCTAGATGGTTAAAATATTGTAAGTAAATCATTTATTTTTTAAGGAGAAAAAAATGAGATTTATAGTTTTTGGTGAGTTTTATGATAATTCAATTCCTACTGATACTACTCTTGATGGTTACAATAAAACAGTTTATTACGTAGACTTTGAGGATACTAGGCTTATAGTACTTAATTCATTTCATTATGGAGAAATTCATAAAATTAGCCAAGCTCAGCTTGATTGGTTAGAGAAAATTTCATATGACTGTTATAAAAACAAACTTCTTTTTGTTCATTCTCCAGCATTTCCAACTGGTGCTCATCTAGGTCATTGCCTTGATTTGTATCCTACTGACAGAGATAACTTTTTAAATATAGTAGAGAAATGTAATATTGATATAATTTTTTGTGGCCATGAGCATAACTATTCAAGAAGGATGATAAATTCTTCTTCAAAAAGAGAGTACATTTATCAAGTAATTACAGGTGGTGGCGGTGAAAAGCTTCGTGATAAGTATAAAAGCAAATCCGGTGTTGTTGTTCCCCCAATTGCTGTATATCATTTTTTACTTATAGATATAGATAAAGAATACATTAAGGTAAGTGCAATAACATCTAAAGGTAAAAAAATAGATGATTTTAAAATAGCAATAAGATAGGCTGTTTGATTTCAACAGCCTATCTTATTCTATTCTTATGTAATTTATTATGAATTCTTCATTATTACACTTTCAACTACATTTGCTGCAGTTTCACAAGCATCACAACATCTTTCAAAATATTTAAAAGTGTCTGTCCATGTCATTAATTCTATAGAATCTTTTGAAGTAGTATAAAGATTTCTTATACTCATAATATATAACTTATCTCCTTCTTCTTCTAATCCATTTATATTTACTATTAATTTTTGTATTTCTTGTGACTTTTTATAGTTACGGAATTCTTTCATTAATCCTTTTAACTCATTACAATGTTTTATTATTACATTAGCAAAATCTAAGGCTTCTTTTCTCATAGAAGTAATATTAAACATATATATTCTTGTTAAAATATCTTCTATAGCATCTGTTACATTATCAATTTCATGAGCTAACTCTGCAATATCTCCTCTTTCGATAGGTGTAATAAATTCTTTAAGTAATTTATTCATCATATCATGTTTTTTTAAGTCTGCTGCATGTTCAATCTTATGCATTTCACTTATTTTATTTTCTATTTCATTTACATCAAAGTTTAATAAAGTATCATGAAGTAAATTTGCTGCACTGCATGAATAATCTACTAACTCAGATAACATTTCAAAATAATCATTTCCTTTTTTACTTCCCATTTTTAATCCTACTCCTTTGTAGTTTATATTTTATTAAAAAATCCAAATGAAAAACTTCGCCATTAAAAATCCGATAATACCACAGCCTGGGAAGGTAAGAATCCATGTCCAAACCATTTCTTTAACAACTCCCCAGTTTACAGAACTTAATCTTTTTGCTGCACCAACTCCCATTATAGAAGTTGTTTTAGTATGAGTTGTACTTACAGGAATTCCTGTTACTGAAGAAATAAGAAGACATCCAGCTGCAGCTAAATCTGCTGAAAATCCTTGGTATTGCTCCAACTTAACCATGTCCATACCAACCGCTTTTATAATTTTATATCCTCCTATAGAAGTACCTAAAGCCATAACTAAAGAACAAATTACCATTAGCCATACTGGAATTACAAAGTTTTCAACAGCGCCTTGTCCATTTGCTAAGAATATTCCAAGCATGAATACTCCCATAAACTTTTGACCATCTTGAGCTCCATGCATAAATGCCATTGCTGCTCCTCCGCCAATTTGAGAATATTTAAAGAAACCACTTGTCTTTCTACGATCAAAGCCTTTAAAAATCAATTCTGTAATCTTAACAGTTATCCATCCCATTACAAAACCTAACCCTGTAGAAAGTACTAGTCCATAAATTACCTTTATCCACTCTCCACCGTTAATACCACCAAGTCCACCTTGAAGCGCAATTGCTGCTCCTGATATACCAGCAATTAGTGCATGGCTTTCACTTGTAGGAATTCCAAAATACCAAGCTGTAGTTGCCCATACAACAATTGCAAATAATGAAGCACATAAAGCAACTAAAGCATCACCAGAATCTCCTCCAAAGTCCACCATATTATAAATGGTCATTGCTACATTAGCATTTACCATAGTCATTACAAAAACTCCTAGAAAATTAAAAACCGCTGCCATTAATATTGCGGCACGAGGACCTATTGCTCTCGTAGATACACATGTTGCAATAGCATTAGGTGCATCTGTCCATCCATTTACTAAAATTACACCTAAGGTTAAAATTACTGTTATTAATAATGCCGGATTATCTACTATTTGTCCTATAAATTCAAAGAAAGAAATAGTCATGAAATATCCCCTTTCATTTTTACGTTAATTTTCAGTTAATATATGTCATAAAACCTACTTTTTGTATCATAATAAATATATTTACTATTATTATTTTCATTATCATGATAATATTGTTCACAAAATTTTTACAATGTGATTATATAATATTTAATCTTAAAAATACAAGCAAAATACACAGTTTATACCGTTAAATTCTTGTTAAATAGCAAAGCATGTAATAATAACAGTTTTAGAAGATTAAATTAACAATTGTTAAATCCTTGTTAAATACCAACTTAAAATCAACTTTTTCATCAATAGTATATGTTTTAAACTAAATTTTCATAAGTGATTCTCTTATATTTTTTCTGTATATTCCACCATGATAGCATATTATTTTTTCTATATCATAATTTAATAACTTAATTATAGAATTTCTAGCTTTCTCCATATCTAATGTATACTGAGGGTTTGCAATTACTAATTTATTATCCTCTATAACTAAAGCATCTCCTGCTATTAGCGTTTTACTTTCTTTTAGATATATAGATATATGTCCTGGCATATGTCCTGGAGTTTCAATTATCTCCACTCCTCCGCACCATTCAAGCTTTTCTTTATCTTTTAACACTGTATCAACTTTAACATTTTCTATGGATTCGAGCATATGTTGAAAATTTCTTGCCTCCTCTTTATCCTCTTCTGGAATAGTATCATATATAAATTCTGCTTGCTTTAACCTTAAGGATTTTTCTTCTCCACTTATATATCTTGATTCTATATATGATGATAATACTTCTATATTAGGATATTTCCTCTTAAAATCTGCTAGTGATCCCATATGATCATAATCGTGATGAGTTATAATTATTTTTGTCAGTTTATTTAATTCAATTTCTTTTTTTCTAGCACACTCTTCTATTAGCGGTAAAAAGTTTTGATATCCACAATCAATTAATATCATATTGTTATTATCACTTAATATTACAGGAAAAATTGTATTAACCGTGCCTCCATACTCAAAGTTAACATCCAATACTGTTACTATATTCATCTTTATTCCCCTTTCAATATACCTTTATAACTTTACTTTATTTATAGATAAATATAATATAATCAAAATATGCTTTTAATTATATTATTAAAAAAGTAATATATTTTATTCATACCAATACCTTATACGAATAATATCATTTAATAAATTTATGTAACAAGTTTAAAAACACTTCTGAACAAATTTTGATAAAAAAATAATACCTATATAAAAATCATATAGGTATTATTTCCAAAATTCATATTATATCTTTTTGTTGTCTAATTATTCTTCTAATACTACTTTCAGTAAGATAGTAACATTTAGTAAGCTCATTAATAGTCATTCCTTCACTATACTTACTGTAAATTTCTCTATTTCTTTGTTTTAACTCATCCTTTAGTCCACTTTGAGTGCCCCAGGATTTTCTTTTTTCAAACTTTGTAGGAATATATAGATATCCTCCATCTACATATTCTTGAATTATTTTAATAATCTCCTCTGGCAATATATCTTGTGCTTTTTTATACTTCATATTAGTTGCTCCTATCTACTACTTAATTCATAAATAAAAAGCAAAGACTGCACAAAACATTCAAACCGCATTTATATTCCTAATACGGCTCTAAACAAAATTGTAATAATAGCTTACAGTCCTTGCTTAGAGCCTAATCTAACAACTAATTCTACTCTAATACACATCAAAATTCTCCCCTTATTTAATAATATAATACTATTTTAACATAAATCTAAATTAATATCTTTGAATTTTATTTCCATATACCACTATCCCTATAATAATTAATGCCTTGATTACTAAGTCTTTCGCCTTGTTTCTCCAACCTAATTTTATATTCATCCCAATTTCTAAGTTCTTTAGGAGTCCAACCAATTTCAGCGTAACCTAGTAATCTTGGATATATCATAAAATCCATTTGCTCTACAGTTGAAATAGTTTCTGTCCATAATGGAGCTTCTAACCCTAAAATCAAATCCCTAGGAGCATATTCTGTAGGATCCCATTTATATGCAGTTTCTATAGGAATGTATCCTGCCCAATCTAATCCATATGGCGTACTTTCATTATACTTCATATCCAAATAAGCTTTTGATGCTATCGAAATTATCATCTTCATCTTTTTTTCTCTAGCTGCTTCATTTGAATCCTTCCAATTTTGTAACACTACACTTGAATTTATTTCTGGGGCAGTATCTATTGGATCCCATCCTATTGGCGTTTTCCCATAACCTTCAACTATCTTAGCTACTCTTCCCACAAAATAATCATAATCGGCTTTTTTAGTACTTTCAGCTTCATCTCCTCCTATATGAAAATATTTTGAAGGTGATATTTCTGAGATTTCTTTGATAACATCACTAATAAATTCATATGTTTTTTCACTATGTGTCATGAAAGAGCTAAAACCAACATCTGTTCCTGTATATAATGGTTTTCTTTTTCCATCTGGATTTAAGAATCCATAAGAAGCTAATGCCGCATTACTATGACCTGGCATATCAACTTCCGGAATTATTTCTATATATCTATCAGCTGCATATTTAACTATACTTTTAAACTGATCTTGTGTATAGTATCCTCCTGGTCCACCACCAACTTCTGTACTTCCTCCTATAAGAGTTAAATCTGGATATTTCTTTATTTCAATACGCCATCCTTGATCATCAGTAAGATGTAAATGTACTCTATTTATTTTATACTGTGCCGCATAATCTATTTGACGTTTAATTTCATCCTCCGTAAAAAAATGCCTAGCAACATCTATCATTAACCCTCTATATTGATATTCAGGCTTATCATTTATTGTAGAAACAGGAATACTCCACTCAACATTAGTAACTAATGTACTTTTTACAATATCTGTAGGTAATAACTGTTTTAATGTTTGAACACCTCTAAAAACACCTTCTGGCTTATATGCTATTATCTTAACATTTTCAGAAGTAGTTATCATTTTGTATCCTTCATTTCCTTGAGCTTCTTCTCCTCCAATAGTTGTTAAATAAATGCTTGATACAGCAGGCTTTTCACCCCTTATTATATTCAACTCAAATCCTGTTGAAGGTTTTAATTTTTCTTTTAATAATTCTGCAATTCTGCCAAGCTCCTCTGTTTCTGCTTCATTATTTCCTTTTACATAAATTGAAGTATCCTTAGTAAGCAAAAACTTTCCAGTTCCCTTTTCATATCTTAATGGCTTTGGAATAATATCATTATCACTAGTTTCTGCTACAAATACAGATTGTACTTCTTCTTTATCTCTAAAAAGACTTATTGAATAAAATGTTAATATTAAAATAGCTAACATAATTAGAGATAGAGATTTAAAAGATTTATTATGTTTTTTCTTCATTAGTTCACCTTCCCTATATTAGTCATAAGTTTATATTAAATATATATTATCAAATATATATCCTTCATAATTATCTTATAACCTAAATTTAAAAGTATATACCTCATTTTTATAAATTAATTCAGCGCTCCATTATGCATATTAATCTCTTTAATCATGTTTTCTTATATTTCCTTCAAATATTTTTTCTTTTTCTTTTGGTAATTTTCTTTTTGTTAATATATCATAAAATCCAGAAATTATATAACTAACTGTCATAACAGTTATAATTGCTACCATTTCCTCTCCACCAAAGTATTCCAAAGCCATAGCTATAGATGTTATAGGAAGAGAGGTTGCACTACAAAATAGCCCTATCATTCCTAATGCTGTCACAGATGTAAGTGGTAAATTAATAAATTTAGAAACAAAGCTTCCTAAAGTTGCTCCTACAAAAAATGTTGGATTTCCTCTTCCACCTTGGAAAACTGAACCTAATGCGACAGCTGTGAATATAATTTTCCATATAGAATCCATTATACTTACATGACTTTTAAATGATTCATTTATAAAAGACTGACCTAATCCATTATAATTATCTCCAACTATTAAAAATAGAATTATTGTTATAACTCCACCTAAAATAGCTTTTATATATGGATTTCTAGTAAACATATTATAAACCTTACTACTATTATCTAATACTAAATTAAATATAAATCCGCCTATTCCAAATATTATACCTAGTAATACTAATTTCATAAGAACTACAAAGCTTAAATCATCTAAAACTAAATTAGGATACTCTACAACCTTACTTCCTACTCTCATTGCTATTTCATTAGATATTACAGCTGTTAAAAAAGCTGGAATTAATGCTTGATAATGAAACCTACCTTTTAATATTAACTCCATTCCTAAGATTGCTCCTGCAAAAGGCACATCATATATTACTCCAAATGCACTCCCAACCCCACATATTACTAATGTTCTTTGTTCATCATCAGATAATTTAAACTTCCTTGCTATAAAATCTCCTAAAGTCCCTCCCATTGCTACTGCTGACCCCTCTTTTCCTGCCGAGCCACCGCAAAATGTAGTTAATAAAGATCCTATAAATACTACAAATGTCATATAAAATGGAATATTCTTAGCCGCTGATTGAACTTCAGATTTAAGCAAATTTTCTCCTGAATATGCATTTCTTTTTGTTTTTAAATACATAAACGTTATTATTAACCCTGCTATAGGCAAAAAGTATATTAAATACTCATGATCCTTTCTGTAATTATTAGCTGCAGATAACATCCTATTAAACAGACCAACTATAATACCAATAGGTATAGCCATAGCAATGCTTAATATAATCCACTTAAATATTTGCCGTATTAATTTATAATAATCTTGATTTTTTTCAGTATTAACTTGTTCGCTCATCAATATTCTCCTTGTTTCAAATAGTACTAATAAACTTTATTATTTGATATTATGAAAAAATAATTCCTATTAATCACTTATTATAACAACTTTATTCATTTGGCTATTATTCCTTCAATCTTAATATAATTTATATTAATTAAATTCACTATATTATCATAAAATTTGAATGTGATTTCATGTTAATAATATAAATTAATCCTATAAATAAAAAAGTTCAAAGATATTATAATTTTAAAAATATCCTTGAACTCTAAATAATAAATTAATATTTAATTATATAACTACTTTCACCTGGAATATCTACTTCATGGTTTCTTTGGAAATAATCTATTATAAGCTCACTCATATCCATATTTATTTCTTTTACAACTTGAGCATTTTCATAAGCAGGATAAATAGCTGTATTGCTTGCACGATAATTATTTAAAACTATTGTGTAATCTTTATTTAAATCTATTTCTTTTCCATCCTTTTTCATTGAAACAACACGATTTCCGAAATCTTCATTTAAATCTATTTCATAAGTTAAACCTGCAAATGTATCATAATTATAGTTTTGTACCTTCGGTACTAAAAATTCTTTATTAATTTTAATTTCATTATTTTCTAAAACAAAATATGTAGCACTTTTTTCAATAGCTTCTTTAACTTTGCTACCTTTAATTTTAAGAACTTTTAATGTATTTGGATATGGATAATTAATTAGTACGTCTCTAATTGAAACATTTTTCTTAAATCCAATAGCCGTATCAAATAATGATAAAGCTGAAAAATCTGCATTAGAAACATCTAATTGAACTTCATGTAAGAAATTTATGAAAGGATGCCCCTTAAGTCTTGCTATAAAGATATCATCTAAGATTATGTCATTTTTAAAATGGCCTATTTCCTTATCTAAATAATCTTGTAACTCCTTATTTATATTCGCAAATCGTTTTTCTAGCTTAGAATCAATTTCATCATTTAATTTTGATACATCTATTAATTCATAATTCATCTCTTTAGTTTCAGTATCTATAACTATCTTAGTAAAATTTTGACCATTATGCATAGGTTGTGTACATACAACTCCATTTATTTTTGTTATAAATGATCTATGTTGATGACCACTTAAAACAATATCTATAGAATCATAGTTTTCTAACAATTCACTTGCTTGGTTCTCCTTTGTTAACTTTTCTGTAGGCGTGTTATTTCCATCTAGACTTTTTTCGAAGCCTCCATGATAACAAGCTATTATAATATCAGATTTTTCTTTTAATTCCTCTTCATATTCTCCATAAACTTTTACCGGATCTAAAAATTCTAAGTTTTTAATATTCTTTTCTTGTTCCCAATTAGGTATAAATGATGTTGTAAACCCTATACATCCTACCTTAAAACCATTAAAATCAAAAATCTTATAAGGATTACTATCAAATGACAAACCTTTAATATTGGAGTTTATAATTTTATCTGAAACCGTCTTATAAGCAGTATTTAAATAATCTAATCCATAATTAAATTCATGATTACCTAAAGTATACGCATCGTATCCTATATCTTCTAAAAGTTCTGTTATTGGATTAGTCTCTAGATTTTGCTTAGATAAATAATGAGTTAAGGCTGACCCTTGAATTAAATCACCACAATCTATTTTTAAAGATGCATCATAGTTCTTTTCATCCTTTAAAATATAGGTTCCTATTTTTAATATTCCAAGAGATTTTTCAGTTACATAATTTGTTGGATATACAAATCCATGTAAATCACTTGTTTGATAAATTACTAATTTCATAGTACCTCCTTTATGTGCTTTGCACAATGTAAAATGAATAATGTATAATATAAAATTAAAGAAAAAACTCCTTACGGAGCTTTCAAAATTTGGAGCTGCCATAAAGCAGCTCCTGTTATATTATTCCCAAATTGAATTTAAAGTTGTTTTAAATTCTTCTAATTTTTTAGTCACATCTGTTTTAGTATCAGCTAATATTGCTTCTAAAACTGTACCTGCTTCACGGTATGCAGCATCAGCACCAGCTATTACAGGGTTTGTATATAAGTTCTTAGTTGCATCTGCTAATATTGGAGCTATTAAGCTTCCAGAATTTTTATATTCTTCTGATTCAATAGCACTTTGTCTTACTGGCATATATCCAGTTTCTGAAGCCCATTGAATTTGCTTTTCTTTGCTAGTTAAGAATCTAAAAAATTCGTATGCAGCAGTCTTTTGTTCTGGTGTAGCACTTGAGAATACATATAAATCAGTACCTTGTTGTAATGAAGCATTTGTTGGATATGGAGCAGCACCTACTTCAAATTTGTCACCAACACCTTGTTTAACAAAATTTTCACCTGCA
This sequence comes from Clostridium sp. 1001275B_160808_H3, assembly GCF_015550425.1. Classification (GTDB taxonomy): domain Bacteria; phylum Bacillota; class Clostridia; order Clostridiales; family Clostridiaceae; genus Clostridium. Next base: position 210,867 of record NZ_JADNAT010000002.1, on the reverse strand, counting down.
TTTGAACCAACATACATACCTATAGTTTCATTTCCAAATGGTCCTGATAAATATTTATCTGTTCCAGCAATTCTGAAGTAACCTTCCTTGACACCATCTAAATAGTAATTAACAGCTTTAACTGACGCATCACTTGTAACATCAAAGTTATTATCAAAAGTTTTACCTTCTGATTTTAAGAATGTAGTATAGTAAGTATTTAAAGAATCAAATCCAGCACCTGGAATACCTTTTTTATCTTTAATTTCTTTTGCAACTTTTACAAGTTCATCATAATTTGTTGGAGGTGTTAATTTTAATTCATCAAATAATGTTTTGTTATACCAAATAACTTCTGTTGATTTATTAAATGGCATTCCATATATCTTTCCATCTATCTTAGCTGCTTCTCTAAGGCTTGGTAATATATCATCATAATTATCAAACTTAAGAGTTTCATTTTCTATGTATGGAGTTAAATCTGTAACTAATCCATCTTGTATAGGGTTAAACATCCAATCAGGATATGCTTGAGTTATTGTTGGTAAATCCTTAGGACTTGCAACTGTTGCAGTTATTTTTTGTTGTAAATCTGGATAACTTGATTGGTTTTGTAAAGTAACCTTAATATTAGGATTTTGTGCAGTAAATTCATCTGTTAATTTTATTAGAGATTTTTCTAAATCTCCACTCATAGCATGCCAGAATGTTATTTCTACTGGATTTGTTATTTCTGTTACTATTTCTTCATTTTTTGATTCAGCACCTTTAGTAGAACATCCAGTTAATAGTCCTACTGATAGGGCTAATGCTAATAATTTTTTGAACTTCATTTTTCACCCTCCGTTGTTGTTAAATTGTTTGCTTTTTCTCTGGTAATAGCCTATCTCCAGATTCATTATAAAGTTTTTCAGGACGATATGAATGAATTGGAACTAGTAACTTAGGTTTAATTAAGTTAATTATTTCAATTAAATCATAAGGATGAGCATGCCCACTACATGAAACTCTTTCGAATTTAATATTCTTTTCTTCAAATTTGTTTACGAATGGTGCATATGCAGGATCAAATTCACCTAATGGAACTGCATTTGAGTGAATATATATTCCACCTTCTTTTAATTTATCCATATATTTAATTGCAAGTTTATCTAGTTGCCAGAAAAAGCTTCCTTCATCATTTAATAAATCTTCAAAACTAACTTTAAGATTTTCATCCAATCCATAATCTCCATTATCTAATTGATAATAATAAGATTCATATCCAGTTGCTTCCTTTAGTACATAAGAATAATATGCATCTAAAACAACTTTTCTCGAATTGGTTTTTATTATATTTAAAATTCTTTCTATATTAGAAATATAATAATTAAATGTTATTTGTTTGTTAGGATTATTATTAACAATTTCATTTATCTTTTCTATTAGTTCTGGTTCATTTGAAATTTCCTTATCACTAACATCATCATCAAACTCTTGGAAAGAGACACTTACACCTTCTATTAGTAAAACATCACAATTTTCACTTTCCTTACAGAAGTTTAAAGTAGCTTCTTTTCTATATCCATGAAGTCTTATATCTCCTGTATAAGATATTACTAGATCAGGAGTTTCAATCAACAATCCACATGCTCCATATGCATCATGATCAACTGGCATTACTTTAACTTTTATTTTGCCAATTTCTATCACTTCATTTTCTTTAACTCCAATTATATCTCTCGTATTATTTCCTTTATTCTCATGTAGAGGGAAAAGAAAATCATTATTTATATTCAAAGTATTTAATAGAGACTTAGTACCCTCTAATGTATATAAAGGTACTTCTGGATTTAAATAATTTACTATCTTTGAATGATCTAAATGCACATGTGATAAAAATACTGCTGTATTTTTAAAGTTATCTTCTTTTGACTCATAACCTTTTAGTGGAATTTTAGGATCAAACATATTATTTAAATATGGAACTAAATTTTCATCTAATAATTCTTGTAAATTAGTTGGTTGTACTGGTGATTTCGGATCATATTCACTTCCAAAATCGAAGAATATATGACTATCTTCATATGTTATTTCTATTATTGTTCCTCCAATAGTTAAAATACCATTGTGAAACGTAATCTTTGTTTTTTTATCCTTTAACGCCACTCTTAACAACTCCTCTAATGATTTGTTTTCTAAAAATTAAATATAAAATTAAAATAGGAACTATAGCAATTGTTGATGCAGCCATTTGTAAATGAACATTTGACCCGCTTTCAGTAGCAAAGGAACTTAATCCATTACTTAACAATCTCATTTCCTTACTATTTGTTACTAGTATTGGCCATAGGAATGAATTCCATCCATTAATAAAGCTTAAGATACCCATTGTAAATAATGCTGGTTTTGCTAAAGGAATTAAAATTCTATTAACAAATTCCAAATCACTACATCCATCAACCTTTGCAGCTTTATAGTAGGAAATTGGGATACTTGTTAAATATTCTTTTAAATAAAATATGTAAAACACGCTTGCTAAAGATGGAAGTATTAGTGCTGTATATGTATCTAATAATCCTAGCTGTGCAATTGTTTGATAATTTGTGAAAACAGTAACTTCATATGGTACCATAAGTAAAGCTGCCATACCAAGTACTAAAGCATTCTTATATTTGAACTCTAATTTTACTAAAGCAAAGCTTGCTAATATTGAAGTTATTATTGTTCCAATTGTTGATACTCCAGCAACTAAAATCGTATTAAAGAAATATCTAACAAAAGGAGCCTGCTCCATTGCTAAAACAAAGTTTCCCCATTGAAACTTCTCTGGAAATAGCGTTGGTGGAATACTAGTTGCCTCTTGATACGTCATTAAACTTGATAAAATCATATATACAAAAGGAAATAGTGTAATCAACGCCATAATAAGAATAAACGTCTTTGATAAAACTAAATTTACTTTTTTCATCACTTCACCTACTTAGATAATCTTTTTAATATACGATTTTGAATTAATGTGAAAATTAAAATTAAACCAAATAAGATAACTGCAGCTGCCATTCCTTGTCCATAACGATTTTCAACATAGAACTTATTGAATATGTAGAATACTGCTGTAGTAGCACTATCTGCAATACCTGCTTTTCCATTGAATATTGCAAAAACTTGTGCATAAACCTTAAATGCATTAATAAAATTAACCATTAATAAAAACGTAATAATTGGTATCATTTGAGGTAATGTTATTCTAAAAAATTGTTCAACCTTTGTTGCTCCAAACATATCTGCTACTTTGTAATAACTTTTGTCAATATTTCTTAAACCTGAAAGTAATATAATTATGTTAAATGCAAGTCCTGACCATATACCAAATATAACTAGTGTTATCATACTCATATTAGGATCATCCAAGAAATTTATTGGTCCAACATTAAAAAATCCTAATATATAGTTTACAAATCCATATTCACCATTTAATAAAAATCTAAAAACTATACCAACGGCAATTACACTCGTTAAATATGGTATAAAGAATATAGTTTCAAAAATATCTTTATGTTTAATTCTTTCATAAACTGTAATTGCAATAAACATTGAAATAATTAATCCCACAGGCACAACCACAAAGGCAAAAATAGCTGTATTACCTACTGCAGTGTGAAACTTTGGATCTTTTAAAACAATCCCATAATTTTTAAATCCATTGAATGCTAAATTATTTAAAGTTCCCTTTTGAAAAGACATAATAAATGTTTTGATTAATGGTAATACATTAAATATCCCAATTACTATTAAAGCAGGTAAAAGAAATAACCATGCTTGTGGTGAATTTTCTGCTCTATACTTTAACTTTCTCATTAGTACACTCTAACTCCATTCTCTTGGAATATGTAGATTCCATTATAGTCAATATCAAGTCCTAATTCATCACCTTCAAGTACTTTATTGCTTATATCAGTAATTGATTTTGCATTTATATCATTAACATTGAAGTTTACTATACAGTCTTTTCCTATTAATTCAATAGATTCAACTTTAACTTTAAATAATGGATTTTTACTTATTTCAAAATATTCTGGTCTAATTCCTACAAAATACTTATTTTCATTTAAATCTTGCTTAAATCTATCTTTATTTAATAAATTTAGATCAATATTGAAATCCTTTGTTTTTAATAGATTTCCTTCTTTTTCAACTTCAAATATATTGATTATAGGATTTCCCATAAACTTAGCTACAAATAGATTTGCAGGTTCTAAGTATAAATTTTGAGGTATATCAAATTGTTGAACAACACCTTCATTCATTAATACTATCCTATCACTTATAGATAAAGCTTCTTCTTGATCGTGAGTAACAAAAATAGTAGTAATACCAATTTCTTTTACAAGTCTTCTTATTTCTTCTCTTATTTTTAATCTTAATCTTGCATCTAAATTACTTAAAGGCTCGTCTAATAATAATATTTTAGGATTTTGAACTAATGCTCTTGTTATAGCAACTCTTTGTTGTTGCCCCCCTGACATTTCCCCTGGCTTTTTATTAGCTAACTCTTCAATACTTGTAATTTTCATATACTTTTTAGCTATTTCAAGTGCCTCACTTTTTGGCTTTTTCTTCTTTCCAACTGTAAGAGGGAACATAACATTTTCTAAAACTGTCATGTGTGGATATAGCGCATAATTTTGAAATACTAAACCAATATTTCTATCTTTAGGATGCTTTCCAATTATAGATTCATTGTCAAATCTTATATCTCCACTGGTAGGATCTAAAAGTCCTGCAAGTAGATTAAGTATAGTTGTTTTTCCGCAACCACTAGGTCCTAATAGGCAAACAAGTTCACCCTCGTTAATCTCAAGATTGATGCTTTTTAAAGCTTCATAACCATTGTTATAAACTTTTTTAAGTTTTTCAATATGTATCATGTTTCACCTCTAGTGTTTATTTTTTATGTTTAATCTCTAAGTTTTAATACAAATATAATATACTAAATTTATTATATTAATACAATATTTATTCGTATTTTTAACTTTTAATAAATAAAATTTTAACATTTATTAATGTTTTTTTAGAATTATTTTAATTAAATATAATATTTTCAGAAAAACCGAGAAATATATTTACAATTAGAAATTTAATTTAACATATTAATAAATATATCCGAATGTTTCTCTTATAATAGATTTATTTGTTTAATCTCAACTTCTTTTATTTCATTTATAAATTTGTAAAATAAATATCTTTCTACATCATATAATCTCCTAAAAATAATTAAATATAATACCCATAATGAAAATTAATAATTATTTTATAAATTGACCTCGTTCAAGCATATTTTACTAATTTAGTTTTTTCCTTTTTATAAAGCATACTTATGGTTGGATGTTGATTTTAACATAGAATCATAACAAAATTTAAGTTATGACAACTTTGAATATATTTAAATAAAGAAAAGGAGCTGTTGCAAAAGTATTTATCCACTGGAAAATATAGATATACTTTCTAGTGAGCTCCGAATATTATGTTAATTTTAAAAGAAAAAAACCAGATATTTCACGAACTATACATTGTGAAATATCTGGTTTCATTTTATTATTTAGTGATTTATTGAAGAGCTATTTACAATATTTGTTTTTAAAACAGCCTTTTTTCTTTATTTAATCTCTCTACTTAAGCTTGCAGTGCTTTATAAAAATCCCCACTTTTATTTATCATTCCATGAATTTCAGAAAAAGGAATTTTGAATGTTATAAATCCAGCTGAATATGGTCCAATCTCATAAGGTGGAAAATAAATATATAAATTACTACTATCAACATAAAAATCTTGGTCTTCTTTTATCCCTTTAAATTGATCTTTAAATACATATTCATATTGTTTATCATTTTGTATCATATTACTAATAATCTTATTTAATTCACCTACCCAATAAACTCCTCCCATAAATAAATCTCCTAATGTGTAAAAATTGCCAGTTAGCAAATTGATAGTTGGAGTTTTTCTATATGGCATTCCATGTGCTGCTCCTAATGGATAGTAATAACCTTCAATTTCTAAAACTAATAAATTATTGTTGAAGTATTTTATCCTGAAATCACCATAATAATCATAATTAAGAACATCATTTTCTGTAATAACTAAGCTATCTTTACTTCCGTTTTCTTCATTAGGATTAAAATAAGACAAAGATCTTAATTTGTTATTAATCTCAATTTCTACGTTCTTATCTTTTATTCCTTGTACTTCAGGTATATATATTAAATAACTAATATTAGGCTTATATTTTTCTTTTAGTATACTATAACGATTATCAAGATATATAATATCATTTGATTTATAAATTATTCTACCTGACTTATCTAAATAATATGGTGAATAATCTATATTAGCATAAACTACTTCACTCTTTATTGATAATTCACCACTTCCGCTAACTTTAGGTAGATTTACCTCTCGATTTCCAGATAAATCGATGAAGAAGGTATCTGCTTTATCTGATACATATGCTAATCCATTATTATAATCGCTAACAGCTAAATAAATAAATTCTGTTAATCTATTTCCATTTGTAGCTCCTATAGCATATATACTTCTAAGTTTTAAACTCTCATCTCCTATTGGAATACCTAAAGCTACTCTGCCTTCTCCTAGAATCTTAATGTCACTAAAATTAGGTTCATATACATATTTACCAGTTTTATCAATAAGGCCATATGGACCTTGAAAGCTATCTGATTCGCTAACTATTGCTACACCATCTCTAAATCCTTGTGCTGATTTAAATCTTGGTTTAATAATTACTTGTCCCGCAATATTTATATAACCTAGTGGACCTTCAAATGAATTTCCAAATACCATTAATCCATCCCCATATTGTGATATATAGTTATAGGTATAAGTATTTACAACTTGACCATAAGGATTTATTAATCTATATTCATTTTCCTTTAATTTTACTAATGCTACTCCTTCATTAAAGTTATTTGCTTCTAAATATATAGTTGGAATTATATCATATCCTTCTAAATCAATATATCCATATCTATAGCTTCCATTACTATTACTAAAACCAACTATTGCCCTTCCTTCGCTATAGTCACTTATAAAACTATATTTTTTATTGGTTATAATATTCCCCTTTTCATTAATAACTCCCATGTAATCACGATACACCCAAATTGCTCTATTTTCTTTAAATTCTCTAATACTATCAAAAACTGGCTTTAATACAAACTCTCCATTTTTATTAATTACTCCAAATCTTTCTCCTAATCCCACTATAGCTAATCCACTACTATTAAAATCATATGCACTTGAATAAATTGGATCAATAATAAATACTCCTTTACTATTTATATATCCATAAGTTTTTCCTTCTTTTGTATTTCTTAAAGCAGGATATAATTTCTCACTATTTATTCTATTTTTTATTGCAAAACTTTCTACTTTATTATTTTTATTCGAATTCACTTTAATTCTCCTAATAAATCATTCTTTATACAATATATGAATAATTTATAAATAAAGTGGCAATTTATAAAAGAAGTGCATAAAATACATTTATTTTATACACTTCTCTTATTATTAGTCTATCTTTATTAAATTTTCTTACATTAAAACTTTAACTTATAAAGAAGCTTTATATATGTTCAATATATCTTCTGAATTAAGTGGTTTAAAATTACCTATTGTTTTTCTTCTTCTAACTGCTTGATTTGCCATTTCTTCAAGTTTTTCTTCATTTATCCCAACTTCTCTTAATGTAGTAGGTATATCTAATGAAATAAAGAACTCTCTTGTTTTGTCTATAGCTTCTCTAGCCAACTCATATTTTTCTTTACTTCTATCTAAATTCCATACATTAATAGCATATTCAACAAACTTATCTACTGTACTATCATCTAGCACATATTCCATCCAAGCTGGCGTTAATATTGCAAGACCTACACCATGAGTAATATCATAATAAGCACTTAATTCATGTTCCATTGGGTGAACACTCCAATTTGTTTCTTTTCCATAAGTTAAAAGCCCATTTATAGCTAAGCTGGAAGCCCACATAAGATTTGCTCTTGCTTCATAATTTTCAGGTTCATCCATAGCTATTCTGCCATAATTAATGCAAGTTTTTAAAAGAGATTCCGCCATCCTGTTTTGAAGATAAGCCCCTTCTGTATTATTAAAGTACACTTCAAAAATATGACTCATTATATCTGCTGTTCCCGCTGCTGTTTGATTTTTTGGTACAGAAAAAGTATATGTTGGATCTAATATAGAAAACTTAGGAGCCATTTCTGGATTCCCTGTTCCTAACTTCTCATTAGTTTCTAGGTTTGTAATTACTGCTCCTGAATCCATTTCTGAACCTGTTGCAGCAAGAGTTAATATACTTGCTATTGGAATTACACTTTTTATTTTACTTGGATCTACAACTATGTCCCATGCATCACCCTCATAGGTAACTCCTCCTGCAATGACCTTTGCACAGTCAATAGTACTACCACCTCCTACTGCAAGAACTAAATCTATATCATTTTCTCTACAAATATCGATACCCTTTCTTACACTAGTTATTCTTGGATTTGGCTCAATACCTGAAAGTTCAAAAAAACTAATATTATTATCTTTTAAAAGATTAACAACCTTATCATAAAGTCCTATTTTCTTTATACTTCCTCCTCCATATGCTAAAAGCACCTTGCTTCCATATTTTTTTATTTGGTCTGGAAGTATATTTATTTGATCTTTTCCAAAGAAAATTTTAGTCGGAATTGAATAATTAAAATTTATCATATTATGACTCTCCTTTCTGTCTTATATTTTATAATACACCTAATATTCTAATTATTAAATATAATTATATATTTCTAAATAAATTACTTTTTTCTAAAAAATAGATCTATTTTTATGATCTCCTAAAAATAAGCTTTATAAAATTCTAAAATTATATTTAAATAATAAAAAATCCACGATATATTAGTTAATAATATTACCTCGTGGATTTTTTATTATTTATCATATTCTATTTTTTATACTTACTACAAAATAAATATACTATTCTAAAAATAAAATTGAGTGTTCAGGTATTCTTAAGTATAAATTAGATTTATTTTTTCTGTTATCCCACTCTTCTTTTTTAACCTTATATACCATTACACTACTATCATTTTTTTCACTAGAATTTTTATTTACAAACATTATATTATATTCAAAAACATTTTCTACTATCTTATTTATTTCACACTCTATAATGTTTTTTTCATTATTTATATTGCCATTATCAAGAATTTCAAAATTATGAGCTCTAATTCCTACATGATTTATATTTCTAGGAACTACTTTTTCTGTTTCAAGCTTTATACCCCACTCTGTAGCATAAATTTTATTTGAAGATATAACTTCACACTTTGAAATATTTTTGCATCCAGTAAGTATTGCTGCTTCTTTTAGCTTTGGCTTTTCAAAAATATCCTTCGTATTTCCAAATAAAATTGAATTCCCCTTATCAATAATAGCAATATTCTCACAAAACTTATAAACTTCATCTCTACTGTGAGTAACCATAAGAACTTCACCATTATATAGCTTTAAAAATTCTAAAACCTCACTTTGAAGCTGCTCTTTTAGGTATGAATCTAAAGCAGAAAATGGTTCATCAAGCATTAATATATCTGGTTTGTATATTATACATCTTGCTATAGCAACTCTTTGCTGCTGCCCCCCAGAAAGTTTACTTGGGTATTTCTTTTCGAGACCTTCTAAATAAAAAGATTTTATAATTTCTTTCACTTTAATTTCTTTTTCTTTTTTAGATTCCTTCAATCCTACTCCAATATTTTCTTCTACAGTCATATTAGGAAATAAAGCATAATTTTGAAATAAGTATCCAATATTTCTTTCTTGAGGTTTTAGGTTAATCTTTTTTTCAGAATCAAATAATACTTTCCCATTAAGTATAATACGCCCTTCATCTGGAGTTTCAATTCCTGCAATGCATTTTAAAGTCATACTTTTTCCGCTTCCTGAAGCTCCTAAAATACCAAGATAATCACCATTTGTTTCAAAAGAAACTTCAAGAGAAAATCCTTTTAATTTTTTCTTTATATTAACAAATAAACTCATTATCTTCTTCCTTACTTTATATATTTTCTTTCTTTAAGAGTAAAATAATTTGTTAAAACAACAACAACAAAAGAAATTATGGTAACAATTAAAACATAATTAGTAGCTGATGCCATATCTCCTGATGCTACATCTGCATAAATTGCTAAAGGCAAGGTTCTTGTTTTATTTGCTATATTTCCTGCAATCATTGCTGTAGCCCCAAACTCCCCAAGACCTCTTGCAAAAGCTAATATTCCACCTGAAGCAACTCCTGGTAATGCAAGAGGCATAATTATACGCCAAAATATTTTTCTTTCTGAAATTCCTAATGTTCTTGCCGCCATTATTAAATTTTGATCAACTTGTTCAAATGCACCTCTTGCCGATCTATACATAAGAGGAAATGCTATAACTACTGAAGCTATTACAGTAGCTGTCCAAGAAAAAACTATTTTTACGCCTAAAAACTCTAGTAAAAACTTACCTATTGGTCTATTTACGCCAAATATAAGTAAAAGAAAGAATCCCATTACTGTAGGTGGTAATACTAATGGCAATGTTAAAATACCATCTAAAATCATTTTTATTTTTTCAGACTTTATTTTTACAATTCCTCTTGCTATAAAAAGTCCCAACAAAAAAGTAAAAACCATAGATACAGTTGCAGTTTTTAAAGAAATTATTATTGGTGATATATCCATTATATTCTCCTATTTATTACCTGAAAATCCGTAAGATTCAAATACTTTCATTGCTTCTTCAGATTGTAAAAACTCAGTAAAGCTTTTGGCTGCTTCTTGATTTTTAGTTGCCTTTACTATTCCTAGCGGATAGATAACTTTAGAAACGCTTCCTTCTGGTGCTTCTAAAACTACTTTCACTTTATCATTTGATGCTGCATCTGTTGAATAAACAATTCCTGAATCAGCACTTGCCTCAGCAACCCAAGTTAAAACCTCTGTGACATTTGTTCCAAGGCTTGCTTTTGAGGACACTTGGTCCCAAATTTTAAGATTTTCAAATAACTGTTTTGCATATTGTCCAGCTGGTACACTTTCTGGATCTCCTATAGCTATTTTATCAGATTTTAATATATCTTCAAAAGTTTTTATATCTTTATTATTTCCTTTTGAAGCTATAAGTACAATTTTATTTTCAAGAAGTTCAATAATAGAACTTTCTTCAATTAAACCTTTTTTATTTAATTCATCCATTTGCTTTGTTGCTGCAGACATAAATACATCTATTTCTGCTCCCTCTTCAATTTGAGTTTGCAACTTTCCTGAGCTATCATAAGTTGCTTGAACCTTAATATTAGGATACTTTTCATTAAACATAGGAATTAACTTATCATCCATACAATTCTTTAAACTTGCTGCTGCTGCAATAGTAATAATTGATTCTTTTTCTTGTGAGTTATTTGTATTATTTGACACATTATTCTTACTACATCCAACTAAAGAAAAAGCTAATAATAGCATACTTAAAATTAATGATATTTTCTTTTTCATTTTACACACTCCTAATTTATGAAATACTATCATTACAATAAATAAAACTGATTTAGTTATGCCAAAACAAACTAAAACAGAACTAAACCTAACAAAACCAAACAATTGTAATTATATTGTAAATACTCTCTAGTGTCAATTAATTTTGATTTTTATATTCATTTTCCTTAAATATTTAAATTTAAACCTTTCAAATATTTTTAATAAATATATTGATATAGAAGTCTATAACCCTTAAATTTATAAACCATTTTCTAATTGTTATATACTAAATAATATGTTAAATTATTTTTATACTAATAGAATGAAAAGGTGAATAAAATGAATGAAGATATCTTATATACGCCAGATGAGATTGCTCAAAAATTAAAAATAACTAAAGGTACTGTATATGAAATGATAAAACGTGGTGATTTAGATGCTCACCGTATGGGGAAGCACCTTCGTATATCTAAATCCCAATTTGAAATTTATCTTTTAAAATCTAAAGGTTATGAAAATAGCTATGAAGCAACTTTAATTTCTGAAGATGACGAAACTTTTGCATTAATTGATTCTGTAAAAATCCAAGTAAGTACTGAATTAGGAGGTAATGTAAGAATTTCTATTCGCCCTGAAGATATTATCTTAAGTAAAGGTACATTTGTAAGTAGTGCAAGAAATGTTCATAAAGGTATTGTAACTGACATTATATTAGATGGTAATAGCGCAAAGGTAGTTTTAGATATTGGGATTCCACTAATAGCATTAATAACTAAAAAATCCTTAAATGAAATGTGTATAGAAAAAGGTACTGAGTTTTATGCTATTTTTAAAACTATGTCTGTAAAAGTTTATAAATAATACTTACTATTTATATTTTAAATTAATAATATCTAAAAACAAATGAAATATTAATTAATAAGAAAACAACAAGCCTAAGAATGCGTTATTTTCACTTCTTAGGCTAATCTTTAAATTTATAAAAGCTTTAATATTTCTGTATTTTTCAAAATATCCTTTAATGCAATATCTTTTAGTGATAGCTTATCTACTCCAAGACATGTTTTAGCTGCATTAACTAATACTCGTATATCATATTGACTAGGGAATACTGGATCAACAACTTTATCGAGCTTCATTAATCCATATACAGCCATCATTGCACTTCTAACAGAATACTCTACAGTAAATACACAATCATTTTCTACTTCTGCATATTGTCCTATAAATCCAAAGTTCTCACTACCATAAGGAATAACCTGAGGCCTATCTCCTTTTACACGAGGCATAAATTGAGAAGTTATATATGGCATCATACTTGGAATTACATTAACAGTGTGTTCAAGGATTTCTGGAATTCTATCCTTTAATCCCATGTGATATAATAACTCTTCAAACATTTCACGGCCTGTACATTCTGAAATTGTTTTATTTATATAATCACCTTTTATATCCATATTTAATGCATATGCCCATAAAACTTTAACATTATCAGGTTGATTAATAAAGTGAGGATGCTTTGGTACAACCCAGCTCATAAACCATTTTGAATCTTTTATTGTTACAAGCCCTCCCATTCCTGGCTTATCTCCAGTTAAATTATATAAATAAGGGAAAACTATATCATCATCTTTTAATGTAATTGTAAATGACAACCATTTAGTTTTATCTATATTACTACAAAATACTTCTGGTCTTCCAAAGTCTTCTGATTTTCTTGAAAGCTTTTGCCATACACTAAAACATCCCTTATCATCTGAAGTATTTAGAGCTGCAGGATTATCCAAATCGCCTCTTGTTGTATTTTCAGTCATTGATCCATTTGTAAATAATACTAAATCATCCCTATTTACTTCTATTTTTTCATAGCAATCATCTTTTATATAATGAATTGCTGTTGCTATCTTCTTATTATTTGAAAAATCAAAATCTATATCTGTAACTTTATATCCTTTATTAAAGCATACATTATTATCCTTTAACCATGTTATTAAAGGAAGAATTAATGAATCATATTGATTATATTCAGTATGCAAAATTCCTTCTAACCTATTCATCCCACCTATTAAATGCATGAATCTTTCCATATAACGTTTTACTTCTACAACACTATGCCATTCTTCAAAGGCAAACATTGAAGCCCAAAAGAACCAAAAGTTTGTTTCAAAAAATGATGGTGAAAAGTATTCATCAATTGTTGTTGCTCCAAGAGCTTCCTCTGTTAACATATGAAGTTTAGCAAGTTCCATAGCATTTTCCTTTGATAAACCTAAACTAGAAAAATCAGTTCTTTCTCCTTGATTATGAACTAAACGACAGTGTGACTCAATAGGTTCTTCAAGATTTAACTCTCTAAACTCATCTAATACACTTCTATTTTTATCCTTTAAGGATGGTATAAAACTAAATAATTCCATGAAACATTCAAAGTGTTCTTCTATTTCCCTTCCACCTCTTGCAGTATATCCTGTAGTTGCAGTTCCAGCTCCATCCATTGAACCTCCATAAACTTTAGATTCCTCTAAAATATGAATATTTTCACCTGGCATATGCGCATCTCTTATTAAAAATGCTGCTGCAGATAATGAAGCTATTCCTCCTCCAATTAAATATGCTTTTCTTACATCAATATTATTAGGTGTAAGAGGATTGATTTTTTGATAATTTCCCATAATTAAACACCTCTTCTTTAAATTCTTTACATTTAATAGATTATTCCTGTAATAAAATTTCTTCAATAAACAGAAAAAGAAGATTGAGAAAATATTGCACATGCTTAATTAACTGTGTAATATTTAGTCAATCTTCTCTAATATATTATTATTTTCTTCTTTTATCATTTCTCATCATCACATAAGAAATGGTCCCTGTCATTATTATTTCTATTCTATCTAAAATACATTGTGGTTCTTCTTTTAAGTTATCCTTAAGCCACAATATAAATTCTCCTACTATAGCTAGTGTATAAAACCTTATAGTTTCATTTTTTATATTTTCATCAATATCCATATCTTTTATAATATCTAGGGTCACACCTTGTAATGCATTATAAAAAATATTATATAAGAACTTCTCTAAATGATCTCGCCCCAAAGAATTAAATGTATTAAGACATATTTTTTTATTGTCTATAGTGTACTGAAGAACTATAGTTATAGCTGTCTTCCACCCATCCAAATTATAATATTGTTCTAATTCCTCTATCACTTCATGTTCATAAATCCACTCAAGTAATTCATAAGTATCATTGAAATGATTATAAAATGTACGTCTTGTAATCCCACATTCATCAGTAACTTCTTTGACTGTAATTTTATTTATAGAATGCTTATTCATTAGTTTCTTTAAGGCATTAGCCAAAGCCATTTCTGTTATTTGTGAATTAGACATGTTCCTCTCCTTTATTATAAAATTATAACTATATCTAAAAAGAAGCATTGTATTGGATTAATAGTTAATCATTTTACAACACTTCTAATTTTCACTTTATTTTTTTTCTGTCTTTGTTAAATATAATATTAATTCATCATAATTATTTTCAGCTACTGATTCTTTTGATTTAAAATCCTCTATTTTATTATTGGAATTTATAATATTTTCATAGTTTGATAAAGTATCTAATATTTCAGCTTTAAAAAGTGGAATGACATCTATTATTCTTTTTATTCCGTATACATATTCATCATCACTAATATTAAAACACTTAAATAATCCTGATGTTAATCTCCCATCAGAAAACATATAGATATATCTATCTTTCATTTCATCAGATAAATCCACTTCAATTTTATGCTTGTACAGCCTAAATATTATTCCCTTATCCTTTATAAATATAGGGAATATAGTTGAAAAAAGCATAACTACATCTTCTTCTTTATCTGCTACTCCACTAAAATCATGTTCATTAAGTTTTGTTAAAATTTCATCTGTAAATATAGAGTCTTTTATTTTTTTACCTAGCTTTGCTTTTAACTTTTGTTCCTTTTCTTCAATTAGAAAATTATCAATTGAACTAAATAATTTACTGATTTTACTTTTATTTTTTTGTGAATTATTCATATTACACATCTCCTTAAATAGTTCAATAGAAAGTTAATACGATACTTTCTTTTTTACTTATTGATAAATTCAATATTTATAACTTCATTGTAATATATTTTATATAATTACACAAATCTACCAACTAAATTCATAATTTGAAAGTCTAGGAATATTTATATTCTAAAAATATTTACCTGCAAATTTAGTTTTTACAGCTTCAGTAACTACTTTAAAATCTTCTTCATTTTCTGAAAATAATTTTACAAGTTTTTCTTTTGCTTCTATGTATTCTTCGTTATTCTCATCAAGTTGTACTATTGGTCTAAATAGCTTATGAAATTTCATAAATAATATCGGATGCTTCTTTGCAAAAGCTTCCATTTCATCTATGTGCCTTTCTTCTTTTGTCGCATTTTTTAACCATTTAAAAATATAATCATATTTTTCTTCCATAACAGACACTTCCTTCTTTAGTTTTATTTTTATACTTTTTCAAGTTGTATATTTTAATGTTACTATAATAAATATTAAATACAAAACTTATATTTTACTCATAAACAGCCTAAAATCTTAATTTTAATGAAATATTGCTTCCTTTACTTCAATTAAGTTATTAAAGCTTTTATAACAAAGCTTTTTTATATCATCATCTGCCTCTTTTAAATCAACTACATGTACCACCTTCATATTTCCATTATAAGCAGCCTTAACCCCAGATGATGAATCTTCTATTACAATACAATTTTCAGGATTAACTTTAAGCTTGTCTGCTGCTTTTATAAATATATCGGGATTAGGCTTAGTTTTCTCAACATCATCTTTACATACTAAATCATCAAATAAATGCTTAATGTTTGCTCTATTTAGTTGTTTTTCCATTCTGTCTCTTGTAGCTGAAGTAGCTAAAGCTATTTTATAATTATTTTTTCTTAAATATGTAAGTAATTCATAAGCTCCTTCTTTTAATGGTATTTTCTTTTCTATTTCTTTGGCTAAAGCCTCATCCTTTTCTTTATACATTTCTTCTATTGGAATATCCATGCCAAATTCCTGCTTAAATACCTTCTTAACATTCTCACGCCCAGTTGCTATAACCCTGCAATATATTTCCTTAGTCATTTTATAACCATACTTTTTACAAACCCTTGTCCAAACCTTTAAATATATTCTTTCTGTATCAAATAGAACTCCATCCATATCAAAAATTACTGAGTCTATTTCATCCATATTAAGCTGCATATTCTCCTCCGTATTTTGCTACAAATATTAATTTTTTAAATATCAATATTTCTAAACCTTATAAAAATAAAGTTTATTTATTTAGATTACAATTAAGAATAAACTCATAGATAATGAATAATTAATTATCTTTGAGTTTATTTTAATTTTAATATCTTATTAAAAATTTTCTTCTGACTTAAGCATTTTATCCATTTCATTATTAAGTACATTATAAATGGCTTTAGCAACTCCTAAATTATCATTGCTATCTGTTATATATTTAGCTATCGCCTTCACCTCTGGTATAGCATTTTTCATTGCAACAGTTTCTTCAAATATCTCAAACATTGAATAATCATTAAAACTATCACCTAATATCATAACATCTTCTCTTGCTATATCCATTTTAGCTGCAACCTGTTCTAAGATTATTCCTTTTTGAGCATTTATATCAGTAATTTCTATATTATCTCTGAATGATGATGAGATAGCCAATCCTTCAATTTCTCCAAGCACTTTCTTCATTTTATCTATAAGCTCTATATCATTATGAAAAGCAACAAATTTTCTTACTTCTACTCCCTCTTCAAAGAATTTATCTAAATCCTCAATAAATTTTAAACAAGTAAAGAAACCTAAATTTTCTGCAACTTCTCTTGCTTCTTCTTCAGTTAATGATGGATTAAAACTCATAGTTCTAAAGATAACCTCTTGAAGAGCCATTTCTCTTGTAGATGTAGTAAATACACCCTTTTCTGTAAATATTCGAGCTGACATTTTATTTTTATCTAGAATTTCGATTATCTTCTTTGCAGTTTCATTTTTTATATTTATTACATCTAAGATATTTCCATCTTCATCTCTATATTCCGCTCCATTTGAAAGCACACATTGAGCCTTTATATTATGTTTATCTAATAAAACCTTAACACTATCATATTCTCTACCTGTAGATATTGCAAATATTATTCCAGCTTCTTCGGCTTTTTTAATTGCTTTTACAGTTTCAAAATCTATGTCATGATCACTATTTAATAAGGTTCCATCCATATCTGACGCTATTAATCTTATCATAACTATTCCTCCGTTTTTGATATATTTGATTCTATATTATATAATATCATACATTTGTAATTTTACATAAATTTATACTAATTACTTTTAAGCTTTAATTACTAAGCCATATAATTAAAACTTAAGATATATTAAATAATTAATATATTTATTTAAGTAAAATATCAGATCTGAAATAATTGATTATTTAATCTTTCATTTAACTACTCCAAATTTCTGAATAAATACCTTCGTTATAGAATAAAAATTTCATAATTTATTGAAAAGAATAATTTATCTTATATTTATAAATATTTTAAAGTTTACATAAAAAATTATTCATAAAAATACTCCCATATCTAGTTGATGTTATAGATATAGGAGTATTTTTACTATTTATTATATTGTGGTTCTTGTTGTTTTACAAAATCAAGTCTTGATTGAAGTGATTGCTCAACACCATCCATTGTACTTGCAAGTTGATTAAACATTTGTTTTGCTTGTTGATTATCTGTGTCTAAAGAAAAAGTCTTCATATCAGCAGCTAATCCTTTTGCACTAGCTAATGCTGTTTCAAGTTTAGTTCCTGTAGGCATAATATTTCCTCCTTTATATTTTGTATTGCAATTTTATTTTGTTCATTATCAATTTTAATATTCAATTTAAATATTCTTTTTATAATGAAATATATTCCTTTTTAGCCTAGCTTCTATTAGATAATCCTTTTCAATAATTTGAGTAAATATTTATATAAGAAAGAAATGAATTAAAGTAAATATTTATATAAGAAATGAATTAAAACTAATATTACTGGTTAAAGTAAGTGAGAAAGATTTATATATAAAGGAGGCTTTTATATGACTGCTATTTCAAAAGTAAAACAAACGTTAGCCACATTAAAAGGCGCTCAATCTACTTTAGAAATGTATTCATTACAAGAACGTGATGAAAAATCTAGAAACACTTATAAAGAAGCAGCTAAAGAAATAGATAATATAAAAAAAGATCTAGAAAAAAGAATAGGCTTTATGGAGTTTGAAGAACCCCAATATAAAGGTAACTAAGTGAGGTGGACTATGGATTCTTGGTTAATAGTATTATTTAAATCAATAGTTCTATTTTTTTTAGCTTTAGTAATAGCAAGATTCATAAAAAAGAAGACCTTAGCTAGGTCTACCCCTTTTGATTTTATTTCTTATGCTTCAATAGCCATTATAATTTCTTTACTTTCTTTAAATTTAATTGATAATTTTTATTTTGGATTAATACCTTTAGCTGTTTGGGCACTAATGCCTCTTGCCTTAGATTATGCTTCAATGAAGAGTAAATATATTTATAATTCAATTCACGGTAAAGAAAGAGTATTAATAAAAAATGGAAAAATAATGGAAGATAACTTATCTAAAGAAAGAATAACAGGTCAAGAATTTTTACAAGAATTACGTTCTAAAAAAGCATTTAATTTAGCTGATGTAGAGTTTGCTGTTATGGAAACAAATGGAGATATAAATATTAGTTTAAAAGCTGATAAAAAGCCTGTTACTTCATATGATTTAGGAAAAAAAGTATCTCCTAAAGCAGAGCCACAAACAGTTATTTTAGATGGAAATATCTTAAATGAAGGACTTACTAATGCTGGATTAAATCAAGGTTGGCTTACAACTCAACTAGAAATTAAAGGTGTTTCCCTTGAGAATGTTTTTCTAGGGCAAGTTGATTCTTCTGGAGATTTATACATTGACTTATTTGATGATATGATACAAGTTCCTAAAACTGAAATTAAAGAAATGTTATATGCTAGCTTAGAAAAGAGCCAATCAGATCTTATGTCATTTTCTATAGATACTGATAATAAAGATGCTAAAAATATGTATTTAAAAGACTCAAAAGCTTTAGAACGAATTCTAGCAAAATTAGAACCATATTTATTACGTTAGAAGGTGAAATATATGTCAAATATGAAAAAGAAAAAAATGACTACATCTCAGCAACAATATGATGCTTTAGTAAAAAGCATAGAACCTAAAAGACCTATTTTTAAAAATTGTATTAGAGCATTCCTTGTAGGTGGAGCAATATGCACAATCGGCCAAGGATTTCAATGGATATTTATGAACTATTTTAATTTTGATGAAAAAACATCAATGGCCCCAACATACATACTCTTAATATTTCTTTCAGCTTTATTTACTGGGCTTGGAATTTATGATCACCTTAGTCAATGGGCTGGATGCGGAACTGCTGTCCCAATAACAGGATTTGCCAATTCAATTGCATCTGCTTCAATTGAACATAAAAGTGAAGGCTTTGTACTTGGAGTAGCTGGAAATATGTTTAGCCTTGCAGGTGCAATAGTTGTTTATGGAGTTTTCTCTGCTTTTATAGTTGCAACTATAAAAATGATAATAATATGGTTGGGGGCGATGTAAATGCTTAAAGGACATCAATCTTGGATTTTTGATTCTAAACCTACAATATTATCTTCAGCAGCTATTGGCGGACCATTCGAAGCTAATGGAGCTTTAGCTAATGATTTTGATATACTTACAGAAGATTTATGGCTTGGTCAAGATAGTTATGAAAAAGCAGAAAAAGCCCTTCTTGAACACGCCTGCCAACGAGCAATACAAAAAGCAAACTTGCAAAAAGAAGATATTAACTTCTTCTTTAGCGGAGACTTAATGAATCAAATTATTTCTAGTAGCTTTACTGCAAGAACTTTAGGAATTCCTTATCTAGGAATATTTGGTGCTTGCTCAAGCTCCATGGAAGGTTTAGCATTAGCAGCTCAGCTTATAGATAGTAAATCTGCAAAATATGTTGTGACAGCTGCAAGTAGTCATAATGCTGCTGCTGAAAAACAATTTAGATATCCCACAGAATATGGGGTTCAAAGACCACCTACTGCTCAATGGACAGTAACTGGTGCTGGTGCAGCAGTGCTTGCACAAAAAGGCAACGGTCCAAAGGTTACTTCTGCTACTATTGGAAGAGTTGTAGACATGGGAATTTCAGATCCCTATAACGTTGGCGCTGCTATGGCTCCAGCTGCTGTAGATACTATAGAAGCTCATTTTAGAGATTTAAACATTGATGCTTCAAATTATGACCTTATTGCTACTGGTGACCTAGGAAAAGTTGGGCATGAAATTGCTAATGCTTTATTTGAAAAACACAATATATACATGCCAATAGATATATTTACAGACTGCGGACTTTTAATATATACAAAAGATCAACCTAGTTTCGCTGGTGGAAGTGGTTGTGGTTGTTCTGCTACTGTAACTTATGGACATTTACTTAATCGCATGCGTAAAGGAGAGTTAAAAAAGATATTAGTTGTGGCAACAGGCGCTCTAATGTCCCCTATCTCCTTTCAACAAAAGGAAAGCATTCCTTGCGTTGCCCATGCGGTTTCTATAGAAATGTAAAAAAGAAGGTGTGATTTAACTTATGGAAAAATTTATTTTTGCATTTATAATAGGTGGTATAATTTGTGTTATTGGGCAACTTATAATGGATACTTTGAAAATTACTCCTGCACATACTACTTGTACATTAGTAGTAATTGGTGCAATTTTAGGAGGGTTTGGTCTATATGATCCCCTAGTTAAATTTGCTGGCGCAGGAGCATTTGTTCCAATAAGTAGCTTTGGAAATACCCTTGTAACGGCAGCTATAAATGAAGCTCAACAAACAGGATTTGTAGGAATATTTACTGGTATGCTAAAGACAGTAAGCGGAGGTGTTGCTGCTGCAATAATATTTGGTTTCTTTGCTGCAATAATATTCAAACCTAAAGGATGATCAAAAGTTAAGAGTTAAATAGTGAAAAGTGAAAGAGTTAAAATGATAGTTCACCTTTGGTTAACTATTCTAAAATCAATTTCTCAAAAAATCCTATAAGGATTTTTCCCCTTAATTCCTTCTTTTCATTATTAATTTAGATACTTAATATAAGATGGCGAAGATAAATAGCATATGTGGAATAAGCATATAGCAAGCAATTAGAAGTACTTGGTGAAGGAAGAACTACTAGGCCTTAGTGTTGTTGGTTTGTTTGAGCACAGCGAGTTAACCAAAACTCTTGGCATAGTAGTTTTTCCAAGCCTAGTACTTCTTTGCACAGCTATTTAGCTTATGGAACATATACTATTTATCATAGCCTTTATATTAATTACTAAACAGTCCTGCTCCTTTTATGATTTCTTGTTCATTGAATAAACTTGAAACTGCTTCATTATAATCTTCTACCTTTTGTGATTTTTTTATTTTTTTAGCGTATTTCTTATTATCTGAAAATATGTAAATCATGTATCCCCATAGCTCTTTCATTCTATAAAGTGCAATATTATCATCTTTAAACACTTCTCTATGATTATTGAAGATTTCATCATGGAACTCTTTTAATACTTTTTTATCTAAATTTATATTATTTTTAATTTCATTAATTAGCCCTGGATTTGCTAATATTCCTCTTCCTAACATTATTGTATTTAATTCAGGAAACTCTGTTGATAATTTATTATAATCCTCTAATTTAAAAATATCACCATTATAACATACTTTACTATTACTTAATGTTAGGGCATCTTTAAACACTTCTAAGTTAGGTTTATTTCCATAGAAATCTTCTCTAGTTCTAGGATGAATAATTAATTCTTCTAAGGGATATTTATTATAAATTTTTATTAATTCATAAAATTCTTCTGGTCTATCTTTTCCTATTCTAGTTTTTATTGAAATTTTCATATCATCTATTTTATATATTTCATCTAAAAACATATCTAGCTCATCTCTTTTAGCTAAAAACCCAGATCCTCTATTTTTAGAAACTACTGTTCCTGAAGGACATCCTAAATTTAAGTTAATCTCGTTATAACCTAATTGTTGTAACTTTCTAGCAGTAGTAATAAAACCTTCAGAATCATTAGTAAGTATTTGGGGAACTATATAAATGCCCTTATTATTTTCAGGCAAAATATCTCTTAATTCCTTAGTCTTAAAACTTTTACTACTTGTTGGAACAATAAATGGCGTAAAATACTTATCAATATCATTAAAAAATTTTTTATATGTATTTCTATATATGAATCCAGTGATTCCTTCCATTGGTGCTAAATAATATTTCATAGAATAACTCCTTACTATATTCTTTATATAAAGATTTCAAGAAACATTATATCAGCCTTATAGCCTCTTATCTACTTAATATTAATAAAATGTATATTATTCTTACCACTTGAATTTAATAACTTCATTAGTGTAAAATTTATTAAGTATTTTGCATAAATAAATTTACAGCGAGGTTTTAAATGAATTCTATATTAAATCTAGAAAAAATTAAATTCACTGAAAAAATTATTACATTTATAAAAAAAGATATTTTGCTAATTATTGCATTAACATTAGCAATTGTATCTTCATTTTTTTCTATGCCTAAATTAGAATATATCGATTTTAATGTTTTGGTTCTTTTATTTAATTTAATGCTTATTGTAGCTGCTTTTAAGGAATTAAAAGTATTAGATTCCTTTGCTACATCCTTATTGTCCAAATGTACAAGCTATAGATCCATATGCTTTACTTTAATATTTTTAACTTTCTTTTCTTCTATGATTGTTACAAATGATGTTGCTTTAATTACATTTGTACCATTAACATTAATAATTGGAAAAAAGATAAAAATAAACCCTTTTAAAATAATAATATTTCAAACAATTGCTGCTAATTTAGGAAGTTCTCTAACTCCTATGGGTAACCCTCAAAATCTTTTTATCTATTCATTTTTTGAAGTTAATCCAGTAGAGTTCTTTAAAATAACACTTCCATTGGTGATGCTTTCAATTTTATTTTTAATAGCAATAATTTTAAAAAGTGATAATAATACATACTCTTTTACAGTAGAAACTATAAAAATTTCTAACCTAAAAGAATTTATAATATACCTAATATTACTTTTAATAATACTACTATCAGTATTTCATGTTATTGATTATAAACTCACTTTTATTTTAACAATTATTACAGTATTGTTTTTAAATAAAGAACTATTTAAGTTAGTGGACTACTCTTTATTATTAACTTTTATTTGTTTCTTTATATTTATAGGCAATATATCTTCAATGGATTATATTAAAAATATTATGGAATCAATACTTTCTTCTAGTAAAAGTACTTACTTTTCATCAATAATTGTAAGTCAAGGTATAAGTAATGTACCTGCAACTATGCTTATTTCAGGATTTACTCCATATTATAAAGAACTTTTGCTTGGAGTTAATATAGGAGGCCTTGGTACACTTATAGCTTCATTAGCTAGTGTTATCTCATATAAACTTTATATAAAAGAATATCCTGAAAGTAGTGGAAAATTCTTAAAAAGCTTTACCTTATATAATCTTTGCGGATTATTAATATTAGTCCCAATAATTTATATTATGATTAAAATATAAATCAAAAGAGTTCTTACTTGTT
The DNA here is from genome assembly GCF_015550425.1 of Clostridium sp. 1001275B_160808_H3. Classification (GTDB taxonomy): domain Bacteria; phylum Bacillota; class Clostridia; order Clostridiales; family Clostridiaceae; genus Clostridium. Next base: position 186,514 of record NZ_JADNAT010000002.1, on the reverse strand, counting down.
TTCTAATCAAGCAAGAACTCTTCTTTTATTTCTTTACACTTAATAATGCCTATCTAAACTCTATGTCATCCCCATATACTAATTCTGAGTTTTCTTTTATATATTGGACTAACTCATCAACTTGTGTATATGCTACTGCTACATAAGTATCTGCTGCTCCATAATAAATAGCTATTCTTCCAGTTTCAGCATCTTGTAATGTTGCACAAGGGAATGCTACATTTGGAACAAATCCTGTTGTTTCATAATCCTTTTCTGGAGTTAATAAGTAATCTCTTGTTCTATATAAAACTTTTGAAGGATTTTCTTTATCTAAAATAGCTGCTCCCATGCTATAAACAAATCCATTACAAGTTCCAGATACACCATGGTAAATCATTAACCATCCTTCTGATGTTTCTATTGGAGTTGCTCCTCCTCCAATTTTAGTTCCTTGCCACCAGCCTGATCCACCTTTACTCATAACTCTTCTATGTCTTCCCCAGTGAACTAAGTCTGGACTTTCACTTATAAATATATCTCCAAATGGAGTATGTCCACTATCACTTGGTCTACTTAAAAGCATGTATTTTCCATTAACCTTTCTTGGAAATAAAACTCCATTTCTGTTAAAAGGAATAAATGGATTTTCAAGTCTAACAAATTCCTTAAAATCATTAGTTGTTCCAAGTCCAAGTGCAGCTCCACCAAATTCAGCACACCAAACAATATAATAGGTATCTTCAATTTTAACTAATCTAGGATCATAAGAATAGTTTGGTTGATAGTCATTACCTTCTTCATCTTTCCAATGAATTTCTTCATCCTCAATATCCCAATCTAGTCCATCTTTACTTCTACCAACATGTAATTGTGGCTTACCATTTTTATGGTCCGCTCTAAATATTCCTATAAATCCATCTTCATATGGTAATACTGCACTATTAAATATTCTTGCTGATTTTTTTGTAGGATTCCATTTTATAATTGGATTACCATCGTGTCTCCATACTACTCCATCAAAACCTTCTGGCTTTTCTTGCCAAGGTATATTACTTAATTTTTCTCCAAATATCTTTACATTCTCCATAAAGATCCTCCCAATCTTGCCATTTTTAAATTAAATATTTATTACTAATCATAAATTAATAACTCTACAAGCTAAATAAACTTGTTAACAATTACAAATTAAATTTACTATCTATTGGCTTTAATTTCTATATTTATGTTATTTATACTTTATTATTGTTTATATTTCTGTAATAATGTTATATTTTAAAACAACAAACTTACTTCCATATATCCTCTCCAAAAGATTCTATATAGTTAGTTAATTCAGTTGCCATTTCTTCTGCTTCTGGAATTCTTATGTGCCCCGGAGTTCCACATCCATTTCTTTTAAACTTATATCTAACTATCTTTTCATCATTTAACTTATCAACCATTTCATCAAGAGCATCATCCCAGCCATTACTATGGCATAAAATAGTTGTTATAACTATAAACAGAGCCTTTGGATATTTGCTTCTTAAATCTGTTATTATTTCAGCATATTTAGATTTCCACACTTCTCTTTTTTCTTTATCAGCATCTATATAATTTTCAGGATGAGCATCATTTTGCCCTAGCGCCATAATTACTACATGTGGTGTATATTTTGAAAAATCCCACTCATTACATTCACCAAGCTCTGAACTGTATCTAAGCTTATCATAAGTAGATTCAGCCCCTAAATATCCTCTTGATGGGTTAAAATACCCTGTTCCATCCATAACTGCAATTCCACCTTGAGCATTATTATTAATTTCTGCTCCCAAGTTTCTTGCTGTTATCATTGAATATGAATACCATGCGTTAGAATAAATTCCCTCATGACCTTCCGGATCTACTTTACCAACGTAATCAATAGCTTCACATACTTCTCCTGCTGAAACTGAATCACCAAAACACTCAATTCTTCTATTATAGTTTTTCTTTGCTGCTTCAGTATAAGAATTTTTATCTATTATAATTCCGTAAAAGTCAAAATAATGTGCTGCATCAGACCTTTTATATAAAACTAAATCATGCAATTTATCTTCTAAACCTTCTGCAATATCTATTACTATATCTTTATAATGTTCTTTTATTACTACCTTACCTTCTATTTCATCATCAATAATAAATCCAATAGCATTTTCATAATGGCTATGATAATTCTTTAAAGCAATTTTCAAACTTGTCCCACTAAATTTAATTTTTATCATACTACCAGCATAAATAATTGTTGGAGCCTTAGAATTTTCAAAATCAATTCTTCCCATATATTTATAATGAGAATTATCGGCTTCTATAAATTCAAAATCTTCTTTATTAAGTTCTTCTAAGTACATAAACTCTCACCTCCTAAGATACTAAAAATCCCATTATATATGTTTCTGTCTCCTTTTCTTCATTAAGTACATTTATTTTAATGTTATGATTAGATATATTTTCAAATTCAACTAATAACTCTGTTGCTGAATAATCTCCCCATCCATCTTCAAAATAAGTATCAATTATAATTGGATTATTTCCATCTACTATTACTTCTATTTTGCCTGCTGAATCTTTAACTGATTTTTTATATAATAAAAATAAATCTTTACATTCAATATCAACTTCTAAAAAAGCTGTATTTCCTTTTTTTAAACTACATTTCCATCCATGCTGAAAAACCTGGAAGCCTTCAGAATCTTCAATAAAACCTTTTATTTTATTAACATCTATGGTTTTATTATTTTTTATAATTCCATTCTTATATCTTTCTCCAAAGACTGGATTTACAGACTCAACTTCTTTTACTATCACTTCAGTATTATCTTCTTTATTAATATCAGCTAATATGGTTTTCATAAAATCAATTAGTAACTCTGATATTATGAAATGACCATAATCATTTGGATGAACTTCATCACTAGCTACATCTTGCCATTTTAAATTTCCTTTTTCTATTTCTGAGTGTACGGTATCTCTAAAACTTATCATTGGAATATTATATTTTCCCCCAATTTCTATTTGTTGTGCTTGTACATTGCTTCCATCAAAATTACTCATAAACACTTCCACTATAGCTGGAGGATTTTCTACTGATAATATTCTTCTTATTAAACTTTCATAAGCTACTTTATCATAATTAGTACTTTTATCGTTTACAGCAAAATCAATAAATATTATATCTGGATTCTTATCCAATACCTGCTTTTGGACTCTATGAACTCCTATAATTGATCCTGTTGCTCCAACCCCTGCATTTATAAAATTGATATTTATATTACTAAATGTATCTTTAAACCATAAATATGTCCTGCTTGCATAACAATCTTCTTGCTTCGTTGCATTACAGCCTTGCGTTATAGACCCACCTAAAAAAGCTACTGTTATATCCTGTCCACTTCCTGCTTTCATTAAAACTTTAGCAAGTCTTAATGTATCACCTTTACTAACTAATGAATTCTTTATCATTTCTTCAGTAATTATATAATCCATATTAAACCTCCTTGAAAACGTCAATATAACTTGTAAAATATATATTAATTGTATATCTTTATTTATTGAAAGTATATATGTTCCTTATTTATTATATATAAATCTGAATAATTGTTTATTTTTTATTACTTTAGAAAAGTATCTATTTTAATTAACATTTCACTTGCACATTTTATATACTGTAGTATATATCAAAAGATAAAATAATAATTATTATGGAGATGAACTAGATATGTTAAGTAAACCAAATTCCGAAAATACTTTTACGCCAATGAGCACTAATATAATACAAGAATGTTCAAGGCTTCTATATAGAATCCCAGTGTTTCTTAGCCATCCAAGTAGGTTAAACTCAACTCAGCAAGACTTTGTAAGCAGAATTATTATAGAAATAAAAAAAGCTTTGTTATTTCCAAGAACTTTGCCAGTTACTGAACAATACCCTGAACCACCTCTAACTAATATAAGAAGAATGATATTATCAAGTTATGGTTTTATAGCTCTTAACCTTGCTCAAAGAGAAGTTAGAGCTCTAGAAAACAATTTAGGTGAAGAGCTAAATTTTACAACTTGGGAAGGTAGCCCTTTTGCACAAATTGAACCTGCTATGGCTTTTCAATTCGGCCTTCCTATGCTTTTAATTAGAGAATCAACTGTTGAACAAACTGGAATTTGGTCCTTTGGAATAGGACCTTTCTTATTATTAGAATGGAATCCAAATTTACCTTTAGAAGACTTCTTCAATAGCAACGCATGGTTAGAAATTTTTCAAAACTGGATTTCTCAAGTTAGAAATGGATTTTACCTTCAAACTCAGCCCCCTTTTAAGTATACTTGCACTAGAGATGGTGTGAATTAATATAGACATGTAGTAATAAATATAATATCTTAAAATATATAAATCTAGGGAGCTGTCTTATAAATCCATTTAATGTAGCATATAAAATTAAAAATTGTGTGACAGCTCCCATATACCACAAATTATTCTTTACTTTAATTTGCTATAATTATTGATTATACAATTGCGCATAATAGATATATAAAATATCAACTACACTATTTAATGCATGATCTTGAATTATTGCAGTTTGGAAATAATCCATTTTTATTGGACTCACTAATAATCTTATTTCCTTAAATGAGTTATTGGTTTCCCTTTGAGATGTAATCCAAATTACCCTTATATTCTTTTCTTTTAACATTGTATGTATCTGTTTTATATGTCTTGTTGTACCTGAAAATGATATTATTATTGCAACATCATCATTTTTCATATTCTCTATAGCTAATAGTTGGCTTTTTAATGTAGGAAAAGAATACGTAGTTTTATCTAAGCGAGTAAATTTTTCACTCAAATTTTTAGCAACAATATTAGAAAAAGAGCTACCAAAAACATAAATAGATTTAGCTTCATAAATCCATTCAACTGCTCTAACCAATTTGTTTTCATTAATTAACTTTTTAGTTTCATTAAATGATTTATAAACTGATTCAAAATAGTTTTCTAAAATCTCATTACTATTCATATCTATTTCATTATTATCAATACTCTTATGATTTATTTCACCTTCTAAAAATTCGTTATAGACTACAACATCCTCTTTTAATTCCTTAAAACTTGAATTGTTGACGCGCTTGCAAAATCTAGTTACCGTAGCTGCTGACGTGCTGCATTCTTTTGCAATGTCAAATATAGTCATTTTAGGTATCTTGTCATGATTATGTAAAATAAATTGAGCTATATAACTATCAGTAGAAGAATATTCTGTTATTTCTTCTACACATCTTTTCAAATTAGAAAAAAATGAGTACATGATTCCCTCCGCTTTATTTAATATATACAATTTATATTATACATGCTTATAATACAAAAAATATAGGGTAGTGAAAACTAACCTATATTTTTTGTATTATTATTATTCTAATCCTAAAAATTCTCTCATTTCAGTCTTATAAACAGAAGCCTTATTACCATAAATTATTTGTACTCCATCTGCAACCTTAACGATTCCATTAGCAGATAATTCATTTTTAAAGTACTCATTTGGTTTTATTATTGATTTATCTTTCAAGGATAAACGTAATCTTGTAAAACATGCTTCAACTTTTAAAATGTTTTCCTTGCCACCAACAGCTTCTACTATTCTAGGAATTAAATCACCTGTACAACTTTCGCTTACTACTTCATCTTTACTTTCTTGAACTTCTCTACCTGGAGTTTTTAAATCAAACTTAATTATTACAAATTTAAATACATAGTAGTATATAACAAAGTATATAGGTCCAAGAATAAGTAACCAATACCAATTTGATCCTTTATCTGCATTTAGTATTCCATTGAATATCCATGATAGTAATGGTCCTCCAAATGCTGATGGTCCAGCTATATTAAATGAAACAATATAAGTAAGTATATAAGCTATACCTGATAATAATGCGTGCACTCCAAAAAGTATAGGTGCTACGAATAGGAAGCTATATTCTAATGGTTCTGTAATTCCCATTAATGCACAAGGTATTACTGCAGCTATCATAAGGGAAGCTACCTTTTTTCTATTTTGTTTATGAGCTGTTTTATATATAGCAAGTGCTGCTCCAACCAAACCAAACATTGCAAATAATACTTTTCCATTCATTACATAACGGCTTATGTTGATATCAAACATCGCTCCTGGAGTATTTAATATAGCATTATATATATTTACTGCACCTTCTACTGTTTGACCGCCAATCTCCATTACTCCACCAAGTGATGTAAAGAAGAATGGTAGATATATAAAATGATGTAACCCAAAAGGTAGCAATATACGTTCAGCAAATCCATATACAAAGGCTCCAAATACGCCTGTTGCGTTAATGAATTCAGAAGAAAGCTGTAAAGCATTTTGTATTGGTGGAAAAACAAATGATAAAGCTATTCCTACAAAACTTGCTACGATAATAGTAATTGCTGGTATAAAACGAGTTCCATTAAATATACCTAATACTGGTGGTAATTGAATCTTATAATATTTATTATGAAGATAACTTACTATAAGACCAATTATTATTCCACCAAATACTCCTGTATCTAGTGTTACTACACCTAAAATTGCCTTTTGACCTGTTAGTAAGTTGCTTGTATCTATAATTCCCCTAGCAATTAAGAAGCTCCCCATAACAGTATTCATTGTCATATATCCTAAGAAACCTGATAATGCTGCTGTAGCTTTCTCTGACTTAGCATATCCATAAGCGATACATATTGCAAATATTATTGAAATATTATTATTTACAACGTTCCCCGCATCTTTCATAAGTTGAAAAAGTAAAGAGAAAAAGTCATTTCCTAAAAACGGAGCTACTTTAACTAAGCTCGCATTAGTGAATGCACTTCCTACTCCAACAAGTATTCCTGAAATAGGAAGTAATAAAACTGGTGCCATTAAAACTTTACCTAGCTTTTGAAATGAGCTAAATAATTTTTGCTTATCCATAAAAATCTCCCCTTTATCTGAAGTCAATACTATTTTAACTCTGGCCAGTACTCACCATTTGCTTCAATTAGATCATCTAATATTTGTCTTGCAACTGTTGTAGATGGTACAGTTTTATTTATTGCTATAGCTTGTAATGCTTTTTCATAAGAATTTTCAAAATATGCATCAACAGCTAATTTTTCTGAAGCTACTTGATTTTCTATCATTCCTTTATAGAAAGTTGGTATTGCAGATATTGATACAGGCTCTGGTCCCCATGAACGTATATATGCTGGTACTTCTACCATAGCATCAGCTGGAATATTAGGAATAGCCCCATTATTCTCCACTATTACTAGGAAACGTTCTCCTTTATTGTATGCAATAGATGCTGCTGCATCAACTATAAAATCTCCGAATACTGTAAATTCTTGTAATGGGCTCTTATAAGTTTCTGGTGATTCTAAGTATTTTTTGTGTTCTTCAAACATTTCTGTTTCACGGCCTTCTATAACCATATCTGCTCTTGTACGATTTATATTCATTTTAGATACCATATCTGATGAATATAAATAGTATTGAAGATAACTATTTGGTAAATAATCTGGATAATCTTTCACTATCTTAGCATATTGCTTCCATGTCTTTTGCCAATCTGGATCTTTATGATGTTTATCACTTGAAGCTGTCATTCCAGAAGTTAATATCATTTCTCTTAATTCTGGTAAACGATCATTTCCATCTTTATCAAATAAAGCTGTGAACCATCCAAAATGATTTAGTCCAAAATAACATGGATCTAAAGATTGCCAGCTTTCTAAACCTAACATTTTAGAATAAGATAAAAGAATAGCTGTTGGCATATCACATATATTTAGTACTCTCTCATTATTAAATTCTCTTCTTGTAGCTTCTGCAACAACTGCTGCTGGATTAGAGTAATTTAGTACCCAACAATTAGGAGAATATTTCTTTGCCGTCTTTATCATATGAATTATAGCTGGAATTGAACGAATACCATAAGAAATTGATCCTCCTGGTCCACAAGTTTCTTGTCCCACTACTCCATATTTTAATGGAATCTTTTCATCTGAACTTCTTAATTTTAATCCACCTTGTCTAATTTGAGCAAAAACAAAATCTACATCTGTATAAGCTCTTTCTTCGTCTGTTGTTACAATTACTTCAAGATCTGGATAAGTTTCTCCAATAAATTGTTTCATAATATCATATACTAAATTTAATCTTTTCTCATCAATATCAAATAGTGCTAATTTTCTTAAAGGAAAATCATCCTTTTTTTGTAATAAACTTTGTATTATACCTGGTGTATGCGTGCTTCCTGCACCAACAATAACTACTGCATTTTTTTTCATTGCAATCATCTCCCTTTTTGTAAATCTTTTTGTAAATGTTTTGTAAATGTTTTCTCTTGATGTTTATACTATATCACTTTACATAAACAAAAATAAAAAAATTTCACATTATGAAATTTTTTGTTGCTCATGGCTTTCTAAAAAATAAAAAGACCACTGAAATTTAAATCTGATTCAAAATTTATTACTTAATATAAAAAATCCCTCAATTTAAAATTGAGAGATTTTTTATCTATATAATTTCTTCGTTAAAAGACGATTTTTTATTGTAAAATTTATAATAAGGTATTTACTAATTAACTTTTAATCTATTTATTCAACCCCTAATACTTCTCTGATTTGAGTTTTGTATACATCCGCTTTAGAACCATAGATAACTTGTACACCATCACTTACTTGAACAACCCCATTAGCTCCAAGCTTTTTCCAAAGACTTGCATCACCTACAATTTCTTTATTTTTAACCTTTACTCTTAATCTTGTGAAGCATGCATCCACGTGCAGTATATTATCTTGTCCACCTAGTCCCTCTATAATATCATATAGTATATCTGCTTTAGATAAATTATTATTTTCTGATGTCTCATTTATTACATCATCTTCTCTTCCTGGAGTTTTATAATTAAACTTTAATATCATAAATTTAAATGTAAAGTAGTATAGAAAGAAGAAAATAACACCCAAAATAGGTATCCAAATCCAGTTTGACCCTTTATCAGCTTGCATTATACCATTAAATATCGTACTTAAGAACGGTCCCCCAAATGCTGATGTTCCTGGAACGTTTACTTGTAAGATATAAGTTAAGAAATATGCAAGTCCTGAATAAAGTGAATGAACAACAAATAACATTGGTGCTACAAATAAGAATGAATATTCAATTGGCTCTGTAATGCCTGTAAAGAACGCTGGTATTGCTGCAGCAATTATTAATCCCCTAACTATATTTTTCTTTTCTGACTTTGCAGTTTTATACATTGCCAAAGCCCCACCTGTTAAACCAAATGCAGCCACAATTATTTTACCATTCATTATAAATCTTGTTACATCAATATCAAACATGGCTGAAGGAGAAGCCAATTGAGCTTGGTATATGTTAACTGCCCCCTCTACTATATTTCCATCAATTATTGCTGATCCACCTAAATTAGTAAAGAAAAATGGTAAATAAACAAAGTGGTGTAATCCAAAAGGTAAAAGTGCACGTTCTGATAAACCGTAAATAACCGTTCCAAATGCACCTGTAGAATTAATTAAATTGCTTAATGAAGTTAATCCCCCTTGAATTGCTGGCCAAATTCCCGCCATTATAAAACCTAAAATTACTGAACATAATATTGAAATCATTGGTACAAATTTTGTTCCACTAAAAATTCCTAATACTGGTGGTAATGCAATATTATAAAATTTATTATGTAGAAAAGCTACCATAAAACCTACTATAATTCCACCAAATACTCCGACATCCAATGAAGGTATTCCTAAAACTAATGATTGACCTGTAGCTAAGTTACTTGGATCAAGCTTTCCTAAATGTATTAATAATGTACTCATAACATTATGCATAGTTACAAACGCTATCACTGAAGCTAATGCCGCTATCCCCTTTTCTTTTTTTGCATATCCAATTGCTATAGAAACAGCAAATATTATTGGTAAGAAGTTAAACACTGAATTTCCTGCTGATTTACACAAATTAAAGATTAGCTTTAAGTAATCGTTTGCAAGAACTGGAAATGTACTTACTAAATTTGTACTTGTAAATGCTGCTCCAATCCCAAGTAAAATACCTGCTATTGGTAATAACATAACTGGTGTCATAAGAACCTTTCCTAATTGTTGAAAAGCTGCAAAATACTTCGAATCTTTCATAAATTATATCTCTCCCTCTTTATAATATTTATATGACCTGACTAAGATATTGTTATTTTTCTTTCTATTCCACATATACCTCAATCAGGTCAACTTTGCCATTGTATTATTTAGTTAATCTATTAACTTATATCCTCTTTTAATATTTTTAATTTATTTAATCATTACTTAAATTCTGGCCAGTATTCCCTATTTGCTTCAATCAATTTGTCTAAAACTTTTCTTGCTTTATATGCGTCTACAATTGTTCTATTTAAAGTTAATGCTTGAAGTGCCTTTGCATAAGATCCTTCAAAATAAGCATCTACAGCTAATTTTTCATAAGCTAGTTGTGCTTCCATTAAACCTTTATAGAAAGTTCCTATCTTACCTACTCTAAGTGGTCTTGGTCCATTAGCTGTTAATACTGCAGCGACTTCTACCATTGCATCATCTTGAATATTTGATATTGCTCCATTATTCTCTACTATTACAATAAAGATTTTTCCTTGATTATATGCTATAGATTCTGCAACTTGAATCATAAATTCACTATGTGCATCATTATGGACCATCTCGCATCCTTCCATAGTTCCATGCTCAATTACTTTTTGGCATTCTTCAAATACTCTTTTTTCTCTACCATCCATAACTTCATTTGCTCTTGTATATTCTGGATTTAATTTTTTTACCTTGTAATCTGGATATAAGTAATATTGAAGATAAGTATTTGGAAGATAATCATTAAAATCTTCACACATGTTCTTAACCATGCCATAGGTATCTAACCAAGATTGGTCTCTTTGTTCGGCATCAACTGGTAAAAACCCTCTTTCTTTTATCAAACTCTTTAATTCTGGTACTAAGTCATTACCTTCTGAATCATAAAGGTTAGTGAACCATCCAAAGTGATTCAATCCAAAATAAACAGGTTCAAAATCCTTTGAGTCTCTACCTAATATTCTTCCATAAGATCTTAAAAGGTTTACAGGTTGATCACAGATATTAAGTATTCTCTTATCTTCTGGAAATTCTCTTCTAATTGCTTCAGCTACTATTGCTGCTGGATTAGTATAATTTAATATCCATGCATCTTTTGAATAAGATCTGATATCGTTAACTGTATTAATCATATCTCTAATTGATCTTAACCCGTAAGCAAATCCCCCTGCACCACAAGTTTCTTGTCCAATTAGCCCCATGCTTAGTGGTATCTTTTCATCCTTTTCTCTCATTTCATATCCACCAGTTCTCATTTGCATAAATACAAAATCAACCTCATTGTATGCTTCTTCAACCTTAGTTGTATATTTAAAATCTAATTCAGGATACTCTTCTTTAAATAATACTTTAGCAAATTCTCCTATAACTGCTTGTCTTTCTTCATTTATATCAAATAAAACTAATTTATTTAACGGAAATCTTTCCTTTAATTTGCATAGTGTTTGTAATAAACCTGGTGTCCAAGTACTTCCTCCACCAACTAGTGTCACATTAAATTTCTTCATCTCTACCAACTCCTTAGATTAAATTATTGTTTGTAGTACCGGCTACATGTATAATTATATTAGGCATGAAAATGTTTTTAAAGTCTCTTGAAGCCTTTATCAATTTTATTCAAAAGTTAAAAAATTTTCATTTGATGAAATAATTTTCACTATAAGACTATCACTAACTTAAAAGGGGACAAACAATGGATTTCTACAAAATGATAAGTACAAATACAGATAAACTAAATAAAAATGAATTAGACATTTTAAATTTTTGCATGAAAAATGCTAATGATATTAAATCAATTAAAATTAATGATTTAGCTGAAAATACATATACATCTCCAGCTTCTATAGTTCGCTTCTGCAAAAAATTAGGTTTTTCAGGTTTTGCAGAATTTAAAGCATCTTTTGTATTAAATATAAAAAACACTGAAGAAACTTTTAACAATCACTTTAATGAAAATTCACCTAACCTTTTTAAAGATATAAATAAATCTATTGAACTTATTAATGAAGATATTTTAGAAGAAATCTTATATCTTTTACATAATGCAAATAGAATAGAATTTTTTGGAGAAGGCTCATCTAGAATAGTTTGCTCTGAGGTGGCAAAAAAATTTAGAACCATAGGAAAAACAGCCTTTAACTATGATGATAGTAGTATGATGTACATAGCTGCTGCATCTTTAACATCTAATGATCTTATATTTGCAGTATCTATGTCAGGAGAAACTATACAAGTATTAAAGGCACTAAATATAGCTAAAACTAGAGGTGCTAAAATAATATCGCTTACCGGTTTAAGCAATAATTCTCAATCAAAACTTGCTGATAAATCTCTTTATGTTACTTCAACATCTTTTGTTCATGAGAATTATAATATAGTTTCTCGTACTCAAGCTTTAATAATTTCAGAATATATATTTTTTAGATACCTTGAAAAATATATCTATTAAAGTAATATAAGAATGTTAAAGATTTCTTTAATAGCAGCGCTTGGTTATAAATTTAGGAGATATCTCAAAAACTATTTTTTTGAGATATCTCCATATTCTATTAACTATTAATTCTCTATAATTTTTAATATAGCTTCTGCGGCTTTTTTATATCCTCCTTCACTTCTAAAACTCTTCCCTAATTTTTCTGCATTTTCTTTATATTTATGGTTACTAAAAACCTCTAACACTCCTTCCTTAATACATTTAGGACTATTACGCTTTAAAACTATTCCAGCATCTAAATCAGCAACTCTTCTGCATACCATTCCTTGTTCTGATTGCTGAGGATACATAACCATAGGAACTCCATAATATAAACTTTCATTAACACTGTTCATTCCACAATGAGTAATAAATACCTCTACATCCTGAAGTACTTTAATTTGTTCTACACTATTTCTAACTTCAAAATTATCTGGTATAGTACCTAATTCTGAAATTGAAGTACCCTTTCCAATAGACATAACAACATCTATATCACAATCTTTAAATGCCTTAATACAATTTTGATAAAATTTAATATTTTTATTATTTACAGTTCCAAGTGAAATGTATATTTTTTTGCGTATTCTTTCTCCTTGTTTAACTTTAAGATTTGCAACTGATGGCCCAACAAAATAATACTTAGAAGAAAATGTATCTACCATTGGTTGAAATTCTTTTGAAGTATATACAATAGTATTTGTTTCATTATCATTTTGAATCATAGAAACAAAGTCCTTAACATAATATCCATGACTTCTTAATAGTTCTAATTTTTTATTAATTCTTCCCATGCCCAAAATCATACGTATAATTTCATTAGGCCCTTGCTTCATCATTTTTGCTGTATATTTATTAAATGCAAAAGTTGTTGTTGAGCATATATAAGGAATGTTCAATTTTTTAGCAAATAATTTCCCCCAAAAGCATAAAGAATCTGATACAATACAGTCAGGCTTAATACTTTCTAATTCAGCAGATACTTTTTTATCTAGAGATATAGTCGTATCCACCACCATTTCTATTAAAGCAGGGAAATCCTTACCTATTTTTTTCTCATCTTCTGGTCTTAATTCTGGAAGATAATCATCACAACTTATAAAATTTGCACCTGCATCTTGAATTTTATCTTTAAATTCATTAAATGAATAATACCATACTTCATTGCCTCTACTTACTAATTCTCTTACTACTTCAATTGTAGGATTTGTATGTCCACTTGCAGGAATACAAAAAAATATTATCTTACTCATATTAACCCATCCCTTATCAATTTATTTTACTATTAATCATCATTTTTTCTTGGAATTCCTATTTCCCCTATGAAGTTTATCAAGTCTCTCTGATGTACAATAGCAAGACCTCTATCTTCATCTCCTAATATTAATAACTTATCTCCTGAATTAATATTAAAAACTTCTCTTGCATCTTTAGGAATAACAATTTGTCCACGTTCACCAACTGTAACAGCTCCAAAAAAGTATTTTCCTTTTGGTGGTATTACAATGCCTGTCTCTTCTTCTGAATGGCTAACTAAATTATCTATTGTTACATTATATAATTTTGCAAGTTCAATACAACTAGCTATGTCAGGTGCAGATTCACCACTTTCCCATTTTGCAATAGATTGCCTTGAAACATTTATCTTTTCTGCTAATTGCTCTTGAGTATATTGATATATTTTTCTTAATCTTTTTAAATTTTCGCAAATCATATTTATCATACCTTTCATACTTATTATATTTAACTTTACCCTTAATTTCTATCAACCAATCTTAACATCAAAGTATATATTCATAGCATTATTTTTAATTAATTATACAAAAATTAATAAATAATTATACAAAAATTTTTCTCCAAACTACCTTGCATTGCTACTACAAACAAATAAGCTATATATTACTAATTTGCTTTAATTTACACTTGCTTTTATAGAATATCAAAAACTTTTTCGCAAATAATAAATATTAAAGTAAGGTGGTGATATATATGGGTAGTTCTCAATATAACAAAAATAAGAATAATAAAAGTAACTTTGGGAAAAATAGAGACAACAATAACAAGGATAAGGGAAATAATCAAGTAAAGTAAATTCTATACCATAGTATATAATTTACAAGATAAAAATTAAAAACTTTTGATTTAATTCTTTTAAATTTTTATGATAATATTAAAAGTGACAACAAATCTAAGATAATAGTAGATTTGCTGTCACTTTTTTATAAATTTCCTTATAACAAGGAAACTACATTATTTATATGTATTTTTATGTATTATATAACTAAAAATTATAGTTTTCATCCAATAAACTATTTAAATCACTTTTAGTAGCTACAACCATTTCCTCAATGTTAATATTGTCTTCATCATCTGTATTAACATCAATAATAACGCTTCTTTTTCTATTTCGTGCTGATTTTCTCTTATTTTTATCATCTAATGCCATCTTTATTAAATTTATTGATTCAGTAGGAGTTTCGCATCCTCCAAGAACTACTATATTATTTTTATCATTATATGTTATATATGTACTTCTATAAACTTCAAATAGCTTAGATAATTCATATGGATCGTATCCATCAATTTTTAAATTAATTCCCAAGTAATCACAATCATATATATCTGGTTGAACAAACACACTATTTTTTATAGCTAAATCAACAGCTGTTTTAACATCCTTTAATCCATCATATAACTTTAAAATAAGCCCTGATCCCTCTGCAGTATTTATTCTTAGAGAATCTTTATTATCAATGCAACCATCAGCATGAATACCTATTATATTATAGGCTAGATCTAAACTTTCAATTACTTCATTATTTATTTCTTTATATGTATTCCTTCTATTATTATCTACAAATTTAACGTCATTTATTAAATTCATTACACTATTTATGTCATTCCAACATTCTATAGTATTTTTAAATGCTAACTCATCTTCCTTTAAGCTAGGTAAAATAGCTACTACATTAATCTTTGCATTTTTTAGTACTTTTTTCGCTATTTGTATGAATGTTTTTATTGCACCAGAGCCTGTCCCTCCCGCCATAGTTGTAAATACTACTATGGCTTCTGTTAACGGATATTTACTTAATAACGCTGCTAATGAATTGACGTTGTCTTTAATCATTTCCTTAGATTTATTTCTATCTCTTCCTGAACCATCTTCTCCAGGATAAACATATACATTTTTTGTTATATCTGCATTTCTTAATGGCTTAATATCAAATAAGCTGCTATTTATAAATAATCCATTATATCTTGGATTTTTACTTAATAGTCCATCTACTATATTTCCAGCACCTTGCCCTAATGAAACTAATAACATTTTGTCTTTTTCCATAATAACTCTCCTCTATCATACTATATAGATTTATTATCGGTAAAAAGTAAAATAACCTTATATTTATTTTTTAATCAAATTATAATTATTACTTAAGCTATCCTATTGTTCGTTCGAAAATATAATGGGGTGAATAAATTATTATGGATAATAAAGAAAAATACATAAATAATCAAAAAATCAATTCTAAAATCCTAAATAAAAAAAGAGGAGAAATATTATATTATTCTATAGATCAAGTATCTGACTTATTAAATGAAAGTATAGATAATATAAAATACTACACTAACATATTTGACGATATACTAAAAATCGAAATACTAGATAAAGAATTACGCTATAAAGATAATGATATAGATAAACTAGAACTTTTAATAAAACTAAAAAATAGAGGCATGTCAATAAAAGAAATATATGAATATTATAACAAATTACCTTTAAATGATAGTGAGATTCAATATAGTGAAGGAAACTTATTATCTGTTGAAGAATTAATTGATTTAATTAAAGAAAATCAACAAATTCAACTAAATATTTTTAAAGACCAATTAATTAACGATTTACAAAATGTAAACTCCCTATATCTTAATAACATTAGTTCAATTGTTATCGAATCTCAAAATAAAAAACTTAATGAACTTAAAAATGATTTATCTAAGGAAATTACAGAATACCTAACTGTTAAATTAGATAAAATCAATGAAGTTAATAATGATATACATAATAATATAATTAATGATGCTAAAGAGTTTATATCAACTAAAATTGATAATAAAAATGAAGAGTTAATAATTGATTTCAAAAATAATTTTGATGATTTTACTAAGCTATCTTCAAATAATAATGACCATTTAATAAATGAAGTTAAGTCCTTTAAAAGAGTTATGGAAGATGCTTATTATACTAAATGTGAAGTTGAAATGGAGGAAGATGCAAATAAAGGATTTTTTGCTAGACTATTTCAAGCATTAAAAGTTAATTAGTTACATTTTTATCTCAATGAAAATTATAGCTCTACAACATTTGTCGTAGAGCTTACATTTAATATTGTACTTTTTCAAATTTACATCTATCAATATTGTACATAGTTTATTATTTAAGTACATTTCTTATCTTTCTGGAAGAAAAACAGTTATTCTCGTACCTATTTCTTTCCTACTCAAGACGCTAAAATATCCATTGTGACTATCAATAATCCATTTAGCAATAGAGAGTCCAAGCCCTGTGCCACCATTTTTTCTAACCCTTGCAGTATCTGCTCTAAAAAAGCGTTCAAATATATGAACTACGTCATTTTCATCCATTCCTATTCCATTATCTTGAATTGAAAAATAAGGTTCATTATTATCATTTTTGCCACATTTTAATATTATCTCTTCACGTTTATCCGTGTATTTTGCTGCATTTTCTATTAATATTCTAGCTGTTTGTTTAAGTAAGGATATATCACCATAAACTTTTATATCTTCTGAATCTATATATGTGTATGTGTGATATTTATCTATCATTTGAGATTCTTCTAATACTTCTTTCATCATATCATTAAGTGAAAATTCTCTAAGTTTAAGTTGAGTTTTACCATTAATACCTCTAGCTAGAAATAACAACTGCTCCACTAAGTTTTTCATATTTTCTGATTCACTTTTTATAGCTGCAATAGATTCTTCTAATACTTCTTCATCATCTTTTCCCCAACGATCTAGCATATTTGCATATCCTTGAATTACAGAAATAGGAGTTCTAAGCTCATGTGAAGCATCTGAAACAAACCTTGCTTGTTGTCTATAAGATTCTCTCATTCTATCTAATAAGTTATTAATTGCTTCCTCTAACCCCTGAAGTTCACTATCTCCAATATGAATTCTTTCATCAGATGCAATTGGACTAATCTTAGATATAGCATCTTCAAGACTATGAAATTTTTCTTCATCAAAAGCCATATCACTAAGTCTACTTGCAGTTTCTGCTATTTCATTAAGTGGTTTTAAAACTTTTCTATTTTTTGAAGTACCAAATATTATTTCATTTAATAGCATAATAAATTCTATGATTCCAATAACACTAATAGCTCTTATAACAAGATTTAAAAAAGTACTAGCTTCTTTAATCATGATCTTTCCATCATCAAAGACAACTTTATAAGTTGCTGTTTCTATAGGATAAAAGTTAAAAGACCTTTGAGCATTTTTTATAAATTCACCATAAAAACTTAATTCACTTTCAACACACCAAATACCAATAAATATAATAATTATAAATATATCAATTAAAATAAACTTAAAAAATAAATCTCTTATAAAAATGGAATTTAACTTTATTGCAATAGATGTAACATTTTTGTTTTTAATCTTTTTACTCATCCTTAATTACGTACCCCACACCACGAACTGTAGTTATTATTTTTACTTTAAACATATCATCTATTTTTGTTCTTAAATATCTTATATAAACATCTATAACATTTGTTTCTCCAATATAATCATATCCACATACCTTTTCCATAAGTGTATTTCTAGTTAGTACTATATTCTTGTTTTCCATTAATATTTGCAACAAAGTAAATTCTCTATTTGTAAGCTCTATTTCTGTACTATCATAAATTACCTTATACTTCATTTTGTCTAATGATAATAACCCACATCTTAATATGTCTTCATCCTTTTTTACTGTAACTATTCTCTTTTTAAGCGCTGTTCTTATTCTTGCAAGCAATTCTTCAATTGCAAATGGCTTAGTTATATAATCATCTGCACCTGCATCAAGGCCTGAAACTTTATCCATAATCGCATCTCTTGCAGTAAGCATTATAACTGGAATATCTGAAATTCTTCTAAGCCTTCTTAATACTTCAAGACCATTGATTTCTGGAAGCATTATATCAAGTAGGATTAAATCCATCTCACCTTTTTCTGCAATTTCAAGACCTGTTCTTCCATTATTAGCTTTTACTACTTCATATCCTTCATGTTTTAACTCAAGTTCAATAAACCTTGCTAGCTTTTCTTCATCTTCAACTATTAAAATCTTAGTCATTCTTAACACCCTTTTTAAACTTCTCTTTTATATCTTTTACATATTTTGAAATCTCATTTAGTATCTTATTAACTTTATCTGTATTGATACTATTTGCATAAACATAAAATTCTATATCAAAAAATAGTCCAACAATAATTAAAGGAATAATAATCCAAAACATAAAAAACGAAAGTAAAATCACTACTGTAAGTGGAATCTTTAAAAATATCTTGTTTGCCTTTTTTATCTCTAGGAAAATATTATTACATGTATCTATAAACTTACATATAGCTTCAAATATTCCTTGAAAACTGCTGTTAGTTTTATACTTATATTCTTCATTATTTCTAATAACTTGTATTTCTCCAGTATATCTTGTTTCATTAGTATAAAAAATGCTAACAGAAGGCTTTTCAACTTTTCCACTTTCCTCTAAGTACAATAAAGCATCTAATATATCCCAATTGCTATTTTCTAAAACTTTTTTAGCTTCCTCATAACTTATATTTGTTTTTTTTCTTAATTTCTCTACTAGCTTATGCTTATCCATAAATAAACCTCCATATCTATGGCATATAAAAATAACATATATTATTTAAATTTTACTATTTTACTTATGATAAGTATATTAATTTTTTAATAAATTGCACAATACTTTTACAAATAATAATCTCATAACCAATTTGATATTATTTCGAAATAAAAAATACCGTATATTCATTTCTTAATATACGGTATTTAGATAATTTTATAGTATAATCTATTTACTTTTTTCAAATGATAGTGCTACTTCGCCATCACCAATTATTGCTATTATTTTTTTTGGTGCAATATTACGGAGATAAAATCTAGTGTTATATGGTATTGAGCTAATAAATTGAATATTCATATCTTCATCAAGAATCATAATTTTAGTAGGAACTTGAGTAAGTAGTGTTACGCCTATATCAACATCAGTTGCATTATTAAATTTATGAAAACCCTCTGTATATGTTTTTGAAATAGTTGGTATAGGCTTATAATAATTAGATGTAGTACTTGCACTAACAATGTTAGGCAATGATATAAATAGTATTAGTGCTAAAAATATTGATTGCTAATGATAATTTAATTGGCAATTCAGAAATTATAAGATGTCATTATAAAAATCGGAAAGTTAATACATATCATTAAGTCTAATTATCATTCATTATTTCTCATAGCCTTCTTTAAAGTCCTTTTTAATAGTATCTGCTGATTCTGATGCTTTTTCAAAAACACTATTTACTCCATCATAATTAATATTAGCACCAGCTAATGAATATTTATATCCACAGAATAGTCCAATTACTAATAATACTATAGTTGGTGCAAATAAAAATACTAATAGAAGTATTGATACTGTTATTGATACTCTTATTGGCTTTTCATTATCTTTTTTTATTTCAAAAAAGTTCTCATTCCCCTTTTTTATAAATTTACCTATAAATTTAAATATTCTACCTATGATTTCTCCAATTCCACCATATCCTTCTTTATACCTTTTACTATTTTCATTTTTTTCTTGCTTTTGATCTTCTTCTTTAACTTCAATTATTGTAGTAGTTTCATTATTTTCTATTTTCCCATTTCTCTCTAGATATATAATAGTATCTACAACATCCCAGTTACATTTTTCCAAAGCATCTATTGCCTCTTCACGAGTTATCTTAGCTTTTGCAATTATAATTTCAATCATTTCATTTCTTTCCATTTGATTTACCTCCATGTATTTATTAATCATTCATCATGGTTATATAATACTTTGGAAAGATTAATCTAAAATATAAGAAAGATTAAAATTAGATTAAAAAATTAAAATAATTATCACTAAAAATTAATTGAAAAGCTACATAATATTATCTTTAGTCTATTTTCATTAATAACCCTTCTTTATTTAATATAGGTCTTAATACATTATATATAATTACTACTACTATTGTAGAAACTATCGCATTTACCAATGTAGTAACTGCACTTATTTTAGCTAAAATAGCTGCTGCATCTTGTGGTTGTCCCAATATAAATTGTTTATAAAAAAATCCAACTATAGGGTCTGCTACTACATTAAAAACCAACCCACCAACAGATGCAATAATGCTCCACTTAAAAATATACTTTTTATCATTATTTTCACTAATTTTTGCAATTCTATGTGCAATTAATCCAGTTATCAATCCAATACACAATTTTAAGATGAATGTTTTTGGTGCTACCATTATATATACAGGATCTAACAAATCTGCAATAGTCATCCCTATTGCTCCTGCTAGTCCTCCATACCATCCACCAAGTAATAATGCAGCTAAGACACAAAATGCATTCCCAATATGAAGTGAAGTTGTATTTCCTCCCGGGATTGGTATTTTAATTTGTAAATAAGTAAATGATACAAAACATAATGCTGCTAATAATGCTGTTTGATTTAATTTTTTTATTCTTGTTTGTTTATTCAAAACAACCGCCCCTTTACTGGTAAAACTTACTATAAATTTTACACTTTCTAATCTTAAAATCAATTTTATCGATACAATACTGCAATCACTTATATATTTATTTTTTTCATTATAAATAAACATTATTATTTGGTTTATTATAAATTTTGAAATAATAATGTACAGGATAACCAATATTTTTATGTAATTATTGAAGATATAATAACAAGGGCTATTTTTCAATAGCCCCACTTATTTTTAATTTACCTTTTAATTTACTTTTTAACTTAATTGCTTAAATATCTAAACTCTATACTTGTTAGAAGTAATGCACCAGCAAAGTCATTATTGTTTGGAATACGTGCAACACTTAAAAGAGCAAAATCTTCTGCTCTAATAATATCATTTAATTCAAATTCTAATACATAATGATTATATTGAAAATTTCCTGGTGAGTTTTGTATTGGAATATTAACTCTATTCATAGTCCTTAAATTTGCTATATTTACTACTCCATTAACTCTAGTAAATAATGATGACAACCTTATTGCAAACCTATTTCCAATTGGAGTATTTGAATTATCGGTTAATAAATGAACAAACACCCTAGCTCTTGAAGACCTAATAGCATCCCTCGGAACGCTAAAAGTTAGTGAATACTCATTTGTATCACCTTGAGGAAGAAGCCATCCTAATATTCTAATACTAGAAGTAGCACTTCCTAGAGGTACAGTGTCAGGTGAAGTTTCTTCAGCATCATTAATTGTTCCAGCATTGAATATTAATGATTTGAATTCTAGTTTATTATTAAAACAATAATCATTTAACATCTTGAATCACCTCAAAATTATATAAAAGCTTTCTAATATAGTGTATTACAAATATATAATTATGTTACTAAAATATTAATTCATTTATATATTCTTCTAATTTTTTATTTCTGTATAATAGTACAACAAATAATATACTCTAAAGGATTAAAAATCTCCATCATAATCCATCTATAGTAAGTTAACCTATTCATAAATAAAGGAAGTCGCGAAACGCGACTTCCTTTACTTTGACCTTTACTCTATAGATTTTAATGCATCTACCATATTTACTTTTTTTAGTTTTATATGCATCATTATCATAACTAATATTGCAAAAAACATTGTAATTAATCCAGCAATTATATAGCCACTTATATTTACAGTTGGTATCATCATCATATTATCCATTTCTGCCGTACTTACTAAAAATACATATAGTATTTTACCGAGGAATGTACCTAAAAGTATTCCTAATATAGTAAGTATTATGTTTTCTCTAAATATATACATTGCTACTTCACTATCATAAAAACCTAATACCTTTATTGTAGATATTTCTCTTATACGTTCAGATACATTTATATTTATTAAGTTATATAATACAACAAATGCTAAACTTCCTGAAGCTACTATTATTACTATCATAACTAATCCTAAATCAGCAGATTCACTTAAACTCTTCATCTTTGAAGCAAGTGTAACATTTATTACTTTATCGTTATCCATAAGAGTAGTAGATACTTTATCATCATCTTCTCTTTCTGAATTTAAATTTAATAATTGCGCATTATATATTAGCTCACTATTAAATACTTCTTTATAATAGTCTGGTGATAAATACATATAATGTCCAGCATAATTTTCTACTATATTATCTACCTTAACTTCATAATCATTATTTTTTGAATCTGTTACAATTATATTATCACCTACAGATGCATCTAAAATTTTTGCTAGTTTTTCATTTATAATTACTCCACTATTTGATAATTTGTACTCAATACCACGTTCTCTATCATTTAGTAATATATACTTATTTAATTCATCTGTATTTTCTGGTACATACATAGTGGCAGTTTGCTTGCTTACACCTTCTTTGCTAAAAGTAACTGAATCTTGATAAATGTTTAAGCTACTTTCATATCCTCTTAAGTTATTTAAAGACTCATTATATTCTTCATTTTCTTTTTCAATATTCTTGTCATTAAATATTACCATAGCATCATATTTAATTAATTTACCAAACTGAATACCCATGACTGAAGAATTAGATTTTTCAAGGGCTAATCCTGCAACAAGCATAGCCATGCATCCTGATATACCAAGGATTGTCATTAACATCCTTTGTTTATATCTAAAAAGATTCCTGAAAGTAACCTTTTGATTAAAGTTTAATCTTTTCCATAATGGTGTAATTCTTTCTAATAATATCTTCTTACCAACCTTTGGAGCTTTTATTCTCATCAAATTAGAAGGACTATCTATTAATTCTCCTTTTAATACAATTAAAGCTGCTCCTACTGTACAAACTATTGAAGCTACTAAAGATTGAATTATATAAGATGGATAAAAATATATATTTACATTTGGTAAAGTAAATGAAGCTGAATACGCTTGGCTAACTATATACGGAAGCATGCTACTTCCAATTGCTATACCAAGAATACTTCCTATAATACTAGCTAATGCTGCATAAACTACAAACTTTTTAGCTATTTCTAAATCTCTATATCCTAAAGCTTTTAGTGTTCCTATTTCTACTCTATTTTCTTCTACCATTCTAGTCATTGTAGTTAAGCATATAAGTGCTGCAACTAAGAAGAAAAACACAGGAAATACTAAAGCTATCTTATCTAAGCTATCAATTGAACCTTTATAAGTTGTATAACCAGGATTATCCTCCCTATCAAAGAAATAATATTTGCTATCATCTAAATCATTTAGTTTTTCCTTTTCCTTATCTATTTCTTTTCGTCCATCTATTAGCTTTTCTCTATTTTCTGCAATTTCTTTTTCTCCATCAAGAAGTTTTTGTTCTGAATCCTCAAGCTCTTTCTTAGCCTTATCAAGCTCTAACTTACCTTGAGTTTTACCTTCTTCAAGATCTGCTTTTCCTTTTATAATTTCTTCTTGTCCTTTATCTAATTGCTTTTCGGCTTCTTCAAGTTTTATCTTACCTTCATTAAATACTTTAACTTGCTCTTCATAAGCAGTTACTCCTTGCTGATACTTAGTTATTCCCGCCACTAAAGTATCTAATTTGGATTTATTTTCACTTACAGTTTTACTAGCTGCTTCTATAGCATTAGAAATATTAAGTGCCAGAGAAATATTTTCTGGATTTTGTTCTAAAGCATTTACTAAATCATTTAAAGCAGTTAATCCTAAGCCTTGGTTAGATATAATTCCTTTCCAATATTGAATTTTCTCATTTGGAATTCTATCATCATCTTTTAGATTGCTTGTTGTTTCTTTTATATCATTTGAAAGTTCATCATATGTTTTAATTAACATATTTAATCCTTCTATTTGATTCTCATATTCTTTTGTACTTTTAGTAGGATCAATTCCTTTATTTAAAAATTCCTGCTTTGCATTATCAAGTTCAACTTTAGCTGACTGAAGCTTTATTTCTCCATTTGAAAATTGTTCTTTTTGCTTATCTAATTCATTTTGTCCATCAACTAATTGCTTTTCACCTTCAATTAGTTTTAATTCACCATCTTTAATTTCTTGATTATATTTTTCTACAGCTTCTCTATATTGATTTTTTCCGTCAATAAGTTGAATCTTCCCATCATCTATTTCTTTTTGAGCATCTTCAAGCTTTATTTCACCATCTTCTATTTCTTTATAAGCTTTATCAAACTCTTTTTGTGCTTCTGATTTTATTTCTTCAACTCTTTCTATAGCTCTATTTGAATATAAATCTTCAAGATACTTATTATTTTCTTCCATCTTTTCTTTATATTCATCACTATATGAGCCAAGACTTTCTACATTTTTAAATCGTACATATATTTCAGTATATACATCCATTGATATATCACTACTATTTAAAATTGCAAAATAATCAATACTTCCTTTTCCAACAGTAGTTGTCCCTCTAGATATATTTTCTATATACATAGGACTTTGAACAAATCCAACTATCTTAAAAGTTTTCTTACTAAAATACTCATCTAAGTTTATATCAGATTCTATTGTATAATTATCGCTTATTTTTAGATTTTCATTTTCCTTTAAAGCATTTTTATCTAAAGCTATTTCTCCACTATTTTCAGGTAACCTACCTTCTATAACAATAGGATTATTCATATTAATAGAATCATTAGGATTATACTCCATAAATCTAACAACATTATTTGTATTAGTTAAATTTACATCTATGCTATGTGTTGCATAATAATCTAAAATTTTATCGTTATTTTCAAGTAACTTTAAATCATTATCATTAAGACCTATACTAGATACTATCTTACTATCCATTAAGTTTTGCTGATTAAAAAATTCGTTTATAGAATCTTTTAAGTCTGGACCAGCTGATTTTATTCCAGAATAAACAGCTACGCCTAAAAATATTATTGCTAATATTGAAATAAACCTTGCTTTTGAAGATAGTATTTCTCTTGTTATTGATTTTTTATATGCTATATTTTTCATCTTTATCCTCTACCACTCTATAGAATCAACTGAAACAGGATTTTCGTTTACTTCTATGCTTCTAACCTTTGCATCTTTTATTTTTATAACTCTATCTGCAATTGGTGCAAGAGCTGAATTATGTGTTATAACAATTACTGTTGTTCCTGTATTTTTACATGTATCTTGCAGAGTCTTTAAAATCTGCTTTCCTGTTTTATAGTCAAGGGCACCAGTTGGCTCATCACATAAAAGTAATTTAGGATTTTTAGCTATGGCTCTTGCTATAGCTACTCTTTGCTGTTCCCCTCCTGATAATTGAGATGGAAAATTACCTTTTCTATGACCAAGTCCAACTAACTCAAGAGTTTTATCAACATCTAAAGCATTTTTTGTAATTTGTGTAGCAAGTTCCACATTTTCCTTTGCAGTTAAATTTTGAACTAAATTATAAAACTGAAATACAAACCCTACATCATATCTTCTGTAATTTGTAAGCTGTTTATTATTGAACTTTGATATATCAACATCATCAATAATTACCTTACCTTCATCACAAGTATCCATTCCTCCAAGAATATTTAATACAGTTGTTTTTCCAGCACCACTTGGTCCTAAAATAATAACAAACTCTCCTTTTTCTATTGAAAAATCAATTCCATTGTTTGCTATAATAGTGTTTTCTCCAATTTTGTATCTCTTATATTCGTCTCTTATTTCTATATATGACATCTCTCTCTCCCTTATCTTTATCTACTCAAAATACTAAATGTTATTAAATAGACACCTTGTTTGGTTAATGCTATAATTAAGTATAAATAATATGTACTCTAATTACAATAATCACATACTTTTCTAATGTTATTAAATATACATTTTGATTGTTTTTGTTGATTTATTAACATATAATTAAAACTTTTAAATAAATACATAAAAGGATGGGTTAAATGGCAGGAATTAAAGGAAACAGAAGAACCTTATATACTAAAAAAATAATAAAAGAAAGTTTAATTGATTTACTTCAACATAAAAAAATTCATGAAATTACAGTTACTGATATCTGTAAAAAATCAGATATTAATAGAGGAACTTTTTACACTCATTATAAAGATTCTTATGACTTACTTAAATCAATAGAAGATGAGCTATTTAATCAAATATCCATATATATTGAGGAAACCCCTGTAGAAGATTACAAAGAAGTTTTATTACTCAAAGCCCTTGAATTGATTTATGAAAATAAAGATTTATGCAAAATATTATTCAGTAAACAAATGGAGACTAACATTATGGATCGTATTATTTACGTGACAAGCAAATCTGAAATTGATAAGCTGGTTGGAAGTGCAAATATTGATGCTGTATTTTTAGATTATTTTATAAAATATACTGTAGGCGGAGTTGTTTCAGTTATTCAAACGTGGTTAGAAAATGATTTAAAGGAACACCCAAAAGAAATATCTAAAATTATAAATGATATTATTTCATTTCATCCTTAATTTTTATAAAAAACATAATCTTATTTTAGATAAGTGCATTAAAATATAAAATACTCATACCAATTTTGATATGAGTATTTTATAGGGTATTTAGAAATTAAATATTAATTAAACACTTATTTTGATAATAATGAAATATATTCGTTTTTAGGAACAGGCTTAGAAAAATAATATCCTTGAGCAATAAAACAATTATTTGCTATCAAAAATTCAACTTGTTCTTGAGTTTCAATTCCTTCCGCAATAATTTTCATATTTAATTTTTTTGCCATATCTATCGTAGATTTTATAATAATATCCATCTTAGGATTTCCTATATTATCTATAAATGATTTATCAAGTTTCAAAGTATCAAAACTTGATCTTGATATTGAACTAAGTGCAGAAATTCCTGTACCATAATCATCCATTTCTACTTTAAACCCCAACTTATGCAATTCATCAACAATACTATTTAATTTATCATTATTATTAATAAATACGCTTTCTGTTATTTCAAAAGCAATTTTAGATGAATCTATATCATATTTTTCTAACAAAGCTTCAATTCTTTCTACAATTCCCTGATATTCAAGATGAAGCCTTGATAAATTAATAGAAATTGGATGGATTTCATATCCTAAATAACTCATTTCCTTAATATCTTTGCATACTTTTCTTATAACTTCCTCATCTAGTTGAATAATTTGTCCATTATTTTCAAACACAGGTATGAATTTAGCAGGAGATATTAAAGAACCATCTTTTTTTCTCCATCTTATCAATGCTTCTGCTCCACAGATTTTCTTATTTCTGATATCATATTTGGGCTGATACCAAACTTCAAATTCATCATTTTTCAAAGCTTCTGGAAACTCAGATTCTATTCTTTTATTATCTATTATAGTTTTTTTATTTCGCTCATCAAAAAACTTATAACTTTGATTCATTTTATCTTTTATCTCTCTTTTTGCTATAAGAGCGTTACTATATACCCTATGCAGACTCTCAGAGTTATCTAAAGAACATATGCCCATAGATATTTTTATAGGTATTACTTCATTTCTTTCAATATCCGTTTTAATTCTATAATCAAGCATATTTAATTTTTTAATTATTTCTTCTTTGTCAGCATGATATATAATTCCTATAAACCCATCTGCCTTATCCTTATATAACTCATCATTAGGTAGCACTTCCTTAAATATTCTAACAATATATTTTAAAACATTATCTCCTATATCAGTTCCATGCATTATATTTATAACATTAAACTTATCTATATCAAAAACCACTAATGATTTATTTTTTCTATCAATCTGCTTCATATTTTCAAAATGCAATCTCAAACATTGATAATTTCTTTCTTTTGTCAATTCATCTATAAAGATAAGATAAGAAATCTTCTTTTGATATTTGTTATAAGATAAAATAAATATTCCAGCAGCCAAAATAAACGTAATATAAAATAATGCACTCTCTATATGAATACCTCTAAATATTATATCCGCATTTTGATATACACGCCTATTAGGTACATAAGATATTAAATACCAATCATTTATATTAAGAGGCTCATAATATATCAAATAATCTTCTTCCTCATAATTGCAACTAATAAATCCACTTTCTTCTCTTGAGATATTTTCTTGAACTACTTTATATAATTCTGAATCCTCTACTTTTAACTTATTAAACACATTGAAATCCCTATCATATATTTTATTAGGATTAGAAACAAGATTTCCTAATTTATCAACTACAACACTTTTTCCTTCTCCATTAAAAGAATCGATATTTAAAATATTATAAAAATCATCGGATTTATATGTAGCGGTTAATATCATCTCTACATCATTTCCATTGTAAATTGGAAATGTAAATATATTTAACATAAATTGTTTATCTTCACTAAAATAACTTTTAGATACGCCCGAAATCCCATTCATTCCATTTTTGTAATAATCATATTTACTTAAGTCTAATACTTCACCTAAAGTCGTATAGCAAATACCATCTTTATCAATAATACCCATATTGTAAAATCCATAAGCTTTACTATAAATTTTAAAATTCTCAACTATATTCAAGATTTTATTACTATTAATATCTTCTATACTTTTCGCTAAAGATTCTAATACTTTTTGTTTTGCTTCAATTTCTGCCTGCATTGCTATAACATTTTGTGAAGATACATTTTTAAGCTTTGCCCTAGCCTCTTTATCAATCAAATCACTTAAACGTCTATTGTGATAGCTAAATAAAAATACTCCTATAATTAACATTAAAATAAACACTATACATATTGATATAGATAATCCTTTTTTATATTTGTCATTAAACTTTGCTACACTTATCATAAAATTTTGCTCTCCATACCAAATTCTTATTTTTAAGATTAATTTCTTTTTATAAAAATAGTTTTCAAAATATATCTACTCATTTATCAATCATTTTATAACCTATATCAGTACCACTTTTATACTTTTATATACTTTTTTTGTTATTAATAAATTCATCCTAATTATCTTATTAACTTTATCTTTATAAAAAATAAGCTAGATGAAGTAATTCTCACCTCATCTAGCTTGTCTATTTAATAATGATATAATTAGATTTTTTAAAGTTTCATTTCATGATAATCTTCATTATCACATATAATATACTCTTTTACATCTGGTAGTCCTATTGTAAATCTACTACCTTTATTAGGTTCACTTTCAAGTTTAACATAACCACCATGAAGTTCTGCTATATGTTTAACAAGAGTAAGTCCAATACCACTACTACTTGCCTTTGTAACACCAGTTCCCTCAACTTGTGAAAATCTTTGGAATATAAACTCTTGGTCTTCTTTTGATATTCCTATTCCTGTATCCTCTACAGTAATCTCAATATTATTTTCAACTTCTTTAATAAATACTCGGATTTCCCCACCTTCTGGAGTAAATTTAACTGCGTTTCCTAATAAGTTAATTACACATCTTTCTATTTCAGTATCATCAAAAGAAATAATTTTTTCTTCCATATCTGGGTCAATTATAAGAGATAGCCCTTTGTCTTCTATGAACTTACTCATATTAAGTGCAGCTTCTTCAACTACATATACTATATCATTATTTGTTTTGTTAATTTTATACTGGCCTGTCTCTATTTTTGAGCTATCTATAATATCATTTATTATTTTTAATAAATTCCCACAGCTTTTATTTATAATATTCATGTATTTATTAGATTTTTCTTGTGTTAATGATTTATCTCTACTAATTGCGTTTATTAACTGTACTGTTGATGCTATAACATTTATTGGTGTTCTTAGTTCATGAGATAAATTTACAAAATAATTATTTTTAAACTTTTCTTTGTCTATTATTTCTTCACTTAATTTTTTATTTTCTTCAATCTGCATGTTAAGTCTCATTGTTTTTTGAGTTACTAATTTTTTTAGTATTTTAACATAATTTAATATATAAAAAGCTATTAATATTATTAAAATTAAGTATATTAAATAAGCTAATGGACTTTTCCAAATTGGTTTTTCAACTCTTATATTCATACTTGTCTCTTCAGTTAATTCCCCATGTCCATCTCTAGCTCTTAATTTCAAAGTATATTTACCTGGATCTAAGGATTTAAAATGTAAATTACTTGTAGAGTCTATATATGACCAGTCAGAATCAATTCCTTCAAGCATATATTCATAAGTTATTTGATTTAATCTTTCATAGTTAGGCAAGAAATAATTAATATATAAATCTCTATTTTTATATTTTAAAACTAATTCATTTTCATCATAAATGGCTTTATTTTTGCCAATATAAATATCACCAATTACAACTTTATTTTTATTTCCCTTAGGATAAACTATATCATTAGGATTAAAATGTATTGCTCCATTTGTACTTCCAAATATCATAAATTCGTTTTTAAGCTTTATACCTGAGTTTAAATTAAATTGATATCCGCGTAATCCATCTTGCTTAGTAAAGTTTGTAAAACTTTCTTTTTCTATATCAAACTTATTTAACCCTTTATTTGTGCTTATCCAAGCATTATTATTATCATCAAATAAAATCGAATTTATAAAGTTATTTGTTAATCCATTAGCTGTAGTGTATGGAGTAATTTGATTTGTTTCTATATCAAATCTAATAAGTCCTATATTTGTCCCTATCCATATCTTTCCTTCACTATCAAATCCCATACAATTTATATATTTATTTATTAAGGAATCTTCATAGGAACAATCTTTACCATATTGCCCTACAACTCCATTTTTCTTATGATATTTTACTAAGCCTGTATCAACTCCACCTAACCAAAGAATATCTTTATCTTTATAATCTGGCAATATATAGTTTATGCGTCCAGGATTTATATTAAATTTTATTAAATTATCACTATGATATATATTCTTTCCAGTATTAAGATCACAACTAAAAAAATTAAATGTGGACGCAACCCAAACAATATCTCCATCACTATATACATAATTTAACTCGGAAGCATAACCGTCTTCAACTAGATGTAATTTACTTAACAACTGTTCTGTATCAAATGATATTGTTCCATTATTAGTTGTAATAATAATATACCTGTCATTTATCTTAAATAAACTCTTTATATATTTACCTTTCAAGCTTATCTCATCATTAATTTCATATATTGACTTTAATAATTTACCAGTAGAATATTCAAATATATATATTCCATTATATTTAGTTGCTACCCATATTTCCCCCTTATTCTGAAGTATAGATACTATATTTTTATCCCCTAAATTCACTTGATCTAATATGTAATTGAATTGATTATTAGTATTTAATATATTCACACCTTTATCTGTTCCGATCCATATTGTTCCATTAAAATCTTCATAAAAGCATGTTATAACATTACTAGTAAGAGATGAAGATAAACTTGTATTTTTTCTTAATATATCCACATCTTTATTATCAGCTGTATATCTCATTATGCCATTATTAGTAGCCATCCATAAATTATCTTTACTATCACTCATAATAAAATAATTGTTATGAACTTTTTCTATATGTTTATCACTAGTATAAACGGTCTTTATTTCTTTTTCTTCAATGCTATATATTTTTATCCCCTCAGAATCTATAACCCATATTATTCCTTTTTCTTCTGATTTTATATCACACATAAGAATACTGTCTTTCGTAGAAATCCATACTCTACTTGAATTATCAATTTCTATGTTATAGATATATAATTTATCTTCATATATTTCAGCTTGATTAACAAAGATGTTCAAATTTTCATTTATAACATTTATACCATATTTTGTTCCAACCCATATAGATCCATCTTCTCCTTCTGTTAAGCAAGTTATTGATGAATTAGTCAAGAAACTTTCGCCATTTTCATCATGATAAAAGGCTCTAATGCTATTATTCCCAAGGTCTATTTGCATTAATCCGTATTCCGTACCAACCCACATAATATTGTCATTATGGCTGCTTTTCAATAAAGATGTAATCTTTAATTTACCTAAATTATATTTATCTTCAGGTAAATCCTTCATTCTTACTATAGTATCTTTGTCCCTAATTAAGAAATCTAGTCCATGATCAGTAGCTATCCATATATTCCCATATTTATCTTCCTCTATATCTGTTATATATGTTGAACTTAAAGTATTTACTTCTTCATAACTACAATTATATATCTTTATAAATTCACCATCATACCTATTAAGCCCATCTACTGTACCTATCCACATATATCCCATGCTATCCTGAAATATTGTTGTTACATATTCATTAGAAAGCCCTTCATCAATAGATAAACTTTCAAACTGCTCTCTTGTTAATATATCTGCTGATACTTTTATTGGTATTAAATTACTTATTAAAGTTATTATTAAAATACATGTCAACAATTTACATTTTAGCAATTTAGACTTCATTTAAATATTACCTCACATTTCTGAATATTACTCATCTTTAGTATAGTTTTATTTCTATAATCAAATAATTATATGAGTAAATAATAACATTTTTCTTTCATATTTTCACCTAAGTTCACCAATTGTTAACATAAAAAATTACATTTTATTATTTTTTTCGACACTAATACCATTTTTATATCTAACCCACAAAAAATGGATTAAATAAATCATTAGTTTTATACTCTCAATACTAAATAATGTTGTCTATAATATATTTTTAATATTGTAACTTTTCATCTTAATTATCTTATTCGCTTTATCTTTATAAAAAAATAAGATAGATGTGAAGTAATTCTCCCCTCATCTAGCTTATCTATTTAATAACGATATTTAGATTTTTTAAAGTTTCATTTCATGACAATCTTCATTATCACATGTAATATTCTCTGCTACATCTGGTAGCCCTATTGTAAATCTACTACCTTTATTAAGCTCACTTTCAAGTTTAACATATCCACCATGAAGTTCTGCTATATGTTTAACAAGAGTAAGTCCAATTCCACTACTACTTGCTTTTGTAGCTCCTGTTCCCTCAACTTGTGAAAATCTTTGAAATATAAACTCTTGATCTTCTTTTGATATTCCTATTCCAGTATCTTCTACAGTGATTTCAATATTATTTTCAACTTCTTTAATAAATACTCGGATTTCCCCACCTTCTGGGGTAAACTTAGCTGCATTTGCTAGCAAATTAATAATGCATCTTTCTATTTCAGTATCATCAAAAGAAATAATTTTTTCTTCAATATCAGGATCAATTATAAGCGATAAACCTTTCTCCTCTATAAATTTACTCATATTAAGTGCCGCTTCTTCAACTACATATACTATATCATTATTTGTTTTGTTAATTTTATACTGGCCTGTCTCTATTTTTGAACTATCTATAATATCGTTTATTATTTTTAATAGATTATTACAGCTCTTACTTATGATATTCATATATTTATTAGATTTTTCTTGTGTCAATGCTTCATCTATACTAAGTGTATTTATCAACTGTACTGTTGATGCTATAACATTTATTGGTGTTCTTAGTTCATGAGATAAATTTACAAAATAATTATTTTTAAACTTTTCTTTATCTATTATTTCCTTACTTAACCTTTTATTTTCTTCAAGCTGCATGTTAAGTTTCATTGTTTCTTGATTTACTAATTTTTTTAATATTTTAACATAATTTAATATATAAAAAGCTATTCCTATTATTACAGTTAAGTATATTAAATAAGCTACTGGACTTTTCCAAATTGGTTTTTCAACTCTTATATTCATACTTGTTTCTTCAGTTAATTCACCATGTCCATCTCTAGCTCTTAATTTCAAAGTATATTTACCTGGATCTAAGGATTTTAAATTTAAATTACTTGTAGAGTCTATATATGACCAATCAGAATCAATTTCTTCAAGCATATATTCATAAGTTATGTAATTTAATCTTTCATAGTTAGGCAAGAAATAATTAATATATAAATCTCTATTTTTATATTCTAAAACTAATTCATTTCCATCATAAATAGCTTTATTTTTGCCAATATACATATCACCAATTACAACTTTATTTTTATTTCCCTTAGGAGAAACTACATCATTTGGATTAAAATATATTAATCCATTTGTACTTCCCAACATCATAAATCCATTTTCAAGCTTTATACCTGAGTTTAAATTAAATTGATATCCACGTAATCCATCTTGCTTAGTAAATCTTGTAAAACTTTCTTTTTCTATATCAAACTTATTTAGCCCTTTATTTGTGCTTATCCAAGCATTATTATTATCATCAAATAAAATCGAATTTATAAAGTTATTTGTTAATCCATTAGCTGTAGTATATTTAGTAATTTTATTTGTTTCTATATCAAATTTAATAAGTCCTATATTTGTCCCTATCCACATTTTTCCTTCCTTATCAAATGCCATACAATTTATATATTTATCTATTAAGGAATTCTCATAGGAACAATCATTGCAATATTGCTCTATAACTCCATTTTTTTTATGATACTTTATTAAGCCTGTATCAATTCCACCTAACCAAAGAATATCTTCATCTTTATTATCTGGGAGTATATATTTTATACTTCCAGGTTTTATATTAAATTCTATTAATTTATCCCTAAGATATACAGTTGTCCCATTATTTATATCATAACAATACAAATTAGATGTAGTTGCTCCCCAGAGAAATTTTCCATCACTATATGCATAAGATAATTCTGATGAATAAGCATTATCAAGTAAATAAAACTCAGCTAATAGCTCCTTTGTTTTAATTAATATTACTCCCTTATTAGTTGCAACTAAGATATCACTATCATTCACCTTAAATAAACCCTTTATATATTGATTTCTTAAACTTATTTCATCATTAATTTCGTTTATTTGCTTCAATAATTTACCAGTAGCATATTCAAATATATATATTCCATTATATTTAGTTGCTACCCATATTTCCCCATTATGCTGCAGTATAGATACTATGCTTTTATCTCCCAAATTCATTTGATCTACCATTGAATTAAATTGATTATTAGTATTTAATATATTTACACCTTTGTCTGTTCCAATCCACATTGTCCCATTAAAATCTTCATAAAAGCACGTTATAACATTACTTGTAAGAGATGAAGATAAACTTACATCTTTTCTTAATATATCAACATTATTTTTCTCAGGTGAATACATTACTATCCCATTATTGCTAGCCGTCCATATATTATCTTTACTATCATTCATAACAAAATAGTTGCTATTAATTTTTCCTATATCAATAGAGTAATTATAAACGGTCCTTATCTCTTCTTCTTCAATATTATATTGCTTTATTCCATCAAAATCTACTACCCATATTGCTCCTATTTCTTCTGATTTTATATCACACATAATAGTACTATCTTTTGTAGAAATCCATACTCTTCCTAAATTATCAATGTCTATATTATAAATATACAATTTATCCGAGTGAATTTTAGATTTGTTAACAAATATATTTAAATTTTCGTCTATGATATTTACTCCATATTTTGTACCAACCCATACGATCCCATCTTCTCCTTCTTCTAAACAAGTTATTGATGAGTTAGTTAAAGATTTTTCATTATTTTTATCATAATAGAATGCTTTAATATCATTACTTTCAAGATTTATTTGCATTAATCCATATTCCGTACCAACCCACATAATATTGTCATTATAGCTACTTTT
Organism: Clostridium sp. 1001275B_160808_H3; assembly: GCF_015550425.1. Classification (GTDB taxonomy): domain Bacteria; phylum Bacillota; class Clostridia; order Clostridiales; family Clostridiaceae; genus Clostridium. Next base: position 149,946 of record NZ_JADNAT010000002.1, on the reverse strand, counting down.
TAATAAAGATGTAATCTTTAATTTACCTAAATTATATTTATCTTCTGGTAAATCCTTCATTCTTACTATAGTATCTTTGTCCCTAATTAAGAAATCTAGTCCATAATCAGTAGCTATCCATATATTTCCATGCTTATCTTCTTCTATATCGGTTATATATGTTGAACTTAAAGTATTTTCATCTTCATAACTACAGTTATATATCTTTATAAATTCGCCATCATACCTATTAAGACCATCTACTGTACCTATCCACATATATCCCATGCTATCCTGGAATATAGTTGTTACATACTCATTAGAAAGTCCTTCATCAATAGATAAACTTTCAAACTGTTCTCTTGTTAATATTTCTGCTGATACTTTCACAGGTATTAAACTACTTATTAAAGTGCTTATTAAAATACATATCAGCAATTTCCATGTTAAAAATTTTGACATCATTTAATCAGTACCTCACATTTTTAAGTATTTTTATCTTTTGTTTAATTGCATTTATATTAATATACTTAATACCTTTGTTGAATACTATTCCATCTAAATAATACCATTATTCTAATATATTTTCACCAAAATTAACTTAAATTAACTAAATGTTAATAGAAATATCATACTTTTTTCAACTTTTTTCTACAAAATTTGATTCCATTGATTCTTTACAATATTTCATTATATATATAACTTCTATTTTATAATTAATTAGTAGTTTATTAATAATTTATAGATTAAAATATCTATCTTGGATATGTAAATATATTTCCATACTCCTATTAATTAGTAACTATTACATTTGTGTTATATGCTATAATATTCTTGAACTTTTTAGATATTGGAGGTGTTTTTTTATGAAGGTTAATTATACATTCAGCCTTAAATCAGTTTGCTCTTTGCAAGGATTACTAAAGTCAGCTATGCTTTGTTTGGAGCCTAAACTGTTTAATTAGCTGAAAGTTTTATACTTTTTAGGTTCTGTAACACATAGCATTTTGTATTCTTTGCCTTAATTATTTAATAAAAAATTAAGGAGTAAGAAAAATGAAATATGCAAAAGCAAATGATGTGTTACCAGATGAAATAATTAAAATAATCCAAAAATATGTAGATGGGAAATATATTTACATCCCTAAAGTAAGTGCTACTCATAAATCCTGGGGTGAAGAAAGTGGCATAAAAGCTTCACTACAAATTAGAAATGCTGAGATTTATGAAAAGTATCTTAATGGTTGTAGTATAAATAAATTATGTGAAGAATACTTTTTATCAGAAAAAAGTATAAGAAGAATAATTTATCAGCAAAAAAATTGCTCATAATTATTGCAGAATCATTTTATAGCTTGAATATGTCTTATATCCACTATATCCTTATTTGTATAAAATAAGTTCAATAAGCGGAGGTAAATAATGAAACCTTTTATTAAAAATCATGAGTTTAATTATATAAAGAGGTGCATGAAAGATTTAAATAATTCTTTTTCATTATGTGTAGATAAAGATATTATTCAAGCTAACAAATTATATATAAATCAAAAAATCTTAGATAAGTTTTCAAATTTATCTAAGGAAGAAAGTGATTTACTTGATATTACAAAAATAACTGAACAATATCATATTGATTTTTATTTAGAAAAGTTATTGAATTACGTATACGAAAGACCTAGTATAACAAATGCACAAATAAATAGGTTATTTAAAAAAGAAAAAAAATTTAAGCTACCTGATGAAGATACTATTAATTTAAAAAGTACTTACTTAGGATGGATTGATAATCAAATAAGGAAATTATTTATTGCGTATAATTTAGATGGAAACCTTCTTGGAATGGCTTGTAGAATATCTAATCCTGAACCTAAAGGTTCACATAGATGTATTCTTTGTAATCACATTGGTAAGGAAAATGAAGTTGCCTTTGTTTCGCCAATATGCAAACCATCATCTAAAGATGCTTATAAATCTATAGGCTTTGATATATGTTTAAATAGTAAAGAGTGTAACGAAAGAATAGTTTCTATCAGTAAGCTCGAAGAACTTTTGAAAACCGTAAATAATATTAAATAACTTTTTTAACTAAAAAGTTAAAGGGGGTCGCGTAACGCGACCCCCTTTAAAATAAACATATAATTTAAAATCACTTTGATATATACTTAATTACAATTAATAAAATAAATGCTTATGAAATAATAACTAATCAGTTGGTAATATTATTGTAAACTTACTTCCCTTATTTAATTCACTTTCCAAAGCAACATGTCCCCCATGTAATTCTACAATATATTTTACTAATGTTAATCCTATTCCACTACTACTTACTTGAGTAGAATTAGAGTTCTTTCCTTGTTCGAACCTTTTAAATATAAATTCTTGATCCTCTTTAGATATTCCTATACCACTATCTTCCACAGAAATTATTACAACATCATTATCGTCTTCAATTAAAACTTTAATTTCTCCACCACTTTCTGTAAACTTAACTGCATTCCCAATAAGGTTAATAATACATCTTTCTATTTCCTTAGGATCACAGCATATAGGCATTTCTTCAATTTCAGGATCAATGATTAATTCGATCCCCTTATTATTAATATAATCACTCATATTTAATGCAGTTTCTTCAACTAAATAGACTATATCAACATTTTCTTGCTTATTTATCTTATAAGCACCTGTTTCTATTTTAGAACTATCAATAATGTCATTTATTATATTTAATAAATGATTGGAGCTTTTCTTTATAACATTCATATAGTTATCAAATTTCTCTTTAGCTACTCCTCCATTTTTGTCTAAAGAATTCAATAATTGAAGTACTGATAAAATTATATTTAAAGGTGTTCTTAATTCATGAGATAAATTAACAAAATAGTCATTCTTAAACTTTTCATTTCTAATATTTCTTTCATAAAGCCTTTTATTTTCTTCCATTTGTGAACTTATTTCTTTTGTTTGCTTATCTACTAAAGCTCTTAAAATTTGTACATAATAAGTAGAACATAAAATTATTAAAAATATAACTACTATATAAAGACAATATGCTAAATCCGATTTCCAAAACGGTTTTTTTATAACAAAGCTTATAGATGATTCTTCTGTTAGACTTCCATCACTTTTAGATGCCTTAACTCTAAATGTGTAATTACCTGGATTTAATGTTGAATAAGAAGCATACCCCTCCCTAGTACTGCGCACCCACTCTTCATTTATTCCATCCATTTTGTATAAATAAATTATTCCTTCTATTCTTGAATAATCTGGAAAGAAATACTGTATTGATATATTATTTTCGTTATATTTAAGCTCAATATTTTCTTTTTCCTCCAAATATAACTCTTTATTTACCCATAAATTATCTATAACTATTTTATTTTCTTTAGAAACTACTTCTTTTATATTATTGGGATGAAAGGAAACAACACCTTTTGTTGTTCCAAATAATAAATGCCCAATTTTTGTTTTATATACGGCTCTTTTATTAAATTGGATTCCACATAACCCATCAACTTCTGTAAAATTAATAAATCTATTTTCACTTATAATAAACTTACTTAATCCATAACTTGTCCCTAACCATACATCTTTATTATTATCTATAATAATGCTATTTATATAATTGCTACCTAAACCATCATCTTCACAATATCTAGTAAAACTCTCCTCTTTAATATTAAACTTATTTAAACCTACTTCAGTTCCTATCCAAAGATTTCCGTTACCATCTCCCTGAATACAATTTATAGAATCATAACTTAATGAATTACTTTCAGAAGATGATAAATAATTTTTTAGTACTCCTTTAGTTTTATGGAATTTTATTAAACCACCGTTTCTTCCTCCTGCTAACCAAAGAATATTTTCATCATTATCATCTTGATAAATATCAGATACTATATAATTTACTATGCCACTTTCGATAAAATGTTTTTTATAATTCACAACTTCATATTTCTCATTGTTACCTCTATAAAGTCCTTCATTAGTTGCAATCCAAATATATTTATCATCATTTAAAATTTTTAATTCTTGATTAAAAAAAGTAACTTTTTGAAATTCTTCTTCAGCATATTTATTTATTGTTCCAGTTGCTTTGTCAATTATATTTATTCCTTTTTCAGTGGATACTAATATTTTGCCGCTTTGTCCTTGAATAATACTTTTTATTGTATTACTACTTAATGAATTTTCATTATTTTCATCATAAAGAAATCTTGTCATAGTATTTTTATCTACATTAAAATAAATTATTCCACTTTGTTCAGTACCTATCCATAAATCATTTTCATTATCTTCTAAAAATGACGTTATACTATTCCCGCTTATATTGTATTTCTTAAATAAATTATTTATTTTATTACTAAACTGTTGTTCAATATTTAATATACTAACACCATTATCCGTACCTATCCATAGTACTCCATTTCTATCTTCATATAAACATCTTATTGAATTACTTAATAAATAATTTGACGAATTATTCCCTGACTGATATATTTTTGTTGCATTATCGCTTGGAGTATATTTTATTAACCCATTTAAACCACCAAACCATATATTCCCTTTGCTATCACATAATACCCTAGTTATATCTTGCTTTAATTTTTCTCCAATATCAATGCTGTAATTTGATAATTCATATCTACCAGCTGTTATCTGATATATACCATTTTTACTTACGCTCCACATATTCCCTTCATTATCTTTATCTATTTTATATGTGTGCACAGTATTATTATCATTTTTTCTATTTTTTATATCAAAATTATCTAAATCTATAGTTCCAACTCCATCTGTAGTAGACACCCATAAATATCCATAATTATCTTCTTCCATATCTGTTATATAATTATCGTTTATACTTCTATCTGTTCCATCTGAATAATACTTTACAAACTCTTTGTTTTCTTCGTCATACATATTAAGCCCATTTATTGTTCCAACCCACATAGTATCATTTATATCTCTATATATCGTTGTTATTGTATAATCAGATAATATATCATTGTCTCCCTCATTTTTTGCTATTTTATAAACCTTATTTTCAGGTCTATTTATAATATTTAACCCATTATCAGTTCCAACCCATATATTCCCATACTTATCTTCATTTATACTTGTAATACAAGTTGAAGTAAGCCTACATTCATCATTACTGTCATAGTTATATTCTATTATTACATTCCCATTGTATTGATTTAAACCATCTTCAGTACCTATCCAGATATAACCTAACGAATCTTGGTAAATATCTGTTATAAGATTACTAGATAACCCATGCTTCATAGTTATATTATAAAAATTAATTTTATCTTCTTGAGCAATAGAATTGTTATAAAAATCTACATTATTGGCGAAAACTACACTTACATTGCTAAATAAAGTTAAAAATGCTGCTACGAATACTACTATATTTTTTCTATATTTTTTCATTTTCTTAATTAATTCCTAACTAAATATTAATATTTTTACAACTTATTTTAAACATTTTTTCCCACAATAGTCAATATACGATTAATACATTTACAAAAATATAATTTTCTCCATAAAGTACTTTCTTTATTTTCTTATAAATAAAAATATTTATTAATTTCTTTTATTTATAAAAATAAAAACAGAGTCTATTGACTCTGTTTTTATATACTCTTTTGCTATTTATTACTTTCCCTCTTCTTATTTCTTACTGGTACAAATTCTGAAGTTTTATCATTTGGATCAATATAAACATATTCCCCATTGCTATCCTTCTTCAGACCTAAAGATGCCATTTTCTTTTTACTATTTCTATACTTTGTACTCATTAGCTTCACCTCTTAATGATATTTATATTACTTATTATGTCTTAACCAATTAATTGCACAATATGTATGCATAGCTGCACCTGTAACCAATATATCTTCATTAAATACTACCTTTTCATTATGCATTGGTTCACCATATAAAGGATTTTCTTGCTTTGTACCTGCTCCTAACATAAGATAAACACTTGGAACCTCATATGAATAAGATGCAAAATCTTCTGATCCCATTCCTCCACCTTCAAATAAATGAACTGACTTTTCACCCAATAAATCTTTTATATAAGAAGTAACTTCTTTAGCTAAATCAGTATTATTAGCTAATGGTGGTACTGATGACAATTCTATAAGCTCTGCTTCTCCTCTAAACATCTTAGCAGTAGAAACTACTATATCATTCATTCGATTAAATATAAATTCTCCTACTTCCTTATCTAAACTTCTTATAGTTCCTTCCATAATAACTTCACCAGGTATTATATTAGGAGCATCTCCACCTGAGAATTTTCCTATTGTCAAAACAGCAGGTTTAGTTGCTGTTATTTCTCTTGATATTATTTCTTGAAGTGATATGTATATGTGAGCTGCTATGTTGATTGGATCCACGCCTAGTTCTGGCATAGCTCCATGACAACCTGTTCCTTTTACAACTATTCTAAATCTATTACATCCTGCTATACTAGTTCCTAACCCACATAATACAAAATTGGAAGGTGTTCCGGAATGAACATGCATTGCCATAGCTGCATCAACCTTAGGATTTTCAAGAACACCTGCCGCTAACATTTTCTTAGCACCAGTAAAGCCCTCTTCATCTGGTTGAAACACCAATTTAACTGTTCCCTCAATTTGATTTTGATTTTCTTTAAGTAGTCTTGCAGCTCCTAAAAGCATTGCTGTATGCATATCATGTCCGCATGAATGCATACAACCATTAGTTGACTTAAAATCACATTCAGTAGTTTCTTTCATTGGTAGTGCATCCATATCAGCTCTTAATAAAAATGTTTTTCCTGGCTTATTTCCTTCAATTGTAGCAACTATTCCACTTTCACATATTTCCTTTGGTTCATACCCAAACTCTCTTAACTTATCCATTACATAAGCTTTTGTTTTAGGTAATTCAGGTCCAACTTCAGGATTACTATGAATAGTTCTTCTATAACTTATAATATCATTTTTTATTGATTTGGCTTTTTCTATAAATTCATTCATATCTACACCTCATTTTCTAATACTCATATTTATTCTTCCACTTATTTTTATAAATTAATTATTCATTTGTCAACTTATAGTTTTATTTAAAGAAAATGTCCACAGTACGTATTATAACTTTTTTATATTCATAATAAAGAAATTAAGGCTTTCTGCATATTTAAATAGTAAATTGAATTCTTTCAGTTGTTAAACTTCTTGACAAAGCTAGTATTTTCAAGGGATTATACAAGGGGCTAACGTTTCGTTAGTCCCTTGTAAATACTGCATATAAGATAGAAAATTGTACTGAAATAACAACATCAATTTCTTTTTTTATATTGTAATTAAATTAAATTCTTTAAAATTTTGTAAATATCTATATAAATTTATATTCTTATTCTGCTTAGTATGATAAACTAACCAATATAAAATTTTTAAGGAATGGTTAAATGATTAAACATAAACAAAAGATAATAATTTTTATAGTAATATTTTTAGTATCTATAAATATTCCAATATTAACTTATTCATCTGAATTCATGTTTTATAATATGACTGCATCAAATGGATTATCACAAACTTCAGTGAGTACTATATATCAAGATAGTTCAGGCTATATCTGGATTGGTACTAAGAATGGTTTAAACAAATATAATGGATTTGACTTAGAAATTTATAATAAAGGTTTTAGTGAAAAACGTAATATTGTTGATGGATATATTACATGTTTGAATGAGGACTTAAGTAAAAATTTATGGGTAGGAACAAATGATGGTTTAAGTAAGATTAATTTAGACACTAATAAAATAACCAATTATACTATAAATACCAGTTCATTGTTATCAAGTAAAATTAGAGATATTAAAATTAATAATAATGGTGATATTATAATTGCCACTTCTAATGGATTATATAGATATGATAAATTTGCAGATGATTTTATCTCTTTGATTCATGAAGATTTTAAGCCTTCATCTTCCAATATATTATCTATAGAAATTTATAATAACACTGAAATTTATATCATATCACCAAACTGCCTTTTTAAATATGATATGACAAATGATAAATATACAATTATTGATAATGAACTAATAGATACTATAGCAAAGAATAATACTTTTACAACTTTCTCTCTACATAAGGATAGCATCTACTTAGGAACTCTATCTGATGGTTTATATGTATACAATATTAAAACTGGACAAGTAGATAAAGACTATAAATTATATACTGATGGAAATAGTGGTCCTTCTAATACTGTTAATAGTATTCACATTGATGAAACTGGAATTTATATTGGCACAAAGAAAGGTCTATACATAGATGAAAGAGACGGATTACAAAAACAATTTACACATAGCTTCTATGATAGATACTCATTGATTGATGATAATGTTTCTTATATTATGAAGGATTCTAGTGGTCTTTTATGGATAGGTACATTTTCTGGGATAAGTACAGTTGATTGTAATTTAGGGATAACTTATTATAACGATTTTTTCGTTAATCCAAGTATAAATAATAATAACATTGTAATTGGTACATATGAAGATATTGATAAAAAATTATGGCTTGGAGTCTACAACAATGGTATTAGTATATGGGATAGAAAAAATAATACTGTTACTCAGCTAAATACTCAAACCATTAATAAATTAAATTCTGATACTATTTGGGATATAAAAGGTACGGAAAAATATATTTTCGCTACATCGTCAGTTGGATTAAATATTATAAATAGAGAGACTTTAGAAGTTAAACATATATTGGACAATATATATTGTCATACATTATATGTAGATGGGGATTATCTATGGGTAGGAACTTTAGATGGCTTTAATATTATTGATTTAAATGATTTTAGCATAAAAAATATGAACAAATTGTTTGCTAAAAATAATATATCTGTTAAATTAGGCGGAGCAATTTTTAAAGATTCTAAAGGCATTTATTGGCTTGGAAGTTCAACAAAAGATGGATTGATACGATTTGATCATAAAAATAACTCTTTAAAGCTCTTTAAATATAATGAATTTGAAAATAGTATTTCAGATAATTCCATATTATCAATAAACGAAGATAATAAAGGAAATCTATGGTTTGGTACTGAAAGTGGTCTAAATAAATATAATAGTGATACTGAAGAATTCATATTATACTCTATTGAAGATGGTCTATCTAATAATACTATTTACAGTGTAAAGCCTTTTAATAATGACATATGGATAAGCACAAATTCTGGAATAAATTGTTTGCAGTTTGAAGATAATCAACTGATAAATATAAGAAAATATTTAAAAGGCGTAGAATTTTCTTCAAATTCATTTTTTGAAACTTCAAATGGAGAATTTATTTTAGGAGGCATTGATGGATTATATAAAATAAACCCTGCTGCTGTAGAACGTAGCTTATATGCACCAATGCTGCAATTTGATTCTTTTATACTAAATGGAACTAAAGTAAATGATTTTAATAATACCTCCATAAAATATAAAGATAATTTTATTTCTATAAAATTATTTACTACTGCTTATAGTAGTATACAAAGTATAAACTTTTATTATCGAATAAATAACGACAAATGGATCTTGATGGATAGTAATGAAGTTACATTTTCAAATTTAGCAGATAATAAATATACTATAGATTTCATAGCTAAAAACTCTAATGGAAATAACAGTGAAATGAAAAGTATATCTTTTAATGTAGATCCTCCATTTTGGAGAAGTAAAATAGCTATATTTATTTATTTTTTATTATTTTGTATAATTGCTATTTACTTATATTTAAAAATAGCCTATATGAGCAATGCTATTATATTAAGAAATAAACAATTAGCAAAAGAAATGTTAGAAAAAAATCAACTTCTTACTAAAAATATTGAACTAGAAAAGCGTAAGAATAATTACTTAATTAATATGTCTCATGAACTTAGAACTCCATTAAATGTTATAGGCGCAACTCAACAATTAATAACTCGACTTAATAACAATGGATCTATTTCATCCGAGGATCTATCAAAGTATATGGAAATAAGTGATAACAACCAAAAAAGACTTTTAAAAATAATTAATGATTTAATAGATTCCACAAGAATGAGTGAGGGTGTTTATAAATTATTTATTGAAGAAAAAGATATTATCTATGTGATTGAAGAAGCTGCTCTATCATTAAATAGTCTAGCTGAAGAAAAAGATATTAATCTTATTATTGATACAACTATTGAAGAATGCATTATGAAATTTGATGAAACGGCAATTGAAAGATGTATTGCTAGTATTGTTAGTAATGCTATAAAATTCACTAATCCAGGTGGAGAAATATTAATTAATATAATAGATTTATATAGTATATTAAAAATAGAAATAAGCGATACTGGAAGTGGAATAGATTCTGAAAATATAGATAATATTTTTGATATATTTAGCCAAAATGTAAATTCACAAAGAGAAGTTTCAATGGGTAGCGGCTTAGAACTTACTATTATAAAAGGCTTAATTGATCTTCATAATGGAAATATTTTTGTTAAAAGTGAATTAGGTAAAGGTACAACTTTTACAATAATATTACCTAAGACTATTCGAGAAACTGATGAAGTGTAAAAAATAATAAATAGTATAGTAGAAATCAAAATTTTGAAACGCCTATGTGCAATATGATGCATAGGCGTTTCTCTTATTTATGATGCAATTTTATTATCTAAATTAATTTAAATTTCATTATTTTTAGCCTTTAAATCCCTTCCTAACACAACTTTTATCCATTTGAAAGTAACAATATATTGTATTATTTTAATGTCTACTGCATTTTAAATTAAGTGATTTATATTTGTAACAAAAGTTTAAGAAATGGATTTACTATTACTTGCTAGATTATTTTGAGTATATGATATATGGTTAAGCCTATACTATTGATATGTATTCATAAATCCTTTATTACATTTATTAAATGATTTGGTATTTAATACAATATAATAGTCATTTAGCATAAATTATTGGACACATTAAGATGAGTTAACTAAAATAATATATAAATACTTTCTTAGAAAGGAGAAGGATTAACTTGGATTACATAATTAATATATTAATTCAATTTATGGACAGAGCTGTATTACTTCTTGCATGTTTATTTACTATAACTAGGCTACAAAGTTTTAGAAATATATTTCAAAGAGATACCTATAGAAAAAAGGATTACTTAATTGCATGTACAGTCTTTTCTGTGTTTGCAATACTATCAACATATACAGGTCTTAATGTAGAAGGTTCTTTAGTAAATGTTAGAACTATTACTATAGTATCTGGAGGGATAATCTTTGGTCCGGTTGTTGGTATAGTAACAGGATTAATATCAGGAGTACATAGATATCTAATAGATATAGGGGGAATAACTTCTATTCCATGCCTCATAAGCAGTATATGTGCTGGAATAATCTCTGGGTATATTAATAGAAAGGTAAAAAGAAACTATAGATGGATAGCAGGAATAATAGCAGGAATGTTTTCTGAGACTATTACAATGATACTTATACTTCTATTAAGTAAGCCTCATTCCTTAGGTTACGACATCGTATCTAAAATTGCTGTTCCAATGATTATTGGGCAAATCTGCGTAGGATTTATTGTATTATTAGTTCAAAGTATAGAAAATGATAAAGAAAAGATTTCTGCTAAACAAGCAAAATTAGCGCTAGATATAGCAAACAAAACTCTTCCTTATTTCAGGAAAATTAATAGTGAATCTTTAAATAAAATATGTACTATTATAAAAGAAGATATTCAAGCTGATGCAGTTTCAATAACTGACACGAAAAATATATTAGCTTATAGTGGTATTGGTAAAGAATATTATAATATTGGTCATGAAATTATAAATTCTGAAACAAAAGAAGCTATTAGTAGTGGTAAAATAGTCATAAAAAATACCGGTTTTAAAGAAAAAACATCACTTTTAAAATCAGCCATTATTATACCACTTAAGGAAAAAAATGAAGTTACTGGTGCATTAAAAATATACTATAGAGCTTCTAACAACATAACTTATACTATAGAAACTCTTGCTGTAGGACTTTCACAAATCATTTCGACTCTTATGGAAGTATCAAAAGTTGAAGAAATGAAGGAAATGGCTAATAAAGCAGAACTTAAAGCCCTTCAAACACAAATTAATCCTCATTTTTTATTTAATGCACTAAACGCTATAGCTTCTTCTATAAGGATAAATCCTAATAATGCAAGAGAACTTATAATAAATTTATCTAGTTACTTAAGATTTAATTTAGAATTAAACAGTGAATTTATAGATGTAAAAAAAGAGCTTAAGCAAGTAAAAGATTATATTGAAATAGAAAAGGCTAGATTTGGAGATAAACTAAATGTCATCTATGATATAGATGATGTTGATATTAAGATACCAAGTCTTACAATACAACCTTTAGTTGAAAATGCTATAGTTCATGGAATTTTAAAGGATAATCATAATGGAACAGTTAAAATAAGTTTAAAGGATGAAGGTGAAAAAGTTAAGATTTCTATAATAGATAGTGGTGTAGGGATAAGTGAAGAAATGATAAGTAATATTTATACTGATAATGTTCCTGAAAAGAAAATAGGTCTTTATAATGTTCATTCAAGAATTAAGCTTATTTATGGAGAAGGTCTTAACATAAAAAGACTAGATAAAGGAACTATGGTAGAATTTTATATAAAGAAAAAAATATAAGAGGGTGAGATATATGAAAGCAATAATAGTTGATGATGAATTCTTAGCAAGAGACGAACTTAAATATTTTATTCAAAATTACAGTAAAATAGATATAGTATCAGAGTTTTCAGATGGGATAGAAGTTCTTAAATTTATTCAAAATAATGAAATTGATGTTATATTTTTAGATATAAATATTCCTTCACTAGATGGTGTTTTACTTGCTCAAAGTATAAGTAAATTTACAAAAAAACCTTATATAGTTTTTATAACAGCATATAAGGAACATGCTGTTGAAGCCTTTGAAGTTGAAGCTTTTGATTATATATTAAAGCCTTACTCCGAATCTAGAATTGTATCAATGCTAAAAAAATTAGAAAGTGTTGATAATAACACTAAAAATAATTCTCATAAAAATATCATATCAAATAAGATAAATTTATGGAAAAATGAAAAAATAATAGTTGTAGATATTAATGATATATATTATTGTGTAGCAAGAGAAAGAATAACTTATGTTTTTACGAAAAATGAGGAATATTCAGTTAACCTATCCATATCTGATTTTTACGAAAAGCTTCCTAAAAATATATTCTTTAGATGCCATAGATCATATATAGTAAATATTAATAAAATAAGAGAAATAATACCTTGGTTTAATAGTACCTATAACTTGAAACTTCAAGATATCGATTATGAAGTTCCTGTTAGCAGAAGTAATGTAAAAGAATTCAAGCAACTCATGAACATATAAATGCATTCTATTCAATTTTTTTTGTATTTCATTCATAAAATAATAATTTTATTTTTTACGGATTTATAATGAAAACATAAACAGTGTTTGATTATAAAACTTAGTAAATGTTATATATGTAAAAATAAAATTAGAGGTGAATGAAATGAAAAAAGTATCAGAAAATCGTTGGTTAATAGTTTTAGGTTCAGTAATTACCCAACTTGGATTAGGGACAATTTATACTTGGAGTTTATTTAACCAACCCCTAGTAAATAAATTTGGATTTCAATTAAATAAGGTTGCAATTACCTTTTCTATAACTAGTTTTGCTTTAGCAGTATCTACACTAGCTGCTGGTAAACTTCAAGACAAGCTAGGAATTAGAAAACTTACTTCAATTGCAGGTATAATACTAGGTATAGGATTGATATTAACATCATTTGATTCCTCATTACCTATGCTTTATATTACAGCTGGTGTGATAGTTGGGGCTGCAGACGGTATAGCATATATTACAACACTTTCAAATTGTATTAAATGGTTCCCTGATAAAAAAGGACTTATTTCTGGTATTTCAGTAGGAGCTTATGGAACAGGTAGTTTAGTTTTTAAATATATAAATGGAGGCTTAATTAATAATGTAGGAGTTTCAAAAGCATTTTTATATTGGGGAGTTATAGCTATGGCTTTAATCTTTATAGGTGCTCAACTTTTAAAGGATGCTCCATTAGTAATCAGTAATTCTACAGATAGTAAGAATACAAAGGAGTTTACAGTAAAAGAAATGCTTAAAACAAAAGAAGCTTATGCTTTATTTGTAATATTCTTCTCAGCATGTATGAGTGGTCTTTATTTAATAGGTATAGTTAAAGATATTGGTGTTGAACTAGTTGGACTTACCCCTGAAGTAGCAGCAAATGCAGTTGCCATGGTAGCAATATTTAATACAGCTGGAAGAATTATATTAGGTGCTTTATCAGATAAGCTTGGTAGATTAAAAGTAGTAATTTTATCACTTTCAATTACAACTGTTGCAGTATTTGTACTAAGCTTTGCACATTTAAACTTCGCAATCTTCTTTGCCTGTGTTGCATCAATTGCATTTTGTTTTGGAGGAAATATAACAGTATTCCCTGCTATAGTAGGAGATTTCTTTGGTGTTAATAATCAAACTAAAAACTACGGAATTATATATCAAGGATTTGGTTTAGGAGCAATTTCAGGTTCATTTATAGCATCATTAACAGGAGGCTTTAAATCTACATTCATAGTTATTGGAGCTTTATGCTTAATATCAATAGTTTTAGCTTCTACAATACAATCTGTAAAATCAAATCAAAAAGTTAAACATAATGCTAAACTTGTAGAAAAAATTGCATAATCTCCTTTCATATTTTATATATGAATTAAAATAAAAGGGCTGTCACATAATTAAATTGCTTTCTGTGGCAGCTCCTTTTTTTTCGTAAATTTACAATTACTTTTTTATTATTGCTGTAACCACTTCTATTGCTTTCATATTTTCTATTTACTTTTCTAAATAGTTTTGTAGTTACTAAATTTTTTAATAAGGTAACTACATTTCTCTATAGTAAACTAATTTATATAAGCAAGTCACTACATCTATAATCAAAGAATAATATTTAATAAATAAAAAAAATAGGGAATAGCTAAAAGCTATTCCCTACTTTATACAGACACCCACGGATTTTTTCATAACTTTTCTTTAATTATTTATTAGTAGATATTCTTACTAAAGTACCTATCTCCTCTATCTGGAAAAATGGTAACTATATTCCCTTTATCTATTTTATCCGATAATTTTAATGTAGCAGATAGTGCTGCTCCAGAAGAACTTCCTACAATCAGTCCTTCCTTTAATGCTATTAATTTTACCATATCATATGCATCTTTATCAGAAACCTTTATAACATCATCTACTAATTTCATATCCATGGTACTAGGAATAAAGTTATTTCCTATACCTTCAATATCATAACAACCTTCAATACCCCCACCCATAGTCGAGCCTTCTGGATCTGCTAAAATGGTTTTTATATCTTTATTTTTTTCTTTTAGATATTTAGCTACTCCAGTAAATGTTCCTCCACTTCCTGCTCCACACACTAAGTAATCTATTTTCCCTTCCATAGCTTCATATATTTCTGGAGCAGTTGTTTCATAGTGAGCAAGAGGATTTGCTTGATTTTCAAATTGTCTTAAGCTTATTGAATTTTCTATAGTATTTAGTAATTCTTCTGCCCTTTTTACAGCTCCAAGCATTCCTTCTTCTCTTGGTGTATTTATAATTTTCGCTCCTAAAGCTCTCATTAATGTTTGTTTTTCTATTGAAAACTTTGTTGGAACCACAAATATTATATTATAGCCTTTATTTATTGCAGCAATAGCTATTCCAAGACCAGTATTTCCTGCAGTTGCTTCTATTATTGTATATCCTTTTTTTAATATTCCTTCTCTTTCTGCTGCTTCTATCATGTAAATTCCTATTCTGTCTTTTACACTTCCTCCAGGATTATTTCCTTCAAGCTTTGCAAATATATTCACACCTTCTTTAATATTTAAATTATTAAGTTTAATTATTGGGGTGTTACCTATTAACTCTTGAATATTATTTAAATATTTCACTGCTAAAGCCTTCCTTTATTGCTTTATTAGCATATTCATGTGCAAGCTCTATAGAATGATCTCTGTAATTACCACATTGAAGTTCGTTAGCAGCTGGAACTTCTTTTGCTTCTAACACTTTTTTCAAACCATATTCTAATGCTTCTATTACCTCATTTACTTCAACATCTCCCCAAGCTGTCAAATAAAATCCTGTTCTGCATCCCATTGGTGAAATGTCTATTATAGTCTCTATTTTTTCTCTCATAAATCCTGCTAGTAAATGTTCTAAGCTATGAATTGCAGCAGTTGGCATTACTTCTTTATTAGGTTGTAAAAATCTCAAGTCAAATTTTGATATACTATCTCCATTAACTCCTTTTTGAACTCCGCATTTTCTAACGAAAGGTGCCTTCACCTTTGTGTGATCTAATGAAAAACTTTCTACTTTAACCATTTAACTCACTCTCCTTTAATGCATTTTCTATATCTTTTATTAAATCTTCAACATTTTCTATACCGATAGATATCCTTATTAAATTATCAACTATTCCAACCTTTTGTCTTATCTCATAAGGTATTGCAGCATGAGTCATTGAAGCTGGATGACAAATTAATGATTCAACACCACCTAAGCTTTCAGCAAAAGTTATTATCTTAAGACTTTCAAAAAACTTTTTATAGTCATAACCTTCTTTTAAAACAAATGATATCATTCCACCATAGCCCTTAGCTTGTTTCTTTTGAATTTCATGTCCTTGGTGTTCTTTAAGACCTGGATAATATACCTTTTCAATTTCTTCTCTACTTTTCAAAAATTCAGCAATTACTTTCGCATTTTCATTATGCCTATCCATTCTGACAGCTAATGTCTTTATGCCTTTTAATAACATAAAAGAATCAAAAGGTGATAAAATTCCACCTGTTGAGTTTTGAATAAAATGAAGTCTTTTAGCTAAATCTTTACTGTTAACAACAACTACTCCAGAAACTGTGTCACTATGTCCACCAAGATACTTAGTAGCACTATGAATTACTATGTCAGCCCCAAGTTTAATTGGCTTTTGAAGATAAGGAGTCATAAATGTGTTATCAACTATAGTGTATATCCCGTTTTCTTTAGCTATATTTGAAATTGCTTCAATATTAGTTATATCCATTAAAGGATTTGTTGGACTTTCTATAAAAATAGCTATTACAGTTTCATCAATACTGTTTTTTACTTCTTCTAAATTAGAAGTATCAACTAATTGATATTTAATTCCAAAATGGTTAAAGACCTTGTCTAAAACTCTAAAGGTTCCTCCATATACATTGTTTGAAATAACTATCTTATCACCTGATTTAAAAAGGGAAAGAACAGCAGTAGTAGCTGCCATTCCAGAAGCAAACCCAAAACCTGCATAACCTTCTTCAAGATCTGAAACAAGTTTTTCTAAAGCCTCTCTTGTTGGATTCCCTGTTCTCGAATACTCATAACCTTTATTTACACCAAACTTTGGTTGTTTATAAGTTGAAGTCTGATATATTGGTATATTTACTGCTCCTGTTTTCTCTTCCCCATCTATTCCTCCATGAATTAACAATGATTCTATTTTCATCTCCTAATTACCCCCTATTATTTTCTAGTTGCTCTTGCTATAAAGATTCCTGTTTCAGTATATTCTCCCTTGCTTGAATAACCTTTGCAGCTTAAATCTGTATTTTCTATTTGTATATTATTAAAGCCTGCTTCTTCTAGCCAATTTTTTATTTGCTCATTTGAAAATCCAAGCCACTCATCAAACATTTCTTCTCTAGCCCATTCCCCATCATGCTCCATAACATCAGATATAATTACTATCCCATCTTTTTTTAATACTCTATGCATTTCTGATATAGCCTTTTTTGCATCCTTTATATGATGAAGTGCCATATTTATAAAAATAGCATCTACAGATTCATCAAAAAGTGTTAAATTATCAAGTGAAGATTTAATAAGATACAAGTTTTTATAATTTTTATCAGATGCATTAATCTTTAATTGCTTAAGCATATTGCTTGAATTATCTACAGAAAATACTATACTTGCTTCATTTGCTAATGCCAAAGAAACAAAGCCTGTCCCGCACCCTAAATCAGCTACAACTTTATCCTTTATATTAGTTATTGATAAAAGTTTATATTTTAGCCTTTCTTCAAAATAATCACTTCGTATAACATTCCAATTTTCAGCTATGGAATCAAAATATTGTACAGAATTCATAATACCCCTCCATTTTTAATTAATAATAATTTCAATTTTTCTATAAAATTTATTTAACTTACCTATTGTCATACTAGTTAAGTCAGATTTTTAAACAACACCTAACTAACTTGCTCCTAAATAAAAAAACTTCTGCCTCTAAAAACTTAGAGGCAGAAGTAAACTTCCGCGGTTCCACTCTAATTATCTAAGCTATCGCATTATTCATTTTAAATTGTGCGACTGCCATAAGACATCTTAATCTATTGGTACAAATATACCTCAACGCTTTAACGGGCGTTCCCGCTGAAGTCTACTATAATTTCGATTCAGAGCTCAGAGATGCACTTCAATTAATATCCACTTAAAACCTCTTACACCCAGGGAGGTTTCTCTCTGAAAGCTTTCATTAACTTACTCTTCTCGTCCTAGCCGATAATTCCTATCGGATTACTTTGTTTTATAATACTATTATATCACACAACTGTAAAATGTGTACCAAAAATAATATTTTTCTAAATTTTTTATTTTTATTATAGCCTTCATTTATACCATTCTGTAAGCACAAAAAACTCTTCAAAGCATACCAAAATAAAACTGGTAATGCTTCGAAGAGTAACAGTTCATATCTTTAAATAAATAAAACTACCTTGTATAATTTTTATTAATGCTATTTCATAATTATAAATAAACTTTTTCCTCTAACTTATTTAATATAATATTGCTCCTATACCTAATAATTTCAGATGATTTTTCAATATACCTCTCTGCAAACTTATTATAGTTATTTTCATTTTTGCTCCAAAAGCTTGACATTTGCCACCCTGGATATATTAATCCTCTATTGACATCATTAACTCCAAAACTAATTTCATTATTAATATAATAATCTAAAAAATTTAACTTACAAAATTCTAAAAATCCTCTTTCACTTTTTTCAAATCTATTAAAATAAAAACTATTACAATTTAATAATTCCTTAAATCCTTTATTATTACTATAATCTGATAAAAAATATAATCGTAATTCTAAAAGAAACTTATCAAAGTAATCTTTCCACCTGACACCTCTATATTGATTTATATTATTATTCTTATTGCTCTTATTAGGTAGTAGAGCCATATTCCCTATAGTTCTATAAAGCTTATGAAATTCAATTATTTTTTCCTTTAATTTTTCATCTTCTACTATAAAACTTTTATTTTCATTTCCTATTTCCAATGCCGTATAATTATTATTCCTAATATTACTTAGTTTCTTATTTAAATTTCTGCTAAATAAAGTATTAAATGAATTTATTATGTCTCCTCTATAATTTTTTCCTGTACCAATATCATTAAAATTTATATCTGGTAAAACATCCCCCCAAACAACACAATAAATAGCTCTTGCTAAAATTGTATCATCTGCATCAAATCCTTTATTTTTATTATATTATGTACATCCATATTTTTTATCTTCTCTTAATTCATTAAAGTTAAAATCTTTAATTTTTTCAATATCGCCTTCTAATTTTTCATCAATAAAAATCCTTATTAACTTAATACATTCCTTTTGATTTACTACATCCATTTTGGATTCGCCTTCTTCCATAAAATTCATATATCATTATTAATTATTGGTCATAAATCAAAATTTAATCATATGTTATAAACTTTATTTTCGAAAAATTATTCCCCCTAAAATATCTAATTAATAAATATTACTTAGGGGGAAAAATAAATATGCTATGTTTTCGTTATTAATATTAAATTTATTTATAGTAACTTCTTAATAATTCCTGAACTACGTCAATATCTGCAGGAACCCACTTATATAATGGTAATTCATTTATTGATACCCACTTTGCATCATTATGTGCATTTAAATTCAATGTACCGCCACATATTTCACAAATAAAACAATACATTGTTAAATGAAAAGTAGGATAATCATACTCTATTGTTGTAAGATGTTGTAAGTTGTTAATATCTAATTCTAGCTCTTCCTTAATTTCTCGTTTTAATGCTTCTTCTTGTGATTCTCCACTTTCTATCTTTCCACCAGGGAATTCCCACATATCTGCAAACTCTCCATAGCTCCTACGAGTTATAAATATCCTATCTTCCTTTTTTATTATTGCTGCAACAACTTCTATTACTTTCATATCTTGATTCCTTTTCTAAATAGTTTTGTAGTTACCACATTTTTAAATGAGGTAACTACATTTATTACTTAAATAATAATTGATTTATTTGCTTTATTAATTAACTTAGGAGGAATTTCTTCATCTAATTCCCATACAAAGCTTATTGGTTTATTTCCAGTATGGCTTCTATATTCACAAGTTCCTAAATATGTGAATGGAGATGTTAGACCATCTTTTGATTTATACTCTCTAACAAATAGAGCTATTTTATTTTTTGTTTTTAAGTGATTAATATATCTTTGTCCTGTTGTACTTTCAACTGAAGTCCTTGACTGAGTTTGCCAATGAAATAATTTTTCATTTATAGCATAATCCTCATATAATGTTGAAGGTGAAAAGTCTTTATCACTTTTATTTAATGTAATAAAGAATATATCTAACTTCTTATCTTCAAAGTATTTAACTCCTTCTCTAAAGGCAGGTTTTTTAACTTCATTATAATAACCAAAGGCAGCCATTATTACATCAGTTGAATAATCACAATGTAAATCTAAAGGACATTCAAAACCTAACTCTACCTTTTTATCTACAAATTCAAGATGTCTATAATTATAACTTAATATATCACAAGCTTCCTTCATCATAGTCTTATTATTAAGAAGTCTATTAATCCCTTGCTTTAATGATGATAAGCCAACCTTTTCTGGCGCATCATTATAAAAAGTGTAATACATCATATTTAGCATTAACTCTTCTTCTTTAGTAAATTGAGTATTACTGATATCACTATTATTGTTTATTAAATCTATCATAAAGGCTATAAATCTTCTAGAGTTTATAAATAACAAATTGTATAGTTTCTTTGTTATTTCTTCTTCATTCTCATTATTAAAATCTTTTCTTTGTTCTGCTAATACACACATCCTAGAAAAGCTTCTATCTCTAGTGCTACCATAAAAATCTGTTAAAGATAAATTATGATAATCTAAAAAGTTTTCTAAAGTTAATTCTAAATCTGTATCTATTTTAAATGCTTTGAGCTTATTAATTAAATTTATTTTAGAATTGGTTGCAGACTTTATATTTCTTAGTATATACTCTTTAGCTTCTTTTTCTAATTGGATGTAACAACCTTTAGGTAAAGTTAAAAATCCATTTTCAATATAATCTTTTACTGAACTTTTACTTCTGCCAATTAAAGCTCTAAACTTTTCCTCAAAATCATAATTTTTATGAGCTTGCCCTACAAAGTCTAAAACAGTTAAACATTCTTTATCTTCATGTAATCTTAAACCTCTTCCAAGTTGTTGCAAAAATACTGTTAAACTTTCAGTTGGTCTTAAAAATAATATTGTATTAATTTCTGGAATATCCACACCCTCATTATATAAATCAACAACAAATATGAATTTAATTTCTTTATTTACTAATTTACTCTTAGCTTCTGCTCTTTCTTCTTTCCTACTCTCATCTGTTAACGCTATGGATTCAATTCCTAATTCATTAAACCTTTTAGCCATAAAATTAGCATGTTCTTTACTTACACAAAAGCCTAAACCTATAACATCATCTATATCTGTTACATACTTTTTTAATGCAGTTACTATCTCATTTACTCTTATATCATTTCCTGTATAAACATTACTTAACTCAGATAAATTATAACCCTTCCTTTGCCATTTTATTTTAGTTAAGTCAACAGAGTCAGATACTACAAAATACTGAAATGGACTTAATAGCTTTCTATCAATGGCTTCTGGTAATCTTATTTCACCAGAAATTCTATCTTCAAAATACTTAAATATATCCTTATTATCAGCTCTTTCTGGCGTTGCTGTTAAACCTAATAAAATCTTTGGCTTATAGTAATTTAATAATCTTTGATAAGATGGAGCTGCTGCATGATGAAATTCATCTACTATAATAAAGTCATAATAATCTTCTGTAGTTATTTCACATAAATCCTTACTGTTTAAACTTTGAATAGATACAAATAAATGTTCTAAACTATTTGGAAGATTACCACCTACCATTAAATCACCAAAATTATTATCCTTAAGAATTACTCTAAAAGTATCCCTTGCTTGCTTAAGAATTTCTTCACGATGAACAACAAATAATAATCTATTTGGCTCTTTCTTATTTTTTTTACAGAAATTCTTATAATCAAAAGCTGAAATTACGGTTTTACCTACTCCTGTTGCTGCAATAACAAGATTTTTATTTTTATTAAATATTTCTCTTTCAACTCTTAACTTATCTAAAATCTCCTTTTGATAAGCATATGGTCTTATGTCAAAAGAAAAATTCAGCTCATCCTCATCTATTCTTTTTTCCTTATATAATGATTTCTTTAATATATTTTTATCTTCTTCAGTACCTAAGTAAGATACGAACTCACCATCATTCCAATAGCTTTCAAAAGTAGCTTCAAACTTCTTTATAATATCAAAAGAATCCTGCTCTGTTATTTTTATATTCCATTCTAAACCTGAAGTTAAAGCCGCATTAGAAAGATTAGATGATCCAATATACGCAGTAGTAAAACCTGTATCTCTTTTGAACATATAAGCTTTTGCATGAAGCCTAGTTCTTTCTGTATCATAAGATATTTTAATTTCTGTATTTGCTAGCTTACTTAACTCCTCTATTGCCTTTACATCAGTAGCTCCCATATAAGAAGTTGTAATTATTCTTAACTTTTTTCCAGCCATTGTAGCTTCTTTCAAACTTTCAATTATACATCTAAGTCCACTCCACTTTATAAAGGAAACTAATAAATCTATAGAATCAGAGGTTAATATCTCCTTGTTTAATTCTCCAAGCATATTAGGCTCTAAGGAAGCCCCTGTAAATAAAGAACTTTGAGATAAAGGAGTTACTGGTCTTACTGACTTTTCTTTCTTTAAAGCCTTTTTATTGTTAATCTTACTATATAAAGCATTAAGCATTTCTCCATTTTTATCTATTTCATATTTCTTAATATCATCTTCATTTGACACTTCACTTAGTATGTTAATAATATTATTACAAGCTTCTATTTGCTTTAATAGTTTATCACTATCTTCCTTTTCTTTATCTCTTATGTAATTTAGAGATTTTCTAATAACTTTTGATATGTATTGAGAAAGAATTGCCTTTGCTTCTTCATTATCTATTTTACTTTTCTCTATAATAAACTTTTCATTTTCTAAACTTTTTAGTTGTTCTTGTATTTCTGTGTTTATTACTTGTTCATATAATCCTTGCTTCAATGAAATTCCCACCTATTTTATATTAATATAACTTACCTACAACTATACAGATTCTTATTAATAGAGACATCTACAAAATATAAAACCCATCGATTATAAATTTAAATCCTAGTTTTAACTTCCAAAACACTACCAATTAATCATATATTATACTAAAAATTTAGTAAAAATTAATATGTTATATTATATAATTCTCGATGTAACTCAATAATAAACTTATCTGTCATTCCTGAAATATAATCACAGATATTTCTAAGTAAAATAACATTAAATTCCTCTTTATTATCATTGTAATACATATTATTTAACTCATTTCTCATATTCCCAACATTGTATTCTTTATCAACCATAAATTCACATTCCTTCATTTTTTCTGAATATAATTCCCCATATCTTTCTAAATAGAAATCTTTAAATATTCGTACTATAGACTTATCAGGCAATAATTGTTGATTAATTACTAAAGCTTTAAAAGTTTCTCTAATAACGTAATCACCAATTCCATCCATCTTTTGTGCCTCTTGTGAATTTAATATTCTATTTCTTAATAACTTTTTTAATTTTTTATCAAAACTATACATTTCTTTTGTATAAAAACTAGTTTCTTTAAAAATATGCCTTATTTCTTTACCTATACTGCTTTTATATTTCATAAAATCTTCTATTTCATTTATTTTATATTTTTCTTTTAAATCTTCAAATATGTATTTCAAATTATATATTACATCAGTTGTAATAAAATTAACAAGAAATTTAGATAAAAGGCTTTCAAATATATCCTTTTCAACAGATGAATCGATATTTTTAAAATCTTCTATCACTTGTTGCACATCTTTAGTCCACTCTCTATCTCTTCTTACTTTTTCTTGTTCAAGGTATTTCTTTAATAATAAACTTTCTTTTTTTTGATTAAACTCTAATAAATTTTCAATATATCTTTTTAGAAATTCTCTAGATAGAAGATTATATTCTATTGCATCCTCAATATCATGATGTCTTTGCGCTATCTCATCTGCTATGGCTACAACATATGCTTCAAAAGTCCATGATTCTTCTATCCCACTTAATACATTAAGTCCATTTTCATTTTTCATATTTATATAGTAATTTAAATCATCTTCATTCTCTATTTTGCATTTTAAATCTTTTTCATTTCTATATAAACAATACTTACACTCGTCCTCTTTCGCAAAAGACTTCATCTTACATTTATCATATTTTAACCCGCTATGATTTAAAATTCCCCATAATGTATAATCTGTTAAATTAAGATAAGAATATAAATTCGTTGCTACTCTGACACCTTGATAATTATGTTTAAATCCTTCATTTCCCTTTAAAATTTCTGGTAAATTATATTCTCTAATTGGATAACATCCTCTCATTATTTTATCAAGTATTCTTTCTCCTACATGTCCAAATGGTGTATGTCCGATATCATGTGCTAAAGCTATTGACTCAACTAATATCTCATCTACCCCCACTGCTCTAGCTATAGTTCTACCTATTTGTGATACTTGTAATGTGTGAGTTAATCTTGTTCTTGTATGATCATCTTTTCCTGCTAAAAATATTTGTGTTTTTCCACTTAATCTTCTAAATGGTTTAGAATACATCACTCTATCCCTATCACGTTCAAATTCATTTCTAATATTATGTCTTTTCTCTTCTTTTAATCTTTTTGAATACTCTGGCACAGCCTTGAAAACATTTTCCTTCATATAATTCTCCTTAAAATATACGATTTAACACCCTTTAATATCCATATTATATCATCATTTGTGGTAAAAATCCAAAATTTAACTATATCCTTTTGATTAATCATACAATAAATTTTATAATGTGCTACCTTTTAAAATATTTTAATCATTCTTATTCATAATTACTTACAATATAATATTTTTTCTTAAATATCTTAATAATATTAGTTATCTATAATTTTAAAAGATTATTAAAATCAATACTTCTTCTAATTTTAATTTTCTTTTATTCTGTCAATATCATATTGATAAATTAATTATTAAAAAAATTAAAACAAATGATTTTATTATCATCTGCTTGCCTTAAAGCAGATTAAGGTTAAATTATTATACTTAAGCAATTAATTTTATCTTTCAAATATAGCCTTTGTAAATCTATAACGCCAGTTATTATTAATCAAATCTAAATCTTTTATATTAAATTCATTTATCACTTCATTATATATCTTGTTGTATTTAATTTGTTTTTCTAGTAGTTCTATTACTTCTCCAATTGTCAATGCAACGATCTTTGTTCTATCAGTAAAATTACCTTTATTTTTAGATGATTCCAACTTTATTAAATCACAAAATCTAAAAATATTAACTACATTATTATCAAGCTCATTAGCAACAAATATTGTATATGCTATATTATTCTTATTGTCTATTGTTAAATTTGTAGTATGTCTTATTACTGGCTCAAGCTCACCTCTTTTTTGAGTATTTATATCCATTAATGTAGCTTCTAACATTAATTTATGTCTCTCTGGATTATCATACTCTATTACTATATCTCCCTCACCGCCAGCTGCATGTGTTAATGGATAATAAGTACTATCTAATGTTAAATTTAAGCTATCATATAAATTAAATTTATAGTCTGATATATGATACCACGCTATCCCTAATATATATTCAAATATTGTCGGTATGGTTGTTTGATCTGTTACCTCCCCAAATACTTTTTTATCATCTCTTTTACTTATATCTTTTAATATATTTATTATGTTTTCTCTTGTAAATCTCTCTTTTATAAAACACTCAAAATCTGATATTTCTTTACTTTTAATAACTTTATCTATATCTTCACCAAGTTTTAGCCCTAAATTTTCAGATATAATCTTGTCTACTTCTGCAGTTTTATTACTACCTAATATTTGAATAGTAGTCTTAACACTAAATATCTCATCTTGATTATTTGGTATTAAAGGGTTTAGGTTATTATCTATATACTTAAAATATTCTTTAGCATAAAATCTCCCTATTGTTATTTTATCATTTTTAAAATTAATTAATCCTGTTAGATTAAATACTCTAAACGTCATATCTACATATTCACTAATTAAATCTTCTTGTTTTGAAATTATGAAAGTATCAAGAAAAAACTCCCTAAAACTCTTTCCATAGTTATTAATAAACTTAACATCTCCATATATATGATTAAATTGTGTTATCGTTATTTTGTTTAGTTTTCTTGTATTAAAAAATTTGCTAGTTGAAAATGCTTTTTTTATTGCCTTATCTTTAATTAAAGTAATTAACTTCTTTAAATTCTCATTACTATTACTCTTATTATATTCAATTAATGCATTATAAAACATTTTATATTTTATAACACTTTCAGATGTCTTTCTATTAACGAACACCTTTTCAAATAATTTTTCATCATACTCTTCGCTATTTATAAAACTATTTCTTTCTTCAACTATTATATCATCAGCTACTGTAATATTTTCTTCCAAAAATTTTGCTAATGTTATTTCCTTATTTCTAACTTTAACAAAACTTTCAATTACATAATCATAATTTGTTCCTCCATTGGAAAGATGAAGCAATAACATGAATTCGTCTTTAGTTAAATAATCATATTTATTTATAAGTTTTATTAGAAAAATAAAAGGATTAAATGCTTTACTATTATTTTCATCATATATACATAATTTTAATAACTGTCTTAAAAATATTATATTTTCTTTTTTTATCATTAATTTATTTTCAAGTTCATCAGGACAAAATTCAATCTTCCCTAAAAATTGTAGTCCAACCTCTGATATAACCCTTTGTTTAGTACATAATCCAATCTTATATAGTCCACTAGTATATGTTCTTCCTAACTTATCTTGCCTATTAGCAGAACAATCCTTATCATTTAATAATTCCGTATTTCTAACTAATTTCTTATAATACTGCTCTTGTATCTCCTTGCCCCAATTATTATCAAATTCTTCATTTAAATTGAGTAATTCACTAAGCAACTCTTTGTAATCATCTAATAATCTTTTTCGTCTAAAACTTGTATCTCCAAGATTCCATGTTATTGAACCAGATTTAATTTCCATAACTCTTTCCCCCATTATATATTTCTTCACTTTATATTATATCTCTAATTTATAATAAAAAAAGCTGCCTCTTAAGCGAAGCAACTTTTATTATACTACTTATGTTTTAATAATTGCATATTAAAACTTCTAAAGTTCTACTGCTCTTATCTTTAACTTGGTAATTTGAATTATTATAATTATGATTTAAATTATGTACTGTGTACCTACTAGCCCATTCAATTAAAATATTATTTGTTTTACCTTTACTCTCAAATACATTTGATAATGCAAACCTTATTCCCCTACTATTAAGATTATCTAATAAATTTAATAAATCTTTCTCATCTTGTTCTGTCCAGCCGCCTTGTTCATTATATGCAGCTTTTGTTATTAAATAAGGAGGATCTAGATATACAAAATCATTTTCATTCAAGTTGTCTAAATTAACATCTCTAAAGTCTGCATACTCAAAACTAATATTTATTCTTCTGATTCTATTAGAAAAATAAATTAATTTTTCACGTAACTTGTTATTAAAATCTCTTTTTCCAGATGGTATATTGAATTCTCCATTTTTATTAAATCTTATTTGATTATTAAATCCAAAAATTATAAGTGTATAAAACCATAATATTTTCTCATTATTAGTTTCATAGGCTTTATTATTATAATTATCTCTTAATCTCATATATGCTTCTTTATTGTATTGTGATAATCCTTTAGATGTATTACAGTCATAATGCTTATAACCATTTTTATTAGTTTCGGACAATCCATATCTATCTATAACTTCTTCTATTTTTACTATTATTTCCTCAACATCATTACTTCTTATAAAATTAAACAACTCTATTAATTCATTAATATCATCATAGCAGTTTATTTTATTAGCATTTACATTTATAGCTACACTCGCCCCACCACAAAATAAATCTACAAATCGGTCTATATCTTGTGGAAACAACGGTAATATTTGATTTAACAATTTGTATTTACCACCAGTATAATTTAAAAAAGATTTTATATACGTCATACTTTATCTCCCCTCAACTGTACATAAATACAATAATTCTTGATGATCTTTAATATCAGTTTTTCCTGCATTATAAGTATTATAATCTACATTAAATATTTCAACTTTTCCACGCTTTAAAAGTGTTTCTATTATTTCTTCATTACTAATTTTAGCATTTGAACGTCCTACTCCCTTTTGTGCCATATTATTATATGAAACTAATATATATCTACTATTTATATTCCCTATAAGTTCGTCAAAAGCCTGTGGAGCTTTAACAGTGCAATATTTACTTTTAATATTAGATCTATCTACCATCTTTTTTGCTTTCCCAGTAACTATTGGCTTTTTCCACTCTGCTAAATTCTCTAGTAAATGATATAAATCTCCATATTGTCTAGAATTATATGGAGTGTCAATGTATACTAAGTCAGCTTCAATATGCTTAACTAACTCATTCGCATCTTCTCTGAATATTTCACATTTAGACTCACTTTTTTTTATATCCGGCATTAGTAATTTAACCTCTTGTGTAGTGTCTAATGTTTCTCTAAAAGCATCATAATGCCCACATGTATTAGCTACTTTATCAGCAGCAAAAATTAAACTAGTTATTAATATTGCCCTTTCTCTTTCATTTAACTCATCTTTCAATTCTTCTATTCGTTCTCGTATATATCCAATCTTCCTTGAATTATCTAAGGTAAAAAATGTATTCCCAAAATTTAAGGAAAAATAATTATCTTCTGTTACCTTTTTACTATTAAATTCGTTAATTAGTTCTTCTAGCTTTTTATTATCTATTTTTTCTTTTGAGAAAAACGTATTATATGCCAGAACATTAGATAATAATAAATCATTAACTATAATTTTCTGTCCTTGCTGATAAAATAAATCAGCCACTACTCCCGTTCCTCCAAATATATCTGCTACTGATCTTATATCTTCACAATTATCTTTAACTATCTTATTTATAAAATCTAGTAACTTAAACTTACTTCCCAGATATCTACGGTTATTAAGTGAAAACTTTTCTATTTTAACTTTTCTATTTTTGCTGTTTTTTTTCTTATCATTTATTAAATCTTCTATTTCTTCAATTAAGCTTTCATTCCAAATCCTCCATCCCCTCCAATCTCTTTTAGGTTCACTTATCTTATTTGCATCTATCCATTGGTTTAATGTGGGCTTAGAAATATCATATTTTTTTACTATATCTTTAGTTTTAATATTTTTCACTTTACGCATCTCCGCATCTATTAAACTTTACTACTTATAATATCAAAAAAAATTCTTTATTACAATATAAAATTTCCATATATTTTTTATTTAATGACAATATAACAAGTCAAATATATAGTTATCACATATAATTAAATTAATAGTAAGTGGGGTACTAAGCACCCCACTAGTACCCCCGGGCATAATAACTTAATATTGTAATATGTCTATTTTTATCTTTGCTCCAATTGTTCCTTCTACAATTCTATCTATAATGTCACTTTTCTTATTTCTACTCTTAATGTATACATTTGCTTGATTAGCTATTTTCTTTAAATCTATTACGTTAAATTTATTTAAATATTCTAATGCTTCATCTTTATTTGAATAGGAATATACCTTATCTATTACTTCTTCTACCTTTTCTTCTTTGTTATTTATTTTCTTACCTTTTAGATTCTTTTTATTATCTATTAAAGTTATTTTCTTTTCTCCTTTGATTAATGAATTTAAATCTTCGTCTTTAAGTTTTAATATAAAATCAAAAGCTAACTTACTTAATAAAAGTATTTCTTTCTTATTCATATTATTTTACCTCTCTTAAAAACTCATTTTTAAATTCTTCAAAATCAATATCTATATTGGATTTCTTTTTATTAATGTTATTTAAAACAAAAGGAATTGAAGTGCTATTATCTATTTCATTATCGTTGCTTCTAATACTACTATTGAAGGCTTTAACTCCTTTAATTTTCTTAACCTCTTGGAGATACTGATAATGCAAACTCTTAGGTTTACCACTTATTATCTTAACCATAGTTGGTAGTAATCCTAAATTTTTAACATCCATCTTATTAAATTCTCTAAGATCAAACTCATCTATACCTTTTGAAACTTCATCTCTTAACTTTTCAATATGCTCATATAGTGTAGGTGCGCCTACTGTAGATAGGTAATCTAACTTTGTTGGTATCAAATAATAATCCGAAGCATAAATTGCATTTTGTGTTATTAAATCAAAACTTGGTTGGCAATCTAATAATACAAAATCATACTCTCCATCAATAGTCATTATTTCATTCTTCAGTCTTGATATGCAATTTAGTCGATTCTTTGTAAGATTTCTTCTCCAAGGACCTTTTATAGTACGAGCTAAATCTATCTGTATCTCATATAAATCAGTACTAGATGGAAGTAACCCTATAGCTTGTCCTCCATTTTTTATAATAATATCATTAGCTTTTAGATCTTTAGTAATATAATTCTTTATGTTATCTTTATTGTTATTAATTAATGTATTAAAGAAAGTTTTTATGGTTTTATCTTTTTTATAAGCCTTTTTCCAAACCTCAACATCTATATAAGAAAATGTTAAACTGGCTTGTGGATCTAAATCAACTAATAATACTTTATATCCTTCTAAAGCTAGTAAAGCTCCTAAATTAGATACAACTGTACTTTTGCCTACTCCTCCTTTGTAATTTA
The DNA here is from genome assembly GCF_015550425.1 of Clostridium sp. 1001275B_160808_H3. Taxonomy (GTDB): domain Bacteria; phylum Bacillota; class Clostridia; order Clostridiales; family Clostridiaceae; genus Clostridium. The sequence continues at coordinate 118,509 of NZ_JADNAT010000002.1, read as the reverse complement.
CAATAGAAATGACTTTCAAAATAATTTCCCCTTTTACATACTCACTTTCTATATATACTATTGTAATTTTTAATTAATCCATGAACTATTTAAAAAACTCATTTATATTACTCTAAATAAAAATAAGCTAATACCTATTCAAACCTAGTTACTAGCTTATTCTTCAAAATTCCGTATATTTTTTTGCTTGTTCATTTAAATGTTTCTATCAAGTGATATACTTAGTATCTCACTAATACACCTAGACATAATCCATTTTTTAATTTGTTTCTTTAAGATTAATCATAATCTTATCTATCTCTAACCCATTTGCTCCAAAATATAATTTAATGTAATGATTTGTTCCAAAAACAAAGCCTAATGTTCTAGTTTCTGTAACAAATTCACCTTCAGTTCCTCTAATAGTAATGGTTGATTTTAAAGCATTGTCATAATACACAGATAATGGTAATTGTGCAAGTGGTCCTAAATCTGATTTCATTTTTATTGAAATATCATATATACCATATTCATTAACAGTAATACCAAAAATCTCTGAATTACCTTTTTCACTTTTGAATCTATTTCCATCAATAACAATATTATTAGTTTCTTTATCTGCTTTATAATAAACTATATTTTCTATTGGAAAATCCTCTTCATCTTTTTCATTAATTTCTCTTAATTCCTCTTCACTAATAAGATTTAATTCATGTAAAATTGATGGTGATTTCATTATAAAGTTTAAAATATTTTTTGCATTTCTTTGTAAGTCACTTCTTTTTAGTTCTCCAGCTTCTAACTTTTCTTTAACATTATCATTTTCAGGATTTGATTTTGAATCTCCCACGCACATATATAAATCATTTTGTGCTGCTACCATTGGAGCCTTATTTTCTTTTATTGATTTCTCACCTTCTGTATTTGCATTTGCCCACCAATCTGACATTACTATACCATCAAAGCCCCATTCTTTTCTAAGAATTGTTGTACATAAGTCATAATTTCCAGCAGTCCAAATACCATTTACCGGTCCATAACTAGTCATAACAGAACGTGCGTTACCTTCTTTAACAACTATTTCAAATCCTTTTAAATAAATTTCACGAAGTGCCCTCTCTGATACTACTGAATCTGCAAAGTGTCTAGACACTTCTTGGTTATTAGCACAGAAATGCTTAACAGTTGCTGCAACCCCTTGTGATTGCATTCCAATTACTTGAGCTAAACTTATTTTTCCTGTTAATAATGGATCTTCTGAAATATATTCAAAATTACGTCCATTTAATGGATTTCTATGGATATTCATTCCTGGCGCTAAAAGGGAATCTATCTTATTTTTTCTTAGCTCTTTTCCTGTCATTTTATAAAGTTCTTCTACTAATGATATATTAAATGTACAACCTAGAGCTGTTCCATTTGGCAATGAACATGCTTTAGTTCCACAATCCATACGTATTCCTGAAGGTCCATCTGCACAACATGCAACTGGTATTCCAAAACTTCTTAAATTCTCTGTAACTCCGCCAAAAGCTGCTGCTGTTCCTGGTGTGACTTTAGGACTACACATCCCCTCGCCTCTAAACATATGAATTAAATCATCATCACTTAATTGCGCAACGAAATCATCTATATCTACCTTTTTATCAAATACATCTCCAAGCTTATAGCCTTTGTCACCAGTATAAGCTATCTCATCTTTGTATCTTTCTTCCATTCTTTTATATGGATTTATAGTTCTTGTGATCACATCTTCCATTATAATTTTGTAATTACCATCTTCATTAACAGTTGATTTGAAACGTTCAAATGAAGCTGTAGGTGCACATGCTTCTTCTAGCTTTTCTACTAGAGTAAATTTTTCATTATATTCTCCAGAAATATTGGCACTTCTAACATCTGAACCGATATAAACCTTGTAACAACCTTCTTCAAGAACATAGCATGACTTATATCCAGTTATTCCATTATCATCATAAGAAGCAATATAATATTTAGGAATTTTTATTTCTACCTTTTCATTTTCTAATGGATTAATTACATTAGTTTTTGTAAATCCAACAAGTGATCTTGAGGCTTTTCCAAGTTTTCCTTGTGGAGCTTCTATATATACTTGTACAACTTCTTTTCCTGATATATTTCCTATATTAGTTACATTAGCTTCAACAATTACTTCTTTACTTGTTACACTTTTAATTTTTCCTTCAATATTAAAATTAGTATAAGATAGTCCATATCCAAAAGGATACATTACTTTATCTTTTGCAAAAGTTTCAAAATAACGATATCCTACATAAATATCTTCTTTATAATAATTTCTTTCCACATCTCCAAAATTTTCAGTTGATGGATAATCTTCTATATTCTTGGCAATAGTATCTGTTAATTTTCCACATGGATTTACTTTTCCTGTTAAAACATCAACAACACCATTACCTCCTTCTTGACCTCCTTGCCATACATAAAGAACAGAAGAAGGATTATATTTCTCTACCCATTTCATATCTATAATATTACCAACATTTAGAATTACAGCTGTTCTTTTAAATGTCTTAGTAACTTTTTCAATCATACTTTCTTCATCTTCAGTTAAAAGATAACTTCCAGGCTCATTTTTACTATCTTGGTCTTCTCCTGCAGTACGTCCTATTATAACTAATGCAATATCCGCATCAGAAGCAGCTTGTACTACTGAATCCTCAAGCTTCATTTCTTTTTGAGACCAAGGTACCTTTCCCCATCCCTCACCTTCATCATAAGGATTTTCTTTAATCCATTCTTCATATACTTTCACTAATTCCTCATTTAAAATAATCTTTTTATTTTCTCTTAAAGCATCTAAAATACTAACTACATACCTTGTATTTACAAGACCACCTGAACCTAATCCACTTTTATAATAATTAAAAGCGCTCCTTCCAAATACAGCTACCTTATCATTATCTCTAAGTGGAAGTGCCTTCTCATCATTTTTTAATAAAACACTACTTTCTGCTGCTACCTGCCTTATAATACTTGCATACTTTTCTAAATTCAATGTATATTCTCCCATATTATCCTCCATTAACTTTTATTTAAATTAACTTTTTACATATTATATAATTTCATACCTATAATCTTAATTTACTTTAATTTCAAATTACACCTCCCATTCTTTATATAACTTCTCACATTTTCATATTATTTTTCACATAGTTCACAATATATAGTAAACGATTAAATAAAACATTGTACAACCTAATGGTTTAATTATTCAAACTAGTATTTCAAATAATAAAACATGATATTCAAACTGATTCTTGTAATTTATTATATAAATATTTCGGCATTGTTGTAGTTACTTTATCTTCTTATAATTTAAAGGACTTATACCTACATACTTTTTAAATTTATAATAAAAATAATCAATATTTTTATAACCTACCTTTTCACATACTTCATATACCTTCAATTTATCCTCAACAAGTAATTTTTTAGCTTGTTCTATTCTCACATTATCTAAATAAGTATTAAAATTTTTACCTGTAGTATCTTTAAATAATTTGCCTAAGTAAGAGCTGTTATAATTAAATATTTCTGCTAAATCCTCTAATTTTAAATCTCTATAATATTTGCTATCTACATATTTGATTATTCTTTTAATACCTTTACCCTTAAAGTTACTTGCTACATATTTTGAAATATTCAAAAATTTATCTATTAAAAACTTAATAACTTCATTTAAGCTATTCTTACTATAGATTTCTTCAATAATTATTTTATTATCCATATCTAATGGTTCTTTTACATTATAGTTTGATATAATATTATCTTTTAATTGAATATAGTAAGTAGTTAGTAAAGCCTTTATTTGTTCTTCTTTATAATTCTTTTCTAATATAATTTTTTCTAGTAATAAAAAGCTTTTCTTTATCTCCTCTACTTCACCTATTTCTATATAGCTATATAAATTATTAATTATTTGTTCTTCAGTAATTGAGGTATTAATAGTATTTTTTATCTTATCCTTATAAATAATGCCTTGATTAAGGTATAAATACTTCTTATTCATTAACTCTTTAGCACTTTCATATGAATGATTAATTTTATTAATATTACTAACTTCTTCTCCTATTGTAATAAAAAGATTTTCTTTCATCTCTTTTTCAATTTGTATTTTCATTTTTTTTAATAATGAATAAATCGATTCAATACTTTTGTCATAAAATATTATCGCAACTCTATTTTTAACTCTAAAAACATTAGTATTATTGCCACTTAAATTTTCTTCAACTGACTCTTTTAAATCAATTATATCATCATTATCAAATTTATTTTTATCATTAGATATTAATGCTACATATAAGCTTTTATTATTTATAGAATTTAAGATTTCCCTTGCTTCTTCTAAATAATTATTTAAGCAGAGCCTTACTAAAGCGTATTCTTTTATCAATTCAAGTTTTCTTCCAATATTTGTATTTATATTTATTTTATAAAAAATTTCTTTTCTTACTTCATTAACTACCTCAAGTAGCTCATCTTTATCTATTGGCTTTAATAAATAAGATTTTGCTCCATATCTCATAGCATTTTTTACGTAATTAAATTCAGAATACTCACTTACTATTATAAATTTTCCTAAAAACCCTTTTTTCTTTACATCTCTTATAATATCTAAGCCTGATTTTCCATACATTTTTATATCCATTAATATTAAATCTGGCTTTAAATCACAAATCTTTTCATAAGTATCATAACCATCAGTACCTTCTCCACATATAGTAAATCCACATTCATTCCAGTTAATAATATTTTTTAATTCTTTTCTTACATATGGTTCATCATCTGCTATAAGTACCTTTAGCATCTTATTCTCCCCCTCTTATTGCTGGTAAAATAATAACACCTTTGCTCATAAAACCTATCTCATTATCTTACATATTAATATTATATAACATCCAATATTACCATAAAATATAAATTATATAAAAATATTCAATTACTTTTCTGAATAATTAGTGTAAGCTATTTTGCTAATAAATAAATCCCAGAGTCTATCCTCTAGGATTTATGGAAAATAATTTTTATTCTAACAAAAAAATTTCATAAGAAACCATTTTCAAAACTAACCATGGATACATCTAATAAATTGTCCAGGCTCCACTTCTCTAGCTTCTGGACATTCACTTGCGCAAATTTCCTTTGCTTCTGGACATCTAGTTCTAAATGGGCATCCCTTACTTTCAGGAGTCCACTGTCTTATTTCTGTATCTTTATCTCTTATAACTGGTAAATCAATCACTCCTTCTCTTTCAGGATCTGGAGCTGCTGCTACAAGAAGCCTAGTATATGGATGCTTTGGATTGCAAATTACTTTATCTACATCTCCCCATTCAACCATATGCCCCGCATATAATACTATTATTCTATCTGCAAAATATCTTGCTGTAGCAATATCATGAGTAATATATACAAAAGATTTTTTCATTTCTTTTTTTAGTTTATTTAATAAGTTTAAAACTCCAAGTCTTATGGATACATCAAGCATTGAAGTCGGTTCATCTGCAAAAATCACATCAGCTCCCACTGCTAGTACTCTTGCAATATAAGCTCTTTGCTTTTGCCCACCAGAAAGTTGATGTGGAAATTTTTCACCTTGATCCTTAGGTGGAGTTAATCCAACCATTGTTAGATATTCATCCATCTTTTTATACATTGTCTCTTCATCAGAAGGATGATAAAGCTCTAAAGGCCTTTTAAGATGATAATATATATTGTGTAATGGATTTAAAGATGAAAAAGGATCTTGGAAAATCATTTGAGCCTTTTGTCTATAATTTTTAAACTTTTCACCTTTTAATTCATGAATATTTTCCTTTTCAAAAAACATTTTTCCAGAACTTGGTTCATAGAATTTCATTGCAATTCTACATAATGTAGACTTTCCACAACCTGATTCTCCAACTATTGCTAAAGACTCTCCAGGATATAAATCAAAAGATATATCATTTAAAGCACGGATAGTACTTTTCTTTGAAAAGAAGCTTTTTTTAGCAACTTTAAAATCCATTGTAACATTTTTTACACTAAATATTGGTTTTACTAATTTTTGTTCTTCCATATCTTATCCTATCTCCTTTACCAATTCTAATGGATTGTGACAGAAGAAGAATTCATCATCTTTTGAACTTCTTTTTGGTTCTTCTTCAAAGCATATTTTAGTTGCTTTAAAACATCTGTCTTGGAATCTACATCCTTTAGGAATACAACTTAAATTTAATGGTGAACCAGGAATTCCTTCCATGTATTCTATTTCACCTTGCAATGAAGGGAATGAATTCTTTAATCCATAAGCATATGGATGTTGTGGATTCTTTAATATCTTCTTTGAAGATGCTTGTTCAACAATTTCCCCTGCATACATTATTGCTACTGTATCACAGAATTCCATCATTAAACTAATATCATGAGTAATAAATAAAATTGAAAAATTAAATTTTTCCTTTAACTCATATATTTTTTGTAGTATTTCTCTTTGAACTACGGTGTCTAATGCTGTAGTAGGTTCATCTAATATAAGAAGCCTTGGTTTTAAAGCCAATGCCATGGCAATTACAGCACGCTGTCTCATTCCACCTGAAAATTGATGTGGATAATCTCCTAAACGATTAGCTGGAATTCCTACCACTTCTAGAAGCTCTTCTGCCATCTTTCTTGCTTTTTTCTTATTTTTAGTTATTCCATGGGTTTTATAAAGTTCAAAAAACTGATTTTCAAGAGTAACTACTGGATTTAAACAGTTCATAGCTGATTGGAACACCATACTTATTTTATTCCATCTAAAATCTTGCAATTGATTTTCTGATAAGGATAAAATATCTTTTCCATCCATTTTTATTTTTCCACCAGTGATAAGTGCTGGAGGTCTATGCAATCTCATTAATGAATAGGCAATAGTACTTTTACCACAACCTGATTCTCCTGCAAGTCCTAAACTTTTTCCTTCTTCAATAACAAAACTTACATTATCTACTGCTCTTATATGTCCTCTTTCTGTTATATAATCAACACAAAGATTTTCAACCTCAAGTATTGCTCCCATCACTTAAGCCCTCCTTCACAAGTAGTAATTCCTGAGAACCCTTTCTTTAATAATCTTTCTTGATTCTTCTTTTCTTTATAGTATTTTCTCATAATCCTTTGAGCTCTTAATTTTGGATTAGATACCTCATCAATAGAGAAATTAATTAGTGTGAGTCCAGCTCCAAATAATATTACAAATACACTTGGTCCAAGTATCTCCCACCATACACCACTATTTAAAGCACCAGTACTTTGGGCATTATTTAACATTTGTCCCCAGGTTACTGACATTCTATCTCCAAAACCTATAAATTCAATAAAAGACTGTGCCATAATAGCGTATATTACAGTTCCTATAAAGCCTGAAGTTATCATGGATAACATATTAGGCATTATTTCAACAAATAATATACGAATTTTAGATTCCCCTAAAGTTTCAGCCGATTTCACAAACTCTCTATTTCTTAAACTCATAGTTTGTGCTCTATAAACACGAGCTCCCCAAGGCCAAGAAGTAACACCTATAATAATTCCAATTGCTAGAGGAGAAATTTTCCCTATCATTGAAGCTATTATTAATAGTAATACTGTTTGTGGAATAACCATAATTATATTTATTGTAGTTGTGATACTATTATCTACTACCCCACCAAAATAACCTGCAGTAATTCCAACTATTAAACTTAAAACAACCGCAATTGCCCCTGCAAAAATTCCAACTGATATGGATACTCTTCCACCATATAAAGTTTGAGCCCATACATCTTTACCTGCTTGTGTGGTTCCAAGAATATGGTCAGATGATGGAGCTACACGCCATAATCCATCAAATGTTTGCATAGGTTCATATGGTGTAAATAAGTTCGCTCCAAGAGTTAATATTAATACAATAAATATTAAAACCACTCCAACAGTAGTTTTAGGAGACTCCTTCAAAAAATTAACTATTTTAGAATTAAATAATTTCTTTACCATATTGCAACCTCATACCTTCCTTATAATTATTCTCCTGATTGTCTTCTAATTCTTGGATCAAGAAGAAAAACACTCATATCTGCAATAAAATTAGCTGACAGCATCAAAATAGTAGTCATAAGTAAAATACCCTGCATTAATGGATAGTCTCTACCATTAATAGCCTGAATCATTAACTTTCCTAATCCTGGATAGTTAAATATATTCTCAATAAGTAGTTGCCCACCAAGTAAAAATCCAACTGACATTGCAAATGAAGTTACTACTGGTAACATAGCATTTCTTGCACAGTATTTAAACATAATCTTTTTATCAGGAACGCCTTTTGCAACTCCCATCACTATATAATCTTCACCTAATTGATTTATCATATTAGCCCTCATACCCATTATTCCACCAAAACCACTTAAAATAATAGCAGTTACTGGCAAGAAGGCATGATAGGAAACATCCTTAATATATTCAAAACCTTTGGCATATAATAATGGAGTTACTGCATACCCCTTAGGGAAAACTCCAGTATAAGCCAATGTATAACTTAGAGTTAATGCAATAATTACAGCAGGAATATTTGCCATAATTTGTCCACCAACTGTTAACGTTGTATCTAATCTACTTCCTCTTCTCCATGCAACAAATATACCTAAAGCCGTATTAATAATAAATGATAATATTAATGCTGTTCCACATAAAAATATTGTCCATCCTAATGGTCTTTTTATTACCTCAGTAACAGGATATAGGTTATTTGTAAAGGAAACTCCCCAATCACCTTTTAATATATCAACAAAGTTTCTAAAATAAGTTACTATTAAAGGCTCATTGCTATTAATTCCAAACATTTTTTCAATAGCTTGTATAGTGGCTGGATCTACTTTACCACCTTGTTGTGCAAGCTCTCCTAATCTCATTTGGACTGGGTCTCCTGGCATAAGACGAGGAAGAAAGAAGTTTAGCGTAAATGCTCCAATAAATGCCATAAAATAAAACCATAATCGTTTTAAAATATATTTCATCTTTCTCCTCCTCTAATATTAATTAATAATTTATTTTACTGGCTCTAATTCCATTAATTGTAGTATTTTAGAGTCATGTATGCAGTTAGCTGGGTCTGGACCTTTACCTTCTTCTGTTGTCCAACCTGTAAATCTAGCATCACTATAAACATTCCACTTACCATTGAATAATATTGGTACACTAATCATATTTTCAGCAAAGAATTTTTCAATTGTTTCAATTATTTCAGCTTGTCTTTCTTCCGTTGCTATTGGTAACTCTTCTATTAAAGCTGTCATTTCATCATTTTTATAATTATTTTGACAAGTTGACCACCAAGTACTTGTTAAGAATCTTGATTGATCACCAATTGTGTCAAAGTAATACTTCCATATATTTGTATTTTGTCCATAAGCTGTATACAACATATCAAAGTCACCAGTTCCCCATGCTTCAGTAACAACTCCAAGCTCTTTAGGTGCATTTGTAGCATTTATACCAATTTTTTGTAAATCTTCTGCAACTATTTGTGCTCCTGCGTTCCAATCTGCCCAACCTGCTGGTGAAATTATTTCAAATTTAATTGGAGTTCCATCTGGATTTTCTCTGAATTTATCTCCATCTTTATCTACAAAACCTGCTTTATCAAGAATTTTTTCTGCTTCAGTTAAATCAAATTTAGTATATGGATCTGAAAGTGCTTTTGCTTCTTTATTTATATAAGATGACAACATTGATGGTAATCCAGTAACTGATGGTACCTCATCACTTAAGTAACCAAATGCTGCAGAATCATTAATAGTTTTTCTATCAGTTGCTAAAGATACAGCTTTTCTAAAATCTACTGATTCAAAAGCTTTCTTATTATTTTCATTTTTAGTCATATAGTTAAAGCTTAATCTTAAACCATCATTTTTGCCGTACCAATATTTTTTATGAGCATCACCTTTTACATAAGTGTTTTCAATATCTGGAATCATAATATAAGCCCAGTCAATATTTCCTTCTTCTAATAATGCTAAGGCAGCATCATTTCCATCAAATTGTGGTATTCTTAATTCATCTACTTTTAAATCATCAGCCTTCCAATAATTTTTGTTTCTTCCCAAAACAACCATTTCAGGAGTAAAATCTTTAACTTCTGAGAAAGATCCTGTAACGACTGGATTTTCTACTACTGCTGTTGCTGGATCTGAAATTTTAGAGAATATATGCTCTGGAACCATCCAAGTTTGTGTAAATATATCTTTTCTATTAAACACATTAGGCTTTGAAACTACAATTTTAACTGTATAATCATCTACCTTTTCAACTGATTGTAACTTTGGATTATCTCCGTTCCAATTACCACTTGTATCTATCTCTGGTTTATCTTTTGAATAAGTGTATGTGAATACAACGTCATCAGCATTGAAGTCTTCTCCATCACTCCACTTAACATCTTTTCTTAATTTTACTATAAGAGTTTTGTTATCTTCTTCACTTTTAATATCTTCAGCTAACCACATTACTTCTTTTCCACCATTATTTGCATCAAAAATAACTAATGGCTCGTACATAAATCCTTGAATAAATTGAGTTGGCTTATTGTATGGATTAAAGTTTCTTACCCATCCTTGTGAAGATTCCGCTAAAGTTGTTAATACTACTGGTTTTTCATTTTCTCCACCTTTGCCATTATCTCCTCCACTTGATTTACAGCCTATTAATAGTCCTGTAGCAACAACCACTGTACAAATAAGGCTAATGATTTTTTTGACTTTCATACTCTCATCCCCCTAAATATTTTTGTAATTAACTTTTATGATATTTAATAATTTATCAGTATACCTTTACATTGAATTCGTTTTAAATCGTTTTCAAGAGGTACTACTATGATAAATTTTATATCAAAACTATTTATAAAAACACCCTAGAGATTCTAGATATTTTCCTATATAGATTCTAGATATTTTATATTAATTAAATAAATCAGGAAGTATATTATAAATAAATTGGTTAATCCAATGCCAATTATGTATGCCACCATGACCCACAATAAAATAAAAATTTCCTTCTTTCAAATCTGATGAATAAATAAAACTATCCTTTAATTCTCTCATAGCATCTATTTGAGGCTTCATATTAGGATAAGCAATATCCAAATCTCCTGAAGCGCAAAGTAAATAATAGCCCTTTGGAGCATAGCCAGAATCTTTTGCAACTTTTGCTAAGTATTCAGCTGTTTCTTTTGCCATATTACCTTCAGCTTTTTGAGCTAATGCCCAGCAGTCACCACTTAATGGTATAAAATATTTAAAATAATCTAGACAGTTTATAAATGCATACCAAGTAGTAACTGAACCCATAGAAAATCCACCAAAAGCTCTATGTTCACGCGACGCCTTCAAGTCCTCTTTATTAGCTGATGATGTATAAGTATTATATTTAGTTTCTACAAATGGAATCAGATCATTAATCAATTCATTATGAAAATATTTAGTTTCAATTATAGGAAGTGAATGATCAATTGTTTCAACATGACAAAGTTCTTCATCATTTTTCAAATCATTTTTAACACCATAAAATGTAGGTGTAACTACAATAAGAGGTTTAATATCACAATTAGCAATCATATTATCTAATATATTCTTTAACTCTGTATTTTTACCAGGCCCTCCAAATAGTAAATTCTCATCTTCTCCACCACCATGCATTAGATATAGAACATTATATTTTTTATTCTTATCTGTAGCTTCATATTCATATGGAAGATACAGATTCAAGTGTTTAATATTATTACTCTTTTCTAAGTCTTCTACCTTATACTCTAACCTTTCTATAGTCCCCTGTTTTTTATTCTCAATTCTATATTCCTCTGGAAGAATTTTAAAATCCTTATCCTTTAATGAATCTTTTATTATTTCATAATAATCATTACCCATACAAATTTCCCCTCATTATATTTTTTTGCTTATAATATCCTTTATAATTTATTTATCTAAGTTTATATACCTTTATTGACACAATACTTTTTTCAAAAAAATTTACATCCAATGAAGCAACAAATACCCCAGTATTCAAATAGCTGTAATTACTATTTTCATCAACTTTAAATTTAGGTACAGTCTTAATAATTTTCCCCCTCGCCATATCATCTAGATAGCCTTCATTTTCAACAGATATAAATATATTATCCTCGGTTTCAATTGTATATTTAGCAAAAGCATGTGATAAAGTTTCACTTTTTCTTGTATTCCAATCTGCACCACCAGGTAATACTTTACCCATTACAAATACTCCATCATTATTTAAACATTTAAAAGTTCCTCCTGTAATTGGAATAATATTAAGATATCCATTTAATCCATTACCTACAGTCATAGAATTAGTAATTTCAACCTCTAATTCCATAGCTAAATCAGCCTCTAAAAACATTTTTAATTCCTCCCCTTTTATTTATAATTATATATAAAAAATATAAACATTAATTTAAAGCCTTTACTTAATGTTCCTATTACTTTATAATACTTCTCTTCTTCACATACTGATTCTTTAACATAATTTCTTGTTTCCTCTTTTGAAAGTTTTGAGTAATCTCGCTTTTTACCAATCCCATCCGAGTATTTGTATTCGTTGTCATTTTTAATGATAATAGACATAACTTCATTACATTATACTGAAGAAATTATATTTACAGAAATCCCACCCGTAAATCCCCCTATTTTTTTACATTTTATTGCCATCACTCGAGTGAATCCCCCGTTAAATGTACATATTTCATAAACTCAACCCTTTATTATTAAATTTTGAAATACTTTAATTATATTCTTCAGTTTATAATTTAACAATCATAATAAAACATTTATTTCCTACTATTATATTTATAACCAATGAAATGCTAAATAGAAAGCTACCACCACTATATTCCTATGCCTTGTAAATAAAAAAGAGAAAGTGCAAATCCTACCTGAATTTATACTTTCTCGCTACTGAATTTTTTTTATTTTATTATAGATCTTAAAATTTTCAAAAACTTTTTCACTTAATTTTCTAACTACATTAATATTTAAAATCTAAAAGTTTATTTTTTAATTGATCCTCAATATTTTTTAATTCTAACTCAGCTTCTCTACGCTTTTGGCGTCCTTCTGTTTGTATATTAAGTATTTCGTCAAGAGTTGAAATTAATGATTCATTAGTCATTTTAAGAGTATCAATATCAACAATTCCTCTTTCTGCTGCTTTGGCTGTTTCTATAGTTGAAGTTTTCAATATTTCTGCATTTTTACGTAAAAGTTCATTTGTCATATTCGTTACTTCACTTTGAACCTTTGCAGCATTAGTAGAATGAGCAACTCCAAGAGCTAAAACTATTTGACTTTTCCAAAGTGGAATAGTGTTTACAATTGTTGATTGTATTTTTTCAGACATTAATGAGTCATTATTTTGAATCAAACGAATTTGAGGAGCCATCTGAAGAGAAATCATTTTTGTTAATTCTAAATCATGAATTTTCTTTTCAAAGCGATTGCAAAGTGAAATAAAGTCATTTACTTCTTGAGCATCCTGAGGAAGACCACTATTTTTTGCTTTTTCTTGTAGTTTAGGCAGCTCTTCTTTTTCCAATATTTGAAGCTTCTTTTTTCCAGCTAATATATACATAGAAAGTTCTTTAAAATATACTTTATTTATTTCATACATCTTATCTAGCATAGCAATATCTTTTAAAAGCTGTATTTGATGCTTTTCAAGGACATTACACATTTTATTTATATTATCCTCTACCTTATCATATTTTACTTTCATTTGATTAATCTTATCTTTGCCTTTTTTAAAGAAACCTAAAATACCTTTTTTCTCTTCTGACTCTTCAAAGTTCTTTAACTCAAGAACTACATTGGAAAGCATATCTCCAACTTCCCCTAAATCTTTAGTTTTCACATTATTTAATGCTGTTTCAGAAAAATCAGAAATTTTCTTTTGGGCTCCTACTCCATATTGTAAGATAGAATTTGAGTTATTTATTTCTATCTTCTCTACAAATTGATCTACCATCCTTTTTTCTTCTTCTGTTAAATTGATATCCTCAATTATTTTTTCTTCTACTTTTTCTTCCTTTACTTGCACATCAAGAGCTTCATCTTGAAATGCTTCAAATGTCAATTCTGGTTTTATACTAATAGGTTCCTTAAATTCATCACTCATTTTAAATTCCTCCCTTTTACTTTAAGCTTATTTCTTAAAATCTTCCTCTGTTAACCCCTCTTGTTTAAATAAAGTCTTAAGAACAGATATATCTGTAGAAATATCTAAAACAACATCTTCATATAAATCATCTAATAAATTTTCAAAAGCAGTTTCTATAATATCTATGCTTTTTTCAATTTCTACTTTAGCATTTTTAATATTTTCACCTTGAACTAATTGATTGCTTAAATCTTTATAAGAGTTAATAAGTTTAATTGTAATAGGAAGATAATGATTTATAAATTTATTAACTTCTTGAATCTTCTTAGGATTTTTTTCAACATAATTAAGAATCTCATTTGCAATGTTTTGTAATTTATCAAGCTTTATGGCTATTTCCTCTTTATAAAGCACATTCCTTGTATTTTTTATTTGTTCAATATATTTTCTTCCCATTTCAATTGTAGAATTTAATTCTTCTTGTTCTGAATCATCTATATTCTTATTTAATTCTTCTTTTTTATTTAATTCTTCTTTAGCTATTTGCTGTTTTTTTAGATTTAAATAATCTCCATAAACATCATCATTTAACATAAGATAAGTTTCTTCTTCATCGATATGCCCTTCTAAAAACATACCTAAATTAATCATCTTCTCTAAATCCTTAATAACAAAGGATTCTTTTTCTTTTGCAAATCTAGCTAAATCTTTAATTAAGCAATAACTATTATCTTCAATAAATCTTACATACTTTTTAAATCTTCTAAGTCTTTTCCTTATATTTATTCCTCTTAATAATAACACTAGGCTTATTGCAAAGAATATAAATATAACTGTAAATCCAACAAAAGCATCGGTTATAACCTTAGTAAAAAAGGACATAAATATTAAACACATCAATACTAAAAATCCAAAAATTAAGCTTCCTATTAATCCAAAGATAGTATAAATAATTCCTGATACAGTTCCAGCTGGCCTTTTGCTAATATATGCTGATATATCATTTTTAGGCTTTTTATTTAAAACTCTATATTTACTTTCTACTTTGTCATTATATTCTTTTAGCTTTGATTTAAATTCATTTAAAGTGTCCTCTGTTTTATTACTAATATCCTTTTTTAAATTGACAAAATCTATAGCATCAAGTGCACTTTTTACTGTAGATACAATTTGGTCTTCTAAATCAGAAAAATCCTTCCTATCCATGGTCTTGCCTCCTGATTATTTTATTATAATTAAGATAAATTCGTAGTTATATTATTCATTTCTTTATTATAATATTTTAGATTTATTATATCTTATTATTAAAACAATTACAATTTACAACAATTGTATATTGTTATAAATATTAAAATAAAAAACTATACTAGCATATAAGTACTATCATAGATTTTTCCCTAATAATATTAACTTAATAAACTCCTACTAGCATTTCAACTACCTCCACATCTGCTGGAACCCAATTTTGTGATGATAATTCTTCTTTTATTTCTCGTATTAATGCTTCTTCTTGTGATTCCCCATTTTCTATCTTTCCACCTGGGAATTCCCACATATCTTTAAACTCACCATAGCTTCTGTGCGTTATAAATATCTTATCTTCTTTTTTTTATTATTGCTGCAACAACTTCTATTACCTTCATATCTTCCATTTCCTCTTATAAATATTTGTAGTTACCACAAATTTAATTATGATAACTACATTTTACTTTAAATAATTTTCAAATAACACAAGTAAATATTATACTAAGTTACCATCTAGACCCTACAAATTAAAGTTCCGTGTACTTTTTACTTGTTCCCTTAGCTTTTTCTACTGGGTATTTCTTTTCATTTTTATCCATTTTTCTATTCATTATGTCTTCTATATCAACCCCTAATGAATCCGCCATATGTAAGCAATAAATCATAACATCTGCTAATTCTTCACATACTTCTTCTTTATTGTGATTATCATCCCAAAGAAAATGCTCCAATAATTCTCCTGATTCAATGCTTATTGCCTTTGCTAAATTAGCTGGTGTATGAAATTGTGACCATTCTCTATCATCTCTAAATTTTCTTATCCTTTTTCTTATTTCTTCCAATTATATTATCTCCCTTCTTAACCTTTGTGTACTATTTTTTTTACTTATATAAAATTAAGATTTTCTTTGATAACTTTTTTAATTATTTCTATTTAAATTACAACTAATGAATATATATAATCAAATTCCAATATTTCACTTCCAAAAATATCTAATAAAAATTCTATTACTGCATCAGAGTTATTACCTATAATCCTTGAAAAAATTACAATATAATCTTTTACATCTTGGCTACTAATATTTTCTTTTATATTAATACAATATCTTAAAAATATAGCATGCCTTATAAATAAATATTCCAATATAATCATTTCAAAAGAAATAATCATTTCTTCTAAATCTTCACTAACACAACTACTAAAAACTTTTGATACAATACAGTTTTCAATTAATTTATCATATTCTTTAAATAAACCCTTAAAGTCATTCCAATCCTTAAAAATCTTTTCTATATTAGTTTCTTTAGTAAATTTATAAATATCATTTAGCGCTTCTTTGAAAATAGAAACATTTCTATAGTTTTCTATTATATCTATAAATAATGAATTTATTTCTTTCAAATATTTTATACTTTCTTTATTTTCATAGTCTTTAATTTTATTTAATTCTTCTTTTATATAATTTCTAGATTTATATTTATCTAAAAACTCTATTAAATTATCATAAGTTAAATCATCACTATCAAACATATTAAAAAGCATATTATAGGAAAGGATAAGCTTATCTTCTATTCTTATTTCATCTTTTTGAATTATATTAACTAAACTCTCTCTTATTTTTAAGCATCCCAAATCTTCAACATAAGATAGGGAATCATTAGACTCTATATACGTCTTTTCTTTCATATCACTAATTATGTTAACTACCTCAGGACAAGAGCAAGATAAAGTAAGCTCTCTCACATCTTCAAATTCATTTTCTATTCTAGGAAAGTTCTTGCAAGTTAAAGATAAATTTTCATCACCATGATTTATAACTATATTACATAGCCCTTCATTGCTTAATAAAGGACATGCTCCCTTTGTTTCCTTCTTAATTAAATAGCTATTTTCTCCATTGCTTTTTATAAACCTTACATTATCTAAAAGATAATTAAGATCATCTTTTTCTCTCCACTTATTATAAGTGTTAGTATCTACATTTATATCCCACCCCTTACAACAAGTGAACCTACATTTATCTGCTGTACACTTAAATTTTTCATATTCTTTTATCTTCAAAATATTTTCTATTTTCTTCATATAATAACTCCAAATTCAAATTTAGTTTTGATGTATTTATTGTAATAGACTTCTTTTAACTTTATTGCTTTAAGAGCTCTCTCCTTTGTTTGATTTCTTCCTGCTATTTATAATTTTAAATGTATTTTATACATAATTAATTGCTAAGCTCAGCAATATCACCTAAAAATTTATTAATGTAATCTCCTCCCAATAAGTATTTTAATATTATATCATTTATTCATTGTCTTATGCTAATCTGTGATACACATACAAATTTAATATCATATTCATATATATTATTTAATCTTCTATGAAAGATAATATTATTAATCTAGTACTTTTTATTAGATATTTAATATAATAAATATAATCACTTTTATTGAGGTAAAATATGAATTTTAATGGTTGGGGAAATTTTGAAGATTTATTAAGATCTTGTGGTTATAATAATAACAATAACAATAATACTAACAATGACAATAATACTAACAATAACAATAATAATACTACTGGATGTAATGATATACCACCAGGTCCATTCCAAACTCTTCCACCAGAACTTTTTGCAATAATAGGTGAAATAATTGGTAATATAATCGCTGGAAATATTCCTTTTAATATTCAAAATCTTATTGGAAACTGGTTAGAATTAGTTGGTCAAGTTATTTTAGTATTTAATGCTCAACAACAATATTTCGAATCAGGGCCAGGTAGATATTATGACCCAAAAAATTATAATATTAGTAATCCTTTTTGTAGTAATAATTCTACAAGCACAAATGGAAATACTTCAAGCACATCAGCTTCTTCTAGTACTAATAGTTCAAACAGTAATGATATTAACATATCTAAAATAGAAAAATTAGAAAAGCAAATAGAAGAATTAACAAAAGAATTAACTGAAATCAAAACTTTATTAAAAGAAAAATAAGAGGAAGTATCATTTATTTTGGTACATCCTCTTATTGATAATTTATAATTATTAAAAATAATTTTATTTAAAGATACCTTAACCTAAAACAATCTCTAAAGTCCTTATTTAAAATATCTATGCAAAATATGAAATAACTTTATACTATCAGCATTCTAATAATGTAGTTTACTACCTTCAATAATATTCAAAACATTTTTGTTTGTGGTAGTTACTCTTGGTATCTTAATTTGATTTTTTGAAATCCCCTTCATAAATAAAAATTCCTTTACCTTATTAAATGTTCCATCTTCAAGTATTATTACCTTTGGTTTAGCTAGTCCACTTTTTCCTCTAAATCTCTTATAAGCTAAATTGCAATTTTTTAGCTCCTCATCTAAAGTTATCTCAATATTTCTAACTAACTCCTTTGTAACATTCCCCTTGATTTCAAAGTAAAATTGATACCTACCAGGAGTTCTTGAATTATCAGCAACTGTAGTATAATCTATTAAATTAAGTTTAAGCTTATTTTTTGTATTTCTTATTGCAGATGTTAAATGCTCTTCAGTTGTTTTTTCTGACACCATGTTTAATACTTGATTTCTTCTATATAAAAATTCTATTTCAGGTGAATTATTATAGAATCCAACTACCTTAACAACATCACCTAACCTATATCTATAAAGACCTGTATAAGTTGTAATAACAAGTTCATAGCTTTTTCCTATTTCTAATTCATCTGTACAAAATGTCATTGGGTTACTTTCATTTAGTTCTTCTGATGAAATAAATTCATAAAAAACAGTGTCTGGTATTATTACATATCTTATATATTCAACATATGGATTTATACCTATAATTCCTTCTGATGCTGCATAACAAGGTGAGTGTATTGGAATTGAGCCTGAATAATAATTAACCATCTCATCATAAATTGTAAAATTAGCTCCTGTAACTGCTGCTATATATTGTAGCTCTGGCCAAACTCTTTTGCAAATTCCCTTAAATCCCTTTTTAAATTCCTTTTCTAATTCATCTGCCCTGCTAGCATTTGGAGATAAATATTTATTTAATGCTTTTCTAGTTTCTTCATCAATATTTAATGTTTTGCTTACTCTCCCTTTACGAATATCTCTTACTAATCTATCAGAATTTTTTTCCATGACCCTTAATAAATCTAATATGTTCGAAATAAAAATTCCAGATATATATAATAGCTTTTTCTCCATTAATCCAAAAAGTACATGTAAATAAAGTGATACTTCCTTATCTTTAATTTTCATAACTTCATAAGGTGATGTATATAAATATGGCAAAAAACTTTTCATGCCATTTATACCACCTGAAGTTGCTGAACAAATGGGTATTCCCCCATCAGTATAAGTATTCATAACTACATCTGCAATCATTAATCCCCTACCATAATTCCAGTTTTCTTTAAAATTATTATAAGAAAATCTAGTTATCAATAATGCCATATATTTTGCAGCTTTCATTCTACTGGACTTTGTAACTGGAATTAATTTTTGTTTACCTGTAGTTCCTGAAGTATTCCCGAAATACTCAACATTCTGTGTTGTTAATATATTTTTTTCACCATTAGCCATACGTTCAATATAATTATCATAATATGAATAGTCAGTTAAAGGGACTTCTTTCTTAAAATCACTTACAGAAAGTATATTTTTAAATTCAAATTTGTCCCCTATTTCACTACTAGCATTTTTAGATAAAATATCAAACAACAAGTCATTATTAACTTTCTTAAAGTTTTTAGTTTCTTTAATAAATTTTCTTTCTACGACTCCTCCACAACCAATAATTGTCCTATAAAGCACCTTACTTATTATGGACATATTTATACACATCCTATTATAGTTTTGCATAAGTATTATATGAAATCCACTTAAAAATGTTAATAAAGTACTTATTTTATTCTTTAGCTAATAGTTAATAATCTTAATTGTACAGAAAAGCTTATAATTTCTTATATAAAAATAAATAATCTTTCACAATACATTTCTATATTGTGAAAGATTATTTAATACAATCAGTTAATATAATTATATAATATGCTCATTTTTATATAAATTAAATATATTTTTAATTTATCACGCATATATTCAGAAAATTCAATATTACATTAGAATTACCACCTCTCAACAAGCATCAAAAATCCAGGTATCCAAGCAGTTATAATTCCTTCAAATATAGCTAAATATGGGACAAACTTTCCAAGATTTTTCTTTAGAATTATTTCTATAAAGGCTGTAGCCCAAAGTATGCCCCATAATATCCATATAGTCCCCATTCTCCAATCTAAATCTTGTGTAAAACTTAGATATGCACATGATATAGTATTTATAGCTACAAATAAGCTATACCAACCATAAGGTCTTTTATCCAATTTAAATATACCGTTTATACCTATAAATAAATATGTAAACCCAAATAATAATCCTGTCCCTACTGCATAGTAATCTTCCTGTATTACATTTACAGTATCAATTACTACTGCTAAAGCACCTGTAAATATATTCATTACAGCAGCTGATTTTTCATCTATATTGTATAATCTGCTTATACCATTATTTATTAGAACTATTCCTACATATAATAATACTATTCCTAACATATGTTTTCACAACCTATCTTATTAATATTTACGTATAGATAATTCTCTAGAATTTAAAAATTTCTTCCTTATATAGTTATGACATAACTTTATTGCACTTTCTATATTTTGGGTCAAGTTACCCAATACTCTTAATACAAAACCTTTTACTTCAAGTTCTGATATACCAAAGCAAATTGGTAAATTTAAATTTTTGATGTCATTTCTTAATTCTTCAATAATTTCCACATTAATATTTTTATTTATTACAAGTAATGTTCCAAAATTTTGATATCCTTCAAAAAAGCCTAATTTGGTAACATCATCTTCTCTTGGATTTACTAATAAATTATCTAATAGAACCATTTTATTATTTACATATACATTTGTTTTTAACTGTGCATTACTATATTGAAATGGGTTTCCTTCTTTTGACCATCCAGACGTAATTCCATCACTATATATAAGTGTTGCACTTTCATCCATATAAATATTATTTACTTGCTTATAAATTGCATTCTTATATAGTATTACACTATCTGTTATATATTCTAATATGCTGTTTTTCTCTAAATTTATTAGAGTTTCTTGTTCAGTTTTCTTTCCATTTACACATTTATATACTTTTGTAGATGATTGTGTTGTTATAATTGATCTTGAATCTTCCTTTAGATTAATGCTATATTTATACTTTTCACCTTCAACATATCCACCTCCAAGACCAACTATAAAATAAGTTGAAATCTTCTCACTATCAAGATGAATAGTTGGGGATACTTTTATTAGACCATCAAATTTTTTTTCACTTATAACAGTATTTTCATTCTTTTTCTCTAATACTATTTCAAATTCTCCAGCATACTTACTGCTATTCATATTAGTTAATTCCTTCTAATAAACAATTCTTTTTAATCCAAGATAGAACTTCATTTACACCTTCATCCTTTTTTAAATTAGTAAATATAAATGTATTTTCTTTTCTAAATGTTAGCGTATCTTTTCTCATAACTTCTAAATCTGCTCCAACATAAGGAGCTAAATCTATCTTATTAATGATAAATAAATCACTCTTTATCATTCCCTGCCCTGCTTTTCTTGGAATCTTTTCACCTTGTGCTACATCGATAATATAAATAGAGAAATCAACTAAATCTGGACTAAATGTTGCTGCTAAATTATCTCCACCACTTTCCAAAAAAATAATCTCTAAGTCATTAAATCTACTCTTCATTTCTTCTATAGCCTCAAAATTCATAGATGCATCTTCTCTTATTGCTGTGTGTGGACACCCTCCTGTCTCTACTCCAATAACTCTATCTTCAGTTAACACAGAATTCTTTACTAAAAATTTAGCATCTTCCTTTGTATAAATATCATTGGTGATAACTGCACAATTATATTCATCTTTCATTAATCTAGTTAATCTTTCTATTAACAAAGTTTTTCCACTTCCAACAGGCCCCCCGACCCCTATTATTACTGTTTTTTTCATAAAGCTCACCCTTTCATATATAATCGATTTTAATTATTTAATTTGCATATTTTAAGACATAAATAATCTAAACTCCAGTACTTCATGATTTATTTGTGCTAATTCAATGCCTGGAGTACTTGCACCAAAAAAGCTATAATCTAAACTTTTAATCTTTTCATATAAAACTTTAAAATTCTCACTGCACTTTTTAAGAATTATCTGACCATCTTTTTGTCCTATGGGTATAGCCCTAACACCATTTTGAATAAGTGTTGAAATTGTACTATACATATGGAAACTTATAGCTTCCTCTTTTGAAAAATTCAAAGTATACATAAGTAATCCAAACACTATAGCTGGATGCCCAAAAGCTTGCTTTATATTAATTTTTTCTTCATATGCTTTTAAAATATCACTATCATATAACTCAAGAAGAAGTTTAATCATTCTGCTTGCTACAAGTTTTGAAGCATTCCTAGTTTCTTTAGCTATGCTTTGAACTGTAATCATTCTATCAAGTTCTAAAATCTTTTCTAATTCATTTTTATTTAAATATTCATATAACATCCTAATTGCTAATCCATCATTATAAATAAATACATTATTTAAAAACATATCAATGTATTCTTTCAAACTTTCTGTACTATTAATCTTATTATTTCTTAAATAACTTTCCATACCATATGAATGATTAAAAGAACCTATAGGGAAGCTAGAATCACATATTTGTATAACTCGCAGTATATTTATAATATTATTTTCATTATTTTTAGTGTTTGTGTGCAAATTCAACATGTCTAAACGCCTTTTTCAAAGTTATATTTTCTCTTGAGTAATTAATATTATCTCTTTTTAATTCTTCTTCTACTAACCTGTCATATTGGATTATCATTTTATCATCCTCAAATTGTGCTTGGAGATGCCTATTTCCTAAAGCATGTGCTATTATTCCCATTTCATTTATAGTTCTTGGCTTAATAAGCAAAACATCTTCACTATTAATTTTCACAACTATCAGCTTCTTATCTACATTATAAAGAATATCACCATTTGTTAGCTTTTCACTATTTTTTAATGTTATTCCATATTCTCTATTATGATCTGAAGTTACTCTTAGAATTCTTTTAAGCATGTCTTCACTATTTAAATATATTGTTTCAACATGATATCCATTTAAATTATCTATTTGATTAATATTTCCTATTACCTCATCAAAGATCATTTCTCTATCCCTCCTATAGAATGCCATAGCATACTGTAAAACTAGTAATGCAAAATGAATAATGTAAAATTTAAAATAAGAAGTATCTTTGTGCTAATGGTAGCTCTTTTGCTGGTTCACAAGTTATTAACTCTCCATCTACAGTAACATCATAAGTTTCTGGATCAACCCCAAGTTTTGGAGTAGCATTATTTAATTTCATGTCTTTCTTTGTTAAATTTCTTATTCCTCCTACTGGTAATACTAACTTTTGCAATCCTAATTCTTCTTTTATGCCATGTTCGTATGCGTATTTGGAAACAAAAGTTGCAGAAGTTGGATATTTTGCTTTTCCATATGAGCCAAAACAATCTCTATAATATTCTGGCTGACATGTTGGAATAGATGCATTAGCTTCTCCTATTATTGATTTATTTACCATACCGCCTTTGATTACTAGATGTGGTTTTACACCAAAGAATTGTGTATCCCAAACTACTAAATCTGCCATTTTCCCTACTTCTACAGAACCTACATATTTTGATATTCCTTGTGCTAAAGCTGGATTTATAGTATATTTTGCAACATATCTTCTAACTCTATTATTATCATTTTCTCCGGAGTCTCCTTCTAATATGCCTCTTTGCATTTTCATCTTACTTGCAGTTTGCCATGTTCTAGTAATAACTTCACCTATTCTTCCCATAGCCATTGAGTCAGAACTCATAATACTAAATACACCCATATCTTGTAATATATCTTCTGCTGCAATTGTTTGCCTTCTTATTCTAGAATCTGCAAATGCTATATCTTCTGGAACTTTAGGATCTAAGTGATGACATACCATCAACATATCTAAATGTTCTGCAATTGTATTTATAGTAAAAGGCTTAGTTGGATTAGTTGATGCTGGTATTACATTAAGTTTAGAAGCTACTTTTAATAAATCTGGTGCATGACCACCGCCTGCTCCTTCAGTATGATATGTATGAATGGTTCTTCCTGCAAATGCTTCAATTGTATGCTCTACAAATCCACCTTCGTTTAATGTATCAGAATGTATTGCAACTTGAATATCATATTCATCTGCTGTTTTTAGTGAATAATCTATTGCTGATCTTGTTGCTCCCCAGTCTTCATGAACCTTAAGCCCACAGGCACCTGCCTCAATCTGCTCTGCTGTAACTTTCATATTTGCTCCACTACCTTTTCCTAAGAAGCCAAGATTTATAGGAAATGCTTCTGAGGATTCTAACATACGATGAATAGACCATTTTCCTGGTGTTGAAGTAACAGCATTAGTTCCATCAACTGGGCCAGTCCCTCCCCCTATAAGTGTTGTTATCCCACCCTCTAATGCAGCGCTAACAATATCTGGATTTATATAATGCACATGGGTATCTATCCCCCCTGCAGTTATTATTCTTCCCTCTCCAGCTAATGCTTCTGTACTTGGTGCTACTATAAAATCTACATCATCCATAGTATAAGGATTTCCACCCTTACCAATAGCTAAAATCTTTCCATCACGGATACCAATATCAGCCTTATATATTCCTGTATAATCTATAACAGTAGCTCCTGTAATGATTAGATCTGCAACCATAGGATTTTCTCTGCTTTCAATTGCATTTTGGCCCATTCCATCTCTTAATACCTTACCACCTCCAAATTTGCATTCATCTCCATATCCTGTATAGTCTTTTTCAATTTCAATAATTAAATCTGTGTCCCCTAGCCTTATTTTATCTCCTTTTGTTGGTCCAAATAATTCTACATAACGATGTCTATCTATTTCAAAACTCATTACTCTTTACAACTCCTTCCATCTAAATATCCATCAACTAAGTTACGTAAACCATAAACTCTTCTAACTCCACCAATATCTATTAAATTTATTTCCTTTTTATCTCCTGGTTCAAATCTAACTGCAGTCCCTGATGGAATATCTAATCTCTTTCCATAAGCTTTTTCCCTATCAAATTTTAAAAAATCATTTACTTCATAAAAATGATAGTGAGAACCTATTTGCACAGGTCTATCTCCAGTATTCACCACCTCAAGCTTTATTGCCTCTTTTCCTTTGTTATATTCTATAGTTCCTTCTTTTATAATTAATTCTCCTGGTGTCAATTATATCCGTCTCCTTTCTTAACGTATTGGATCATGTACTGTAATTAATTTAGTCCCATCAGGAAATGTCGCTTCGACTTGAACTACCTGAATCATTTCAGATATGCCTTCCATTACATCACTCTTGCTTAAAATTTTTGTACCATAATCCATTAAATCTTTTACTTCCCTGCCTTCTCTAGCAGCTTCTAAGAGCTCATCAGTAATTAGCGCTACAGATTCAGGATGGTTTAATTTTAAACCTTTCTTTTTTCTTCTCCTTGCAACATCTGCTGCAACAACAATCATAAGTTTTTCTCTTTCTCTATCTGTTAAATACAATTCATTTTCCTCCTTTTTTATATTACTTTGGCAAGTATTATCTATTATTTGTAGTTTTCAAATAAAGATACCTAATTTTAGAAGAAATAAGTAAATATTATGAACCTTTAATTATATTTTTTTGTAAATTCCTAGTAAAAAAGTACTGTTAAATATATTTATCAAGTAAGATTTTGTATAAATATATTTAACAGTACTTTTTTATTATATTTATTTTTTTATTAGTGATAATGGAAGCTCTAAATTACTTTCCTCCATAATTTTCTCATTACTAAGTATTGAATATGAAGATCCTTCTTGTATAATCTCCCCATTGCTAAATACTAAAACTCTATCACATACATCTAGTATCATATCTAAATCATGGCTGGCAATAACTATTGTTTCTTTTAAATCTGTTATTAAATTTATAACTGTTCGTCTAGACTTTGGATCTAGTGATGCTGTTACTTCATCCATCAAAATTATCTCAGGATTCATAACTATAATTCCTGCTATTGCTACAACCTTTTTTTCTCCACCTGATAATTTATATATCTGCTTATTTCTTAACCTTTCAATTTTAATTTCTTCTAATATCTTATCTATTTTTAAGTTTATATTCTCTTCATCTAATTTTCCGCTTCTAAGGCCAAATGCAATATCATTATATACAGTATTCATGAAAAGCTGATTATCTGACTCCTGAAATACAAAACCTACTTTTTTTCTTATTTCCTTTAAATTTTTTTTATTAAGCAAAATATCATTTACAATAATTCTTCCATTTTCTGCTGTTAAGATACCTATAAGTAATTTTAGCATAGTAGATTTTCCAGCGCCATTTGCACCTATAATTCCAAGTTTTTCTCCTTCTCTTACGTAAAAAGATACGTCCTTTATAGCTCTATATCCATCTGGATATTTGTAATTAATATTATCTACTTCTATTACTTTTTTGTTCATAAATCCTCCAAAATTAATATTCTGATCTTATTATTATAGAAAGATTAAAATTACTGCAAATGTAATTAAATATAAAAAATCCATATATCCTACTCTTTTATTAATATTAATGTATAAATCGTCCTCAAATCCTCTAAGCTTCATTGCTTCATATACTTTTTCTGATTTATCTATAGTTTTTAAAAGCATTTGCCCTATTATCTGCCCAAAATCTTTTATAGTCATAGATTTTTCTCCTAGAGTCCTTAATTCATAAGCAGATTTCACTCTATAACACTCCTCCATCATCAAAATTATATATCTATACAACATTAATATCTGCATTATTAGAATGTTAGGTATTTTTAGTTTTTTAAGTCCAGATGCTAAATTGTTAATTCCAGTAGTTACTATTAAAAGGAGTGCACCTACTAAAGTGAAAGTACATTTAAATAGAAGTAATACTGAAAAATAAATCTCTGAATAAGAAAAATCTATAATTATATTAATTATTGAAAGTCCAAATATAATAGGTAAAACAAACAATATTTTTTTGAAAATAAATTTTACTGGTACTTTCCCAAATATAAATAATATTAGAGGATATAACACTATACATATAATATCTGATATTATAAATTGATTTATAGAAAGTACTTTTATTACATAAATGATAGTGACTATAATTTTTATAGATGAATCTATTTTATGAATCATTGTACACTTATCCCCTAATTCATCTACCTTTCTAATGTTAGATATAGCTTTACTAATATCATCCATCTTATTTCTCCTCAAATTTATCTTCTATCTCATTTACCTCACCATTAATAGCATATGATTTTTTTTCTCTTGTTGAAATATAGGCTATTAATACTATAATTCCTGTTGTAATAGCAACTCCGACAACTCCAGATATTACTTTTCCTATAATTTCTTCAGTTGCAGATAGATTATCAGAGTTAAATCCATAGTCTAATAAAAACGCTGTTTTATTTTGTACATCTAATGCCTTTTCATAAATATAACCACTAACACTTAATTCTTCACTACCTGAAGTTTTTAAAATAGACCATTCAAGCCCATCTGGATGTGATGATGCTAAAAGTGAAATTCCTCCTCCAACAACTAATGCAACTGCTAGAATAATTGAAATTAATTCTTTCTTGGTCATTTTATAAATCTTTGTTGTAGCTGCTTTTTCCAAGATATCTGGCCTATTTTGATATAAAAAATTAAGAACTATTCCTGTCACTATTCCTTCTACTATACCAATAGCTAAATGTATAGGCTGCATAAAAAAAAGAAATACTTGAAATGGCAATTTAGTTACACCTGAGGCTAATGTTTCTAATACAACTGAAAATGCACCAAATTGTAATCCAAAAACCGCTCCTAAAATTGATGCTAGCATAATTCTTTTCTTAGTATAATTTTTACAAATTGTATTTTTATAAATAAGCTTATATCCTATAAAACAACCGAAAAAACCAATGTTTATAATATTGCATCCTAAAGCCAAAAGACCTCCATCACCAAAAAACAAAGATTGAACTATTAGTATGGATGTAAGTGATAAAAATCCAGCTTCTGGTCCTAAAATTGCTGCAAGCAGAACTCCACCTGAAATATGTCCACTCGAGCCTGTGCCAGGTATTGAAAAATTAACCATTTGAGCTGCAAATACAAAAGCTCCTACTACCCCCATTAGTGGTATTTTATTTTGAATATCTTCATCTTTCCTTATTTTATTAACTGAATAAGCTGTAACTCCAGCTGCTGCAACTAACATTGCAGAGCCAACGCTCGGAGTTACTAATACATCTGCCATATGCATTTTTATTCCCCCTGAATATTCTCATTAAAATATACTTATTCATTTTTACTATTTTATATGCAAATTATCAATTTATAAATGGGCTTCCAACAGTATATTTTTTGCAGCTTATTGCAATGAATTAAAAAATCTTGTAGTTACTGTATTTCTTAATAAAGTAACTACATTTATCTACTCAATAATAATTATTTATATAATACCTCTATCATTAGTCCAGTCTTACATATTATGAAAAAAACTTTGTGGACTCTAATTTTTTTTATATTATTTGAATTATACTTTATGTAAAATTTTTAAGATAAAAAAAGAAGAAATTCCAACAACTATTGAAACTCCTTCTTCCAGTTCTTATTCTATTGATTATTCAATTTAAGTCCTAAATTTTACTTAATAAATAAATCCCCAATGATCAATATTAAACAACTGACTATTTTCGTTTCCAACAAACTTAAAGAAAACATTATGAACACCACTAGCATTTGTTATACCGCACCACATATCCTTCCATTGTTGGGTACCACCTGTAGAACTTACATTAAGAGTACCAATAATCGGTCCACTTAAACTATCTAAATGTATTTCTATTTTTCCACCTACCGTTGATGCAATGTTTGCTGTAAATGATTTAGCTCCACTTCCCAAATCAACATTTGATAAAGCAATCCAATCTCCATTATTTATGTTAGTAACATTTAAATTAATACTACTTACCATACTTCCAGGTGATTGGCATTTTTCAGTTGAAACACCATTGCTCCATGCAATAGTTTCTGCCTCTATCCTTCTATATGGATAAAGATTAGCAACTTGAGCTACACCTTTCATATCTGCTTGAACAGTATTTATAAGTCCACTTGCATTATGTTCAAGCTTATTTATATGAGGGGAACGATATCCCTTTACTATTCCCATTGCCTTTCCAAGAGTTTGAGCATGGTATGTTACATACCATTGATTCTTAAAATTAAAAACAGAATGATGATTGTTGCCACCTACTCCAAAATATGATGATGGATTCTTAAGAAAAGTACCTTTATAAGTAAATGGGCCCATAGGATTATCACTTATCATATAGCCTATTTCCCCCATAGGAGGTGTTCCAGATGGGTGTGTTCCTGAAAAATTAGAACAATATGAATAATAGTATTTACCATTATATTTGTGTATGCCTGAATCTTCAAACATAAATGGAGCATCAATTACAGATGCACTTCCAACAGTATTAATCATATCACTACTTAATTGTATTACTCTACCTGTCTTTGGATTTGCAATTTGACTCTGTGTAGGATTACTACCACCTGGTATTCCTCCACCAAAATATAAATATCCAACTCCATTATCATCTATTAAAACTGCTGGATCAAAAAGCCATACAACACCGCTAACGCCTGGAGTACTATTCGTAATTATAGGTTTTCCAATCGGGTCAGTCCAAGGTCCAATTGGTGAATCTGATGTAAGTACACCAATACCGCCTCCATTATTAGCAAAATACATAAAAAATTTTTCTTTTCCATTTATAACCTTGTGTGTAACAGCTGGTGCCCAAGAATTATTTGCCCATTTAGCTGCTCCAGTTGATCCAGCTACATTAATTTCACCATGGTCTGTCCAATTCACCATATCATCAGATGATATACAAGTTATTGTTTTAATATAACTATAACTATTATTAATAATATTTCCTGAACTATCATATTCAAAAGCATCACTACTCATGTATACATATACTCTATCGTTATAAACCATAGCATATGGATCTGCTCCAAATTTTTGTGTAATAAGAGGATTAGAAGATCCTGGAATCTTTGCAAGTGCATTTGTACTAGTTATTGTTGAGATAGTGGTAGCTGTAGTATCTATATTAGTGTTAGTTGTTTTACCTGTATTAGCTTTTACTATATTAGTATTTATTCCAACACTAAATGCTAATGCTAAAATCAATAAAGGGCCTCTGTGTTTTTTTAACATTTTTATTTCCCCCTGCATAATGTTTTTTCATTTCATAATTTTTCACTTTAATATTGTTGATATATACACTACTATTAATATATAACTTATGACATCCACATTTGAAATCGTAAACATTTTTACGATTCAGATTTTATATAACACCTCCTATTATAATTATTAAATTCTTAATATACAGGATAATTATTATAACTTTAGCTCATTAATGTTGTTCTTATATACTCCAATAAAATTATTAGTTCCCTTAATTATACTATTATATAAAATGTAATTAAGGTGCTTATTAAGAAACCTCAAAATAACATTATCACAAATGGAATATTTTTACAATACGTTTTATTTCTTCTTCAACTATTATTATCAATGAATATTATAAATATAATATTCATTGGTGCCTATTCCTTAATTTCACTACTATTACAAAATAACTTTTTGAGCTTTTCATCAAAAATCCCATGTCATATGATTTTTCAATTAGTTGAGTATATGATGTTGTACTTTTTTAATTTTCCATCATTTATTATTATATAATTTTCAGATATATCTACTATAAAAATAACCGTCTGTAAATGGCTACTTAATCCACCTACAGACGATTAGTATATTTATTAGTACAATTTTAAATTTTATTTTTCCTAATTTATATTAATTATATTTTATAGTTATTCAAATTCACAATATCAGCCTTGTCAACAAATCCTTCATTAAACCATGGAAATTCTTTAATTACATTTTTTATTGATTGTGATAGCCATCTAATATAAGGATCATATATATAATTTATTAAGTTCTCATCCTCTATATGATAATAAGGACATAAGTCAAATTCTCTTGATCCTAATAACAATACACCAGAAAAATGGTAAAATAATAAAGGTGAATCATCTACATAAACAACATTATTCTTTTTTGAAACTTTATAATTTTTTATATTCCACAATGCAACATTTGCTCCAATAGAGTTTATTATATGCACATTTTTAAATATACTTGACCAATCTTCTACATATCTTTGATCTCCAAAAGTTTTATTAGCTACATCATATTCAACAGTACATTTCTTTAAACACCTATCCCCCCAAAGCCTAACTGCTGCTTTTGCTTCATCATTATTTTTAAATCCTACAAATCCTGTATTATATAATCCGCTTAATTCATAAAAGTGTTTAAACTCTTCTGAATTTCTATGCTCTGTCAAAAAAATTGATGCATTATGATTCTCATTAAAAATATAAGCTATATCCGAAAAGAAGAATAAATCCGAATCTACATGTGCATAATATTTCGCATTGTCATATTTATTAATAACATAATATAAAAAAATAGGCTTTAGAGTCCAGCAATATTCATGGAATATTCTATTAGACTTAGCTATTGCTAAATCATAATTATTTTCTTCTACATCCTTTAGTTGTATTAAAACAATGTTTTTGAAACCTATTTTATTTAATATATGGTAAACAGAATCATTCATACATAGAATAAATAACTTAAAATCACTACAAGAGTTTTCTAAAGAAACATACATTGGTATTAATTTAAATAAATTTGATTCCGATAGAATCATTGATAAATGATATTTACTCATATTTTCCCTCCTCTTCAGTACATTTTTAGAATTTAATAAGAAACATTATAAACATCTCTTATTAATGCTAGCATAGCTTCTGTAAAATATTTAATTCCAAATATATCTCTTAAAATTTTAACTTCCATAATTAACTTGTTTACATCAATATCTATAGTTGGCATAACTTTACTTATATCTGTAACACCTTCTATAACGTAGCGTCGCCTACATGTCTGAAGTAATTCTAAAAATATATCTAACAAAGGCCTAAAATAGCTTATAGCTGACATATTATTTATATCTATAGTTAATTCATTAAAATCATATTCATTAATTGATGTTAAACCAGACGTACAAACTAATATTACATCTAAAAAATAATTATTATTGTATTTTTTACATATATAATTTATATTTTCGCGACCTTCAACTATATTAATATTTGTAGGATGTTCTTGGTGAACACTTAATATATTTTTATCAAATATAAATTTACTCCCAGATTTATATAACCTTATTCCTAAGTCATAGTCTTCAAATCCGTATCCAACTATATTTTCATCAAACATTCCTACTTCTATTACTCTATTTCTTTCTGCCGAAGCATTATTAGTTATAAAAAATCTCCATGGTAGATGATAGTCTTTCAATTCTTCATTGTGATTTTTCAATATATTTTTTAGCCCTCTCATAAATTCTGCATCTAAATCAAAAGATTTATTTATATAACTCCCATCAATTATTGATTCAACATCTATTAATGGAGATTTATCTATAATATCAGGCTTTTCATCTTGTTTAGGCACAGTTTCAGCTAAATAATTCTTAATATTTGAATCTAATTCTTTATAATAAAAAGTAAAAATTCTCTTCCACGGTATTCCGCATACAACTATATCTTTTTCTTCATGATTTTTTAAATGCCTAGTTATAAAATCTCTACTAGCTATCATGTCACTATCATGAAATATTAGAATATCACCAACTGCTCTTCTTATCCCTTCATTTCTTCCACGAGCTATTCCTCTATTTTTTTCAAGTCTCACAAACTTAAAGTCAAATTTAGCTTTAAAACTTTGTAACATTTCTAGAGTATTATCATTAGATCCATTATCGACTACAATAACTTCAAAAATATTGAAGTCACAATCTTGATTATTTAAGGATATAAGATTGTAATATAATCGCTCTTTAGAATTATATGCTGGTATTATAACACTTGCTTTCATATCTTTCTTTTCCTTCCTTAATCCTTTCTAGTTATCATCAATAGCATTAATAGTAATATATTCCTTAAAATTTGGATCTATCTTTTCAACATCATCAATAATTTTCACCAGTTCTCTTTTGTATATTGAGTAAATAAACGGTATATTCACTCTATCTTGTTCATGAACCTGCCTAATATCATATTTACTAATTATTCTAAAACCACTAAAGTGATAAAATATCAATTTGTTATTATTCACCAATACATTGTCATTTGAAACTGTAAAATTATATTTTGAATAATTCCAATGTCCAATATTAACTCCTTGAGTTGTTATTTCGTAAACATTATTAAACATAAATGGCATATCATCAAGATATTTTTGATCCCCAAATTTATTATCTTGAGGATTCGAAGTACAACTATCTACACACATTTTATCCCACCAATTAACACACTCTAACCCATCAATATCCCTTTTAAAGCTAATAAACCCTGAGTTAAAATTTCCAGTAAGAGATTGCATAGTTTGATTAAACTCTTTAGAATACATAGGCAAAAATATTTCTCCACTAGATAGTAGAACAGAAGCATATTGTTGATTTTCAAATATCACATTAGGATTTTGATAAAAGAATAAATCTGAGTCTATATAAGTTACTCTTTGAATTGATTCGTCTAAAGTAAATATATACTTTATAAAACCAGGCTTTAATGTCCAACAATATTGATTTAATTTCCTTGAAGATTTTATTGCTAACAAATCTTCTCTATTCAATTCATCAATTGTTACTAACACTATTTTATCTATATTAATCTCCTTAAGAAATTCATAGCATTTTTCATCTGCACAAAGGATATATACTTTAAAATTATCCATATTTTTATATAAAGATAAAAAACATGCAATTGCCTGAATTAATCTAGTCCTTGATACAACCATACAAAAAACACTTTCTTGCATTATTTATATCTCCTTTTTAAAGAAATCCTTATACCATTCTACAGTTTTGCTTAGCCCCTCATCAATCGTATACTTTGGACTCCATCCTAATACAGTTCTTGCTTTCTTTGCAGATAAATATTGATGTATTATTTCATTACTTCCTTGATTTAATATTATAGGCTTCATACTACTTCCCATAATTTTCAATATTTTATTAACTAGTTCTAAAACTGTTAATTGTATTTCATTACTAAAATTAAAAGCTTGTCCTCCTAAGTTTAGCTCTACAACTTTTTCAGCTAAATTAATATATGCGTCTACAGCATCTTCTATATAAAAATAATCTCGAATAAAACTTCCATCACTTCTTATTACTGGAGCTTCATTATTTAATATAGATTGTATGCTTTGTGGAATAATTCTATTAAAGTTTAAGTCTCCACCACCATAAAGGTTTCCACATCTTGTAATACATACTGGTAAATTATAAGTTTCATAATAAGTTTGAGCAATTAAATCTGCACAACTTTTTGAAACATCATAAGGGTGCTTTCCTTGAAGTGGCATATTTTCATCATATGGAAGTTTTTCTTGGTCACCATAAGCTTTATCACTGGATGCTACTATTATTTGTTTAATTAATGGACTTTTTCTTGCAGCCTCAAGTATATTCCAAGTTCCTTCTATATTAGATTTAAAAGTTCCGAGTGGATTTCTATTTGCAACTCCAACGATTGCCTGAGCAGCCAAATGAAATACTGTATCTATTTCATATTCTCCAAGTATCCTTTCTATTAATAGATAATCTTCTAAATCACCATGTACGACATTAACCTTTTTATATTCCTCTCCAATATATATATTTGATTGTGGTATATAGTCTCTTACTAATATTGTTACATTACACCCATAATTTACTAATTTTTTAACTAAGTAACTTCCTAAAAATCCAGTACCACCAGTTATAAAAACATTTTTATTATTCCAAAACTTATTTACCATATTTTCCATACTCCTTTTCCTTCGTTCCAAATTTTATTTACATTATTTATATCATTTAAAGTGTCCATAGCAGTCCAAAAACCATTATGAATATATACTGCAAGTTCATTATCTTCAACTAATTTTTTTAATGGATCTTGTTCTAAAACACATGTTGTATCATTTTCTAAATAGTCAAATATTTCTGGCTCAAAAACAAAAAATCCACCATTTATTATTCCATCAATGTTCTTTTTTTCGTCGAAAGATTTAGCTAATCCATCTTCCACAGTTAAAATTCCATATTGGCTTTTCTTATATATTCCTGTAACTGTTGCTATTTTCCCCTGCTCTTTATGAAATTTTAATAATTCATCTATATTTATATCCGCTAATCCATCTCCATAAGTTAACATGAATGTTTCATTTCCAATATATTTTTGAGCCCTTTTTAACCTTCCACCTGTCATAGTTTCAATACCTGTATCAATGAAGCTTATCCTCCATGGCTCTGGTTCAGAATATATATTAATATCCCCACTTTTCATATCTAAAAGAAAACTTCTAGTTTTCCATGAATAATCTATAAAATATTCTTTTATTTTTTCCCCTTTATAGCCTAATAAAAAAATAAAATCATTAAATTCATAATGACTATATATCTTCATTATATGCCATACTATGGGCATACCCCCAACCTCACATAAAGGTTTAGGCGTATTCATTGTTAACTGACTCATTCTAATTCCTTTTCCTCCAGCAAGTATAACAACTTTCATCTTTTGCCCTCCATTATTTTTTAATTCGTTTTGTTATTTCTTAAATCTAGTATTGAATCAAGGTCTGAATATCCGCAATGTTTGTATTCGTCGTATAAAATTATAACTATCAAAATAATTACACACCTATCATACAAATTCGAAGTAGCTATCTCATGACTTATATTTATAATATTTTTATCTTTGATAAACTCATTAATTTCATGTTCTAACTTTTTTGCACTTGTACCTTTTAATATCTTTACTTTCATTTTAATTACCTATCCCTTACCGGTTTCATAATATATATTATTCATAAACATTTATTGTGACACTGATTTTGCTATCTTACATCTAAATATGCACATCTCTCTAAGATCAAAATTATAAAATTTCTTAATAAATACAGATAATATAAGAAGATATTAAAATAATTAATCAACTTTTCTAATGTCTAGAATATACTTAATATTTCTTTTTTACTGAATTTTAACTTAAACAAAAAAACACCTATGTAATCGCATTTTACATAGGCGTTTTTAGGTACTAAACTCTTAAAGACAAGAAAAATATCTAAGATATGTTTTTTTTTAAGAATCCTGTGACTATCCCTAATTAAGTTTTATATAACCTATAGATTTTTTAGGACATTTATTTACACACTTGCCACATTGTATACAATCATAGTAAGTTATACTTTCCCCTTTATATTCATGAACATTTATTCCCATAGGACATGTTTTTGTACATAACTTACATGATACACAAGCATCATTAATGCTTAATAAAATATTTTTATTCTGCTTATTTCTAAATTTTGATATAAACGCAGCTATACTTCCCATTGGGCAAAAATTACACCATGCTCTTTCATTGTAAAATGGAGCTAATATTAGTCCTATAATAGTTGTTATTACTATAAGTCTGTATATTACGAATCCCATTCCATATAAATTTCCCCAGTTTTTTATCATACCAGTAGTGAATACAGTAAGCATTAGTGCTATAGCAACTAGCCTGAAATATGCTGATTTAATAAATTTAGTAACTTTCTTTTTATTACTAAACTTAGATACTACATTGTCATAAAAACTTCCCCTAGGACATAAATTTCCACACCAAAATCTACCTTTAATTATAGCTACTATTATAGGTGCAACCATACAAATCGATGCAATCAATCCAATTCTAAAATCAAATATACCCAAAACTAAAAAAGCTATTAGAATTACATACGACCACTTTTTCCAAATTTTAAATAAACTGCTCATGCATATCCCCCTTAAATTTATTTATGACAGTTTTACTATTTAATTATACAGATTAATATATATCCTTCTGTGACTTTATTACATATCCATTTAGATACATTCATTACTTTCTACGTATCTAATGGCGAAGGGGCTTCTAGCTTACTACTAGCTATAATATATTTTTTACAATAGCACTTTTATCTTTTCCTATTAAATAAAGAATTTCTTCTATATTTTTAGCTATTATAGTGTACGGATACTTATATAGCAAATAAGCAATCCTATCAATAAATAATAAAAAGTTAGAAACTCTATTTTATATAAAGTTTCTAACTTCTTACTTCTAATTCTCCCTATATAATTTATTCATTCTCTACATTTAACTTTCCCATCTGGCTCATTACCATTTCGAAGTAATATCCTTTCTTCTCCATCAAGGTCTTATGATTTCCACTTTCAAGTATTTTGCCATTACCAATAACCATAATATTATCAGCATCTATAATGGTAGAAAGTCTATGAGCAATTAAAAAACTAGTTCTATTTTTCATTAATCGAACTAAAGCATTTTGAATCTCCTTCTCTGTCTTAGTATCAACACTGCTGGTTGCCTCATCTAAAATAAGAATTGGACTATCACACAAAACAGCTCTAGCAATGGATATAAGCTGGCGCTGTCCCTGACTTAAATTATCAGTTGATCCAGAAACCATGGTATTATATCCCTTTGGCAATTTACTTATAAACTCATGTGCATGAGCTATTTTAGCAGCATTAATCACCTCTTCATCAGATGCAGAACTTTGAGAATATCTTATATTATCCATAATTGTTCCTGTAAATAAACATGTATCTTGAAGTACTACAGAGAAGCATTTTCTAAGGCTGTCTCTTTTTAAATTTGTTATTGGCTCATTATCTATAAGAATTTCTCCACTGTCACTGTCATAAAAGCGTGTAAGAAGATTAACTATAGTTGTTTTACCTGAACCTGTTTCTCCAACTAATGCCACAGTTTCTCCAGCCTTAACCTTAAAACTAATATTCTTTAAGATAGGAGTAGATTTATCATAGGAAAAGCATACATCCCTAAACTCTACATCTCCCTTTGGATCTTCAATCTCTATTGCTCCTTCTATATCTTCTTTTTCCTCTATAGTATCTAAAACTTCAAAAACCCTTTCAGCTCCAGCAAGGGCTGATTGTATTGTATTAAACATTCCAGCTACGGAGTTTAAAGGCTGGGCAAACTGCTTTGAATAGCTTAAAAAGCTAACAACAGTACCTACAGCTAATCCGTATCCTACAGATAGTATTCCTCCAACAATGGAAACTACAGTAAATATAAAATTATTTATAACATTCATTAAAGGCATCATATAACCAGACCATATTTGAGCCTTATTACTACTTTCATAAAGATTCTCATTAATTTCTTTAAAGTTCTCTAAAATATCCTTTTGCTTTCCAAAAGCCTTAACCATTTTTAATCCTAAAATATTTTCTTCAATAACTCCATTTAAAGCACCAAGGCTTTGTTGCTGAGCTAAGAAATACACTCTACTTCTAGATGCAATTGTTTTAGTTAATAAAACTACCAAGGGAACGCATAAAAGCACAACTAAAGTAAGCTGAATATTTAAGTTAATCATTACTAAAAATGAACCAACCAAAGTTAAAATACTTGATATAAGCTGTGTAGTGGTTTGAGCTATTGTAGAGCTAATATTATCTACATCATTAGTAATTCTGCTCATAGTATCACCATGGGATCTGGTATCATAAAATTCTAAAGGTAGACGTTGCATCTTATTAAAAAATTCACTTCTTAAAGCATGAACTAGTTTTTGAGATACTTTAAGCATAATTACTCCATTGATACTTGAAATAATTAAATTAGATAACTGAAGAACTGCTATAACCATTAAAAGTGTTAGAAACATACTACTATCTACAGTTCTAGTGTTGATGTCAAGATAGTTAAAGGTCTTTCCAACAAAGTAAGGAATACTAACAGTTATTAAGGAAGCTATAGTTGTTAGAATCATGGCTAATAATATTGTTTTACCCCACCTCATATATATTTTTACAATCCTTCTTAATGTTCCTTTAGCATTTTTAGGCTTTGCCTTTGGAGCAAATCTGCTTGGTCCACCACCGCCTACTCTTCCCATTGAAGGCATTTGAATTTCTTGTTTCTTATATATTTGTCCCATTATTATGCCTCCTTACTACTTTCCATTTGAGTTCTATAAATATCT
This sequence comes from Clostridium sp. 1001275B_160808_H3, assembly GCF_015550425.1. Taxonomy (GTDB): domain Bacteria; phylum Bacillota; class Clostridia; order Clostridiales; family Clostridiaceae; genus Clostridium. Next base: position 78,645 of record NZ_JADNAT010000002.1, on the reverse strand, counting down.
TTATAAATAGGGCAACTTTTCATAAGGTCCTCATGAGTTCCAAATCCAACCCTCTCCCCATTATCCATAACAAGTATCTTATCTGAGAACATAGCAGTCCCACAACGCTGTGTAATAGTAATAACAGTTCTATTATCTTCCAAGGAATTAAGATTATCTCTAACTCTAGCTTCAGTAACTGCATCTAAAGCACTTGTTGCATCATCTAAAATAATAATTTTAGAACCCTTAATAATTCCACGTGCAATAGAAATTCTTTGCTTTTGCCCTCCTGATAAGTTAACTCCTCCTCCACCTAAAAGAGTATTAAAGCCATCTGACATATTCTCTATAAAAGAAGCTTCTGCTCTTTCGGATGCAAATTTGACTTCTTTATTAGAGGCATTCTTATTACCCCATTTAATATTTTCACTAATTGATCCTGAAAATAACATAGGCTTTTGAGGAACAATAGCAATATTATCTCTAAGAGTATCTACTCTTATATCTTTAATATTCTTTCCATTAATTAATATACTTCCTTCATTAACATCATAAAACCTTAATAATAGCCATGCTATTGTGGACTTTCCACTACCTGTAGGTCCTATTATTGCAAGGTTTTCTCCAGGCTTTAATGAAAAAGATAAATCTTTAATAGCAGGCAAACCGCTTCCATTAGGATAAGCAAAGGTAACATCTTTAAATTCCACTTCTCCATTTAATTCTGAATCTTCTCCAATAGAAGGGAAATCCTCTTCACAATTTAAAATCTCTTCAATACGAGCAGTAGATGCTTTTGTTCTAACAAAGGTATTAAATATATTAGTTATCATTATTAAAGATGTAAGAATTTGAGCCATATAAATTGTAAATGCTGTTATATCTCCAGGATTTACAAGGTTTAAGGAAAAAAGCTTACTTCCAACAAATAGTATAAGTACAGTTCCAATACCAACAATAAAGGTCATAAGAGGTGATGTTAAGGTTATAATTATCTGAGAAGAAATCCCCTTCTCCATTAAATTATCGTTGGTTTCCCCAAACTTCTCCTGTTCTTTATCATAGGTTCCAAAGGCCTTGACTAATCTAACACCAATAAGATACTCCTGCACAACTGAGTTTACCTTGTCCATAGCCTTTTGAAGTTTATAAAAACGTGAGTAACTAAGTTTCATGCTAATAACTATAAGAATACCAACTAGAGCAACAACTCCATAAATAACTAAAGAAAGCTTGAAATTAAGAATACTTGCAAGAATAATACTTCCTATGCATGTTATTGGAGCTTTTAGGAAAATACGCATGATTCCATTTATAAATTGAACAACCTGAGAAGTATCATTAGTCATACGAGTAATAAGGGAACCACTTTCAATTTTATCAGCTCCATTTTCCGAAAAGTGTAATATCTTTTCAAATAAATCATATCTTAAATCTGCACCAACTCTTTGAGAAACCTTAGATGCAAGAATGTTTCTGGTTATAGCAAAGCAAGCCCCAAGAACTGTAACCATAAGCATTAAAGCCCCCCAGTAATAAACACTTGAAAGACTTCCTCCATCTATTCCTGAATTAATTATATTAGACATAAGGGTTGGTCCAAGCAAATCACATATTGCCTCCAGGGCTACACAAGTAACAGCAGTTAAAAAAGGAATTTTATATTTTTTGATATATTTATTATATAAATTCACTACTTCATCTCCTTTTTTATTTAATACTTTATATTTTATTTTATATTATACTCCTTAATTTATTCCTTAGGTTAAAACTGCTAGGAAAAATGTTCCTAACATATTCGTATAAATAGTTCTAACAAAGAAAAAATACCCATAACATATTCACATAAATCCATATTTCTCATCAGCAACCTCTAAAGTTATTATTGTATTAAACCCATCTATATGTACTTCTTCAATATTTGAAAGATTAGTAATTTCCTTTTAAAAAATAATAAGCTAGTAGCACTCTTCAAAGCGCCACTAGCTCTATTTTTCTTTATATCTTAAAATAACTTTATCTTTACTTGCCTCTAAAAATATATTTAAATAAGCCAGCTTTTTAAAGCAAAATTCCTCTATTAACTTCTCACTTTCTTCTCTTAAATAATAATCATGAGTATATCTATTTCTTAATTTAACAGCCATCACAAGATAACTCTTGAGCTTTTCATCAAAAAATCCCATATCATATGATTTTTCTATTAGTTGACTAGATGATGTTGTACTTTTTAATTTCCCACCATTTATTATTATATGACTTTCACACATATCTACTATATACTCAGAGAAATCTTGAAAAAATGCAAACATTGCTCTTTTTATAATTCTACTATTACTTTTATTATACTCATTTATAGCTTCTTTAAGATCTTCTAAGTTATCATATGCACTTTGATATTTTTCTAAAAATTTTTCTTTTTTATACCTATCGTAAGACTCATCGAAAATACTTCCAAAATAACTATATTGTTCGTCTATTCTTAAAGTTCTCTCTAAATTTTCGTTATTTCTTACAGATTTTAAGACATAATGATTAAAGTCATACCATCTTTCTTCATCTAAAATATATTTATTATCACTATCTACTGCAATACGTGCATATTTATTTGAAAAGTCATTAAACAATAAGAAAGTTAAATGTATTTTATTATATTTATAAAAATCAGTAGCTATTTCTTTTATTCCATCTTCTATATTAAAGGTATCTAAAAAAGTAACATTAGGCTTAGTAACAGCTATTAAATCAATATCACTTCTATCCTTAATCCAATCCTCAGTACCATAACTTCCAAATTCACATAAGGCTACAATTTCTCTATACTTACTTAATTTTTTAATAAATTCTAATTTATCCATATAGAAACTCCTTATATTTATAATTTTAGTGATATTATATACTAAACAGTTATGTTATTAAACATAAAACTCTATAGAAATCTTAAGTTTAAAGCAATAATCCTTTTTACGGATGCTAAACATCATATTATATGCTCAATTTAAAATACTTCTTTTCTTATATATATTATCAATAAGTTTTAATTCATCATCAACCATTTATGCCCCCTTCCTATTAATACCGGTACATAATCTTATACGTAAAAAGTTTAAAAATAGTTTTAAATATTCTTATATTAATTATAGATTATTTTTTATTAGCTTTATATATTAAGTAAAATAAGACCTATAAGTTGAGTAATTTCTTAACTTATAGGTCTTAAACTTCTCTTGTTAAAATCTAATCTTAGCATTCTAATTTAATAACTTCAATTATTCTTTAAACTACTTTAATATCTACTGAAACATAATTCTTTATGATACTTCAACTAAATATCATATATGTACATTTTATATTCAATTTTATAAATGATTTTGTAGTTACCATATTTTTAGGTGAAGTAACTACATTTATCTATTAAATAGTAATAGACAGGACTGATTTGATTTATTTCCATCCAAACATATTATGCCCTACGTAATCCTCTAAAAATATATTGAGATATTTTTCGTAATTAGCATAATCTTTTTCACTAATAATCACAAACTATCATTATAAAGATATTAGTTTTAAAAAAGGTGATTTTATGACTGAAACGGAAAAAGCCTATATTGCTGGAATTATTGATGGTGAAGGTAGTATAATGCTACAAAGAATACATAAGAATGAACACCCATCCCCTTGTGTATCAATTGCTTCAACGACATTAGAGTTATTGGAATGGGTAAAAAACACTGTAGGAAAAGGAAGAATTATTTCTAAGAAAAATTATAATATAGAAAAACATAAAGATTGCTATGGTTATATTTTAAGAAGAAATGATGCTATTCAATTACTAAATGATATATATCCATATTTAATAATTAACACTAAGAAAAAAAGAGATAAATTAATTATAAGTACTTATAAATCTATTACTCCTAGAAATGGGTACTATACTGATGAGATGCTAATTGCGAAAGAGGAGTTTATGGGGATAAAGTAAACCTCCACGATGTTGGTATCGTGGAGGTTTTCATGGTGGAGACGAGGGGTCATGTGCATCCATAATTTCTTAATGGCACTGACTATATCTTAGTGTATAAATCTTATACACTCTTGGCGTCTTATAGAAGCTCAGTATAGTTTATGTCTTCTATCCTAGTATTCCATAGCTTTCGCTTTAGGAACCTATAAGTCGATACGAGGCTGTTGAATTTCTTCACATACCTCTCGGTATTGCCGGCAACATTACTTGCTACGGGTTCACCGATAAAGCCAAGTTATCACTTATGAATCACTTCAAAAGGCGACTCATCTTACGAATCGAACCCCTGTCCGAAAGCAGACCAGCCTGACTTTCTACGAGCGTAGTTTGTGACTAAAATTTCGGTCCTTAGTTCGCTCACAAACAAACTCCTAATTCCCTAGCTTCATGAATACCCCTTTAGCTCAAAGCTTTGCTAAACTTCGTTTCCCACTTTTATGACACCAGTGATCCAGAGCGTGGGCACCCTGGGCTGATGAGCGGCTATATTAAGCTGCTAATGCAAAATTGTCTTCTGCGTTTATCTTTAATGCATACTTTATTATCGAGGTGACATGCTTGCCTCGGCTCGCTTATCAAACCCATCTTACCCCCGTCGAAGCCAAAACGTCCCCAGGTTAAGAATTAGTTTAACGCGAAATATTCAATTTTGACTACGTGTAAATTATATATTATATAGATTTCTATGTCAACTTAGATTTAATCCTTACTTTCCACAATTTTCTTTTAAAAATTAAAAAATAATAACTATCTTATTAATTTTTCTTCATTAACAAGAGCAGCTAATATTTAATGAAAATTAAAGTTTATTACTAATCTAAATTTAACTTTATATAATACACAATTTCTACATACTTATATTATAACAAATTCAACTTAATTTAAACCTAATCTTATTAGCATTAAGTGAAAAAGCTTCTTATATTGCTATTTTTATAATTAATTTCTTAATAAAAAGTAGTTATATATAAGTTTGCTTGTTTTGTAACTAGTTTCTAAAGAATATGCTTCATTGTAATAGCAAACCTATATAAATACTATTCCCATTGTCCTAGTAATTTCAATTTTTTTCATATAAGGAAATTGATTATCAAATTCTTCTACCTTTTCTGGAGCTAGATTTCCAAATACTTTTGATTGAAAAAATTTTCCTTGTACATCTTTAAGTCCATATGGTATTAATTTTTTCATTCTTTAATTATTATCTGCCGGATAACTCACTCCAATTTGCTTTCTAGCTTCTTCAATAACATCAACTACATTTCTAGAAACTTCTAATGAATTAATCTTAGATTCTCTTTCTCCATTTTTAATTAAGTTAATAAACTCTTCTACTTCATAGCACATATTTGCTTCTTTATGTTCTAATGTTAAATTTTCTTCTCTACCATCTCTATATATTATTTTCACATTATCAAATGAATTAATTCTATCAATTATAATGCTACCCTCTTCCCCTTGGATTTCTGATGGAAGATATGAATTGCTTATTTTAGAGTATATTACAACTCCCTCCATATCATCATAACCAAAGACTACGCTGCCTTCTCCATCAACTCCAGTTTCTAGCATTATTCCATTTGCCTTTACCGTATTTGGCTTTCCAAAAAGATTAACCATTGGTGCTATACAATAGACTCCTATGTCCATAATAGCTCCATTTGATAATTCCTTCTTAAAAGCATTTAACACTTCTCCAGCCTTATATTTATCATATCTTGAAGAGTATTGACAGTAGCTTGCAAAATACTTTCTAACCTTACCAATCTTATGTAGGTTATCTTTAATAACTCTAAAGTTTGGAAGTAACGTAGTTTTCATTGCCTCCATTAAGACAACATCATTTTCCTTTGCTGCTTTTATCATTGCATCAGCTTCCTTTGTGTTTGAAGCAAAAGCCTTTTCTCCAAGCACGTGCTTTTTATGATTTAAAAATAATATAGCTTGCTCAGCATGCAAAGAATTAGGTGAAGCTATATACACAGCATCAATTAAATCACTCTTAGCCATTTCCTCTAAATCAGTAAATATATTTTCTATATTAAACTTATCTGCAAACTCCCTTGCTCTTTCCTCTGTTCTTGAATAAACAGCAGATATATTTACACCTTCAACTTCCCTTGCTCCAGCTATTAACCATTCAGTAATAAAATTAGTTCCTATAACACCTATATTAATCATTAACTATCCCTCCAACTCATTTGTACCATTTATTTACTCATTTCAATTATATATTATATTCCTAATATTTTCTATCAAGACTTATACAATCAATTCTTTCCCTTCTCACTTTTCATAATTCAGCTTATCTAAATTATCTCCCTAATTATCCATTGTCCATTATCAATTGTATTTCAGCCCTATTTTCTACAATTAAACAAAGGTGAATTATTTCCTCAATTTTTTACTTTTTCACTCTTTTACTTTTTCACTCTTTCACTTTTTAATTTCTCCTCATATTTTTATTTTAACTGCACATACTACTATTATTAATTCTTGCATTTTTAATATGTATTATTTAAAAATATGAAAAAGCTTGATTGTACTTAAATATGGTCAATACTAGGGAGGTTTTTTATATGCGTAATATCTTTAAAGATAAAAATAAAAAAAAGATATTCAAAGCAAGTAGTTATTTTTTATTTTCAATTTTTCTTATAACTAATTTTTTGTTTTTTATTTCTAAGACCTCAAACTCATCTTTTGTTCCTTCTGTATTTTTTAGTGAAGTTTATGAAGGTGAACCAATTGCACATGCCGGTACTTTTATAACTGATAGTGATGAAAATTTAGAAACTTCTATAATTTCATTTTTAAATGAGTTATATACTACTCGTAACAAGTCTTTTACTACTGGTAATGTCGAAGAACTTTATAAGTTTTATGATACTGCTCAAACATTTAGTAGCTACTCATTAAAGCATGAATTTAAAAGAATTGCTTTTTTAAGAGATTGGGCAAGTGAAAGAAATGTAAGTTTTAAGAATATACAGTCTACCCCTAAAATTACATCTATAAAGGAAAAGGATAATACATATGATTTAACTTTAAGTGAAGAATATAAATTTGATTACATATACAATAATGATCCTGAAAATGTTAATAGTTTTGGTGTTTCTTTAATACATACATTAGAACTAAAAAAGTTTGGAAACTCATTTATAGTTACTAAAGATTATTATCAAGATTGCTTTGAAGGTGGCCTTGGTAAATATGATTTTGATTTAACTGAAAAGAATATTCCATTAACTAGATTTAAAGCTTATAATTTAAACTTTAAAATTAATCCTACACCTGAAAATAGTTCTACTTATAATAGAGAAGCTGCTGTAGATTATGCTGATAAATACTCTGGAATATCTTTTGCAACTAACTTAGATAGCAAATATAATTCAAATTATTACATCTATGTTGCTGGATCTGGAAATTGTACTAATTTTATATCTCAATGCTTATCTGATGGCCTTGAAGGTGGAGGAATGCCTCAAGATAAAGATTGGTCTTATAAATTTAATGAATCTAAAGGAGTAATGGCAAGTGAAACTTGGGTTAACTCAGAAAAGCTTTTAGATTACCTTTTATCTAGCAATAAAGCATTTATATTATTTTCTGGGTCTTTTGATGAAATCTTAGATAGTATGTCTAAGTCAAGTAATGAAATAAAATTAGGTGATTTAGTCATATATAAGCAAGGTGATTATATTGAGCATAGTGCTATAATCACAGGATTTGATAATTCTGGGTATCCTTTAGTTAATTCTAATTCTATTGATAAATATAAAGTCCCTTTTGATTTAGGTTGGAGTAATGATAATTCTGAATTTTACATAGTATCCCTAAAATAAATTATTAAAATAAAAATAGGCTATAGTTATTTTTACTTATAGCCTATTTTTAACTATATAACTTTAAATACTGAATTTTATACCTTTAGACTTTAGTTAAGTAAGTCTTGTAGTGTATATCTTGAGAACTCATGAAGAAATGCATTTAAAGATTCATTCATTATCCCTTTTAGCTTACATCCTGAACTTATAAATGGACAACAATCTTCCTTGTTGAAACATTGTGCAATATTTAAGTTATCTTCTGTTATACGGATAACTTCACCTAAATTTATATCTTGAGGCTCTAAGCCTAATTTTAATCCACCAGTTCTACCTTTCATAGATATAACTAAATCTGTCTTAGCAAGCTTGTGTATTATTTTCTTTAAATGATGTTCTGAAATCTCTAATTTTTTTGCTAATTCTTCTACAGTGCATAGCTTGTCTGTATTTTCAGCTAGGTATACTAAGGCTCTAAATGAGTAATCAGTAAATTTTGATAAGTACATAATAATTCCTCTCTTTCGTATGATTATTGCCATAACTTAATTTATAATTGCTAGTAACTTTTATATGTATATTAAAATTAAACATTCTATATTTATACAATATCTAAACTTTATTCTTAATTTTATATAAAATTTACTCTACTGATATTATACTATATACTTACCTAAAATTACTCTAAAAGATAGACAATATTTACAATTAATTTACAAAATTGATTTCTTATTAATAATTAGAAGATTAAATATACAAAAAAAGAGTTATTTCTAACCATTTAAGCTACAATTTAAAGTAGTAGCAGGTTAAAAATAACTCTATAACATTATTTACTTAAATATTCATCAATAGCTTCTGCAGCAGTTTTACCTGCTCCCATTGCTAAAATAACAGTTGCAGCTCCTGTTACTGCATCTCCACCAGCATAAACTCCTTCTTTAGTTGTTAGTCCATGCTCATCTGCTATTATACATTTCCACTTATTAGTTTCAAGACCCTTTGTTGTTGATGATATAAGTGGATTTGGTGAAGTTCCAAGTGACATTATTACAGTATCAACATCCATAACATATTCTGAATCAGCTTTAACTACTGGCTTTCTTCTACCTGATTCATCTGGCTCTCCAAGTTCCATTTGAACACATTTCATTCCCTTTACCCAGCCATTTTCATCTACTAAAATTTCTGTTGGGTTAGTTAAAATATCAAAGATTACACCTTCTTCTTTAGCATGGTGTACTTCTTCAACTCTTGCTGGAAGCTCTGATTCACTTCTTCTATAAACAATGTGAGTTTCTGATCCTAATCTTAAAGCAGTTCTTGCAGCATCCATAGCAACGTTTCCTCCACCTACTACAGCTACTTTCTTTCCCACTTTAACTGGTGTATGATATTCTTCTTTAAATGCCTTCATTAAGTTTACTCTTGTTAAGAATTCATTTGCAGATAAAACTCCATTTGCATTTTCTCCTGGAATACCCATAAACTTAGGAAGACCAGCTCCTGAACCTATAAACACTGCATCAAACTTTTCATCTTCCATAAGCTCATCTATAGTAATAGTTCTTCCTACTATAACATTAGTTTCAATCTTTACTCCAAGCTTCTTTATGTTTTCAATTTCAGCTTTTACTACATCATCCTTAGGTAGTCTAAATTCAGGAATTCCATAAACTAAAACTCCACCTGGTTCATGTAAAGCTTCAAATATAGTTACATCATATCCTTTTTTAGCTAACTCTCCTGCACAAGTTAATCCAGCAGGACCACTACCTATAACAGCTACTTTTTTATTTTTATCTTCTTCTCTTTCTGCTAATTCTATATTATGTGTTCTTGACCAGTCTGCTATAAATCTTTCTAGCTTACCTATTGAAACTGGTTCCCCTTTAATTCCTAATACACATTTACCTTCACATTGACTTTCTTGCGGACATACTCTACCACAAACAGCTGGCAATGCACTATATTTTGCAACTTCTTTAGCTGCCTTTTCAAATTCTCCATTTTTTATATATGCTATGAATTCTGGAATATTTATTGATACTGGACATCCATCAACACATTTTGGATTTTTACAAGTTAAACATCTATTTGCTTCTTTTATTGCTTCTTCATCTATATATCCTAAGCACACTTCTTCAAAGTTTTTTGCTCTTACTTCTGGAGCTTGTTCTGAAACAGGTACTCTTTTCATTCTATCTTGCATATTCATAACTATTCCACCTTGCATCCACAACCACCATGATTATGAGTGTCCCCTTCCTCGATTTTTAGTTGAGCTCTTCCTTCTTCAGTCTTATACATTCCTTGTCTTCTCATTGATTCATCAAAATCAACTAGGTGTCCATCGAACTCTGGACCATCTACACATGCAAATTTCACTTTTCCACCTACAGTAACTCTACATGCTCCACACATTCCAGTTCCATCTACCATTATTGGATTCAAGCTCACTGTTGTAGGTATATTTAATTCCTTAGTTAGCATTGACATAAATTTCATCATTATCATAGGTCCAATTACTATTGCATGATCATATTTATTTCCCTTTTCTTCAATTAAGTACTTTAAACAATCTGTTACTCTACCATTAAATCCATATGTTCCATCATCTGTTGATATATATAAATTGCCTGAAACTTTTCTCATTTCATCTTCTAATATTAATAAGTCCTTTGTTCTACTTCCAACTATTACATCACAAGCAATACCATTTTCATGCATCCATTTAACTTGCGGATATACAGGTGCTGCCCCTACACCACCAGCTATAAATATTATATTCTTTCTTTTAAGCTCTTCTAGGTCTTCATGTATAAACTCACTTGGTTGTCCTAAAGGTCCAACGAAGTCACTAACATAATCTCCTTCTTCAAAACTAGCTAATTCTTTTGTCTCTCTTCCTACAGCTTGAAATACTATAGTAACAGTTTCATTAACCTTATCATAGTCAGCTATTGTTAGAGGAATTCTCTCCCCTTTTTCGTTATTTTTAATAATTATAAATTGTCCTGGCTTAGCAGACTTAGCAACTCTTGGTGCTTCTATATCCATAAGATATATGTTGTCAGTAAGTTCTCTTTTTTTCACTATCTTATACATGATTGTTCCCCCCTGGCTTATTTTCATATCAATCTTATATTATCATTTTTCGAATATTCATACAATTAGTAAATGTAAATATTATTCTTTACTACTAAATATTGCTTTTTAGATTTCCTTATTTTTATTATTACTCTATTTTTATTTATCAACTTATTTTTATCTAATTATTTATCTACTTTTTCAAATTAAGGTTACCTCAAAAAGAAAATAATTTCTGTTTAAGATAACCTTAAAATCAATCTATTATTTTAGAAGACTTAAAGTCTTTTAGAAATTAACCTTAGTTCCATAATAAGTGCATTCAAATAATTTAGCCATTGTTGCATCATCAATTTCTCTTGGATTAGATCCAGTACAAGCATCTAAAACTGCATTGTGAGAAATAAATTCTAGATTATCTTTAAAGTCTTCTTCTGTTACTCCATATTCCCTAAGTGTATGTGGAATATTTAATTGTGTGTTTAAATCATTGATCATTTCTATTAATGCATCTGTTAATTCTGCATTATTTTTGCCTTCTAATTTTAATGCTTTAGCTATATCTGCATATCTATCTTCACAATTAACTCTGTTATATTGAATTACATATGGTAAGAAGATTGCATTTGCACATCCATGAGGAATATGGAATACTGCTCCTGTCTTATGAGCCATTGAGTGAACTATTCCAAGTAGTGCATTAGAAAACGCCATTCCTGCTAAACATTGAGCTTCATGCATTAAGTTTCTAGCTTCTTTATTTCCATTATATGAAGCAACTAAGTTCTCTCTAACCATTTCAATAGCCTTCATTGCTAATGGGTCTGAGAAGTTTGATCTTAATGATGCAGTATAAGCTTCGATAGCATGAGTTAATGCATCCATTCCAGTATGTGCTACAAGTTTAGATGGCATAGTTTGTGCAAGATCAGGATCTACTATGGCAATATCCGGAGTTATATTAAAGTCTGCTAGAGGATATTTAATTTTTGCCTTGTAATCTGTTATAACGGAAAATGCTGTTACTTCTGTAGCTGTGCCACTTGTTGATGGGATTGCTACAAATTTAGCTTTTTGTCTAAGCTCTGGTAATCCAAATGGAACAACTGCTTGCTCAAATGTAAAGTCTGGATATTCATAGAAAATCCACATTGCTTTTGCAGCATCTATTGGTGATCCTCCGCCCATTGCAACGATCCAATCTGGTTCAAATCTTCTCATTGCTTCTGCTCCACTCATAACAGTTTCTACTGATGGATCTGGTTCAACTCCCTCAAAAAGTTCAACTTCCATTCCAGCTTCCTTTAAATATGTTTCAACTTTATCTAAGAATCCAAAGCGCTTCATTGAGCCTCCACCAACTACAACAAATGCCTTCTTTCCTTCTAATGTCTTTAATACCTCTAAAGATCCTTCCCCATGATATAAATCTCTTGGTAATGTAAAACGTGCCATAATAAACCTCCTAAAAGTTATATAATTTATTTCTTACTTATTTACATAAATATAATAAGCAAAAATCATGCCAAGTGTTTATAATTTAACAATATTGTTAAATCATTCACCTTCCTGTAAATACTATGCACGCTTTAAAATAAATATGTCCTAAAATAAATCAGTTTAAATATTTTTTACTGCTCTACTTTAGGACACCGTCTTATTATCTTACGTTTTAAAATAAATTGAGAATAAACATAATTATATGTATTAATTCTTCATTTAATTATTTGAAGTAGCAAAATATAAGTTGGCTAAGATAAATAGAATATGATTATGGAACATATCTAGTTATCTTAGCCTTTACATTAGCAATTTATTAGTTAATATTAATATTGTATTTTTTAACTTTAAGGTAAAGTGTATTTCTGCTTATTCCCAATACTTTCGCTGTTTTAGTCATATTATATTTATTATGCTCTATAGCATTTCTTATAGTTACTTTTTCAATTTCCTCTAAATTAAAGCATTTTTCCTTTTCTCCGTCAAAAACAATATCTTTGCTATCTATATCTAATATTTCATTTCTTTTTTCTTCTGATTCTTCTAATATATCATCTGATAACTCACCATTTAAATTAACTATATTTTCTATACAGTTTTCTAATTGTCTTATATTCCCTGGCCAATTATATCCAAGTAACCTATTAAATAATTCCTTAGTTATTTCAGGAATTTCTTTTTCTAATTCTATTGATTTCATGCTAAGGAAATATTCAATAAGCTTTCTTATATCCCCTTTTCTTTCTCTAAGAGGTGGTAATTTTATTGGAATTACACATAATCTATAATATAAATCTTCTCTAAAAGTTCCTTTTTTAACTTCTTTCTTTAAATCTTTATTTGTTGCAGCTATCACTCTAATATCTACAGGAATTTCCATGCTTCCTCCAAGTCTAGCAACTCTCCCTTCTTGAAGAACTCTAAGTAGTTTCACTTGCATATCCAATGGCATTTCACCTATTTCATCTAAAAATAATGTTCCACCATTAGCAATTTCAATTTTTCCTATCTTTCCGCCTTTTTTTCCTCCAGTGAAAGTTCCATCTTCATATCCAAAAAGTTCACTTTCAATTATATTAGCAGGTATGGCTCCACAATTTATAGCTATAAATTTATTATTTTTTCTTATACTATAATTATGAATAGATTGCGCTAGTATTTCCTTGCCTGTCCCACTTTCTCCATTAATTAATACCGTTGAAGGACTATTAGCTATAATCTTACAATTTGTTATAACATTTTTTATAGCATCACTTTCTCCTATAATATCATTGAAAGTAAAAAATGCCCCTGTAAAATTACTTTCTTTATTTTTTTCTTTTATCTTTGTTAATGTTGCTACAATCCCTATTATTTTTTCATTACATTTGATTCCTTTAAGAATAATTTCAGTCTTATATTTGCTTGCATGACTTAGCTTTATTTCTTTTGTTATAGTTTCACTATTCTTTGATATTCTGCTTACTATGTTTTTAAAATTGGGGATAATATGATTTATGTCTTCATTAATTAGGTTTTGATTTCTTTTATCTAAAATATTTAATCCTAATTCATTTATGTTTATTATTTTTCCATGTATGTCAATAATCATTATTCCTTTATCAACATTTTCTATAACAGTTTTCATATAATTATAGGTTTGATTTAAGATATAATTAGTTTTTATTCTGTAAAGTTCGTTTTCTATTGCTGTAACTCCAAAAATAACTAATCCTAAGGTGTGAGGGTGTTTCATATTACTTTTACCTGTTAAATTTAAAGTTCCTATTATTTCCCCTTTACTATTATGAATAGGTGCTGCAGAGCAAGTCAGGCTTTGAAATATAGTGGCATAATGCTCATTTGCAGTTATTTGAATACATCTATTTTCTGTTATAGCTGTCCCCATTGCATTAGTACCTATATTTTTCTCATCCATATAGGCTCCAACTTTTAAATTTAACTTTTCAAGTTCATCCTTTATTGAATCAGCTCCCCTTATATAAAGTATGCATCCATTATTGTCTGTTAAAATTATGATAAAGTCATTATCTTCTACAGACTCAACTACCATATCTATATAGGGTTTTGATATTTCTATTAATTCTTTATTTATCTCTAGTACTTTTTTAAGCGCTTCTCCATTTAACATGGTTCTTGAATGATTGCTACTTTTTTCAACTCCGTAATCTTCACTTCTTTTATGCGAGTTTTCGATTAATAAACTTTTATTATACATAACTCTATACCTCTTAACCATTGTTTTACTTTAATCTTTATACCGTATAATATAAGTTTACTATTAGATTGATAAATTTTCTACAAAATAATATGACTATAATTGTATTTTTATAAAAAATTACAATTATAGTCATTAAAATTTGATTTTTTAGTATCTTGTAGAGTTCTTTAATTGTCTTTCTATATCTCTCTTATGAGCTTTTTCTAACATAGAATCTCTCTTATCATAATTCTTTTTACCTCTACACAATCCAAGTGCAACCTTTACCTTACCATCTTTTAAATATAATGATAATGGTATTAAAGTAAATCCTTGTTGTGCTACAAGTCCTGCAAATCTTGATATTTGCTCCTTATGAAGTAAAAGCTTTCTTTCCCTTAATGGATCAACATTAAATATATTTCCTTGTTCATAAGGACTTATGTGCATACCTTTTATAGTAATTTCACCATTTTCTACATCTGCGTAAGATTCTTTTAAATTACATTTTCCTGCTCTTATTGATTTAACTTCAGTTCCAACTAAAGCTATTCCAGCCTCTATGGTTTCTTCTACAAAATAATCGTGCCTAGCTTTTCTATTTTCAGCTAATGTATTACTATTTTTCTTCCTTACCATATTCTCACCACTCATTTTATTTTTCTTTTAGTATAACAAAATAGTAAAAAAATGTGAACATTTTTTTAATGGATAATTGATAATGCTCAATTGACAATTAAGGAAAAAAACCCTAAATATTTTTAAAATAAAGGTGCTGCACACCAATTTAAGTTTTGCTGTTCAAAACATCCTTAATTCTCCATTATCACTTGTCAATTATAAATCGCTTGGCAATTTATTACAGTTCTTCACTATCTTCATTATCATCTTCATTAACTAGTTCATTTTTTATTTCATCTTTTGCTTCTTGAATTTTTTCACTAAGCTTTTCACTAGGTACTATTTCTTCCTTAGGTTGTTCTTCTTCAATTAAATCAAAATAGACTTCTCTGTTGTCTATATCAACTCTAGTACATTTAACTTTGATTTCATCACCTAGTCTATAAACCTTTTTAGTTCTTTCACCGATTAAGCATAAATGGGCTTCATCATAAATATAGTAATCATCATCTAAAGCTGTTATATGAATTAATCCCTCTATTGTATTTGGTAATTCTGCAAATAAACCAAAGGATGTAACTGAAGATATAATAGCTGTAAATTCTTCTCCAATTCTTTCTTGCATATATTCTGCTTTCTTTAAATCATCAACTTCTCTTTCTGCTTCTTGAGCTAATCTTTCCATTTCTGATGATTGTTTTGATGCTATTTCAACTATATTAGTTAATCTTCCTGCTCTCTTTTCATCTATCTTTCCATTTAATTGTTCTTTTATAATCCTATGGATTTGTAAATCTGGATATCTTCTTATTGGTGATGTAAAGTGGCAATAATACTTAGCTGCAAGACCAAAGTGTCCTACACATTCTGGTGAGTATTTAGCTTGCATCATTGAACGTAATAAAAGAGTACTTACTACTGTTTCTTCCTTTTTACCTTTTACTTTTTCTAATATATCTTGAAGAGCTCTTGGATGAGCTTCTTGACCCCATCTTACAATATAACCTAAGTTATATACAAACTCTTTAAACTTTTCTAACTTTTCTTCATCTGGCTCTTCGTGAATTCTATATACAAATGGTAAATTAGTCCAGAACATATGCTCAGCTATTGTTTCATTACATACAAGCATGAATTCTTCTATTATTCTATTTGCAATAGCTCTGTCATAAGGCTTAATATCTACTGGTTTACCTAAGTCATTTAATATAATTTTTGATTCTTCAAAGTTAAAGTCAATAGCGCCTCTTTTCATTCTCTTTTCACGAAGAATGTTGCATAACTCTTCCATAGCCTTAAAATCATCCACTAAGTAATCATATCTTTTAATAAGTTCTTCATCATTATTTTCTAAAATCTTTGTTACATCTGTATATGTCATTCTTTCACTAGTTTTTATAATTGTTTCTTCTATTTCATGTTGAATTACTTTTCCACTCTTATCAATAACCATAAAGCAGCTTAAAGCTAATCTATCTACTTTAGGATTTAATGAACAAATACCATTTGATAACTTCTTAGGTAACATTGGAATTACTCTATCTATTAAATATACTGAAGTACCTCTTTTTAAAGCTTCTTTGTCTAAAGGATTCTTTTCTCTTACATAATGAGATACGTCTGCAATGTGAACTCCTAATCTAAATTTACCATTATCAAGTCTTTCTATTGAAACAGCATCATCTAAGTCCTTAGCATCTTCTCCATCTATTGTTACCATTCTTAAATTTCTAAGATCTTTTCTTCTTGCATATTCCTTAGAATCTATTTCTTCTTCAATGTTTTCTGCATAATTTAGAACCTTTTCTGGGAACTCTTCTGGTAATCCATACTTCTTAATTATTGTAAGAATATCTAACCCCTTATCTCCCTTTTTACCTAAAACTTCTTTTACTATACCTTCAGGACTTCTTCTTTTATCTGCCCATTTAACTATTTCACAAATTACTACATCTCCATCTTGTGCTCCATTTCTATCTTTTTTAGATATAAAGATATCTTGATTTAATCTTGTATCTTCTGGAACAACAAATCCGAAGTTTCTACTATCTTCATATACCCCTATAATTTTAGTATTAGATCTTTCTAAAACTTCTCTTACTTCTCCTTCTCTCTTTTTACCATTTAAATCTTCTCTTGTTATTTGAACTAACACCTTATCTCCATTCATAGCACCACTCATAGATGAACTTGGTATGAAAACATCTTTTTCTCCCTCAGTATCTGGAAGTAAGAATCCAAATCCTTTTTGATGCACTTGTAACTTACCAGTTATTAAACCAAGTCTTTCAGGCACACCAAACTTATCTTTCTTTGTCCTAACAATTAGGCCTTCCCTTTCCATTGATTTTAGAACTTTCTTAAAAGATTTATATTCATCAGGATTTATATCAAATACAGCAACCAACTCTTGAATATCCATTGGTCTGTATGCTTCCTCTCTCATAAAACTTAATAACGTCTGTTTAATTCCCATATATACGTTTCCTCCATATAATTCAATTTATTTAAAAATCTATTTCTAATCTGATTTTATAAGTAAGTTATACATTTATTATATGTATAATTTAAAATCTATATCATTTGTAAAATAAAATAATATATCATTAATTCTTGGCTATTTGTAAATTAATCTACAGTCAGATCCATTTTATAATTCACCCTAGATGAATTATTTGCTAATTCTTTCATTATTAATTATTTTACCCTTAACTTCTTCATCCTTCTCTAGTTTATCCATCTTCCCTTGATATTACACACTTCCGAAACACTTTTATTAATTTCACCCATTTTCCTATTAGGGTTTTATTTACCAATTTATATTTAATCAAAAAAACAGACAATCAACAACCCCATTGTCAATTGTCCACACCAATTACCAACTATTAATTATTCCTTCACTTTTCCATATAATTCATTTTGCTTAAATTATCTATTATGAATTAACATTCTACTCATTTGTAAATTTATTCTACAAACAGCTGACTTTCCATAATTTAACGCAAGCGAATTATTTCCTAAACTTTTTTCATTTTTCATTCTTTCACTTATCCCATTTATCTTAAGCAATATTCAGCTAATACAGTTTGTAACTCATAAATATTTAAGCTGCTGTTGAACTGCTTTTCTATTGGAAGGGCTGTTCCAGAAATCCATATTTTTAATTCTGCATCTAAGTCAAAATGTCCAGCAGTCTCAATGCTAAAATGAGTTATTGATTTATATGGGATTGAATGATATTCTGTTTTCTTTCCAGTAACACCTTGCTTATCAACTAAAATAAGTCTTTTATTTGTGAAAATAAACGTATCTCTTACTAGTTTATAAGCTTTCTCTATAGTTTCTGATGATGCTAATATTTTTCCATATTCTTTTTTTAAAGCTTCTAAATTAACTTCTGAGGCATTTCCCATTAATCCATTAAATATACCCATAAAAACACTCCCTTTATTTTAAGATAAAATAGTATAAAAGAGCTACCTATTATAAAAAGCAGCTCTTGTTATAACATTATATTAAGTTTAATACTACTGTATTCACAGCAAATAAAGTCATTGTTACAATTGTTACTTTTAATAGCATAGCTTCCTTTGTTCTAGCTTTATTCTTTGAAAAGAAAGTTTCATTTTTACTTCCTTGAATAAGTCCACTTAATGCATCTGTTTTACTTGGTTGTAATAATACTGATATTATGATTGCTAACCCTAAGATCACTTCTAATACTAATAAAACATCTTTCATTCTTATACCTCCCATGATTACTCAAAACGGTCATATTTACATAACTTTATATTATCATATTAAATGCTACATTACAAGTCAATAGTTACAAAATTATCCCTTACAATCCCTTATAAAAATAAGGATAAGATTATAAAATCTTATCCTTATTTATTAAAATTTAATTATTTCTTGATGTTGAAGAATGCTTTTCTTCCTCTGTATTCAGCTACATCGTCTAATTCTTCTTCAATTCTTATTAATTGGTTGTACTTAGCAACTCTTTCAGATCTTGCAGGAGCACCAGTCTTGATTTGACCAGCGTTAACAGCTACAACTAAATCAGCAATTGTAGTATCTTCTGTTTCACCAGATCTGTGAGAAATAACTGCTGTATAACCAGCTCTGTTAGCCATTTCGATAGCATTTAAAGTTTCTGTTAAAGTACCGATTTGGTTTAACTTGATTAGGATTGAGTTACCAACTCCCATGTCGATTCCTCTTTCTAATCTTTCAGTGTTAGTAACGAATAAGTCATCACCAACTAATTGAACTTTCTTACCTAATCTTTCAGTTATTAGCTTCCAACCTTCCCAGTCTTCTTCAGCCATACCATCTTCGATTGAGATAATTGGGTATTTGTTAACCCAGTTTTCTAAGAAGTCAACCATTTCAGCTGCAGTTAAAGTTTTTCCTTCATGTTCTAATACATACTTTCCATCTTTGTAGTATTCTGATGAAGCAGCATCGATAGCGATGAACATATCTTCTCCAGCTTTGTAACCAGCTTTAGTTATAGCTTCTATAATAACTTCAATAGCTTCTTCGTTTGACTTAAGGTTTGGAGCAAATCCACCTTCATCACCGATAGCTGTTGAATATCCTTTATCATGTAAAGTTTTCTTTAATGTATGATAAACTTCAGCACACATCTTTAATGCATCGCTAAATGTTTTAGCTCCAACTGGCATAACCATGAATTCTTGTAAATCAACTGAGTTATCAGCATGTGATCCACCATTAATTATGTTCATCATAGGTACTGGTAAAACTTTTGCATTTACTCCACCTACATATTGGTATAATGGTAAATCTAATGATTTTGCAGCTGCATTAGCAACAGCAAGTGAAACACCTAATATAGCGTTAGCACCTAATTTTGCTTTGTTTGGAGTTCCATCTAATTCGATAAGCATTTTATCTATATATGGTTGATCATATACGTTGCATCCAATTAATTCTTCTGCAATTGTATCATTTACGTTTTGAACAGCCTTTAAAACACCTTTTCCTAGGTAGTTATCTTTATCTCCATCTCTTAATTCAACTGCTTCATACATACCAGTTGATGCTCCTGATGGAACTGCTGCTCTTCCTACAGTACCATCTTCTAAGTATACTTCAACTTCTACTGTAGGGAAACATCTTGAGTCAAGAATTTGTCTTGCTACAACGTCTACTATTTCACAATAATTTTTCATTACTTTTTCCTCCTTATATTTGAAATGTATAATTTCTTTCGCCTATATCCATACCTTTATATTATTTCTTATGAGTAATAATTTATTCATAAAAAGATATACATCTAGATTTTTCTGAAAGAAATAACATTTTTTAGCAAATAATAATCATTATCACATTTTCAATATCATTATACCACTTTGACCATAATTTTCAATATTTATTTGTGGCTGTAATCATTTAAAAGGAATTTTTTTATTATAATATTTATGATAAGTGTTACAAATTAAAAAAAGCTCAGAATATCTAAGCTTTTTATTTATATGGTTTGGATAATTTTATAATTATAGATCTTAAATTTTTGCTTTCCTCTTGCTAAATACATCAAATGCTACTGCTAATAAAAGTACTAAACCCTTTATAGCCATTTGCATATCACTACCTACACCTAAAATTGACATACCATTATTTAAAACACCCATAACTAATGCGCCAACTATAGCTCCAATAACTGTACCTATACCACCATAAGCTGATGCACCTCCAATATAACATGCAGCTATTGCATCTAATTCGAAGTTTAGTCCAGATTGAGGTGAGGCAGCATTCAATCTTGATGTGAAACTTATAGCAGCTATTGCAGAAAGTACAGCCATATTAACATATACTAAGAATAAAACTTTATTAGTATTTATTCCTGAAAGTTTCGCTGATTTTTCATTTCCACCCATAGCATAAAGATATCTTCCTGGTATCGTTTTAGAAGTAATTATAGTATAAAGAAATACTAAAATGCCTATAATTGCAAACATTATTGGAATTCCTTTATATACAGCAAGCCAATAAGTTACTAACATAGTTGCTGATACTATTAATATAATCTTAGCTATGCATAATGGTAATGGAAGAACATCAAAATTATATTTTTCTCTTTCAGCTCTGTTTTTAAATTCTATATATACATATATAATAGAAACTAATATACCTACAATAATAGTTGTAATATTTATATTACTGTTTTTAAATATATCTGGAAAAAATCCTCCACTTATAGCTTGGAATGACTTTGGAAATGGACTTAATGTTAATCCTTGAAGCATCTTTACAGTCAATCCTCGAAATAACAACATTCCTGAAAGTGTTACAATAAATGCTGGTATTCTAATATATGCTATCCAAAATCCTTGCCATATTCCTATTAATAATCCTACAGCTAAACAAATTAATATTGCTGGGAATAACGCCATTTTATTGTTAATAATAAGTATACCAGCAAGTGCACCAATAAAGGCAACTATAGACCCAACCGAAAGGTCTATATTCCCACTAGATACTATACATAATGTCATACCAATCGATAAAATAAAAACATAACTGTTTTGAAGAATCAAATTAGTTACATTCATAGGTACTAAAAGTATTCCTTTTGTTAAAATTTGAAATAAAACTATAATTACAACTAATGCTATAAGCATTGTATATTGTCTTACATTGTCTTTAAATATTGTCTTTAATGATTCCCCTAAAGTTTGCTTGACTTTTAATTCTACATTTTTATCTAATTGCATTTAAACTACCTCCTTATTACTATCCATTATGCATTTCATTATAATTTCTTGAGATGCTTCACTAACTGGCAATTCTCCAACAATTCTTCCAGAATTCATTATATATACTCTATCGCATATACCTAATATTTCAGGAAGCTCTGATGAAATTACTAAGATAGATTTTCCGGAGTCCGCTAAGTCATTTATTATTTTATATATTTCATACTTTGCTCCTACATCTATTCCTCTTGTTGGTTCATCTAATATTAATATATCTGGATCAGTAAATATCCATTTACTTAAAACAACTTTTTGCTGATTACCACCAGACAAATTTCCAGCCTTTTGTATTATTGAAGGAGATTTAATATTAAGTTTTTCTCTAAAATTTTCTGTTACTCCTATTTCTTCATTATCATTTATAAATTGCATTTTACTAAGCTTTTTAATTTTTGCTATTGATATATTATTTTTTATACTATCAATTAAATTAAGTCCTGCTGTCTTACGATCTTCTGTTACATAAGCTAGCCCTGAATCTATAGCATCTCTAATATTATTTAACTTAATTTCTTTTCCATTTTTGATTATAGTTCCGCTTATATTTCTGCCATAAGCCTTTCCAAAAATACTCATAGCAAACTCAGTTCTTCCAGCTCCCATTAATCCTGATAGCCCAACTATTTCTCCTTTTTTTATGTCTAGATTCACATCCTTAATAATCCTTCTACCATCTATAATAGGATCATAAACATTCCAATTCTTAACTTCAAAAATAACTTCTCCTATATTAGATTCGTGACTAGGATATCTATTAGTAAGTTCTCTTCCAACCATACATTTAATAATGTCATTCTCGTCAATACTTCCATCATTCTTCATTGATTGTATAGTTGATCCATCTCTAAGAATTGTTATATTATCTGCTACTCTTAAAAGTTCATTTAGCTTATGAGAAATTAAAATACATGTAATTCCATCTTTCTTTAATTCTAATAAAAGTTGAAGTAGACTTTCTGAATCCTTATCATTTAATGCAGCTGTAGGCTCATCAAGAATTAATAGTTTAACATCTTTTGCTAAAGCTTTTGCCACTTCTACTAGTTGCTGCTTACCAACACCAATATTTTTAATTTTTGTATGAACATTTTCTTCTAATTTAACTCTTGCTAACATTTTTAATGCCTCTATATCTGTTTGTCTCCAATTTATCATTAGCCCATTTGCTCTTTCATTACCAAGAAATATATTCTCTGATATAGACAACTCGGGTATCAATGCTAATTCTTGATGGATTATAACTATCCCTTTTTTTTCACTATCTTTTATATTATTAAACTTACATAATTCCTCATTAAAAATTATATCTCCACTATATGTTCCATAATTGTATATTCCACTAAGTACATTCATAAGAGTTGACTTTCCAGCGCCATTTTCTCCAATTAGTGCATGTATTTCTCCTTCTGTTACTTTAAGATTTACATTATCTAAAGCTTTAACACCTGGAAAAGTTTTTGTTATATTCTTCATTTCTAAAATGACTTTTTTCATCTACTCTCCTCCCCTCTATCTCCATTTTCCATTAATATATTGCTATAGCTGAAATATAAATTACATTCAGCTATAGCTAATAAATTTATTTCAGGATATGAATTTATTTTTTACTTTAAATCGGACTCTTGATAATATCCACTATCAATTAAAGTTGCTTTATAATTGTCTACAGTAACACTTACAGGGTCACAAAGGAATGATGGAACTACTTTTGCACCGTTATCATATGTTTTTGTATCATTTACTTCTGCTTCTTTTCCATCAACTAAAGCATTTACCATTTCAACAACTTTTTTAGCAAGTGTTCTTGTATCTTTAAATACAGACATAGATTGTTGCTTATTTATCATTGCTATTACATTTGGTTTATCACAGTCTTGTCCAGTCAATATTGGATAAGGCTTATCTGCTGAACCATAACCAGCATTTTGAAGAGACGCAACAACGCCTATAGCAACGCTATCATTTGATGATAAAATTGCATCTAACTTTTTACCACTAGCATAATTAGCAGTAATTATATTATCCATTCTTGCTTGTGCCTTTGCTGAGTCCCAGCTTTGAGTTGCTACTTCTGTAAATTCCTTTTGTCCACTTGGAACTACTAATTTACCGCTATCTATATAAGGTTTTAATATACTCATTGCTCCATTAAAGAAAAAAGTTGCATTGTTATCATCTGGAGCACCAGCAAATAATTCAATATTAAAAGGTCCATTTGAATTTTTTAAATCTAATTTTTCCTCTATATATTCGCCCTGAGTAACCCCTACTTTAAAATTATCAAAAGTAGCATAATAATCTACATTTTCAGATTGCATAATTAATCTGTCATATGCTATTACCTTTATATCATTATCAGCTGCTTTACTTAATACATCAGTTAATGCAGAACCATCAATAGATGCTATTACTAAAATATTGCATCCCTTTGTTATCATATTTTCTATTTGTTGAACTTGAGTATTTACATCGTTATTTGCATATTGTAAATCGACCTTATACCCTTTTCCTTCAAGTTCTGATTTCATATTAGATCCATCTTGATTCCATCTTTGAAGAGATTGTGTAGGCATTGCAACACCTATTAAGGATTCTTTTTTATTACCTTCATTAGTATTATCACTACTTTGTGATTTTGATGTACAACCTATAGCAAAGGACATTAAAGCTGCAGTTAAGCCTAATGCAATGATTTTTTTAATCTTCATTTTTTGACTCCCCCTATAATTTATTTTTAATTTATCACATAACCATCTTAGCCTTTGTATACGTTTAACTCAATGTAATTACTTGCCTTTTCACTTGATAAACTTGCTATAAATTATGCAAATTTTTACTATAAAAAAACAAAAAAATACTATAAGAATAATCCTATAGTATTTTTATTATTTAAATTTATATTCTGTTGGTGAATATCCTTCATATTTTTTAAATACTTTACTAAAATAATTAGGATCACTATATCCTACCTCATACCCTATTTCCTTAATACTCATTTCATTGTTATTTAATAATTCCTTTGCCTTTTTTATCCTCAATGAATTTATATAGTCAGATAAATTACATCCTATAAACTCCTTAAAATTTCTACTAAAATAGCAAGAACTCAAATTAAAATTTTTAGCAATGCTTTCAAGACTTAACTCTTCTTTTATATTGCTTATAATATATTCCTCAACCTTTCTAAAAAGCTTAACTTTATCATTATCATTACTTTTATCTTTATCATAGTTAATAATATTATTAATATGGATTATATCATTTCCAATATTAGAATTAACAGCTCTATTAGCTTCTTCATAAGATTTACTCATATAATTAATTCCGCTATAACAATTTCCAATTCCTATTTTTATTGAAACATTAAAATGTCTATCTACTTCTCTTTTTATATCATTAGCTATTTTTATATTTGCTATTGTTTCTTCATATGCATTAAAATATCTTTCAGTTTGAATAAAATAAACTAAATCTTCCGTAAACCTGTATGTTCCTATTACTTTATACTTTAGCTTTAAAAATTCGGTTACATATTCCCATATTTTTCTCTTTAAGATATTATCATAGTTACTTGCTAATATTTTTATAATAATCGAAAAAGCACTATCTAAATTCAAGTTCAGATAACTTATATACATATTACAATCAATCCCATCTAGTGTATTATTTATAATATTGTAACTTAATTCATTTTCAAGTACTCCAATCAAATTATTAATTTTTTCTTCGTTCTCTATATCATTTTTTCTTTTAGCTTTTTCTTTTTCTACAGTTTCTATTGCATCATTAATTTTTTTTATTAACTCCATTCTGATAAAAGGCTTCAATAAATATTCCTTTACATTTAATTTAACAGCTTCCACTGCAAAATCAAAGTAATCATATGCTGTTAACATAATAAAATAAGTATTAACTGCTGTCTTTTTTATTTCTTCAATTGCTTTAATACCATTTATCCCTGGCATTTTAATATCCATTATTACTATTTCTGGTCTAATTTGTTCTGCAATTTCAATTGCCTCTCTTCCATTTTTTGCTTGTGCTATAGTGAGTTTCTCTTTAAAATTTTCTTCTATAAGATTTACTATAGAGTCTCTTTCATACTTTTCGTCATCAGCGATAAGAATTTTTAACATGATTATTTCAACCCCTCAATTGGAATATTCAAAAATACTTTTGTGCCTTCTCCTTCTTTGCTGCTTATATAAAACATATCATTTCTACCGTATAATATTTCTAATCTACTAACTACACTTTTGATGCCTAGCCCTGTTGTATGACCTGTATGTTGTCTTTCCCTATCTCCAAAACGTATTTCATTTAATGATTCTTTATCTATTCCACATCCATTATCCTCAATAATAACCTTATATTGCTCTGGTTCATTATATATTTTAATACTAATATATCCCCCCTCTTCCTTAGGTTCTATTCCATGAATAAATGCATTTTCTACAAAAGGCTGTAAAGTCATCCCTGGGACTAATATATCTCCTATGTAACAATTTATATCTAAATTGAAAACTAATCTATCATCATACCTTACTTTCTGAATAAATATATACTGCTTGACCACGTTTATTTCATCTTCTAAAGTTGCATTTCTCTCCATCATACTTAAACTATATCTAAGTATCCCCGATACAGCTGTTATTAGCTCCTCTGTTTTATATGCACCTTCACTTATAGCTATTTGATTTATACAATTTAAAGTATTAAATAGAAAATGTGGATTTATTTGTGATTGTAATACCTTCAATTGTGATAATTTTAATGCATTTTCATATTTTAATATTTTTACTTCATCATCCCTTAGCTTCGCTTCTAGCTTAGCATTTTCTTTAAGTGACTTTATATACCCTTTTAAATCTATTATCATTTTATCAAAAGCTTTATATAAAATATCAATTTCATATATCTCTGTATCTTCAGCTTTAATTCTATTAAAATTACCATTTGATACGTTCTTAGCTGAATCAACTAATATCTGAAGTTTATTTAATATGTCTTTTATAAAAAGTATTGTGTAAACTGCGCTTATAAATATGGTTATTGTTATAAACAAACTTAAAAGCCTATATAATTCTGCTTCTTTTTTCTTACTGTCATTATATATAATATTATTTGTTTTTATATAACTTTCATTTAGTTTTGCAATAAATGAATTACAATAAGATAATGTATCTCTAGTCGACATATAGTTATTATAATATGCGTCAATAGCTCCTTGATTATCAAATAACTCTATAGTTTTATCTCCTTCTGTTTTGTAACTCTTAATTGTATTAAGCAAATCTCTTAATATATATCTACTTTCTATATCAGAGCTAGCTTTCAATGATTCAATTTTACTTATAGCCTTAGATATATTATTTTCATATATCTTTTTAGATTCCTTATCACTTGTTTGAAAGTGCTCATTAAAATAATTAAATGATTCATTTAAAAGATTTTTTATATCATTAGCTGTATTTAATTTATACAACATAATGCTATAATTCTTATTTATTTTCTTACTAATAATTAATGATATTACATTACTAGTTACCAAAGGTATGATTATAATTATTACAAATACTATTATTTTACTCCTTAGACTTTTCATTTTATTGATTTCTCCCTGATTAATCATAATCATTTATATTTCTATCATTAATTACTTCAACATCAATTAATTGAAGTTCTTTAACTTTATTACCTTCTAATATATTCACTATAGTATTAACAGCTTCTTCTCCCATAATATAAGGATTCTGTGCAACTGTAGCACTTATTGTTCCATCTCTTATTAATTCTAATGTTTCAGGCAATGCATCAAAGCATATTATTTTAACAATTCCCACCAATCCCATGCTCTTAACAACTTTAGCCGCACCTATTCCATCCTGTGCCGAAGTACAAAATATAGCTTTAATGTCTTGATTATCAGTTAATATTTTTTTGGCTGCTAATTCTGCTTGTAATAAATATGAATCTGAAGACTCAATATTTGTGATATCTAAGTTAGAATTTTCTTTAATATATTCTGTAAATCCTGTAACTCTTTCAACTTGATTTTTAACTTCCATACCACCTAATATTATTCCAATATTCCCCTCTGTTCCTACTTGTCTAATCATCTCTTTTGCTCCAACTTTGCCTGCATTAACATTATCTGTTCCAACATAGGATAAACGTTTACTTTTTTCAGCATCAGAATCTATAGTAACAATAGGTATATTATTATCTATTATTTTATTAATAATTGAATTATAACTATTTCCATCTTGAACATATGTTATTATTCCGCTAACATTAGATGCATATGCCATATTAATAAGCCTTATCCCCTCTTCTACACTAGCATAATCAGGTCCTTGAAATTCAACTATAATATTTTTATCTTCTGCAGCTTTTTCTGCACCCTTTTTTATATCCTGCCAATATGGGTTTGAATATACATGTGAAATTAATACTATTTTATTCTTTAGTTCCTCATCATAATTCTCTTGCTCTTTTAATATATCCTTCACACCGAAAACTAAAGCAAAAAAAATACTCATAAAAATAAAGTATCTAGCCAACCTAAAAAATTTCCTCATATAAACTTCCACCTAAAAGTAATAATTTATATATTTTATATAAATATTATAACATAACCAACTTATTGAATAATACTCCTTGTAATCAAAAAATATATCCCCCATCAAGAGCAAAAAAGAGCCTGTCTAGACTCTTTTTTACTCTAATTCACCATTTTGTAAGTATTGCTTATATTTCTTTTCCCACTCTCTTGCAACTTTTTTATCAATTAATCTAATATCCTCTAAAAAACTTTCCAACACTCCAATTTTATCAAGTCCCTTCATTAGATGCCTTGGATAATGTACCTTTCTTTTATAACATTGCTTTGGATCTATAACCATAACCTTATTATCACTTGTTATGTAAATATCTCTACATCTAGCATCTAATTTAGTGAATTTAAGTCTTTTAAATTCTTCTATTAAATAATATAGATTTTCTGAAATTTCATAATTAAAGCCTTTCTTCTTGATGTAATGGTCTAACCTATGTCCTTCAACCTTATCTCTTACTATATAAAACTTACCTAAATTATATACCCTTGGAAAATATTTAGACCTACTTACTTTTTTAAGTATCTCCCCTTCTTCCTTACAACATTTTGCTTCTTGAAATATCTTTACTGCTTTATTACCGGGTAACTCATAAACAATACCATTATGACCTTCACCAAGAAAAACGGCTTCCTTAAAAAGCTCTTCAGTTTCAGCATCAAAATCTGCTGAATAAGAATAAGTCCTAGCCATATAACTCTCCCATAAAAATATTATTATTATATATTATTACTTATACGTAGATATTATCACAAGTTTCTGCTTTTATTTATAAAGAAAAAGTTTCTTTCACTATTTTACTTCTCCACATTAATTAAATAACAAATATAAATTGGCAAGGATAAATGGAACATATCAATTTATCTTTGCCGTTATATTCATATTTAATTAAATATTACTGTTTCTGGTTTTACAGTATCTCCGTATATTGGTGCTAGAGTTGTATCATAAGCTTCCTTAAAAAATCCTTCTTTAGTAAGCTCATCTATTTCTTTATTAAGCCATTCTAATAACTCTGTGTCTCCTTTTTTAACAGCTGGTGCTATTGCATCCTCTTCGCCTAAACTTGAAATATAAGTATCATAACCTTCATTTTCTCTTGCCCAAGCAAATAATAAAGTATTGTCGTGTGCTAATGCAGCACCTCTTCCATCCTTTAATGCAGCAAATGTTTCAGTATTTTGTTCAAATTTAACTAGTTCAATATCAGGATAGTTTTTTGTAAAATAGCTTTCAGCTGTAGTTCCCTTATTAACTAATAGTTTCTTTCCCTTTAGGTCATCTACTGATTTTATTGGTGCCCCATCTGGTGAAACTACTCCTAATGAAACTTTCATATATGGAGTTGCAAAATCTACTTTTTCTTTTCTTTCTGCTGTAACTGTAAAGTTAGCTAAGATTATATCAACTTTATTTGATTGTAAGTATTCTACTCTGTTTGCTGCTTCAACTAATACAAATTCAACTTTACTTTCATCTCCTAATAAATCCTTAGCCAATCTTTTTGCTAAATAAACATCATAACCTTGGTTTGCTCCTTTTTCATCCACAAAGCCAAATGGTGGCTTATCACTAAATACTCCAATTCTTATTTTTCCTACCTTTTTAATTGCATCTATTGATGACTTACTCTCTTCTGATTTACTTCCACATCCAACTAATGCCCCCAATGCTATTACTAATGTTAAAATTAATGATAAAAGTTTTTTCATTTTTACCTGCCCCTTCCTTTTTTATTTATATAAATCAAATGATGATAAAAAGCTTTTTGCTCTTTCAGTTTTTGGATTTTCAAAAAATTCTTTTGGAGAAGATTCTTCTACTATTTTCCCTTCCTCCATAAACACAATTTTATCTGCCACATGTTTTGCAAATTCTAATTCATGAGTAACTACAACCATAGTCATTCCATTTTGTGCAAGTTCTAATAATACCATTAAAACTTCTCTAACCATTTCTGGATCTAATGCTGCTGTAACTTCATCAAAAAGCATTATCTCCGGATTCATGCACAAAGCTCTAACTATTGCAATTCTCTGTTTTTGACCTCCTGAAAGTTCTCTTGGATATGCATATTTTCTATTAAATAATCCTACTCTTTTTAAAAGTTCATCAGCTTGTTTTTCAACCTCTTCTTTACTTCTATTTTGAGCCTTAGTCGGCCCAAGCAAAATATTATTTATAACATTCATATGAGGAAATAATTCATAGCTTTGAAACACCATTCCTATTGTTCCTCTTACCTTCTCAAATTCTACCTCTTTACCTAAAATCCCATAATTGTTTAAGATGATTTCTCCTCCAGATATATCTTCTAAGCCATTTAAGCATCTTAAAAATGTACTTTTACCACAACCTGAAGGTCCCAAAATTACTACTACTTCGCCTTTTTTAACTTCTAAGTCTATCCCTTTTAATGCTTCTATTTCTCCATATTTTTTCTTTATATTTTTTACATTAAGCAATATTTCTTCACTCATAAAATCCCCCCTAGTTTAGTTTTTTCTCTAATGCCTTTGCTCCCAATGATATTGGGAAACAAATTAAAAAGTATATTATAAGCAATAGTCCATAAATCCAAAAAGATGCTAGTGGCTCTGTTAAGACTGTTCTTTCTATAATTTGCTGTCCAACTTTTACTAAATCAACTGCACCTATTAAAGTCATTAATGTTGTAGTTTTAATCATTCTAGTGCTTAAATTAATAATACCTGGCAGAACTCTTCTAATACTAATTGGAATAATAATGTACTTATAAGTTTGTATCTTATTCAAAGATAATGCCTTTGATGATTCATAATATATTTTAGGAATAGAAGTAATTGCCCCTCTTACTAGATCTCCAATTTCTGCTGTTCCCCATAAAGTAAAAACAATATATCCAACTATTGCAGATTCTAAATGAACATTTAAAAATGTAGGTACTCCAAAGTAAAAAATAAATAACCACACCATTAATGGAATTATTCTTATACTCTCTAAATATATAGTTGATATTACCTTTACAAACTTTCTTTTACTTGTCATAATTATTCCAAATATAACTCCTAATATAGTTGATAAAACAACAGATACAATAGCTACATTTAATGTTACCAATAACCCCTCCATGAGTCTTTTCATGTTATCTATATTAAAAATTATATTACCTGCCAAATTCTCCATATCTTAACCTCCTCTCTAATATCCTACTGATTATTGAAATAGGAAGTAATATTATAAGATAAAATATCACAACTAATATTAATGCTTCATTTGTTTTATAGTACATTCCTATAACATCCTTAGTAACAAACATAAGCTCTGCAACAGCTATTGACCCTATAATAGATGTTTCTTTTACTAAGAAGATACAATTAGCTACTATGGATGGAATTGATATAGAAACGCTCATTGGCATCACTATATATGTTAAAATCTGTGTTTTCCTTAAGCCTAAAGCTTGTCCACTTTCTATTTGTGCTTTGGCAACTGCATCTATTCCACCTCTAAAGGATTCTGCCATATAAGCTCCACCTAAAAATGATAAACCTATTACTCCACAAGTAAATCCACTTAAGGTTACTCCTATCTTAGTTAATCCATAATAAAGAAAAAATACTTGTATTAATAATGGTGTATTTCTTGAAAACTCTATATATCCTTTTGATATTATATTTAGCAATTTTATATTAAAATATCTAGCCACTTCTATTATTAATCCAATTAGAATGGACAATATAATCGATATGATTGCTAATTTTATAGTAACGATTGTTGCCTGAAAAAAATGTGGTAAACTACTGATAATAAAATTGAAATCTAACTCCATAAAATCCCCCTAAATCTTATAACTCAATATGCACTTTCTAAACGATAAAGCAACTTAAACATATTAAAACCTTAACCCTATCAAAATTTATATTAAATTTAAATATAATATTCTTAATGTAATTTATATAAATAAAAAACTTCCTCCCTTACAACTTTATAAGAGACGAAGTCATACTCCGCGGTTCCACTCTAATTGAACATAGTTCCACCTTAAAAATTCGCTATAAACGGCGATCCGTTAAAATACTACTTATATTTCACATTTTAAACTCCGAAGTGCAATTCATATATTACTTTGCTAAAGGATCTCAGCAATTCCTTCTCTCTGTAAGCATTATTAATATACTACTTTCTTCATCTTAGCTTTTCCTACTATTCCGATATGTTTAATTAAATTATACCCTCTTGGTTTTATTTGTCAATACGTATTATTTATTTCTACCATTTTATTTTTAACATTTTACCCCATTATTTTTTGTTTCTATATTTTTATTACTAATATTTTATTTCAATGTATGTTTATATAATTAAATTGTTCACGTGTATAGAATAAAAATTATAAAAAGCTATTTAAAGAAAAACTTTTTATAACTTAAACCCAAAATAAAAGAGCTGCCAAAAGGCAACTCTTTATTTTAAATTAATTGTTTTTATGGGATTAAAAATAAATCGATTAATCTTTTATCTTTTATTTCCTATAAATACTACTCCTAGAGTTCCTGGTCCACCATGAGTCCCTATTACTGCACCTATAGAATTAATGATAATATCTTTAACCTTAACTTCATCAAGTATCATTCTTTTTACATCTTCAGCATCTTCTAAACAATCTGCATGACATATAAATACTACTTGATCTTCCGGGTTTATTGCTTTTTCTTTTAATTGCTGAACTAAAGATTTTAAAGCTTTCTTTCTTCCCTTTATTTTATCTCCTGGTATAACTTTTCCATCATCATCTATTTTTAAAGTTGGTTTTATTCCAAGTAATCCTCCTACTGCTGCTACTGTACCTGAAATTCGTCCACCTCTTTTTAAGTGATTTAAATCATCTACAGTAATTGCATGAATAACTTTCTTTTTAATAGATTCTATATACTCTACAATTTTATTAATATCTATATTATTTTTTATCATTTCATTTGCTTTATAAACTAAAGAACCTTCCCCAAGAGATACACTTAATGAATCAATAACTTTTATATTCGCCTCTGGATATTCTTCTAAAATCATTTCTTTAGCAGTATACGCACTATTATAAGTTCCACTTAGTGCCGAAGATAATCCTATATAAATTATCGACTCTCCTTGCTCTACATACTTCTTAAATACTTCTAAAAAAGTTCCAACATTTACTTGAGTCGTAGATGGCATTGCACCTTCTTTTATCATTTTATAAAAATCTTGGTGCTTTAAAGTTTGTCCTAGATCATCAGGTATAAATTCTCCATTTATATTAACCATAAGTGGTACTACTTCTATATTGTTTTGTTTAATATAATCTAAAGGCAAATCACATGCTGAATCAGTTATAAGTCTAACTTTCATAATATTCAACTCCTACAATTACTTTCGTTTTAGTAATTGATATTATACATTCAAATTTTTTCATTGTCAAATCCTTTGAATATCAAAATATTCTATAGATATATATTACCTTTATTGTCAACCCAAAAGTAAGTCAGTAAAGGATGATATACATCTCTAATATACTAAACAATATAATTCGTTAGCCCTTAAATTTGCAAATTTCTTATGTATTTTAAATTAAATAAACTATGCATACATAATAACAATAATTAATAAAAATTTTTTAATTACTAAACAGTTCCTTACTTAGATTAGTGCTAAAATTCGTCCCATGTTGTCTTAACTTATTACTAAACATTATAATTTTCTTTTCTGGTTCAGTATAAGGAATTCTAAAAGTATGATTATAATGCATATAATTTACTATATTTGTTCCAGCTAAAGATTCTTGAGTAATATCTATTTTATAGAAAATATACCCTCTTTGTTTTTTAGATTTATAAGGATAATTTATAGCACCTGTAATTTTTTCTTCTTGCCTTTCATCTCCAAATATATCCCTACTTGTAACCATTCCACCATTTAACCTAGGTATTTCAGCTGAATAATTAACCCCATCTTTTTCATATAATAATCTTCCATTTATAACTTTTAAAGGTCTTGTGTTACTTATATCAAAACCATCTTGCCAATAAGGTCCTTCTTCCCCCCAGTTAAAATATTCAATTGCATACATTTCATTACCATAAAGTTCAAAAAATATAGTTGTTACTTGAACATCAATTCCAAAATCATTTAAAATAGAATTAAATTTTAAATCTTCACTAAAAGTTTCAATATTTATTAAATTTTTAAGTTTACTAATATCCTCGTCTTCTATATCCTTAACAATTTCTATTGGGACTCCTTTATCAATCAGCGTATTTCTAAATCCAAATTCCTTAACAGAAATAACCTCACTTGAATCTAGACTAATATGATTAGAAAATACACAACAAACTCCAACTACAAAAGTAGAAAATAGCATATATGTATAAGTAAGCTTTTTCTTATTAAGTATTTCAATCTTCCTCGAATCTATGTAAATAATAGCTTCAATGTCGTAACTTAATTTATATAAGGATTTAAATATATAAAAGTAATAAATAATTATTGGAATAGATATAACCCAAATTTGTCCTAATTCTGTTAATGCACAAATAATAATTACAATTCTCCAAATAATTATCCTTAAAATAATATCTTTTTTTAAGATAACTCCTGATTCCTGAAAAATTTTCTTTAAACCTAATCTAAAAATAACAAGAAAACTTAATTGAAAAACTGTAGATACAAATGCTAATATACCAATACCTTTAACGTTAACATTTAATGGTGTATTTAAATATATCAAATTTAACACTCGAAATATCATATTTATTATGGAAAAGATCCAAGCTAAGTTAAGAGATTTATTTTCCTTTCGCAAGTTGTGAAATCCAATATATAAAAGTACTGCTCCTATACACGGTAAAATATATTGTAAATAAAAAAAATCAAAAGTAATTAAAGTAAACATGAAGCCAATTGTAATATTTTTCATAGATTCATACCAGAAGCTTTTTAAATTTGATTCTTCTAAAACTATTGATTCACCCTTAAAATATTGCTCTATAAATTTCGTTTTTCCCATCTCCTTTATTTCTAAATTTCATGATTAATATAATTCCAAATAGTATTCTTTTAAAATCTATCACTCAAAATTAATTATATCATATTTATACCAAATATTGTTTTATTATCCAGATAACTTACTTATTTATATTTAATTATGTATAAATTTAAATTGTTTTTGCTAATAGAAATTTAGAATGCAGGGATACTTTCATATAATAATTAATAATGGAAAATATCATAGAGCTTTTAAAAGATATGGTTGCAAAAATTAACGTAACTGATTCAATAATTGATTCCACCTTAAGACTACCTACTGAAGAAATACCTTTTTATCGCTTTGATAACACTCTATAAATTTGACTTCTTAAATTTTAACAAAAGTAAAAGGACACTCCTTTATAGTGAGTGTCCTTTTACTTTTTATTCTTATTACTTATTTACTATTAAACATTCTCCAGTCATTTCTTCTGGTTTTGAAAGACCCATTTCATTTAACATAGTAGGAGCTATATCTGCTAGCTTACCTTCTTTTAATGTTCTTCCTTCAGTTCTGTTTGAAACCCAAATGAATGGAACTGGATCTGTAGTATGTGCTGTAAATGGATTTCCTGTTGAGAAATCTATCATAGTTTCTGCATTACCGTGGTCAGCAGTTATAAATAAAGTTCCGTCTTTTTCTAGAATCTTATTTGCAACCTTTCCTAAGCATTCATCTACAACTTCAATAGCTTTTACAGCTGCTTCCATTACTCCTGTATGTCCAACCATATCTGGGTTAGCATAGTTTAGAATAATCATATCATACTTATCTTCATTAATTCTATTAATTAATTCTTCTGTTACTTCATAAGCACTCATTTCTGGTTTTAAGTCATAAGTAGCAACCTTAGGTGATGCTATAAGAGCTCTATCTTCACCTGGATTTTCCTTTTCAACTCCACCATTAAAGAAAAATGTAACGTGAGCATATTTTTCTGTTTCTGCAATTCTTAATTGATTTAAGCCATGATTTGAAACATATTCTCCTAAAGTATTGTTGATGCTTTCTGGTCTATATGCAACATTAACTCCTTCTAAAGTTTTATCATATTGAGTCATTGTTACAAATGTTAAGTTTAAAGTTTCTCTCTTAAATCCTGCAAACTCTTTATCATTTATTGCTCTAGTTATTTCTCTAGCTCTATCTGGTCTAAAGTTAAAGAATATTACTGAATCTCCATTTTTAATCATTCCATTTGAATCTACAACAGCAGGTAATACAAACTCATCTGTTTTATTATCGTGGTATGATTTTTCTATTGCTTCTACTGCTGAAGCTGCAATTTCACCTTTTCCAAGTACCATTGCATTGTAAGCAAGTTCAACTCTTTCCCATCTGTTATCTCTATCCATTGCATAGTATCTTCCTGCAACAGTAGCTATCTTACCTACACCAATTTCCTTCATGTAGTTTTCTAGTTCTATTATAAAATCTTTTCCTGATGATGGTGGAACGTCTCTTCCATCCATGAAGCAGTGAACATATACATTTTGTAATCCAGCTTCTTTAGCTAGCTTTAATAATCCTTTTAAGTGATCTATATGTGAGTGAACTCCACCATCTGATAATAATCCCATTAAGTGAAGTGCTGCATTATTTTCTTTAGCATTGTTAACAGCAAGAGTTAATGCATCATTTTTGAAGAATCCACCTTCACTAATTTCTTTAGTTATTCTAGTTAATTCTTGGTATATAATTCTTCCTGCACCTATATTTAAATGACCAACTTCTGAGTTACCCATTTGTCCATCTGGTAATCCAACATATAATCCACTAGCTTGTAATTGAGTGTGTGGATATTTTTCCATTAATCCACTAAAGTTTGGTTTATTAGCTGCTTCAACAGCATTTCCATCTGACTTTGGAGCTATTCCAAAGCCATCTAATATCATTAACATTACAGGTTTCTTCGCCATAATTCCCTCCAAATTTTTATCAAAATCTATATTTGACAATATTCTAATATTATCTTTCTTAATTTATATCTATATTATACTATAATTAGTGACTTTAAACAATAAAAGCACCGACTAGGTAAACCTTTGCAGAAAATTATTTTAATCCGTAAAAAGCATGTTTTAGTAAATTTTCTAAAAATTTTAAATATAAGCTTCCATTACTAGTATTCACTATGTATTTATTATTTTTATACCAGCCTATATAATGTTTTTATTAATTTTATAATAAAAATACGTAAGTAGAAAAACCACTTACGTATTTAACATTATTAGTAATTAACTATTTGTGAGAAGTCAGCAGCTACTAAGCTAGCTCCACCAACTAAAGCACCATCTATGTCAGACATAGCCATTTGATCTTTAATTGTGTTTGGCTTAACTGATCCACCGTATTGGATTCTTACTTTGTCAGCAACTTCTTTACCAAACATTTCAGCAACAACGCTTCTGATAGCCATTATTGTTTCATTAGCTTGCTCATTAGTAGCAGTTTTACCTGTTCCTATTGCCCATATTGGTTCGTAAGCAATAACTACTTTTTCTGCTAATTCATTTGATAAACCTTCTAAATCAGCTTTAATTTGAGCTCCAACAACTTCATTAGTTGTTCCATTTTCTCTTTGCTCTAAAGATTCTCCACAGCAAAGTATTGGAGTTAAGTTATGAGCAAATGCAGCTTTAACTTTCTTGTTTAAAGCTTCATCAGTTTCATTGAAGTATTCTCTTCTTTCACTATGTCCTAAAACAACATAGCTAACTCCCATAGCTTCTAACATTCCTGGAGCAACTTCACCTGTGAAAGCTCCTTTTTCTTCAAAGTGCATGTTTTGAGCAGCAACCTTAATGTTTGATCCTTCTACTGCTTTTAAAACAGCATCTAAGCAAACAAAAGTAGGACAAACTACTACGTCACAAGTAGCATCTTTTACTAATGGTTTTAATTCTTCTATAACTTTTACAGCTTCTGCTGGAGTGTAGTGCATCTTCCAGTTTCCTGCTATTATCGCTTTTCTCATTTAAATCACCTCATATTATAATTAATAATTGCTAATGAATAATTGATAATTATAAAAATTATTCAACAAAGTTGAATAATAAAAATTTAAATCCATAACTCCACCTAAGTGGAGTTATTTCATTAATTATGCATTATCCATTATACATTGTTCATTTAACAAATATTTCTGTTTAATGAAGCTCCTCCTCAGATTCCTTCGGATGAGTAAGTTCGCTTTACTAAATCAAAGATTTAGAAGCTTA
The DNA here is from genome assembly GCF_015550425.1 of Clostridium sp. 1001275B_160808_H3. Taxonomy (GTDB): domain Bacteria; phylum Bacillota; class Clostridia; order Clostridiales; family Clostridiaceae; genus Clostridium. The sequence continues at coordinate 39,736 of NZ_JADNAT010000002.1, read as the reverse complement.
TTTATTATTAAGTGCTTCTATTCCTGGTAATGCTTTTCCTTCTAAGAATTCTAATGAAGCTCCACCACCTGTTGAAATGTGAGTCATCTTGTCTCCGAATCCTAAGATATTAACAGCTGCAGCTGAGTCTCCTCCACCGATAACTGTTGTAGCATCTGCATCAGCCATAGCTTTAGCAACTGCAATTGTTCCTTTGTTGAAGTTTTCAAATTCGAATACTCCCATTGGTCCGTTCCATATAACTGTTTTAGCATCTTTAATTGCATCAGCATATAAAGTTTCTGTTTTTGGTCCGATATCTAATCCCATGTTTCCTGCTGGAATGTTTTGATCTTCTGTAACTACTGGTTCAACATCTTTGAATTCTGCAGCAACTCTGTGGTCAACTGGTAATAAGAATTTAACTCCTTTTGAAGCTGCCTTTTCGATCATTTCTTTAGCATATTCAACTCTATCAGCTTCTACTAATGATGATCCTACTTCATATCCTTGAGCTTTTAAGAATGTGTAAGCCATTCCACCACCGATGATTAATGTATCAACTTTTTCTAATAAGTTGTTGATAACAGCTATCTTATCTGAAACCTTAGCTCCACCTAATATAGCAACGAATGGTCTAACTGGATTGTTTACTGCTTCTCCTAAGAATTTTAATTCTTTTTGAATTAAGTATCCACATACAGCTGTATCTAAGAATTCAGTAACACCAACTGTTGAACAGTGAGCTCTGTGAGCTGTACCAAATGCATCATTTACAAATATGTCAGCTAATGAAGCTAATTCTTTTGAGAATTCTTCAACGTTCTTAGTTTCTTCTTTTCTGCATCTTGTATTTTCTAATAATACAACATCTCCATCTTTCATTTCTGCAACAGCAGCTCTAGCATTTGCTCCTACAACTTCTTCGTCTCTTGCAAAAACTACTTCTTTATCTAGCATTTCGCTTAATCTCTTAGCAACTGGAGCTAATGACTTTGATGCATCTTTTCCTAAGTGTGAGCAAAGTATAACTCTAGCTCCATTATTAACTAAATATTTGATTGTTGGTAGTGCACCATTTAATCTATTTTCATCAGTTATAACGCCATCTTTTAGTGGCACATTGAAGTCACATCTTACTAAAACCTTTTTACCTTTAACGTCTATATCTTCGATAGTTTTCTTATTAAAGCTCATTGATTTCACCTCTTAAATTTATTTTGATTAATCTATACAAAACTTATAAATATAAATTTAAATATAAACTTAAATATAAACTTATAATTTTTGCTTAATTTAAAATTGGCCTGGCCTCATAGATTTTCTATAAAACCAGACCAATAATTATATTTCTTTAATTATACATTTAACTATTTAATTATCTAGTTACGAAGTATTTTAAAGTTCTGATTAATTGGTTAGTGTATGACATTTCATTGTCGTACCAAGCAGCAACTTTAACTAATTGCTCATCTCCAACTGTCATAACCTTAGTTTGAGTTGCATCGAATAATGAACCGTAAGTGATTCCGATTACGTCTGATGAAACTATTTCATCTTCAGTGTAACCAAATGATTCGTTAGCAGCAGCAGCCATAGCAGCGTTGATTTCTTCTACAGTTACTTTCTTGTCTAAAGTTACAACTAATTCAGTTAATGAACCTGTAGTAACTGGAACTCTTTGAGCACCACCATCTAATTTTCCTTTTAATTCTGGAATAACTAAACCAATTGCTTTAGCAGCTCCAGTTGAGTTTGGAACGATGTTAGCAGCAGCAGCTCTACCTCTTCTTAAATCGCCTTTTCCGTGAGGACCATCTAATGTGTTTTGGTCGTTAGTGTAAGCGTGGATTGTAGTCATGAATCCTTTTTGAACGCCAAACTTGTCGTTTAATACTTTAGCCATTGGAGCTAAGCAGTTTGTAGTACATGAAGCACCTGAAATAACTGTTTCAGTACCATCTAATATATCATTATTTACGTTGTAAACAACAGTCTTGATGTCTCCAGTTGCAGGAGCTGAAATAACAACCTTCTTAGCACCAGCTTCTAAGTGTAAACCAGCTTTTTCTTGAGAAGTGAAGAATCCAGTACATTCTAAAACTACGTCAACGTTTAATTCTTTCCATGGTAAGTCAGCAGGATTTCTTTCAGCTGTAACTTTTATTTCTTTTCCGTTAACAACGAAAGCTCCTTCTTTAACTTCGATTTCTCCGTTGAATCTTCCTTGTGAAGAGTCATATTTAAATAAGTGAGCTAAAGTCTTAGCATCAGTTAAATCGTTGATTGCTACCACGTTAAATTCTGGGTTTGCGATCATTAATCTTAATGCTAATCTTCCTATTCTTCCAAAACCATTAATTGCTACATTTACCATTTGCAATTACCTCCTAAAAATAGTTATATTTAAAATTTTAAAAATTTTAAGCTTGTTTAGTGTGTTCCTTAATAAATTCTACAATTTTTCTACCAGCTGCTTCGTCTGTTATTAATACTGCATTTTGATTTTTCATCATTGTTGCAATAATAGCATCAACTTTATTTTCCCCAGCAGCAACTGCAATATGTGTGTTAATTTTTCTTGCTTCATTAATATTTATTCCAATTGAAGTATTTTCTGAAACTACTTTGGAATCTTTGTTAAAGTAACAACCAAACGCTTCACCCACAGCTCCTAGAGATTTTAGTTTATTAAACTCTTCTTCTGAAACATCTCTTTTTTCTGCCATAACTAAAGCATCACCAATACCATAAATTAATATATCAGCTTTATGGATATTATCTATAACTTCTTTTATTTCCTTTTCCTTTAGTAAAGTATCCAAAAGTTCTAAACTAAGGTTTTCAGGAAGATGAAGCAATTTATAAGCACCATTTAACTTTTTTGCTAAGGATGCAGCTAATGTACTAGCCTGTATTTCAACTTTTCTTCCCATACCGCCTCTTGCTGGAACTACGAGAATATTTGAAACATTATTTATCTTAGGTAATGCCTCCACAAACTCTTTTATAGTATTTCCCCCAGTTATAGCTATTATATTATCATCTTTAATAATTGATTTTAGATAATTAGCTGTAGCTTTACCAAGTTCTTTTAAAATTATTTCGTTTGTTTCTACATCACCTGGAACAATTATTACATCTCTTAACCCAAGGAAGGACTTTATGTTTTCCTCGATATCTGATAAACCTTTTATTTCATGTATAAAATCTTTAAGCTTATCCACTATTTCTTGTCCCTCTTCAGTAACTGTCATTCCTGGAGTATTAATCTCTATCAAATTTTGTGATTTTAAAAAACTTATTTCAGTTCTTACGATTCTTTCTCCAAGATCTAACTGATTGGCTAAAACACGTCTTCCGATAGGCTGATTGTAATATATAGTCCTAAGAATACTATATCTTTTCTCTAGGACTTCTACAAGTTCAGGAACTATTTTTTTCTGTAAAGACAATATTTCCTGCACTTCCAACCCTCCTTTGGTCTAAAAAGGTCCCACATATAATTTATATGTCCCACATTTATTATTATAAAACACTTCTATGAATTTTAAAAGTACTTTCTTCAAACTTTTCTAAAAGTTTTACAAGTTTTTAGCATTACAGCTTCATATATCCTATAAAAGCCAGCATATGTAAGTTTGCCTTTTCCATCACTACTTTACCTAAAAAGTCAGTTCGAACTACACATATGATATTAAAAACTTAATTGATAAGTTAAGAAAAGAACTTATAATAGAAATGCCAACTTTCATTTCTACTATATTTAATATAAATAGCTATCATCTCTATTATAAATTCCCCTTTTTAATTCTTTTTTATTCTATTTTTATAATACTCTTTTCATTCTATTCTTTTTCTTTTGCTTGATGATTTTATCCCCATTTCTTCCCTATATTTTGCTACTGTTCTTCTAGATATATTTAAATTTTTCTTATTTAATTCTTCACATATTATTTGATCTGACAAAGGTTTTTTCTTATCCTCATCACCTATCATTTCTTTTATTTGTTTTTTTATATTAACAACAGCAACATCTTCACCATTACCTTTAGATTGACTTAAACCTGTTGTAAATAAATCTTTTATTTTTACAGTTCCAAGGCTTGTTAATATATATTTGTCTTTTATTGCTCTACTTACTGTTGATTCATGAATTCCAAGGTCTTCAGCCATTTCTTTCATCGTCATTGGCTTTAAATATTTTTGTCCCTTATCAAAATACTCTTTTTGCTTCTCCACAGTTTTTTCTAATATTCTAAGTAAAGTACTCTTTCTTTGTTCTATACTTTTTATTAAAAACATAGCACTATTTAATTTTTCTTTTACATAGTTTTCCGTATTTTTATCTTCCTTATTATTTAAGATATCTTTATATATATTACTTATTGATAATCTTGGTATAACGCCATCATTCATAATAACAAAATATTGTCCGTCTATATTTCTAATAGCCGCATCTGGTATTATAAACTTAACCTCATCTCCTGTATAAAATCCCCTAGAAGGCTTTGGCTCTAACCCCTTAATTATATCCCCTAAATCTTGAGCTTCTTTGGGAGTTATTTTCAAATTTTTAGCTATTGTATTAAATTTATTATCCGCTATTAAATCTAGATATTCATCTATTATTATCTCTAAGTTGTCATCTAATATTCCCATTTTTATTAGCTGTATCTTCAGACATTCCCTAAGATCCCTAGCCCCTATGCCATCTGGCTCTAAATCTTGAAGTATATCTAATGACTCCTGTCCTAAATCAATTGATATATTCAATTCTTTACATATATCTTCTAGAGGCATGTCCAAATATCCTCTTGCATCAATATTCTCAATCATATATGATACTATTGCCTTTTTCAATTCATCCTCATCTATCTCAAGTAATTGCTCCTGCAAATACTCTGTTAATGACTCTTTTTGTGATATAAAATTAAAAGGCGATACATCTTCATCCTTATTATAGTCTCCATAACTTTGAGAGCCATAATTATCGAATTCTAGGTATTTTATCATTTCCTTGTAATCTATTTTATCTTCGTAATCCTTTTCTTCTTGAACAAAATCAAAATCACCTTCTAGTATTGGATTTTCCACAAACTCATTTTCTATATATTCTCTTAAATCATAAGTTGACATTTGTAAAAGCTTTATAGATAACTGCATTTGTTGGGTCATTATTAATTTTTGCTCTTGTGTGAGATTTAAATTAAAGTCTAATTTCATAAAGTACACCTTCATTTCTAAAACTATAAACTATAAACTATAACTTTTACTTAATATACTAGTATTAATGATAACACTCTTTAATACTAGTATATACTGTAAGTAAACGTTATATCAAGTGGTTATTGTACTCTAAATTCTAAGACTTCTTCTTTTATCTTTGGAATTTCAATCTTTTCTTTGATTACTTCACTTTTATAGTTATTGACTAAATTAATTGTTTCTTTATCTAATATTGACTCATTCATAATTATTTCAATTGTATTCTCTTTTAAGCCCTCATTTATTTTGTTTATTTCTCCGCTCTTAAACATGCCATCATTTGCTTCTGATATACTTTTATAAAGAATATCATCAAATCTAATTACTAAAGATGCAAGTATATTATCCTTATAATCACTATAAACCTCTTGTGCATTCATACCGCTGTTAATTACATACTTCCCTTTTTCTTTAGCGGCTTTAAAAACTCCTTCAGAAGCTCTACCTGCGGCTGTTAAAATAACTTCACAACCCTTATCATAAAGTTCTATTGCCTGTTCATATGCTAAATCAACATTTGCACAATCTTCAACGTATTTTACATTTTCTTCTGATAATAATTTTGATAATGCTTTTGGATTAGTAACTTTAATCCCTGCCATATAACCTGATAATAATAACTTATTTGGTTCATTATCCTTAATAGCTATATATCCAACATCTTTATTACTGCTTCTCTTTCCTGCTATTGCCCCTACTAAAAATCCGCCCTCTTCATATTTAAAATCTACATTTTGGACATTACTTTCTCTTATCTTATTAGTAGTAACTATGAACCTTTTATTTCTATAGTTTGTTGCAGCTTCATTAACTACATTTTTAAACTCTTCACCAACTACAATTATTAAATCATTACTTTTAACTGCTTTTATAAATTGCTTTTGAAAACTTTCTTCATCATCTCTGTCTATTTCTATGATAGTTAATTTAATGCTATCTTCTATAATAGATTTATTTATTCCTTCTAACCCTAACTGATTAAGCCCCTTATCTTCTAAACATCCTTTATTAATAACATAAGCTACTTTCAGTCTATCTAAATCTATTACGTGACTATTAAGCACTCCACAACTTACAAGCATACTAATTAGACATATACTTAGAGTTAGTAAAAATAGTCTTTGTTTATTCACTGTAACCACCTTCCTTTTTACTTTAGGTTACCCAAATAAATATATAAAAATTCAGTTTGTCTTTTTTACAAAATAAAAAAGATAAAGAATTTACTCTTTATCTTTTTAGTCTTATTATAAAAGTTATTTATTATAAAAGTTATTTATTCTAAAAAATTTATTTATTATTCCATATATTTAGTTTGTACTCTTATTTTATATCTTTTAAGTTATTCAAAACTATTTAAAACTTATTTGCTTATAAAAAATAGACCACTTACTCTTGTACCAGAATGTATTCCAACTGCACAACCTGGTTTTGTTTCAATATATTTTATATTGTTATCCTCTAAATATTTTTTAAGTTCACCCTTCATTTCTGGGCTTTCTATTTCGATTAATATAACTGGCTCATTTTTATCTGGATTGCTTGATTCATAATCTGATATTATCTTCTTTAATGCTTTTTTATTACCTCTTACCTTATCTTTTGCAGTCATCATTCCATCTTCGAACCCAATTATTACTCTAAGTCCTAATGCTGTTCCAATAACACCAGCAGTCTTTGATATTCTTCCACCTCTAACTAGGTTTTCTAAGGATTCAAAGCATAATGATGCATTCATTTTAGGTATCATTTTTATTATTTCTTCCTTTATAGCTTCTGCGCTATATCCTTTATCTCTAAGCTCACAAGCCTTCAAAACAAAGAAACCTTGAGCAGATGTTATAACTTGTGTATCCACTATAACTATATCATCAGATTCAATCATATCTTTTGCAATACATGCTGAATTATATGTTCCACTCATATTAGATGACATAAGGATTGTTAAAACTTTATAACCTTCATCTAAATACTTTCTAAAGATTTCTTCAAATCTAACCGGAGTAATTTGTGCTGTAGTTGGAAGTATTTGTTCACTTTGTATTTTTTCTTGCATTTGTTCTAAATTAATTTCTTCTCTATCAATATAACTTTTATCACCAAAATTAATTAAAACTGGTATAACTTCTATATTATTTTGTTTAATTAACTCTTCTGGAAGATCTAAGCAACTATCTGTTAATATTTTTATCTTTTCCACTTCTATTCCCCCTAAATTTATTTCATTTCAGGAAAACCAATTTGCCTTAAAGCTTCGTATGCAACAATTGCAACTGTATTTGAAAGATTTAAACTTCTTGTACTCGTTTTGATCATTGGCACTCTTATTCCTTCATGATTGTTATGTACTTCTTCTGGAACACCTGAAGATTCTCTTCCAAACATTATAAAATCCCCTTCTTTAAATGAAGCTTCATCATAATGTACCCCACCATGAGTTGTAGCTAAAAATATTCTTTCATTTCCATATTTGTTCATAAAATCTTCATAGCTTTCATGCATTTCAAGCTTTAATTCACTCCAATAATCTAATCCAGCACGCTTTACTTGTTTATCATCTATTTTAAAGCCCATAGGTTTAATTAAATGTAGTGTTGAATTTGTTAAAACACAGGTTCTTGCAATATTACCTGTATTTTGTGGTATTTCTGGTTGGTATAAAACTATATTTAAATTCAATTTTCTTACCTCCGATTAAAAAAGCAAGATGAAATCATCTTACTTTAGTAAAACTATATAAAAAATGATACTATATGAATCTTGATTAGTCAAAACATTTAGCATTTATTAACATAATATTATTTTATATTATAAAAATAATATTCCTATTAAGTATTTTTTGATTTCGAATCAAGTAAATATTCTATTGTCTTTTCTTTCAAAGTTGTTTTTTTATTTTATAAAAGTAATGTTATCTAATGATTAATATCTAATTGAAAATTTTTTAATACTTAAAAATCTAAAGTTTAAAGAATTTTTTTATAGCTTTTTCAACACCATTTTCAATATTAGTATCAGTAATATAATCTGCTAATTTTTTTACTGGTTCTATTGCATTACCCATTGCTATTCCAATTCCAGCATACTCAAGCATAGATAAATCATTTTCATTATCTCCAATACATATAATTTCTTCTCTTTTAAAACCGTAATAATTTGCTAAAGCTTTTACAGCATTACCTTTAGATGCACCTTTACTATTAATTTCAACGCTTCTTTTCCCTGAGCCGTAATATACTATACTATTTAAACTATTTAGATGGTTTTTAACTTTTTCAATCTTCTCTGGTTTTGTTGAAAAAGCTATACATTTAGTTATTTTCCCATGATTTTTTCTAAAAAACTTTTTCCACTTTTCTATATTATTGATAACATAATAATTTATTTTTAAATTATCATACCCTATTTGTTTTGTCATATATAATTTAGTTCCAAGCTCTGTAATCCTATTACTACAATATATACTATCTAAAGTATAAAAATGAAAATGCATCTTCATTTTATATAGCATTTCAACTAGCCTAATACACTCTTCTGTTTCAATTGGTTTTTCATATATAACTTTATTTGTATTTTTCTCCCTAACAATAGCTCCGTTAGCTGCAATAACAGGTGATTCAACTCCTAAAAGATGTGAATAATATGCTGCATTGTTATAAATTCTCCCTGTAGTTACTACTATTTCTACACCCTTTTCATGAATTTCTTTTATTACTTTTTTGCTTTCTTCGGATATTTTTTTCCCTTTACCTAGTAAAGTTCCATCCATATCAATACAAACCATTTTGTATTCCATAAAATACTCCTTTATTCACATTTTCATATTATTATAATATCATTATGCTAGATTTTCGACAATAAACTTATAGTCTTTCTAACATTTATTATTCTATTTAACTAAAAAAATTATAAAAAAATAGAATGGTTAATATATCCATTCTATTTTATATCTATTATTGATTTGGTTTTTTCTCTTCAGTAGAAGTTTGTGGTTTCTCTTCTGTTTTATTAGTTGAATTTTGAGGAGTTTCTTTCTTTTTAGTTCCTCTTTTTATAACTGTATTGGTTGTTAAATAAACATCTGTAGCTATAAACTCTCTATCCACTTCAACACCATTTTCATATGTTATTTGATAAGAGCTTGCCTTATAACCTGGCATTCCATGTGATACAACTTTTTCAGTACCTTCTTCCATAGTTGGATCATCTTCATACTTAACTTCTGGATTGTATTTTTCATGAACTTCATTTACAAGCTCATAAGTTTTTCCACCCATAGCTTCTACATTACCATATATGTTAAATGATACTGTTCCTCCAGCTACATATCCTTGAATGTAAACTGGAAAATCATATGAATTCTTGAATTTATAGTCTATAACACCATTTGCAACTGTTGCATCTAATCCAGGTTCTGAATAAGAAACAGTTAAGGAATGATTCATTCTTTCTGTTGATCTTAAATTTGCTCTCATTGCTGCTCTATAAAGAGTTGTTGATACTTGACATATTCCTCCACCGTAGTCTGGAACAATTTCATTTCCAATATATGTATTAGCTTTTTCATATCCTTTATCTGGGGTTGTATCTCCAATTAATGCATTGTAGCTAAACTCTTCTCCTGGCATTACTACCGTTCCATTTACAATTTGAGCTGCAATTTGCATATTTTTAACCCTACCATCTCCAGTATCTTTATAACTACTACTATAACCGCTTATTTTTCCAGTTACTTTATTTAAATCTTCTGCTTTTACTTTTGCTTGTTCTTCTTTTAGCTCAAATGTTAATTCAACAGTATTAGTTGGATCTCCATTAATATTTTCAACTAGTTTATTATGAAGCTCTTCTTCGTCTATCTTCTTTCCAACAACTTCTGATGTAACCACTATGTTTCCTGAATTTATTTCTATAGTAGCATCTTTCGGAGCTACATTTACTTCAGTTTTAACCTTTTCTTCAAAAGCCTTTAAACTTTCTTCATCATATGTAATCTTAGCTTCTATGTTAATATCATCATCATTTTTAATTAGTGAATTTTTACTAAACATTCCACCATCTTTCCCATAATTAAAAGCTTCCTCTGCTATTGATTCTATGTCATATTTAGGCTTTATTTCACTATAAGCTAACTCTAACTTCTTATCACCAACCAAAATATCTAACTTCTTGTCCATAATAAGATTTGATAATTTTTCGTTTAAAGAGTTTGTAGCTTCTTCTTTACTTAATCCACCTAACTCAACACCATATACAGCAATCCCCGGATAAACCTTATTCTCCCATGCTGCTACTCTATTATTTACTGAAAAAATATAACTTATAATTCCTACTATAATTATTATTGCTATAGCTATTGCAGCTATTACTGTATTTTTATATTTGGGAGATATAGTCTTTTTTAAATTATTTTTTTGTTCCTCCAACTGCCCCACTCCTTTCTAAATAAGCATAACAAAAATTACGAAAATATTATTATTCCCTATAATTATAATACTACTATATCATTAATATTATGTTATATTCTACAGTTTATTTTAATATATTTATATGAATAAAATAATTAACTTTAATTAAGTACTTAATAAAAAAATTCATGATTTTTTGTCAATCAAATATAAAATAATTAAAGCTTATAATATTATAATTACCTTTAATATTATAAGCTCTATAATTAGTATTATTTTAATGTTTTAATGTAAATATTTTAGACAGTAACTCTACTTCTAATTCTAGATGTTTCTCCATCATAATCAAAAGCTTCTATAGTTATATTTACAGGAGAAGTTGTTTTAACAGGTAATTCAGATAATCTTATTTCAAAACTTGTATCATTTTTTCCTACTGTTCCAATCCAATAGCCATTCTCAAAAATATTATATCCCAATAAATCAGCATCATCATTTCTTCTCCATGAAACCTTTAATAATCCACCTTCCTTGACAGCTCTTAAATCTCTTACCTGTCTCGGTTGCATAAGTAAATCTAAATTATCAGGACCCCAATTGGCATCAACAGGATTTCCAACACCATTAACTACTTGACCTTCACTAAATTGCCATATTCTCCATCTCGTCCATCCACCTAAATTTGGAGGATATGGTGGATTAACTGGAACATTTGTATACATCGCTATCCATAAAGGCATATTTTTTAGTGGTTGTGTTCCATTAGGTAATTTAAAGTCATTATATAGCTCTATAAAAAAAGCTCCTGTATATAACATTAATCTTCTTCTAGTTTTTCTCTCGAACCTTTTTCTAAATCTATCTACCCAATCAATTAATGCTTTTGTACTTATTTTATTATCTATTGGTGCTTCAACATCTACTACTGGAAATAAATCTCCGTAATCTTTTTCTCCAAACCCTTCCTGTAATATGTCTATGAACTCGTCACATTGAGAATCTGCAGTAGTTAAATCATATGAAGGTAAAGCATAGTGATATGCTCCTACTGGTATTCCATAATCTCTAGCAGCTTTAGCGAATTCTAAGAATCTCCTATCAACTCTAAATCTTCCCGATCCTGAACCTGATGCTCTTAGATATAAAAAATCTATTGTTCTTGCTAGAGTTTGAAAATTAACCTCTTGTGTATATTCATTTATGTCTATTCCAAATCTACTATTAGGATTTTTATTTTGCATTTTTCCTCCAAGAAAAATATTCTCTATATTAGTTTATTACGATTTTTCTTAAAGGTTACTTTTATTTATTATCTAATTACTTTTAACTTTATAAAGAAACTTATCTCATTACCAACACATTCGGCCCATATACTACCATTATGAAGTTCTACTATATTTTTAGAAATAGCAAGGCCAAGACCACTTCCTTTGGTATTAGAATTTCTAGCTTCATCTACTCTATAAAATCTATCAAATAGTCTCTCCACTTTTTCTTTTGGTATATGTTCTCCTCTATTTTTTATAGTAATGTTTACAAATCCATTATTTTCATATGCAGATACTATTACACTTCCTGGCTTAAAAGAATATTTAATGGCATTTGAAAATAGATTTTCAAAGACTCTAACCATTTTCCCGGCATCTATTTCTACCATACATTTTTCATCTACAAACTTTTTAACTACTTCTATTTCATTTTCTTCAAATACAGGAATATACTCTTCTATTATTTGAGATAAGAATTCAACTATATTTACTTTGTTTTTTCCCAAAACTATTCCTTTATTGTTGAGTTTTGTATATTCAAATAAATCTTCTATTAATTCCTTAAGTTGATTAGATTTATTAAATGCTATATTCAAATACTCCTTCATCATATTTTCATCTTCATATTTTCCATCTTTGACAAGTCCTATATATCCCATTACAGATGTTAAAGGAGTTCTTAAATCATGTGAAACATTTGTTATAAGCTCACTTTTAGTCTTTTCAGCTCTTCTTTCCGCATCAATTCTATTTTCTATTTCCGATGCCATATTATTTATATTTTCAGCTAATTTCTTTATTTCATCTTTTCCCTTTTCTTCTATCCTATATGATAAATCTCCATTCGATATAATTCTTACACCTGACGCTATTTCTTCTATATACTTCATTTTCTTATTTGTTATTATAATAAATATTGATATAAACATAATAACTGATAACACAAGCGCCAAAAATGAATTTTCATCCACATAATAGTCATATGATATATAAGGAGTAGGTATCTTTGAGTATATTAGATAAGCCCTGTCCGCTCCTATATTTACTGGATAAAGAAATACTCGTTCGCTTCCATCTTCTGCTACAGAATTGCTTTTATCTATGATTGCATATATATCTAATTTTTCTTGAAATTCACCATTGACCTTAAATAATATTTTCCCATCTAAATCAGTCAAGTAAATTTTAGCTTTACCATCATTGTATCTGTTTAATAATTCTTTTATTTGTTCTTCTTCTTTAAGACCCTCTATTTTATATCCATATTCTCCACTTAATTCCTTTGCAATAGAATTAGCATGTGACTGAACTTCTCCAATATCATATTCAAGATTAGTTATTGTTTTATTTTTCGATAAGACATTGTTAGCAAATCCATAAAACATAAAAGCAGCTAAAAAACATATTGCAAAAACAAGCATTAATTCAAATCGTATACTCTTTTCTATTCTTATATAAATCCACTCTAAAACCTCTCTAATTTTAACTCCTAGTATTGAATTATAAAGTTTACAAAAAATCTTTAAGATTAAGTTTCTTATTCCCTTTATAAGACCAACTCTTTCTTTCTTAACTTTCTCTTTTTTAGACTTCTTCTTACCTATCAATTTTATAGCCTACCCCCCATACAGTCTTTATGAATTTCGGCTTTCTTGGATCCTCTTCTATCTTTTCTCTTACCTTCCTTATATGAACCATAACTGTATTATCAGACTGCATAAACTCTTGTTTCCAAACGCTGTTATATATATTTTCAATACTAAATACTTTTCCTCTATTTTCACCAAGTAGAACTAATATATCAAATTCTGTTGGGGTAAGTTTTATTTCTTCACCATCTTTAAAAACTTCATGAGTTTCTAGATTTATACTTATCTCATCAATCTCTAATACATTGTCTTGTTTAACTATTAATTCTTCCTTAGTGGATGTATTATTAAACCTCTTATATCTCCTTAGTTGTGATTTTACCCTAGCTACTAATTCTAATGGATTAAATGGTTTCGTTAAATAATCATCCGCTCCAGTATTTAACCCTAATATCTTATCCATATCCTCAGACTTTGCAGATAACATTATTATAGGCATTTCTCTTTCTTCTCTTATTTTCAAACAAGCTTCAATACCATTTACCTTCGGCATCATTATATCTAAAATTATTAAATCCACTTCATTATTTGAAAGGATATCTAACGCTTCTTTACCATTTTCAGCCTTTATTGTATCGTATCCCTCACCCTTTAAATATATATCTATTAAATCTCTAATTTCCTTTTCATCGTCAACTATTAATATTTTCTCTTTGCTCAAAAAAATCCACTCCTCTCTACTTCTAAAATTAGTTTACCATAAAAGAAGAATTCTTTTAATTTCTGCTCTCACTATTTATCTATATTGTAGCGAAAATATCTTAATTTTAAACTTTATAATTTCTTAAAAAAACCTTAATATATCGGTATCCATTAGGAGTAGTTTGGAAACTTATCGATACGCTTTCATTTAAATAAATCAATCACTAAGCCAATTAATAAAAGAATACATATACTTATTAACGAAAAAATATATCAACTGATAAATAAATCATTAATTAAATACTAAATTAATTTATTAAGTGAATTTATTTCTAAAAAATATATAATGATAATTTTCAATAAGATTCCTTCAAACAATTTTGAAAATTAATACCTAATTACATGTGTAAATTCTATTTTCTATTAATTACTTGATACTTCATATTCAAACATTCAATAACACGTATATCATTCTTGTTACTATAGTAATCTGTTTTAAAAAATTGTTGTTTTTTAAAATTAAATTCAAAAAGTATAATATTCTTTGATTAAAGTCTGGATTTTATGTAGAAAATTTAAATAAATAAATTATATGTATATTTATTAATAAATCAGTTCAACTAATCTCATTATAATTAAAGGAGAGAAAAATATGAAAGTATCATCATCACTATGTAGTTATGCTAATTGTGAAATTAATAGTAAATTTAAACAAGTAGATCTGTATCTTAACGAATTATCTATTATTGATATTTTAAAAGATAAAGAAATAAGAACTTGTCCTAATTGTAATTCTAATAACTTTATAAAATATGGCAAATACAGGGGACTACAAAGATTTAAATGCCTCAATAAGAATTGTGGTAAAACTTTTTCTAAAAAAACAAATTCCATGTTCAGTAATTCGAAGAAGCCATTGGATCTTTGGTTAAAATATTTAATTCTCATGAACAATGAATTTTCTCTTAGAAAGTGCTCCGCTATTTTAGGAATCAATTTAGCTACTTCTTTTTATTGGAGACATAAATTCTTAATTACTCAAACATCAAATAACTATAATATATTAAAAAATTATGTAGAAATTAGTAAAATAATTATTAAAGAAAACTTTAAGGGAGATAGAAAAGCTAGATACTATAATAAAGAAAATATCTTTATAGCTTGTGCAATGGATAGTAATAAATCACTCATTTCTAAAGCAATTAGTAGAAGATCTATCTCTTTAGAAGCCATAAATAAAAACTTCTCTCAAAACCTAGATAAATCTTCAGTTATATCTGCTTATAATGACAGGTACTTTGATATTTATGCAAAAAAACATAATGATACAATCCTTCCGCTATCATCAAAAGTTATTTTAAAAGTTATTAACCAATTAGCCTCAAATAATCTAACACCTTCAAATATTGTGTCAATAAAAAATATAAATAAAAAATTACCTTCTAACAGCATTTTTATACATACATTTTCTTTAAATATAAAAAAGTGGTTAGTAAGGTTTAGAGGTGTTGCTACTAAGTATTTGGAAAATTATTTGAATTGGCATATACTCGATTTTAAGAATGATTATAAAACTTATTCACTAAATCAAATTTTACTATTTAAAAACTTATCCTTTAAATCAACTTATATAAAAACCAAAAACTTTTCTGACTTCAAATTAATATATCAATATAATTCAACAGGCAATTATTAAATTTTTCCCAATCTCACTATAACTATCTGCTTTAAATATTTTATAAAATCATGTATTTTAAATACTAATTCTTGTGCAAATAAACTCTATATTAAGACATTAATTAAAGAGAGTTCTTGATTTAATAAAAAAAGAACCCTAATAATATATAGTAGAAATTTTCAAATTAATATTGTTAAATAGCACTTTTTAGATTTTAAAAATACTTAAACAAAAACTTTACTTGTTTTAACAACAATTTTTTAAAACACATTCATATAGTTTATTTAACTGTGAGCAACTCTTTATATATGCAATAGCCTTTCTTATTAAATTAAAACAAAAAAATAATTGATTTTTTATATGATACTTGAATATTAGTCTTAATCCTAAGATTAAAACTACTAATAAGCTTACAACTAAAGATATCACTAAAATATAATCAAATATTTTAAGATAATCTATTTAGTTTTCCTCCGATATAATTTTTTCGTTTAATATATTTCTTAACTCATTTATATCTTCTTTAGTTAGATTATCTGCTTTCACAAAGCTTAGTATCATTTCATTCAATGATCCATTAAATACCTTTTTTATAAATGAATTGCTTTCCTCTTTAATACACTCTTCTTCTGATACAAGTGGAAAATAGAAATATTCCTTTCCAAGTTTTTTAAAGCTTATAGCATCTTTGTTTAACAATCTACTTATAAGACTTTTTACAGTTGTGTTTTTCCAAGATTGTTTGCCTTTAAGATTTTCAATAATCTCACTTGATGTTGCTTCTCCTAAAACCCATATTATTTTCATAACTTCCCATTCTGCATCAGATATTTTAGGTAATTTCCCCATAAACCTCTCCCCCATCTTTAATTACATTCGTAATTTATAATTTAAGTTTACGAATGTAATCCTTAACTGTCAATATATAACTGTAAATATATAACTGTAAATATATAACTGTAAATATCTTATTAATATTATTTTCATATTTGGACCCATATAAATTTTAACATTATATGGCCTTAAATATTATGTAACTTATAAATATTATATTACTTTTAATATTCCCTAGTTTTTAATATTCCACAGCTTTTCAAAATTCTCTAGATTTAAAAAATTATAGAATTATTTAGATATTATTAATCCTTAAATAGATTAATTAATACTACCTAAATCTCTATAAATATTAATCAAAATAAAAAAGCGCTAACTAAGATTAATTTTTCTTGGTTAGCGTTTCTTTAAACTTGAAATAGAAATAATAATAAATCTAAAGCATTCCAAATGCTAGTACTAAAGCACCAAATACTATTGATACCATAGACATAAGCTTAATTAATATATTTATTGATGGTCCTGTAGTGTCTTTAAATGGATCACCTACTGTATCTCCTACCACAGCAGCTTTATGACAATCTGATCCTTTACCACCTAAAACTCCTGATTCTATATATTTTTTTGCATTATCCCATGCTCCACCTGAATTTGACATCATTATTGCAACTGCAAAACCAGTAACTGTGGAACCTGCTAGTAATCCTGCAACACCATTTGGTCCTAATAATAATCCAACTACAAGAGGTGTAACGATAGCTATTATAGCTATTGTTACAAGTTCTTTTTGAGCTGATTTTGTACAAATATCAACGCAAGAAGCATAATCCGGTTCTGATTTTCCATCCATAAGCCCAGGTATTTCTTTAAATTGTCTTCTTACTTCTACTACTATTTTAGAAGCGGCTCGACCAACCGCATCCATTGTCTTTGAAGAAAATAAAAATGTAACCATTCCTCCAATAAATAATCCTATAAGAACTTGGGGATTTAATATAGATAAATTAAATTCAAAGTTATAAGCTCCACTTTTCACCATGTTTTCAATAGAGTCCTTATATGCTGCTATAAATGCAAGGGCAGTAAGAGCTGCTGAGCCTATAGCAAAACCTTTTCCTGTTGCTGCTGTTGTATTTCCTAGTGAATCTAATGCATCTGTCCTTCTTCTAACCTCAGGGGCTTGATTTGACATTTCAGCAATTCCTCCTGCATTATCTGCAATTGGACCATAGGCATCAGTTGCTAGAGTTATTCCTAAGGTCGATAACATACCTACTGCTGAAATGGCTATACCATATAACCCCAAGTTAAAATCATTTGATCCACCTGACAATTTGAAGCTTATTAAAACTGATATAGAAACTATAATTACTGGAATTGCAGTTGATATCATTCCTAATGATAATCCACCTATTATAGTAGTTGCTGGTCCAGTTTTAGTCATATCAGCTAATTTTTTTGTTGGGCTATAGTTATCCGAAGTATAGTATTCTGTAAAAAATCCTATTAATATTCCAGCTATAAGACCTGATAGTATACTAAAATAAATTCCTATATTTTCAGATCCTAATACAGTTTTAACTATAAAAAATGATCCTACAGCTACAATAATTGATGATATATACACACCTCTTCTTAAAGCACTTAAAAGATTCTTCTGAGTTGCATCTTCTTTTGCCTTAACAAAAAATGTAGAAAAAATAGATGCTAATACGCCTAAAGTTGCAACTAATAAAGGAACCGCTACCCCCTTGGTGGATAAACCTGCCGCTACTGCTAAAGCACATGATGAAACTAGTGAACCTACATAAGATTCATATAAATCTGCTCCCATACCAGCAACATCACCTACATTATCACCTACATTATCTGCTATTACTGCTGGATTTCTTGGATCGTCCTCAGGAATTCCTATTTCAACTTTTCCAACTAAATCAGCTCCAACATCAGCTGCCTTAGTAAATATTCCTCCACCAACTCTTGCAAATAGAGCCATAGAAGAAGCTCCAATACCAAATGTTAGTATATTTGTTGTAATTTGAACTACACGTTCTGCTTCAACTAAATCTCTATAATACCAATCCAAGAAAAAATAACCAACGCCTATATAAAGTAATCCTAGAGAAACAACTACTATTCCAATTACAGACCCACTTTTGAAAGCAATCTTCAATGCTCCATTTAAACTTTTTTTAGCTGCAGTAGTTGTCCTTGCATTTGCATTTGTTGCAACCTTCATTCCAATAAATCCACTAAGTCCTGATAAAAATCCTCCAATAACAAAAGAAAAAGGTACAAATATTGATACATAATCAAAAAGGCTCAAAACTAAAAAGATAATAAACATTAATATAAAGAATATAGCTACCCCTTTATATTGCCTTGTCAGATATGCATTAGCTCCCTTTCTAATTTTAATTGATATGCTTTTTACCTTTCCTTCTCCTTCATCTTCTTTTAGTATTGTGTATGCTTGATAA
Source organism: Clostridium sp. 1001275B_160808_H3 (assembly GCF_015550425.1). Classification (GTDB taxonomy): domain Bacteria; phylum Bacillota; class Clostridia; order Clostridiales; family Clostridiaceae; genus Clostridium. The sequence continues at coordinate 20,530 of NZ_JADNAT010000002.1, read as the reverse complement.
GCTGCAAAGATTAAACCTAAGACAGATCCAAGTAAAACTAAGAAAATGAAATTCATTATAATTCCTCCTATTTTATTAATATAGATATATTAACTTCACTTTATTATACGTTTCAAACTTCTGGAAAATACTCAAATTAAATATAAATTTGATATAAATATTATCCTTATTATCATTTATATTAATAAAAAAGCTAATATATAAATTTTCCTCCTCAACCACTTTTCTCAAGATTGATACAACATTGTATAATTCTATACTTCCATACATAAAAAAATAGGTATGATTATTTTTACAAATCATACCTATCTATATATTTTATATTTTGTCTCTATCTTTTATAGTTTACCTATATATTTTATACTTAAGAAATTTATATTTTGATATTTTACACATATATTGAATTTTTTATTTCTTCAATGAATGTTCTATTATCATATCTATAAATTCAGAATAGCTTATTCCTTTTTCTCCTGCACTTTGAGGGAAAAGACTAGTTGCTGTCATTCCTGGTAAAGTATTAACTTCTAGTACATATGGAACTCCTTCTTCTGTAATTATCATATCAATTCTAGAATATACAGAACATTTTAACGCTTTATATGTGCTAAGTGCCATCTTTTCTACTTCAGTGTGAATATCTTTTTCTAAGTTTATTGCGTAATGCTCAGCTCCATTAGCAGAATACTTTTGCTCATAATCATAGAAATCAGTTTTAGCCTTTATAGCAAGTACTGGGAACATTTCATTTTCAAATACAGGACAAGTTATTTCATCACCTTTTATAAATTCTTCGATCATAACTTCATTGTCCCACTTTAAACCTTCTATAACTGCATTTTCAACATCTTCTTTTTTTGTTATTTTAAATGTTGCAACACTTGATCCTCCATTAGTTGGCTTTATAAATACTGGATATCCCATTTCTTCTATTGCAGCATAATCAATTTCTTCTACTGATCTAACATTTAACCATCTTGCAGTTCTTATTCCATTTGCTTTTAAGATAGTTTTTGTTAAATCCTTATCCATGCATAATGAACTGCTTAATGTATTACAACCTGAATATGGTATTCCTAAAGTTTCTAATACTGCTTGAACTGTACCATCTTCTCCAAACTTTCCATGTAAGGCTAATAATGCAAAATCTATATCTTTTACCTTTTCTATTACATCTTCCTTTTTATCTATAACAACTGGAATAACTTCATACTTTTCCTTGTTTATATGTTGCATAATAGAGTTACCACTATTTAATGATACTTCTCTTTCTGAAGATATTCCACCCATTAAAACTCCAACTCTCATAACAAGTCCTCCATTTTACTATAAAATTTACTGATTTAAATCTTTAATTATTATATCACTATACAGTCTATGATTAAAGTAATAATAGTAAACTAAAAATAAAAATTCCATTCCATTGCTTACGAATAGTAATTCTATCATAGTAGACTATAAGTATCCTCCTCCTAATAGAATTATATTAAAATTCAAAGTTACTATAACCACCTAAAGCATAAAAGAGATGTAAAACAACTAAATTTTACATCTCTTTTATTATTACTTTTATTATTAATTGAATGATTATTATTCTAAATATATTTATGTAGAAACTTTATAATTATTTTCATAAATTTATTTTTTGATTCTTTTTAATTTAAAACTCAATTTAGCTTCATAACTATTCTTACTTACTTTTTTTTGAGTCTTTCTTTTTAATTTCTTTTTTCTTAACTTCTTTATAATACTTACATTGTTTTGTTAAGTTACAAATCTCACATTTTGGATTTCTAGCAATACAACATCTTCTTCCATGGAAAATTAATAAATGATGGGCTAAACTCCATTCTTTTTTAGGAAGTTCTTTTTGTAGTTGCTTTTCTACTTCTAATACATTATCAGAATCAGCAAGTCCTAATCTATTTGAAACTCTAAATACATGAGTATCAACAGCTATGGATGGAACTCCAAAAGCATTTGATAATACTACATTTGCAGTTTTTCTACCTGCTCCTGCCAATGAAGTTATTCCTTCCATAGTATTTGGCACTTCTCCATTAAACTTTTCTTTAAGTTGATTACACATCATTATTAGATTTTTTGCTTTACTTCTATATAATCCAATTTGTTTTATTCTTTCTTCTAGTTCCTCCACTGTAAGAGTTAAAAAAGCATCTAAATCTGGATAATCCCTAAACAAAGTTTCAGTTACTTCATTTACTTTTTTATCAGTTGTTTGAGCTGAAAGTATAGTAGCAACTAAAAGTTGAAATGCAGATTCATGATTTAATTCACACTTTGCATCTGGATAATCATCCTTTAATGTTTCTAATATTACTTTTGTTCTTTGCTTCATAAAATCACCTATTTATATATCCCTCTATATTTTTCAGGTAGCAAGTTTGCAATAGACTTCATTATATATATCATGGATCTTTCATCAAATTCGTGCTTATCTTCATCTTTTTCTTTTACAGGTAATGTTATAGGGTCTCCAATTTTAATACTTACATCCGCATAATTAAATTTTTCTCCACCCATATCACCATCTTTATTTATAGGCAAAAGAATTTCAGTTCCATGCATACCAATTGGTATAATTTTAGCCTTTGTCATTCTTGCTATTAATAGTATTCCTTTTTTTCCTTCAATCATAGATCCAGTTCTACTTCTTGTTCCTTCTGGGAAAATAACTAAATTTTCTCCTCCTCTAACAAGCTTAACTATCTTTGTAATAGCCTCTTTATCTGCTGAGTTAGGTTTAATACCCACATTCTTAATCATAGCCGTTCCTAGTCTAGTTACAGGATCATTTGAAAGTTTTACTCCTGCAACAAATGTTGGATCATACTTTTCTCTAAGTACTTTATCCAATATTAAACCATCAGCATTACTCAAATGATTACATATAAATATTTTAGGACCATTTGCCTTTTCAATATTTTCAAATCCCTCTATTTTAATATTTGCATATTTTTTAAAATATTTGTTTACAATAACTTTTGTTATCTTCACTACTACTGATTCTGGTAATATGTTTATTACCTTTACTAATGTTGGTGATAACATTAATCTCCCTCACTTCCTATTGTTATATGTAATATTATATTTTATTACTATTTAAAAGTCTATCAACATAATCTTTTAAATAGGGAGAATCAGTTTTTATATCACTTATATCCCCATTATTATGCCTAATTTTAATTAAAGCATTCCTTTTCAAAACATTTTTTCCTCTCCATCCACAAGATGTATTTAGAAATGTTTCTTTAAATTCTCTAGTATTTATACTAGCTAACTCAACTGCATTTTCCTTATTCATAAACTCAAAAGGATAAAAATCACTTATATTTGAAAAACCTTTATCTTCATTATAAGGACAACAGTTTTGACAACTATCACAGCCAAAAACTCTTCCCTTTAATAATTTTATATGCTTATCTTCTAAATCCTTTTTTTGAGTAAAATATGAAACGCATATATTGCTATTTTTCTTATAAGCATTTATAGACTTACTAGGACAGCTTTTGTAGCAGTTAACACATTCTCCACATTCTTTAAAAAGAGAAATTTCATTAAAATTTCTTTCATCATCACAATTTATTTCTAAATCAGCTATTATTTCTCCTAAAAATACATAAGAACCATACTTTTCAGTAATAATCATATTGTTCTTACCTATAAATCCAACCCCTGCTAAATATGCTATATATCTTTCTGGTAAAAAATTGCTATCAACAAATGAACTTGCTTTTCCACCAAGCACCTCTATGTATTCACATATTTTACTTAAATATGACTTTACTACTTTATGATAATCTTTTCCTCTTGTATAAACTGAAAAACCATTATCAACATAATTTATATCATGAAGATAAGGGAAAGCTATTGATATAATAGTTTTCCCTTCATTCATATAATTAAAAGGATTTATCCTCTTTTCAATATCTTTTTCTTCAAACTCATTTTCAAGACCTTGTTTTCTTCTTTCATAAAAGAAATCCTTAAGTTCTGTAAACTCCCTACATCTTATAAATCCTAAAGTATCTAGTCCTAATGAGTTACAATAATTAATTATATCTTCTTTTATCATAACTAACCTCTATATAAGTAACATTATATATTACTTCTATATAAGTAATATATAATGTTACTTATATATTACTTATATGAAATATTAATTATACTCTCTTTTTTATAATCTACTTTATTTATATAATATCTAACTCCTTCGATAATTAAATTATCTCCTGTAGTCAGTATCACCTATAATAATTAATCTCTATATAACAATAACATTCTATATAATCATGTTATTATATATTGTCTTTTTATTTCCATCTTCATCTACTACTTCAATTATATCATTAATATTTTTAATTATATTTCTTCCTGCGCAACCAACAACAGTGGCTTTTTCAGGAACTTCCTTTAAAACTACAGTATTTGCTCCAACTCTAGATCCCTTTTTCAAAGTTATTGGACCTAGTACCTTTGCTCCAGCCCCAATTATTACATCATCTTCTACAGTTGGATGTCTCTTACCTTTTTCTTTTCCAGTACCACCTAAAGTTACTCCATGATATATTGTAACATTGTTTCCTATTTCACTTGTTTCCCCAATTACTACTCCCATCCCATGATCTATAAATAAGCCTTTTCCAATTATAGCTCCTGGATGGATTTCTATTCCAGTAAAAAATCTAGCTAATTGCGATAATAGTCTAGCACAAAAAAATCTTTTATGCTTATATAAAAAATGTGCAATTCTATATGCAATTAAAGCATGAATACATGGATATAATAAAAGTACTTCTACCTTACTTCTTGCAGCTGGGTCTTTTTCTAATATATTATTTATGTCATATCTTAAATTTTTAAACACAGCTATTTTCCTCCCTTTGTTAAAATTACTTATTACTAATTTTAATCGTAAATCCCCATAGATATATATTTTTCTCCACCATCAGGTGCTATCACTAAGACTTTTTTACCCTTTCCAAGTCTTTTAGCTTCTTGAAGTGCTACAAATATAGCCGCTCCTGATGATATGCCTAGTAATATTCCTTCTTTTTCTGCAAACTCTTTTGTCATCTTAAATGCATCTTCATCTGAAACCTTTATTACTTCATCTATACATTTAGGATTATATATTTCTGGTATAAATCCTGAGCCTAGTCCTTGTATGTTATGGGCCCCTGCTCTTCCTCCACTTAATACTGGTGATTTAAGTGGCTCTACTGCAATAACTTTAATTTTTTTCATCTTCTCTTTTAGTTTATTTCCTACTCCTGTAACAGTTCCACCAGTTCCTACCCCTGCAACAAATGCATCTAAATCATTTATTTCTGAACAAATTTCTTCTGCTGTAGTTTCATAGTGTTTTGTTGAATTTGCTAAATTTTCAAATTGTTGAGGCATAAAATAATTATCTTTCTTTGCAAGCTCTTTTGCCTTTTCTATTGCCCCATTCATTCCTTCTGCTCCATCAGTTAATATAAGTTCTGCTCCATAAGCTTTTATTAAATCTCTTCTTTCTTTGCTCATGCTATCTGGCATTACAATTATAACTTTATATCCTTTTATCCTTCCAATCATAGCTAAAGCTATGCCTGTATTTCCACTTGTTGGCTCTACAATTACTGAACCTTCTTTTAATAATCCCTCTTTTTCAGCCTTTTCGATCATTCCTAAAGCTGCTCTATCTTTGACACTTCCACCTGGATTATATTTTTCTAATTTAACATAAACTTCTGCACTATCCTCATCAACTAGTTTATTCAATTTTAGTATAGGTGTTCTTCCCACTAAATCTAATACGCTATTATATATCATATTTTCCTCCTGTTATTTAAACCAATAATCAAACTATATATTTAATTCACTATATAGTTTATTCTAATATATTAATCTATAATTTATTATAAATTAAAAACTTCGTCTCTAAATAATATAGAGACGAAGTTAGCTCCGTGGTTCCACTCTAATTAGACTAATAAATTAATCTCACTCATAAATGCAAATTAGTGCATTATCATTATAACGGATGATACCGGAAAGTTCTACTTATTTCAAACCTCAACTCCAAAGTGCACTTCATATAAATTGTAGGTAAAAAGATCTCATCCTTCTTTTCTCTCTGTAACCTTCCTCTATACTACTCTTCTTTTTCATAGTCTTTAATTCTGAGTATTTTAGTAAGTTTTATATTTTCATTATATTCTTAAAGCTTTAATTGTCAACCCACTATAATCTTTCTATTTTATCTTTTTCTTCCAAACTGGATATAAAATTTCATCTATTAAATCATGAGTGTTGACAGCTCCTATTAATTTATCTTCTTCATCAATTACTGGTATAGCTAATAAATCATATTTAGCTGCAATTTCTATTGCTTCATCTATATTAACATCATGCCTAATTACATTAATATTTTCATTCATTATATCTTTAACTTTAACATTTGGTTTATTTAATATTAAATCTATTTGACTTATATCTCCTAGTATTCTATCTTCTTCATCTGTAATATAAATCCTATAAAGCTCATCTTCTTCAAGTTCTTCCATTTCCCTTAATATATCAATTATTTCACCAACAGTTATATCTAAGTTAAACGAAATAAAATCTGTACTCATTATACTACCAACAGCTTCATCTTCATAGCTTAATAATTCCTTAACTTCATCTGCATCTTCTTTTTCTAAATTTACTAGGATCTTTTCTCTTTCCTCATCATCTAGTTCATCTAGAATATCTGCAATTTCATCATTTGGCATATTTTCTAGAAGTTCAGCTGCTTTTGTTTCACTTAAGTCTTTTATAATACTTCCCTTATATTCAGGTTCAATTTCTTCTAATGTATCTGCTGCTAAATCTTCATCTAGTGATTCAAAAATTTGCTTTCTTGAGCTTGCATCTAAGTTTTCTAATATATCTGCTAAATCTGCTGGATGAAGAGTTGAAAGCTTTTTATATGGTACTGCTATTTTCAAATTATTATCTACCATTTCTAGTGACTCAACATCATCCCACATTAAAACCCTATCTTCATAGTCTTTTCTAAGCATCTTATAAATAAAGCTACCAAACTTTGCACAATTCGCTCTTCTAAATCTTGCCATAGGACCAGTTTCAACAGCTATTACCCTATATTCTCCTGCAATTTCAGCTATTCTTAAATCATCAACCCTAACTACTTGCTTGCCATTAATATCTACTATTTTTTTATCTAGTAAATGTTCTGATAAAAGGTAAGAATATGTTCTTGGGAGTATTTCTTTGCTGCCTCTTGTAACTATTTTTATCCTATTGTCTTGTTGATAAAAATTAATACTCCTAAACTCATAGTGAAAAGTATATCCATCTCTTTTGACTTTATAGCCAATTACCCTTGGATATCCATCCTCAGTAGTTACATAAATATCTTTAAGTTCTCCAAGGCTTTCATCAAACTCGTCATACATCTTTCTTCCTAAGATATTTGTATATAGAAATACTGATAGTTTCTTCATATCTTTTCCTCCTCACTTTTAGAGGAGTAGACAATGAATTAACTATAACAAGATTAATTTATAATGAAGTCCATCTCCTCTAAAACTTTAATATTCAATTTTGATAAGTTACTACTCTGAGGGACACCCTCCATTTTAAATTCACCCCTTATTTATTTAGAATAAATATTATTTTATTTTATTATACATATAATCTCCAATACTATATTATATTAAAATACCCCAAAAAGGCAACCTTTTTAAGAATGTAAAATATAAAATGAATAGTTAAAAATTATCTGTATTTTCATTCTTTAAATTTAAAATTCAAATAAAAAAAACTGATGACACTTTGCCATCAGCATAAAAAAGGAGTTGTTACATAACTTCTGCAACAACTCCTTTACTTTATTAACTATTTATTTAAATGTAAATATAGATTTAAGTAAACAAAATAATATTAATACTTCACCAATTATTGGATAAGGATATATACTTACCCCTCCTAATAACAAAATATATTCTACTATATATAAAAATAAACTTACTAGCAGCAGTCTCATACCAACTTTATTACAAAATGGCTTATCCAAATTAATTAATATAAACACTGCTAAAGAAGCTAATATAATTAAATATATTAAAATTGGTATCATTCCATTTTCTAAAGAAATAATAAATCCAAAATTATTAGTTATACTTATACTAAATTTATATGTATATACTAATACAACATATAGTAAACCTAAGATTATCATAAAAATATAATTTCTATTAAACTTTAACTTTTCATTTCTTAAAAAAATATACAAAGCTGAAAGTATAATTAAAGGAATACTAAAGTAATTAAGCAGGACATAGTATTTCAAAAAATATATTATTCCTTGCTTTTCTATGATTACTCCACATAATAAAACTAAGCATCTTAATATTAATGGCATTAATGAGATACTTACAAATAATTTAATCTTTTTGGGTGATAAATCTATATTCTTTTTTTCTAGATATAAAATAAATGTAATTATAAATAACAAAAGACATAAATAGCTAAACTCTAACAATTGTTACTCCTACCTTTTTATATTACTGCTACTTATAATTATTAAAAAAAATTTCATTTTATTCTAGTTTTATGCTATTTTACACCTAAAATTTTTAATCCACCTTTTATACATTTTATATGAAGTGGAAACTCTGGCCCTTTTTCTCCATCAATATCTGTTCCGATATCTTCGTGAGATTCAATATATAAATTATTTGTTTTAAAATAAATAACATTATCTGAATCTAAATGCTCACCTTTTAGTACTTTCACAAATAGAGGTATTAATTCTATTATTGGTATGGCCTTAAATATTATAACATCAAGCTGTCCATCTGTTGCATCTGCTCTTGTAGCTAATTTAAAATTACCTGCTGTTTGACCATTAAATACTAACATGAAGTACATTTTACCTTCATAATCCATTTCATCTGATTTGATTTTTATATCAAGCTTTCTAAAGTTCGGTAATTCTTCTAGTCCCTTCAAATAATATGCAAGTTTACCTATTGTATTTTTTAAATTTACATCTGTTTTTTGTGAAACATCTGTAAATAAGCCTGTACTTGCTACATTTACAAAATACTTATCGTTTATACTTCCTAAATCTACTGCTGTAACTTCAGAAGATAATATTTGTCTGCATGCTTTTGAAACATCTGAAGGCATTCCTAAAAATTTACCAAAATCGTTAGCTGTTCCAACTGGCAATATTCCTATTGGAACTGAAACACCGCACTTAGTCATTGCATTGACTACATTGTCTATTGTTCCATCTCCACCAGCGATTAAAACGTAATAGTAGTTATTTTCCTTAAAATCATTAAAAGCATTTATAACATCCACTTCTTTATCTATTCTATATGGGACAATCGTGTATCCTGCTTCTTGGTGTATTTTTATAACCTTATCTAGCTGATCTAATATTAGGTTTTCTCCTGAGTATGGGTTATAAATAAATTTTACCTTTTTCACATTACCCCTCCTAGGTTAATTTTATATTATATTCCAATTATAAAAACTCTATAATTCCATACAATAAGTATATATAGTATATTACTATATTTTACATATAAATCAAATTAAATATTAGCCGGATTTCTTAATTTTATCTTAATAATTAAATTAATCTTTAAATATCTTATATTTAATAGAAATCTATGATATAATATTGCATTGATAATAAAGCATAAAAGAAATAAAAATCGTTATGTTTTAAAAACCAGGAGTGATTTTATGAAAAAAAGTTGTATTCCAAATGTTTTTACATTTATTAATTTATCATGTGGCATAATATCTATTTTATACACTTTTGAAAAAAATTATTTATTTGCCTGCTTCTTTATAATAATAGCAGCACTTGTAGATAGATATGACGGAAGAGTAGCAAGATGGTTAAATGTTTCTAGTGAACTAGGAAAAGAGTTAGATTCACTAGCTGATTTAGTTTCCTTCGGAGTTGCACCATCTATACTTACATTCTTAATGTATGATTTAGCAAAAGTAGGACCAGCTGGAATAATAGGTACTGCTGTATTATTAGCTTTCCCTATATGTGGAGCTTACAGATTGGCTAGGTATAATACTTCCACATTTGATGGAGTTTTTACTGGAATTCCTATAACTATTGCAGGAAGTTTTATGGCTGTTTTTGTATTTTTTACACTAAACCATAGATTAACTCCATGGATTCCAATTATACTTTTAATGGTAGGTTCTTATCTTATGGTAAGTACATTTAAATTAAAGAAACTTTAGTCACAAAGATAGTAAAAACAAAAAAGCTATTTCAATTAATATTGGAATAGCTTTACTTTTTTACTCTTCATCTTCTCTTTCTGAATTATCAAAATCTAATTCATAATCTATTTCTGTTAATATATTATCTTTATTTGTTTTTTCATCTATATATTGTTTCTTTATCTTACAATACTTTGTATATGAACCACTACATTCCTCTAGTGTTTTTATTATTTCATCTATTATATCACCTAGCTCATCTGCTCTTTCTACAGCATCTTTTACATGACTTTTCTTGGCTTCTGATATATTATTTAATTCATTTGCCCCACCAATTAATAGCCTATAAGAGTTGACCATAGAGCTAAGTAAATTAGTCAAATTATTAATTTCGTTATATTGATTTTTAATTAAATCTCTGTATGGCAATTAACCACCCCGCATTATAATACATCTGATTATAACTTCACGTACCTATTGTAAATCTTCATTACCTTCTATAATTTTATTTTCTTCTTCAACATTATTTTCTGCCTCAATATTATTATCTTCTTCAGCTTTGTTTTCAGTGATTGTTGTATCTCTTTCTTCTATATTGATATTTTTTTCTTCAATTTCACTTTCTTTTATAAAATTGTTATTTCCAATTTCATTTTCACTTTCTTTTATAAGGTTATTATCTACTATGAAATTATTATTTTCTATGAACTTAGTATCAATAGATTCATTATCTATTAACCTATTCTTCTTTATTACTCTTACAAATTGATTTTCTTCTATAAATCGACTATTTTGTATTTCTTGAACAAATTCATTATCTATAGTATTATACATATCTGAATCATGAGCAAAGCTCTCTTTTAATTCTTTATCATTTTTGCAAAATTCTTCTTTATTTATTAATTTACAATTCAAATTTTTTATCTGCTCTTTTAATATGTCCTTTGCATCATTAACTACTTCATTAATTGTTTTTTCAATAGAATCATAGTTCAAATTTTTACAATTTAATGATGCTAAATGTTGATTGTAGATATCTTCAATTTTTCCTATATAATAGTCTATCATTCCATCTATATCTGACTTTGATAAAGGTCTTCTTATATTTGAAATAACATTTTTATAGTTATTATATAATTCTCTAAACTTTCTAACGTATGAATTAAGTAATTTCAAACGCTCTCTTTCACTCATATCAAGACAGCCTGCTTCTCTGAGTTCTTCCATATATCTCATGAATCCTTTTATATAATTTGCAATTTGTTCTTCTATGATTTCTTCCTCTATATTTTTTAATTCACTTTTTAGAACTTCTTCGATTTCTCCTCTAGAATTTCTAGATATACTATATTCTATATCAGCTAACTTTGCTCTACTATTTGGGACACTAAAATCACTTGTCTTTCTTTCTGTATCATATTCCATTGAATCTGTTTCGAAATTATATCTAAACTCTTCACTAAATAATACTGGTACAAAAAACTCCTTAGGTATTGATATAAACATAACTTACCTCCTTAAACATTTGTAATTTTACAATATGGTTTAAAGTAAGCTCTTGGATATTTGCATAAAGGACAAACTAAAGGTGCTTCCTCACCTTCATGAATATATCCACAATTCATACATACCCATAATGAGCCTTTTGGACCTCTAAACATAGTTCCGTCTTCAAGCTTATCATAAAGTGCTTTAAATCTTTTAGCATGATTTTCTTCTGTTTCAGCTAATTCTTTATAAAAATCTGCTATTTCATTAAACCCCTCACTTCTTGCATCTTCCTCAAACTTTTTATATGAATTTTCATATTCATCTGATTCACCTAAAATACAATCTAATAGATTATCTTTAGTGCAACCTATCCTTTTCAAAAATGTTCCAAATACTTCTCTTGCATGAGCTAATTCATTTCCTGAAGTTTCATCAAATATTTCCCCAACCCATTGATATCCATCTAATCTTGCTTTTTCAGCATATAAGGTATATTTAGTTCTTGCTCTAGATTCTCCAGCAAAGGTCTTGTAAAGATTTTGTTCTGTTTTACTTCCCTTAAACTCCATTATAATCTCCTAAAAATTTATACACTTATACATTATGCATTTAATTATTTAAATGTGAACTTAAGTTATAAATTGCAAATATAAAGGCGAAGATAAATAAAATATGTGGTAAATTCATATCTTCTATCTTCGCTCTTTCTTTATTTTAAATATAACTATTTTAGCTAATTAATAAAAATCTTTCTATCTTCATTGCAAATTATTTCTATTTGCTTACCTTCTTTAGTTTTTGTTATTAAAGTTACCTTGCGCCCCCAAAGATCTTGAACATATTTTAGAGTTTCTTTAGCATATGACATTTCAAGTTCTCTTCCATCGAAGAAATGCTCTAATGTTAAAGTTAAGTCTCTTCTATTTAAATTAGTTACTCTAATGTATGGAATTGATGCAACTCCACAAGTATCTGCAAGATAATCTCTTATTTCTTTCCAGCCTATTTCATCTGGAACCTCTTCAACTACATATTCAAAGCTCTTTTTAGCATACTGAAATAAGTTTAGTTCTTCACATAATTCTCTTGTTAGATATCTTCTTAAGAAAGAGCTATCTCTTTCTGTTTTTCTAACTTCGAATATTTTTTCTCTACCAAATCTTTTTTCAATATCTTGAAAAACCTTAAATCCTAAATAATATGGATTAAGTCCGCCAACTATAGGTGCTACAACATCATTGTGTCTTTTTAAGAATTCAAAATGTAGTCCATCATCTAGATCTAATTCTTTCAATATATTATAATGCCAAAAACTTGCCCAACCTTCATTCATTATTTTGGTTTCAATTTGAGGCATAAAATATTGAGTTTCTCTCTTTACTATTCTTAATATATTCTTTTCCCATTCTTCTAAAGCACTATATTTTATTATAAAACCTAAAACATCATCACAAGGCTCTACTGGTATCTTTGATACATCTGGAAATGGTATTTCATCATTTTCATCTAAAATACCTCTATTTTCTTTTTTAGAATAGTAATCAGCAATTAAACTTTCTTTTATTTCATCGCCACTTAATTCTTTTACCCCAACTACTCTAGGTATTTGATATCTAATTGCATGTGCTGCATTCAGTATTTTTTCAACCCTTTCGTAGCCTATACTTGGATCATTTATATATCCTCTAACTATCTCCGCATCTAGCTTAAACATTTCTAATGCACCTTTAGCATTAGTTCCTTCTACAAACATTCTATTATTTGCAAAGAAATCATTATGACCATATACATGAGCCATAGTTAATATTTGTAAAAGTAGTGTATTTTCTCTCATTAAATATGCAAGACAAGGATTTGTATTTATTACCATTTCATATGGTAATCCAGTCATATTTAATGAATACAATGTTTTATTTTTATCATATGCTTTACCATAACTCCAGTGAGGGTATTTAGAAGGCATACCAACATATGCCTCATACCCCAACATTTCATTAAAGCCTATTATTTCAAATTCTTGCGGATAAAAGTTAAGTCCTACTTCTCTTGCTTTTTTTTCTATAATTTCATTCCACTTCTCTAAAGTGCTAACATCGTATTCCATAATTATTCCTCCCTGAGCTCTTTAGATAACATGACTTTCAATGCATCCCATAAATCCTTCTTTTCCTTAACAATTACAGAAACGAAATTTTTACAACTTATCTCTTTATTGAATCTATAATACATTGTTGTTGAATAAGTGGATGGTAATAATTCTGCATATCCAAACATATTGCTTATTTTGCATAATTCCTTTACAGATTTCATTGCCCTTTCATTATCTTCGCTCCAGTTGTCTCCGTCACTAGCATATATAGGATAGATATTCCACATTTCTGGTGGATACTTTTCCTTAATTAAATCTAAAGCTGTATTAAGTCCACTTGAAATGTAAGTTCCACCTGATTCTGCTTTATGGAAGAATTCAAACTCATTTACCCTCTTTGCAGTAGTAGTATGAGATATAAATTCAAAAGCTATATTATTATATTTTCTTTTTATGAATCTAGATAAAACAAAGAACAATGATCTAGCCAAATATTTTTTGCTACTATCCATAGACCCTGATACGTCCATGATAAATAGCATTACTGCATTACTTTCTTTTTTAGGTTTCTTCTTAACTCTATAATATCTAAGGTCTTCTTCTCTAAAAGGAAATCTTTCTATATCATTATCTAAACCTACTTCTTGTAATGCCCTCTTTTTGCCTTGTTTTCTTTGTAGTTTTGCTACAACTGTCTTTTTCTTTGCAAGTCTTGGATTTATTCCATATCTTTGATAACCACGCTTTCTGCCTGCACTTTCTGTTATTATTTCAGAGTATTTCTTTCTATCCAAATGAGGTAATTCTAGATCCTCAATGATATAATCCATAAGCTCTTCCATGGTTATTTCTGTTTCGTAAATATCATCTCCTGGAGAGTTACCAGCACCTTGATTTCCACTTTTTCCTGATTTAGGGCTTCCATCAGATATTTTATCTCCTCTTCTTTCTTCCCCAACTCCAGTGGCAACCCCTTTATTATTTCTTCCAAATACAAATTGATATTCTTTTATTCCTCTAATTGGAATCTTAAATTTTTTATTTTTACTTTCTCCAATTATACTTTCTTCTGAAAGAATATCCCCCAAATTTTCTTTTATAGATTTTTCAACTAATTGTCTATGTCTTCTTCTATCTTCTATTGATCTATCATGCTCTAATGGATTATCTGCATTGTCTCTAAAGATTGCCATTGTTATCAATCCTTCCACAAGTTGTTTGCAGCATATTTTAATATTACATCACAGCAATGTAAGCAATATCCATTATTTTGCATTTCTTCAACCATAGAATTGTATTTTTCAGCTTGTTCTGTATCTCTAACTCTAGATTTAGTTATAATTCTTGAAAGATCCTTAACAGATGCCATAAGTTTCTTTTCAATAGCTTCTTTTAAAGGCTCATATGAAGTATAATCTATCTTGCTTCCATTTCTAACTAAGTAGAACATGTATGAAGTAACATCTGCTCTAAAGCCTTTGCATGAGTTTTCTGAAACTCCAATTTGTTCTTCTATACTTCTCATAAAGTCTTCATCTGGATTTAACTCTTCTCCAGTTGATGTATCCTTAATCTTAGTCTTATTAACAAATGCTTCAGCATTATCTATATAATTATCAAATAAGCTTTCAGCTTGTTCTCTAAAGGAATGAATAAATGCCTTTGTAATTTCTTTTTCAAGAATCTTATTATATTCTTTTCTAATTGTATCTTGTACAAATCCAAGATATTTCTTCTTATCTTCAGCTGCTATATCCATTTCCTTAACTGATTTTATAATACTTTCCATTATACTTAATGGGTTGATGCAGTTATATTCTGAACTTGAAAGGGCATTATCAATTGCCTTAATTATAAATCTAGTACTTATACCCTTCATACCTTCATATGAGCCTGCTTCTTCTCTTAATTCATTTATATCAATTCTCTTAGTACTTCCCTTTTCAACTATTTCTTCACCATTGTAGATCTTAAGTTTTGTTATAGGATCTACCTTTGCTGATGGAGTTAATCTTGAAAGGATGGCAAACATAGCTGCAACTTCTATTGTATGAGGAGCTATGTGAGCATTAAAGTTACTCTTTTTTAAAATCTTTTCATATATTTTTACTTCTTCATCAAGCTCTAAGCAATATGGAACTTCTATTTTTACAATTCTATCTAGGATAGCTTCATTTGTATGATCTGATTTAAACTTGTTCCATTCAGCTTCATTTGAGTGAGCTATTATAAGTCCATCAAAGTAAATCATAGATCCCTTACCTGGTGATGGAATTGATTTTTCTTGTGTTGCTGTGATTATTGTATGAAGATATTCAACGTCATTTTTGAATACTTCTATAAATTCAACTAATCCTCTATTACCAACGTTAAATGCTCCGTTTAAAGAGAATATTCTTGGGTCATCTTCTGGATACATATCCATTTTTGAAATATCTATTGATCCAGTTAAAATTGAAGTATCTTGGTTATTTGGATCTACTGGTGGAACAACACCAATTCCCTTTCTTGATCTAATAGAGAATCCTTTTGTTTCAACTGGGAACTTTTCATATTCTCCATTAAATTCATTCATAAGTCTATACTTACAAACTGGACATAAATCTCCTTCTATTTTTACACCTAATAATTCTTCAAATTTTGGTCTTAAATGTTTAGGTATTAAATGTAGAGGTTCTTCATGCATCGGACAACCTTTTATAGTATAAATAGGATCACATTCAACAAGCGCTTTTTTCAAAGCTTCTACTAATGATGATTTACCTGCCCCAACTGGACCAACTAAGTATAATACTTGTCTAGCTTCTTCTCCATTCATTGATGCTGAATGGAAGTAATTAATTAACTTCATAATTACCTTGTCAATTCCAAAGAAATCATCCTTAAAGAAACCATACTTTCTTATTGAGTCATTTCCATATATTTTTTTTACCTTAGGGTTTTCTTCGCCCTTTAGTACTTCTACTCCCTTACTAACAACCATATCATAAATTCGCTTATGTGAAAGCTTAGCTATATCTGGGTTTTGTTTTATTATTTCTAAATAATCTAAGAATGTTCCTTCAAATTTTTCTTTGTTTCTACTTTCTCTATCACTTTTTATAAATTCTTCGAAGTTCATTTACTTCCCCCCCTTTTTACTAAAATATATTCACCACTATACTTTATATATGACAAAATATTTTAGATGACCTTTTTATTTGTTTTACCAATTTACTTATTATTTAATCTTACGCATATTAATTCTATGCATGATAATCTTATACATATACATATAAATTTTGAAAAAATAAATATATTTTGATATAAAGAATAATTAATAAAAAACTGATAATAATAAAACTTATATGAATCTTACTCATAAAAGTGAACTAATTTGTATAAATATTTTTATTAAAAAGTAAAATTTGTTAATTTAATATTTATCATCATTGATATATTAATAACAATTATTAATTAGTAACTTTTATTGATAAATTGATTATAATATAGTATAATAGTAACAAATAAAAGAACATTTAAAGGGGTGTTATACATGGAAGGAATAGCATGCATGCTAAGCAAAAAGTGTAGAAGAGAAAAATCAGAAGAAATAGTTAAAAATATGAATGATGAACAAAAAACTTATGAAGAAATTTATGAAAAAGTAAGTAGTAAATAATTAAATTTTATTATACCTAGCTCATCATTGAGCGACTAATTGAGAATTTAAAAGGACAATTTTTGTATATTAAATGATCTCATATAGAAAAAGTAGAGAATGTGATTTCTCTACTTTTTACATTTTTCTTGACCCTAAGGGGCTATGCATCTAGGGACAGATTTCTTTCAAATTATTTATTCTATTGTAAATGGCATTGACGAGTTATCTATAAATTCAGTTGAACTATCAAATTTAACCTTTCCAATCAAGGAATTTGATTTAGGCTTATATTTATAATATTCTAAATTATATGATACCCTCATTCTATTAGTATCAAAAATCTTATTATCAAAATTTAATCCTTTTGGAATATCGAATACATATTCTTTCTTTCCTTCCTTATCTAGAAAAGGACTATAATCTATATTGCTCTCTTCATTACCATCAAAGTACTCTCTTTCACTAAAATCATAACCTATAAATATAGGGTTAGAATTTATCAAATTATTATTACTAAACTGTAATTTAACATCTCTTAAGCTTCCATAATATTTACTATTATTTTTAAAGCTAACTTTTATTTTATAAACTTCATCTTCCTCCTCAAATCCTGAGTACGCTATACTTAATTTAGGAACATCAATAAATCCATCATAATATTCTTTTCTATCTCCTAACATAAACTTGAATCCGAAAAATGAAATAAATAAAAATATACAAATTCCTAAGCTTATTTTTATAAATCTTACGTTCATATATGCCCCTCCTTAATCTATATCACAATTTATATATATTTTTAATGATATATATATTGAAAATAAAAATATAAAGACTAATATGAATAATAATAAAAACATATATATCTCTCTTGATCTAGATGCTAAATCATGAGTTACTAGATTCAAATGTTTAAATGAAAACACTGCTATTTTATTAGAAACGTTCATAAGGAAATTATCTCGCATCCCATAGTTTGGACTGATCAAATGATATTTAAAAGTAAATATATATGAAGTAATCAATATTAAAAACGGTCCAATATTTCTTGCTAATTTATATCCAAACTTGAATATAATCGGTATAATTATAGAAAAGCTGACCATAATACTAGAAAAACTAGCAACCACATCTTGTAATACCATTAATCTTGAAGAAATTAATATGTTATTTGTTCCAAAACAAATGTACATTAATAAATTAGATAAAAATAATATTAAAAGTACTAACATATATTTTGAATAAACTATATCTTCTCTTCTAGTTGGAAAGCTTAGTATATAGCCCTCACAGCTATTTAAACTATCATAATAAAAACTATTCATCACTACTATATAAGTAATAGCTATAGGAAGATAAGTAGGAAAATAATCAGATAATATACCTAATAATAACCAAACTAGTACTATAGTAATTATTGCAGCTTTTAATGATCTAACCTTTAGACCCACTAATAAATCTTTTTGTATAAGCTTAAACATTACTTCTCCCCCTTTATATAGTGAAACATTATATCCTCTAAGGTTGGAATACTTATATTTTCATTATCCAAACCTTTTTCATTTATAAATAAACCTTCCATGTAGTACTTTGTTTCCTTTGTAGAAATAAAATTTAATTTACTTTCTTCAAGTTCTTCCTTTGATCCCCTAAAAATTCTGTATATTTCCTTTATAGACTCCATGTCTTGTGAGAAAATTAACTTTCCTTTGTTAATAAAAGTTATATAATCTGCTATTCCATCTAAATCTGAAGTTATATGAGTAGAAATAATAACACTTCTATTACCATCTTCTATTGCTTCTTGAAGTAGTTTTAAAATATCTTTTCTTATAATAGGATCTAACCCAGCTGTAGGCTCGTCTAATATTAAAAGTTTTGCATCATGAGATAACGCATTAGCTATCATAAGCTTAATAGCTTCACCTTTTGAAAGTTCTCCAATATATAATTTTTTATGAATTCCAAATCTTCTTAAGTAAGAATCAAAGAGATTTGAATCAAATTTAGAATAAGACTTACTAACTATTTTCTTAAAATCTTTGACATTTAAATGACCATAAAAATTTAAATTATCAAAAACAAAACCAATATTATCTTTAACATACACCTCTTCTTTAAAAATATCTTTATCAAATATTTTAATTTCTCCTTTATCAGCTTTAATTAACCCAAGAAGCATTTTAATTAAAGTTGTTTTCCCTGAACCATTAGGTCCAATTAATCCCATGATAAATCCTTCGTCTAACTCAAAAGAAATATTATCAAGCTTAAATTTTCCTCTCTCTTTGCTTACATTCTCTACCCTAATCATACTATTCTCCTTCATACAACAAATCTATCATGTTATAAATATCTTTCTTATCTAGCTTTATAGCTCTTGCTATTTTCATAATATCTTCTAACTTCTCTTCAATTTCCTTAAGCTTTTCCTCATAAATAAGCTCTTTATTAAAATAGGATACATAGCATCCCTTTCCCCCAACTGTTTCAATAAAACCTTGATTTTCTAGTTCTTCATAAGCTCTTTTAGTTGTAATAACACTTATATTTAAATCTTTAGCTAAGGATCTTATAGAAGGCAACTTTTCATTAGGCTCTAATGTTCCATTTATAATTTCCTCTTTTATCGAATTAACTATCTGCTCATATATTGGAAACTTAGATGAATTACTAATTAATATTTTCATTTTTCACCTCAAATAACTATAATTACTGTATATGTATACTATATACAGTATGCACATAAAAAGTCAACTATATATTGCACTTTTTACCAAATATATTTGTATAATGCATATATAAATGATAGATACTTTTTTATTATTTATTCACAATCATATATCTAAATAAAAACATGTCCTATTCTAAATAACTAAAGGAAGTCGTGAAACGCGACTCCCTTTAAAATCCTTATAGTCCTGTTTTTATAAATTTTGCAAGGGGCTCGCGAAATAAACTGATACCTATAGACTAGACACTTAAATAAAAGGGTTTATGGCTATAGGTATTTTTTATATAATTAAATAAAT
>NZ_JADNAT010000029.1 GCF_015550425.1 Clostridium sp. 1001275B_160808_H3 | reverse complement strand
TAACCAAGTTTAAACCACTTGTAAATGCTTATATATATGCTATTTTTTTAACTCAACATCGCAATCAAGCCAACTCAAATTGCGAATATAAAGACTCCGTAAACATAATGATATGTATTAATGAGACTAATTCTTCATTTAATAATTTTAAGTGGAGAAATATAAGTTAGCGAAGATAAATAGACCGTGAAATAAGCATATAGCGAGCAATTAGAAGTACTTGGCGAAGGAAAAACTGCTAGGCCTTAGTGTTGCTTAATTGTTTGAGCGCAGCGAGTTAACCAAAACTCTTGGCATAGTAGGTTTTCCAAGCCTAGTACTTCTTTGTGTAGCTATTTAGCTTATGGAACATATCTAGTTATCTTAGCCTTTATATTCTCAATTTATTAAAATTCTATACTTCAATTTTGTTTTCTCTTGCATAGTAGAATAAATATTGCTGAGCCATTCCTGATAAAGCTCCAAATTTATCTCTTGCAAATACTCTCATTTTGTTTAATGAAACATCTGGTGCCACATAAAAATGAATCATAGCTCTCTTTACCCATACATCTACAGGGAACGCTGAGTGTTTTGTCATTGAAAATAGCATTATACAATCTGCTACCTTAGCACCAACACCCATAAATTTTTGAAGTGCTATATGGCATTCATCATCATTTAATGACTTTATATATTCTAAATCAAAATCTAATATTTCCGGTCTTTCAGCATACTTATTAGGATTTAATTTAATTTCTTCTTTAACTTCTATAGCTTCATTTACTTTTTTAATTGTATCTAATATGTACTTACTTCTAAAAGATGCTCCTGTTTCTTGGATTTCTTCTAATGTAGCATCTTTAATTGCTTGTGGAGTTGGAAAAGTATAATATTCATTTTCTTTATACTCTATCTTTTCTCCCCATTTTTCACATATCTTCTTAACAGTTTTCTTTATTGAAGGAATGCTATTTCTTGCAGATATTATGAAACTTATAAGAATTTCAAAAGGATCTTGATTTAATATTCTTATACCATATCCAAATTCAACACTCTTTCTAAGTATTTCATCTTTTGCAAGTTCATCTTTTATTTCATCATAGTTTCTTTCTAAATCAAAATAATTTTTCCATATATTATTAAAATCTTCTTCATTTGAATTTAATATAATAACTTCATCATCATTTTGAACTACTTCAATAACTCTTCCATAAGCAACTATGATATAGTTATTATCTTCTATCTTATCCCATCTAAAACATTGTCCACACTCTAATATTTGTTTTATATTAAAATTCTTTGTACCTTGTATTATTACTTTATTATCTTCAAATAAAACATTTTTAAAATCCATTTTTTCACCTCATATATATCATTAATATATTATTTATCCCCGAGATATTAATAAACTATTCTTATTAGGTTGCCTTTTCCCCCTCAAAGGATAACTTAATATTAAAAATTTTCTCTTTATAAATTATATCATACTATAAACAAAATGGATAATTGATATCCAATAATAATATTTTTTCTTAATTTTATTAAATAAATATACTAATCTTCTAACATATTAATGTTTTAATGTGGCTATTATCATTTTAAATATAAAAAATAGAGGAATTAAATAAACTCCTCTATCTTAATAAGCTAAGCAAATCAAATCCTATTTAGATTTAACTTTTAATAATTGTAGAATCCTCTTCCACTCTTTCTTCCAAGATATCCAGCTCTAACATACTTTCTTAAAAGATTACTTGCTCTATATTTAGTATCTCCTGTTTCATTATATAAAACATCCATAATAGCTAAACATACATCTAAACCTATAAGATCTCCTAAAGCTAAAGGTCCCATTGGATGATTTGCACCATATTTCATAGCTGTATCTATATCTTCAACTGAAGCTATTCCTTCTTGAAGGATAAATGATGCTTCATTAATCATTGGTATAAGTATTCTATTAACAACAAATCCTGGTGCCTCTGCAACTTCTACTGGCTCTTTTCCAATTGCTACTGATAATTCTTTTATAGTATCAAAGGTTTCATTTGATGTTGCCATACCTTTTATAATTTCTACTAGCTTCATTACTGGAGCTGGATTAAAGAAATGCATTCCTATAACTTTATCAGGTCTCTTTGTTGCTGAAGCAACTTCTGTTATTGATAAAGATGATGTATTAGAAGCTAATATAGTAGATTCTTTACAAATTCCATCTAATTCAGCAAATATACTCTTTTTAATTTCCATATTTTCAACAGCAGCTTCAATTACTAAATCACAATCTTCTGCAAGAGATAAATCAGTAGTTCCAGTTATTCTAGAAAGAACAGCTTCCTTATCTTCTTCAGTCATCTTTCCTTTAGCAACTAACTTAGTTAGCCCTTTATTAATCCCAGCTATACCTCTTTCAACAAATTCGTCTTTTATATCTCTAACTATTACTTCATAGCCCTTTTGAGCAAAAGCTTGAACTATACCTGCTCCCATAGTTCCAGCACCTATAACAAAAATCTTTTCCATATTAAAAAACCTCCCAATTTTAATTCTCTTTCATTGCCTTTACTTGAGCTGTCATTTCTGGAACAACTTTTAACAAGTCTCCAACTATTGCATAATCAGCTGTTTTCATTATTGGAGCTGATGCATCTTTATTTATAGCTATTATTAAATCTGAATCTTGCATACCTGCAACGTGTTGTATTGCACCTGAAATACCACAAGCTATATATATAGTAGGTCTTACTGTCTTACCTGTTTGACCAACTTGATAATCTCTTTCTATCCAGCCATTTTCAACAGCTGCTCTTGATCCTGCTACTGTTCCACCTAAAGCTTCTGCTAATTCTTCTAAAATAGCAAAGTTTTCTTTTGCTCCTACTCCTCTACCACCTGAAACTATAAAGTTAGCTTCACTTATATCAACAATATCCTTAGCTTCTTTTACTATTTCAACTATTTTAGTTCTGATATCTGAATCTAAGATTTTTACTTCCACTTCTTCTACAGTAAAGCTTCTATCTTCATCTGGAAGCTTTTCAAATACTCCAGGTCTTACTGTTGCCATTTGTGGTCTGTGATCTGGGCATGCAATTGTAGCCATTAAGTTACCACCAAATGCTGGTCTTGTAGCTAATAAATCTGCTTTTTCAACATCAACATCTAAAACTGTGCAGTCTGCTGTTAATCCTGTAGATAATCTTGCAGCTACTCTAGGTCCTAAATCTCTTCCAATGAAAGTTGCTCCTATAAATAAAATTCCTGGCTTTCTTTCATTTGCTAAGTCACAAATAACCTTTGTATAACCATCAGTAGTATAGTGCTTTAATAATTCATTTTCTGCAACTATAACTTCATCTGCTCCATGTCTTCCTAATGTATCAGCTAAATCTCTTATATTATCTCCTAATAAAAGAGCTGTTAATTTTACACCTAATTTATCTGCAATTTTTCTTCCTTCACCAAGTAACTCTAAAGAAACCTTTTGAAGCTCTCCTTCTCTTTGCTCTGCAAATACCCATACGCCTTTGTAATCTGCTAAACTCATCTTTTTTACCTCCCATATTTCCTAGATGTAGTGTTTTTCTTTTAATTTACCTAATACATATTTTACAGCTTCACCTGGAACTTCATTTATTAATTCGCCTGCTCCCTTAGCTTCTTTAGTCATTGACTTTTTAACCTTTGTTGGTGAACCTTTAAGTCCTAATTCTTCTTTATTTACTTCTAAATCGTCTGCTGACCAAACTTTTATTTCTGTATTTGCAGTATCAAAGATATATCTAACATTCATATATCTTGGCTCATTTAATTCTTTTATAGCTGTTAATAAAACTGGTGTATTAACCTTTATTAATTCATAACCGTCCTCTAATGCTCTATTTATTAATAATCCATCATCCTCTACCTTAACATCTTGAACATATGTCACTTGAGGTATATTTAAATGTTCTGCAATTTCTGGTCCAACTTGAGCAGTATCCCCATCTATAGCTTGTCTTCCAGCAAAAACTATATCATATTCTAAGGTTCTTATTGCTCCTGCTAAAGTCTTTGAAGTAGCTAATGTGTCGGCACCAGCAAAAGCTCTATCTGTTATAAGTATAGCTTCATCAGCCCCCATACATAACGCTTCTCTTAATGCATTTTTTGCTTGAGGAGGTCCCATACTTATTACTGTAACCTTTCCACCTACATTATCTTTTAAAGTTAAGGCTGCTTCTAAAGCATGCTTATCTTCTGGATTTATTATTGACGGAACACCATCTCTTATAAGAGTTCCTGTCTTTGGATCAATTTTAACAGCTGTTGTATCTGGAACTTGTTTTAAACAAACTACTATATTCATTTATAAATCCTCCCCCTATTATCTTAAAGCATTTCCTGAAATAACCATCTTTTGAACTTCTGAAGTTCCTTCATATATTTCAGTTATCTTTGCATCTCTCATCATTCTTTCAACTGGGTATTCTTTAGTGTATCCATATCCACCAAATATTTGAACTGCCTTAGTTGTTACATCCATAGCAACTTCTGCTGCATAAAGCTTAGCTCTTGCTGCATCTACTGAATATGGAAGTCTATTATCTTTTAACCAAGCAGCTTTATAAACTAAATGTCTTGCAGCTTCAATTTTAGTATCCATTTCTGCTATCATCCATTGAAGTCCTTGGAATGCTGATAATGGTTTTCCAAATTGCTTTCTTTCTTTCATATAAGCAACTGCTTCATCATATGCACCTTCTGCAATTCCTAAAGCTTGAGCTGCTATACCAATTCTTCCACCATCAAGAGTTTTCATAGCTATACCAAAGCCCTTACCTTCTTGTCCAATTAAGTTTTCCTTTGGTACTACACAATTACTCATAACTAATTCTGTTGTTGAAGATCCTCTAATTCCAAGCTTATCTTCCTTTTTACCAATTGAGAAGCCTTCAAAACTTTTTTCAACTATAAATGCTGAAATTCCTCTTGTTCCTTTACTTCTATCAGTCATAGCAAAAATTATAAATGTATCAGCTACTCCACCATTTGTTATAAATATCTTTGATCCATTTAATATATAATTATCTCCATCTAACACGGCTACAGTTTGTTGTCCTGCTGCATCTGTACCTGCTCCTGGTTCTGTTAATCCAAAAGCTCCTAGCTTTTTGCCACTTGCAAGATCTACTAGATATTTTTCTTTTTGCTCTTTTGTTCCAAATTGTTCTATTAAAGAAGCACAAAGAGAAGTATGAGCAGATACTATAACCCCTGTAGTTCCACAAACTTTTGATAGTTCTTCTACTGCTAAAATATAAGAAAGAGTATCTCCACCAGCTCCGCCATATTCTTTAGCAAATGGAATTCCTAACATTCCAAGTTCAGCCATCTTTTTAACATTTTCCATTGGAAATCTTTCTGTCTCATCAATTTCAGCAGCAATTGGTTTTACTTCATTCACAGCGAATTCTCTAACCATTTGTCTTACTAATTCTTGTTCTCTAGTTAATTGAAAATTCATTTATTATACCTCCTCGATATTGCACCCTTTTTACTTAAACACTTCCGTTTTAATATTGCGACAATTCGTTATATTTTATTTTTTCTGACTATTTATTTGAAAAATTTTTAGCTCTCTTTTCCATGAAAGCTGCCATTCCTTCTTTTTGATCTTCTGTAGAGAAGCATTTCCCAAAATCCTCAGCTTCAATTTCTACAGCTGTATCTATATCAACTTGCATTCCCCTATTTATAGCATCCTTACATAACTTAACTGCTATTGGAGCATTAGCTATTATGGTATTTGCCATAGTTTTTGCTTCTTCCATTAAATTTTCAAGAGCTACAACTTTATTTACCAAACCAATTCTAAGTGCTTCTTCTGCTTTTACAGTTGCACATGTATAAATAAGCTCTTTAGCCTTACCTTCTCCAACTAGTCTAGCTAACCTTTGAGTTCCCCCAAATCCTGGTGTTATTCCAAGACCAACCTCTGGTTGAGCAAATCTTGCCTTTTCTGAAGCTATTCTTATATCACAAGCCATAGCTAATTCACAACCACCACCAAGAGCAAATCCTGATACTGCTGCAATTACAGGCTTGTCTAATTTTTCTAATCTTCTGAAAACTCCGTTTCCTAAAAGGCCAAATTCTTTTCCTTCTTCCTCTGATAAATCTTTCATTTCTGAAATATCAGCTCCTGCGACAAAAGCTTTTTCTCCAGCTCCTGTTAATATAACACAATAAATATTACTATCATTTTCTAAGTCTTCTAATACTACGTCTAAATCTTTTAATGTTTCTGAGTTTAATGCATTTAATGCTTTAGGTCTATTAATTGTAACAATCGCTAGATTTTCTTCTTTTTCAAGAATTATATTTTTTAATTCCATTATAGAATCCTCCCTTTTATCCATGCTTATATTAAGTTTTTTCAATAGACATAACCCATGTAGTATCTTATAATTGCATTTAAAACATATTAAAAATTATATTAATGTTAATATGTATCATAAAACAACAAATTTGTTAATCTTATAACAATCATAAGCAAAAATAATTGAAGCAGATGCTTCAATTATTATTATAAACTTTAAAATTTTCTTTTGCAATAACTATTTCTAATTTAATCCAATTATCAATTTAGTTATTTATTTTCATTTTTATCATGTAATAAATATATTAATGTCAATAAACTTTCTGATAAATGAACATTTTCTACTGTTATATCTTCTGGTACTATTAAATCAACAGGTGCAAAATTCCATATACCTGTTACTCCATTTTCCACTAAAGTATCGCATACCTTTTGTGCATTAATTCTTGGAACACAAATTATACCTATATCTATGTTATTATCTTCAAGATAATCTTTTAGTATATCTATATCTTGTATTTCTATATCTCTTATTCTCATTCCTATAAGTTTTGGATTTGCATCAAATATTGCTTCTATATCTAATCCAATTTGAGAAAATCTACTGTAATTTGCTATTGCCTGACCTATATTTCCGGCTCCGATGATTACACCCTTATATTCTCTATTTAATCCTAATATAATGCTAATTTGATTATATAAGTCCTTTACATTGTATCCATATCCTTGTTGACCAAAATCACCAAAACAATTTAAATCCTGTCTTATTTGTGATGCCGTAAATCCTATTTTTTCTCCAAGTTCTTTTGAAGAGATTCTATCTACATCGTTTCTTAACAATTCTTGTAAATATCTATGATATTTTGGTAATCTCTTGATTACAGCCATTGAAATATTCTTTTTCTTATCCATACTATATATTCTCCTACTTTCTCTTATCTTATATATTAAAACAATATTATTCTTATTTATAATTATTATTTTACCACTTTTATCATAATTTTAAAACAACTTAGGTTAACTATTTAACAAGCTAAAATTCATATAAAATAGTTAATTTTTTCTCAATCATATAAGTTTACATACTATTATTATTGCCAATTCATACATTTCTTATATATTTTTAACAAGTTTTATTTTCATATAAAATTTAGTGTAGTTATATTACATAAAAAAATTAAGACTTATGTATAACGTAGCAGATCCGTTATACATAAGTCTCAAATTTATACAAAGCCTTATTAATATGCTCTGTAAACAAGATAATGATCTTGTATGCTTCCCTTATGCCTGAAATGTTCTCAACCTAGTTTATTATATTGAATATGCTGAAATTTGTCAATAAAAATAGTATTTGAAATTATTTCAAGCATCTTGTTGAGTTTATTACTGCTATTACTGTAACTCCAACATCTGCAAATACAGCTTCCCACATATTAGCAATACCAAAAGCTCCTAAAAGTAATACAAGAACTTTTACTCCTAATGAGAATATTATATTTTGCCATAATACTTTATTGGTTTTTCTTGCAACTTTAATAGCTGTAACTAGAGCCTCTGGATCATCTTTCATTAAAACAACATCTGCTGCCTCTATAGCCGCATCTGATCCAATACCACCCATAGCAACTCCAATATCTGCTCTTGCTAAAACTGGAGCATCATTTATTCCATCACCTACAAATATAACCTTTCCTTCAGTTGAATTATTTTCAATTAACTCTTCTACTTTATCAACCTTATCTCCTGGTAACAATTCAGCAAACACTTTATCAACACCTACTAATGATGCTACCTTTTCTCCTACGGATTTATTGTCTCCTGTTAACATAACAGTTTGAGATACACCTATACTCTTTAAACCTGCTATTGCTGATTTAGAACTTTCTTTTATTTCATCTGAAATTACTATATTACCTTTATATTCATTATTTATTGCTACATGGACTATTGTTCCAATTGAATTTATATTATTATATTTTATTTCGAACTTTTCCATAAGCTTATAGTTACCAATTAATACTTGTGAATTATTAATAGTTACCTTAATTCCATGTCCAGATATCTCTTCGTAATCACTTAATTCATTAGAATCTATTTCTTTTCCATATTCCTTAATTATAGATTGTGCTATTGGATGATTTGATAAACTTTCAGAAATAGCTGCAACCTTTATTAGCTCTTCTTTAGGTATATCAATATTATTTACTTCGGTTACTTTGAAAACACCTTTTGTTAATGTTCCTGTTTTATCAAAAACAACTGTATTAACATCTTTAAGTGCCTCTAAGTAATTTCCACCCTTAACTAATATACCTTTTCTAGAAGCACCACCAATTCCAGCAAATAATCCAAGAGGGATTGAAACTACCAAAGCACATGGACAAGATACTACTAAGAATATCAATGCTCTATAAATCCAGTCATAAAAACTTGCATCCTTTATCACTAAAGGTGGTATTATTGCCAATGCTAATGCAGAGAAAACAACTATTGGAGTATAAATTCTTGCAAATTTAGTTATAAACTTTTCAGTTGGTGCCTTTTTATTAGAAGCATTTTCTACTAATTCTAAAATTCTAGAAACTGTTGACTCCTTAAAGTTCTTAGTTACTTTTACCTTTAAAACACCATTAGTATTTATAAAACCAGCTAATATATCTTCTCCTATTGAAATTTCTCTTGGAACTGATTCTCCAGTAAGCGCTGATGTATCAACAAAACTCGTTCCCTCTAATACTGTACCATCTAATGGCACTCTTTCTCCTGGTTTTATAATTATTACATCATCTAAATTAACAGTTTCTGGGTTAACTTTCTCTTCTTTCCCATTCTTTAAAATATTTGCATAATCAGCTCTTATATTCATAAGAGAAGTAATTGATTTCCTTGATCTATTTACTGCATATGATTGGAATACTTCTCCTATTTGATAAAATAACATAACAGCTACACCTTCTGGAAACTCTCCTACAAAGAATGCGCCTAAAGTAGCTACTGTCATTAAGAAATTTTCATCAAAAACTTCTCCTCTTAAGATATTTTTTATAGCAGTTAATACAACTTCTCCTCCAACTAATACATAACTAAGCGCAAATAATACTACAGATAGAATTGATCCTTCAGTTGAAATCAAAGCAATTGCATATACTATTGCTCCTATTATTAGCCTCATGTTTTCTTTCAAACTCACTGCTTCTCCGTGAGAATGATCATGTGAATGCCCATGAGAATGATCATGTGAATGTCCATGTGAGTGTTCATGAGAAT
Organism: Clostridium sp. 1001275B_160808_H3; assembly: GCF_015550425.1. GTDB lineage: Bacteria > Bacillota > Clostridia > Clostridiales > Clostridiaceae > Clostridium. Next base: position 26,166 of record NZ_JADNAT010000029.1, on the reverse strand, counting down.
TCTCATTGGATTCGCCTCTTAAATTGCTATGAGAATGATTATTGTCATGATTATGATTTTCTTTATCACTTTTATTTTCTATTGAACACGTACCACTTGTACACTTATTAACTTCTTTAGTAACAATATTATTTTCATTTTTATTAAATACTTTGACACCTGGTTCAAGTTTATTTATTATCCCTTTTGCTTCTGCTATAACATCATCATTATGTCTTTCCCCATTTAATTCTATAATTAAAGTTGATGTTGTAAAATTTAAAGTAGCTTCTTTAACACCATTGATACTATTTACTCTTGTTTCAATTTTGTTTGCACAATTTGCACATGTTAAACCTGATAAAATTAATTTTATTTCATTACTACTCATATTTTTCACCACTTTCCTATTCAATAATGTGCTTAAATCCTTCATTAAATATATGCTTGATATGATCATCTGATAATGAATAATATATAACTTTCCCATCTCTTCTAAACTTAACTAATCTATTTGATTTTAATACTCTAAGCTGATGTGAGATTGCAGATTGTGTCATATTCAATAGTGCAGCTAAATCACATACACATAATTCTTCCTGAAATAAAGCACATAATATTTTTATTCTTGTAGAATCACTAAAAGCTTTAAATAAATCAGCTAAATCGTATAATTTTTCCTCATCTGGTATAGACTTTCTTACTTTATCAACAACATCCTTATGAATTATTGTACAATTACAACTTTCTAATTTATTCTCTTCCATAATTCCCTCCCACAACATATGAACAATTGCTCATATGTTTATTTAATAATATTATATGATATTCCCATCAAATGTGTCAACTTTAAATAAAAATATTTTCCATAAATCTACTTTTCAAATATTACACTGTTAAACTTCTTATATAATAAGATTTTCGAAATCTTATGCTTTTATACTGTCCTTATATAAAAAAATAGAGAGTCTATTGACTCTCTATATTACTAAAGCTATATGCTCTTTTAACTTTTGATTTAAAACTACTTCGTTTAATACCATATTCACAACAGTACTACAAATATGACTAGCAAAAAGTAAATCTTTCTCGTATGAGGCTATTCCTTCGTATTCTTTTTGAAGTTTCATTATATACTTCCCAATTTCTTCTGATGTTAGGTGGAAATTCATATCTCTTTTTATATTATAATCCTTAGAAAATTTATTTAATTCATTTTCATATAATACATGTTCCTTCATAGCATTAGCACTTTTAAATTCCCATCTTTGAAAATGTGGAATACAGAAAAAGTCACATAAAAAATGACAAACAACGCCTAGCTCTTGATTAAATTTTTTAGATGAATATCTACTATAGATATCATCTAAAGTTAATGAGGATAAAAATTCTATCTTTTTAACAACCATATCAAAACTTTCATCTATATAGTGTTTTTTAAATTTATATTTTGATACAGAATCAGGTTTTAAGTTTCCCCATATAAAATGTCCATCATTTATTATAAAGACTTTATCCTCTTCTACATTGCTTATAAATTGTTGTGCTAAAGCTTTGTGAGTATTCATCATCATAATTTCCTCACCTCGCTTTTCTTATTTAACTATATGATAATACTATAGATGATAAAAAACAAATATGTTTTCTTGTATATAGCCCCACTTATTATCATATTAGTAATTGCCTTCTCTCTTAACCATTATAACCTTAAATCTATAATTTGTTAATATTTACCTTTAATACTTCTTTTATTTTTTCGAATAATTTAGGTTGTATATCTGGATAAGTTAAATTTTTAGGTATATTATCAAATTCTTTAATTTCTCCTATTTCAAAATCCGGCAAATCTCCTAAAGAATATATTTCAGCAAAGAATAATGCCGCGTAACTTTTCTTTCCATTAATCTCTAAAGAATAATCGTTCATGTATAATATTTCAAATTCCTTAGCTCCTGTTTCTTCAAATAATTCTCTTTTTGCCGTAAAATTTATATCTTCATTAATTTCTCTATGTCCTGCTGGAATTTCCCACGTATCTCGTTCTTTATGTTTAACAAATATCCATTTATTCTTATATCTTGATACAATTATTGCATAAAGTAATTTTTCATTTTCTACTATATTTTTTTCATAAAATTCAATTTTCATATGCTACTCCTATTTATAAAGGTATTATTTATAAAATAATAGATATATTCAGTATAATAATCTATACTTTCATATATCTACATCTTTTAATAAATATTAATATATCGTTTATTCACTATCTTTTAATAAATTACTTAATTCACTTTTAAATTTTCTTAAATAATAATTTTTATTGTCTTCCTATTTAAATATATGTATCTTTCCACTATCATTTAAGTTTTTTAATATTATAACTATTATAGGTAATACAAATAATCCTAGGAATCCAAATATTTTAACTCCTATAAACATACACATCAACATTATTATAGGATGCAACCCAACTTGCTGTCCTACAACTTTTGGTTCTAAAACGTTTCTTACTATTGTTATAACAACATAAACTATAGTTAATCCTATTGCTAAAGCTATATTACCTCTAATTAATTCTATTATAATCCAAGGTATAACTATCCCACCTGTTCCAAGTACAGGAAGTACATCTACACAAGCTATTAATAATGCTATTGTAATTGCGCCCTCTATCCTTAATATAGATAGCCCTATAGCTAGTTCTATAAAAGTTACTGTTATTATTATTGAATAAGCCTTTACAAATTTAAATAAGGTACCAACTATATAATCTTTAACATCAAATATCAAACTAGAAGTTTTTTCAGAAAATTGTCTTGTTATAAAACTTGTTATATTTGTATAATCCATCGCAAAGAAGAAAGATGCAATAATGGAAAATATAACTATAATAAAAAATGTTGGTACAGAAGTAACTGTTGATGATACAAATACAACAACGCCTGATGATATACTAGAAATTACAGCTCCTAATGATTCTGTAAACGAGGATATAATATCTCTTATAGCTTGCACTAAAGTAGGATCTAATTTTATCAATATATCTTCAAATCCGCTAGATAACTGAAATATTGCAGGTTCTATAGAAGTCATATAAATGCCTGGCAATTTAATAAATAATTCCTTTAATGCAACAAATACCTTTACTATAATTAATGTAAATAAGGCTCCAACTGTTGTATAAAAAATTAAAACTGTAATACCAGCAACCGCCTTCCTATTTACCCCAGATTTTCTTGATATTAGATTTATCAATGGCTTTAATATAAATGCTATTCCAAATCCTATTACAAATGGTAAAAACCAAGCTAGCCCATATCTAATTGCAATATATATTATTGCAGAAACGATTGCTAAGTACAGCGTATTAATTATAAATTCTCTTTTTTTCTCTACACCCATCATCTTAATCTCCTTATATTTTATATTGATTATACAATAAATAAATTTAATTTTAAATTTATAATTTCAATATTAATTTAAAATTCAGAATTCATTATAAAAATATATATATTTAAATAAAAATCCATGTAATCATGACTTAATAAAAAATTATATTCAATATTTAAATCAATTTAATATCCTCTATTGTTAAATAAATTTAAGTATTGCATTAATAATAGATGAACTTCTACAAATACTTATATAAAAAATAACCATAAACTTAATATTTAGTAAATAAGTTTATGGTTATTAATATTAGTTATTTATATAATTCTTAAACACATCAGAAAAATCTTTTTTAATGTAATTTTCTCTACTTATCTTTGTCCAATTAAAAGCATACTCATTTATATCTTTAAATATTTCTGCTGCATTTCCTTCAACAACCTTACTTGATGCACAAGCACTGGCTGCTATTTTTAAAGTTTCTTCAGATTTAGTAAGCATAATATCATTTTCATGTATTATATGAGATATTCTAATTAATGATTTATATAAATCCTTTAATTGTTCTATTTGATTTTTATCTACATCTATTGAAAAAGCTGTTTCTCCAATAATAAATTTAATTTCACAATCCAGATCTATAGTCCCAGCTGTTTCTATAGCAACATTTCTAATTTCATTCCTATAATAATCATATCTTGTCACAAGTCTCTTTTTACTTACAGCAGATGTACCATCAACATGAATAAGAGCTAAATTAGTGAAGCAATACTCATCAGTTCTTGATTTTATAAGGAAAAATATTTGTTCTCCATCTTCATGCATTATATAATCATCTGCATCCACCTTATTAAAATCCTTTTTATCAATTATTTTTCCTATATCACTTAGTCCTAGAGCATCTGAAGCTAATTTTTTTAACATATATACCCTCCCAAATCCTTATAATTTTTTTATTTATATAGTAACTTTTTAATAACACATATATATTTTATTTTATCGAATTATTTATTATTAAAATTTATTTTTATATCTAAAAGAAAATATTCATGAATACATTTACAAAAACTCATATAAAAATATAACCTTTTTTTGCTTTCTATTAATCCCAAAATATACTTCTAGAATTTTGTAAATGCTCGTAATTACAAATTGGACATCTACTGTTAACTATCTCATCTTCACTAACTACCTTATATTTACTTCTACATATTTCACAGCTATACTCTAATTTGAAAATTTTATTATCATCATAATTAATTTCTACGTAAGGAACTGTTGCTAAATTTCCACACTTATCACATTTTACATATGCATTATAATAGCTTATATTGTTAATATTTTTCTTACTTAATATAAAGTCTATACTGTCATTTCTTTTCTTAGTAAGCTCTCCTCTAAACACTTCGAAGTCTTTAGTCCTAGAACCAATCCCTTCAAATAACGTTGCACTATAATCACATCTCTTACACTGAATGCTTACTCCTTTACCCAAATCTAATCCTCCTTAATTAATTTAACTATTATATGTATATTTTATCATAAAATTAATAGAATATTACAAATAAAATAGGGAAGATCAATCTTCCCTCTAAATGTAGTCTTCATATTCAGGTTTATTAGTCAGATCACTTAGTAAATGTTTTATTTCCTGATCCTTATTCTTGTCCATTATAAGAATAACATCTCCAGCATCTACTATAACTAAATCTTTTATTCCTAATCCAATTATTAAATTTTTATCTCCAAATATAGAGCAATTTTCACTATCTTGCAAATATACATTATTACTTGTTTTATTATCTTTCTTTTCTTCTAAATATCTACTTAGTGCTGAAAAGCTTCCTATATCATCCCATACAAAATCACTTTTTATAACGAAAGCCTTTCTAGTTTTTTGCATAACTCCAAAATCTATTGATATTCCATCTATTAATGAATATTGCTCGTTAATAACTTCTTCTTCATCTTCTTCCCCAATATGCTTATATATTTCCATTAATGATTTATATAGTTGTGGAAGATATTTTTCTATTTCTCTTAATATTACATCTGCTCTAAAAACAAACATTCCTGAATTCCATAAATAAGTTCCTTTTAATAAAAAGTCTTTTGCGACTTCCACATTAGGTTTTTCAGTAAACCTAGCTACTTTATAAGTTGGTATCTCTGATGATTGTATTCTTTGTCCCATCTCGATATACCCATAGCCTGTTTCTGCTCTTGTTGGAGATATACCAAGTGTTACTATTCCCCGTCTTTTATTTGCGATATCCACAGCTTGTGATAATGTTTCTATATAAACCTTCTCGTTTTCTATATGATGATCAGAAGGCAATACAACCATAACAGCATCTCCATCTTTCTTCAAAAGCTTAACAGCAGATAGACCTATACATGTAGCGGTTTCTTTGTTAATGATAAAGGCTATTTTTATAATACTTATATATTACTAATTACAACTCAAACTTTATATTTTATTACTAAACTTAAAATACACCTCAATCATTTTTTCTTGCTTTTCTTTATTTTCTGTAACAATAATTTTATCTACTACTGCCTCTATAAATTCTCTGTCTATTTCTTTAAGCTCTAATATCCGCTTTATTTTATTATTATATATTTCTAAGCTATTATTATTAATACTATTATCAATCATTGTATGCAGTTCTTTATTTCTTTTAATTAGTTTTTCTTGTTTATCTTGAATAACCTTAACCATATTATTAAAATTTCTTTCTGTGATTAAATCTGTTAATTTATCCTCATATAACTTTTGGAATTTATTATCTAATGTGGATAACTCATGTTCAACTGTGAGTAATTCTTTCTCAAAATTATTGTCTATCTTTATATCTTTTATTAGATTATAATATTTGTTTTTATCTATATTTTCATCTATTAACTTTATTAAATTTTCTTTTATGATTTCTATTAAATAATCTTCCTTTACGCTATGAGCTGTACACCTACTCCCACCCTTTTGACTATTTGAACATTTATATCCTTTATATTGTGCTTTATAAGTCATTGAGCCGTTACAATCCCCACATTTTAAAACTCTTGAAAATGGGTGCAAAACCCCATTTTTATATCTATATCCACTACTTCTTTCGCTTAGTAGCCTTTGAACATTATTAAATGTATTCTTGTCTATTATTCCATCGAACTCCCCTCCCCATATCCATTCACTTTCATCTGTAGCCCTAACTTGATTTATTTTATAACTTACCTTTTTCCATCTTTGTTGTGCCATATATCCGCCATACTTAGGATTTTTTAATATAGAAAATATAGTATTGCTATTCCATAACCCAGTCTTTTTATTTTTAAAGTTTTTTAATCTTGCTGATGGTGGCTCTATGCCTTTTTCATTTAAATAATTAGCAATTTTTCCTGCTCCCCATCCACTTATATATAATGTAAAAATTTCTTTTATAACCTCTGTAGCTTCTCCACCTTCTGGTACTAATACTATAGTTTTTTGATTTCCCTCATAGTATTCCTCAAATTTATAGCCATATGGAGGCTTGCTGGCAATAGATGAACCTCTTTGCATTCTTTCTAATAAGGCACTTCTTACTCTTTTACTACAATCCTTAATATACATTTCATTCAAAATATTTTTAAATGGAATGATATCATTAAACTCATTTTCTGTATCTACATTATCTAAAACAGATACAAATCTTACATTATTAACTTTAAAATAATCCTCTAGATAATATCCTGCTAAAACATAATTTCTTGAAAATCTTGATAAATCACGTGTAAGAATCATATTAATCTTTTTATCTTCAATAGCTTGTTTCATCCTAATAAAAGCTTGTCTTTCGAATGTAGATCCAGATGTTCCTTGATCTTCATAAATATCGATTAAATTATATACAGAATTAATATCACTTATTTCTTTTTCTAAAAGCCATTTTTTTAAATTACCAACTTGTGCCGGAATAGATTCACTTTGATCCTTTTTATCTGTTGAAACCCTTGCATATATAGCTACATTCCATATCTTTTTCATTCTATTTATCCACCTCTACTTTATCTTCTAAAGATGGATTTAACTTTTTATCCAAGATAATACTACTATCTCCGTTTTTTATATCATGTGTCACCTGTAATAATTTATTTTTAATTACTTCATAAAGTAATTCCTCCAGGTTTTCATCTCCAAAATAAACTTTATTATTAATATTTACCAAGCCAATCCCTCATAATAATTGTTTATATAGAATTTTATTTATAACATTTTGTGGATATGCTTATATTTTATTTTATTAAAGTAAAAAGGCCGTATCTGGTGATATGATACAGCCTTTTTATAGTGCAATAAAAAAAATTAATATATTATTTTATAAATGGATTTTCTGTTTTATATAGCATTCCTTTAGGTTGATTAAAGCCTATTTCCTTAACTCCTAAGTATCTAAATAAATTATGGATTACCTTACCAAAGTGTCCAAATGCAACTGCTCCATGATGAGGATATCTTCCTTCTATTAACACATGTCTATAGAATCTTCCCATTTCAGGAATTGCAAATATTCCTATTGCCCCAAAAGATCTTGTTGCAACTGGTAATACTTCGCCTTCTGCAACATATGCAGTAAGCTCTGCATCTGCATTACTTTGTAATCTGAAGAAAGTTATTTCTCCTGGAACTATATCTCCTTCAAGAGTTCCTCTTGTAATGTTTGGCTCTTGATTTGGCTCTAAAGCTCTTGCCATAATCATTTGATTTTTCATAGTACAGCTTGTTAATTTGCATGCTGCTGTATTACCACAGTGGAATCCCATAAATGTATCTTTTAATGTATAGTTAAACTTTCCTTTGATATCTGACTCATACATATCTTTTGGAACTGTATTATTAATATCTAGTAAAGTTACAACATCTTGACTTATGCAAGTTCCAATATATTCACTTAATGCTCCATAAATATCAACTTCGCATGATACTGCTATTCCTTTAGCTGTTAATCTGCTATTAACATAGCATGGAACAAATCCAAATTGAGTTTGGAATGATGGCCAGCACTTATTAGCAAATACTACGAATTCTCTTGACCCTTTATGTCCTTCCATCCAATCTAATAATGTAAGTTCATATTGTGCAAGCTTAGGTAAAATACCAGGCATTTTATTTCCTTCGCCTAATTCTTTTTCCATATCTGCAATTACATCTGGAATTCTAGGGTCATCTTTGTGGTCATTAAATGCTGCATATAAATCTAATTCAGAGTTTTCTTCAATTTCTACTCCTAAATTATATAATTGCTTAATTGGTGCATTGCAAGCTAAGAAATCTTGTGGTCTTGGTCCAAAAGAAATTATTTTTAAGTTTTTAAGTCCAATTAAAGCTGTTGCTACTGGAATAAATTCTTCAATCATTTCTGAAACTTCATCTGCTGTTCCTACTGGATATTCTGGAATATATGCATTTACATTTCTAAGTGCTAGATTATAGCTAGCATTTAACATTCCACAATAAGCATCTCCTCTTCCTCCTATTAAGTCATCTCCAGTTTCTTCAGCTGCAGCAACAAACATTACTGGTCCATCAAATTCTTTTGCTAATAATGTTTCTGATGTTTCTGGTCCAAAGTTACCTAAATAAACTACTAAAGCATTTACACCTGCATCCTTTATATCTTTTAATGCTTGTCTCATATGAACTTCATTTTCTACTGTTACTTGACATTCATATATTTCTCCGTTATATGCTTCAACTACAGCTTTTCTACGATTTGCTGATAATTCCATTGGAAAACAATCTCTACTTACTGCTACTATTCCTAGCTTAACCTTTGGTATATTATTCATTTATATCTCCTCCAAATAACTTTTGTAAATTCTAAACATTAAATATTCTTATGAACTGATATATATTTAAATTTATCTATTTTTAATAATGCAATTTATTGATTTCTCAACAACATTTTCTACTGTAAATCCAAATTTCTTAAATAATTCATTTGAATTTCCTGATTCTCCAAAGGTATCAAGGGATATTATATCTCCATCTAACCCTACATACTTGTGCCATCCAAATGAAGTTAAAGCTTCTACTGCTAATCTTGTACGTACTCTATTTGGAAGTACACTTTCTTTATAATCCTTATCTTGAGCATTAAATAATTCAAAACAAGGAATACTTACTACTCTCGCATCAATACCCTGTTCAAAAAGCTTGTCAGCAGCCTTATACACTAATTCCACTTCTGAACCTGATGCCATTAATATAATATCTGGAACTTCTTTTTTAGATTCCTTAATTATATATCCACCTTTTAATGCTCTCTTTGGACACCCTTCATATAGTGGCAACTTTTGTCTTGTTAATACTAATGATGTTGGTGTTTCACCATTAGTTAAAGCATAATACCATGCTGCAGCTGTTTCCTTTGAATCGGCAGGTCTAAACACTGCCATATTTGGCATACTTCTTAGTGCTGCTAATTGTTCTATAGGTTGATGAGTTGGACCATCTTCTCCTACTCCAATACTATCGTGAGTTAAAACGTATGTTACTGGTAGCTTCATTAAAGAAGATAATCTCATTGCCCCCTTCATATAGTCACTGAAAACAAAGAATGTTGAGCAGAATATCTTAAGTCCACCATGAGCATATATACCATTAGATATCGCTGCCATTGCATGTTCTCTTACTCCAAAGTGAAGATTTTGTCCACTTCTATCTTCCGCTGAAAAATCTCCTTTATTGTTCATATAACTCTTATTTGAAGGAGCTAAATCTGCTGATCCCCCAATTAAATTTGGAACAATACTTGCTAATCTATTTATTATAATTCCTGAAGATTCTCTAGTTGCCATTTCTTTATCAAAGCTCCAGAATTCTTCATTATTTAATAATTCATCTTTATCTACTTCATTTTTTATCCACTTAACATATTCATCTGCTAATTCAGGATAAGAATTTTTATATTCATTAAATAACTCATTCCACTTTTCTTCTTTTTCTATTCCTTTATTAATATATTTATTCATATTTTCATATACTTCATCTGGAACATAGAAAGAAGGCTCAAGCTTCCATCCTAGGTTTTCTTTTAATGCTTTGATATTTTCTTCACCTAATGGTTCTCCATGCGCTGATGCTTTTCCTTGCTTTGCAGGACATCCAAAGCCTATTATATTTTTAACTATTATAATAGAAGGTTTTGAAGTTTCTGCTTTTGCTTCATCTATGGCACTTGAAATTGCATCTATATCATTTCCATCTTGAACTTTAATAACTTGCCATCCATATGCTTCATATCTTTTTGCAACATCTTCCCTAAAAGCGATATCAGTATCACCTTCTATTGAAATATTATTTGAATCATAAAGGGCAATTAATTTTCCAAGACCTAATGTTCCAGCTAATGATGAAGCTTCTCCTGAAATTCCTTCCATAAGACAGCCATCACCAACAATTGTATATGTGTAGTGATCAATAATATCAAACTTGTCCTTATTAAACTTTTGTGCTAAATATGCTTCTGCAATAGCCATACCTACAGCATTACATATCCCTTGACCAAGTGGACCTGTTGTTATTTCTACACCTTTTGTATGTTTATACTCAGGATGTCCTGGAGTTAAGCTTCCAACTTGTCTAAAATTTTTGATCTCTTCTATACCTATTCCATATCCAAACAAATGTAATAAGGAATATTCAAGCATTGAACCATGTCCTGCTGATAATATAAATCTATCTCTATTATCCCAATTTGGATTTTTTCCATTGTGATTCATTTTGCTCCATAAAGTAAAGGCCATTGTAGCTGCTCCAAGTGGTAATCCTGGATGGCCAGAATTTGACTTTTGTATTGCATCTGCTGATAAAACTCTTATAGCATTTATTGATAACTTATCTAATTCTCTATTCATATTTCCCTCACTTCCTTATAATCAATATCTTATTTATTTCCAAAAGCTTGTTCCCAATCTGCCTTAAATTTTTCAAGACCTTGATCTGTTAATGGATGCTTTAACATTTGTTTAACTAGTTCATAAGGAACTGTTGCTATATCTGCTCCTGCTCTAGCTGCATCTAAAACATGTATTGGATTTCTTACGCTTGCTGCAATTATTTTTGTATTTATTTGGTGTATGCTAAATATCTCTGAAATATCTCTTATTAAATCCATACCTGTCATTGATATATCATCTAATCTTCCAAGGAATGGACTAACATATGTTGCCCCTGCATTTGCTGCAAGTAAAGCTTGAGTAGCTGAAAATACTAAAGTTACATTAGTTTTTATACCTTCATTGTTTAAAACTTTAGTTGCCTTTAATCCTTCGCCTGTCATAGGAATTTTTACTATCATATTTTTATGGATTTTAGCTATTTCTCTACCTTCTTTTATCATTCCAGCAGCATCTTCACTAACTACTTCCCCACTAATTGGTCCATCTACGATTTCTGTAATTTCCTTTATTACTTCATTAAAATCTCTGCCTTCTTTTGCTATAAGAGATGGGTTTGTTGTTACTCCACAAATAACTCCCATTTCATTTACTTCTCTAATATGACTTACATTTGCTGTATCTAAGAAAAATCTCATTATTACTACCTCTCCTTTTATCTATAAATCTTTTTTATTAGTTATATAGTTGTAAATTTATATATTGTAGTATGTCTATACTCGTCATTTGCCTTAAGTAATGAAGTTTCAAAATTATTATCATTTATAGCATTAGGAACAAATTGCGTTTCTAAGCATACTCCACTTCTTTTTTCATAAGCTACATTATTTTTACCTATTTCAGATCCATCTAGAAAATTACCACTATAGACTTGCACTCCTACATTCGTTGTATACATTTCCATAACTCGTCCACTTACTTCATCAACAAGTTTAGCTGATGAAACCGATAAATCTCCTTTTGAGTTTAGTAACCAATTATGATCGTAGCCTTGTCCAAATTCAATTTGCTCATCTTGATCGTTTATATTTTCTCCTATAGCTTTTAATTCCTTAAAATTCATAGGAGTATTTTCTACACTTCTTATTTCTCCAGTTGGAATTGAATATCTATCATTTACAGTGAAATTATCAGCATTAACCATTAACTTTTGATCTAAAATGTCACCTGAAGAATGTCCTCTAAGATTGAAATATGCATGATTAGTAAGATTAACTACTGTATCTTTATCACTAACAGCTCTATATTCTATCTTTATCTCATTATCTGCTGTAAGAGAATAGAATACATTTACATTTAAGTTTCCTGGATATCCTTCTTCTCCATCTTTACTTAAGTATGACAATTTTAATATATTGTTTTCGTCATCAATTATTTCTGCATCCCATACAACCTTATCAAAACCTTTTCTGCCCCCATGAAGATGATTTACTCCATCGTTTGCTGCTAAAACATACTCTTCATTATTAATTGTAAATCTACTATCTTTTATTCTATTTCCACATCTTCCTATTAAAGCTCCATGAAATTTCTTTCCATTTTCATATCCTTCAATACTGTCATATCCTAAAATAACATCGCTAAAGTTATCATTTTTATCTGGAGCATTAATTTCTACTATAGCTCCACCATAAGTTATTATTTTAACTTCCATTTTATTTTTATTAGTTAAGGTATAGCTTTTTACTTCTATGCCACTTTTTGTTGTTCCAAATGACTGTTCAACTATAGACATATTCTTCCCCCCACTTAATCTTATATTCATATTTATCTTATAATATACCTGATTCATGCTACAAGAAATTACTTATGTTTTTATGGACAATATTTATCCTATTGATTAATTTGAATTTCAATTTATATTTTTATAAAAAAAGAAGGATATACTCCTTCTTTAAAATATTATTAGTTTACATTATTAGAATCATCTACATTAAAATAGGAAACTGTATATTTTACCTTTTCTACTATTGCATCTAACTCCTTTGAAAAATCAGATACCTTTTCTATTTCTTTTATTTGCTCTTGAGTAGCACTTGATACTTCTCTAGTTGTTGCTTCTGTTTCTTCTGATATAGATACTATACTTTCTATTGCAGTCTTTGTAACTTCCTTTGACTCAACTATTCTCTCTATAGATTCAAAGACTTCTTTTAGTTCAATATCAATTTTCCCCATTGAATAGAAGATATCATTAAAAGCTGAACTAGTATTTTTTAAAGCGTCCATTTGTTGTATAATTACGCCCTTTGAATTATTTGCCATATTAGCAACTCCATCTGTTTTCCTTTGAATATTGCTTATTATATTAGATATTCTTATTGAAGATTCCTTTGACTTATTTGCTAAGTTTCTAACTTCATCTGCCACTACTGCAAATCCCTTTCCAGCTTCACCAGCTCTTGCTGCTTCTATTGCTGCATTTAATGACAATAAATTAGTTTGCTCTGATATATCTTTTATTATATCAACTATGTCTTTAATTTCTTTTACTTCATGATTTAAAGCATTTATTTGATTTACAATTTCCAAAGATATTTCATTAGTTTCTCCTGCCCTTAAATTCAATACTTTTACTGTATCTACTGCTCCATTTTGTAAATATTTTGCCTTTTCTAAATGACTTAATACATTGCTTGCTTTTTCATTAACTATATTTATCTCATTTGATAAATTATTCATACAATCTAAGCTTTCAGTTGCACTAGATACTTGTCCAACAGCTCCTGTTTCTATTTCTACCATAGTTGCTGATATTTCTTCTGAAACTGCATATGAATGCTCTGCTGCTATAGAAATTACTTTTGTTCCATTAGATATATTATCAATTAAGCTTTTTATATCTTCTATTAACACGCTTATTTTCTTAAGCATTTCTTTAAATGCACCATTAACTTTTCCTATTTCATCCTTGTAATTATCATTTATATTGATGTGTAAATCTCCGCCTTTAGCCTTATCCATATGATTAATTAAATCTTGCAATGATCTTGAAATACCTCTTGATATTAATATAGAAATAATCATAGCTATTACAAAAGAGATTAAGCCTATTATTATTATATTTATGCTAATCTTATTAGCTTCCTTGTTTAAATAACTATATGGGATAGTAGATAATAAATACCAATCATTAGCTTCTATACTTGCAAAAGATATTAATTGTTTATTATTTGAACCAGAAAATGTTTTTTCTATATTTTCTTCCTTTTCGCCTAGTAGGCTAATTTCTCTGTTAACATCTTCTATAATCTTCTCTTCTTTGTATTTCTGTCCTATGTTAATCTTATCAGTATTCCCTATAATCGTTCCATCTAACCCTACTATTGATACATTATATCCTTCTCCTAAATCTATATCTTTTAGTACATTTGAAAAAATATTAGGGTCTATTTCTTGAATTAATAATCCCATCTTTTTACCATTATTCGGAGAATTTATTGGAGTAATATTATAAATTGAATATACATCATCATTCTTTTGTAAAATCCACTTTTGATCATTGATCTCATTTTCTTTCAAATAATCTAACATACTTATTGCAGTATTTCCTAAGCTATTGTTCTCACTATCTAAAATACTTATATTTTCTAAGTTTTTATTTGCTAGAGCTCTAATTCTCATTAATTTAGATAAAGATATAGTCATTTGATATTTTTCATTATAATCCATATTCTTACTATTCATTAAGTAATTTTGAATGTCTGGCTCCATAGATAATGATTTAGCTAAATCTGAATGTTTATCCATTTCATTTGAAATATTTCTCTTAATTTGCGAAGTAATTTGCGAAGAAAACTTCTTACTTTTCTGATTAATGGCATCTCTATATTGAAACAAAGATGTTATACCTATAAACAACAATATAGAAAGTATCAAAAATCCATAAAAGAATATTAACCTATATTTTATGCTAATGTTTCTTGATAAGTTATAAAGATTGTTTAATTTGAACTTTTTTGTTTTTAAACTATCTTTATTTTTATCAAATAGCTTTAGTATTTTCTTTTTCATATTTTTCTCCTTATACCTATATAGTAATAAACAGCCCCTTATTAATCGTTTTCAAAAAAGATTGCATTTACTTTTATCATTATTCTCATAATACTATACTCTTTTTCAATCAAACAAGAAATTAATTATCTATATATAGACATATTTTGTCATTTTATTCTTTCTAATACTTTATCTTATTTCGTTTATACCGTAATGGCGTCATACCTTTTACTTCCATAAATCTTTTTATAAAATAATCCGTATTGCTATATCCAACCATTGTTGCTATTTCATATACTTTTTTATTTGTATTAAGTAATAAATAAACCGCTTTTTCTATTCTAAATTCATTTAAATAATCCTTGAAGCTTTTATTATATTTTTTTAAAAACAATTGTCCTAGATATGCGCTATTAATGTAATATTTTTCACTTATTGATTTTAAACTTAGCTTGTCCATATAATTTTCAGCTACTTCTTTTATTACATAATTTAATACATTATCACTTATATTTTCTTTAATCTTTTTTAAATACCCTGATAATTCAAGTAAAAAACCTTTCAAGTATCTATTACTTCCTCTTCTCATTAAATTCTCATGTAAATCATAAGTAATAAACTCAATGATTTTGTTATTATTACATTCTAAATCTAAATCCTTAATAAGCATAATTATTCTATATGTTAAATAGTTAAAATCCATTTTTATAAATTCCAATGATACTGAATTAGTTTTAAAACTATCATATAGCAAATCTATATTTTCTATTATTTTCTCTTCATTATTTTCTTGAACTTGCTCTATTAATTCATCAATATATATTTTGCCTAATTTATATGAAGAATTGTTTTCATTAACTATATTATCATAATAATTTAAATCAGATGAATTTACTAAAAGTCTTAATATTTCTGCTGATTTATAAGATAATATTATATCTCTATTATTATTTACCTCTTTTCCTATATAAATATGAACCTTATGATTAATTTTTTGTTCTATACTTTCCTTTAAAAAATTTATATAATCCTCTTCGTTTTCTCCATTCATTTCCATTATTTTTTTATTATATACAAACGATATATCGTATCCACTTTTTTGCTCTATCAATTTAAAACTAATATAATACTCATCTTCATTTACTATATCACTTATTATATTATTTAAATTACATTCCATTAGTTTCTTTTTATTGAGTGAAGCATCCTCAATATTGTAAACTTCAAACTCTATTATTAAACATCTAAACTTCAACTTTTTTCCTAAAGTATTTCCCATAAAACTCTCTTTATATCCTACTAACTCTTCCACCCAATCTTTCTCCTTACTTTTTAACCATACTATTTCTATAATCCTTTATAGATAATCCACTATATTTCTTAAACCAATTACTAAAATAATTAGGATCATCAAAACCTAACTTTTTCGAAATTTCATAAGCTTTAATATTGGGGTTTTCTAGCATTTTTAAAGCTATTTCCATTTTTGTTTTTATTATATATTCACCAAAATTCTCATTAGTCTTTTCCTTAAAAATCCTACTTAAATAAGATGAATTTATATAAAAATGTTGTGCTACACTTTTTAATGATAAATCTTTATTAGATATATTTTTTATTATATATTTTTTTATTTGGTTAATATTAACGCACTTATCGCTTTCACATTCTTCTAATTCTATTATTTCTGTAAGATCTCCAATAGTTTCTTTAATACTTTTTACTTCATTAATTTCTGCTTTTTCTTTTTCTATTTTTTCTTTTAACCTTAAAACTGCCTCTTTTAATTCTTCGTCATCTATAGGCTTTAATATAAAATCACTTATTCCTAATCTTATACTTCTTTTTGCATATTCAAATTTATCATATCCAGTTATTATTATTATTCTAATTTCTGGATATTTTTCTAAAAGATGCTGGCTCATGTCTAATCCATTAGTCAATGGCATATTTATATCAGTTAAGACTATATCAGGTTTATTTTTTTCAATTAATTTTAAGCACTCATGTGCATTAGAAGCTTCTCCAACTATTTCAATATCTATTTCATCCCAATCTATACAATTACGTATAAGATTTCTTATTAAATACTCATCATCAACAATGATTATCTTTGTTTTCAATAGAATCCCCCTTCTTCTATATAAGTTTTTTTTTGGGGATTTTTATAGTTATTTTAGTCCCTATACCAACTTTACTTTCAACTACAAATTTAAATTTCTCCCCATAGAAAATTCTTAATCTCTCTTTAGTTGCCCTTAACCCAACTCCAATTCCTTCATTATCATAAATATTCTTTATTTTATTCTCATCAATTCCTAATCCATTATCCTCAACACTTAAAAAAATACTTTCATCATCGTGATATGTTGAAATTATTATCTTTCCCTTTTCATTTTTATTTCTTATTCCATGATAAATAGAGTTTTCAACTAATGGCTGTAAAACTAGTTTTATTATTTTATATTCATTACATGAATCATCTAAATTATATTCAACTTCTAATAAATCTCTATATCTCATTTCTTGAATTATTAGATAATTTCTTATTGTATCAACTTCTTCTTTTATACTTATTAGATTTTTTCCTCCATTTAAACTTACTCTATAAAATTTCCCTAAGGATTTTATCATTTTATATATCTTCTTATTTTCTCCTGATAATGCAAGTGAATTAATAGAATCTAAGGTATTATATAAAAAGTGAGGTTTAATTTGAGACATTAATAAATCTAATTCTATTTGTCTCTTTTTCTCTTCATTTTCTTTTATCTTTTTCATAAGTTCTTGAATTTCTATAATAAGGCAGTTGTACCTATTTTTCATTTGTCCAATTTCATCATTATAAGTTTTTATATTTACTATATTGAATTTTCCGTCTCCTACATCATTCATAGATTCACAAAGTTTATTTATAGGTCCTGTAATGAATTTTGATATTACCATAGATCCAAGGAATATTAGCACAAAATTTATTAATATAAAATATAGTAATATATATTTTACATATTTATTCTGCTCTAATAATTTACTGTACGAGGAAATTGATACTATATTCCAATTAATCCCCTCTACTGGAACACTTGATAAAATATAATTATTTTTTTCTATGTTCTTAGTTATAGTTCCATTTTTAATGCAATAATCTATATCTTCCTCCAACTGACTTAAAACATCTATATTACTAGGTCTTGTTATAAAATCATTTTCATTATTTTTAATTAATAGTTTTGTTGAATATTTATTTTCTAAATTTGTTCCCAAATCAAAGAACATATCTTCATCTATATTTATAATCATTATTCCTATTGGTTTTTGAGTATTTATGTCATTAATTATCCTAATAAATGACACATAATTTCTGTCTACCTCATCTATCAAGCCACCACAATTGTATTTTAAGATGTAGTCTCCATTTTTATTAATTAACTCTTCATACCAATTTGAATGTTTTATATCATTTAAATTTAATGTCTTATATGAATAGTTATCAGAATAATATTTACTTCCTTCATAATCTAATATATATATTGATGATATATTTGATTGAAAGTTAGTAAATTGAATTAAGTATTTATTAACTTCATTTTTTAGTGAGTTATCCTTTTCTTGATATGGATTTAGAATGTTTTGAATTTGATATGAAGATATTATCATTTTGGAAACATTGTTAGTATTTCCGATTATTATATTCATATTAGATTTTGCACTTTCTAAAACCTCTAAAGAGCTTTGTTCTAATTTTTCTAGCGTATATCTAGTATTTATTTTTTCATAAACTATAGTTATAAATAGAATGGAAATTACAAAAACCATAGAAAAATAAATAACTATTTTTTTCATAATACTTAAATTTAAATAATTATCTTTTATGGAACTAATTTTAAACTTATTAAGCATATTTTTATCCTCGTTTTAAATTACTCATAATATTTGAAAACTCTTCAGGGTTTATTTTGCCATTTATTAAATCATATACTAAACTTTTATGAACATTTCCCTTTTCTTCTCCTAAATAAATATCCCAATATAAAAAGTAATTTGAGTTATCTGTCAAATCTTCTAATTCTTTATTTAAATTGTTTACGTCTTCATACTCTTTAGCTTCATTCCAAGCAGGCAATCCAGCTCCAAACTCAAAAAATTCTCTTGATACTCTTTGGCATATAAATTCAATTGCTTCAACTGCCTCATCTTTATATTTAGAATCATTGCTTATCATCAAATAGTCTGTTGGTCCTCCTAAAAAGTCATTTTGCTTAGAATTAGAATCCTTCCCTGGAAAATTACCTATAATAATATCATCTTTTACTATTGAATTTTCTAAATCTCCTATAAACCAATTTCCAGTATAGTACATAGCTACTTCTCCATTTTTGAATTTCATTTCTAATTCATCTCGTGTTAAATCTAAATTATTTTGACTAAATGCTCCAGCCTGAACTAACTCTCTCATTTTATAAGCAGTCTTTAATAATAACTTGTAATTATTCCCTTCTAGTGCTTCTTTTACACCATCAACTCCTCCATCTTGAAGAGCTAGAATATCATAATACATCATACCTGTCCAATTATCCATTCCAGAAGCTCCAAGTGGAATTATCCCTATGCTTGAAAATGTTTTAATAACTTGTAATAATTCATCATAATTTCTAGGTATATCAAGGTTATTCTCTTCAAATAGCTTTTTATTATAATAAAAGGTTCCTGTTGAAATTGTAATAGGTAGTCCATAAATTTTCCCATTGTACTCTATATTATCAAACATATTTTCCTTTACATTACTTTTTGTTTCATTATCTATATATTCATCTAGGCTTAAAATTTTTCCAGACTTAATAAATGGTTCACTAAATCCATTTCCCCAAGAAAAAAATATATCTGGTAATTCATTGGTTGCAACTGCTGTTTTTATTTTGGTTTTGTATTTTTCATTTTCTACTATTTCAGATTTAATTTGTATATGCGGATTATTCTTATTCCATTCCTCAATTACACCTTCTACTATACTACCGTTAGTATTATCAGATTTTTGTGTCCATATATGCCACATTGTTAACGTAATAGTTTCCTCTGTATCATTAACTTTCTTTTCTGTGCAACCATACATATTAACCATCAAAACTATAATTATATAAATTATGGATACCTTTTTCATAAAACATACTCCTCCACTTTTTATAAACAACCTTAATCTTGGAATAAATGAAATAATACTTTTATTATATTATACTACAATCAACATGACTTAAATTATTACAAATTCTATTTTCTAATATTGAACTATAGGATTCGTTAATTAGTCCTTAGCTTATTTCATCAAATCTATTAATTAAAAATACAATAAATCCATCACATTTTTTTAATTTATGATGGATTATTGTTTCTTACTCTTATGTCAATAATATTTTATTCAGTTTGTTCATCAGAGAATTGTTTTTGCTTTTCTGTTCCATAATTAATTATTTCATTTGCTTCTATCCATTTAACTTTTATTGGATAATTTTCTTCAACTTTTTCACCTTTTATTTGCTTATCTAAAACATCAATTACTGTTTTTCCTATCTCATATGAATCTTGGTCAACTATACCAGTTATTAATTTACTTTCTATACCATTTTCCCATGTAGCTGTGTAGTCAAATCCAAAGTGTTGTATTTTTCCGCCTTTACCTTGTGATTTTATAGCTTCCATAACTCCTGTATCTGGACCTTCTGAACCTAATGAGAATACAGCTACCATATCTGGATTAGCAACTATTTGACCTTCTAATTGTTGCTTTGAAACTGAAGACTGATCGTTATCTTGAACAGCTTCTAACCATTGGAAGTTTTTAGCACTATCTCCCATTACTTTTTCAAATCCCTTTTTAATACCTTCTTGTCTATAAGTCATTGTTGTTTGTGTTAAGTTTGTTGATACAAGTGCTATTTTACCACTTGTAACACCTTGCTCTTTTAATTTTTCTGCTCCCTTTTCACCTAATTGTTCTCCTGCTAACTTATTATCAGTACCTACATAAGCTATTCTATTATCAGCTGTTTTTACATCAGCATCAAAAGTTACTACTGGAATTCCAGCATCCTTAGCTTCTCTTACCTTGTTATCAAACATGTCTGGATCCATTGGAGCAATAGCTATACCTGCAACATTTTTTCTTATTGCTTCATCTACAAACCCGATATGTCTTTCATTCTTTTGTGCTTCACTTGGTGGAGTTGTTTTTACTACTAATTCATACCCTAAAGCTGTTGCTTCAAGTTCTG
Organism: Clostridium sp. 1001275B_160808_H3; assembly: GCF_015550425.1. GTDB lineage: Bacteria > Bacillota > Clostridia > Clostridiales > Clostridiaceae > Clostridium. The sequence goes on along the minus strand of NZ_JADNAT010000029.1, from coordinate 4,597 downwards.
CAGCTTTTCTTATTGGTGACCAATATGCTCCTGTATCATTTATTGGAATATAATATATTACCTTTTTATCCTTTGAATCACCATCTGCTACTTTTCCATCTCCACTTCCTGCTCCACAACCTGTTAATGCTGTTAGCATACATACTGTTGATAATAATGCTATTATCTTCTTCTTCATAATTAATACCTCCCAAATTTTAATGTTTTTAAGTTTTCAGTAAATTTATTTTCTATTTTGCCTTCTTCTTTAAGCTTCCTTTTCTTCTATAGAAGTCAACAACTATAGCCACTATGATTATTGCTCCAGTAACAGCTTGTTGTATAAATGAGTTTACACCTAAAATTGATAATCCATTTTGGAATACTTGAATAGTAAATATCCCTACTATTGCACCACCTATGCTACCAATACCGCCGCCAAATGCAACTCCACCCATTATAGAACCAGCCATCGCATATAATTCAGGTCCATTTATTTCACTTGGTGCACCTACATTGATATTTGACATTAATAATATCCCTGCTACTGCTGCTAAAAGTCCTTCAACTACATAAACTTTAATTATGTGCTTATTAACATTTATTCCTGATAATCTACTTGCTTCTCTATTGGAACCAACTGAGTAACAATATCTTCCATATCTTGTATTTTTCATAATGAACATAATTACTAAGAATATTAAGAAGAATATAACTGTGTTAGCATGAATTAATGGAGTTCCTATTTTTGTATTTGATATTTTATAAAACCATTCAGGTAACCCTTTGATGTAAATACCATTTGTTAAAAATAGTATTATTCCACGTATTAAATAGCTTGTACCCAAAGTAAGTATAAATGAATCTAATTTAAAACTAGTTATTAAAACACCATTAAGGCATCCCCATAATGCACCTACAATTAAAGCTGCTAATATTGAAATTATTGGATTAAATCCATTTACTGCTAGATATACTGCTACACATCCTGAGAAAGCAGCATTTGCTCCCATAGACAAATCAACATTTCCTGTTATTAAAATCATTGCATATGCTACTGTTAATATACCTACTGTTGGTATTTGTCTAAAGAAGTTTGAAATATTAGCCACACCTAAAAAGTCTGAACTAATTATTGAAAATGATATAATAAGAACTACTAATACTAAATATATTGAATATTTTACTGCCAAGCCTTTTAAATCTAGCTTGTTCTTTTTAGCTGTTAATTTATTTTCCATAACCTTTTCACTCATATTAATTAATACCTCCAAGTGTAGCTAATTTCATAATTTCCTCTTGAGTAGCTTCTTCCCTAGTAAGCTCACCAGTTACTTTTCCTTCACACATAACATATATTCTGTCTGACATTCCTAGTAATTCTGGTAATTCAGAAGATATTATGATTACTATTTTTCCATTTCTCACTAAATCATTCATTATTTCATATATTTCAGCCTTTGTACCTACATCTATCCCCTTAGTTGGTTCATCAAATATAAATACTTGTGAATCAGAATTTAACCATTTAGCTAAAACTACCTTTTGTTGATTCCCTCCTGAAAGAGTTCCTGCTGTAACATCGATATTAGCTAATTTTATTTGTATTGCATTTCGGAATCTTTCTCCAATTTGTTTTAATTCTTTATGATTTAATAAAAATGACTTTAAATTAGTTATTGTTATATTATCAACAACACTCATTTGTAATGATAAACCTTGGCTTTTTCTATCTTCAGTTAATAAGCATATTCCATTTTTAATTGCATCTATTGGAGCATTTATCTTTATATCCTTACCATTCATTTTTATTTTTCCATTCATAATTGGATCTGCACCAAAAACTAATCTCATTAATTCAGTTCTACCAGCTCCAACTAGCCCAGCAATACCTAAAATTTCTCCTTTTCTAGCTTTAAAGCTTACATTCTTTACTTTTCCATTAAAATCACATAAATCTTCCGCTTCTAAAACATATTCTTTGGCTTCGAAAATTTCTTTAGGAAATAATTCTGTTATATTTCTTCCAACCATCATATTTATAAGCTGACTTTCTTCTATTCCCTGCATTTCACACTCATTTATATAAGCCCCATCTCTTAAGACTGTAGCTCTATCACATATTTCAAATACTTCCTTTAATCTGTGTGATATATAAATAATTGCAACTCCCTCACTTTTTAAAGCTTTTATTACTTTAAATAAGTTTTCAACGTCCTTTTCTGATAAAGATGTTGATGGTTCATCAAATATTATTAATCTTGCATCCAAACTTATTGCCTTTGCAATTTCTATCATTTGCTTTTTTGCAGTAGGTAATTTTTCTACTAAATCAGTAGATTTAATGTCAACCTCTAATCTTTTAAGAATTTTTTCTGTATCTGAGTGTAATTTATCAAAATCTATTATTTTCAATAATTTATTTTTATAAGGCAATCTTCCCATATAAATATTTTCAGCAACTGTTAGAGTTTCTGATAAATTTAATTCTTGATGAACAAAGCCTATCCCTATTTCTTTAGCCTTTTCTGGAGTTATTACTCCATAGCTAACTCCATCAACAAGAATTTCCCCTTCATCTTGCTCATGAACTCCACCAAGTATCTTCATTAATGTTGATTTACCTGCACCATTTTCTCCTAATAATGCATGTACTTCACCTTTTCTTATTTTTAATTGTGCTCCTTTAAGTGCATACACTCCTGGAAAACTTTTATGGATATTTTTCATTTCTAAAAGCACATTACTCAAGTTATAATCCCCCCTCTTTCATTAATCGTTTTCAATACTTATATTACAATATTGTAAACATTTATAATATGAAATATCTTTACTTAATTCTTTGATATTTTTACCTTTTAAAACATCTTGTGTAAAATAAAATAAGGTGGATTCTAACTGAATCCACCTTGTTAATTGATTGATATAATCATTAATTATTTAAATGTATTTCTTTTTCTAGTGGCTCTACGCCTACTAGCTCAATACTTCTTGTATCTGGTTGAGATATGCCAACGAATAATTTAAATCTTTTGCTATCTAGAATTCTATTACCTTCATCATTTACAACTTCGAATTCTTTTCTTCTTAATTCAAAGTTTACAGTTTTACTTTCACCTTTTCTTAAATTTACACGCTTAAATCCAATTAGGCTATGATTTAATACTGCATATTTAGATTCTAAATCCTTTAAATAGCATTGAACTACTTCATCAGTATCATATTCGCCTATATTTTTGATATCTATACTTACTTTCACATTTTCAAAATCATTATTAATTTCTTCTATATTTAAATTGCTTAGTTCTACCTTTGAATAAGTTAAGCCATATCCAAATGGATATAAAACTTCTGATTCAACATATCTGTATGTTCTTCCCTTCATTGAGTAGTCAGTGAAATCTGGAAGATCATCTGTGTTTTTATAGAATGTTAATGGTAATTTTCCACTTGGTGAATATTCTCCAAATAATAAATCTGCTACTGCAGTTCCTCCATGACTTCCTGGATACCATGCTTGTAATATTGCAGCACATTTTTCTTCTAATCCATTAAGTGTAAGAGCACTTCCTGAACCTAAAACTACTATAACAGGCTTATTAGTACTTAAAACACTCTTAAGTAAAATTTGTTGGCTTTTTGGTAAATCAAGGCTTTCCTTATCTCCTGCTGCTTCACTATTTCCAGTATCACCTTGTTCCCCTTCAATTGTAGAGTCTAATCCTAAACACAATACTACTACATCTGATCTTTCTGCTACTGAAACTGCTTCGTCTATTCTATCATTAGACTGAGCTAAATTTTCTACTCTATCTTTATATAAATGACATCCTTCTGAATAGTACACTCTTGTACCCTTATCTACAGCTTCTTGTATTCCTTCAAGTATAGTTGTGTACTTAGATGCTGTTCCTGAATAATTTCCCTTAAGCATTATTTGACTATCAGCATTTGGTCCTATTACTGCAATAGATTTTAGTTTTGACTTATCTATTGGTAAGAGTCCATTATTTTTAAGTAATACCATTGATTTTCTTGATACTTCTAGTGAAAGATCATTATGCTCTTCACAATCATTTACTTCATATGGTATATCATTAAATTCACAGTTTTCATCAAACATTCCAAGTCTTATTCTTGTTGCCATTAATCTTTCTGCCGCTGTTGTTATATCTTCTTCTGTCACCAATCCTTCTTTATATGCTAGTAACATTTGAAGATATATATTTCCACAGTTTAAATCACATCCATTTTTTATAGCCAATGCTGCTGATTGTGTAGCAGTACTTGTTACTTGATGGTGTAAATGGAAATCTGCTAGTGCCCAACAATCAGAAACTACATGTCCTTTAAAATTCCATTTTCCTCTTAATATATCCTTTAATAAAGTTTTACTTCCACAGCAAGGTTCTCCATTAGTACGATTGTAAGCTCCCATTACAGATTCAACATCAGCTTCTTTTACTGCTTCTTCAAATGCTGGTAAATAAGTTTCATATAAATCCTTTTCATTTACTACTGCATCAAATTCATGTCTTAAACCTTCTGGACCACTATGAACAGCAAAGTGTTTTGCACATGCTGCTGTCTTTAAATATTTTCCATCTCCTTGAAGTCC
>NZ_JADNAT010000028.1 GCF_015550425.1 Clostridium sp. 1001275B_160808_H3 | reverse complement strand
AAATTAATTATATCAGATACTTTGCAAGACTAACTTCTGTTTAAGTAAAAAAACGGAAGTTACTTTTTCAATTTACATGTTATTAAAAATGTTATAATTTGTCTTTTTTTATTAGAATATATTTACATTAATTGTATTATATTGTATAATTAGAATAAATAGGGGTTACCCTATATATTCTAAGGGGGGGTGAAATTATGAAATTATTTGCATTTGCAAAAAGAAGACAACCGGTATCATTTAGAGACAATTTTACACATACTAAATATTCTATTTAAATTTAAAAAAGGAGCAATAGGTATAATGTTGCTCCTTTTAATATATTGAGTAAAGGATGATAATTTTGGATAATAGAAAAATAAATTTATTAGGTAAAATCAGCAGTTATACAAATAAGGAAGGTACTAAAGAAGTAATTATTTTCCCTGAAATACCTTATTGGTTCATAGCGTCTAAAGGTAGTAGTGACATACTTAGAAAAGTAAATGGAATGACATTACAAGAAATTAAAGATTTTGATAATGATACTCAAGAATTTATTAATTCGTTAATTGACCAAGGTATATTATATCTTGGAGAAAATATACAAAATATAGAAGATACTAATAAAGATGAAATTGAAATTTATCCTTTACAAGGAGTATGGTTAAATATTGAATCTAGATGCAATATTAATTGTAAGCATTGTTTTTTAGGAGATAAAAAACAAGTAGAAAACAAGTTAACTCCTAGTGAAATGAGAGATCTTGCATTAGATTTTATCAAAGTAGGTGGGAAAAATGGTGTAAAAGTAGATATAACTGGTGGTGAGCCATTATTAAGAAAAGATATTATAGAAATATTTGATGCCATGAATATAGATGGAATAGAAGTTAATTTTATTACAAATGGTCTATTATTTACTGAAGAAGTAGTTAATTATCTATCAGAACATAAAATATCAACAACAATATCGTTAGATGGAGTAAGTAAAGAAACACATGAATTTATACGAGGTAAAGAAACATATGATAAAACAATAAAAAGTATAAAATGGTGTGTGGATAAGGGAGTTCCAGTAACACTATCTATGACAATTCATAAGAAAAATCAGAATGAAGTGATTGAATATTTCAAATTTGCAGATGAAATTGGTGCAGATAGAGTAATTCTAAATTTCTTAAATGATTTTGGAAATGCTAAAGTTTATGGTATTGATATTCCAAATGAGTATAAAATTATTAAAGATCTATTGGAAGAAGCAACATCAAATGAATATCTTTTTAATAAACTTATTGATACAGCTATAAGCAAATTAATAGAAACAGTACTACTTCCAATAAAGACTGATTGCTGTGGGTCAGGTATAAATACATGTTCAATAACTGCAAATGGTGATGTTTTTCCATGTCCTTCTTTTCAAGTTAATCAGTACAAGGAAGATAATGTTAGGCAACGTTCATTTTCAGATATTTGGAGAGATACTAATACATTTAAAGAACATAGACGCATTAATATAAATAATTTAAATGAAACTTGTAGTAAATGTGATTTTAGATTTTTTTGTGGTGGGGGATGTAGAGCACAAGCGTATTTTACAAATAACAATAATCTTAGTGCAAGGAGCAAAAAATGTTCTGATTACAAAAATACTTTTCTTGAAATAATGTGGATGCTTGAAAAATATCCAATACTAAGCGAGTTACATACATTGGAAGGAACGTTACTAAAATAAAATAGTATTCAAGGAGCTCTATAATGAAATATAATAAAAAATTTGAACTATGGATATTTGCAATCGTATCAGGTTGCTTCTTAATGAGTTCAAATGCTATTACAATTATTATTCCATTAAAAATGGCTGATCAAGGCTTATCTTTTGCTAGCATAGGTAGTGTTATGGCTTCATTCTCCCTTGGTATGTTTTTTATAAAGGTTATAACAGGGAGGCATTCCGATTTAGTAGGTCAAAAGATATATCTTATAATATCATTAGCTTCAAGTTCAATAATAATTTTTTTAATGGCTTTTGCAACTTCAATAATATATTATTTAATACTTTTATGTTGTTTAGGTCTGTGTAGAGGTATTTTCACCTCTATAAATTCTTCTTATACAATAGAACTTACAAAATTTGAAGATAGAGGAAAGGGATTTGGTAATGTACTAGGTCTATCATCAATTATTACTTCTTTCGGCGGAATGGTAGCAGGGTTTCTTTATCAGTTTAATCAAGGTAAATATTCATTTATTATAATTTCAGTAATTTTAATTTTAGCGTCTATAGTAACTATCTTCTTTCTACCCTCAATTCAAAATCAACCTCAAAAGTTTATTAATAAAAATCTATTTAGTGGAATTAATAAAATGATTTATTTATTTTGTATTGTTATGTTCTTACAAACATTTGTTACTAGTCCTATGTGGAATACTCTAGTTCCAATGCATTTTTATAAAAACTTTGGATATACTGCAGTAGCACTAGGGATTGTTATGTCTTTAGATGAATTAATAGGCTCTCCAACTTATTTTGTTGCAGGACATATTGCTGATAAAATTAATATTAGAAAAATGGTTTGTTTAAGCTATTTTTTTGCATCTTGTTCAGGTATATTAATGATATTAGTATCTAATTCAATAAGTTTTCTTATAATGTTTTTATTATGTAGTATATTTGTGACATTTACATATATAGCAATTCCTAAGGCAGAATCAATATTTATAAGAAATGAATTTAAAGGATTTGAATTATCTCTTATATCATTAAGTGCTAGTATTGGTGATGCTTTAGGGAATATTTCTCTCGGTAAAATTGTAGATAGATTTAATATTAATACGGGAATAATGACGTTTTCAATTATATATGTAATTATTGTATTTTTACTATTTATAAACCTTAGGAAAATAGAAAATAATACTAATGATTTAGTTAAATAATAGGAGGTTTAAATGAAAAATCTAATCAATGAAAATACTATTTGTAGATTACAAATTGATATGCCAAGTTCTATAGATCCAGTATTTGCAGCTGATACAATAAGTAGGGAAATTATTGATAATGTCTATGAAAAATTATTTAATTTTATAGGAGACAACTGTGTTCCAGTTCTTGTTAAGGAATGGTGGATTAAATTTGATAAGATTTATTTTTTTGAACTTAAAAGAAATATATACTTTCATGATGGTTTAGAATGTGACTCCTATGCTGTACAAAAATCTTTAATACGAATGTTAAATGAATCAAAAAAAGCTAATGAGTTATTTAATGGATTATTAAATCCTGATAATATAGTATGTCTAAATAAATATCTTTTTAGTATTGAATTAGATAAAAACTGTTTAGATTTAATCTACTTTTTAGCTATTCAGGAAAGCTCAATTATAAGCCCAAGACTACTGGACAATCCAACCTTATTATCAGAAACATCTAGCGGTACAGGACCATTTAAAATAAAAAATATTGATACTTATAATAAAGAAATTATCCTAGAACGCTTTGATAATTACTGGGAAAAAAAACCAGACTCTAATTATATAAGGATAATTTGTGAAAGTAATTATGAAAAAAGAAAACAATTATTTTTAACTACAGGAGATATTATGGCTGTTCAAGCAAGTAAGTCTAAAGATTTTGAAAAATACACAGATATAGAAATAAAAAAATTTCCAGCTTTGGATATGGTATTATTTGTATTAAATTCTAATCGAATACCATTAAATATAAATGAATTTAGGAAAGCTCTGATATTATCATTTGATTATGAAAATTTTTTGGAGTTTGGTAGAAAAGGAATGGGAGAAAGAGTAAATACAGCTATACCTAAAGGCGTTTATTCACATAATTCTAATATACCTCTCATTAATTATAATATTGATGAGGCTAAAAGAATCATTAAAACTATTAACTTGGTTAATATCCCTAAATTAAAAGTATTGAGTGTTTTAGGAATGGAAGATGCAGATATAGCTTGTAACATTTTAAAAAATGGGCTTCAATTAATAGGAATTGATTTAGAAATTACAAAACTACCGTTTTCACAGTTTTGTAAAGAATTTGATTTAGGTGAATTTGATTTATCATTTTTATCATATGCTCCAGATACTAATAATCCATATAGTTTTGCATATGATTTTTATCATAAAAATGGTGAAATTGCAAGTGTTGTAGGGTTCAATAATTCTAAAATTAATCATCTTATTAATAAAGTAAGATTTGAGAAAGATAATCCTAAAAAGTATAATATTTACAATAAAATACAAGATATGGCATATAATGAACATCTATATTTATGGCTATATCAAGGGCAAAATTTAAAAGTTTATAAAAGTAACCTATCTAACGTATCTCACAATATATTAGATGGAGATTATAATTTTAAAAATATTATAAAATTAAAAAATAAAAAGGAGTAATTTTATGCAATATTATAGGAATACAGGAGAAAAATTTGATGATTTTAAACCGGATGTGCTTTTAGTAAACGAATATTTAGAAAAAATAGATAAAATTAGATTTGGAAATATTATTGTAGATAAAAATGCAATTATTAATAAATGCTGGTCATGTGATCCTAAAAATTGTACTTTCAATGCATCTGAAGATTTTAGTGGTACTTGCTGTGATGGCGGTGGAATTATATCTCCATATAACGAAAAAGTAGTAGAACTATATATTGATGATGTTACAAAATATTTATCGTCTGAAAAAATTGGCTTATTATCACAAAATAAGATGACTCTATGTAAATATAAACTAAATGAAATTAATGATGAATGTGTATTTTTAGCTACTAGTGACAATGGTAAGGATAGATTTTGTTCACTACATAGAATTTCTGAAATAGAAAATATACCAATCTATTCAGTAAAGCCTTTTGATTGTTGTATATCACCATTAGAAATAATAATTTTAGATAATAAAGATATTTTTATTACACTCGCAACATCTGAGACTTCAAAATTCGTTAGATGGAGAAATTATATGGATTGTGTTGAAAATCCTTTGCCTAATTCATCTCCTATTTATAAAACAATGGAATATACATTAAGATACTTATTTGGTAATGTGTTCTATGAAGAATTGGACATGTACGCTTCTAATTTATAGTAATATTATCCTTAAAAATAATTTTAACGAAATAAATATTAGTATATTAAAAGTAAAGAACCTGGATGATTCAGGTTCTTATTTTTTACTTAGATAAATTACAATATCAAGTGCAAAATTAATTAATTTTAAAAAGTAACCCATACATTTATGTTCCGGTTAAAGTAATAATTGACTAGAAAAATACTTTAAAGGATATGACAATATGTGTTATAAACATATTACTATAAATAAACGATATTGTATATTAGAACGCTTAAATTTAGGATCGAATATATCTAAAATAGCTAAAGAGCTTAATAGAAGCAAAGCTACTATTTCAAGGGAGATTAAACGAAATACTGCAAATTTCCTTAAAACTCTTATCGTTGATCGTGGCAGAGAATTTGCTGGATATGAAGAATTAGAGTAAACTTTAAATGTAGGTGTATACTTTGCTTATCCCTATAGTTCTTGGTAAAGAAGTACTAGCGAAAATGCTAATGGATTAATGAGAATAATTTCCCCTAAAAAGTTTAAATTTTCTACCTATACACAAAACGATGTTAATATTGTCTAAAATTATTTAAGCAATAGACCACGAAAATGTCTTGGATACAAGACTCTATTAGAAGAATTTAACAAAGAATACTAAGCGGTGCACTTAGTTTGACAATTCGTCATAATAAAAAATAGAAATTATCTGGAATTTAATTGAATATTTTGAATATAAATAATATAATTTTAATATATAAATAAAATGAATAGTAAATTTAAAAATATATTATAGATGGAGGAGTAAAATGAAAAGATATAAGGTTCTTAGTCAAAAAGATAAGTGGTTTTCAGGAAAGTTTGATCCTCAAAAATTAGAGGATGCATTAAATGCATATGCAGATCAAGGGTGGGAATTAAAAGCAGCTGCAACTGCTGATATTGCATCATTTGGTGGAAGTAGACAAGAGTTCATTGCAATTATGGAAAGGGAAGAGGATTAATGGCTTATACTACTTTCTATAATGATATAGTTTTTATTGAAGGAATTAATAGTAATGCAAAAATTATTGGAAGTGTTAGTTCTGACTTAAGTTTTAAAATTGGAGCACAATTAAAAAATTTAAATGATGTAAAAAGTGATATGGCTAATAAAGCTAAAGCATTAGGCGCTAATTGTATTGTAGATTTTATTTATGGTCAAAAAAGTAGATGGCTTGCAATAGATGATGTTGCTTTTTATGGTAAGGGAAAAGCAGCTATATTACCAGATAATGTTTATGAAGAATTAGTTAATAAGGTTAAAAATAGGTAGACAGTTGTCTACCTATTTTTTATTATAGTTTAAGTATAATATTACTATCTATATAAAGAAAATATATTATATAATTGAAATTAGAAGTTGTGAAAATACTAGTATTGGGTTAGCAATATATAGTATAAGATAAGAGTATATTAATAGTATAAGATAAGAGTATATTAATAGAATAAGATAATGGCTATAAATAGACATTGTATAAATTATTTGCTAAAATATAGTGAATAAAACTTATGGAGGAAAACTGAATGATTTCTAAAAAGCAACTTAAGGATGAAATAATAACTTATGATATAATAACTTATAAAGATGAAGATGGAAAACAAGTAGAATATGTTGAAGTTACTCTTACTGATAGAATCATTGATGTATATATGGACATTAGAGAAGTCAATATAGGTCTTATTGCAAATAAAATAATTGAAGATAATTTATACGAATAAAAAGTGGTGAAACGTTAAATTTCACCACTTTTTAGTTAATGCATCTTATTCATAAGCAGAAGATAACATAGATAATATGCTAATAGTTATAAGTCATATAGTATTTTTATATAAATAATTAATATTATTTTAAAATCACTTATGAATTTACTTCTTTTTTATCTTATGTAGATAATTATACTATAAAAGCTTTGTTTACTATCATTTTATATGTAAATAGTATTTCAATAATTTATAGTTTTTAGAAAAACTTAAGAAAGATATTTTTGAATAATTTGAGTATATGCTTACGATGAAGTTATCAAGTTAAATATGAATTCAAAGGTGATAATATTTGAAGAATTTTTACTTATAGTATATTATTGTAAATAGAATTATAAAAGGTGGGGGATTTTTTATGTGTGATATGAAAAGAAAAGATTATATTGATGAGCTAAAGAAAAGCATTGAAGAGAAAATGGAAAAGCTTTTTGAAAAAGCACATAAATACACTGAGAACTTAAGTCATGAGGATATAGTAAGGTTACATGAAAATCATGTTAAAGATGTATTCTATGCTTATATTAATAATATTCCTTCTCTACAAAAGATAGTAGCTGAAATAGGAGAGGAAAAATTATTAGAAGATATTAAATCTAAGTTTATGGCGAATTTTCATTTTCATGAGAAGATGGTAAAGTGCGAAGAATTTAGGGATGATAGGGAAACTAAATATACAGAGAAAGAGATTACAGAAAATAATAAGAAAATATCAAAATATATTCATGAAGTAGTAACATCAATTATTGAAGAATGTAGAGATTTAAATACTGAAGAAATAAAAGAAATACATATATTTATATTTAAACTTATATTTCAATCTGATATAGAACATATACCTTGTTTTAAAAATGCATCTGAAACTATGAATATGGATGTTATAAATAGAATTCATGATAGAAAAATAAAGGAAACTATAAGTAAGTATATAGCAATGAGTAAAGAAAATTAGAAATAATAAATTACAATCTCTAGAGAAAAAATATAAGGAGGAGTAAGAGCTATGTCAAATAATATAAAACAGAGAAAAATAATTTTAGATTTAGCAACTACTTTAGACGGGTTTATTGAAGGGAAAAATGGAGAAGTTGATTGGTGCATTATGAACACTGATATGGGATTTAATAATTTCTTAAATGAAATTGACACTATTTTATATGGAAGAAAAAGTTACGATTTATGGGGACAATATATTCCATCAGATGAGGATTCTGATAACGAAAAAGAAATTTGGAAATTGATTCACAGTAAAGAGAAATATGTGTTTTCTAGAACAAAAATAGATACTGATAATCAAGCAATATTTATAAATGAAAATAATCTTGAAGAAGTAAAAAAACTGAAGAATAAGCCTGGTAAGGATATTTGGCTATATGGAGGGGCAAGTCTCATTACAACTTTTATAAATTTAGGGCTTGTTGATGAATTTAGATTATCTGTTCATCCTGTTGTTTTAGGAGAAGGAAAACCGTTGTTTATTGATATAAACCAGAGATTGAATTTAAAATTGGTTAATACCAGAAAATTTTCTTCTGGTGTTGTACAACTAATATATCATTGGGATGGTAATTAATTTTTAACAGAGGCAAAAGCAAATGTCTTAATGTTAAATAGAATTTATATTAAAAGTGATAATTTAAATAATAAAAAAATTATAAAAGAAAATTATAAACTAAAATAAAGTAAATATTTTTATTAAGAATATAAGGGTGAATATAAAAAGATATGTTCCATAAGCTATTTATATTCGCCAACTTATATTTATCATTTTAAACTAATAAATGAAGTTTTATTGACATTAATAATATGAAATAATCTTTTGATTTTTATATAATTTCGGATATAATTCTAAATTTAAGCTATCTAAAATGAGTAAATTTTTATAAAATAAGGTCTTGCTATGTAATTTTTTAATGAAAGAAATATATAGTTACCAATTAACTAGGATTACATAAAAATTAGCTATTACACTTATAATCCCAAAGCCACAAAGAAACCCAGTGATAACTCGCCTAGTATTATTAGAAGAATATATTTTTTTATGCTGAATAAACCAATCACCAAACATGATCATTGCAAAAATTAAACTTAAACTAACGGAAATTCTAAAACTGAAAAATAAAGCTAGTAGACCTAAAATATATCCTATTAATAAGCCTGTACACCTTGCGCATATAGGAAATTGATAATTATAAAAGAAAAAGCTTCTTTCAGATTTTTGATGACAAGTCTTAGAAAAAAGCTTCATAAAAAATAACCAAATCTTATCTTTTTTACTCATCTATAAATCTCTTTCCACAATCATTACAAATACAAGTTGTTTTTTCCTTTTCACCGTCAGCACAACATAAGCCACATAATAATCCAATAGGACCAAGACATATAGTTCCAATAACTCCACTTGTTATGTCAAAGTTTTCTTTTTGCTTTTCAATTATAATTTTTATATTTTTACTTTTACAAAATGGGCACTCAACATTTTCCTTTGAATTAGTATCATCCATTTTTAAATCCTCCATATAATAATACCATTAATCATCTTTTTACTTATATATAAAATTATACCATTATATAGGTGTTTAATATAATCATTTTTATAAAACTTATTTGGTTTATCATATAAAATTATCTAAACTTTATATGAGTGTGGATAATAGGCTATATCTGGATAGCTAATAGTGTTACAATCAAGAGAAACTAACATTTCAGTTTCTGATGAATTAATTATCTTATTAGCTCCTTTCTCTAGTGGCGAGCAAATTATAATACTAAATTTAAACTATTAGACTTAATAAAAATACATATTTTAGAAAAAATTAAGGAATATATACCAAGTTTGTAAGAGTTTCATGTTATCATATAATTAGCAAATATTAACATAATGGATGAAAGGATATTTATATGAATTATTTATTTAAATATTACAGTAAACAATATGATAAATTTATGAAAATATTTAATTTAGATAAGAATAAAGAAATAATAAAAGTACTTAAAGATGTTAATAATATAGAGATTTTAGACATTGGTGGGGGAACAGGAACTCTTGCAGATATTCTAATAAAATTAGGGGCAAATGTAACTATTCTTGATCCTGAAGTTAAAATGACAAATATAGCGAAGGAAAAAAATAATGAAGTTAAGATAATTAATGGATATTCAACTAATATTGCTTTAACTGATAATGGATTTGATTTAATTATAATGAGAGATTCATTTCATCACATACAAGATAAAGAAAAGACTTTAAATGAATGTAAAAGATTACTTAATGATAAGGGTAAAATTTTAATTTATGAATTTGATAGAACTCACATAATAACTAAGCTTATATATATTTTTGAAAGAAGTTGTTTTGAAAAGGTTAAAATGCTATCTAAAAGCGAAATGAAAAAATTAGCTTCACAGTATTTCAGTAATGGAGAAATAATTAAAATATCAAATCATGAATATATATATATTGGAGAGAATTCAAATTAAAAGGAGTTATTAATGAATATTTTTAAAGGGCTGTTTAAAATTATAAAACTATTCTTATCTAAAAAGTACACAAATCTAGATGATATAGCAAATTCTTATACAAGAGTTAGTGGAAATTATAATGATTCCTTCCTAAAAGAAATGCATAAATATAATAAAGAAATGTTAGATGAAGTAATTATAAGGTATATTGATAATAAATCTAATTCATCTCCTAAAATTCTTGATCTTGCTTGTGGGACTGGCTTTAATAGTAACTTTATAAATTCTAAAATCAATAATGCAAGTTTCACTTTAGTAGATATATCAGAGGGAATGTTAAATGAAGCTAAAAATAATTCTACTTTAAAAGCAGATTTTATAAAAAGTGATATGTTATCTTTTTTAAAAAGCTCAAAGGATAATAGTTTTGATATTGTTATATGTTCTTGGGCAATTAAATACCAAAATCCTCATGAAATTATAAAAGAGGTTTCTAGAGTTTTAAAAAAGGACGGATACTTTGCAGTAATAGTTAACTTAAAAGATACATTACCAGAGGTTAGAAAGATATATCCAAAGCTTATTTTAAGAAATTATAAGAAAGTAAATAAAATAATGAAAGAGCTTCCTAATCCAATTCATCATAAGACCTTTACAAGATGGTTTGAAAAGGAAGGGTTTTCTAAGATAGAAGTAGAAAGCGGATCTCATATATTTACTTTTGACAATGCACAATCGGTGGTTTCTTTTGTAACATCTACAGGAGCCTTAGCAGGGTTTGACGCTATGATAGATATGGAAGATGAAGAGGTTAAAAGCTCAATGATTAAGTTAGTTGATAAAAAAGGAATTAAAACAATTACTCATAAATATGTTTGGGGGATTTTTAAAAATGATAAGTAATACAATGCCAATTATAAAAGCAATGTTAAATACAAATGTAAGAAATAATTTCTTTTATATACATAAGAGATTTAAAGAAAGTAAAGATTATAAGCCTATAAATGCCGTAAAATGTGGAATGAATGTCATAAAAAATGATAGATTAGCTGTTCATAATGGTAATTTTGTAGTTAATTCATTTTTGCCACCTTTAAATAGCATAGCTTATAAAAGTATTGTAGATGCAGTTCCTGGAGAAAATGCTGAATTCTTTTATAATCATACTATTGGCAAAAGACTTGCTCCAATTTCTACATATATAGCTATCACAGGAAGATGTATGTATAACTGTTGGCATTGTAGTGCTAAAAGGTTTATTAAAAATAAGGACGATAAATCAAAAGAAATGACAACAGATGAAGTCAAGAAAATAATAAAATCACTTCAAGATTTAGGTGTTGGAATAATTGGATTTACAGGCGGAGAGCCTCTTCTTAGAAGTGATTTAGAAGAAATTATAAGTAGTATAGATAATAGAAGTATTTCATATTTATTTACAAATGGCTATTCACTAAGTCTTAACAAAGCAAAACATTTAAAACAAGCTGGGCTTTTTGGTGTTGGAATAAGTATTGATAGCTTATATAAGGAAAATCATGATAAAAAAAGAGGTTTTAGTGGTGCATATGAAAATTCAATTTCAGCAATAAAAAATTGCAAAGAAGCAGGACTTTATACTATGGCTCAAACTGTATGCACAAAAGAAATGCTAAAAAGTGGAGAAATATATAAGTTAGGTAAGTTTCTAAAAACATTGGGAATAGATGAAGTTAGAATACTAGAACCTATCCCATGTGGATCTCTTTTAGTAAAGTCAGATGAAATATTCTCTAAAGAAGATAAAAAAGCACTTATAAAGCTTCATATAAAATTTAATAGAGATAAAGGCTATCCTAAAACATCAGTATTTCCATACGTTGAGTCAAAAGATCAATTTGGATGTGGAGCAGGGGTACAACACTCCTATATAGACAATGAAGGAAACTTTTTGCCTTGTGACTTTGTTCCTGAAGCATTTGGGAATGTATTAAATGAAGATATAAAAGATATATGGGATAAGATGCATGGTAAATTAGGTAGAGCTAAGACATATTGTTATGCAAAAAAATGCGATAAATGCAACGAAAATGAGTTGCCTAAATACTATAAATTACTTAGTGGAAGATAATTATAAATTGAGAATTATAAATGCTACGATAACTAGATATGTTCCATAAGCTAGATAGCTACATAAAGAAGTACTAGGCTTGAAAAAACTACTATGTCAAGGATTTTGATTAAACTCGCTACGCTCAAACAATTAAGCTAGTAGTTCTTCATTTGCCAAGTACTTCTAGTTACTCGCTATATGCTCATTTCACATAGTTTATTTATTCTCACAAACTTATAATTTGTATATATAATAATATTGGGAAAGCGAAATAATAAAAAATAAAAAAATGTTAACTAAATATGTTGGAACTTATTCCTTACTATTTACATCAATAAGATTGCTGATATACTTGATTTTTCCATCAAGAACATCATCGTAAAATTGTTGTTTTGTATTGATGAAATCAATACAATCATTGATTTCTTGAAGTTTATCCAACAATGTTTTCTTTTTCTTCTCTAATATGTCCTTTCTTTTAGGAATTGTGCTTTCTCCATCTAAACATAATGCAACATATTGTTTCATTTCAGTAATTCCCATTCCACATTTTTTTAAACAAGTCAGACTTTTTATCCATGAAATGTCTTTGTCGTCAAAAACTCTATAATTGCGTTCATCACGCTTTACGTTTGGTATCAATCCTTCATTGCAATAATACTTAAGTGTTTCATAAGACATATTAACCTGCTTACATACATCCTTCATTGAATACATAGAAAACCTCCAAAATCATAAAAGTAAAAATATTGAAAATAGATATTGACCGGTAGTTACTACCGGAATTTATAATACTATTGTACTTAAAAAAATAAAAAGTTCAAGGAGTGATTTATTATGGAATATGTTACATTGAGTAATGGCGTGAAAATGCCTAAATTAGGGTTTGGTGTGTTTCAGATAGCGAAAGAAGATTGTGAAAGATGTGTGCTGGATGCAATTAAGATAGGTTACAGACATATAGATACTGCACAGTCTTATTTCAATGAGGAAGAAGTTGGAAATGCGATTAGTAAATGTGGTATTCCAAGAGAAGAATTATTTATAACTACAAAAGTATGGATTGATAACTATGGCTATGATAAAGCAAAACAATCAATATTAAAATCTATGAAGAAATTAAAAGTAGAGTATATTGATTTAGTTTTACTGCATCAGCCATTTAGTGATTATTATGGTGCATACAGAGCATTACAGGAATTGTATGGAGAAGGAAAAATCAGAGCAATTGGTGTCAGCAATTTTTCACCCGATAGATTAGCCGACATCGCTGCTTTCAATAAAATTTCCCCACATGTCAATCAAATAGAAACAAATCCTCTTCATCAGCAAACAGAAGCACAGGAAAACATGGTGAAGCGTGGCGTTCAGATGGAAGCATGGGCACCTTTTGGGGAAGGAAAAAGCAATATGTTTGAGAATCCTTTATTACAGGAAATTGCGAGTAAATACAAAAAATCAGTAGCACAAATTATTTTAAGATGGCTTATGCAGAGAAATATTGTAGCGTTGGCAAAATCTACCCACAAAGAACGTATGAAAGAAAATTTTGAAATATTTGATTTTGAACTTTCTGATAAAGATATGAGAAAAATCGCTGAGTTAGATACAAAAACAAGTTTATTTTTTAATCATCAGACACCTGAGACTATTGATATGTTTGTAAAAATGATTAAAGATAGAAAAGATAAAATTTAATTTTAATGGAATTACAGAATGAAAAAGCCTTATCAAGAACTTGCTACGGAAGCATTCTTGATAAGGCTTTTTTTATTGTATCTTCTTCAATAATTTTAGTTCTGATATCATCATTCAAAAGAATGAATGCTTCCTATTTAGGTTTTGCAGAATAAAACAACTTTAACTTTTCCTTATAAGCTAGTCCCCTACACCAAAATCTGTATTGTTATAAAGCACTTCGATATTATCGTAGTCATTTAAGTACTTATATTCTTCAGCGAACCATTTTACTAATTCTTCATCTCTTTTTACATCTGTTGTATTATTAACAAAAACATTTAATGTTGCATATTTAAAGTTTTTAAGGACTATATCTATATCTTTTTGTATCATTTCTTTAGTTTGTCCTTTTATTCCAATTAGTAAGCAAACTGATTCAAAGTGCTCTTTTACCTCATCTGGAGCTTTGAAGTTTGCATTTTTGTTTAATACTAAATTTCTAAAGTTATTATCAAAGGTTTCCACGCCTATTTTAAATATAATTGGAATACCAAAGAAGTCTCTCATTTCTTGTAATCTATTTTTATAGCACCAATGACTTTCTAGAAATAACTTTTCTATGTTTTTTTCTTGTATTATTTTCTTTATATCATTTAGTGTTTCTTTGGGGATTTCAAAGCAGCTACCTGAATTTATAACTTCTAATACTTTGAATTCTCCAGTGATATTTTTTAATACTTCTTTATTTAGCTTTACTATTTCTTCTTCATTTAAGCTATTATCATCTATATAATCACAAAAACTACATTTACCCCAAATACAAGGGAATGATTTTAATAATACAATTTCTCGAATATTTTTGTTAGTTATTTTATTATATCTATCCATTTACACACCTATTATTTATAATTTCTTTCATATTATTTGGCAGGGATTTAATTAGCATTAATACAATAAATATAGTGGAAGCTTTATCTAGTAAATCAAATAATATTTGAGTTGAGAAAACACTAGCTACTATATTTACACCAACATTTTTCAAATACATAACTACAAATGAGGTTCCAGATGATGTTATTCCACTAAAAACATATGCAGAAATAAGTGATGCAACTAGTGAACCTGCAATAGTTGAAATTAAAATCCCTAAAACTATGAATTTGCCCTTAAATAATCCTTTTTTATAGCATAAACCAGCAACTAATCCTATTACTATTTGAACTGGGAAAAAGTACAATGAATATGGATCAAAAGTAAAGCCATTTATTAATGATGTAGCCAAACCAGTTATTGCACCACTTATTGGACCAAATAAAAAAGCAATTAAGAAAGTTCCAATTGTATCTATAAATATTGGAAGCTTAAGAGCAATAGCAATGAATCCTCCAAGAATGTTTATAACAATTGCTACAGACATAAGTGTTATTTTAAAAATATTATTTTTTTTCATATATCCTCCAGTGCTTTAACCTATGTAATATCTTTTGTTATTAAGAATTAACTCTATATCTTTTTTATTGTTTGGAAACAATCTATATAAGAACATCTCCATGAATTTTTTAGAATTAACTTTAGTTAAAACTAATCCATTGTGCTCTTTTTTATAAAATTCGCCTACATCAACTAAGGTTTGTCCCATAGCTACTCCATCTGTAACAATGTCTAAGTAAGAAGTAAATCCTTCACAAATACTTCTATCTATAAAATATGCTACAGCTAAAGGATCATTAATAACACATCCAAGAGTTCTTTCTTGATTCCAATGGAAATCAACATAAAATCTTGTTATATCTACAATAAATTTTCCTATTACATCATCAAATTGATTAATAACTTCTATAAGGTTAGGAGTTAAAACTATTTCACGAGTAACGTCTAAACCTACCATTAAAAAAGGAACTTTGCTATTATCAAATATCTTTTTTACACTATGAGGATCAACCCAATAGTTAAATTCTGCAACTTGAGAGCAATTACCATGAGATTTAAATGTACCACCCATAGATACTATTTCATTAATCATATTAAATGCAGCTTCATCTTTTTCTAAAGCTCTAGATAAGTTAGTTAAAGGTCCTAAGGCAATGATGCTAACATCACCTTGTTTAGCACTATCTAATATAAAATCAACACCATTATGATTAATTTTAACATTAGCTTCTTCATAGTTAGTTTCACCAAGTCCATCTTCCCCGTGAGTATCTTGTGCAGTAACTAAATCTCTAACTAAAGGAGTACTTTCCCCAACATAAACTTTAATATCTTCTCTTTTTAGAAGCTTTAAAACCTTTAAAGCATTTTTAGCACCTTGATTAGCACAAACATTTCCAGATACAATAGTAATTCCTATAACAGCTAGTTCCGGTGAATTCAAAGCTAGAAGTAGAGCAAGAGAATCATCAATACCTGGATCACAATCAATTATTACTTTTCTTTTCATTTTCATTTCTCCTTTATTGAATAATATGTAAAATTTATATTCAGAAAAATAAAAAGGAACGAACTATAAAGTTCATTCCATCACAAATAAAAAAGTGGACATAAATAAGTTTACCTATTTCATCCTTCATTCAAGTAAACACAAACTTACATATGTCCACTTAAAAATAGAAAGACGTAATTTATAAAAAGATATTAACAGAGTAAACCTATAAAACACTAGAATATAAAAAGAGCTATTAATTACTAATAGCCCTTTACAAAAATCTAGCTTATTATTTTATTGAAATTTAAACAACAAAATTAATCTAATTTAAAATACATTAAATTAGGGTCCTAGTTTTTTATAGAGGGATGGTTACGAACCTCTCTCAGAATTATTCTGAGTATATAAATTTTATAGTAATAGTGTATAACAAAAGATTAGATTTTTCAATTACTAATTACTAAAAAATATCTTTTTAAATTTTGTGAAAATTTTGCTTACATCCATCATTTTTTTTGTGATAAAATAATATTAGTGGCTCTAGTGTGTTTTATTTAATAAAAGGAATAGCAACTAATAAATTCAGGAGTTTTGTAAATGTACATAAGTAAACGTTTACTAAACTTCTTTTTAACAGGAGGTATTTAAATGTTTAAGAAAGGTGATTTAATTCTATATTCAGTTCATGGTATTTGTAAGGTAGATGATATATGTGAAAAGACAATTTCTCATGTAAAAAAGCAATATTATATCTTACATCCTATGAATGATAAGAATTTGAGTATAAGTACTCCAGTGGATAATGATAAGGTGGCAATGTTAGATCTTCTTACAAAGGAAGAAGCAGAAGAACTTCTAGAATCATTTAAAAAGCCAGGTATAGATTGGATAGAAGTAGATAGAGAAAGAGGAGAAGTATATAGCGAGATTATAAAAAGTGGAAATCGAAAAAAAATCGTAGGGATAGCTAACACTTTAATGAGAACTAAAAGTAATTTAGAAAAGAACGGAAAGAAATTTCATGAAAAGGATAAAAAGATTTTAGCAGATATTCAAAGTATTCTTTTTTCAGAACTAGCATTTTCTCTAGATACTACCCCTGAAGAAATAGGTAAAATAGTAAATGGACATTTAAAGGAAACAAATTATTTAAATTAGAGGTGAAAAATTTTTGAACATTAATGATGAAAAACTTTTAGCAATAGATTCAGTTATGAAACAAATAGATAAACAATTTGGAAAGGGCTCAGTTATTAAACTTGGGTCTAATCCAACAATGGATATAGAAACTATATCAACAGGATGCTTAGCATTAGATATAGCCTTAGGAGTTGGTGGAGTTCCCCGTGGTAGAATAATAGAAGTATATGGACCTGAAAGTTCAGGTAAAACTACTATTGCTCTTCATATAATAGCAGAGGCACAAAAGATAGGTGGCGTGGCGGCATTTATTGATGCTGAACATGCCTTAGACCCATCTTATGCAAAAAACTTAGGAGTAAATATTGATGACTTAATAGTGAGTCAACCAGATACTGGTGAGCAAGCTTTAGAAATAACAGAAGCCCTTGTAAGATCAAATGCTATGGATGTACTTGTAGTTGACTCTGTAGCAGCACTTGTTCCTAGAGCGGAAATAGAGGGAGAAATGGGAGCTTCACATATAGGTCTTCAAGCAAGATTAATGTCACAAGCATTAAGAAAACTTACAGCATCAATAAATAAATCTAAGTGTATTGTAATATTTATAAATCAATTAAGAGAAAAAATTGGAATTATGTTTGGAAATCCTGAAACAACAACAGGTGGACGAGCACTTAAATTCTATGCATCTGTAAGACTCGATATAAGAAAAATAGATACTATAAAAATAGGAGAAAACATTCTAGGAAGCAGAGCAAGAGTAAAAGTAACAAAAAACAAAGTTGCTCCACCATTTAAGCAAGCAGAATTTGATATTATGTATAACGAAGGTATCTCAAAAGAAGGAAATCTTTTAGATATAGCTGTTAATGAAAATATAATAGATAAAAGTGGTACATGGTTTTCTTATAATAATATAAGATTAGGACAAGGTAGAGAAAACTCAAAGGCATATTTAAAAGAAAATAAAGAACTAGCCCTTGAAGTAGAAAATGCAATAAGAGAAAAGCATAGCTTACCATTAACAAAGACTCTAAAAGTACAAGAAGATGAAGTTAAGAAGGAAGATAAATCTAAAAAAGATGATAAACCTAAGAAAAAATCTAAGTTAGATATAGAAGAAATAGTTGTTGAAAGTTATAAAAATGAAGAGACTATAGTTAATGAACCTAAGCTAAACGAAAATCAAACAGTGAATAAAGCGGAATTATATTGATATTAGGCTTAGTTGCAGGTAATATAATTGGAAATTCAATTGAGAAAAAAATGCCAACTTAATTAGTGGATTTAATGCCATTTCTAAAGATGTTCATTTTGATTCAGAAAAGACATTTAGAAAATATAGAAAGTAATAATGGTTTTAAAAAATAAATTTAATAACCTTAATATTAAGCTAACTAACTTATAAGTGGACAACTTGAAGTACTCCCCCTATAGTAGACAGTTAAAATAATAAAACTGTTTCTATAGGGGGAGATTTTTATGTTCGTTTGAACTTAAGTTTAAAACAGAGCTTTATTTAAAAATGAGTTTCATATACAAATATTACCTATTTCAAACCATTATTAAGGAGTAAACTATTACATGATCATTTAACAAGAATTTATGATAATCTAAAAAAGAAATAAAAATTGAAGGGAGATGAGGATATTTATATCTCTTGTAAACGTAATCAAGAAAAGCGTTATATTAACTTAATGTAGGCTACAAAATATACTTTTAAGGAACAAATGAAAATTTATAAATTAAATCTATTAAAATTTTAAAAGTTAATATGGAGGAGATAAAATGAGTAGATTTTTAAAAAGGTTTAAAAAGTGTATTATTGCGGGTGCATTAGTATTAGCTCAAACAATTTCATTGACATCAATAATGCAAATATCAGCACATGCAGCTACTTCTAATACTGGGTTTCATGTAAATGGAACTAAACTTTATGATGCTAATGGAAATGAATTTATTATGAGAGGAATAAATCATGCACATGCATGGTACAAAGGACAGGAATCAACAGCTATACCTGCTATAGCAAAAACTGGTGCAAACACTGTAAGAGTTGCTCTTGGCGATGGCGATCAGTGGGGATATGATAATATAAATACTGTAAAAAATATAATTTCTTTATGTGAACAAAACAAGCTTGTAGTAGTTTTAGAAGTACATGATGCTACAGGTGCTGATGATGTTTCAAAGTTAAACAATGCAGTTAACTATTGGATAGGGATTAAAGATGCATTGATAGGAAAAGAATCTACTGTAATATTAAATATTGCAAATGAGTGGTATGGAACTTGGGATGGTAAGCAATGGGCAGAAGGATATAAACAGGCAATTCCTAAATTAAGAGCTGCTGGAATCAAAAATACTATTATGGTTGATGCTGCAGGTTGGGGACAATATCCTAAATCTATAGCTGATTATGGAAAAGAAGTGTTTAATTCGGATTCTCAAAAAAATACAATGTTTTCAATACACATGTATGAGTATGCTGGTGGAAATGCAAACACAGTTAAATCTAATATAGATAATGTTATAAATCAAAATTTAGCACTAGTTATAGGTGAATTTGGATTAAGACATACAGATGGTGATGTTGACGAAGATACTATTATGAATTATTCCAAGGAAAAATCAGTAGGATATATAGGCTGGTCTTGGTATGGTAATGGTGATCAATGGAAGTACCTTGATATATCTAATGATTGGTCTGGAACTTCTTTTAGTGAGTGGGGAAATATATTATTAAATCATAAAAACGGCATAAAAAATACATCAAAGATTTGTTCAGTATATACAGGATCAAATCCTGGAAATCCTGGAAATGGAGAAGAACCTGGGGGATCTACTAAGTTTACAATAGAAGCTGAAAATGGAAGTAAAAATGGTGTTTATAATAGCACTTCACGCTCTGGATACTCAGGAAATGGATACGTAACTGGATTTGATAACAGTAATGATTATATTGAAGTAACTGTTAATGTTCCATCATCAGGTGATTATCACATTAATGTACAATATGCGTCTGAATATGGAGACAAATATACGACTCTTTATGTAAACACTAACAATAGTGGAGATAAATTATTAAAACAATCCTACAATTTTACCGATGCTTATCTTGACACAGTATACTTAAATGCTGGACAAAATAAGATTAAGCTTCAACATAGCTGGGGATACTATGATATTGATGTATTTACAGTTACAAAGAAATAGATTTGTAACTAGAAAATCAATTATTTAAGCAAAATATTTATTAAATTAAAGGGGCGTCGCGTTTCGCGACGTCCTTTTAAGTTGTTGATTTTAGTGTATCCTAAACATTTATAATTAATAATTAATAATATATTTGTCTATTACCATTTATAGTATCATTAATATTTGTAGTTAAACATTCTATAGCTTTTTTAGCATCCTTCTTTTCTATGTAATCACACAAAATAGATGTATTATTTATTAAGGAATCTATACCATATAATATACAAAAACGTTCCCATAACGATAAAATAGGCGCTTTAAATGAGTGGAAAATTAATGGCAAAAGAGTATTTCCAGAAAGAAAAGCCAATTCATGTTGGAATTGAAATGCTAATTTAGATGCAGCTTCAACAGAATCCGTTTCTTTCATTTTATTAACATATCCTTTTAATATCTCAATTTCATCTTCTTTAATTATTGGAATGCATAATTCTACTGCTAATGTATCTAAGGCTATACGAAGTTCAAGAATAGAACGAATTTCTGCATCTCTTAACCTTCCGCCATTATATTTCATAATAGAAATTAGTGTTTCCATAGTTCCATTTCTACGATAATCAGCTACAAAAGCACCGATCCTTGGTTTTATATTTAAAAATCCTTTCCTAGATAACTCTGAAATTCCAGAGTTAACAACAGCTCTACTTACTTGCATAGACTTAGCAAGTTCTCTTTCCGAAGGAAGCTTTTCACCAATTTGAAGTTTTCCAGATAAAATCATATTTTCTAGTTCTTTAATAAATAAATCTTTTAATGTTGGAGAATTTAATTTTGAAAATTCTATCATAAAATGCACCTCTCTAAGCTGAATCTGGTTCAACCAAATACCGATTATAATTCTATTTCAATATTATTCCAAAATCAATAAAAAGTAAATATCTTAAGATTGTTTCAAACATATATTAGCATTAAAGGAATATATTGACTTTGTATTAATAATCATGTTAAAATTTTATCAAGATTATTAATCTGGTCATACCAGATTAATATGATCTAAAAATTTTTATTAAATAAAGAGTATTTCATAGAATTAATATTAGAAATAAAAAAGAATTTAAGAATACAATTAAAAGTTTAAATTAAATATTCTTTATAATGAAGGAGGATAAGCATATGGAGAATTTTAGAATTCTCGAAATTAAACAAAGTGTTTTTGAAGACAATGACCATCAAGCTAATTTATTAAGAGAAGAACTTAGAAAAAAGAAAATATTTTTACTAAATTTAATGTCATCACCAGGTTCAGGTAAAACATCTACTCTTACAAAAACAATTAATACATTAAAAAATGAAGTAAAAATAGGAGTTATGGAAGCAGATATTGATTCAGATGTTGATGCTCATACTATTTCTAAAACTGGAGCAAAAGTTATTCAATTACATACAGGGGGAATGTGTCATCTTGATGCAGATATGACAAAACAAGGCTTAGAAGGTTTAGAAACAGAAGATATTGATTTTGCTATTTTAGAAAATGTAGGTAATCTGGTATGTCCAGCAGAATTTGATACCGGAGCATCAAAAAATGCCATGATTTTAAGTGTTCCCGAAGGAGATGATAAACCACTAAAATATCCTTTAATGTTTTCAATTGCTGATGTGTTACTAATTAACAAAATGGATGTTATTAATTATTTTGATTTCAACTTGGAAGTTTGCATTGAACGTGTAAAAAAGTTAAATCCTAATATTGAAATTATTCCTATATCTGCAAGAACAGGTGAAGGTATTGATAAATTTGCAGAGTGGCTTAGAAAAGAAATTAAAGAATGGAATGAAAATTAATATTATTAGACTAGGAGGATAGAAATGGTAAAAGAAAAGGTGTTGGATCTTGCTAATCATATTAGTGGGAAAAAACGTGGGTCAAAAAATGAAATAAGGCCAGAAGATCCAGAATATTTAATTTTAGAGCCTGTTGTTACAGAGGAAATGGCAGAAGTAGCACTTTGTATGAAGATACGTAAAAAAGCTACGGCAGAAGAACTTGCTCCTTTATGTTGTAAATCTGTAGATGAAACAGCAAAGTTATTATGGGATTTAGCTGTTGCAGGTATCTGTTTTGTAAATACTATTAACGGGATTGATACCTACTGGTATGACACATGGGTTCCAGGAATTATGGAGATGATGGTTAATAACAAGGAAAACGTTAACAAATATCCTCAAATTGCAGAAGCTTTTGAAGCATATGGAAGAGTAAGAGGACCAAAGACTACAGGTGCTTTCCCAGTAGGAGTAGGTTTAATGCGTGTTATACCTATAGAGCAAGCTATAGATGGAGAAACTAGAAAAGCTTCTTATGAGGAAGTTTCTAAATATCTTAATGAAAACGATATTTTCACAGTATCAGATTGCTCATGCCGTACAGCAAGAAAAGTAATGGGAGAAGGATGCGGTCATTTAGCAGAAGATATGTGTATTCAAATGGGACATGCTGCAGAATATTATATTCGTACAGGAAGGGGACGAGAAATTACTCGTGAGGAAGCTTTTGAAATAATTAAAAAAGCTGAAGAAAATGGTTTAATGCATCAAATACCAAACCTTGATGGCTCAGGAAAGACTCATGCAATTTGCAATTGTTGTGGTTGTTCTTGTCTTTCATTAAGAACTGCTGGAATGTTTAAAAATGTTGATATGGTGCGTTCTAATTATGTTTCAAGTGTAAACAAAGAAAAATGTGTTGCTTGCGGAGAATGTGTTGTAAATTGTCCCGTTAACGCACTACAATTAGGTCAAAAATTATGCTCAACAAAACCACTTCCTGTTAAAAAAATTGAGACTCCACGAGATACAGAGTGGGGAGAAGATAAATGGAATCCAGATTATAGAATTAATAGAAAAAATGTTGTAGAAAGTGGAACAAGCCCTTGTAAAACAGAGTGTCCTGCTCATATTGCTATTCAAGGATATATAAAACTAGCTTCTCAAGGAAGATATAAAGAAGCTCTTGAATTAATAAAGCATGAAAATCCATTTCCAGCAGTATGTGGACGTATATGCCCAAGGAAATGTGAATCAGAATGTACCAGAGGAGATATTGATGATCCAATAGCTATAGATGAAATTAAAAAATTTATTGCAGATCAAGACTTAAATACAGAAAATCGTTATGTGCCTAAAATTAAACATGACTATGATAAGAAAATAGCTATAGTAGGAGCAGGACCTGCTGGTCTTTCTTGTGCATTTTTCTTAGCTTTTGAGGGTTATAAGGTAACAGTATTTGAAAAACAAAAAGTACTTGGTGGAATGTTAACACTTGGTATCCCATCCTTTAGACTAGAAAAAGATGTAGTTAATGCAGAAATTGATATATTAAAAGAATTAGATGTTGAGTTTAAGAATGGAATTGAAGTTGGAAAAGACATAAGTTTAAAAGAATTGAGAAAGCAAGGGTATGAAGCTTTCTATATTGCAGTTGGAGCTCAGTCAGGTAGAAAAATAGGTGTCGAAGGAGAAAATGCTGATGGAGTAATGGCTGGAGTAGATTTCCTACGCAGTGTTAACTTAGGTGAAGATGTAAAACTAAACGGAAATGTAGTTGTTATAGGTGGTGGTAATGTTGCAATAGATGTTGCAAGAACTGCTGAAAGAGTAGGATCAGAAAAAGTTGATATATTTTGTCTTGAAACAAGAGATGAAATGCCAGCTCTTAATGAGGAAATTGAAGAAACCTTATCAGAAGGAATTAATATAAATAATTCTTGGGGGCCAAAGGCTATTGTTACAGAAAATGGAAAAGTTACTGGGGTAGAATTTAAAAAATGTATATCAGTTTTTGATGAAAATAAGAGATTCAATCCAATTTATGATGAAAACGATATATTATTTGTAAAAGCAGATACAGTGCTGCTTTCTGTAGGGCAGTCAATTGACTTAGGAAATTTAATTTCAGATAGCAATATAGAAATTAATCCTAACAATACAATTAAGGCAGATCCTTTTACCTATCAAACAGGAGAATTAGATGTATTTGTTGGTGGAGATGCATTTACAGGACCAAGATTCGCTATTGATGCCATTGCAGCAGGTAAAGAAGGAGCTATTTCAATACACCGTTATGTTAATCAAGGTCAAAGTTTAATTATAGGAAGAGATAGAAAAGAATATCGCTCATTAGATAAACAAAATATTGAACTTAAGGGATATAATAATTTTCCAAGACAAAAGGCAAGCCATAGCGATGGAAAAGAATCAAAAGAAACATTTAAGGATTTACGAGGAACTTTTACAGAAGATCAAATAAAGAAAGAAACAGAACGTTGTCTTAGCTGTGGTGCTACTGTTGTAGATGAATTTTTATGTGTAGGCTGTGGAGCATGTGTAACAAGATGTAAGTTTGATGCTATATCACTTGTTAGAAAATATGATGGAGAAGGAGTAGCATATGAAAATTTAAAACCTGTAATTGTTAAGCAAGTTCTTAAACGTAAGGGGAAAATAGCTATTAAAAAAGCTATAAATATATTCAAGTCAAACAAATAATATTATATTTTACTA
This sequence comes from Clostridium sp. 1001275B_160808_H3, assembly GCF_015550425.1. Taxonomy (GTDB): domain Bacteria; phylum Bacillota; class Clostridia; order Clostridiales; family Clostridiaceae; genus Clostridium. The sequence continues at coordinate 10,412 of NZ_JADNAT010000028.1, read as the reverse complement.
TTTATAAATAGAGGAGAGTCTATATGCATGAAATAGGGGTTTTAATTGAAGTTGTTAAGAGCGTAGAAAAATTTGCAAAAGTCAATAATGTAAAAAAAATAGATACATTAGTTTTGCAAATTGGAGAACTCTCTTCAATGATTCCTAAATATATGAAGAGTTTATATCCTGCTTCAATTGTAGGTACTATATTAGAAGGTTCAGAATTAGAAATTGAAATATTACCAGCTAATGCTTTGTGTAAAAGTTGCAATAATGTATTTAATATAATCTTTGATAAAGGAATATGCCCTAATTGCAAAAGTAAAAACTGTGAAATATTAAGCGGGAAAGAGTTTTATATAAAAGAAATTGTTTGTTATTAAAAATGAATAACTATAATAGGGGGAAAGATTATGTTTAGTTTTAACTATGAAGGAGGAGCATCCTTATTTTCAGTATGGGGTGTTTGGATTGCAGTATTTTTAATTTTATTTATATTAAATGAATTTTCAAGGCGTTCTAAATTTGGGGGGGTTTTATGTTTTGTAGTATTACCAATTGGACTATCTATATTATGGTTTACAGTATTAAAAGATACTACTTATACAGATTGGTTTCATTTGGCTAAGGTGTACTCAGCAGTAGCAGGATGTATTGGGTTTTGGTGCATAAGACATTTACATGGTAAAAGTAAAAGCACAGTGAAAGAGTGGAGATTGGCAGATAATAAGCTAGCATTATGCTTTCCACCGCTAATTCTTGCAATTAATATTTTAGAAGCAGTTACACGTGATATTCAAGTTGGACTTCAATATGCTGGAGGTGGAATTCTTGAAGATGGAAGTATGTATGTCTTAGGTGGTCCTTGGAACTTTATGAATGCAATTGCAGGGATTTTAAATATTATTACAATTACAGGATGGCTTGGTATATGTATTCGTAAAAAAACTAATAAAGATAGAAGTCAGGATATGCTATGGCCCGATATGCTTTGGTTTTGGATAATAGCTTATGATTTATGGAATTTTGCTTATACTTATAATGCTTTACCAGGACATTCATGGTATTGTGGGTTTGCACTATTACTTGCACCAACAGTATGTGCTTTTACTATAGGAAAAGGTGCATGGCTTCAACACCGTGCACAAACATTAGCATTATGGTGTATGTTTGCACAGACATTTCCAGCATTTATTGATAAAGGTAAATTTGCTGTTTCATCTACCTATAATGAAAACTATTTATTTATTTTCAGTTTATTAGCACTTCTTTCTAATATTGGTGTTGCTATATATATGATTTATAAAGCTAAAAAAACAAAGCGTAATCCATATAAGGATGAACTTTATATAGACTTAAAGAAATATAAGGAAGTAAACGTACTGGCAGAATAATTCTTAGTTTAATAAGGATATCAAAATAATTGATATCCTTATTAAATCGAAGTTAATTTTATAAAGAGGAGGTTTATTTATGCATATGGCGGATGCACTTGTTAATCCTACTGTGGCTGGATTAATGTATGGATGTTCTGCAATAGCAGCAGGTTATTCAATAAAAAAGATACGAATAGAAAATGAGCCTAAAAAAATCCCTGTAATGGGAGTTATGGGAGCATTTGTATTTGCAACCCAGATGATTAATTTTACAGTTCCAGGAACAGGCTCTTCTGGACATCTTTGTGGAGGTATTTTACTATCTGCCATATTAGGACCATTTGCAGGATTTATTACAATGATTGGGGTTTTAGCTATACAATGCTTAATGTTTGCTGATGGGGGGATACTGGCATTAGGTTGCAATATATGGAATATAGCATTTTATGGATGTTTTATTGGATGTTTATTAATATGGAAGCCAATTATGAAGAACGGAGCTTCCAAAGGTAAAATTATTTTAGCATCAATAATTGGGTCTATACTTACATTACAAATAGGTGCTTTTTCTGTTGCAATTGAAACACTAGGATCAGGAATTAGTGATTTACCATTTTTAACTTTTATTTCAGTTTTGCAACCAATACACTTAGTAATTGGACTTATAGAAGGGCTCATTACTGCAGCTGTTCTATGTTTTATATATGAAGCTAGACCAGAATTACTATGGAGCATAGATAAATCCTTAAACAAAAAAATAGGAAGAATTTCATTTAGAAAAGTGATGGTTATATTCTCATTACTTACAATTTTAATAGCAGGAGGAGTTTCACTTGTAGCTTCTGAGTATCCAGATGGATTAGAATGGTCTATTGAAAAGATTACAAATTCTACTGAAATAGAAGTATCAGGTGAAGTATATGATAGTTTTGAAAAAGTACAAGAAACTACTTCAGTGTTACCTGATTATAATTTTAAAGATTCTGATTTAGCTATAGGTACATCTTTATCAGGAATTATTGGAGGAGTAGTAGTTGCCTTTATCTGTATAGGTGGATGTTATTTATTTAAATTTTTTAGAAAAGAATTCATAAATTGAATAAATTAAATAAAGCACTTTATGAAATCCAAGGTATAGAGGATTTAGCAAATAGAGATTACTTGGTAAATAAGATTCATCCATCAATTAAATTTATTTTAACAGTTACTTATATTTCTTTAGTTGTATCTATTGATAAATATAACCTAGGTGGAGTTATAGGAATGAGTATTTATCCAATATTCCTTTTAATAACTTGTGATATATCGTTAAAAGATAGCTTAAGGAAATTGAAAATAGTATTATCATTTGTATTCCTTATGGGGATATTCAATCCATTTTTTGATAGTAAAATACTAATTAATATAAATGGTATTAGTATTTCTGGAGGAATAATCTCTATGATTACAATGATAATTAAAGGAATCTTAACTATCTTAGCATCTTATCTATTAATTGCTACAACAACTATTGAAAAAATCTGCTATGCAATGGATAAAATTCATATACCAAAGATATTCATAACTGAAATTTTGTTTATTTATCGATATGTGACAGTATTACTTAAGGAAGCAAATAAAATTACAGAATCATATAGCTTACGTGCCCCTAATCAGAAAGGGATAAATTATAAGGTTTGGGGTTCCCTTATAGGACAACTATTACTTAGAAGTATAGATAAAGCAGAAAATATATACGAAAGTATGTGTTTACGTGGATATTCTGGTAAGTTTTATTATTCTTATAAAATTAGATATAATGAAAAAGATTATATTTATTTTATTATATGGATAGTTATACTTGGTACTATGAGGTTTTTCTCTATATTACAGATAGTAGGAAATATATTTATTTAGGAGGAAGATATGAGCCATATTCATATAAATGTAGAAAATCTATGTTTTTCTTATGAAAAAGAACAACCAATACTTAAAAATATTACCTTTACTGCAAAGGAAAATGATTCTATAGGTATTATTGGATCTAATGGAGTTGGAAAATCAACTTTATTGAAGTTATTAGTAGGATTAAATTTAAATTATGAAGGTAGCATTAGAGTAGAAAATATTCCAGTAGAGAAGAATACTTTAAGTATAATTAGAGAAAGAATAGGATATGTATTTCAAGATTCTGATAATCAACTATTTATGTCTAATGTATATGAAGATATAGCCTTTGCACCACGTAATTATGGACTTTCAGAAGAGGAAGTTAAAAAGAGAGTAGAAAATGCCTTGAATATGGTTCATATTAATAATCTTAAGAATAAAAAGATACATAAACTTTCTGGTGGTGAAAAAAAACTTGTATCTATAGCAACAATATTTTCTATGACACCAGATATTATTTTAATGGATGAACCCTCTATTGCTTTAGATCCTAAGAATAGAAGAAATTTAATTAATATACTAAATGAATTTCAGCACTTAAAGATTATTGCTTCTCACGATTTAGACATGATTTTAGATACCTGCAATCGTACTATTCTTATGTCAGATGGGAAAATTATTAAAGATGGAAATACAAAAGATATTCTTACTGATAAAAAGCTTTTAGAAGCTAACAATCTAGAGCTTCCATTTTGTTTGCAAGAAAATAATATAAAACATTGACATATGTACATGTAAAGAATAGAGAAATTGTAAAAGGTAAAGATATAATATAAGTTTCATGGTTTGACAGATTACAAGATATTCAGGAGAAGACTGAAAAAATAATCACCAAATATGTTAATTCAGTAGGATATAAAAATGTGATGTCATCTTTTATGTTCTAGATAAGAGTGAACACTATTAAAATCGTGAACATTTTTAATTATTATATAAATAAGTAGATATTAGAAAAGTCATGTGTAACAAACTTTGCTTGTAATACATGACTTTTTATAATTCTACGTTATACCCCTGATGCTCCTTAAGCACACATTGTTTCAAATATACTAAGTATAAAGGCTGTAGCTTACTTTCTTTTAAACATTTTAAAACAAATGAATAGGGATTTTACGTATATGAAAATATTAAGAATTCGTAAATTAAGCATATCAGTATGTAAATTAAAAAGCTTAATACATATTCTTATTTATGGTAAAATTAAGAAAAAAACGCGAGGATTTGAAATATTATTTGTATTACTATATGAGGAGGGAAAAAGAGTGGATAAAAATATTGACGAAATCTATGAAAAATATTTTAATAGAGTATTTTTCTATGTAAAAAGAATTCTTAAAGATGTTGGAGCTAATGAAGATATTGAAGATTGTGTAAGCGATGTGTTTTTAGCCTTATGGAAAGATAGTGATAAATATAATATTTCAAGAGGAAGTTATGATACTTATGTAAATGTCAAAACAAGATCTATAGCACTTAATTATAGAAAAAAGCTTATAACAAAGCAAATTAAAGTTGAAGATTTTGATTATAACACTATTCCAGAGAGAATATGAGCCTTCGCCTACAATTGCAAGAGCTTATTATAATTCATCATTTAATTAGATAAACTATAAATTAAAAGTTATGTATAATTATAAGGGTTAAAATATACTATTTTTTGAACTAGCATTTTTATTAAATACTACTTCAGAGGAAATAGAGCAAAAGGTAAGAGATATTTAAATTACTAAAAAAGAAAATCTCCCTATAGCTTTAGGAAGATTTTCTTTTTTTCTAATAGTTTTTAATTTCTCTATTTAATTCTATAGTTTTATGTTTTTCAATTGGTTTAACATTAAAGTTTGATCTATATTCTGTTTCAGCCCAGAAAATATTTTCTGCAACTAAAGCTTCAGGGTTAAGTTCAACACCATCTAAAATAATTTCTTTAAATTTATGATATCCGGCTCTATCTATTAAGTGTCCACCATGTAAGTATTCTGGTTTATAATCTAATGCCCAAGCAGAGAATTTTTGCCAGTTTGCAAACATTCCTAATACAACATCTTCAGTAACGAAGTTTAAGAAAGTTTTCCCCATTCTAGGAGTTTGCTTACCAGTTCTTCCGCCAATAACAACTCTGTAGAATTTTTTAGGACTTCTTGTCCAAGCACTTGCAGGACAAGCTAATACACATTCACCACATCCAACGCAGCAACAAGGATCTTTATCTACAAGTCCATTTTTATTTAAGCTTAGAACTCTAGTTGCGTGGTGTTCGCAAGCTTTTACACATGCTCCACATCCAATACATCTTTCAGGGTGATATTCCATTCTTGATTGAGCAATTACACCAAAGTCTTGGAAATGAGCTTTAGCACAATCATTTGGACATCCTGCAACTGATACTTTAATGTGATAATGTGAAGGGAAAATTAATTTTTCTATTTTATTTGCTAATTCCTTAGTGTTAGCATTTCCCTTTATACAATGAGAGTTACCAATACATGCCATAACATTTCTAGCACCTATAGTTGGATATCCATTTTCATCAACAGTCATATCACAATTACATTCATCAATTTCAACTTCTTTTAGGTAATTAGCAATATACTTATTAACAGAAGGAATATTTTCATATTTAATTCCTGGTATGCAAAACATTTGTCTTGTTCCCATGTGGAAAGTACCATTACCATAAGTTTCTGCAATATATTGAACATCACTTAGATATTTAGCATTAATAAGACCACCTGGTACACGTAATTGAAGCATAAATTCTCCAGGAACTTTTGATTGACGATAACAATTTAATCTAACCTTTTTAATATCTATATCATGATTCATAAAAAATATCCTCCTAGTCTAATAATGATTTAGCCTTAGTATAGTTAAATACAGGTCCTTCTAAACAAACATAAGTTTCATCTATTCTACAATGTCCACATTTACCAACTGCACAGGACATTTTTCTTTCGAAGGATACCCAAATCTTTTCTTCAGGAACTCCAAGCTTAAGCATTTCAAGAGCAGTAAAATGCATCATTATTGGTGGTCCAACTATAACAACTTCATAGTTATCACCGAAAGAATTTAAAGGTAGTTTAGATAAATGTTTTGTTACAAGCCCTTGTTCCCAGCCTTCTTTTACTTCACTATCTAATGTATATATAGTATTAAATTTATCTTTCCATTTATCTAATTCATTTTTAAATAATATTCCATCTGTATTTTTAAATCCAAATACTAGATTTAAGGATTTTACATAATTATCTTCAGAATAAAATTTGTTAATCATACTTCTTACAGGGGCAACTCCTGTACCACCAGCAACTATAATTAAATTTTTATTTTTAAATTTTTCAACTGGCCAACCCTTACCATAAGCTCCTCTTAAAAAGATACTATCTCCAGGTTTTAATTTGAAAATTTCATCTGTTACTTTTCCTACAGCTCTTATTGTAAAATCCATATAACCTAATCCAAATCCACTAACAGAAATAGGAGCCTCACCAATCTTAGGAAGTGATAGTTGTAAGAATTGTCCATGCTCTGGAACTATATCTGTTGCAACTCTAAAAGTATATTCTAAATTAGTTTCGTGAGTAATACTAATAATTTCATATGACTTAGGTGTTAATATATTGTTTCCCATATTATTTTCCCTCCATAATTTCATTTACTGCATTATTTACTTTATTTATTGTAGCTGTAATTGAAATATGTTCTGGACATCTATCAGTACATCTACCGCAACCAACACACATATGTTCATCTCCAAATTGAGCTTTATAATCATGTATTTTGTGAAGAACTTTATATCTCATTTTATCTGCTTTAGTAGTTCTAAATTTATGACCACCAGCCATTTCATCAAAACCATCTACATGACAAGATGCTTGAACTCTTTTTCTTTCACCAATTTTTCCAGCAGGATCATATACAATATCACGAGTAGTGTAGCAAGAGCATGTACTACAAGCCAATGTACAGCTTCCACAACCAATGCATCTTTTATTATATTCTTCCCACATTGGGTGATTCTTAAGTTTTATTAATGTCTCCTTATCATTAATTTCAGGAATTGTTACTTTAGCTTCATTTTCTTCAATAAACTTAAGTTCAAATTTTTCTTCAGTTTTACCTTCAAAATATTTAGTGAATTCAGTATCTTTTACATTGAAAAGTAAAGAGGAGCCATTAAATCTTACAGCTAATGAATAATCATCAGTTTTATTACTATTCATTGATACACAGAAACAAGTATCAAAACCTTCAACACATTCAATGCAAACAAATTTAACTCTGTCTCTTATTCTTTTATAGAAAGTATCTTCAAAGTTACCATTATGTAGATAAATCATATCCTGTCTTCTTTGAGCATTAATATCACAAGGTCTAGCAAAAATTAATAATTTCTTGTTATGACCTACAGAACTTTCTCTAAATTCATTTTCAGTGAAATAATACAGAGTTTGAGTGATAGGAGTTATAACCTCCTTAACTGGATAATCAGATTTTTCTATAAACTCAATTTCTTCTACATTAGAAACTTCACTATATTTAATTATATCTGTATCAGAATATCTACCTTGTTTTTCAAATCTCTTTGGTGCATAAATCTTATATTCTTTCTTTAACTCTTCAAATAAAGCATTTACTTCTTGTAATGATAGATTATATCCCATAAAATACCTCCAAAATATTGTTTTGTTTTTAACAATCTCTATGCTTAAATTATAGTACTAATTTTTATATAAATGAAATACGAGAATTATATATTAATGATAAGTAAAAACCTATATATAAAAATAAAGAGGCCAAAGCTAATATTATAAAGGCTCTAACGCCTTAGGCTTTTGCTATAATAAATTAAGTTTAATAATATATTTGTTTGTCTCAATTCATAGTATCCTTAATATTTTGTGTTAAATATTAAACATTAAATAGCTTTTTTAGTATCTTCCTTCTCTATAAAATTAAACTTAAATATCGATAAGTCTTACTTAAAACGAGAACATAAAAAAAGGAGAAGAAGAAGCTGAAAAAGAAAGCTTAATATCAGCAAAGTTTGATATAGAAGAAGTTGATCAGGTTAGATTATTCTAAAAATTAATTATTATCGAAGATTTTTAAAGCTGATGGACTTGGAATAAATAATCCTAGAGGTTGTTATAAACATGCATTCAGGAGGGCCTTATAGAGGATATACTTGTATTGAATGATATATTACATGCGAGAAACTTAAAAAATGTTAGAAGAAAAAACTAATACGAGATTAATTAATAAAAATATCAATAGAGTAAGGGGAGTCGCGTTTCGCGACTTCCTTTTAAGTTGGCAATTTTAACACATCTTTTATTTTTACAAAGGATATAACGAAACGTGAGACCCTTTTAAACTATTGATTTTACTAGGTTTATAAATAATTAGATGAAATTTATAGCTAAAAAAAATAAATATATTATATTGACACTACCACTATTAAGTGTTACTATATAGTAGTAGTAAGTAATACTAAATACCAGTAATACTAGATAGTGAAGAGGTGACCTGTTTGGAAAATATCACGGAAATGTTAAAAGGAGTACTAGAAGGTTGTGTTCTTGAAATTATCAGCCATGAGGAAATATACGGATATGAAATTACTAAAAGGCTTAATGCCCTTGGATTTACTGATGTTGTAGATGGAACAGTTTATACAATACTAGTAAGGCTTGAAAAAAATAAATTGGTTGAAAGCACAAAAAGACCATCTGATATGGGACCTCCACGAAAGTTTTTCACTCTTAATGATGCAGGACGTGAGGAACTACAGAGGTTCTGGGAAAAATGGGAATTTGTATCATCAAAAATCAATGAATTAAAGGAGATGAAATTATGAATTTTTGGGAGAAAATTACGGGAAGCGACATGACTAAAGAACTTAAGGCCTTTGAATCACGAGCTCAAAGGCTACCAGCTGATTATCAAGCAGCATGGGAAGAAATTAAGGCTAATTTTTGGCAGTATTCAGATTTTACTGGTAGAAACTTAATACCAATTCTTGATGGTGTACTTGGATTGCTAGAAGAAACAGCTGCTGATGAGCAGAGCGTACAAGAAGCTTTAGGTGAGGATATCAAAGGATTTTGCTCAGCTTTAGTTGGTAAAGAAGATTCAGATTATTATCGAGACAAGTGGAGAAAGCAACTTAATAATAATATAGCTAAAAAATTAGGTAAATAGGAGGATAAAATGAAAATACAAGATATCATTGAAGGTAAAAAAGAATGGCGAGCACACGTAGCCCGTGTTAAATCGCTACCAAAAGATTATCAAATTGTTTATAAAGAAATCCAAAAATATCTTTTTAAGGTAGGTCCTGTTGAACTAACTGAAGGAACAGATTTACTCTCTGGGATTGTTGATCTTTTTGAAGAAGGTGCAGCATTAGGAAAAGGCGTATTAGAAGTAACTGGTAATGACGTAGCAGCTTTCTGTGACGATTTAATCAAAGATTCCAAAACTTATGCTGACATTTATCAAGAATCAGTTGATAAAGAAGTTAGCAAGGCTATGAAAAAAGCTATAGATAAAACAAAGTAAAAGAAAGATATCAAATTTAAAAAGCAATTAAAGTTAAATGTCAAATTATATAATAAAGGTAGAGTATATAAAAGTATCTTAATGGTTGCAGGAATTTAAAAATTATAGTAGTAAAAAACATCATAAATTAAGGGGATGATAGAGTGTCTAAATACGAGTGGATATTATGCCCAATCTGTGGCAATAAAACAAGGGTCAAGATAGGTGTTGATACTGTGCTTGAAAACTTCCCATTATTTTGTCCCAAGTGTAAACAAGAAACAATAATAAATGTAAAACAACTAAATATATCAGTTATTAAAGAGCCAGACGCTAAGACGCAGAGCCGATAACATATGAGTAAAATCATTGTTATTGGCTCTTTTTTATTCTAATTACTCAATCACTTTGTAATATAAATCACCTTGAAATAGTTAAATTTATAAGGTCAAGATGTATTCAAAGGATTAGATGTAAATTTAAATAAAGTTACTATATTGTAGATAGTGTAAAGTTTCGTATGAAAAAAATAGATAAATCAACATAAAGGTAATTATTTGAATAAATTGATTTATGTTG
>NZ_JADNAT010000027.1 GCF_015550425.1 Clostridium sp. 1001275B_160808_H3 | reverse complement strand
CTCAATAAAAAGTTTAATCTCTTCGCTCAAATTACTTTGAGTCTTAATTTTAAGACGTCTAAAAGAATTGCTGGTTTATTTTACTTAACTTATTTTCTGTTCAATTTTCAAAGACCATTTTCTTCATCGCCCTCAAGCGACTTTCTTATCTTATCATTTGTTTTCTTTCTTGTCAACAACTTTTTTCAAAGTTTTTTTGACTTGTTTTGTCGCATCTCTCAGCGACGAGATTTATCTTAACATTTAAATTTAAATTAGTTTTATATAATTTACTATATCACAATGAATTATACTTGTTTTCCTTTAATTTTCTATTAATATCTATCTTTTTCTATTGATGATACGCCAGGATATGATTACGTTAAATTATTTGTATATAACTATATTTTCAATACTTTTTGTTGCTAAAAAAATAAATCGCGATTATCTATAATATTAAATTATGACAATCACGACTTATTTTTATTTATATTTATATATTCTCTTATTCTTCAGCCCTATCTAATAATTCATTTAAACTATTATCAGAATCATTTACAACTGCTATTTCACTTTTAACTTCATCACTTACATCTTCACTATCTAGTGTTAATTGCTCTTCTTTATCATCAATACTTCCTGATATTTTAGCAATTGCAGCTATCTTTTCTTCATCTGTAGTCCTCATAAGAGTTACTCCCATTGCAGATCTACTAGTTACTGATATATCAGATACATTTATTCTTATAGCTACACCACTTGTATTTATTAACATAAGCTCATCATCTATCTTACATATAGTTGCACCTATAACTTTACCTGTCTTCTCAGATAACTTATATGTTATTAATCCTGTTCCGCCTCTTTTTTGTCTCTTATATTCTGTTATAGGAGTTCTTTTTCCAAATCCATTCTCACTAATAACAAGTAAGTCTTCTCCTTCTACAGCTATATCCATGCATACAGCAATATCGTCTTTCCTTAAATTTATTGACCTTACTCCTGATGCTGTCCTTCCCATAGGTCTTACATCTGTTTCATTAAATCTTATTGCATTTCCATCTTGAGTTACTATAACTATATCAGCATCACCACGAGTTATCTTAACTTTTAGAAGCTCATCACCATCTCTGAGATTTATAGCTATTAATCCATTCTTTCTAAGATTCTTAAATTCGGATAAAGGTGTCTTCTTTACTAATCCTTGCTTAGTCCCCATAAATAGGAATCCTTCATTTACATCATCTTTAACAGAAAGAACCGTTTCAATCCTTTCATCTTGTTCTATAGCTATTAGGTTTATAATATTAGTTCCTTTTGCAGTTCTACCTGCATCAGGTATTTCATAAGCTCTTAACTTATAAACTCTTCCTTTATTCGTAAAGAACAGTATATCTGAGTGAGTTGAAACTACATTAACATGTTCTACAAAATCATCTTCCTTTGTAGACATTGCCTGTATTCCTCTTCCCCCTCTTCTTTGGGCAGAATATGTATCTGCAGATATTCTCTTAATGTATCCTGAATGAGTTAAAGTTACAACAACTTCTTCTTCTTGAATAAGATCTTCAATATCTATTTCATTAACTACTTTTTCTATTGAAGTTCTTCTTTCATCCCCATATCTATTCTTTATTTCTATTAATTCTTCTTTTATTACAGAAAGAAGTTTTTCTTCGCTTGCTAATATTGAATTTAAATAATCTATTAATTTCATAATTTCTGCAAGTTCTTCTTCTATTTTATCTCTTTCTAAACCTGTTAATCTTCTTAATCTCATTTCTAAGATTGCTTGAGCTTGCTTTTCACTTAAATTGAATCTTTCAATTAATGTATTTTTTGCTATTTCAGTGGTTTTTGATGATCTAATTATACTTATAACCTCATCAATATTATCTAGAGCTATCTTTAGTCCCTCAAGTATATGAGCCCTAGCTTCTGCTTTATTCAATTCAAATATAGTTCTTCTAGTTACTACTTCCTTTTGGAACTCTATATAGTTACTTAATACTTGCTTAAGATTCAATACTTGCGGCTCATTGTTAACTAGAGCTAACATTATAACACCAAATGTATCTTGCATTTTAGTATGCTTATATAACATATTTAGTATTACATTTGGATTTGCATCCTTCTTAAGCTCTACTACAATTCTCATACCTTCTCTATCAGATTCATCTCTTAAATCTGATATTCCAACTATTTTTTTATCTTTAACTAAATCTGCTATATTTTCTATTAGTTTAGCTTTATTTACTTGATATGGTATTTCAGTAACTATTATTCTATGCCTATTATTTTCTTCTTCAATTTCAGCCTTTGCTCTAACTATTATTCTTCCTTTACCAGTTTCATACGCTGCTCTTATTCCTGACTTACCCATAATAATAGCTCCCGTTGGGAAATCTGGTCCCTTTATAACAGACATTAGCTCTAAAACAGTAATATCTGGATTATCTATAAGCATTATTGTTCCATCTATTACTTCTCCTAAGTTATGAGGAGGAATATTTGTTGCCATACCTACAGCTATACCTGATGATCCATTAACTAAAAGATTTGGATATCTTGATGGTAATACAACTGGTTCCTTCTCTTCTCCATCGAAGTTTGGAATAAAATCAACTGTATCCTTTGTTATATCTCTTAACATTTCAACAGCAATCTTATTCATTTTAGCTTCAGTATATCTCATAGCAGCTGCGCTATCTCCATCTACTGAACCAAAGTTACCATGACCGTCTACAAGCATATATCTCATTGAGAAGTCTTGTGCCATTCTTACAAGTGCATCATAAACAGATGTGTCACCATGTGGATGGTACTTACCTAAAACTTCCCCAACTATTCTTGCACATTTTCTATATCCCTTTTCTGGAGATAATCCTAAATCGTTCATAGAGTATAATATTCTTCTATGTACAGGTTTTAATCCATCTCTAACATCTGGAAGTGCACGACCGACTATTACACTCATTGCATAGTCGATATAGCATCTTTTCATTTCTTTATTTATATCAATAGATATAACTTTTCCCTCGTTTAAATTCATGTACCTCACCTCGTTTTAGTACTATACATCTAAATTACTTACTTTTTTAGCATTTTTTTGGATAAACTCTCTTCTTGGTTCTACTTTGTCTCCCATTAATATAGTGAATATTTCATCTGCAGCTATGGCATCCTCTATAGTAGCTTTTAATAATACTCTCTTTTCAGGATCCATAGTTGTATCCCATAATTGAGTTGCATTCATTTCTCCAAGACCTTTATATCTTTGTATGTTAGTTGAATTATCTTTTCCACCAATTTCACCTAATACTTTTTCAAGTTCTGCATCTGAATAAGCATAGTACTCCTTCTTATTCTTTTTTACTTGATAAAGAGGTGGTTGTGCTATATATACGTGTCCTCCATCTAACAGCCCTCTCATATACCTAAAGAAGAATGTCAATAATAAAGTTCTTATATGAGCTCCATCAACGTCAGCATCTGTCATTATTATTATTCTATTGTATCTTAACTTCTCTTCATCAAAGTCATCTCCAATTCCAGCTCCAAATGCTGTAACCATTGACTTAATTGAGTCAGCAGTTAATATTCTATCTAGTCTTTGCTTTTCTACGTTTAATATTTTACCTCTTAAAGGAAGTATTGCTTGGAATCTTCTATTTCTTCCTTGCTTAGCTGAACCTCCCGCTGAATCTCCCTCAACTATATAAATTTCACACTCTAAAGGATCCTTTGATGAACAATCAGCTAATTTACCAGGTAATGATGAACGTTCTAACACTGACTTTCTTGTTAACTCTCTTGCTTTTCTTGCTGCGTCTCTAGCTCTAGCTGCCATCAACGCTTTTTCTATTATTATCTTACCAACCCCTGGATTTTCTTCTAGGAATATAGCAACTCCTTCTCCAACAATTGAGTCAACTACCCCCCTAACTTCTGAATTACCAAGCTTAGTTTTAGTTTGGCCTTCAAATTGAGGTTCAGATATTTTTACAGAAACTACGGCTGTAAGACCTTCTCTTATATCATCTCCTGATAAATTCTTATCATTTTCTTTTAAATGATTAAACTTTTTACCATAGTCATTTATAGCTCTTGTTAATGCTGTTTTGAACCCTGATAAATGTGTACCACCTTCAATGGTATCTATATTATTAGCAAATGAATATAAGTTTTCTGTATAGCTATCATTGTATTGAAGTGATATTTCAGCTATTATTCCATCCTTTTCACCTTCAATATAAATTGGTTCTGGATGTAGGGCTTCCTTGTTTCTATTCAAGTAAGATACAAATTCCTTTATGCCGCCTTCATAATGATATATCTCTTCTTTACCTTCTTCTCTCTTATCAGATAATATTATTCTAATTCCCTTATTTAAAAATGCTAGCTCTCTAAGCCTATTAGCCAATGTATCAAAATCATATTCTGTTTCCTCAAATATTTCAGTATCAGGTTTAAATGAAACTTTTGTACCATGATCATCTGTTTTACCTATTTTCTCTAAGCTAGTTACAACATTTCCTCTTGAATATTTTTGTTGCCATATATCACCTTCTCTTGATACTGTTACTTCACACCATTCTGATAATGCATTAACAACTGATGCACCAACCCCATGTAGACCTCCAGATACCTTGTATCCTCCACCGCCAAATTTTCCTCCAGCATGAAGAACTGTCATTATAACTTCTACTGTAGATTTACCCATTTTAGGATGTATTCCAGTTGGCATCCCTCTTCCATTATCAATTACAGTAATTGAGTTATCTTCATTTATTGTCACTGATATATCTGTACAAAATCCAGCTAAAGCTTCATCTATACTATTATCAACTATTTCATATACAAGATGATGTAACCCCCTTGAACTAGTACTTCCTATATACATTCCCGGTCTTTTTCTAACAGCTTCTAAGCCTTCCAATACTTGAATCTGACTTTCATCATAGCTTTGATTGTTTGTTTCCAATATAATCTCCTCCTTAAATGAAATTTTATTATAATCACATGAAGATTTAACATTGGATTTATGGATTATAATCTATATTTGTTCTCTTTGTTAAAGTTGAAGATGAAATTGGAGATAAATAAACTTTACTCATTTTATTAACTTCAGCTATAACAAATGATTTTGGTTTCTCTTTAGAAATTCTTTCTACAAACCCGTCCTCTTCTGCCATCCTTAGAAAAGCACTCGTATCTGAACTATACATTGTAGTTTGTAGATCAAAAATTCCAATTATGTCTTTAATCGGAACAACCACATTTTCTCCTAAATGTAAAAACATAAGAATTCCTCCTTTTAATTTAGGATTTCTCCTTCCTTGACCTTAAATACTCTGGAACTATCGTCTAAATAGTTAGTTAGATCTTCTATTCCTGTACATGTTATTATTGTTTGGATTTCTCCAATTGTACTCAGAATATATCTCTTTCTATTAAAATCTAATTCTGATAAAACATCATCTAATAATAATACTGGATACTCTGATGTCATTTCTTTTATTATTTTTAAAGATGAAAACTTTATTGTAAGGACAGCGCTTCTTTGCTGTCCTTGTGATCCAAAGCTTTTAATATCTACATCATTGATTAGTACAATAAAATCATCTCTGTGAGGACCTATGCTAGTAGTTCCTTTTTCAATGTCCTTCTTCCTATTTTTTCTCAGTGCTTCATAAAAACTATTTTCTATATCTTCTAGGTTCTTTATCGTACTTATATATTTGAACTCTACATTTTCTTTTCCTGAGGATATATCTTTATGAATATCCTTTCCATAAAAATTTAATTTATTGATATATTTAAGTCTTTCCATTATTATATGATAACCAAAATTTGCTAATTGTATATCATATATATCTAAAACTTCTGTATCTAATTTTCTATTTTTTAAAACAACATTCCGTTCATTTAAAACTTTATTGTATTGTACTAGATTATAATAGTATTTAGAATTTAATTGACATAGCTCCATATCAATAAACTTTCTTCTTACTCCAGGAGAATCTTTTATAATCTTTAAATCTTCTGGTGAAAACATAACGACATTAAAGTTTCCAAATAACTCACCTATTTTAGATACTTTAATTTTGTTAATCTTAATGGCCTTTTTACCATCTTTCAATATATTTATATCGATATTTTTATCAAGTCTATCTTTACCTACCAATAAACTTACATAAGCACTATCTGAATTCCAATTTATCAACTCTCTATCTTTAGAAGTTCTATGAGATTTGGCAAAAGCACAATAATAAATTGCTTCAAGAATATTTGTTTTTCCTTGAGCATTATCCCCCATAAATACATTTACATTTTTACCAAGTGTTATATTTAAAGATTTATAATTTCTATAATTTAACATTTGCAGTCTTTTAATATACATTTTTACACCTATTTTAATTATAACATATTAGAGGAATAAAAGTAATTATCAGGTTAATGTAAATAAATATATGCTATTCCTAAATAATTCTATATTTTTCTCCATTAAACTCTACTTCATCGCCTTGTTTTAATTTTTTCCCCCTCTGAATACAAACTTCATCATTAACTTTAACCATCCCATCTAAAATATACATTTTAGCCTCTGAACCTAGAGATGCAACTCCGCACCATTTTAAAAATGAATCTAATTTTATAAACTCGGTACTAATTTTAATTTCTTCCATTTCCAATTCCATGCATATTAATTCATATACTATGCATTTTCTCCCTTCTATCTTATTAATCTAACTGGTAAAACAAGATACTTTGAATTATCTGTATTCTTGCACTTAATTACACAAGGACTAACGCTTGATGTCATTTCCATTTTAATTTCATCGTCATCAACATTTTTTAGTACGTCTAATAAATATCTAGAGTTAAATGCAATTTGAATAGGCTCTCCTTGCAAATTTATACTAAGTTCTTCTCTAACCTTTCCCAATTGAGAATTAGAAGTTATTATCATATTTTCTTCTTGAACATCTAATTTTATTAAATTACTATTACTATCCTTAGCCATTAATGAAGCTCTTTCTATACAACTTTGTAGGTGTTGTTTATCCACATCTACTAATATTTTGTGCTCCTGAGGCAATAAAGAAGAATAATTCACAAACTTACCATCTAATAATCTAGAAATTACTTTTGTATTATTTAAATTGAATAATATATGATTATTAGTAAATGTAATTTTTACTATATCAGAAACATCTTCTAATATTTTTGACACTTCATTTAATGTCTTCCCCGGAATAACTACTTCTATTTCATTATCATTATCTAAGAATTCACTTCTTACTGCCAGTCTATATCCGTCTAATGCGACCAAATTTAAGTTTTTATTTTTAACCTCAAATAAAATTCCTTGTAGTATTGGTCTAGTTTCATCTTGTGCTATTGCAAATGATGTACCCTTAATCATATTTTTTAATATATTTTGTTGAACTTCAACTGAAAGATTTTCATTTATACTAGGTAAAGCTGGATAGTCTTCTCCATTCATATAAACTAAATTAAATACTGACTTTTCACATGTTATTTGTATTATGTCATTTTCTAAAGTCTCTATTTTTATATCTGAATTAGGTAATTTTCTTATTATTTCTCCAAAGATCTTTGCATCTATTACAATCATGCCTTCTTCTAATATATCGGCTTCAACTTTTGTTTCAATAGATACATCCATATCAGATCCTATTAATGTGAGTCCTTCACTTTTAGCATTTATGTATATGCCTTCTAAAATAGGCATTGTTGTCTTACCAGTTATAGCCTTATTGGCAATTGATATACCTTCTTGTAGTTTTTGTTTTTCACAGATAAATATCATATAAAAACCTCCTTAAGTTATATACATTAGATATCTATAGATATAGATAAATATATAGATATAAATTAATAATAATAGTAGTAGGGGCTGTTGATATGTTGATAAGTGCGTATACCCCTTGAAAACACTAAATTATTTATAAAAAAATATTGTGGATAAGTGAAGCAAAAATCATATGACTTATCCACAGTATTAACAATCAATATTGTTTTTATTAGTTATCCACAAATAATTCAATATATTTATGTACAGTTGTTAATTAATTTTGAGTTAGCTTTTTCGTTATATCATTTACTGTGTGTTGTAGGCTTTCATCTGTATTTAAGCTATCAGATATTTTTTCATAAGCATGAATAACAGTAGTATGATCCCTTCCCCCAAATTCTTCACCTATTTTAGGCAAGGACATATCGGTTAACTTTCTGCTTAAATACATTGCAATTTGTCTAGGATATGCTACATTCCTAGTCCTTCTTTGAGATTTCAAGTCTTCTATTCTAAGATTAAAATATCCAGCAACAACATCTTGTATAACGTCTATAGTTACATTCTTATTTTGTTTATTTGATATTATATCTTTAAGAGCTTCACTTGCTAACTCAACAGTAATTGGTCTGTTAGTAAGTGATGAATAAGCAACAATTCTAATTAAAGCTCCTTCTAGCTCTCTAATATTAGACTTAATTTTAGTCGCGATATAAACCATAACTTCATTTGCAACATTTAGCTTTTCTACATCAGCTTTCTTTTTTAATATTGCCATTCTAGTTTCAAAGTCTGGTGCTTGAATATCAGCTATTAAGCCCCATTCAAATCTAGAACGTAGTCTATCTTCTAAAGTTGGAATTTCTTTAGGTGGTCTATCAGATGATAGAATTATTTGTTTGTTGGCATCATGTAATGCATTGAAGGTATGGAAAAACTCTTCTTGAGTTCTTTCCTTTCCAGCTATAAATTGAATATCATCTATAAGTAAAATATCTACATTTCTATATTTATTTCTAAATTCTTCATTTTTATCATCTCTTATTGCATTAATAAGTTCATTAGTAAATTTTTCTGAAGAGACATATACAACTTTAGCATTAGAATTATTTTGTAAAACATAATGACCAATAGCATGCATTAAGTGTGTTTTACCAAGGCCAACGCCTCCATATATGAACAGAGGATTATAAGCTTTGGCAGGTGCTTCAGCTACAGCTAATGAAGCTGCATGAGCAAATCTATTACTATTACCAATAACGAAAGAATCAAATGTGTATTTAGGATTTAATAAACTTGACATTTCATCATTTACAGTAATAGATCCTCTATCATCGAATTTAGGTTTCTTTTC
Organism: Clostridium sp. 1001275B_160808_H3; assembly: GCF_015550425.1. GTDB lineage: Bacteria > Bacillota > Clostridia > Clostridiales > Clostridiaceae > Clostridium. The sequence goes on along the minus strand of NZ_JADNAT010000027.1, from coordinate 30,591 downwards.
TTCCTTTTCTTCTGCTTCCTGAATATCAGATGCTACCATAAATTCTACATTATAAACTTTTGAGCAAGCAGCTTCTATAGAATTTACAACTAAGTCCTTGTATCTCTTTTCTAATATGTCTTGAGTAAAGGAGTTTGGAACACTGATTCTTATTATATTGGAAGATATAGAAATAGGTTCGCAACTTTTAATCCATGTATTAAAGCTAACTTCACTCATTTCACCCTTAATTATATTTAATGTTTTTTCCCATAATGATTTTAGATCATTATTCATTTTATATCCTCCATAAAATAAATTTTAAATTTAAATATTAAATAGTTAGTAACAATATATCAACACACTTATTAACACATGAAAATGCATGTTAATAAATATGATAGAATTATTCACATGTTAATAATTATGTTGATATTTTATATTGATAAAAGTTATCCACAATATAATTATGTACAATTTTTCACATTATTAACATGGTATAAAAGCATTAGTTTAGCTAAAAATAGATATAAATAGATAAGTAATAAAGAAAAAAGTAAACAAGTTATACACAATTTAATCCACATGTGTGGATAACTTGTTTGCTAAGTAAAATTATTCACATTCAATACTAATAATAACATAAGTTAAATAGAGTATTCAAGGAGTTATCCACAAAAAACTGTGGTAAAATCTTATATTTATCAACAGAATTTGAAAATTATAGTGTATTGACATAAAAACGTGATATATATATAATAATAAGGTAAATTTAAAATAGGAATTATAGTTTTTACTATAGAAATTACAATTTAAAGGGGGTGTAGTGAAATGTTCATGACATACCAACCAAAAAAGAGACAAAGAAAAAAAGAACATGGATTCAGAAAGAGAATGAAAACTTCATCAGGAAGATCTGTTCTTAAGAGAAGAAGACAAAAAGGTAGAAAAAGATTAACAGCATAAGGGCCGCAAATAGTGGCCTTTTTTCTGCAATAGCAGGAAAAAAGGAGTATAGAGTTTCCAATGGTATACAGATTAAGAAAAAATAATGAATTTAAATTAGTATATAGAAGGGGAAAGTCTTTAGCTAATAACCTTTTAGTTTTATACACTTTTAATAATAGAAAAAATAAAACAGAAGATAATCTTACTTATAATAAGGTAGGAATTTCAGTAAGCAAAAAAGTTGGAAATAGTGTAGTTCGAAGTAGAAGTAAACGATTGATAACTGAAAGCTATAGACTTAATGAAAAGAACCTTAAAAGTGGCTACGATTTTGTGTTTGTAGCGAGAAGTGCTATAAAAGGAAAAAGTTTCTTTGAAGTTGAAGAGGCAATGAAAAAACTTTTTTTAAAGGCAGGCTTATATAAATAATGAAAAAGATAATGTTGAAATCTATATATTTATATAGAAAATATATTTCGCCGATGAGACCACCAACATGTATTTATGTTCCTACATGCTCACAATATGCAATAGATGCTATTAATAAATATGGAGCAATAAAAGGTGGTTTTTTAGCTATAAAGAGAATTTTAAGGTGTCATCCATTTGCTAAGGGTGGATATGATCCTGTGAAATAAGGAGGTTATTTGTAAGATATGATGAAACTTTTAGAACCAATAACAAATTTTCTGACGATTATATTTAATGGTCTACATAATTTTATTTTATCAGTATTTAATATGGAACCTAGTGGGGCTTCATATGTGCTAGCAATAACAATATTTACTGTAATAATAAGATTGATAATATTACCATTTAATATTAAGGCAAATAGATCAAATGCTAGGATGCAAGAAATTCAACCAGAATTAAATGCAATACAAAAAAAATATGCAAATGATCCTCAAAAGATGCAAGCTGAGTATTCAAAATGTATGAAAGAAAATAATGTAAGTATGTTTGGGGGATGCCTTCCTACATTATTACCTTTACCAATATTATTTGCACTATATTATGTTTTTTGGAATATAGATAAAAGTGCTGTAACTAATACATCATTTTTATGGATACCAAATGTATTTAACAAGGATCCTTACTTCATAATGCCAGTATTGGCTTTCTTAAGTACTTATTTACCAAGTTTACTTTTAACTAAGTCAATGCCAAAGAATGAAAATAGTCCTATGAACATGGGAAGTATGAATATAATGATGGCAGGTATGATGGGGGTAATGGCTATTAACTTTAGTTCCCTTTTAGTAATTTACTGGGTAATAGGTGGAGCTATACAATTAGCGCAAACTTATTTCTTAAATTACTTGCCAGCTAAAAAGAAAAGAGCAGCAAAAGAAGAAGAAGATAAATTAAAAACTATTCAGAACGCAAAAAAAGCAACACCAAAGACTAAGAAGAAGAATTAAGATTATTATATTAGTATTTACTAGGTGGTGAATAGGGTATGAAAACATTAGAAATAGCAGGGAAAAGCGTAAGTGAAGCATTACAAAATGCGTTAAAAGAATTAAAGCTTACAGAAGATAAGGTTGAATATGAGGTTTTAGATGAAGGCTCAAAAGGATTTTTAAATATTATAGGGACAAAGCCAGCAAAAATATTAGTTAAGGTTAAAAGAGATTATAAGGAAGAGGTACGAGTATTTTTAAGAAGTATTCTTGATAATATGAAAGTACAAGCAGAAATAAAAATTAAAGAAGTTAATGATGTTGTTTATATAGACTTGAATGGTCCTAAGATGGGATTAATAATTGGATATAGAGGAGAAACTTTAGATTCTCTACAATATTTAGCTTCGTTAGTTGTTAATAAGGGGCATGACATTCCTTATAAAAAGGTAGTTTTAGATACTGAAAACTACAGAAAGAAAAGAGAAGAAACTTTGATGAGAGTTGCTGAAAAAACTGCATATAAAGTTAGAAAAACTAGAAGACCTTATAAGTTAGAACCGATGAATCCTTATGAAAGAAGAGTAATACATTCTGCTTTACAAGATAATGAATATGTCTATACATTTAGTGAGGGTGACGAACCTTACAGAAGAGTTGTTGTAGATATAAAGAAATAAAGGTGAGAAAGCCAATTGGCTTTCTTGCCTTTTATTTATTTTTGACTAAATTCAAATAGTTTTGTAAAATGAATATTAGTTAAAATGGGGTATAATATAAATATATATAATATATTGAACGAAGGAATTTATCTAAAATACATTAAGGAGGATAGATGATGAAAGAATTTGATACAATTTGTGCTATATCCACAGCAATTGGAGAAGGTGGAATTGCTATTATAAGAGTATCTGGTGATAAAGCCTTAGAGATAGTAGCTAAAATTTTTAGGGCGAAAAGTGGAAAAGATATAAAAGATATGAAGACTTATACCATGAAATATGGTCATATAGTTGATATAGATAAAGAAGACTTAATAGATGAAGTAATTATAAGCTATATGAAAGGGCCAAAAAGTTTCACAGCAGAAGATACTGTAGAAATAAATTGTCATGGTGGAGTAACATCAACAAATAAAGTGCTGGAAATGGTTATGAAGGCTGGAGCAAGATTAGCTGAGCCAGGTGAATTTACTAAAAGAGCATTTTTGAATGGAAGAATAGATTTATCTCAGGCAGAGGCAGTTATGGATTTAATCACGGCTAAGACTGAGCTAGCAATGAAATCAGCTTTAATGCAGAGTTCGGGTTCATTGTCAGAGAAAATCAATAAACTAAGAGAATATCTGTTAAATGTATTAGCGTTAATAGAATATGCTGTAGACTTTACTGAGGATGATGAGGAAGTTGATCCGACAATTCCATTGAGAGTAAAAGATAGCTTGGAAAAAGCATGTGATGATATGAGTAAATTACTTAAAAGTGCAGATGAAGGCAAAATAATAAGAGATGGATTAAGCTTAGCCATAGTAGGTAAGCCAAACGTAGGTAAATCATCTTTATTAAATGTTCTCTTAAAGGAAAAGAGAGCAATTGTTACAGATATTGCTGGAACTACTAGAGATGTAATAGAGGAATATATAAATCTTGATGGAATACCAGTAAAGATAATAGATACGGCGGGAATAAGAGAAACAGAAGATATAGTTGAAAAAATTGGAGTTGAAAAATCAAAGGAAAAAATAAATGAAGCAGATTTAATTTTATTAGTACTAGATTCTTCTAGAGAATTAGATAATGAAGATATTGAAATAATAGAAGCTATAAAAAATAAAAATTCTATAGTTTTGTTAAATAAAATAGATTTAGAAAATAAATTAGATAAATCTTTATTAAGCGAATTTGAAAATATAATAAAAATTTCTGCAAAAGAAGATCTTGGAATAGATGGATTAAAAAATGAGATTAAGAATATGTTCTTTAATGGTAAAATAGATAGCGAAAGTCTAATAATATCTAACTCAAGACATAAGCAAGCTTTAATTAGAGCAAAGGAAAATTGTGATGATGCTCTAATAAGAGTTAAAAATAATGAGTTCCTTGATTTAATTTCTATATATGTAACTGCAGCTTTAAAAGCTTTAGGAGAAATTACTGGTTCAGAGTTAGAAGAGGACTTAGTTAATAAAATATTTAAAGAATTTTGTTGTGGAAAGTAGGAGAAATATAAATATGAAATATAATGCGGGAGAATACGATGTAGTAGTTGTTGGTGCTGGTCATGCTGGTTGTGAAGCAGCACTTGCAGCAGCTAGAATGGGATTAAAAACATTAATTTGTACTACTAATCTTGATTCTGTAGCTATGATGCCTTGTAATCCTAATATAGGAGGTACTGCGAAAGGACACTTGGTAAGAGAAATAGATGCATTAGGTGGAGAAATGGGGGTTAATATAGACAACACATTTATTCAATCAAGAATGCTAAATACCTCAAAGGGCCCTGCAGTTCATTCTTTAAGAGCGCAAGCAGATAAAAAGAAGTATCAAAATAGAATGAAGAATGTACTTGAGAATCAAGAAAATCTTAGTTTGAGACAATTAGAAGTAATAGAATTAGATGTGGAAGATGGAAAGGTTAAAGGTGTACTTACAAAGAACGGTGGATACTTCAGTTGTAAGGCCGTTATATTGACAACAGGTACATATCTTAGAGCAAGAATAATAATAGGCGATGTTACATATAATAGTGGACCAAATGGATTAGCAGCAGCTAATGAATTATCTCAATCATTAATTGATTTAGGAATATCATTAAGAAGATTTAAAACTGGTACTCCAGCGAGAATAAATAAAAGATCTGTTGATTTTTCAAAAATGGTAGAGCAACCAGGAGATGAAAAAATAGTTCCATTCTCCTTTATGAGTGGAGATATATCTAGAGAACAAGTTTCCTGTTGGTTAACTTATACAAGTGAAGAAACTCATAAAATAATACAAGAGAATATTGATAGGTCTCCAATGTATAATGGATTAATTGAAGGGGTGGGCCCAAGATATTGCCCATCAATAGAAGATAAGGTTATGAGGTTCCCAGATAGGGAAAGACATCAGTTATTTATAGAACCAGAGGGTGAGGATACTCAAGAAATGTATATTGGAGGAATGTCTTCATCACTTCCAGAAGATGTACAGTTACAAATGTTAAGAACTGTTCCTGGACTAGAAAATGTAGAAATAATGAGAACTGCATATGCAATAGAATATGATTCAATTGATCCGACTCAATTAAAGCCAACATTAGAATTTAAGGAATTTGATGGATTATACGGAGCTGGACAGTTAAATGGTAGTTCAGGTTATGAAGAAGCAGCTGCACAAGGAATAGTTGCTGGAATAAATGCGGCTTTGAAGATTCAAGATGAAGAATCTATGATACTAACTAGATCAGATGGATATATAGGTGTTCTTATCGATGATTTAGTTACTAAAGGTACAAATGAGCCATATAGAATGATGACATCAAGAGCTGAGTATAGATTATTATTAAGACAAGATAATGCTGATTTTAGATTAACTGAAATTGGATATAAGGTTGGTCTTGCGACAGAAGAAAGATATCAAAAGTTCCTAACAAGAAAAAATAATATAGAAAATGAAGTTAAGAGATTAAAGGAACTTCAAATAACAAATAAGAAAGAAACAAATGAATTCTTAGTTTCAATGGGATCAACAGAACTTAAAAAGCCTATAAGTTTTTATGAATTAATTAAAAGACCAGAATTAGATTATTTTAGCTTAGTAAGCTTAGATACGGATAGACCAGACTATGAAGATGATATAGGTGAACAAATAAATACAATTGCTAAATATGAAGGTTATATAGATAGCCAATTAGATCAAGTAAGACAGTTTAAAAAGTTCGAGAAAAAATTAATTCCTGATGATTTAGAATATAATGATGTAAAGGGATTAAGAACAGAGGCTATTCAAAAGTTATCTAATATTAGGCCTGTAAGCATAGGGCAAGCATCAAGAATATCTGGAGTGTCACCAGCTGATATATCTGTATTATTAATTTATTTAGAACATCAATATAAGAAATAAAATTCTTTGGAGGAACTATGGAATATTTTCAATTAATGAGAGACGCTTCTTTAGAAGTAGGAATGGAATTATCAGAGCATCAATATAATCAATTTATAAAGTACATGAAATTACTTCAAGAGTGGAATGAAAAGATAAACCTTACTGCAATAACAGAAGATGAAGAAGTAATAAAAAAACATTTTATAGATTGCATTAAAGCTTTTAAATCAGATGCAATTAAAAATGCTAAAACTATAATAGATGTTGGAACAGGAGCTGGCTTCCCAGGGTTACCTATAGCTATAATGAATCCTAATGTACAAGTAACATTATTAGATTCATTAAATAAAAGAATAAATTTTTTGAATACAGTAATTAGTAGTATAGGAGTAAAAAATGTAGTTACAATACATTCAAGGGCAGAAGACGGAGCAAGAAAGTCGGAGTTAAGAGAAAAGTTTGATGTCGCTACATCAAGAGCAGTAGCAAATATGGCAGTGTTATCAGAGTTTTGTATGCCATATGTAAAGTGTGGTGGATACTTTGTAGCGTTAAAAGGACCAGCAATAGAAGAAGAGCTTAAAGATGGTCAAAAAGCAATAACAGTTTTAGGTGGAGAGTTAAAAGAGATAATTGAGGTAAATATAGAAAAGTCTGATTTAAAGCATAATATTGTAGAAATTAAGAAGATAAGTAAATGTTCGAAAATATATCCTAGAAAAGCAGGAACAATAAATAAAAAACCTATAAAATAGAATTAAATTCTACAATATATCTAAATAAAAACAGTCGATTAATAAAAAAATATTAATATATATAAGTTCATTTGTAATTTGTTAAGTTATAATAAATTAATTTGTCTTATAATATTAGGTAATAAAAAGAAGGAAATTAGAGAAGAAAATAGAATTTTTAATTTATTGAATAAAATGGTACTTAGAATAATAGGGGATGGTTGGGTGCATATGAATAGAGAAATTACAAATATAAATGTAAATAAAATATTTCCAAATACTTATCAACCTAGAAGATTTTTTAACGAAGAAGCATTAGAAGAATTATCTCAATCTATAAAGGAGCATGGAATAATTCAACCTATTACTGTTAGGAGAAGAGGAGAAAACTTTGAATTAGTAGCAGGTGAAAGAAGATGGAGAGCTGCGAGAATGGCAGAATTAGAAAATGTACCTTGTAATATTATTGAAATAACTGATACACAATCTGCTGAAATAGCTTTGTTAGAGAATTTACAAAGAGAGGATTTAAATTTTATAGAAGAGGCTGAGGCATATTATAATCTTATAAATGATCATAAGTTTACTCAGGATGAATTAGCAAAAAGAATGGGTAAAAAGCAATCAACTATAGCAAATAAGTTAAGATTATTAAAACTTAGTTCAAGTGTTAGATCGGTTTGTATAGAAAATAAATTAACAGAGAGGCATGCAAGAGCATTACTATCATTACCAAATGAAGAATTACAATTAAAAGTTATAGAAAAAGTAATAAATAATTCTCTTAATGTTAAGGCCACGGAAGAAGCGGTTAATAAAGAGCTATTAAAATTAGCTGGAGAAGAGTTGAAGAATAAGGAAAAGAAAAGAGTTAAAAGTGTATTTCCAGCAAAATTATATGTAAATACTATAAAGCAAGTATTTGATAAGTTTAATATACCAGCTGAATATAAATTTAAAGATGATGAAGAATTTATACAAATAACAGTTTCTATACCTAAAAAATAATTTTAATAAGTATATTCTTACTTTAGTAAGAATATACTTATTTTTTTGTAGAAATTTAAGTTTGATTATTAATTTAATTAATTTTTATTCTGTTAATCTTTTAATATTAACAGAAAGTATATATAATATTAATATGAGAAGGGGGGTGAAGCTCTAAAATAGAGCTTTTATATGAAGAAGGTTTGTATATTTAATCAAAAAGGTGGAGTTGGAAAAACTACTACAAACATAAACTTATGCGCATATCTAGCTATGGAGGGTTATAAAGTATTAACAATAGACATAGATCCCCAAGGAAATACAACAAGTGGGTTAGGCTTAGATAAAAGGAATTTAGAATTATCAATGTATGATGTATTAACTTCAGATGCTTCATTAAGAGAGGTTATATTAAAAAGTGAATTAGTACAAAATTTATTTGTAGCTCCGTCAACAATGGAGTTAGCAGGTGCAGAAGTTGAAATGATAGGTAAGGAGAATAGGGAGACTATTTTAACAAATAAAATTAAAGAAGTAGAAGATGAATATGATTTTATTTTTATAGATTGTCCACCATCATTAGGAATACTAACAATTAATGCATTAACATCAGTTGAATCAGTATTAATACCAATCCAATGTGAATTTTATGCACTTGAAGGAGTAGGACAACTTATCAACACTATTCAACTAGTTAAAAAATCATTAAATCAGGACCTTGAAATAGAGGGCGTTGTAATGACTATGTACGATTATAGAACTAATTTAAGTAATGAAGTCCTTGAAGAAGTTAAGAATTTTTTTAATGAAAAGGTATATGAAACTAAAATATCAAGAAATATAAGATTAGCAGAGGCTCCTAGTTTCGGGCTACCAATAATGCTATATGATGAAAAATGCAAGGGTGCGGAATCTTATAAATCATTAACAAAAGAGTTTTTAAGTAGGCAGTAAGTAGGTGAGTAAATATGAATAAAAAATCAGCATTAGGAAAGGGATTAGGTGCATTAATTCCTAATGATAATGAAAGTAAAGAAAATAATAAACCATCAGTTATATCTATGAATTTAATTAGAAGTAATGAGGATCAGCCAAGAAAGGCTTTTGATGATGAAAAAATAGCAGAATTAGCTCAATCAATTAAAGAGCATGGAATAATACAACCTATAATTTTAAATAAAAAAAACAATAGTTATGTAATAGTTGCTGGTGAGAGAAGATGGAGAGCTGCAAAATTATTAGGATTAAAAGAAATACCAGCTATAATAATGGAGTTAACTGAAAAAGATATATTAGAGGTATCTCTAATAGAAAATATTCAAAGACAAGATTTAAATCCTATTGAAGAGGCTATAGCATACAAAAAATTACTAAGCGATTTTAATTTAACTCAGGAGGAGCTAAGTAAAAGAGTAGGAAAGTCTAGAGTAGCAATAAGTAATGTAATAAGACTTACTAACCTTTGTGAAACAGTAAAACAATATTTAATTGATGAAGTTATTACAGAAGGTCATGGAAGAGTTTTATTAGCAATAGAGGATCCAGAAGTTCAATGTGAAGTAGCTCAAAAAGTTATAGATGAAAAGCTATCTGTTAGGGAACTAGAAAGATTAGTAAGATATTTAGGATCTGAGAAAAAGGAAAAAGACAAGGAAAAAGCAAGAGAAATAAATCCATATTATAAGGATGTAACTGAAAAATTGCAAAATTATTTTGGAACTAAAGTGAGTATTAGTAACAAAAATGATAAGGGGAAAATAGAAATAGAATATTATTCAAATGAAGATTTACAAAGGATACTAGAAATAATTAATTTATGATGTTTCACGTGAAACATTATAAATGTGCAAATTATGTTTCACGTGAAACATTTTATGATATTTCTTTATAAGGTCTAGAGAGGAGTATTGAAAGTGGAAAATATATTTAAAGTAATAAATGAAAATTCACCATTTATTATTATTGGATTACTTATTATAATGTTACTACTTTTCATAATTGTAATTTATTTAATAAGATCTATAAATAAGCTTGAAAAGAAATATAGAAGAATGATGAGAGGGGTAAATAATAAAAATTTAGAAGAACTAATAGCTTCTAAATTAGACGAAATAGATAAAGCTATGGAGTTTTCAAACGAAGCCCTTAATAAATGTGAAGTAATAAAGGAAGAAATGAAAGGTTGCGTAAATAAAATAGCTATAATGAGATATAAGGCATTTCCTGATGTAGGAAGTGATTTGAGTTTTTCAATAGCAATACTAGACTCATATAATGATGGCGTTTTGATTACTGGAATTTATTCAAGACAAGATAGTACTACATATGCAAAACCAGTTGATAAGGGAATTTCGAGATATGAGTTATCTGAAGAAGAATCATATGTTTTGAATGAAGCAATTAATAAAAAATAAAAAATGAGAGTCTTATAGACTCTCATTTTTTTGTAAATAATTTAATTTAGAAGGTTTATTAATATATTCAAATTCTTTTGATACTTTCAATATAAAATGGTAGATACCCTTATATATGCAATCTGCTAAGCTCATTACCGTATATAAGCGTGTATTTTGTAAAACTATAAACTCAAAGTTCCCTCCAATATTTACGATTCCTGTGATGCTTAAATCTCCTATAGGGGGTAAATTTTTATTTAAGGCTAATCCAGGCTGAAGTGGTTTTTTATCAATAAAAACTTTCCCTATATTACTTATTTTTCCTAAACATGAATCTATAGCGATAATATAAGGATTATCAAAATTTAAATTAATTTTATTAATTATTTCATTAAGGTTCTTAGAGTGAATAGGACTTTCTAATGATCCATAAATATGAATTTTATTTTTTGAAACATTTTTTAATTTATATCCAATCAATGGACCAAGAGAATCACCTGTACATCGATCAGTTCCTATACAAATGAAAATTATATCTCTGTTTGAGTAAAGTATATCTTTTAAATTATTATATAAATAATCCCTAATCTCTATATAAGAGTTAGGCGATAATGAATCGATTGAAATTGGTTCATTCATATAAAAACCTCCTTTATTGAAATTATTAACAATAAAGGAGGTTTTTATTCAAGGCTATTTTGATTTTATTATCTTGTTTATGGAGTCTATAGTGTATTTAATATCTGATTTCTCATTAAAGTAACTAAGGCTTAATCTAACAGTACCTGATGGAAAACTTCCTATAGTTTTATGTGCAAGCGGAGCACAATGAAGACCAGACCTATTTTTTATACCAAAATCATTATCAAGAGCAAAAGATAATTCAGCAGTATCAATATTATTAATATTAAATGAAACACATGAGGTGTAATTGCTATTATTAATATCCTCGTAAAGAATGATATCATTGATGTTAGACATTTCGCTAACAAGATAATCTCTTAAAAATTTATTTTTATTATAAATTGCATTTATGCCTTCGGTTTTAATGAATTTAATACCTTCAACTAAGCCTACTATACCAGGCATATTAAGAGTACCGGATTCAAATTTATCTGGTAAAAAATCAGGTTGCTCTAGTGAGTGAGATAAGCTTCCAGTTCCTCCTAAAATGAAAGGATTGCATATGTTATTAAGACTATCATCTATTATAAAGCCACCAATTCCTTGAGGACCAAATAAGCTTTTATGTCCAGTAAAAGCTAGTGCACTTAAGTTAACATCTGTAAAATCTATGTCTAATACTCCAGCACCTTGAGCAGTATCTAATATAAAAAATATATTTCTACTTTTACATAAAGCTCCAATTTCTTTAATTGGTTGAATGCTACCAATTACATTAGATGCTTGACTAAGTACTACCATTTTAGTATTTGGTTTTATATTATTTTTAATATCTTCAACAGAGATAAAGCCAAATTTATCAGCAGTTACAATATCCAGTTCTATTATTCCTTTATTCTTCAAATTAACTAATGGCCTTAAAACAGAGTTATGTTCCATAGAAGATGTTATTACATGATCTCCAGTTGTAAGGGATCCATTTATTAATATATTTAATGAAGTAGTTATATTATTGGTGAATATTACATTTTCCATAGAATCAAACTTGAAAAAATCGGATATAACTTCCCTTGCCTCAAATAGAAGTCTATTAGTTTCTAGAGCATTATTATGGTTGGAGCGGCCAGGATTTCCTCCAATATTAGTTAGAAAATTGTATATAGAATCAACAACATTCTTAGGCTTGGGAAATGTTGTACTAGCATTGTCTAAATATATATTCATGATTAACTCCTTATAAATTATAGAAATTTAAATTTATAATAAAATTATAAGATACTTTATTATTATTTACAAAGTAATAAATTTATAAAATAATGGATTTTTGAATGGAATGATAAAATGAAAACTTAATTAAAATTTAATAGAAATTAAATTTATTGATGAGCAAAAGAATGTATACTTAAATATAGCAAATATTTTATATAGGATTAAGAATATATAAAATCATTAATATAGATTCTTAATTGAAACATATATATAATATAATTAAATATAAATAAACTTGAAGAGGGAGGACATTATGAAGTACTATATTATAGTTTTTAAAAATACACTTGATGCTATGAATGGAGAAAAAGTTTTAAAGGAAGAAAATATGATTTTTAAGATGATGCCGACTCCTACAGCAATTACACAAAGCTGTGGAATTTGCATTAGACTAGAAGAAAAAAAATACATAGATGAAATTATATCAAGGGATATTATAAGATATAAACATATATATGAGAAAGATCAAAATGAGTTTAAGGAAATAATTTAATAGTATTAGAGGTGAGTTATGCAAAATTTCATGACATTGATCAGTACTGGTATAGATGAGAATGGGAAAATTGTTTTTAATGTTGATTGGGAAGTTGCGTGGACAAATGCGGTAAGCACATTTGAGTTTGTATTGAATAAGGGAATAAGGTTTATATTACTTATAGTTGCTATGTATCTTGCTATAAAAATAGGAGATAAGTTAATTGATAAGTTTGTAAAAAATCAAATTAAAAGTAAATTAAGTTTTTCTATGAATAGGCAAAAAGCAATCACTGTAGGAGCTATACTTAAAAGTTCATTAAAATATGCAGTATATATATCAGGAGCTGCTATAATAATAGGAAGTACATTTAAGGTATCAGCAGCTGTTTTAAGTGCTGTTGGTTTTGTAGTCGGTATTGGAGCTCAAAGCTTAGTCAAAGATTTAATAAATGGTTTTTTCATACTTTTTGAAGATCAATATGGAGTAGGAGATTATGTAACCATAGGTAAGTATAGTGGTATAGTGGAAAATATTGGAATAAGATCCACGGTATTGAAGGATTTCAGCGGAGATGTACATGTTTTACCAAATGGAGCTGTATTAGAAGTAACTAATCATTCAAGAGCAAATATGAGGTTTATGGTCGATGTAGAAATTGCATATGAAGAAGATGTAGATAATGCAATTAAGTTAATTGAAAATACATGTAAAAAATTTAAAGAGAAAAATAAAGATGAAGTTAAGGAAGATATTGAGGTATCAGGTGTTATATCATTAAATGCATCAGGTGTTACGATAAGAGTAGTTGGGAAATCTAAGCCTCTATCTCAATGGAAGATGGAAAGAGAATTAAGAAAAGAAATAAAGAAGACATTAGATGAGGCAGGAGTAGAAATACCGTATCCAAAGACTCAAATAGTAAATAATAAATTTGTTTAATTTAAATGGTTGGAGGTTTAATTATGATAGAGACTTTTGATTTAGGTGATATAGTAGAAATGAAAAAGCAGCATCCATGTGGAAGTAAAGAATTTGAAGTTATAAGACTTGGAGCAGATATAAAAATTAAATGTACAGGTTGTGGAAGAATTATAATGCTACCAAGAAGCAAATTTCAAAAAGATGCCAAGAAAATCGTTAATTTATAGTAATTAAATTTAAAACTTGCAAAAGAAAATGAATAATGCTACAATATTTAATTGTAATCCCTGCTGTGTAAAGCACAGCCAATGTCCGAGGGGAGGAGGTGAAAATGATGAGAAAGTACGAAACTATATTCATACTACACCCATCATTAGATGAAGAAGCTTGTAAAGCTAACATCGAAAAGTTTAAGGGTGTAATAGAAAACGGTGGAGGAACTATAGAAAATGTTGACGTTTGGGGTAGAAGAAAGCTTGCTTACGAAATCGCAAAAGTTAACGAAGGTTTCTATACATTAATCAACTTTAATGCTGATTCAGAGCTACCTAAAGAGTTAGACAGAATATTCAGAATTACTGATGGAGTTTTAAGACACATCATAGTTAAACAAGAAGCGTAAGAGGTGATATTGTCATGAATAAGGTAATACTTATTGGAAGGCTAACAAAAGATCCAGAGCTTAATTTTGCAGCTGGAAGTGGTACTGCAGTAACAAGATTTTCTTTAGCAGTAACAAGACCTTTTAAAAAAGATGAAACTGATTTTATCAATTGTATAGCTTTTGGTAAAACTGGTGAAACAATAGCACAATATCTTACAAAGGGCAGACAACTAGCTGTTACTGGAAGTATCAGAACTGGAAGTTATGATGCTAAAGATGGAACTAAGAGATATACAACTGATATAGTTGTAGATTCATTTGAGTTTATCGGATCAGGTAACAATGGTGGTGCTGGAAGAGACCAAGGTTCATATAACAATGGATATGGTTCTTCTAATATGGGTTCTGATTATTCAAATTCATCAAATAATTTTGGTGGAATGAATTTTGAGGAAGACATGACTCCTGTAGATGATGGAGATATGCCTTTCTAATAGTCTAATAAAAAGGAGGGAATTAGCATGAAAGACATGAAGAGATCTGGAAAAATGAGAAGATCTAAGAGAAAAGTATGTGCTTTTTGTGTAGAAAAGGCTGAAGCAATAGATTATAAAGATATTACTAAGCTAAGAAAGTTCGTAACAGAAAGAGGTAAGATATTACCAAGAAGAATTTCTGGAACTTGCGCTAAGCACCAAAGAGAATTAACAACTGCTATAAAGAGATCAAGAAACATAGCATTATTACCATTCACAACTGAGTAGTATAATCAACCCCTGACATATCAGGGGTTTTTTATTATATTAATACAATTAATATTTTACAAATATTGTAAAAGACTTCATAATTTGTTGCAATAAAAGTAAATTATAATTAAAATATATATACAAGGGTATTAGTATAGGGGTGAGCAGGGTGAAGAGAGATGATTTAAATATAATGGCTAATATAAAAATGATAGAAAAATTAAAGGCAAATTTATTATGTATAATAGGTGAATTCTATCATTTACTTACTAAAGGAAGTAATGTAGCTCAAGATGCAATTTTAAATTGTATATCAGGTGCTATACTCGTATTATATGTATTGGCTCAAAAATTAGGATATTCATGTCAAGATGTAGATGATGACATGAAAAAGAAATTGCAAGTTGGTATAGCAGAAGGACATGAGTATGAAAAGGATGGAAGAAGTTTAAGCAAACTTCAATTACATTTAAAGGAGCACCATTAATCTTATGATATGGAATGATTTAATAAAAAAAAGGCTTAAAAGTATTAGGCCTATAATTACGCCACTTATTTTTGTAGGAGCATGTGTGGGATTTTATTATATAAAAAGTACTCTTTTAGGATCTATATTGTTAATTTTATTTATTATATTTAGTTTAAGCGAATATATGATAAAAGGTAAATATGATGATAATATAGAAAGAATTAAGGAAAATATAAATAAAGATATAAATAGTAACATATTAAATTTAATATTTCCATTAGCTTTAATAAAAGAATCTGGAGAAATTTTTTGGAGTAATAAGGAGTTCCAAAAATTTGTTCCAGATGAAGATCCTATAGGATTAAATGTAGTTAGTATTGCTAGGGGATTAAATTTATCTAGACTATTAACCTGTGATAGAGATTTGCATCAAAAAATAAAGATATTGGATTCTTTATATAAGGTATATGCAACTAAAATAGAAAAATATGATTTAGATGAAGATTTATATATAGTTTATTTTAATGATATAAGTAATTTGAAAAATATAGATAATACTAAAGAGAGTATAATGCTTATAGAAGTAGATAATCTAACAGAAGCTTTAGAAACTACATTAGATAGTGATAGACCAATGTTAGTTGCTGAAATTGAAAAAACAATAAATTTATATGCCCAAAAACTTAAGGCAATGATAACAAAATATGACTCTAATAAATATGTTCTTTCAGTACAAGATAAGTATATAGATGAAGAGGTAAATAATAAATTTTCTATATTAGAAGATATATCAAAAATAGATCGAGGTAATAAATTTGAAGTTACTTTAAGTATTGGTATCGGAAGAGGTGGAACTTGTCCTCTAGAAAATAATACATTTGCTGTTACGGCAAAAGAATTAGCATTAGGTAGAGGCGGGGACCAAGTAGTTCTGAAGAATAATGAGAAAATAAAGTTCTTTGGTGGAAATACTAGAGAAATAGAAAAGAGAACTAGAGTAAGAGCAAGAGTTATTTCTCATGCATTAAAGGAATTAATATATGAGAGTAGTAATGTTTTTATTATAGGTCATAAAAATCCTGATATGGATTGTTTTGGATCATCTGTAGGGATATCATCCGTAGTAAAACAATTAGGAAAGCCGTGTAACATCATATTAGGAGCTGAAACTACAGCTATTGATTATTTTTTATCTAAACTAAAAAATGATTCTAAATATGATAATTTATTTATTTCTACAGAAGAAGCTTATGAACAAATTAATGAAAAAACTTTGTTAATTATAGTAGATGTTCATAATAAGGGGTATATATTAGATACAAGTATTGTTGAAAAGGCACAAAGAAAAATAATTATAGATCACCATAGAAGAAGCCCCGATATAGTTGAGGGCGCAATTTTAAACTATATAGAAGTATATGCTTCATCTACATCTGAAATGGTTACAGAAGTTATTCAATATATGGTTCAGAAGCCTAATTTAACTAGATTAGAAGCGGAAGGTTTACTTGCAGGAATATTTATGGATACAAAAGGCTTTTCTTTTAAAGCAGGTGTTAGAACCTTTGATGCCGCATCATTTTTAAGAGGGCTTGGAGCAGATACAATTGAAGTTAAAAAGATGTTTATGGATGATCTTGAAGATTATTTGGTTATTGCAGATACAATAAGATCTGCAGAAGTTAAAAATGGTTTAGCTATTGCAGTTGCTCCTAAAAGATTAAAAAAAGGATTTATGGCAGCTAGAGCTGCTGATGAACTATTAAATATATCTGGGATAAATGTATGCTTTGTATTAGCAGAAATAAACGGAGATATAACCATTAGTGGTAGATCAATAGGGGAAATAAATGTTCAAGTAATACTTGAAGCAATAGGTGGTGGTGGCCATATGAATATGGCTGGAGCTCAATTAAATAATACATCAATAGAAAGTGCTATAAAAATACTAAAACGATCAATAGAAAAACATTTAAAGGTGGGTGAATAACATGAAAGTAATTTTATTACAAGATGTTAAAAAAGTAGGGAAAAAAGGAGATATCGTTGATATATCAGATGGATATGCAAGAAACTTTTTATTTCCAAGAAAGTTAGCAGAAGAGGCAAATAACAATAATATGCATATCTTAAATGCTAAAAAGGAAAATGAAAGAAAGAAAAAATTAGCAGAAATTGAAGCCGCACAAAAATTAGCTTCTGAATTAAAAGGCAAGGAAATAAAAATTGAAGCTAAGAGTGGAAACGGTGGAAGATTATTTGGAGCTATAACAAGTAAAGATGTAGCTGAATTAATAAATAAGCAATTTAAATTATCAGTAGATAAGAAAAAAATAGTTATGGATACAATAAAGGTTGCTGGTAGTTACGATATAGAAATAAAGCTATATCCAGAAGTTTCAACTAAGATGAAAGTAATAATCACGCCGCAATCATAAGGAGGACTAAGTTTGAAGACTTATGACGAAACAAATATAGAAAGTATATTAGATAGTGAATTATCTTTAGATGCACAAGTCAATGTTATAAATCAAATATTAAATAATGTATTAGATGAGGGTGCAGTAAGAGCAAGAATTGTAAGGTTTAAGCTTCAAAAGTATGCAAACTCTACTAATATATGTGAAAGAGTATATGCATTAAATGTAATTGCCTCTGATGGAAAAGGTATAAAATCTGTACCAGGTGAAGAGGAATTAAGAGGTGTATTAGAAGATACAATTTATTATATATCAGAAAATATAGCTAGAAAGTATGTCCAAAATAAGGTGGAAACACAAGTTGAAAAAGCACTTCAAGAAAGACAAGATAAGTTTATTGATGAACTTAAATTATCTATAATAAAAAAGCAAAAAGGGCCTGAAAGTGCAAAGACTACTAAAAAGCTAGAAAGATTAGAAGAGTTAGATTCAAAAAAGATTAATAAAAACGTAATGAGTCTTTTAAGACCTGAAAATTTTGATGAAGTAGTAGGTCAGGAGAGAGCAATAAAGTCACTTATATCTAAAATGGCATCTCCATATCCTCAGCATATAATTTTATATGGACCACCTGGGGTTGGTAAAACTTCAGCAGCAAGATTAGCTTTAGAAGAAGCTAAAAAACTAAAGTCTACTCCATTTGATGATGATTCTAAATTTGTTGAAGTTGATGGAACTACATTAAGATGGGATCCAAGAGAAATAACAAATCCATTATTAGGATCAGTTCATGACCCTATTTATCAAGGTAGTAAGAAGGATTTAGCTGAGATAGGTGTCCCAGAACCTAAGACTGGATTAGTAACTGAAGCTCATGGAGGAGTTCTATTTATAGATGAAATTGGTGAATTAGATGAAATCCTTCAAAATAAGTTATTAAAAGTATTAGAAGATAAAAGAGTTGAGTACTCATCATCTTATTATGATCCAGATGATGAAAATACACCTGAATATATAAAATATCTTTTTGAAAAGGGTGCACCAGCAGACTTTGTTTTAATTGGTGCAACTACAAGAGAGCCAGGAAAAATAAATCCAGCATTAAGATCTAGATGTACAGAGGTTTATTTTGAACCATTATCATCTAGTGATATTAAGGGAATAATAGACAATGCAGCTAAAAAGTTAGATGTTCAATTAGAAGATGGAATTGCTGACCTTATAAGTAGATATACAATAGAAGGTAGAAAGGCTGTTAATATATTAGCAGATGCTTATGGCTATTCATTATATCACTCAAAGGATAAAGCAGACAATATAATTACACTTAAGGATGTAGAAGAGGTTATTTCTATAGGTAGATATGTACCTTATGAAATATTCGAGGATATAGATAAATCTGAAATAGGCCATACATATGGATTAGGAGTAAGCGGATTTTTAGGTTCAACATTAGAAATAGAAACAGTAGTGTTTGAATCTAAAAAGCCAGGAATGGGAACTGTAAAATTTAATGATACAGCCGGTTCAATGGCAAAGGATTCTGTATTTAATGCTGCATCAGTAATAAGAAGAATTACTGACAAAGATATAAAGGATTATGATATACATGTAAATGTAGTTGGTGGAGGAAAAATTGACGGACCATCAGCAGGAGCAGCAATTACTATTTCAATAATAAGTGCTTTATTAGAAAAGCCTATAAGACAAGATATCGCTATAACAGGTGAAATATCATTAAGAGGAAATATTAAGCCTGTTGGTGGAATATTTGAGAAAATATATGGTGCTAGAAGAAAAGGAATAAAGCTTGTTGTTATTCCTAAAGCTAACGAAAAGGAAATACCATTAGATTTAAAGGATATAGAAGTTAAAGCCATAAGTCATATAGAAGAATTAATGGAAATAGTCTTTGAAAAATAAATTATTAATTAAGCTTCCAAAAGGAAGCTTAATTTTATTTTATATAATATGAAAATTTGATATAATATATTATTATGAAAAGGAAGGAGGTTACATATGGAAGCACCAATAATGAGGAGTTTACCTCAAAGTTTAGAAGCAGAACAGTCTGTAATTGGATCCATGATAATAGATAAAAGTGCTATTGCTAAGTCTTTAGAAAAATTAAATGATGAAGACTTTTATAGAGATGGGCACAAGGTTATATTTAAGGCTATTAGAGAAATGTTCTCACAAGATATGGCTGTTGACCTTGTAACCTTATTAGAATATTTAAAATCAACAGATAATCTAGATAAGGCTGGTGGAGTTACTTATATATCAGAAATAAGTTCATCAGTAATTACTACTGCTAATTTAGAAGCCTATATAAAAATAGTAGAAGATAAATCGTTATTAAGAAAATTAATAAAGTCATCTACAGCTATTATAGAAGAAAGCTATAATAAACAGGATAAAGTTGATGATGTATTAGATTTAGCTCAAAAAAAGATTTTTGATTTAGCAGAAAAACAAGGCTCAAACGATTATGAACCACTTTCTACAGTTTTAGAAAGAGGATTTATAGAGATTGAAAGATTATTTAATAATAAAGGATCAATAACAGGTGTTGGTTCAGGAATAAGAGATTTAGATGCTAAAACATCTGGATTTCAAAAAGGAGATATGGTTCTTATTGCAGCTAGACCATCTATGGGAAAAACTACATTTTCACTAAATATAGCAGAAAATGCAGCATTAAGAGAAGGAAAGAGTGTAGTTATATTTTCACTAGAAATGCCTAAGGAGCAATTAGCTTATAAATTGCTTTGCTCTGAAGCTAATGTTGATATGTTAAAGCTTAGAACTGGTAATTTAGATGATGATGATTGGGAAAGAATAGCTAGAGCTACTGGTCCTCTATCAAAAGCTAAAATTTATATAGATGATACAGCGGGACTAAGCGTAATGGAAATGAGGTCTAAGTGTAGAAAGATAAAAATGGAGCATGGAATAGATATGATTCTTATAGATTACTTACAGCTAATGAGTGGTAGTTCAGGAAGTGAAAGTAGACAACAAGAAGTTTCAGAAATATCTAGATCTATCAAAGCTCTTGCAAAAGAGATGGAGTGTCCTATAATTGCGTTATCTCAGTTATCACGTGCTCCAGAACAAAGAGCTGATCATAGACCTATGCTTTCGGATTTAAGAGAGTCAGGATCAATAGAGCAGGATGCTGACGTTGTTATGTTCTTATATAGGGATGAGTATTATAACAAGGAAACAGAAGAAAAGAACATAGGTGAATGTATTATAGCAAAACAAAGAAATGGCCCAGTAGGAACTGTAAAAATGGCTTGGATAGGTTCACAAAGTAAATTTGCTAACTTAGAGCTGGTTTATAAGGAATAAAAACAAAGCTATGCATAAGCATAGCTTTGTTTTTAAATTTAATTTCGAGTTTTTGGAATTTTAAAGTAAATTAAATTAGCACAAGCAATATTTTCAGTCTTGTCTATATTTACATTTTTTAAATAAAATGACCTTTTGAAATTTACTTTATCATTATATTTATTTTTTAAGGAGAGATTTAAAATAAGAAAGTTATTTACATACTTTATTAAAATTTCTTCCTTAGTTAAACCTCGAAGTAAAATATAAATATCATAGAACTTGTCTCTATTTACTATCTTAATAATAGGCTTTATATTTTCTTTTGAAGGACTAAACTCTAATAAATTATCTATTTTATTTTCTATATCTGTGAGCAATAAATTATTTTTCATAACTAATCCCTCCTTATTGATAGTTTGTGACTTAAAGATAAAGCTATCCTATGAGTATAATGGGGAAACTTATAAATAATAATTAATTAAGAAAATTATTTACAATGAATTAAAAAGAAGGTGAAAGTAATGAATGAAAAGATAGGATTTATAGGCTGTGGAAATATGGGAAAAGCAATGCTTAATGGACTTATAAATTCAAATTATACAAGTGTTGACAATATTATAGTATCAATGAGAAGTGAAGAATCAAAAAATAATATAATGAATGAATTTAATGTAAAATGTACATTAAACAATATAGAAGTAGCAAGATTTTCTGATGTACTATTTTTAGCTGTAAAGCCCAACATGTATAAAAGTATTATAAATGAAATAAGGGATTATTTAAAAAAGGACACTATTATAATATCTATAGCTGCTGGAATAAATTTATCTGATATAGAAGAGTGGTTAGATAAAAATTATAAAATTGTAAGAACTATGCCAAATACACCAGCTTTAGTTGGTGAAGGCATGTCAGCTATTTGTCCTAATTTAAATGTAAATAATGAAGAACTACTTCTTGTGTGCGATATTTTTAAAAATTTTGGTAAATACGAAATATTAGAAGAAAAATATTTTGATGCTTTTATTGCATTATGTGGTTCATCACCAGCTTATGTATTTATGTTTATAGAAGCTATGGCAGATGCTGCTGTAAAACTTGGGATACCAAGAAATAAGGCATATAAAATGGCAGAGCAAAGCATATTAGGATCAGCAAAATTGGCTTTGGAAACTGGCAAACATCCAGCAGAATTAAAGGATATGGTTTGCTCTCCAGGAGGAACAACTATAGAAGCTGTAATTGAATTAGAAAGTAATGGATTCAGAAATGCAGTAATAAAATCAATGGAAAAGTGCGCAGAAAAGTCTAAGAATATGTAATAAGAAGGAGCTACAGCAGAATTTTGTATTTTTAATTGTGCGATAGCTCCTTAGTATTTTTAAGTATAAAAATATTAAAATTATATCGTAAGTAATATAATATTATATTCTAGCAACACCACTTTTAATTGCAGCTTTTTTAACTGCTTCAGCAACTGCTTTTTGAACATTTAAATCAAATGCTTTAGGCAATATAAAGTCAAAGTCAAGATTATTTTTACCTACAGAATTAGCAATAGCATATGCAGCTGAAATTTTCATTTCTTCATTAATGTCTGAGGCTCTTACATCCAAAGCTCCTCTAAAGATTCCAGGAAAGGCTAATACGTTATTAACTTGATTTGGAAAGTCGGATCTTCCAGTACCTATTATTTTTACGCCAGCTTCCTTTGCATCATCTGGGAATATTTCAGGAACAGGATTTGCCATAGCAAAAACTATTGAGTTTGAATTCATACTTCTAGCCATTTCTTTTGTAACTAAGTTAGGAGCAGAGACTCCTATAAATACATCAGCACCAATTAAAGCATCTTTTAAGCTACCGCTTATGTTATCTTTGTTAGTAATTATAGATAATTCCTTCATTGAATCATTTAAATTTTGAGTATGAGAGTTAATTATTCCTGACTTATCACATACTATTATATTTTTTGCGCCAAAGGAAATTAATAATTTACATATAGCAGTTCCTGCAGAGCCAGCACCATTTATAACAATTTTTATATTGTTAATATCTTTATTAACTAATTTTAGTGCATTTATTAATCCTGCTAATACGACTATAGCTGTGCCATGTTGATCATCATGAAAAACAGGTATATTTAATCTTTCCTTAAGTTTATTTTCTATTTCAAAACATCTAGGGGCAGATATATCTTCTAAATTTATTCCTCCTAGGCTTGGAGATATTCTAACAATTGTTTCAACTATTTCATCAACATCTTTAGTATCCAAAACTAATGGAAAGGCATCCACGTTTCCAAATTCCTTAAATAATATAGATTTACCCTCCATAACTGGAAGAGATGCTAATGGGCCTATATCACCTAATCCAAGTACAGCAGTCCCATCTGAAATCACAGCAACAGTATTCCATTTTCTTGTATAGATATAAGCATTATCTGGATCATTATGAATTTGCCTACATGGTTCAGCTACTCCTGGAGTATATGCTAAACTTAAATCATTTTCATTAGATATTTTACATCTGGATGTTACTTCTATTTTACCTTTTAGTTTTTCGTGATATTTTAAAGCTTCTTCATAAATATTCATATCAATACTCCCTCATATAGAATAAATAAATTAATTTAATTAAAAATATAAATAAGTACTATTATATTATACGA
Source organism: Clostridium sp. 1001275B_160808_H3 (assembly GCF_015550425.1). Lineage (GTDB taxonomy): Bacteria > Bacillota > Clostridia > Clostridiales > Clostridiaceae > Clostridium. The sequence continues at coordinate 6,515 of NZ_JADNAT010000027.1, read as the reverse complement.
ATTATAATTATTTAATGCAAAAAAATATTCGCAAATAAGTTGAAAGTTTATTTTTACTTTGTTAATATGGTACTTGGAGATTAATATTGATTAATTTTATTAATAAGGGACTTGCAGTCCTTTAGCAAGGAGGCAATGTAAATGTCAGCATTTGTTGTTCTAGGAGCTCAATGGGGAGATGAAGGAAAGGGGAAGATGACTGATTATCTTGCAGAAGAAGCACAGGTAATAGTTAGATTCCAAGGAGGAAATAACGCTGGTCATACAGTTGAAGTTGGAGATAAGCAATATAAACTTCATTTAATCCCATCAGGAATATTATATGATAATAAATTGAATATTATAGGAAATGGTGTTGTTGTAGATCCTAAAGCTTTATTTACAGAAATAGATTATCTAGAAGGTGAGGGTGTTAAAGTTACACCAGAAAAGCTTGTAGTTAGTGATAGAGCACACATTATTATGCCATACCATAAGATTTTAGATAGCTTGAAAGAAAAGGCCAGAGGGAAAAATGATATAGGTACAACGGGAAAAGGAATAGGACCTTGTTATACAGATAAGTTTGAGAGATCTGGAATAAGAGTATGCGATCTTATAAATGAAAAGATATTTAAAGAAAAGTTAAGGGAAAATATAGATTTTAAAAATCAATATATAGTAAAGGTATTAGGTGGAGAAGCATTAAACTACGATGAAATTCTTTCTGAATACTTAGAACTTGCAGAAAGATTAAAGCCATATGTACAAGATACTTCAGTAAGACTATATGATGAAATAAAACAAGATAAAACAGTTTTATTTGAAGGTGCTCAAGGAATGCTTTTAGATATAGATTATGGAACATATCCATATGTAACATCTTCAAATACTACAGCTTGTGGTGTAGCAAGTGGATCTGGAATTGGACCAACTATGGTTACTAATGCAGTAGGTATTGCAAAAGCATACACAACAAGAGTTGGTAAAGGACCATTCCCGACTGAGCTAGATAATGAAATTGGTGAATGGATAAGAGAAAAGGGACATGAATATGGAGTAACTACAGGAAGATCAAGAAGATGTGGATGGCTAGATGCTGTTATATTAAAAACAACAGTAAGAGTATCAGGATTGACATCATTATGTGTAACTAAGATAGATACTTTAGCTGGTTTAGAGAAACTTAAAATTTGTGTAGGATATAAGTTTAATGAAAAAGTTATAGATTACTTCCCTGCAAGTTTAGAGGATCTAGCAAAGTGCGAGCCTATATATGAAGAGTTCGATGGTTGGGGAGAAGAGGTAGCAAATGCTAGAAGCTACGATGAGTTACCTGAAAACGCTAAAAAATATTTAACAAGAATTGAAGAACTTACAGATACAAAAATATCAATAATAGGTGTGGGTCCAAGAAGAGATCAAACAATAAGAGTAACAAAAGAGTTATAAAATAAATAAATAGGAGGCTATAGCAAAAAATATTTTGATATTAGCCGATAAGAATGGAATTTCTAATTGGAATTTTCCTTTTTGCAGATATATAAATAATATATAAAAATTTCTATTTAAATAAAAAAACGTCTTTAAGCAAGTAAAATCAATGGTTTAAAAGGGGGTCGCGAAACGCGACCCCTTTTATAAAAATAAGAGATTAACTTTTTTAAGGCAATAAAGCTTAATTGAAATTGAATAAATTTTATACTAAATAGATTTTTGAGATTGGTCTTAATTATAAATAATTATAAGAATAAATATATATTATAAATATATATTATAAATATATATTATAAAATTATACAAAAAATGTGTATTTAATAAATCTAGTAAATAAATTGTGATAAAATTAATATATATAAATATAATTTAATTTAGGAGGTGAGATTATGGAAGAGAAGAAAGTTTATTTATCAATTTCAGAAATGTTATCTAGGGCATTTAATTTATGCAAAAATAGTGCACTAGAAATTTTAAAGGTTATTGGAATATTTATAGTTCCTACAATTGTAGTTTTAGTTGGAATAATAGTAGGGATAGTTCTTTCAAGTTTAATAAATATTTCGTATTCATACTCATATTCATATTCTTATTTTGATGAAGCAATACCGCTTATAGGAATAGGAACAATCTTACTTATAATTTTAGTGGCATTAGTATCGTCATTATTAATGTTATATGCAAGTGGTATTATAACTAAGGTGTTAGATGATGCTAACAAAGGAAATGAGGTAAGTTGGAGAGCTGCCAATAAATATGTTTGGCAAAGGAAATGGAGCATTTTAGGATTAAATGTTTTAGTTTGGCTAATGTTATTCGCATTTGCAGTAGTAATAATTTTATTAACTATATTATTAGCTGTACTAACTGTTGGAATTGGATTAATAATATTAATTCCTTTAATAATTGCGATAGCTGTTGTTATGGCGCCGTTGGCATATTTATTTAATTCAATGCTAATAGTGAGGGATTTAACTATCACTGAGGCAATAGGAGAAACATTTATGCTATTTAAGAAAGGATATTTTTGGTCAACTATAGGAAAGTTAGCAGCTATATCTGGGATAACAATTGGTATTGGATTAGTTTTAGCTATAATTCAAATAATACCTTTAGTAGGAATAATAATAGCTGTAATAGGACAATATGCAATTCAAGCATATACAATATCTTATCTAAATATATTAGCATTAGATAGAAGTAATACAGTAGAAAGTTTTATAGATCCTATAATGTAAATTAAAAAAAGGTTTATTTAACTAGATTATATTTAGTTAAATAAACCTTTTGTTAATAGTCATTATGAAATTTATACATAATAATACAAATAAGACTAATACTATAAAAAGAAAATATAGTAGAGGTGAGAAGATGATAAATAGGAATATGACTGTATTAGAAGCTATACAAGAAAATCATCAAGTTGAACAAATATTTTTAAGCTTTGGAATAGGATGTGGAATTTTTAGCAATAATATTGGAAGTACAATAGAAGACATATGTATAAAAAGAGGAATAGATGTAGAGAAATTACTTAATGAATTAAATTATAATAGATTTTACTAAGAGGAAGTAGAAGTACTTTTATCATAGTTTTTCTAAAATATATAAAAAGTGCTATAATTATAGTATTATTTCAGCTCTGTAGAAATACAGAGTTTTGATATTTAGATTAGGAGGATATTATGGGGAAAAGTTATAGTAAAGAATACGAATTACATTATTACGATGTAGATAGTAACTTAAGGTGTACAATGTCAACTATTATAAATATTTTATCTGATATAGGTACAAAACAATCAGAAGAGCTGGGATCAGGTATGGAAGCTTTATTAAAAGATAATATGACATGGGTATTTTATAACTATCATGTAAAAGTATTTAGACATCCAATGTATGGAGAAAAGCTATCAGTGAAAACTGAGGCTGTAGGATTTAAGAAATTTTATGCTTTAAGAAATTATGAAATTAAAGATAGCAGTGGGAATGTGGTTGTATCTGCTAATGCCATATTTTTATTAGTCAATCTAGAAAAAAGAAGAATGATGAGAATACCTCAAGAGCAGTATGAAATTTATGGTGTAGATGGCGATATGAAAGAGGAATTTAAGCTTCCTAGATTAGAAAAGATTAATGAACATAAGTATGAAAGAAACTTCAAGATAAGATATACAGATATAGATTTTAATAAGCATGTAAATAATACTAAATACATCGATTGGGCTATTGAAACATTACCAGAAGATATCGTAAATAGTTATGTTTTAAATGAAGTAAAAGTAACATTTGAAAAAGAATGCACTTACGGTGAAGAGGTAAAAGTATTTACAGATGTTAGATTAGAAGAGGGAGATGAAATAGTTACTATTCATAAAATAGAAACTGTTGATGGAAAGGAATTGACAAGATTAATTTGTCGTTGGAATAAGTGCTAAATTATAAAAAAGGAGTAATGAATGATAATTTATTACTCCTTTTTTTGTATTAAGAATTTGCTATATTTTTTGAAACAAAATGACCTGAACTCCAAGCCCATTGAAGATTAAAGCCGCCACAATCGCCATCTACATCGAGTATTTCACCACAAAAATATAAATTTTCAACTAATTTAGATTCAAGTGTTTTTGGGTTAACTTCTTTAGTGTTTATTCCGCCAATGGTAACTTGAGCTTGGTTAAATCCATTAGTATCAATGCATTTAAATTTCCAATGCTTTAGTAGAGTGATAAGTCTTTTTTTCTCATCCCATTGTAAGTCATAACAAGGTTTATGTAAATCTTCTATTTTAGCTTCCTTTAATAGTATTGGAATTAATTTTTTATGTACAATTCCAATTAAAGAGCTTATAACAGGTCTATGAGAAAACATTGCAAAATGGCTTTCCATAAAATCCTCTATTTCTGATAGAGATTGATTAGGCATCATGTCTACAACAACCTCAACATTTTTTTTCTTTAATAAGGCTTTAGATGCATGACCTGAAATTTGAAGAATTGGAGGTCCTGATATTCCGTAGTCGGTAAAGAGGATTTCACCAAATTCTTTTCTTATTGGTTCACCATTAACTAATAATATTGCATATCCATCAAATTTAACTCCTGAAATAGATTTTAAATAAGTATAATTCAATTTTAATTGAACTATTCCAGGAATGGTTTCAACTATTGAATGTCCAAATGATTTTGCTAAGTTATAAGCAGAACCATCAGATCCAGTTTTTACTGCTGATTTTCCTCCACAAGCTAAAATTAACTTGTTACATGTGAATAACTTATTTTCTTCGTTACTTGTGGATAATTTAAAGACATTTTTCTTGTGGATATCTTTTACTTTACAATCTGTGTATAAAGGAATACCTCTATCTTCTAAGGCTAATTTTAATATATCCACAACTGAAGATGCCTGAAGAGATTTGGGATACATCTTACCATTTTTTAATTCCACAATGGGAAGTCCTAATGATAGAAAAAAGTTTTCGGTGTCATCTACACCGAAGTTTGATAAAACATTTGTGAAAAATCCTGGATTTTCACTATGGTAAGATAGAAAAGGGAATGAAATTGTTCTATTAGAAATGTTACAACGACCATTTCCTGTAGTTAATATTTTTTTACCTATTCTATCAGTACCTTCAACTATGGCAACATCTAATCCGAAATCTTTAGCGGTAATAGCTGCAGATAAGCCAGAAGCACCACCGCCAACTATAATTAAATCATGATGAATCATAATAAATCTCCTTAATAAATTAATAATTTTAATTTTATCATATTATAATTTTTTTGGTTAATATAATAATATTCTATATATGTAAAAATCTTTATTTGCTTTTAATTTTAGATATAAATCCTAGTGTGTAATTTAACAAATATGAATTAATACAAATTATAATATAAATTCTTTAAATCTGTAATCTTTAAAAAATATATAATATAAATTTATGAATATGGAATAATAAATAATGAATGAGGTGAGGTTATGATAGTTAAAGTAGTTAATCAAGATAATGAAGATTACAATAAAGAATTCAAGTTAAGAAGAATGAACTATGATCAATGTGTAGTAAACTATCCTAATTCTAAGGGGATTAATATATTCTTAAATAAAGATTTGAAGTTTATTCCGGAATCAGATGTAGATGATTTTTTAATAAATAACAAAGATTTTCTAAAAATAAAATTAAATAGGGGAATATCTGTGCAATTTTATAAAATATTATTTGATAGTTTTAAGGATCAATTTGAAGAAATTGTAGAGGAAATAAATTTATTAAAAGATAAGTATTCTGTAAATAAAAGAGGGATATGGGAAAAGGAAATAATTTGTGTAATAAATGATAAGATTCCTGTAAAGATAATTGCTAGTGGACAAAACTTTAGGAAAAATAATTATAAAATAAATATAGAAGAAATAAATAGAGAAGAATTTTTAGAAGTTTGTAATTTTGAAATGAATAAAATAAAAAAAGAAATAAAAGAAAATCAATCACATTTATTAAGATATGAAAGAGCTATAAACGTAGTAAAATTCGGCGATAATAGCACTAAATTATTGACTTAAATACACGTATAAATAAAGTAAATAAAAAATAAAAAAAAAAGTTATTAAAAAGTGTTGACACTATATTAAAATTTATGTATTATAGTTAATGTGCTCGCCGACAGAACAGCTCGGTTGAGAAAAACAAAAAGAACATGGCTCCTTGGTCAAGCGGTCAAGACACCACCCTTTCACGGTGGTAACAGGGGTTCGATTCCCCTAGGAGTCACCATTATGGAAGCATAGCTCAGCTGGGAGAGCATCTGCCTTACAAGCAGAGGGTCACAGGTTCGATCCCTGTTGTTTCCACCATAAAATTTGGCTCAGTAGCTCAGTTGGTTAGAGTGCCGGCCTGTCACGCCGGAGGTCGAGGGTTCGAGCCCCTTCTGAGTCGCCACTTTAAAGTGCGATAAAAAAATTATTTGGCTCCTTGGTCAAGCGGTTAAGACACCACCCTTTCACGGTGGTAACAGGGGTTCGATTCCCCTAGGAGTCACCAT
>NZ_JADNAT010000026.1 GCF_015550425.1 Clostridium sp. 1001275B_160808_H3 | reverse complement strand
CAACATAAATCAATTTATTCAAATAATTACCTTTATGTTGATTTATCTATTTTTTTCATACGAAACTTTACACTATCAATTTTAAAGTTATTTCCAAATTAATATTCATCTTGATTATATATTATTGCATATAATTAGTCTATAATTACCAAAAGTAAATATAAGTTATCTATTAAATCTTGATTCTATATAGTGTGCAATAAATTGGAGCCCTATATAGAATCTTTCTAGCGATTTCTCCCCATGAAAATAGTGCTTATGTTCTTATATTTATAATCCTTGCAAAAACTTTTATAATATACTCAAAATCATTTAGGCTACGAATCAAAAATTTAATATCAACTAAAAATATCTTAATATAACCTCTTAGAGGAATCCTCTTAAATATATAATTAATAGATCTCAAATTCAAATTTTGGTTATAATTTTATATAAATATAGCTAGTAAAACTTTTATAATTTTACTAGCTACTTTTGAAAAATACTATCTGCCCAATTAGGTATTTTTTTATCTCTCCATATTATTTCATCATTTTTAAAATACATAATTTCTCTTAATACTTCTGTATTATCGTATATATTTACTTCATCACATATTCGAATTACATCATTTAAATTCTTTAGTGAATCATAATATCTTCTTTCTATATCTTTATCAGGTATTCCGTGCCCACCTTTACTTACTCTAATTTTAACTCTCTCTTTAGCAATTTCAGGACCTTCTACCCCTATATAATTCATAACTATATAAAAACCTTTTTCCTTTGCAAATCTCATATTCTTTATTATACTTTTGCCAGATAGTGTTGTTTCTTGGTTAAAAGATATGTCTTCCAAAATATATTGTTTTATTAACTTAACAGCTTCTCTTGCGCACTTAACTTGAAGATTATTATCTTTCCAAGATCCAATCCTAGCTACCATTTCATCAGTATTTATTCTTTTCTCATCTTTATTTTAATTATAATATATAGATTTGTATATTGAAGTTTTGCCTGCACCGTTAACTCCTGCAAAAATTGTATAAGCTGGCATGCTATTCACCTATAACTTTCGCCTGTTCTTTTTGTAATACCCAATTAGATAATGTCATATAAAAGTCTTGCTCTTCTTTTGTTTTTGCATTTTTAAATAATTCCTTTAATTGATTATATGAGTATTTCATAAAAATATCATATAGATTAATATCCTTATTTTCCACTTTAAATTACCTCCTTTATAAAACATCTATACAAATATTATATACCAACCTCAATGGATTATAAACCTAATACTTTATAATTTTAGTTCTCCACATATACGATTCTCATTATTCCTGCAAATGATGTTTTTTACATTTTCAAATATCTTGAATAGAATTTATAAAGACTTTTAATCATTAGATATTATCGCTATAGGCTTATTTTTTATCTAATATACTTATGAGCTCTTTATCATCTAATCTCATTTATTCATGATAAACTCCTTCTTAACATAAATAAAACTTCAAACTATAGATATTATAAAAAATGTAGTTACCTTGTTTATAGATAAAGTAACTACATTTTTTATTTATTTTCAAATGAAGTAGATATCTTCAGTACTACTATGTAACCAAAATAATTATTATTAATTCTTAAACATTAAATAGATTTAATAGATTTAATAGATTTAATAGATTTAATGTTTACTTTTTAATTCATCAATCATTGTTCCTCTTCCGATTTCTTCCCATAAAATAATCCATCACGTCTCATGCTTTTATCATTCTTACATAACTCCGGCAAAACTTTTATATTTAACTGAAATCTCCACTGATGGCATCAATAAATCCTAAAAAATATTCATAATCTTTTCCTCTAGATTATCATATAACAGAATAAATTGCTGAAATAAATTATGTTAATATGCCACATAAAGCTAAAGCAATGATTCATTTATTTTTTATACTTACCTATCTAAAATTTAAATAGTATATTGCAATTTTAAGTTTTAATTATGTATTTTTATAAAAAAATAAGATAGGGTTTCACCTATCCTACTAACTTTTATCTCTTAATAATTTAATTTTTTCTATATTCAATCCAGTTTTCATAGCTATTGTTTCATTATCTAAAATATCTAATAAATTTTTAGCTATCTCTATTGCTTTTCTTTCTTCTGCTGAACTAATCATATTAGCTCTTTCATGCAGTGATCTTTCTCTCTCATAATAAATTCTCATAGTTTCTTCATCACTACTTAAGTATTCGATTTTTTGTTCAGCTTTTTCTATTGCTGTATCCAAACTCATCAACTCCTTTAATGTAGTTTCAGATATATCTTTTTCTAAAAACATAAGCCATCTTTCTATGTCGTTTTCTTTGTAATCTTTATTTTTCTTGTTTCTGAATTTAGGTAACTCTAAGAAATGGATTTCTACGACATCTGTTAACATATAATCCTTCTCTATATCTTCCCATAAATGGAATGAAGATTGATAACTATCTGTTCCTAAAAATTCAAAATCTAATATATTTATAGTTATAACTTTTTCTAAACTAGTATAATCTTGTCCTTGCTTTATGTTTTCAAGATACATCTTTCCCCAATAAAATAATGTTCTTTTATCCATATTTCCTTGATTTGTAAGCTGTACTTCTATATCTATGTTTTCACCTTTAGAAGTTTTTGCTCTTACATCAATAATTCCTGTTTTATCTAAAATAAGTTCTTTAGTTAATTGTTTATTGTCAATAATTTCGACTTCTACAATAGGTTCCTTTTTAGTTCTCTTTAAAACTGCGTTTATAAATGATATTAGAATATCTTCATTACCTTTTTCACCAAATATTTTCTTAAATATAAAATCATTCAATGGTTTTACTTTTCTCATATATAATTTGCCTCTTTAATTTTAATCTTTAGTTAAATTATTATCCTGTACTTACTTTATTATAACATTAATTAAAAATTTGTTTACTATAAACTTGATATTTAAATTTATTTACAATTTTTATAATAGTTTCTACTGCTTTTTCTTCATCTCTTATTTATATTGCTAAAGATAGGTCTAATAAATATTTATGGTCTTCACAAAAATCAAATACTGCAGCAACTTTTTTAGCACGCTCTATGACTTCTTCTTACCATAATTAAAATTCAAATTATACATATCATAAAAAATGTAGTTACCTTGTTTATAGATAAAACTTCTATTTATTTTGAATTCATGTTTGATTTTAAATTTGTTAAATATATTTTTTTATACTGTATATAAATATTTTCATATATCACATAATAAGTATTTGATTATATGTAATATAAGATATCTATATTTAACATATTAAATGCAAATATATATAATAAAAATTAGAAATTTATTAAATAGACAGTGGAAGGAAATATATTATGAAAAAAGATGAATTGTTAATTAACAATAATAGGAAAAAATATTTAATAGTATTCATATGTATGTTTATGCAAGCTATTCCATTTGCAATTGCACAAAATATTCAACCATTATTTATACCATATGTAATTAATAAGTTTGATTTTTCATTAGCATCATTCTCATTAATTTTTACATTTGGAGCTTTAGCATCTGCTACATTTTCACCCTTTTTAGGTAAATTATTTGGTAAGATAAATATAAAAATATTATTTATAGTAGGAACAGTATTATCATCATTAGGATTTTTAGGTTTTGGTTTTGCTCAAACATTACCTCAATTTTATATATTATCTGGAGTATGTCAAGTAGGATGTGTTCTATTGTCAAGCTTAGGAGTGCCATATGTAATTAACAATTGGTTTCCTAAAAAAGGTAGAGGTATAGCATTAGGTGTAGCATTTTCTGGGGGATCTATAGGTAATGTGTTTTTACAAGAAATCACATCACAAATGTTAGCATCAAAGGGATCAAGTTATAGTTATATAGTATTTGGGATAATTTCATTGCTATGCAGTTTACCAATAATACTATTATTTATGAGAATGCCTAAAGCTAATGAAGTAGAATTAGTTGAGGAAAACTCTAATGAATCTAATATGGAAGATAATAGATTCAAAGGTTTAGGTGTAAAAGAAACAACTAAGAATAAGTATTTTTGGAGATGTTCAATAGGGTATGCAATAATAGCAATTGCTATATCTGCATTAAGTACTCAATATGCAACCTATTTTACAGGAGAACTTGGAATGAATGCAACATTAGTTGGTACATTAGGTTCAGTATTTGCATTATTCAGTTTAATAGGAAATGTAACTGGAGGAGTTTTATTTGATAAAATAGGTACATTAAAAACAATGTCTATGTCATTTGTACTTTCAATCGTAGCTGTAATAGGATTACTTATTTCAAGTAAAGTTCATAGTTTAGCATTTTTATTCTCAGTAGCATATGGTTTAAATGTTTATTCATATATGTCAGCACCAGCATTTATGACTACAGATGTATTCGGTAAAAAAGACTCTAGTGTAATACTAGGTATTGTAAATCTTATATTCGCATTAGGATATGCGTTAGGGTCAACCTTATTTGGGATGATAGTAGATAATTTTGGCTTTAATATGGGATGGATAGTAATGATAGGATGTTTGCTTTTAGGATATATTTTATTACTTACATCAATAAAAAAAGTTAAAGATCAAAATAAAAAGTTTATATAAGGTAAATATTAGGAGCTGAAAAAATGAAAAAAATATATTTCAATAGTAATATTATAACAATTAATGATAAAGAATCTAGAATATATGTAGTTTTAATTGAAAATGGAAGAATAATAAAAGACTAATTGTAAAATGAAATTCAAATTTTAATTTTAATTTTATATAAATATAGCTAGTAAAACTTTTATAATTTTACTGGCTACTTTTGAAAAATATCATTTGTCCAATTAGGTATTTTTTCTCTCCATATTATCTCATTAATCTTGAATAGAATTTATAAAGACTTTTTATATTTCTTATAGTAATCTAAACTTAAACCAATATCAAAGGCACCTAAAATTATATATAATAATGCAGAATATTTCTTCTCAACTAAATTTAAAATTCCTAACATCCAAAACATAATACCTGCAAATGCATATAGTTTCCATGTTATTTTGTTATTTATTACTTTACTTTTACATCTACCACTTCTTTTTATTTGCTTAATTCTAGAGTTATATGCTAAGTAAGGCATAAAATTAAAGACAAATATAAAAATATCAATTACTAATAACGCTAAGATAATCAGAAATATAGGTCTTATAGCTATTGCAGAAAAAACTGACAACCCTATCAATTAATATAGCCATTATTAAAGAATAGATTGTTCCCCTTCTCGTTTGATTTCTTACACGTGTATATTTATCTATTTCCGATTTACTATCACTATAAATAGGCTTAGTCCCAGCTTGCGCTAAAAAAATATGCATTTGGTTATTGACAGAAAGAACAAGCTCCCATCCTGCTTCTTTGAATATGGTAAAATACTCTCCATCGACATCCAATTGATAATCTAAACTATACACTATATTTTGAGGTTTATCTTTTCTTAGCTTATAGAAAAAACCTCCTACTATATCTTCTAGTATCCAACCTTGACTCGCATAATTTTTTAGTTTTTCCATATCACTTTCTTCACTAAAAGCAAGACCATTAATAATTACATATTTACTTTTCAAGAATATCACCCTTTCCTAACCCAAAAATTTTTCAACAAATTTAACCATCTGCTTTTTACGTTCAATCTCTTTTATAAGCATCTCTTACCCTTTATTGGTTATTTTATACACCTTTTTATTTTCATCTGTATCACAACTTAACTCAACTAAATCTGCTGCTAAAAGCTTTTTTAGTGTTGTATAAAGCGATGCAAGACCAATAGTAACTTCATTATCAGTAAACTTCTCAATAGTCTTCATAATTATGTAACCATGCTTTTCATCAATAACACTAGATAAAATATAGAAAGCAGAATCTGTTAACTCCCCAATATCAATAGAATCTTTTCTTGGCATAAAATTCTCCTTCGTACTTTTTATATCATTTATCATCATAAGCGTTCTCTTATCATAAGTAAAAATTCAAACTATACCCATTATACAAAAATGTAGTTACCTTATTTATAAATAAAGTAACTACAAAATTTCTCTCTTCAAATGAAATATATAACTTCACTACTCATATGTAACTAAAATAAATATTATTAATTTTGAAACAATAAATATAGGTAATTTATTAAAATATTGATTCTATATAATCTGAAATAAATATTACTACCGTATAATAATTCTACTATTGCTATTATCCTAATTAAACCTCATTTAATCCCTTCATAATTTCATATATTTTACGGGTAGTATTAACATTTCTTGCTGTCATTTTTTTATATGCGTCAGTTCCTATAAATTTATTTAATCCGCTTTTCGTAATATTTTCTTTATCTAATGTCCATAAAATTGCTCCTTGTACATACATAACTGTATCTATTTCTGGTTTAATTTTTAATTCATCAATCACTGTTTCTTTATCGATTTCTTCCCATAAAAATAATACATCACTTCTCATGTATTTATCATTTTTCCATGACTCTGGCAAAAGCTTCATCATATTCTCAAAATCATCTATACTACGAATCAAAACTTTAATATTTAACTGAAAATCTCTAAATATAGCCTCTTCTAAAAGTTCTATTATTTCTTCCTTTGTGTGCTTCATATCGGTAAAAATTACATTCCCAGAATTTATATATGTAATAACAGATTCCATACCTATTCTTTCAAATGTTTTTTTTAGAAGTTTCATATCTATTTTGTTGTTTCCCCCAACATTTATTCCTCTTAGTAAAGCAACATAAATCATTGTTTTCCCCCTTAATTTTTTTGATTAATTCATTTTATATATTTCTACACTAGTTTTTAAAACGAAGTTATTTTTCTTATGTTCATCGCGCTGTAAGTAAAAAAGCATAAGTTTTCCATCCTATAACATAATTAAGCTCATTTCAATTTCAAGTTTCTATAATATTTTTTATATCATCATCTTCTTAGAAAATCCCTTAATAGATTGGATTTATCTATTAATATACTATCTTATTTTCCTAAAACAATAAGATCCCCTAGTATTTTAAATCCATTTTTTTGATAGAAATTACATGAAGGATAATCTCTTTCTGTATTAAGCATCATACCTTTTACCTTTTCATTAATTAGTAATTTTTCTATATCTTTTAAAAACAAGCTGCCAATACCTTTTCCTTGAATATCATAGCTTATACAAAATTCATCTATATAATATTCCATACCACCTATCCAAGGCTTTTTCATTCCTAAGCTTAATGCTACAATCTTTTCATCTAACAATCCTATATATCCTAAGAAATAATTATTTCCCATATGATTTATAAAAAAATCCTTTACCTGCTCTCTTGAATCATATTCATCATACCAAGGTTCTCTTGAAAATGTATCTATAAATAAGTCTATGCATTCTTCCAAATTCTCTTCTGTTAACTTAATTACTTTTAACTTCATTTTACCCCGCCCCCTTTAAAATTAATACCTAAATCCACCACCAATCAAAGCCATCTGCCACTAACTACTCTTTTTTCTAACAGAATTTTGTTCTTATATTTAATTATTGCAGATGTACCTATATGATTAGGTTAATTTCATTTAGGTGCATTTATATCTATATAATAAAATTTTGAATTTGACATATTTATTTCACCTCTAATTTGTTAATTAATTTGTATGAGGATTAATTTTTTGAAACAATCTAAATGGCATATTAAAATTTATCTCTTTATTATATATCCATTGTGTTCAAGAATTTTTATTGATTTTTCAAAGTTTTCTTCTTTAGTTAAAATATAATCTGTATTATATGTAGATACTGCAAATATCCCAATTTTATTCTCTGCTAACAAAGTTGATATTTTTGATAATATACCAATAAGAGAAAAATCTAATACACCTTGTATTCTAAATGCTTTCCATCCATTATCACATTCAACTACATTTTTAGGCACCATATTTGTACTGCATACTAATGATAATTCTTCATCTGTCTTTCCTATAAAACAAAATTCATCTGAATAATCTACTTCTGATAGATCTTGTACTTTGCAAATTGAAAAATCCTGATTTATTATTTTTATTTCCATTTATTACTCTCCTTTTTAACTTCATATTTTCCTATGAGTAATATAATCGAACTTTAAATACTCATTTTTCCAAGTGTTTCATCTATTGAAATACATTCTGCATATCTTCCATTCCACATAAATTCATTATAATATTTATAGCTTTGTTCTGCTAACATAAATTTATTATTTATTGTTGTGTTTGCATGCTCTGGAACTATAATGTGAAATCCATGTTCAAACCCACATTTTATAGTAGCATCAATACAATAATCTGTTTGAAGTCCTACAATTATTATTTCTTTCTCACCTTTAGTTTTTAAATACTCCAGCAGGCCTGTCCCTTTAAAAGCGCTATTAAAATTCTTATTAAATATTTTTTCTCCTTTTAATGGCTTAAACTCTTCATATATTTCAAATCCTTCAGTTCCTTTTACTAATTCCCCTCCCTCTCCATCATCATGGCGAACATATATTACTTCGATATTATTATTCCTAGCCTTATTTATTATTTCTTTAACATTAGATACAAATGTATTAAATTTATATAACTTTTCATTTGTTATTAACTTTTGTGTATCAATCACTAGTAAAACCATTCCAATTCTCCTTACTAAATTCTCTATAACTAATTTATTTGCTGACCAATTGCAATTGCACTAATATAAATTAATTTACAATTATTGTATATAAGTATAGCTTATTTTAGTGCTTTGGTAAATCATTTGATTCTATTGCTAAGTAATTAATAGAATTTGTTCTTTGAAAATTGAATAGTACAGTGTTTACCAAAATATGTTATAATGAATTGAGAATTATTTAAATTATTCTTAGATTTGAGTTGCTAAAAGGAGAAATAATATGTTTGAAACTAGTGGAATATTAAATGAGGAGACTATAAAAGAGTCAAAAATACATGTGATAAGCTCTAAAAGAAAGAAGTTTTTTATAATATATTCTATTGTATTTAGTTTATTAGGATTATTATCAATAGTTTTAGGAATAGCAATTTCTGATACATCCTATATAGTAAACGGAGTTTTTTTTGAAGTTCTAGCTGCTATTTCAATTTTGGTTATTTTTTATGTTCAAAACATATTTCAAAAAAAGAATATGGAAATGATAAAGGAATCTTCTAATGAAAATAACTTTAAAATTAAAACTATTTTCACTGAAGATGGAGTAGTTATAAATAATTTAACTACATCATCTAAAGTTGAAATAAAATATGAGTTTTTCGTAAGATTTTCAGAAACTTCCAATATGTATCTTTTGACTACAAGATCCGGGCAACAAACATTCATATTCAAAAAATGCTTAAATGATGACGAAATAAATTCTTTTAAAGATTTTATTAAAGAGAAATGTAAGAATATAAGATGGTAATTTATTTCCTAAATCATTGTTGTTTATGAGATTAAATTAATTATTAAATAAAAAATCTTACATTGATTTCAGATCTAAAATTAAATATCAGTTAAAGAGAATACCGTACTATTCAAAATGAATATGCGGTATTTTTTAATGCGCAATTCAGAAAAAAAATAAACTATTTTTCTTATCCTAAGTAAAAGTCAAACTCTATCCATTATAAGCAAATGTAGTTACTTTATATATAAATAAAGTAACTACAAAACTCATTTTAAATAACTTAATAATCTAAATTACCTATTTATTATTATATTTATAAATTTATATATACTATTTGACATCAAATTAAACCATATAATATAATTCCCTTATTATGTTGTTTTGTATAGTAAAAATGAATCATTAGTAACATTATTGTGCTTATATTGGATTTTAGAACAGTATTATGCATTATAATTACTATATGGTTTTATCTAAAATATTGAAAAGCTTATTTAGGCAATAGAAATAAATATAATTAACATCTAGGAGGAGAAATTATGAATCAAGGACAAGAAAAATTTTTAGGTTTTATTTTAGAAAAAGTTCAAGAAGATAAAATTGAGGAAGCAAAAGCATTACTTGCTGAAAGCTTTAAGAAACAATCAGAAGGTACTTTTTCACATGAATATATTATGGAATTTATTCCTAAGATGATTGCTTTATTAAAGCCAGAAAAGGTTGAAGAAGTTAAAGCTATTATGCAACAATTTGCTCAAAATCTAAATCACTAGAATTATTTACAATATCAAAATATGTTATTTTAAATATATAGTCATAGAATAATATAGTACTAATTTGAAAAATAAATAGATAATGCAAGGTAAAAGCACCAAATAAGATGTAATTATTCTTTTTGGTGCTTTTACTTATGAAATATCAAATTAATTAGTAATTATAATTTTAATACATATACTATTAAATCATATATTCAATTTATTCAAATGGATAAACTAAACCTATTTGTCTTCTTACTTCATCCATTATTTTAGCTAATTCTAATGTGAAATTATGAGAAGCCACATTGCTTTCTAAAGCCTTATTCATAATGCAATTATTAACTTCTTCAATTTCATATTTAAATCCAGTTCCTTCATATTCATCTATATACTTTTCAGTAGTATCTTCAATATATAAATATGCTTCTTTTGATGCCCAAAATCTTGGTATAACTATCTTTCCGTTTTCTCCATATATTACTGCTGTCTTATCTAGATTTGCTGCTAGTGAACATTTTAAAGAAGCTAAAATTCCATCTTCATATTTCAAATTAATTATATCACTTTCATCTACATTGGTTTTTGTAAATTCAGCACTTGCTTTTATATCTTGCGGAAAACTATTTGCTATATAATTGGCAAATAAAATTGGATAAATACCAACATCTAACAATGCTCCACCAGCTAGATTAGGATTGTATAATCTATGGTTTATATTTTCCTCACCTTTAAACCCAAAATCTGCTGTAACTAATTTAACTCTTCCTATTTTCCCTTCTTCAATCCATGTTTTTGCTTGATTAATTGCTGGTAAGAATAAAGTCCAAAGTGCTTCCATTATAAATACATTATTTTCTCTTGCAAGCTCTAAAACTTCCTTACCTGTTTTAGAATTATATGAAAATGGTTTTTCACATAATACATGCTTTTTAGCTTCTATACACTTCCTTGCAAAATCCATATGGTAATTATGAGGCGTTGCTATATAAACTGCATCTATATTATCATCACTTAAAAATTCATCTATGTTGATATAATATTTTTCTATACTATGCTCATTAGCAAATTCTTTTGTTTTATCCTCATTTCTTCCATAAATTGCAGTAAGAATTCCATTTTTAGTATTTTTTACTTCTATTGCAAAAGTATTAGCTATTGTACCAGGTGCTATAATTCCCCATCTTATCATAAATTTATTACTCCTCTCTTTTATTACTATAATTATATAAGACTCCTTCTAAGAATAGCAAATAA
Organism: Clostridium sp. 1001275B_160808_H3; assembly: GCF_015550425.1. GTDB lineage: Bacteria > Bacillota > Clostridia > Clostridiales > Clostridiaceae > Clostridium. Next base: position 32,388 of record NZ_JADNAT010000026.1, on the reverse strand, counting down.
AAAATGGATATATAAGTTCACTTATTTAATCACTTCCTTTCAGATTAACTTAAACTTATATATTCCATTTCAAAATTGAGATTAATTTTTATTTTGTAGGTGCAGGTAGCTCATTAATTTTAATTCTAAATAAACTATAAGGCTTTTCTCTTAAGTCTTTTCCATAATGATAATCAGCTTGTCTGTTTAGTTGATTTGCAGTGAAATACAAATATTTATCATGGCCTATAGAAAGTGTATCTGGCCATAAAATTCTTGGATCATGTGCTATAGTTTTCATTGTGCCATCTAGTAAAATAGTTCTAATACTATTATTTTCATAGTCACCTGCATAGACTATTCCTCTAGCATCAGACATTAGACCATCAGAAGCACCCTTTTCCCCTAGATCTTTAACATAAGATGATAATACTTCATCTGGAATTGCTCTATTTCTTAAAAGTTCTGTTTCAATAGAATATAAATTTCTACTTGATAACGGACAATAATATAGAATTTTTCCATTAGGAGATATAGCTATCCCATCAACTGAAAAATTAATTGGTTCAGTTGTACCATCCTCTTTCCTTTTAAGTAATACTTCTCCTTCAACTTTAGGAATAAAATTTGGATCAGGAGATGTTGATTTATCACCATTTAATCGTCTAAATGCTTCACCACTCTTTAAATTAAGAACAATAATTGCTCCTTGTCCATTTGTTGAAGAATCAGTTATATATGCATATCCTTCTTCTCCAACACGATAATCTATACGTACATCATTTAAATATGTTGTTGGTAAGACAACGTCATCAGAAAAAGTATATATTCTCCTTATTTTATTAGTTTTCAAATCTACAGCAACTAATTTTGCTCCACCTTTTATAGGTTCAGAAAACATAGGTGAAGCTGTATCTAAAACAAAAAGTGTTCCTCTTCCATCTGCTACAACACTTTGCACACTTATAAATCTTTTGCTAGGATCATTATAATCTTCTTTATTTATCTCCATATTTGGATAAGGAACTAATTTGTTCTTAACAATTTCAGCTACTGTGAACTTAACATCGTCTCCCCACTTTGGAAAATTCACAAAAATACGCCCTTCTTCAGAAATGGTAACTCCTGTAGGCATTGGACCATAAAAAGCAAAGACTTGCTCTAAATGTCCAAAGTATTTTTCTCTAGGCAACTTTTTATGTTTCATAAAATCTCCTTTTTATTTTTATAATATGTATTAAATAAAGTTTGATGAATAAAACATAATTAATGAAATCTTTTCATTAATTACCTTATGGGACTTTATTACAATATATTTAAATATATAATATTTGAGAATTTATATTTTTAGTGAGAGATCATAATGATTAAACAAATTATAAGGAAAAAGGCATATGTAGAACAAGCCTACTCTGTAGCCTATGGCTTATATGAAAAATGCTGTCCTTTAGGCGCAATTTCAGTTTATAAAGGAATTTATGCACAAGTTGACTTTAATAAATGTGTTGGTTGTTCTAAATGTGCTAAAGTGTGTCCTGCATCAATTATTGAAATTAAGAGGGAAGTAAATTAAATATGAAAATTAAAAAGAATACTAAAAAAGATTGGTACGATTACCTGTGAATTGCTACAGTTGTATATTTAACTCTTGGATTATTTAATATTTTATTTGCTTGGCTAGGGCTAATATGTTTCTTGCTTCCTCTTATAATAAGCTTAACTAAAAAGAATAAGGCTTACTGTATAATAAAAAGGATTTTTTATAAATATATTTATAAAAAATCCTCTGCTCTAATAAAACTTATAATTTCTTTAAGTTCCACAAAATGTTCTATATGGACTATTTGAAGGTTCTGGTAATGTTGAATAATCATCTTGCTCTTTGGAATATGCAAATGGTTTTGATAGTGCATCTAAAAGTCTATCCATCACTCCATAATCATCATTTTTTACTGCAGCCTCTAATGCTTCTTCTACTCTATGATTACGTGGTATTATATAAGGATTAGAACTCTGCATAAGTTGTTTAATTGATTCTTTTGTTTCTGCTTGCCTTGTTAATCTTTCTTGCCATAGTTCATTCCATTTACTAAATTCAGATGTAGCAAACATTACAATACCATCTCTTTTATCAAGAGTTAATGCACTAAATGTATTTGTATAGTCTGCACCATATTTATGCATCATACTCAAAAGATTTTCAATTAGTGATTTATCTTCATCTTCTTCATTAAATATTCCAAGTTTTGATCTCATTCCAGATAACCAAATTTCTTCATATATATTTGCAAATTCTGAAATTGCATTTTGCGCTAAATCAACTGCTTCATCTTGATCATCATGAAGTAATGGTATTAGCGTTTCAGCAAATCTTGCAAGATTCCAAGCTGCAAGCTTAGGTTGATTTCCATAAGCATATCTTCCTTGAACATCTATTGAACTAAAAACTGTTTCTGGATCATATACATCCATAAATGCACAAGGTCCATAATCAATAGTTTCTCCACTAATTGTCATGTTATCTGTATTCATAACTCCATGAATGAATCCCACTAATTGCCATTTTGCTATAAGATCTGCTTGTTTTTTTACTACTTCTTTTAAGAATGCTAAATATTTATTTTCTTCATTATCAACATAAGGATAATGCCTATTTATAGTATAATCAGCTAATTCTTTAAGTTCATGGATGTTCCCAAATCTAGCAGCATATTGGAAAGTTCCTACACGTATATGACTTGCTGCAACACGTGTCAATATTGCACCAGGTAAATAATCTTCACGTATTATTTTTTCACCAGTAGTAACTACAGCCAAACTACGAGTTGTAGGAATTCCAAGTGCAGCCATTGCTTCACTTATAATGTATTCTCTTAGCATTGGTCCTAAAGCAGCTTTTCCATCTCCACCTCTTGAATATGGAGTTCTACCAGAACCTTTAAGTTGAATATCTACACGCTCTCCAATAGGAGTTATATGCTCTCCAATTAATGTTGCTCTACCATCTCCAAGCATTGTAAAATGTCCAAATTGATGTCCTGCATATGCTTGTGCAAATGGTGTAGACCCTTCTGGAATCTTATTGCCAGCAAGAACTTCAACTCCATCTTTACTTTGTAAAAACTTAGAATCTAATCCTAAAGAATTTATCAATGAATAGTTTAATGCAACGAGCTTAGGTGATGGAACATTACTTGGTTCTTGTATAGTATAAAATATATCTGAAAGCTTTAAATAACTATTATCAAAATTGAATTTTGTATCTTTTATCATTTCTTTTTCTAACATATTCTCTCCTTTCTATTTTTATAAATGCTTTAATTGACTAATATTAGGGATCACATTAATATTAGTCACTTACTCTTTTTTAATAGAATATAAAATTATTAAATATTTAATTATATTTAGTTTTTACCTCTAATTAGTTATTATACTGGTTACATTTAACCAAACTTCTTATATATTTAAAAATTATGTTTACTTAATAAATTCATATTTTATTTACCAATAAAATAATTAATTCTACCATCTCTAAACAAATTATATTATTTAATAATAATTATTTATATTGATGATTATATCATAAAAATGAATGCTTATACTGATCTTTATCGTAAAAAAGGTTATGGAGATAAACAAAAAATCTCCATAACCTTTTTATTTTGTATTAGATAACTTAACTACTGCTTCTTCTTGAGTAGAAGTAAAATATATACAATTTCCTTTATTACTTTCATAAATAAAATCTCTTAATGCTTTACTTGTATATATTGAGAAATCTCCCCAAACTGCAAATTTAGTTCTGTAATTGCTAAAACGTTGTAAAATATCACCTGCAATCCCTGTACTTAGTTTAAAAAAATCTTCTATAATAGCTTCTTTATTAATAGCAAATCTATCGCATCCAGTTTCATATGATATTGTAGCCATTAGATCCAAAGCAGATTGTACATCAGTTAATACTAAATCTTCACTTTCTACAATAGCAATTTCTATTCCATTATTATTTATTTTTGTAATTTTCATTTTAATTCTCCTCGTATAATTAATTTTGTAGTTAATTTTATTGAATTTCCAGTACCTAAACTTTCTACAATTTATAATTATTTAATAAACCTTTACGTACTTTCTCAATCCAATTTAATTCATTTTCATAAGACATAATCATATTTTCATAAAGCATTTTCCAAATAAAATATTCTTGATTAGTTCTATCTTTAAAATGCTTTTCTCTTCTTTGTTCCTCTTTATACATAGATATATATTCTTTAACTTCTAATTCATACTTTGATAATAATGTTTCAACTTCATTTAACTCTAAACGCCCTGACCATGCTAGTTGTATCAAAAATTGCTTTTTGAATTCAGGTACTTCAACATTAGTATTAATAATCCAATTTTCTAATTCTTTTACTCCTAATTCTGTAATAGAATATATTTTTTTGGAAGGGGCACTCTCTTGATGTTTAACTTCATTTACTACTAAGTTCTTCTCTAATAATTTAACTAGCGATTTATATATCTGATTATTATTACCTGACCAGTAGAAAAATGGTGATTCTTGAATGATTTTTTTAATATCATAGCCAGTCAATGGTTGCCAGCTTAACATTCCTAAAATTGCATAATCTATTGTCATTAATATTCCTCCTTTAACCTATGTTAACACTAACATAGGTATACAATATCATACTAATAAGTTATTGGCAATATATAGATGAATATTTTTACTATATAAATAAGTAATAAGTTTTATAATATATATTTAAAGTCAATTATATAAAAAGAACTAAGATTTCACTCAGTCTTTTATAAATATTCATCATTAATAACCGGTAAATCTTTTCCAGTACATATTTAAAAATCACCTCAATTTGAAGACGAGCATTTCTCATACATTTTATAAATTCAATATAAACTATTAAAGTATAAAAAATAAGATAGACCTATTAAAAGCCTATCTTAATAATCTTTAATTTATTCTTGTCAAACTCACTATATCTTTACAACCTATTATAATTGGAACTTTCTCTATTTTAACAATACTAGTATCTATTCCAAACCATTTAGCTGGTGAAACAGTCAATCTTTTAATTAATAATTTTGTACTAGTAATAAAGTTATCCCATCTAGAAAGTTCATTTTCGTTAGAAAGTACTTCTTCTAATAATACAAATTTAAAATCTCCAACTACAAACTTTCCATTTTGACTAATCATATAATCCTTCGGAGTATATTTAATTTCACCACATTTAACTAAATCCTGAATTATTTGATGTAAAAACACATTTACCTTTTGATCTATACGGAACCCGAGATTAAATTGAATACTAAATGCTTCATTTGGTACAATCGTATTTACACTATATTCAGTAGTATATGGTTCATCTGTTACTTTTACATTCACAAACCAGTAGAATTTCGCACGTTTAGGTTGCTTATTAAATATAGAAAATATTATCTTGCTTTCTATTTCTTTATAATTTTGTGACTCAGTTAAATAAACAAGATTAGTCGCATATAAAGGTATTTCCTTATCCTCTTGTAATGACTTAAAATGTTCTTTATAATCTGTTATATCAACATATTGACTAAATCTTTTTCTTATTCTTGTCCCATAAATCCATATATACATTAAGAAGATAAGTGCTCCTGATATTATTATAGTAACATATCCACCATGTATGAATTTAAATAAATTAGCATATAAAAATGCACTTTCTATCACCATAAAAATAGCAAATACTATCACAGACATAACTTTTTTCTTTTTATTAAATCTTAAATATTGAGTTAATAAGATTGTAGTCATAAGCATTGTTATAGTAATTGCTAAACCATATGCAGCTTCCATATTTTCTGATTTTTGAAATTTTAAAACTAATAATACACATCCAACATATAGTAAATAGTTAACTGCGGGTATGTAAATTTTCCCTTTATCATCATTAGGATATCTAACTTGAAGTTTTGGGAACATATTTAATTTTATAGCTTCAGAAACTAATGTAAATGATCCTGTTATCAAAGCTTGGCTAGCAATTATTGCTGCAATTGTAGCAATAATTGTTCCTGGTACGACAAACCAACTTGGCATAATTAAAAAGAATGGATTTTCCTTAATTACACTACCTTCTCTTAACATTAACCATGCACCTTGACCTAAATAATTTACTACTAAACATATTTTTACAAATACCCATGTGTAGTGTATATTTTTCTTTCCACAATGTCCAAGGTCAGAATAAAGTGCTTCCGCACCAGTTGTACAAAGAAAAACAGCTCCTAAAATATAAACACTTCTAGGATTTGTTATTAACAAATTAATTCCATAATAAGGGTTTATGGCTTTTATTATTTGAGGATATTGCATTACTTGACTTAATCCTAAAGCAAAAAGCATAAAAAACCATATAACCATCATTGGTCCAAATAATTTTCCTATCACATCAGTTCCAAATCTTTGAAGTAAAAATAATATCGTTAATATACTTATTACAATTATAATTATTCCTTTAGTTTCTATTGAGAAAACTAAGTTTAATCCCTCTATTGCTGATGTTACTGTTACTGGTGGTGTAATCATACCATCTGCAAGCAATGTTGCTCCACCTATAACTGCAGGTATAATTAGCCACTTAGCTTTTTTCCTAACAAGAGTATATAAAGAAAATATACCTCCCTCACCCTTATTATCAGCTTCTAAAGTTATCAGCACATATTTTATTGTTGTTTGAAGCGTTAAAGTCCAAAAAACAAGGGATACTCCTCCCAAAATAAGCTGACTTGATATGTACCCATTGTCCACTCCTAGCATTGATTTCATAACATAGAGAGGTGATGTACCTATATCTCCATATACAATTCCTAATGCTACTAAAAGAGACGCTATGCTAACTTTCTTTTTCATTTTCTTACTTTTTCCTTCCTATGTTAACAAATTAAAAATCTAACCTACTCATTATAATCCTGACTTCTTTTAATGTCCATGTCACTTATATTATATATTTAGGCGTTATTTTTAAATATAGTTATATGTATTTATATAAATCTCTATTCATTATTAGAATTCTTTAAAATACTCAAAAATACTTTAAAATACTCAAAAATAAAAATCAGGAATAGATATACTAATAATATCTTCCTGATTTTAATAATATAAATTTTCTTAATATTTCTATGTATTTTACATTTCAACTTAATACAAATTAATTATAAAAATAATTTAAAGTTATAATTAGATAAAAACATTTTTATGATATATTTCTTGTAATCCTTTTAACATGTTTCTTTCTTGCTCTATTACTATGCACGTTACCCTTCTTTATTGAATTATAAATGCAATCAATTTCTTCCCTTGAGAGCCTTATATTTGAAGGATATTTCCTAATAAACTTCTTTAGTTTTTTTAGTTGAATTACAGGGGTCTCTGTTTTTACTTTTTTCAATTTTGATTTGTTTGTAAAAACTATTACTGATATAAATACTCCTTTTCTACCTATATATTCTTCTAAAGCTTTTATATGTCCATAATTTTGTCTAATGGGATTATAAAATTGATTTTTATTTCTATTTATTATTTGAATCCAATATTTTGAATATTGATCTCCGTATATTGAACCACTATAATCCTTTGTTTCTATTACAAATATTCCTTTTTTACCTATTAAGATATGATCTATTTGACTCGAACCTTTTTCTCTTTTTATTAATATATCACTCAATAGTTTGTATCCTGATAATTTACTTAGAACTTGATTTACTTCTTTTTCTCCTAAGTTTAATTCCCTTTTTGATTTAATCTTTTTAACTAAAATTGCAGCTATGACTAATACTAATAAAATTGTTATAATTATCCTTTGTGTATTCATCTTTTTCTCCTAATTTTTGCTTTTGTATTGTATATAATAAATATTTTTGCTATATTATAGCAACTTTATAAATCTATTTCAAATAAAAATGGAAAGACATATTAAAAAGCTAGACAATCTTAATTTGTCTAGCTCCTTATAACCTTTACCCCTAAATTTTAAATTTTAATATCATTTCATTAAGCTTTTGTGCAAGCTCAGCTTGACTTTGAGCTGTTAGAGCAACTTGCTCTATAGCTCTTGTAGTTTCATCCATGCTTTCTTTTATTATAACTGAATCTTCACTTGACTTTTGTGAAGATTCTGCCATGTTTTGTACTGCTTCACTAACTTGTCCGATTGTAGCTGTAATTTCTTCTGACATAGATGCAATTTCATCAGACATTTTACTTACGAAATCTGAATCATTATAGTATTGATTTCCTGTTTCTTTATAAGCTTCAAATTGTTCATTTACATTTTTATTTATAAATTCTAATATTTCATTACCTGTTTCATTACTACTCTTAAAGGCAGCTTGAACATTTTTAATTGTTTCTTGAATTGTCATTGCTGATTCCTTTGATTCTTCTGCAAGTTTTCTTACTTCTTCAGCTACAACTGCAAATCCTTTACCTTGTTCCCCTGCTCTAGCTGCTTCAATAGCTGCATTTAAAGCTAGTAAATTTGTTTGTTCTGCTATGCTTTCTATTGTATCAGCCATTACTTTTATAGTTTCTACTATTTTCCCATCTTCAATTGCTTTTATCATTTTGTTTTGTTTTTCATCATATATTTTTATTGTGTCTTTAATTGCATTTTCACTATTATTTTTAACTGCTAATGCTCTTTCTTTTGACTTGCTTGCATTATTACTTCCATCCATGGCAGTAGTAGATAGTACATTTATACTTGCATCTACCTCTTGAACAGAAGCACTTATTTCTTCAGATGCAGCACTTGATTCTTCCATTCCTGCCGCAATATTATTAACTGCTTCATCAATAATTTCTACTTTTGATAATAACTCTTCCACAGTTGCTGAAAGTTCCTCTGATGAAGCACTTATATCTTCTGAGTTTTCCATAATCATTTTTATTAAGTTATTTACATTTTCCTGTGCAGTATTTAGGGCTATTCCAGTTTGTCCAAACTCGTCTTTTCTAGTTATGCTGATAGGCATAGAAAAATCATAACTAGCTAATCTATCAGCTAAATTTTTTATTTTATCTAATGGATTTATAATATTTTTAATTAATATATAAGACATAAAGCTAATAATAACATACCCTATTAAAGTAAAAATTAAAACTATATAGAAATATTTATTAAATTCTTGTATATTTTTTAAATTACTGTTTTTAGCTAAATTTTCATTTATTTCAATTGCTTTCATTAACTTGTTAAACATAGAGTCTATGATTTGTACTATCTCTGAATTATGAAGAGCTGATGCTTCATCATATTTATTTTCTTTTAATAATTCTATGACTTCAGACTTCAATTCTCTATATTTAAATAAATCACTCTTAAAATCTAAGAATACATCTTTTGCTTCCTCTATTGAATCAAGAGATTCAAACTCTTCAATTAATTCTTCATTTTCATAAACTATATTACTAATTATTTTTAATCTTTCTTCTAACTTAGTTTCATCTTTTTCATAGATCACCTTCACTATATTAATATAATCATAATTTAAGTTTGATTTTAACCCTTGTAAATCCTTTATTGATATTAAATTAGTGCTATACATACTATTTGCATTTTTATTTATTGACCAAGAGCTAAATAATCCAATTCCTCCAATTAACAGCATTAAGATACTTATTGGTAAAAATATTGATATAAGTTTATTTTTTACTTTTAAATTTATAAAAAACTTCATTTTATTTTATCCTTTCTTTTTTCATTTGATTATTATTATTTTCGTTATCTATATTTTCGTATGGTTTTTTAAAAATTTAAAAGTATTACTATGAAAATTTAAAATTTATCATAAATCCATAATTTCATTATATTTTATAACAATATTTATTTTTTAATCCTTTACTTTTTAAATATCAATAATATTATTCAAATAACTATTGTTAATACTTTCATATTATTTAGTATATCTTATTCTATTGATTTAGATAATTTTGTAAATTTTTATTTTTTTGTTTTTTTAATTATCATTTACGAGTATATTATTTAAGATTATATTGCCAAAATTTAATTTACTATTAATATTAAAATATGCAATATTAAAATATTTTTAAATATATTTCCACACAAAAATAATAAAAGGATTAATGAATTTTCATCATTAATCCTTTTATTATTTTTGTATTAAATTAAACAGTTAATTATTTAATTTGGTTTTCGTATTGTTCTACCATTCTCTTAACCATTTCTCCGCCAACACTTCCGTTTTGTCTTGAAGTAAGATTTCCTTTGTCTGCACTTTCATAGTTGCTTAATCCAACTTCTGATGCAACTTCATTTTTTAATCTGTTTAACCCTGCTTTTGCTTCTGGTACTAAATTTCTGTTACTTCCATTATTATTTGATGCCATATCTTACATCTCCTTTATATATTATTTTTGTTGACACTATTATATTAACCAGTTGGCTAATTAATAATCTATAAAAATAATAGTAATTTTAGTATAAATATCTTTAATTGGATAAGTTTGTACTAGGTACTTTTTATCATCAAAAATTTCTTTATGATTTATTATATAGATAAATAAAAAATCAGCATATACACTAAAGCTTAACTATATGCTGATTTAAAAACTTTAAATTAATTTTAATTTATAAATTTTTTCATTATTTATTATTGTTATTGTCCTTCCTTATCTATTACACACTTTCCTTCATAAAATACTTTAATAATATCCTTAATATCAGTAATTTCTAATCCAGGTATTCCTTTGCTTGCTATAAAATTTGCTTTCATTCCAACTTTTAATGCTCCTATTTTTTCTTCTAATCCTAATACTTTGGCTCCATTTAATGTGATTAATGATAAAATTTCATTTTCATCTAATCCCGCATCTTTCAACTTAAGCATACCTTGATTTGATATTTTCATTAATACTTCTGGTCCTTTTGGGCTATCATCTTCAAAGTTTAACCATGGCAGGTTTATATCTGGAGGTAGATATGAATCTGTTGCTATTGCTATAATTATTCCCTCTTTAACTAATGCTTCAATTTCTTCTGGTGAATTTGGTTTTAAGTGTGTCCCACCTAATGGTGTTACAACAATTATTATATTTTCTTCTTTTGCTTTTTTAATTAATTCATTTGTTATTCCATGTCCATGATGTATAATATCTATTTTAGCTTCTATGGCCATTTTTATTCCTTCTTCTCCAGCAACATGGCATCCTATCTTCTTTCCTTTATTATGAAACATTTTTGATATTTTATTTAATTCTTCTTGTGTATAAATTATTTCTCCTGCCTTTGGAACTAATTCTTCTTTTAAATTAGCAGGAGTGGCATTTATAAATACATTTTCTCCTGGATATTCACTTTCATCAATTATCTTTTCTAATATTTCTTCATTTATAAGTGTGCTTTTATCAACTGAACTTTTTCCCGTAACAGATGTTAAATTAACTAAATTTTCAAAGCCTATTGTTATGCTATTAGTTGAAAATACTATATCTAAAGGTAAAGTTTTTGCTTTTTCTTTGATTTTATCTAAATTCATTTCATACATTGATGATCCACAAACTTGTTCACCAAAAGCTGTTACTCCAGACATTAAGCCATTTAAAATTAAAGCATCTTGTGCAATTTCATAAGTTTTTTCTGTTACTGGATAAACTGTTGATGGTGCATATTCAAATAAATGAGTATGGCAATCTATAAGTGATGGCGTAATTACTAAATCCTTAAAATCTATAATTTCTAAATCTTTATACTTCGATTTGATATCATCGTAATTTCCTATATCAATTATTATTCCATCACTTACTACAATAGCACCATTATATAAAGTCTTAATATCACTTACTGTGATTATTTTGCTTGATTTAACAATATATTTATTATCCATATAAACCTCTAAACAATTAATGGTGTTAAAAGTAATCCAATTATTATGCAACTTGCAAATTTAATTACTGTACCTAATAGAGCTGCTAATAATGCGTCTCTTTCATTTAAATCTGAATTTTCTTTCCAAGTTACTGGTATTTGTCCAAATAAAACTGATAATGGTAAACCTGAATTTGCAAGTACAAACCCACCAACTACAAGTGCAGGTGCAATATTACTCATTTCATTTAACTGAGCCATTGCTAGAGTTGGGCTAGCTAATACAGATACAATACCTGTTGCTGGCTCTATACTTAACCATTGAAGAACTATTGTCATTCCATTTTGTATAACTGTCCAAATTCCAAAGAAGTCTAAAATTCCAATTATAGTGAACACTGCTGCTACTGCTGGTATAATGACTAAAAATAATAGATATGCTCCTTCTTTTGCAGAACTAAAAATAGTATCTAGCAGCTTAGTTTCTGGTGTAAACCTAGGTAATTCTTCTAACTCTACTGCCTTAGTATCTTTATATACTGTTTTAGATAAAATAATTGGAACTAATACTATAGGTAAAAAAATACTAACTAGTACTAAAGGCAATGCTGATATGCCAAACTTAGTTAATACAACTATACCAAGAACCAGTGTTGCAAATGACTGAGGTGATTGTATCATTGTAGCTATAGCAATTTTTTGCTCTGCCTTTGTAGTTTTTGCCTTTTTCAAAACTGGCCCAGCTATTGCCCCTGCTGCATTTATATCACCTAATACATTATATACACTTGGAATAATTACTGATGGGTTTATTTTAAATACTTTCATTATAGGAATAAAAATTCTAATTAATGCATCTGTAAAGCCTAATCTTTCTAAAATTCTGCCTACTATTACACTAATTATAATAGCTACACCAACCTCACTTAATAGAAATACATCAACTACTATAGGGAATACTTGATTTGTAATGCTGTCAAACAATCCAGATATAGATTCTGGGGATACTAAAAGTGTTATGAATGAAACAATAACTAAAACTAAGCCTACTATTTCAATTCCTCTCCACTTTCTCCTTGAATTTTTGTCTAATTCCATTTATATTCTCCTAATATTTCTGTATAATACATAGTATTGCGATACAATGGAAAAGTTTACAAAATGGTAAATTTCTGGACCCAAGGGTTTCTCCTTAAAAATTATTAATTAATATTGATTTTTTATTGAACATAGTTCATAATTAATTCATGTTTCTAATATACACTTTAATAAATATTAATCAAAAGAAGGAGAATTAAATTATGTTTTTAGCACTAAAAGAACTAAAGCACAATAAGGCAAGTTTTGGTTTAATAATCGGAATCTTAACTCTTATTATATTTCTAGTACTATTTTTATCAGGTATTTCAAAAGGGTTATCTGCAGCTACTGGATCTTTAATTGAAAATTCTAAAGCAAATTATTATATTCTAGATGATTCTGCAGATAAATTAATTACTCGTTCAGTTATTGAGAATGATGAGCTAAAGGAATTAAATAACCTTAATGGATTAATAGATTTAAATGAAAATACTACTCCTATTAATTTACATACAAGTAATTTCACTATGGATTCCTTAGATAAAAAAATCAATTTAGTTTACTTAGCTATTGATCCATCAGCATTTCTTATGCCTGAAGTTATTGAGGGAAATAACTTAAATAATGATAGAGAAATAGTTTTAAACAACTCATTCAAAGAAGATGGTATAGAAATTGGAGATAAAATCAAAGATACATCTTCTAATTTAGAATTAACTGTAGTAGGATTTACTAAAAATCAAATGTATGCACATATTTCTGTAGGGGTAATATCTTTAGATACATATAAGGAAATAATGACTTCTGCTACTGGTAGAGATTATAATAATTTTCAAGCATTAGCAATTAATATGGACAAGTCTTCAGAAAATCTAGATTTACTTACTAACCTTGTTAATGATAATTTAGATAAAAAAGTTTTATTAACTAAAAGTGAAATAATTTCAAATGTACCAGGACATTCACAAGAACAAGCTACTATTCTTATGATGTTAGTATTCTTACTTATAATATCTTCATTTATAGTTGGCGTATTCTTCTATATAACAACTATGCAAAAGCTACCTGAATTTGGAGTTTTAAAAGCATTAGGCGCCAAAATGTCAACTTTAGCAGTATCTTTAACATCTCAAGTATTTATACTTTCAGTAATAAGCATGATTATAGGAAATATATTAACATTTTCTTTAGCCAGTGTATTACCAGCAAGTATGCCTTTTGTATTAAGTTATAAAGATGGAGCTTTAGTTTCACTATTATTTATAGCAATAGCACTATTAAGTAGTCTATTTTCTATAAGAAAAGTAAGAAAGGTAGATGCTATTTCTGCAATAGGAGGTAATTATTAATGAGAAAATACGCACTTCAATTAAAGAATATAACTAAGACATATATAGATGGAGATAGTGAAAATACCGTTTTAAATAATGTTTCAATTAATGTTAAACCTGGTGAATTTGTTGCTATTGTTGGACCTTCAGGTTCTGGTAAAAGTACATTTTTATCTATAGCTGGAGCATTACTTACAGCAAGTAATGGCGAAATAATAATTGGAGATACGAATTTAAGTGAGAAAGATAAAAAGGAATTAGCTGATATAAGAAGAAATCAAATAGGCTTTGTATTTCAATCTCATCAATTAATACCTTATTTAACAGTTATTGATCAGCTAAAATTAATACCAAATCTTTCTAAAAATAAAGACACAAAAGAGGTTAATGACTATGCTAATAAGCTTTTAAAAGATTTTGGACTAGAACATAGGCTTAATCACTATCCTTCAAAATTATCAGGTGGTGAAAAGCAAAGAGTTGCAATAGCAAGAGCATTAATGAATCATCCTGATATAATTTTAGCAGATGAGCCAACAGCAAGTCTTGATGGCAATCGTGGTCGTGAAGTCGTTACTATGATTAAAGATGAGATAAAAAAATATAATAAAGCTGCTTTAATGGTAACCCATGATGAGCGTATCCTTGATTTAGTAGATACAATATATAGAATTGAAAATGGAAATATTACTTTAGAAAAGAAAATTTAACTTTAAAATGGCTGCTAATACAAAAAGAACAGTAGTTAGTTTTGTTTTTACACAAAACTAACTACTGTCCTATTTAGAAAATTCACTTATGTAATTTATAATAATGATTATAAGATATTTTAAATATTATTTTTAATATAATCTTGTACTTCATCTACATTAATGTCTAACACTATTGCCATTTCTTGATATAGCTGTTTTCTAGCACTAATCATAATATCTTCATCTGTTTTATTAAGTTTTTTACCTAATGAATTCTTTTCATTTTTTTCTAATCTTATTGAATTTATTACCTTTATAAGTTCTTCCGCATTTCCTCTTTTTATTATAGCCTTATACTCTTCAATTCTTTTTCTTGAATCTTCTATTTCAACAGTTTCATTTTTTGCAATTTCTTTTATTAAATTCGTAATTTCAGCTTTTGTCATAAGCTCTCTCATTAATATCTTTTTATTGTTTACAGGAATTTTAATAGTCATCTTATCATTATAAACTGGAGATAAAATATAATATTCTAACTCTTCATTTCTTAAAGTTACCTGTTCTATATCTGTAACCTTGCAAACTCCATTTGAACCATATACAACATAATCATTTATTTTAAACATAAAATTACCTCCCTATGTGTTTTATTTATAATGAAAAAAAGCAGCTCCTACAGCTAAAAACTTTTAGGAACTACCTGTTGTATACTTATTATACCACAAATGTGCTAAAATTTCTTCAAATCTTTCTAATAATATGAATATTTAAGTATTTTCTTATAATAACTCATTGAATTTTCTATTTCTAATAGAAAATTATATAAATTTAATATAATTATTCATTACACAGTTCACTTAAGTAAGTAATCATCTTAATATTAGAATTTTCAATTTCTTTATAATAATAAGTTCTACTTTATGTTAGTAATGAATATTTTAATCTATGCTTTACTCAACCTCTTTAAGATAATTATAAAATTTAATAATTATAAATACATGTTTAAACTAACTTATAGACTAATATATTTAAGGCATCTATAAGTAATAAAATATTTAATTAAAGTAAAAAAATAATAATTATATAACGTTATGACTTGAGGTTTGATACATTACTTTTCTGATTTTTTATAATATATGAATGTAGTTACTGCATTTAAACTTATAGTAACTACAAGTAAAACTGCTGATACGAATACTAATGCATCAGTTATATCCATAAGAGCAGACCAATCATTGATTTGAACCAAATGATTGTTATAAATAATCTGTAGAAATAAAGAAATTGCACAAGAACTAATACTAATAATTGAAAGAATAATCCAGCTCCTATTTTCATGTTTTTTAAATTGCATAAGGTTAATAATTGGAAGTATCCAAGCAATTAAACCAAGCAATAGACTTGTAGGATTAAGTAAAGTAATCATAGTAACATACTCCTTTTTAATTTAATCAAGATCTATAAATTCAACCTTCCATATTCCTAAACTTCCAAAATCATATTCTAATTTAATAGTATTATTATCTACCCATGTGATTTTATATTGATTATTTGAAAAAGGTCTAAACCCATCGTCAGTAGAAATACCTTCATTTAAAGATTTAATAAATATTCCAAATTTTCTTTCATAAAAGTTACTATATCCTGATAAAAGAAATTCTTTTTCTTCTACTACTAAAGTATTATTTTTATTTGGTGATTTAAATGTAAAATACTTGGTTTCACTATAAAAAAGCATATAAAATAAAATGCTTGATAAAATAAAAATTATAGCAAACATACTATAAGCACCCTTTATCCATTTATGCTTTTTAAAATCAAAAAGTATTATCAAGTATATTAATCCTAAAATCAATATATAACTAAAAAAACTAGGGCTAACTTTGTAGATAAGTATCTTGTATCCTAATGGTCTAAGAATAAAATTTATTATTAAAAATAATATAAGAAATCCTAGCCATAATTTCTTTATACGTGATTTTAACTTAATATTAAATTTTTCCATATCCCTCACTCCATTTTTTATAAGTATAATTTAGTTTTTAGCCCGTATAGTTTGTACTTTATAAATTATTTATAATCTATAAAGTTAAATTCCCATATCCCATCTTCATTTTTTTCTACTGAAACTTTATATACTTTTTCTTTGTTAGTAAAATCAACATTAAATTTTTGACTATAAAATGTGTTGTTATTTTTATCATTAACAGATAAAGAAAATTCATTACTATTCATAAGAAACTTCATATTATCACCTGATTTTATCGAACTATTATCTGCGTATGCTGCTCCCCCTGAAGAATTCCTCTCTTTATATCCAAAACTATTTATTCCTTCTTTACTATTATTAATAACAATTAAATTATATCCTCTTGACTTACTCCTGCCTTGGAAACTTGTACATCCTATAAAAAGAGTACTTTCCAATAATATTAAAATTGAAATTATCAAACTTATCGATTTCTTTTTCATAGCACTACCTTTCACCTTATATACTTATATGATAATTTATTGATTATAGTAAGTCAATAATATTTTATCGTTTTTCAATAAAATATTATTATTAAAAGATGTTACACGCATTAAAACATTTATTATTTAAGGTTAAAAGATTATAAAAAAAGTTCTTAAAGATGCTTTTAGCTTTCTTTAAGAACTCTTCATTTTACAATTACAAAAATCATATTTAACATATTAATATTGTATTTATTTAGATTTAAATTTTTACCTCATAATAATTCATTGTTGATTTTTCTTTAAATCCGCAAGATTTATATAAATGTAATGCATTATTATTTTTTATCTCTACATCCAAGGCAACTTTATTTATTCCATCATGCTTTAAAATATTTAAAACTTGCATCAAAGTTGCTCTTCCATATCCTTTATTCCTAAATTCAGGAATTATTCCAAACCCACTAATAAATGCTGAATCGAATTCCTTACTTACTTTTATTTTACCAATTATTTCATCATCCGCTTTAATTAGGTAAGTAATAATGTTATTTTTTTCTTCATCTTCTGGTAATATCATTTCATTACAGGCTTCTCCAAAGAAAACTTCATTTAAATTATCTATTTGATCTATATCCTTATTTTTTGCATTACTTAAAAAAATATTTTTATTGTTTTCATATACAATCCAATTAATGCACTCCATTCTACACTCTGAAAATGAATAGCTAGATTTATTTATATTCTTTATAAATCTCATTGCAGAATTTGATTTATCATCACTAAGTAGCAATATTTTATCAAACTCTCTTCTTTTACATTCTTCTATGGCCATATCTGTTAACTTAGTAAAAATCCCTCTTCTTCTAAAATCAGGATGAACAATCCCATTAATTTCAGCAATATTTCCACCAAAGCATGAAATTCCTAAATATCCAACTAACTTATCATTGATGTAATATAAAAACTCATTTATATCATTTGACTCTTTTTTATAGTCTTTATTAATTTGTGTTCTATATTCTAATTCCAGTTTTAAATTTACTTTATCTTCATTTATACAAATATCTTCTAACTCTTTTATCTTCTTATTTTCTTTATCATTTATATATTTTTTTAAAACAATATACTGATTCAACACATCATTATTTACATTCATCATTTATTTTATACACCTCTCCTTGTTCAATGACCGTAATAAAGACTGTTAACTTATCACGGTATTAAGTTTATTTTATTTGAATATTATTATTGAGCATGATATATTATATAGTATTAAAGTATATTTTTTGGGGATGAATATTTTATGCAAAAAGAAAACACTATTAAAGAAATTGAATATATTAAAGGAATAGCTATTATATTAGTTTTTGTAGGACATGCTGCTACTCCTTCATTCTTAAAAAGACCTTATACTTATGAATTTTTAGTTCAATTAATTTATTCTATGCATATGCCATTATTTTTTCTAGTATCGGGATTTTTATCACTTAAAATTTTAGATATGGATTTAAAGAAAGACTACTTTAGTTTCATAAAAAATAAATTTTATAGACTTGGTATTCCGTTTTTAACTTTGTCCATTGCAACCAACCTAATGATTATTATTTTTAAAATAATACTTAACCAGCCTAATTCTAATAAAGATTTAATAAATATGATTAAAACAATATTCTTATATCCTGAAAACGGAATCATGGGAGCTCTTTGGTTTTTATATACTTTATTTATAATTAGTATAATCTCACCAATTATTTTTAAATTACCTATGCGATTTATTCTTACATTAGGAGTACTAATAAACATATTTTTTCCTAAAGAAATTTATTTTCTATCACTTAATAGAGTTACTTTCTTTTTAGTATATTTTCTTATAGGACTTTATTTTAGAAAATATTGTTTTGCTAATAAAGATATATTTCATAATAAAATTTCTAATTACAAAAAAATTTTTCTATTTATGATTTCTATAGCATGTGTATTTTTCTATTCATATTTAATTACTAATCAAATATTTATAACAAAGTATCTTTTGAACACTTTGAATTTTCTTTGTGGATTATCTGGTATGATATTGGTGCTTATCGTAATAGAAGGATTAAAAAATTCAAGTATGTGTAATATACTATCATTTTTAGGAAGATATTCTATAGATATATATATTTTTTCATGGTTTTTCCAAATAGCATCAATGATTTTAATAACATACATATTAAAAATATCTAACTATAGCATATTTTTAATATGTAATTTATTTATTGGTTCTTTTTGTCTACCATTTGCTCTTTATATAATTAGGAAATTTAAGATTCTTAAATTTCTATTTTTAGGAGAATTCTCAAAATAGCCTGTCATAGATTAGAATCTATAAATATATAATTAGGAATTTATATTACTATCAGCTAATAATAGTATATTATGAAATATGATTAAATAAATATTAAGGATTAGACCTAGTTTATACTCTCTAGTCCTTTTATTTTTCATATATATTATTCAAAATATATAATTTCTACCATTTTCCCATAATAAGTGTATTATAATAACTACCATCTTTATGAACACGATCATTTACTAGATATATTAAATTTTCACCTCAAATTATTCTATCAGTAATGACCATAAGCTACCTCCGATTATATTTTTAAATATAAGTAATTTAATCAATTGCATCTTTAAAGTTTTGATTTATTGTACTTTCATATAAATTATAAAATATCGTACCTTCATTATGAAAATACGATACTTTCTGTCATTGATTTTCTTATTGCCTTTTATCTTTTATAATCTTATATATTTCATTAGTTATTTCTAAATTATATTTGGAAACTTCATTTTCTACCAGTTGCTTGGTTTAGTAATAGATTTAGGTAATCTTGTATTGCTATCACCTTTTGCACTATTAATTTGAGCTTGAGTTATAAAAATACTATTGCTTAAATTAGCTCCACTTAAATCTGCATCTCTTAAATCTGCTCCAATTAAGTCTGTAAAGCTTAAATCTACTCCTCTTAAATTTGCTACAATTAGAAAAGCCCCACTTAAATTTACTCCTTTTAAATCCTTTTTTCTAAGATCAGAGCCCATAAGATTTAGACCTCCACCTAGAGCTTTTTTACCTTTTAAAGTGTTTTTTCCGTTATTAACTTTTTTCCTTAAGAATTCACTAGTTTGTAAAAGCAAAGTATTAACTCCTACCTTAATTGGTATTAAATCTAACTTTAAGATTGATTTTGCTTCTAAATGTGTTAAGTTCTTTATTTCTTCTATTTTTTTAATCAGCTTGTCTTTATTAATATTACTATTATATTGTAGCCTAACAGCTTCATTAAGATACCAAAGCATTTCATGTAGTTGCTTCATAATAATAAAAACATCAAACATTTCTTTTGAAGACTCAGGTTTTTCCTTCCAATCATGTCCTGAATAAGTAACTTGAGCTACCTTTTGTCCAGCACCAATGCAATCATATGCTATGCAACCTTTTAACCCCTTCTTATTAAGATTTTCGTGAACTTTGCATTTAAAATTACCTGCTAAATTAATACAAGGTTTACCTGCATCCTTATTAACTGGGAATCCATCCATAGATGAAAAGTATAATGCAACACAACATAATCCAAAGCACTTTTCACACTCAGGCTGTAGTTCTTTATAATTCATTTTATCCATCTCACATTCATAAAATATACTATATAAATTATATCATATACACATTATTATTCAATTTCAAAAAATATTTTTATTAATAATCATCAAAATCTACAGTTATTGTATTTTTCCCTCCATATGCTCTTATAGTAAATTTATTTTGAGGTTTATCCTTCATAATATATTGAGCATACCCAGTGGACTTGCTATGACTATAGTGACTTATACTTTCTTGTAACTTTTCTCCATCATTATCAACAGCATAAAAATATGAACTACTATAATAATCTTCTTTTTCATTTGTTATTATTTCATATCTAAATTTAAATGAAATATCCGATTTACTTACTTCTGTAATTTTAACAATATCTCCATTTGGCATTTCAATACTATTATTTTCACTTAACTCTACTTTTTTTATTGATTTTTTAATCTCATCTGCACCAATACTAAAATTAAAATTCCAATTACCTTCTATAGGATATACTGTGTCTGAATTTGGCTCCATTTCATTTGGAACAAAATCGTAAAACTTATATTTAATTTTTATATCTAAAGTATTATCTAAATTTATATCATTAAAACTATATATACTTATCATATTAATAACATCATCAGAAACATTATATAAATCTGAATATGCCTGTTTAGAAATTTTTCCATTTATATTTACTTCAACATCTGTTTCTTGTGATCTTGTATATCTTTCCTTATTTTTAAATAAAAGACCATCTTCTTCAGTTAATTTAGAGTAGTCTAAAGTTTCATTAATAATTATTAGATCTTCATCAACTATAATTTCATTTACTGTTATACTAATGTTTTTATCTGTAACTGTTGTACCTATTGGAGTAATGTACTCACTAAAATTTCTATTGATTTCTTTGCTAAAATACTGCCTTAAGTTTCTGGATATATTTTCTATACCTGCACTAACTACATCGTTGTTTGAAAGAATAGAGAAAATAAATATTCCTGCTAATGTAGCTACAAGTGGCTTATAATTATGTTTTCTTTTTTTATTAAGCTTACTATTTAATCGTTTTTTTATAATATTAATTTCCTCTTCATTGAAACAAAGCTCTTCATACTCATCTAGATTCATTTCACTCTTATTAAATTTATCATAAATATTTTTCATAAATTCACCTCAATTCAATATATCTCTTTTAATATTTTCCTAAGCTTTTTTCTACCTCTTGATAATTGATTATAAACTTGATGTTTTGCCAAATTCATTTCTTCTGAAATTTCATCTACCTTTTTATTTTCTATATAGTATTTAGTAAAAATCTTTTTATCTTTTTCTTTTAAATTATTTAATATTGAATATACTTCTTCTTTGAATTCATTAAAAATAATATCATCTACTAAATTACTTTTATCTGAAATAACAAGATTATCAATATCTTCAAAACTATTCAGCTTTAGATACTTACGCTTATAATCAATTGCTTTAAATTTAGAAATAACTGCTATCCAATTCCTAAATAAACCCCTGCAATCAAAAGAATTTATATTATCCCAAATTGAAAGTAATATATCATCTATACATTCATCTTCATAGTAGCTTATATTCTTAAGATGCTTATGAACTATTCCCTTAATTAATCCACCATATTCTTTTAATAATAAATCCAAGCCTTCTTCATTTTTTCTTTTGATATATTTAATTATTAGTGAATCATCCATTAAATCACTCCCTTCTGTAAATCCTTATACTATATATAACGTATATCAAATAAACTATTTGTCACTTTTCTAATATGTAAATAAAAAAGATTGCTAAAGGCAACCTTTTAATTTCTTAATTATATAGCTTATAAATTATTGATAATGTCTAATTTTTTTTCATTTATTATGTTTACGATATAAATTCAAATAAGTAATCATCTTGCTTAATAAATCCCAAAGACTCGTAAGTCTTTCTTGCAATAATATTTAATGATGAAGTTTGTATTACTGGTGTCTTATTAGCAGTAATAGTATTATCTATCATATATCCCATTAGTTTTTTACCAAAACCTTTTCCTCTATAATTAGGGTCAATATAGACTGTTGTAATATCAATATAATTTTTACTTTCTCCACTATATCTAGACATACCTATTGGTTGTCCCTTATATTCGATAAAATATACTCCTACCTTTATATCTTCAATTAACTTTCTTTTATCAGTTATGTCTGCAATCTCCTGCTCATTTGTAGGTTCAAAAAAGCCAATCATAAATTCACTAATTTTACTCATATCATCTTGTTCACAAGTCGCCTGTCTAAATTTAATATCTTGGATTACAGTTTGTTTAAAATATGTGCTTATATCGAATCTATAATAGATATTTAAAGCAGATATCACATCTTTACCAACATAGGCTAATATTTTAGATACATCTTTACTCTTTCCAGCCAATAGAACTCTTTTATAGTTTAATATTTCAAGTTGCTTTGCAATTTCATTATAACCAGTTTCACTTCTTGTACAAAAGCTTGTAAAATAAGAATTACCATCAAATTTTATATGAAGTATACTATTAATTTCATCATCTGACTCTTCGATATACAGTTCTCCAATATCTTCAATTTGATTTTCTATAATATTAATTAGGAATACATTGAACAATTCATCTTCATATAGAAAATCTAATATTCTCTTCTTAGATTCATCATTTATAACTGTGATATATATCATTAATTTTGCTCCTTTATCACTACTAAGCACTATACTAATTAATCTCATTAAGCATATACTCGCAAAACCTTTTAGCTTCCTCTTCATCTACTTTCATTATTTCGTTTGTCTTATAACTATACAGAGCCTCATTTATAATTTTATGATAGCATCTATTTAAATTACATATTCCCCATTCTCCACCTTGCTTTTTAGAAAGATTTAAGTTATCTCTAACATATGCTAGCACCCTACATAAATTTAGAATAATATATACTGGATTATCATAAATTTCTGATTTAGCTTCAGATATGTCATTCTTAATACTATCTAAATAATCTTCTCTAGGAACTTCAGCAAACACCTGATTTATTGGCAATCCATATAAAACTATTCCTGCACTTTTTATTATAGTAAAATGTGCAGCTAAGTCTTTATCAAATCCAATCATTTTCTTACAATAATCTTTTGAATCATTATTATACCAATCAACATGCCTGTTAGAAAAATGTAATTCGAATGGAGTTGGATATATAAAATTAGTGCAATACTCTTTTAAAACTATACTCATCTCCAATCCTTTTGGTGGAGCTTGTTTATTTAAATCTATAGTAATATCCATAAGTTTTAGTTTTACATCTTCTGTTAATGGATTATTAACTACAACTATATAGTCAATATCACTTTTATCAAAGTTAAAGCAATTTAATGCAATTGACCCATGTACATAAATACCTATTAAATTATCTCTTAATATATTTTTATACTCTTTAGAAACACTTTTTAAAACTTCTTCATAATTCATGCTTTTTACCTTCCAATAAATTAATCATTATAAAAATACATAACTTAGTATAATAATAATGGCATCGTGAAATCCATGTGCTAGTCCTACTGACAATGTTGTACAATTCTTTAACTTTATAATTGCAAAACCATAAATTCCTCCTAAAATTGAGGTCATTAAAACTTGCATTAGGTTATGACTAGCTGAATAATGCCATAATCCAAATAAAATTGAAGATATTATAACCGCTGTAACTGGAGATTTAATTAAACTCTTAAACTCATTAAGAATATAACCACGCCATATTAGTTCCTCTCCAATTCCTATGAAAATAATATTTTTTATTATTTGATAGATTAATATCCAAGCTTTGCTAGCTTTACTACCTAAAATATCATGCTTATTTACTCCAAGTAATAAGGGTATTATTATAAATGCCGATGTGATTATAAAAATGATAATACAATTTATAAATTGATTTCCTATTCTATCTTTTGAAAATCCTATTGTCTCTAATATTGGCTTTCTTTGAATATAGCATATTAATATAATAAAACTTACCATAAATATATATGGTAATAACTCAATACATATTTTTAGAAATATCATCCCATCCAAATTAAATACAAATGGTGCTAAAGCAAAAAATATAATTGGCGTTATAAAAATAACTATGAGTACACCACTTAATATAATAAAATTACTTATTTTAGTATTCACAATACTCCTCCTAATAAATAATTAAATATCTAAAAATTAATACTATATTACAACTTCTACTCTAAACTTTTCCAATCTATAATGCCCTTCCCCATCTAGTTCATTTACTCCATTTTTATAGTCATACCCCATCTTTTTATAAAACTCACAAGCAGTAATTGATGATGGTATTTCTACTCTTTTTGCTCGTAAAAAATACTCATCTTTTTCTAATGTTTCAATTATTAATTTGCCTATGCCTTTCCCCTGTAATTCAGGTACAACAAATATAGTCAATAATATACTTTCATCTTCACTTCCCCAAAAGCTTGATATAGCTCCACATCCAACAACATTATCATCTATACATGCAACATACATATGAGCATAACTTGCTATATTTAATATCTTTTCACTATTATAAAGCTCAGCTAAATATTCCATTTCTTCTTTTGAATAGTCATTTATATTTACTTCTAAAAAATTTCTACAAATTATCTTTGATACAATATCTGAATCATTATTATCAAATCTTCTTATTTTTAAACTCACATCTTAGTCCTCTTTTTAAATTTATATTTTAAATAATCATTTTTCTTAATATTAAATTTTATTAACGCCTTTAGAAGATTTAATTATCCTATTATGGATTTAATTTAATAGTTTCTTCGTTGTTGTTCCATTTCATAATTATTACTAACTTGTCCTTATTTTTGTACTTTGATAGTTTATAATCATGTTCCTTTTCTAAAGAAAACCCACCTACTTTATTTAATACTTCTCCATATTCCATATATCCACCACTAGAATTACCTGATAAATCTTCAATAGTAAATTCTACATCCATAGGAGGCTTTTCTATTCCAGTATATTTTATATTAACTTTACATTTGTTATTATTATCATAATTTATAGTTGCTTCCCAACTTTGACTAGATCCTTGAAATGATAATTGATCAACAGAATTACTTTTACATCCAATTGTGAGAATTGTAATGAATAGTGAGATTGTAATGAATATATATTTTTTCATCTCTATCTCCTTTATACTATAAAATCACTAATATAAACCATAATTAAATTTAATGCCATTATTACATCTTAAATTTTGATGTCTTAACCCATTCTTCCAATGCATTTTTACTAAATATAAATTCTCCAGATATTTGTACATATGGTATTGAGTCATCCTTAATAATTACTTGATTTAATCTTTCCTGACTAATACCTAAGTATTTTGATGCCTCATCTAATGATAAAATATCTTTTGAATCTAAGTTATTATTATTTTCTTGATTAATTGTATTATTAATATTATTCAATCCTTGACTTATTCCACTTCCAATAAATTCTCCATTCTGTTGAATACTACTAGATATTATTGAAGCACTAATAATAAGTGAAATTGCTAAGCTAAAAATTGAAATTGGTAGTAATTTTTCCTTTGACATTTTTTATTCCCCCATTAATTAAATTCTCATTTAAAGTTTATTAGTAAAGACTTGATGACGTTCAATCTTATACAATTATTTTCTTTATATGTAAATAATACCACAAAAGTTCTTTGTTTATATATTAAATTTGCATAAAATATATTTATTATTTAATGAAATTTTATTAGGTTTCGATTTTAACATAACTTTATTATTTTATGTTGTTAATAATTTATATTGTTTGTTTCCATGTCCTGTTGCAATTTAAACATAAAAAAGGGATTTATGAAAATTTAATTACATAAATCCCTTTAAATAAACTTTTTATTTTATTATATAATATATAGATAAACTAATTTATTTTATTGAAATAATTTTATATTTTTTCTATATATGAAGCATACATATATGCTTTTGTAAATTCTCTACTTCCACACTCCATACTTCTCACTTTTCCCATAGTTCTGTAATAATCATAATAAGGAACAGTATTTACTTTACCATTGAAGATTTCATATTTTCTTAATGCATTGAACCATGTCTCAACTTCACTTTCACTTAGTTCATAATATGCCTGTGGTACAAATCCAACTAAATCTTCGCAATTTTCTCCATATAAAAGTTTTATATCCATGCCATTATTTCTACATATCTTAACTGCTTCTTTAACTGTGTAGTGTGTATAATAATGCCTTGGATGTAATGTTCCACTATAATGAGTTATAACTAAATCCACTTTTTCATCAGTAAAATATTTTACTAAGATATCAATGAATTCATGCTCTGTTGGAAGCTCTTTAGAATTATAACCAAATGACTTACAATCTGAACTCATTGCTTTTGCAACATTGATATTTTCTTGAATTAAATTCTCAACGTATTTATCGTTTTCTTCTTTTGTAACATTAGACCCTTCTAATCTTCCTTGTACAACATGAACAAAAGTGCATTTTGCCCCTAATGCTGCATATTTTATAATTAATGGACCTCCCATTAATTCTGCATCTAATGGATGCGCTCCTATACTAATAACTCTCTTAATGTTATTCATATATTTATCCTCCAATCTATAATCAATGCTCTATATAATTTCTAATGTCAAAAATCATTTTTAATTCTATATAAGTTATTTTGAATTAAATCCATTTTCAACCTTATCAAACTCTAATTAATTTTCTTACTATATAAATAGTAGCTTCTATATACTTCTACTCCATGTTTTTGATAAAATCTCATACCTGCCCCATGAGTCCATAAGAAATATAAATAGTAAAGCTTATTTTGTTTCATATCATCCATCATTAAATTAAATAAAACTCCACCTATACCACTGCTTCTTAACTCTTCCTTTACTCCAAATGGACCAAATCTACATTCACTTCCATCCATTTTCCTCATGCAAAAGCCTACTACCTTATCATCTTTATCTAAGCTTATCCATATAAGTTTTTCAGCCTCATTATTTTGCATTGCCATTAATGCATTTCTCTTCCATCCGCCACCAAAATTTTCACCTAAGAATTCTAATAAATCCATAGAATATTTATAGTCAAATTTTCTAAAAATGTATCCTTCTTTTTCTAATTGTTCTCTTCTTTCTTTAACCCTTAAAGGCATATTGTAATCCCATAAATTTCTTTGCATACTTACTGCTTCACCAGTTCTTATATAATTTAAATTTTCAAAGAAACCTATACTTTCCTTATAATTTTCTTGATCTATTCCTGGAAAGAAGTAATTAGGACTATACGCTGCTATAGTTATATTTTTTACTCCACTCTCTGTTAACCTTTCTTCCACTTTCTTTATCATTTGGCTTCCTATATTTTTCTTCCTATAGTCTTCTCTTACAAATAAAAGATTTATCCAACCTCTTTCTGGTTCAAAGCCTCTATCCAAATATGGTACCTGCCTTTTGGTTGCTAAAATAAAACCAACAATAGCTTCATCTTCAATTGCAATAAGAGCAAGTTTTCTATTGAAATTTTCATCAAATAAAACTTGTTTTCTAAATTGCTCACATGAAATAGTATCAGCTATAAGACATTCATTCCATAATTTCACTATTGAATCTTCATACTCTTGAGAGTAATTAATTATTTTCATATATTCCCTCAGTCCCTTCTAATTGACTTTTCATTTCTTTTCTTTCCAAAGCTTTAAAAAATGGATAGAATATTAACCCTATAATAAAATAGTTAGCTAAGCTAAAGAAGAATGCAAAAACACTTCCCCCAGTTCCTAAATATGCTGCTATAGGTGCTGGAACTGTCCAAGTAACTTGAGTTATAACTGGTGGTATCATTGGAATTATTGCTGTGAATATATATGACCATATCCATAAAAATGAAAAACCAAACACCCAAGGTATAAATAATAATGGATTTAATACTATAGGTAATCCAAACATTACAGGCTCTGCTATATTAAATATTGTTGCTGGTAATGCTAACTTTCCTAAAGTACTATATCTTTTAACCTTAGAAATTGCTGCCAAAACAGCTATTGGTAATACTGATACACGAACAAAATATCCACACCATTCTGTAGTAAATAAATTAGGTATTACTTCTGCTCCTGCTTTATAAGCTTCCATATTTTCTGTTATCATACTTGTCCAAATTGGAGACATAACACTTCCTACAACATTTGAACCATGTATTCCAGTAAACCATAATACTCTATCTAAGAAAAATGCTAAAAATTGTGGTATAGGGCCTTTTCCAGCAGCAACTAACGGCTCAAAAACAGCATTTGTGAGTTCTGGTATATTCCACTTTAATACATGTGACATTAGCCATGAAATTAATAAAACAACCATTGATGGAATTAATGCAGTAAAGGCATCTAAAACCATTGGTGGAACCCCTGCTGGTAATTTTATCGTAAAGTTTTTATTTATAAGGAATCTATATATTTCAACTGCAATAATTGATATGAATATTGCTGCAAACATTCCTGAACTTCCAAAATTGGTAGTTTCTATGACTAATTTCCCATCTTCAGTATTAAACATTGGAAAAAACATCATAAAACTCAAAAACCCTATTAATGCAGTTACTATAGGTTTAATCTTGGAACCTCTATCTTTGTAATATTCCCCTAAGTAGTATCCTGAAACAATTGAAATGCATACAGCTAAAAGACCTAAAGATGAATTAACTCCAGCCCATAGCTTTCCTGAAAATGGAGCTACTATATTACTCCATCCGGGAATAGGTAAAGCAGCAGTTAATATTAATAATGAACTAAAAATTAGAATTGGCATTGTGGTCATAAATGTTTTTTGTATAACTTGTAAGTATCTCATTTCTGATATTTTAATAAGAGGTGGTGCAAGACGCTCCTCTATAAAACTAGTTATCTTTTCCATTAATCCATTCTCCTTTAATTCTTACTTATTAAAACGTTTACTTAAGCTATAAAATTTTACATCTATAGCAAAGTTGAAATTTGTTTTACAATTGCTTCACCGTCAATCATTCCATAATGCACCATATCAATTACTTTAACTGGAATGTCTCCTGCTAATTTTTGTATCTCTTTTAGCTTATATCTTACCTGTGGACCAAGAAGTACTAAATCGGCCCCCTTAATACTATCTTTTGCATAGCTTATAGAATATGCACTTATGTCATAATCCAAATTATGCTTTTCAGCTGCTAACACCATTTTAGTAACTAATAAACTAGTTGACATACCTGCTGCACAAAGTAATACAATTTTTTTCATCTCAAAACCCTCCTGTAATCTATTTACAATTTCATCATAACATGTCTTAATATAAAAATAAATACTTTTTCCCAATTTTTTTGAGAAATTTACCAAACCATTTTTATGTGGTATAATATATCTATTACATATCATATAAGGAGGATAAACTAATGAATCCAATAGATAATATACTTTTGCATGATAATGAATTTACTCAATCTGAAATTAAAATTAAAAACATAATCCTTACAAACCCTGATATTATAGCATGTTTCCCTTTAGTAACAGCTGCATATAAAATGAATGTATCTAAATCTGCATTATTGAGATTTTGTCAAAAATGCGGATATAAAGGTTTCTCTGAATTTAAATACGAATTATCACGCTATCTTCACTCTGGGAATTTGTCCAACGCAAAAACGATTAATGATTCATCTCAAGAAATTCTTAATCTTTTTACAGAAAAGCTTACATTATTAAAAGAAAGCAACTTAGATAGTCACCTTGAAGCTTTATCGCTTGATATATTAAAAGCTAATAAAATCAAAATTTATGGTGTTCACGAAACAGGACTTGCTGCTAGACATCTTCAGTATAGATTAACAACAATAGGTATAGATTCAGAAAGCATTACAGATAGTAGCTTAATTGCAGAAAAAGCATTATTTTCATCACAAAATGATTTAAATATATATTTTTCACTATCTGCTTTAACTTCTATAATTGTTGAATCAATAAAAAATTCTATTAGTAATAATAGCAATATTGCATTAATTACTCAAAACAATAAAACAAAGTTTTCTAAGCAAATACCAAATATAATAGTTTTACCATCATTTTCATTAGCTAAGGATAGTTTTTTTATTGATAGCCAGGCTCTAAATTTTGTATTTATCGAATTATTAATCAATAAATTATCTAAACTTCTATAGCTTTTAAATATTTACTCAAATCTTAATTCATTCTGATCTAACTAAATATATATAAAAGCTACAGAATAGTATTACTTAAATAATTAATTTAAAGTAAAACTATATCTGTAGCCTTAATATTTCCATTTTATTTAACGTCATCAACTTTTATCTTCCATATTATCTACTGATTTAGAATCTAATCTATTAAAGCAAATAATATCATATACAATTTATATTTGACTATTATTTTAAATAGTCACTATCTATATTCTATATGATATAATTAATATATTGAATTGATACTTTATTGAGGTGGTATAAATGAATTGTCCATATTGTAATAAAGAAATGAAAAAGGGTATTATTACTTCTCCCCAAAACAGCTTTGATTTCATTTCAGATGAAGCTAGAAACCAATCTTATTTTTTCCCTGAAAGAATTAATTTAAAACGTGTATTAGATAGTGATTTAGTCGCTTATTACTGTGATGCCTGCCACAAAATTGTAATTGATGTTAAGTAAATTTAATATATAAGAATAGCCAATGAAAATCTCATTGGCTATTAAATAATCTTTTTATGTTATTTCTGAATTACAGACTAAAAATCTCACATTTAATCAATCAACTTTACCTTATCAAAGCTTTAAAATTATTCTCCAGCTAGAACCTTCTCTAGACTTGCATTTATAGCCTCAGAATCTTCAGGATGTGCCAAAAGTAATTCATAATGCTACTGAAGGATTACATTATGAATATATTCCTAGTGAAGCTTCTATAGAAGAACTATACAAAGATATTATAGTAACACTTCTTGAACCTGTAATTACCAATGAAGTAACAACTCATTATGGTAAACCTCTTCTATATGATTTATTTGATATAGATTTTCTAAATATAGAAAGCTTTCCTATGCCTCCCTATCTAAAAGAAGATTACAAAGATTTAAAGCTTTAATATATCTTAATTAACAGTAAAATATATTAAGTATTTATTATTAAGTCAACTTTCTATCTACTATACTCGTTTTCTTGCTATACTTTTCTATACCAAAAAATATTTTCAATAAAACTATTATCATAATATAAGTCGTATAAAACTCT
>NZ_JADNAT010000025.1 GCF_015550425.1 Clostridium sp. 1001275B_160808_H3 | reverse complement strand
ATTTATTTAATTATATAAAAAATACCTATAGCCATAAACCCTTTTATTTAAGTGTCTAGTCTATAGGTATCAGTTTAACAAATCCATCACTTGTAGCTAAAGAGGGAAGAGATTTCAATGAAGTTATTAAAGAAATAACTGAAATAGTTGATGGACCTATAAGTGGTGAAGTTGTAAGTGAAGATTCAGAAGGCATGATTGTGGAAGGAAGAAAAATTGCTGCTATTCATAAAAATATGATAGTAAAAATTCCAATGACTGAGGAAGGTCTTAAAGCAGTAAAAGTTTTATCAAAAGAAGGAATAAAGACAAATGTTACTTTAATATTTTCAGCAACACAAGCATTACTTGCAGCAAATTCAGGAGCAACTTATGTAAGCCCATTTTTAGGAAGAATAGATGATATATCAATGAATGGAATGGATCTTATAAAAGATATAGCTGAAATATTCTCAATTCATAGAATTGAGTCAAAAATAATTGCAGCAAGTGTAAGAACCCCAATTCATGTTATAGAGGCTGCAAAGGCAGGTGCTGATATAGCTACAGTTCCTTATGATTTAATTATGAATATGCTTAAGCATCCTTTAACTGATCAAGGATTAGAAAAATTCAAAGCAGACTGGCAAGCAGCATTTGGAAAGTAGAATTAGTAAAATATTTAATAGTAAAAAAACACATATACAATAATATGAGAAATGAGGCTGAAAATGAGTAGAAAATTAGATAGATTATCTATAGATGCAATAAGAGTACTTTCAGCAGATGCAATTGAAAAGTCAAAATCAGGACATCCGGGATTACCACTTGGTTCAGCGACTATGGCATATATATTATGGACTAAGATGAATCATAGTGGGAAGAATCCAAACTGGGATAATAGAGATAGATTTATATTATCAGCAGGTCATGGATCAATGCTAGAATATTCTTTATTACACTTATTTGGATATGGAATAACAATTGAGGATATAAAGAATTTTAGACAATTAGGTAGCTTAACACCAGGACATCCCGAATATGGTCATACTAAAGGGGTTGAAATAACAACAGGACCTTTAGGACAAGGTGTATGTAATGCTGTTGGGATGGCTATTGCAGAAAGCCATTTAGCAGAAAAATTTAATAAACCAGGATATGAAGTAGTTAATCATAATACCTATGCTATAGTTGGAGATGGATGTTTAATGGAAGGAATTTCAGCAGAAGCATCTTCATTAGCAGGAACTTTAGGATTAGGAAAGCTTATAGTTTTATATGATTCAAACAATATTTCTATAGAAGGAAATACAGATATAGCATTTAGAGAAGATGTAGCCAAGAGATATGAAGCATATAACTGGCAAGTAATTAAAGTAAATGATGGTAATGATATCGAAGCAGTTGAAAAAGCAATTGAAGAAGCAAAAAATGAAACTACTAAGCCGTCAATTATAATAGTTAAGAATCAAATAGGGTTTGGATGCCCTGAAAAACAAGGAAAGGCATCTGCCCATGGTGAGCCTTTAGGAACTGAAAATGTAAAAGCAATGAAGGAAAATTTAGGATGGAATCAAGAAGATTTCTATGTTCCAAAAGAAGTATATTCTAATATGGATAATTACATCAATTTAGGAATAGAAAAAGAAAAACATTGGAATGATTTATTTGAAGATTATAGAAATGCATATCCAAAATTAGCAGAAGAATATTGTAAATGGATTTCTGGAACAATTGATAGTGAAGCTCTATTAAATAATAAAGATTTCTGGAATTTTGAGAAAGCAATGGCTACTAGAGAGTCTTCAGGAATAATTATAAATAGATTAGCAGAATTAATTCCTAATTTTATTGGAGGATCAGCTGATTTATCACCTTCTAATAAGAGCTATATGAACGGAAAAGGAGATTTTTCAGAAGAAAATAGAAGTGGAAGAAATCTTCATTTTGGAGTAAGAGAACATGCTATGGCTGCTATAACAAATGGTATTTATGCTCATGGTGGATTAAAGGCATTCTGTGCAACATTCTTTGTGTTTAGTGATTATATGAAGGGTGCAATGAGATTATCAGCATTAATGAATTTACCAGTAACATATGTACTAACTCATGATAGTATTGGAGTAGGAGAAGATGGCCCAACTCACCAACCAATAGAGCAATTAGCTGCACTTAGAAGTATGCCAAATATGACTGTATTTAGACCTGCAGATTCAAAGGAAACTGCGGCTGCTTGGTATTATGCAGTAACTAATGGTTCAAGTCCAACTTCAATAGTATTAAGTAGACAAACCTTACCTTTATATGATGGATCTGCAAAGAGAGCATTAAATGGAGGATATATAATTAAGGATTCCAAGAAAGAAATTCCAGATGCAATATTAATGGCATCAGGCTCAGAGGTTGAATTAATTTACAAGGCAGCAGATGAATTAGAAAATCAGGGGATAGATGTAAGAGTAGTAAGTATCCCTTCATTTGAAATATTTGATTCTCAAGATAAAGAATATAAAGAAAGTGTTCTTCCAAATAAGGTTAGAAAAAGAATTGCGGTTGAAGCATTATCTTCATTTGGATGGCATAAATATGTAGGACTTGATGGTGAAGTTATTTCATTAGATACATTTGGAGCATCTGGTAAAGCTGAAGAGTTATTTAAAAAATTTGGCTTTACAGTGGAAAATGTAGTGAAAAGGGTTAAAGAGTATATATAAATACTTATATTGATTGTAGACTTATAAGAATCAAAGAAAATACAATTAGAAATAGAAATTTATAATTGTAAAATTTTTTAAACTAATGTAAGTAAAATAAGATTATATTATCTTGTTTGTGCTTTAAATGACTTGTAGAAAAGTATAATAAACGGGATGTCTATATTAGACATCCCGTTTATTCATAGGATATTAAAACTATTTATAGAAAAATAATATGTCATTAGGTCTTTATTAATAATATTAGCAATAATAATTTTTGCATTAATATTTCATAACACAATAAAATAGTGACATTAAGTTATACTTACTGGTTTATTGTGCATAGTATCTTCTTAAAATAAATTAATACTCACTATAAAAAGAAAATAATATGTAGTACAATATTCATAGAATTATATACATAATCTGGAGGATATAAAATGAGTTTATTACCACTAGGGTCAATAGTTGTATTAAGAGATGGATATAAAAAGTTAATGGTTATAGGAAGACAAATTTATTCAGAAAATGGTGAAAAACTAAATGATTATTTAGGGTGTCTTTATCCAGAGGGATATTTAGGTGAAGAGTACTGTTATGTTTTTAATAAAGAAGATATAGATCAAATAATTTTTAAGGGATACTCAGATTTAGAAGAAGAAGCATTTGTAAAAGTTATAAATAATATGATGTAAGAAAATTTAACACAAGTAAATAAAGAGGTTATGCTAGCATAGCCTCTTTATTTTATATTTTATTCAGCATAATTATTTGTTTAGTAATGTTAAGTTGAGAAATATAAGCTAGCGAAGATAAATAGAATATGTGGAATAAGCATATAGCGAGCAATTAGAAGTACTTGGTGAAGGAAAAACTACTAGGCCTTAGTGTTGTTGGTTTGTTTGAGCGCAACGAGTTAACCAAAACTCTTGGCATAGTAGGTTTTCAGAGCCTAGTAATTCTTTGCATAGCTATTTAGCTTATGGAAACATATCTATTTATCTTCAACATTATATTCATAATTCATCATAAACTTGTCACCAATGTTAGATGACAAAAGGTCGGTTTCTTCAAATTGAATTAATGTGTATGTATAAATATAATTAAATTGCAAAGTAAAAGTTTACAATAGAAAAATAAATAAATGGAGGGGAAAATAATGACAAATTCTAAAACTAGTGCAAGGGATTCTATGCAAAGATTTGGAAAATTTCTAAGTGGCATGGTAATGCCCAATATTGGAGCATTTATTGCTTGGGGACTTATAACAGCATTTTTTATTCCAACTGGATGGACACCAAATGAATCATTAGGAAGTTTAGTAGACCCAATGATTAAGTACTTATTACCATTACTAATTGGTTATACAGGCGGTAAGATGGTAGGAGGTGCAAGAGGCGGGGTTATAGGAGCAGTTGCTACTATGGGAGTTATAGTAGGAGCAGATATTCCAATGTTTATTGGAGCAATGATTATGGGACCTTTAGCTGGTTTTGTAATTAAAAAGTTTGATAAAGCTGTAGATGGAAAAATTCCATCAGGTTTTGAAATGCTTGTAAATAACTTTTCTATCGGTATATTAGGTATGATATTGGCCATACTTGGATTTTTTGCAATAGGTCCAGTAGTAGTAGTTTTAACAGGAATATTAAAAACTGGTGTGGAAGCTTTAGTTGCAAGAAAGCTATTACCTTTAGTTTCACTATTCATAGAGCCAGGTAAGATTTTATTCTTAAACAATGCTATTAATCATGGAGTGTTAGGACCAATAGGACTAGAACAAGTTCAAGAAAGTGGTAAATCCATAATGTTCTTATTAGAAGCAAATCCAGGACCTGGATTAGGTATAATATTAGCTTATTGGATGTATAGTAAAGGATCAGTAAAACAATCTGCACCAGGAGCAGCAATAATACATTTCCTTGGTGGTATTCATGAAATTTACTTCCCATATGTATTAATGAATCCGCTGCTTTTATTAGCTGTAATAGCAGGAGGGGCATCAGGAATATTAGTATTTTCAATGTTAGGAGCAGGTCTTGTAGCAACACCTTCACCAGGAAGCATATTTGCTTTAATGGCAATGGCACCAAAGGGGGGATTACTACCAGTTTTAGCAGGGGTAGCAGCAGCAACAGTAGTTTCATTCTTAGTGGCAGCACCATTTATTAAGATAGCATCAAAGAATGCAAAAGAAGAAGATCTAGAAGAAGCAAAGGGAAAAGTTAATGAAATGAAAAATATAAACAAATCTATCGTGAAAAAGATAGTATTTGCTTGTGATGCAGGTATGGGATCAAGTGCAATGGGAGCTTCAAAATTTAGAAATAAGATTAAAGAGCTAAATCTTGGAATAGAAGTTATTCATGCATCTGTTGATGATATACCTAAAGATACAGATATTGTAGTTACTCATAAAACATTAATAGATAGAGCTAAGAAGTCTTGTCCTAATGCGGAATTAATAGGAATCCAAAATTTCTTAACTGATGATAATATTCAGGGCTTATATAATAGATTAGCAAATAAATAATCAAAGAAAAGGCGTAAGTATTTTTTAGAAAAAGTTACGCCTTTTTTATTATTTAAAGAAGCAATTGCAAATTGTCTAATTGTTTATTTAATAGAAATAAATTTTTATAAAAAACAAATACAACTTTGATATAATGATTAATAAATATGATCATTTATTTAAAAGTGTCACTAAGTGATTAAGACATTTATGATGGATGATTAAATTGAGTTAAGATATAACAAAGTTTAAAATATAGATATAAGGAGTTGGACAAGCAAAGATGTCATTAATGGAGAGGTTTAATATGAAAAACAAAAAACTAAACTCTAGACAGAAAGAAATAATTCAAATATTAACTAGATCTACAGTAACAAATCCAATAACAATATCATCAATAGCAGATAAATTATCATTAAGCTCTAGAACAGTATTACGAGAAATGCCAAAGATAGAAAAGTGGTTGGAAGAAAATGAGTTCAAGTTTATAAAAAAACCAGGTGTAGGACTAGTAATTGATGAAGACTTAGAAAATCAAAAGTTAATATTAGAATTACTAGAGATAGAAAAAATTGAAAAAGAGTACTCTAAAGATGAGAGAAAAAGGATAATAATAAGCGAGTTGCTCATTTCACAAGGTCCTATTAAATCATTTTACTTTACATCACTTTTAAAAATTTCAGAAGGAACTTTAAGTAATGATTTAGATAGCATAGAAGATTGGCTAAAATCATTTAATATAAAGCTAATTAGAAAACCAGGGCTAGGCGTTTATGTTGAAGGTAAAGAAAACGATTATAGAAAAGCACTTACTAATATTTTATATGATACTTTAGAAGAAAAAGAATTAATCAATCTTTTAAAAGGCTCCTTAATAACTAATAGAGAAAATGGAATAGTAGAATTCTCAATAGAAAATAGACTTTTAAATTTTATAGACAAGTCAATTATAAAAGCTATTGAAGAAATTGTTTCAGGATTAGAAAAAGAAAATGATATCAGACTTGTAGATAGTGCTTATATAGGGTTGGTAGTTCATTTATCTCTAGCTATTCAAAGGATAAAGAATAAAGAAAATATAAAGATGGACCAAGATGTCTTAGAAGAATTAGCTAAATTACCAGAGTTTGAAATAGGAAAAATGTTAGTGAGAAATATTGAGAGCAAATTCAATATAGAAATTCCAATTGATGAGATTGGCTATATAACTATGCATCTTAAAGGGGCAAAGCTTAGATTAAATTCTGTTTCAAAATTAGAAGAAGATATAGCTAATATTGATATTAAGAGAATAGGAAAAAATATAATTGAAGTAGTGGAAAATGAATTAAATATTCTTTTAAAGGATGATGAAAAACTTTTAAAGGATCTTACAAATCATTTAGTGCCTGCAATAAGTAGGCTAAAGATGAAGCTAAATATAAGAAATCCTTTATTAAACAATATAAAAGAAAAATATCCAATGGAATACAATGCAACAAAAAAGGCTTGTGAAATACTTAAGTTAAATATTAAGGTTGATGAAATTCCAGAGTCTGAAATAGCATATATAACTATGCATATAGCTGCAGCTATTTATAAAAAGGGGATAGAAGAAAAAATAAAAGTAGTAATATCTTGCCCAACTGGTATTGGAACCTCTAGTTTATTAGCAGCACTACTTGAAAGAGAATTTAATAATATTGAAGTTATAGGTACAATATCTGCTATAAATATAGACGAAGAGAAATTAAAAAATGATGGAGTAGATATTATAGTTTCTACAGTTCCATTAGATATAGACTTCAAAAATATTTGTGTTGATCCAATTTTATCTTTACATGATAAGGGATTACTACAAGATAGTTTTAGAAAAATACTTAAAAACAAGAAATACAAAAATGTTATAAAGAAAGTAGGCATAAATAATAAAAAAGCTATAGGAATTAGAGAAATTACAGAACTAGGAACTGAAATTATATCAATAGTTGATAATGTAAGAATAAAAGAAATAAAAGATATTGGAGATTTAGATGAAATAATTGATGAAGCAAGCAAGTTATTTTCAAAAGATAAAAAAGAAGCTGACGAGATAAAAAATAAAATCCTAGATAGAGAAAAAATTAATAGTACCTATTTAAAAGATTTAAATATACTACTCTTGCATTGTAAATGTAAATGTTTAGATGGTGGGAGGTTTGGGTATTTAAAAATTAAGGGTCAATTTAAGGACGAAAAAGGAGTAATTAAGGGAGCTTTAATATCTATAATACCAGAAGACTACAAAGAAATTACTTCAGAACTTATGAGCAAGATAAATGGCGCAATTATTGAAGATGAAAGCTTTTTAAATGCGTTAAATGAAGAAGACAGTAAAAAGGCTTCACAAGAGGTTGAAAAGATATTAAAGGAAGTTTACATAAGTAAGATAAAAATAAGCTTGGAGGGATAAGGAGTGATAAAGTCTAAATTTCAAAGAGTAGTTAAATTCTTAAGTTTAATGATAATGACTAATATAGGAGTATTTATTGCTTGGGGACTTATAACTTTACTAGTTATTCCAAAAGGCTTTTTTCATAATGAAGCATTAGGATCTTTAGCAGATTCAATGGTAAAATACCTCTTTCCATTAATAGTTTCAATAAAAGGTGGAAATATGATTTCGGGATACAGAGGAGGAATTATAGCGGCAGTAGCAACTATGGGAGTAATAGTAGGTACAGATATACCAATGATGATTGGAGCAATGATACTTGGACCTTTAGCAGCATACATAATTAAGGCTTTTGATAAGGTTATAGAAAATAGAATTCCAGCAGGATTTGAGATGTTAGTTAATAATTTTTCCATTGGAGCAATTAGCATGATATTAGCAATAATAGGATTTATGATAATTAAGCCAATAACCTTTGGATTGCTGATGATTTTAAAAAGTAGCAAAGAATTCATTGTATCAAAAGGATTAATACCATCAATTTTTATAATTTCTTTTGTAGCATTAATAATATTTTTAAGAGTGTTATCAATAGATAATGAATCAAAAGAAGAAGTAGAAGGAGAAGAAGAAGATTTCAAAGTGAATGAAATAGAAAATAGTGAAATTAAAAAAATAGTATTTGCATGTGATGCGGGAATGGGATCAAGTGCTATGGGAGCAACAAAATTTAGAAAAAGAATAAAATCTTTAGGTTTAAATATTGAAGTAACTAATTCATCAGTTGATTCAATACCGCAAGATGCTGATTTAGTAATTAGTCACATTAATTTATTGGAAAGAGCAAAAAGAAACTCTCCAAATGCAGAACACATATTTATAGAAGATTTTTTTAGTGACAATAAAATAGATAAATTATTTGAAAGGTTGGAAGAGAATATGTTAAAAAGTTTAAAGCAAAAATTGCAAATTAAAAATATTTTAAATGCTACAGAAGAAAAGAATAATTTACCGATTTTATCAGAAAGCAATATACTTTTAGGGTTAGAAAGTGAAAGCAAAGAAGATGCGATTAAGAGAGCTGGAGAGCTGTTAGTAAAAGGTGGATACGTAAATGAAAATTATATAGAAGCTATGCTGGAAAGAGAAAGAGTTATTTCTACTTATATAGGAATGGGTGTTGCAATTCCTCATGGAATAGGTGAAGCCAAGAAAAATATAAAAGCGTCTGGAATAGTAGTTATTCAATATCCAGAGGGAGTTGATTTTGGAGAAGAGCTTGCCTATTTAGTTATAGGGATTGCTGGAGTTGGAGATGAACATTTAGAAATACTATCTAATATAGCAATATCACTAGAAGATATTGAATTGGTAGATAGACTTAATAAGACAAGAGATAAAAAAGAGATTTTAGACGTATTTAAGAAATAAGGAGGGTTTTTATGAAAAAGGCTGTACAATTTGGAGCTGGAAATATAGGAAGAGGTTTTATAGGAGCATTGCTATCTAAATCAGGATATCAGGTGGTCTTTGCAGATGTGAATGAAACTATAATAAATAAAATTAATGAAGACAAGCAATACACTATAAATGTTATGGATATACAATGCACAGAAGAAAAAATAAATAATATAAGGGGTGTATTATCAAATAGTAATGATATTTTACATGAAATAAATGAAGCTAATATAATCACAACTGCTGTTGGGCCTCTAGTTTTACCTAGAATAGCAGAAACAATCGCAAGAGGAATTAAGCTAAGGAAAGAAAATAACATACAAGAATATCTAAATATAATTGCTTGTGAAAATGCAGTTAAAGCAAGTTCTCAACTTAGAGATGAGGTAATAAAATATTTAAATGAAGAAGAACTACAATATTTAGAAAAATATATTGGTTTTCCTAATTGCTCAGTTGATAGAATAGTTCCTCCTGTTAAA
Organism: Clostridium sp. 1001275B_160808_H3; assembly: GCF_015550425.1. GTDB lineage: Bacteria > Bacillota > Clostridia > Clostridiales > Clostridiaceae > Clostridium. The sequence goes on along the minus strand of NZ_JADNAT010000025.1, from coordinate 39,704 downwards.
AGTGAAAATATTTTAGATGTAGTTGTTGAAAGTTTTCATGAGTGGAATGTTGAAGAAACTGCCTTTAAAGGTGAAATTCCTAATATTGAAGGAATGAATTTAGTAGATAATTTAGTAGCTTATATAGAAAGAAAGTTATTTACATTAAATACTGGACATGCTATCACAGCATATTTTGGATACTTAAAGGGATATAGAACAATAGATGAAAGTATAAATGATGAAAAAATATATAATTTCGTAAGGAAGGCTATGATTGAAAGTGGAGAAGCTTTAATAGCTAAATATGGATTTGATAGAGAAAGCCATATTAAATATATTGATAAAATTATAGGAAGATTTAGAAATCCTTATTTAAAGGATGATGTTGCAAGAGTAGGAAGAGAACCTTTAAGAAAATTAAATAAAAATGATAGATTAATAAAGCCATTAATAACAGCAAGAGGATATAATATTGATTCTGAAAACTTATTACTAGGTGTTGGAGCTGCTATGCACTATAAAAATGATGAAGATGAGCAGAGCAGACAGCTACAGAACTTAATAAAAAGTAAAGGAATAAAAGGATCATTATCAGAGATAGCAAAATTACCAGAAGATAGTGAAATATTAATTAAAATAGAGCATTACTATAATCAAGTTAGAAGATTAATAGAAGGTTGAAAGATAAATAAAAAATAAAACATTTAAAAACGCCCTATATAAAAATAAAATAAAGTAAAGAACTATTGTATTGAAGTTTACTTCTTTGCAATAGTTTTTTATTTTAGTGTAATTCAAAAGTTGATGAGAATATTGTAAGTAAGGTAGTTATTACTGATGAAAATGGAAATAAGTTTGAAAGATTTAATTCTGCAAGAATGAATACTACAAGTAATGGAGGCGTGGAAGTTTCAATGATGTTTGATGCAACGACCTTCGATAATTTAGATAAATTAAAACTGATAGTTAAGGATATTGAAGGAAAAGATATAGTATTAGATTTAGAAAAAGAAAATAATTAGAAAGATAAGGATTGTGTTTTAATAGAGAACATAATCCTTATTTTTTATTGGTAAATTACGAAACAAAATATAAGAATATTTATAATTATAATAAAATTCTGATTAAAATGTTGTAATTTGGAATATTATACTATAATATGTATATATAATGAATATTATGTTATTTATAGCAATGATATATAATATGAAAATTTATTGAAATTAAAAAATAAATTATAGTCATGTAAAAAGGGGAAGTATATTATGAGACATCAAAACATTAACATTATAAGTACAGGAGTTTATCATCCTGCAAATAGAATACATAATGATTATTTTATTAATCACTTTAATAAAATGGGGATTGAAGTAGCAGGATTATTAAAGCATTTAGAAAGAGAATATAGATATATTTCTAATGATCCTAATGAAACTGTTATAACTATGGCTCACAAGGCAAGTATAGCTGCACTAAAGGATGCAAAATTAAATATTAAAGACATAGATTTAATTATTTTTGCAACAGATACACCAGAATATACATCACCATCTAATGCAGTTAAAGTATTAGAGATGTTAGGTGGACCAGAAGTTAAAATACAAATGGCATATGATACAAATACAAATTGTCTAGGAATGATAACTGCATTAGATCAAGCTAGTAGAATACTAATGACTAATAAAAGATTTAAAAGGGCTTTAGTTGTGGGTGGAATTTTATTTAGTTCTGTTGGAAGTCCTAATGATTCAGTTTCATATTCAAACTTTGGAGATGCAGCAGCAGCAGTTGTTTTAGAGAAGGCTGAGGAAGATCAAAAGAGGGGATTCATTGATTCTACACACTTAGCTCAAACATCAGAATGTAACAATATACTGATGCCTAGAGCAGGATACTCAAAAGTTATAAGAGATGGAGTAGAAGAGGAAGACGATAAAAAGTGGTCTTGGAAGCCTTTTGACGGAAGTTTTATATCTGATGTTTGGGTAAAACTAATTAAAGAAGTTGCTGAAGATAATGGGATAAGAGCTAATGAGATTAATCATCTTATTTTTTCTCAATTTACAATTCCTGATGCTAGACTTACATTAGAGAAGTTAGATATAGATAAGAATAGGACAACTTATATTGGAGATGAATTTGGTTATACAGGAACTACAAGTCCTATAGTAGCTCTTGATAGAGCACTAAAATCAGGAAGAATAAAGAAAGGTGACTATGTAACATTATCATCTATGGGATCAGGGTCACTGGTAACTGTTTTATTATTTAAGTTCTAAAGATAAATATACTAATATATCGTTAATATCAGTATGTTTATAATAATAAAAAATAATTTTAGGAGGATTTATTATGATAAAATATCAAGGGAAAAATTCAAATTATCAATTAAATGCGGACAAGATAAAGAAGGTTTTTCATGCGCAAGCTTCAGGATTTTTTAGTGAAGAAGATGGTACATCTTTTTTAAAGGATTATGATGCTATTACTAAGACATTTCCTACAAAAGATTATGCTTTAGTAATTTATGCAGCAGAATTAAAGCCATCAAGTCCAGCCGTAGCAAATATGTTAGGAACTTTATTACAAAGATATATGGAAGTTCCATTTAAGAGCAGATTTTTAGTTACTCAAGGAAATGTTGTTACTATGTCTCAATTTAAGAGATTAGGAAAAGAAATAGCAGGTTGGACTGAATCAGTACAATATGTAGATGATTTTAATGAAGCATTACAGAAACTATAGAATTATAAATAAGTAAATTATTTTATTACTATGTGTACAAGGTATATAGTAATCTATTACATAAAATTAAATATTAATATGAAAGCATATGAAAAATCTAATATAAAGATTAGAAATTTTATATGCTTTTTATTTATTTTAAGTAAAAGTATTATTCTTTTTTGTTAATTTACTGGTTAGAATCAATTACTATAAATTTGTCATAATATATGTTCACATAAAATAAAATAGTTGGTTTTAAAAAGATGATAATTATTATCAATAAATATCTTGACTTAAAGATATTTAAGATATATAATTATCTTGAAATCAAGATAATGTAGGTGGAGATATGAGCGATATAAATTTAAAACTAGTTATTGCTATGGCTAGAACTTATAATGATATGTTTTTTGAAATAGAAAAAAATGTTCAAGAATTTGGACTTAATATTAGTGAATTTGGTGTTTTAGAAATGCTATATCATAAAGGTGATCAACCAGTACAAAAAGTAGCTGAAAAAATTTTAGTTACAAGTGGAACAATAACATATGTAATAAATAAATTAGAAAAGAAAGAATTAGTTGTTAGGAGAAAATGCGAAAAAGATAAAAGAGTCTTTTATGTTTCTTTAACAGAAGAAGGAAAAGAACTTATTTCAGATATATTTCCAAAACATAAGGAGTTCTTAGATAATTTATTTAGTGAATTGGATGAAAGGACTAAAAGAGAATTAGTAGATAACTTAATTCAATTAAGAAACATATTAAAAAAATAAGCTTTAAATTATAAGTTTATAGACTTTAAGAAATTATTTTAGATAGATAAATAATTAAAATCAATCAAAAATTTAAAATGGTATGATAGGAGAATGATGTAAATGAGTAAAAATTTTTATGATGCAATAAAAGAAAGAAGAAGTATATATTCAATTAGTAAAGAATCACCTGTGTCAGATGAAAGAATTAAAGAAGTAATAGAGGATGCAGTAAAACATGTTCCATCTTCTTTTAATTCACAAAGCTCAAGAGTAGTCGTATTATTTGGAGAAAAACATGATAAGTTATGGGATATTGCAATGGAAGCATTAAGAAAAATAGTTCCAGAAGAAAACTTTTCTTCAACTGAACAAAAAATAAATTCATTTAAAGCTGGTCACGGAACAGTATTATATTTTGAAGATTTTAGCGTAGTAGAATCATTACAAAAGCAATTTGAACTTTATAAAGACAATTTCCCAGTTTGGGCAGAACAAACTTCAGGAATGTTGCAATTTGCTATTTGGACAGCATTATCTATTGAAGGACTTGGAGCAACACTACAACATTATACTGAATTAATAGAAGATGAAGTTAAAAGAGAATTTAAAATACCAAATAATTGGAAGATGATTGGTCAAATGCCTTTTGGTAAAGGAACAGCTCCAGCTGGAGAAAAAGAATTTTCACCAATAGAAAACAGAGTGAAAATACTAAAATAATCAAGAATTAACCTTAATGATATGTATTAACTTTCCGATTTTTATATAATTTCGAATACAATTCTAAATTTAAGATATCTAAGATGACTAAATTTTTATAACTCACTACGCTCAAACAATAAAAATTCTTAACGCCATCTTAGATATCTTAAATAAGAATTGTAGTTTCTCATTATAATAAAATCTCCAATTTAATACATATCATTAATGAGGCTAATTCTTTATTTGATAATTTTAAGTGGAGGAATAAAAGTTGGCGAAGATAAATAGACTGTGGAATAAGCATATAGCGAGCAATTAGAAGTACTTGGCATAGTAGTTTTTCCAAGCCTAGTAATTCTTTGCACAGCTATTTAGCTTATGGAACATATCTAGTTATCGTAGCCTTTATATTCTCATTTTATAAGAAGCTAAGGAGGTTTGATTATGTTAAGAAAATTGGACCATAGAAACATGGGAAAAAGTAATTTAGGATGGCTTAAGAGTATATTCCATTTTTCTTTTGCAGAGTATTTTAATATAGATAATATGAATTTTGGAGTATTGAGAGTTATAAATGATGATTTGATTGAAGGTAATACTGGATTTGATTTACATCCACATAAGGATATGGAGATAGTATCTTATGTAGTTGAGGGAGAATTAACTCATGGAGATACAATGGGAAATAAAAATACTATTTCTAGAGGCCATGTTCAATACATGAGTGCAGGAACGGGAGTATATCATAGTGAATATAATTTAGGGGATAGTACGGCTAGATTGTTACAAATATGGGTTATTCCGGATAAAAAAGGATATAAGCCAGCATATGGGGATTATAGATTCAATTGGGACGATAGAAAAAATAAATGGCTTAATATAGTTTCAAGCAAAGATGGAGATGCTGCTATTAAAATTAATCAAGATTCAAACTTTTATGTAGTAGAACTAGATAAGAGAAAAGAAATAGATTTTCAAGTTGGTCCCAATAGACAGGCTTATTTAGTTCAAATAGAAGGAAATTCTACAATTAATAATTTAGAATTAAATGAAAGAGATGCACTTGAAATAATAGAAGAAGATATTTTAATCAAGGCCGATAAAAAATCACATATACTTGTGATTGAAATGAAAAAGCAGTTAAAGTGGTAAAGTAGGAGAATTATTTAAATATAGTAGTATAGATTAAAAAGTATATAAATATTGAAAAGTATATAAATATTAAAAGTAAGGTAAGTCATAATAGAAATGATTTACCTTATTTTTATATCATAGTGAAATAGATAGTGTGGTATAAGTATTTAGTTCATATATTTTTTTATAGATTAAGTAAAGAAATTTAGTTTAATAATTATCTAGAAATAATAATTATCTTTTAAATTTAAGAAGATTTTGGTATAGTATTTTAAATACATGTATTTAATATTGAATAATAGACAAGGTCTATGCAAATACTTAAATTATTATAAATTTATTTATAAATGCAGTTATTTTTAAATCATAAGGAGGATTAATAAAGATATGAGAAAAACAAAAACAATGGATGGGAATACTGCTGCTGCATATGTTTCCTATGCTTTTACAGAAGTAAGTGCAATTTTCCCAATTACTCCATCTTCACCTATGGCAGAACATATGGATGAATGGGTAGCACAAGGAAGAAAAAATATTTTTGGAAAACCAGTTAATATAGTGGAAATGCAATCAGAAGCTGGAGCAGCTGGAGCAGTACACGGGTCACTTCAAGCTGGTGCTTTAACTACTACATTTACAGCATCTCAAGGTTTATTATTAATGGTTCCTAATATGTATAAGATGGTGGGTGAGAGACTTCCAGCAGTTATACATGTTGCAGCTAGAGCAATAGCTACATCATCATTAAGTATATTTGGTGACCATCAAGATGTTATGGCTGCGAGACAAACAGGTTTTGCTATGTTATCTGAAGGATCAGTACAAGAAGTTATGGATTTAGCACCAGTTGCACATTTAACTGCAATTAAAGCTAGAATGCCATTTATTAATTTCTTTGATGGATTTAGAATATCTCATGAAATTCAAAAAATAGAAGTTTTAGAATATGAAGAATTAGCTAAGCTAGTTGATTATGATGCAATTAATGATTTTAGAAAAAATTCATTAAATCCTGATCATCCAGTTGTAAGAGGAACATCACAAAATCCAGATACATATTTCCAATTAAGTGAATCATTAAATAAATACTATGATGATATTCCAGAAGTTGTTGAAGGATATATGGCAAAAATTACAGAGCTTACAGGAAGAGAATATCATTGCTTTGATTATTATGGAGATCCACAAGCTGATAGAATACTTGTAGCTATGGGTTCTGTAATGGAAGTTGCAGAAGAAGCTATAGATTACTTAAGGAAAAAGGGAGAAAAGGTTGGGCTTGTAAAAGTAAGACTTTATAGACCATTTTCAATAGAAAAGTTATTAAAAGTTATACCAGAGACTGTTAAGAAAATAGCTGTTTTAGATAGAACAAAAGAGCCAGGATCAATTGGAGAACCATTATATTTAGATGTTGTTAGAGCAGTAAGTGAAATGGATAATCCACCTAAGGTATATGGAGGAAGGTTTGGTCTTGGATCAAAGGACCCATATCCATCACATATAGCAGCAATATTTGAAAATTTAAGTCAAGATAAACCAAAAAACAGGTTTACTATTGGTATAGAAGATGATGTTACTAATTTATCAATTTCACCAAAAGAAGAAATTGATGTTGCAGAAGAAGGAACAACAGCATGTAAGTTCTGGGGACTAGGATCAGATGGAACAGTAAGTGCAAATAAGAGTGCAATTAAGATAATTGGTGACCATACAAATATGTATGCACAAGGATATTTTGCTTATGACTCTAAAAAGTCAGGTGGAATAACTGTATCTCATTTAAGATTTGGTAAAACTCCAATAAGATCACATTATGAGATAGATCAAGCAGACTTTGTAGCATGCCATAATCAATCTTATGTGTATAATTACAATTTATTAAAAGGACTTAGAAAAAATGGTACCTTTGTTTTAAATACAATATGGACTGAGGAAGAATTAAATGAAAAACTTCCTGCAAGCATGAAGAGATATATAGTAGAAAATAATATAGATTTTTATATTATTAATGCCATAAAAATAGCGCAACAAATAGGTCTTGGTGGAAGAATTAATATGATAATGCAATCAGCTTTCTTTAAGCTTGCTAATATAATTCCACTTGAAGATGCTGTTAAATATTTAAAACAAGCAGTTGTTACATCTTATGGTAAAAAGGGCGAGAAAGTAGTAAACATGAACTACGAAGCTATAGATAAAGGTATAGAGTCTTTAGTTAAGATAAATCCACCTGAAGAATGGAAAAATGCTGAAGATGATAAATTAGAAGAAAAGATGGATGTTCCTAAATTTGTTGAGGAAATATGTATTCCAATAAACAAATTAGAAGGAAATCACTTGCCTGTATCTAAATTTATAGAATATGGAGCAGAAGATGGTACATTTATGGCTGGTACAACTGCCTTTGAAAAGAGAGGAATTGCAGTTAATGTTCCAGAGTGGATTCCAGAAAATTGTATTCAATGTAACCAATGTTCATTTGTATGTCCACATGCTGTTATAAGACCATTTTTAGCTACACCTCAAGAAGTTAAAAATGCACCAAGCAGCTATAAGAGCTTAAAGGCTAATGGAATTAAGGGAGATAAGGAATATTTATATACAATAGGAATAACTCCTTTAGATTGTACTGGATGTGGAAACTGTGCTCAAATTTGTCCTGCACCAGGAAAAGCATTGGTTATGAAACCTATGGATACACAAAGTGATCAAATAGAAGCTTGGAATTATGCTGTTGAAGAAGTTACTCAAAAGACAAATCCTATGAGTAAAACTACTGTTAAGGGAAGTCAATTTGAGCAACCATTACTTGAATTCTCAGGAGCATGTGCAGGTTGTGGAGAAACAGCTTATGCTAAACTTGTTACTCAATTATTTGGAGATAGAATGATGATTGCTAATGCTACAGGTTGTTCATCAATTTGGGCAGCATCAGGAGCAGCAACTGCTTATAGACCGAATTATGATGGTCATGGTCCTGCTTGGGCAAACTCTTTATTTGAAGACAATGCAGAATATGGTTTAGGAATGTATTTAGGTGTTAAAACAATTAGAGAAAGAGTTGCAGATAATATTAAGATTGCATTAGAAAGTGATATGCCTGAAAATACAAAGGCTGTATTAAAAGATTGGTTAGATCATAAGGATAGTGGAGAAGGAACAAGACAAAGAGCAGAAAACTTAACAAGAGTTTTAGAAGAAGAAAATTCTGAAATTGCAAAAGAAATTTTAAAGGATAAAGAATTCTTTGTTCATAGATCTCAATGGATATTTGGAGGAGACGGATGGGCTTACGATATTGGATATGGTGGTCTAGATCATGTTTTAGCATCAGGTGAAAATGTTAATGTTTTAGTATTTGATACAGAAATATATTCAAATACAGGTGGTCAATCATCAAAATCAACTCCAGAAGCAGCAGTAGCAAAATTTGCTGCAACAGGAAAGAGAACAAAGAAGAAAGACTTGGGATTAATGGCAATGACTTATGGCTATGTATATGTAGCGCAAGTTTGTATGGGTGCTAACTTAAATCAAACACTTAAAGCAATTGCAGAAGCAGAAGCTTATAATGGACCTTCATTAATAATAGCTTATTCAACTTGTATAAGTCATGGAATAAAGATGGGTATGTCTAATACTCCATATGAAGAAAAGAGAGCAGTTGAATCTGGATATTGGCATTTATATAGATACAATCCTGACCTAAAGGTTGCAGGAAAGAATGCATTTAGCTTAGATTCAAAAGAGCCAAATAGCAGTCTTAAAGAGTTCTTAATGGGAGAAGTAAGATATGCTTCATTAGCAAAAGCTTTCCCTGAAATAGCAGAAGAATTATTTGCTAAAACAGAAGAAGATGCTAAAGAAAGATATGAAAGATATAAAAAGTTATCTCAAGATGCTTTATTATAAGATTATTATAAAAAATATAGTTTGTTAGAATATTATTCAATATAATAATTAGTATAAGATAAGTAGACATATTATATAATATTAAGTAAAATAATACTAAGTTCTAAAATGATATGTACTACATAAGTGAAGGCAGAGATATAAATTTAAAAATAAAATAATAAATTATGAATATAGCCTTTAATATGTTCTATAGATTAACTTGCAATGCAGCAGGAAATTTTAAGAATGATTAAGGCTATATTTTTTTATTACAAAAGCTAATAATATATATCCTGAGATAAATCTTCTGATTGTATTCTTTTATAATGGTTATTGTATATATAAATTTAAAAAATGATACACTAGTATAAATTAAAGAAAAAATTATAAAATGAGTGTGTTTATATACGATACACTAAAAAGAACTATAAATTTATACCCCTAATATATTAGAAAAATATCAATAAAATAAAGAGATTAGAGAATTATTAAAAAGTTGGTATAAAACTTGCTTAGTATAATTGTACAATTAATAAATTAAATTTATTTAGGAGGAATTATTATGAAAAACATATTTTTATTCTGTGACGCAGGAATGTCAACAAGCTTATTAGTAACAAAAATGAGAGAGGTTGCTACTAAGCATAATGTAAATGTTAACATAGAAGCGCTTCCTTTTGCAAAATCTTTTGAAACATTAAATGAAAAACAAGTAGATTGTGTTCTTTTAGGGCCACAAGTAAAATTTTTACTAAAAGATATAGAAGGACTTTGTAAAGAAAAAAAAGTTCCAGTAGATGTTATAAACGCTGCTGATTATGGAACAATGAATGGTGAAAAGGTATTAAAGCAAGCAATAAAAATGATAAAAGCTAATCAATAAGATTAATAAAGAAAAGAGGGTATAAAATGAATAAGTTTGAAGCAATGTTAGAAGAAAAAGTTATTCCTATAGCTCAAAAGATATCTGCACAAAGACATTTAAGAGCTGTCCGTGATTCTTTTGCAACAATAATGACTTTCTTAATAATAGGATCTGTATTTATGATAATTGCAGATTTCCCTATACCAGGATGGGAAGATTTACAAGTAAAACTTTTTGGAGAAGGTTTCTATCAACTAATTAAAACTCCAGTAAGAGTAACTTTTGATTTTATGTCTGTTTATATAGCAGGTGCTATAGCATATAACTTATCAAAGAGATATAGAATAGATGCGTTTACAGTATCTTTAATAAGTATAGCAAGTTTCATAATATTAATGCCATTTGATAAGTATATTGAAATAGAAGGAACTTCTCACTATGTAGGAAGAATGATTGAAATGGGTAACTGGGTAGGAGCTAAAGGTATCATAGTTGCTATATTTGTAGGTATCGTAGTTACAGAAATATTTAATATATTTGTAAAGAAAAATATTTCAATTAAGATGCCTCCAAGTGTTCCAGAAGCAGTTTCAAAAGCATTCTCAGCACTTATCCCTGGATTCGTTATTATTACATTAATGCTAGTAGTTCGTACATTATTCCAAATAACTTCATATGGTTCAATATTCGATATGATTTATACAATGATAGCAGCTCCAGCGCAAGCTTTAGTTGGGAATAATATATTTGGAGCTATAGGATTAGCAGTACTATCTACTTTATTCTGGTTCTTAGGAGTTAATGCAACTTCAACATTAAATGGTGTTGTAAGACCGTTCTGGCTACAATTACAAGAAGAAAATATGGCTGCAATTCAAGCAGGACTTCAACCACCACATATTTTAACTGAACAATTCTATGATTTAGTTTACATGGGAGGAATAGGAGCAACACTTGCTGTTTGTATATTCTTAGCATTAAGAGCTAGATCAAAGCAATACAAGGAAATTGGTAAGTTATCAACAGTACCAGGTATATTCAATATTAATGAGCCAATTATGTTTGGATTACCTATGGTTTTAAATCCAATTGCATTTATTCCATTAATAGTAGCACCAGTAGTTCTTATTTGCATAAATTACTTTGCAATGAGTACTGGAATAGTACCAAAACCAAACGGAATTTACTTACCTTGGACAACTCCTCCAATAATTCAAGGATACTTAATTACTGGAAGTATAAGAGGTGCATTATTACAATTATTTGATATGTTTGTTGTTATGGGAATATGGTATCCATTTATTAAGATGATGGATAAGAAGCAATATGAATTAGAAGTAAAAGAAGCTGAAGAAGATGATGATGATTTTGATTTCTCACTATAATATAAAAGTGAGGTAATAAGTATGGATTTATTCAATAATCTAAAGTTAGAAGATGAATTTTTTAATGATTTATTTAGAATACTTAAAATAAACACAGTTAAAACTGAAAAACAAGATGATGCTCCTTTTGGGAGTGGCATAAAATCAGGATTAGAATGTATATTAGATATATGTAAAAGTTATGGCTTTAACACTACAAACTTAGATAATTACATTGGATATGCTGAATATAAAAATGAAGATAGTAAAGATTATGTAGGTGTACTTGGACATATCGATGTAGTTCCTGTTGGAGATGGATGGAATACAGATCCTTTTAATCCTGTAATAAGGGAAGGAAAGTTATATGCAAGAGGAGCATTAGATGATAAGGGGCCACTATTTGCTTCATTATATGCATTAAAGCTGTTGAAGGATTCAGATATTAAGTTATCTAAGAATGTTAGAATTATATTTGGAACTAATGAGGAATCAGGAACTGAGGATATAGATTACTACTTAGAAAGAGAAAAGCCACCAATATTATGTTTTACACCAGATGCATACTTTCCAATAGTTACTTCAGAAAAAGGAATATTAACTTTTGAGCTTACTCATAAAGTATGTCCTAGTGAAGAATACAAAATTGAATATATTAAAGGTGGTAAAAAGTCTAACATAGTCCCAGATATTTGTGAAATTAAAGTATCATTTAAAGATAGAAGCTTTTTAAATAATTTCAATAATTTAGATTTGAATAAGGCATATAATATTGAAACTCTAGAAAATGAAAATTCAATATTAGTAAAGGCTTTTGGAAAATCTGCTCATGCTAGCACTCCAGAAGAAGGAGACAATGCAGTATGTAAGATGATGGAGTATTTATATAAGACTTTGAACTTTAATGATGATTTTACAACCTTTTTAAAGGATTTTAATAATCTTATTGGAAGAGGCTATAATGGAGAAAATTTAGAAATTAATTTTGAAGATGAAGAATCAGGAAAATTAACTATGAATTTAGGTATTGTTAATGGAGATTCTGAAGAGATAAGAATGAGATTTAATGTAAGGTATCCAGTAACTATTGATTTTAAGGAAATAGTTAAAAAAGTAGAAGAAAAATTAGATTTAAGTACATTAAATTTTGTAATGGGAAATCATAATTATCCATTACATTTTCCAAAAGATCATAGTCTTATAAAATGTTTAAAGAAAGCTTATGAGGAAACATTTAAGAAAGAAGCTAAACTTTTAGCTTCAGGTGGAGGAACTTATGCTAAATTAATGCCAAATACAGTAGCCTTCGGGCCTCTTAATGAAGGAGATCCTGATTTAGCTCATCAAAAAAATGAGTATATAGAAGTAAGTCAACTTAAGAAATGTATAGAAGCATATGCAAGAGCAATTTATGAATTAGCAAAATAATATAATGATAAAAATCTTAGAATGATTTTAAATTATTCTAAGATTTTTTTTATTGTTATAATTATAAATAAGGTTAATTAGAGTATAAAAGAGGAATAAGTTATAAATTAGTGTGTTAAATAGACTGGAAAATTTGGTTAGTGTATAAAATGATATTAGAATATCCAAAGAAAAGTAATACAGTTTCTTGTAGTGAATAAATATTTTATAAAAAGTAACTATAAATCAATATTTATATATTTGGCATATATATTGCTTTCTAAATATAGTAAGAAAATGTTTAAAAGTATTTATTACTTAGGAGGTATTAAAATGAATTATAGAAAAGAAAGAGATTCTATTGGTGAAAAATATGTTGAAAAGGATGCTTATTATGGAGTTCAAAGTTTAAGAGGATATGAAAACTTTAGAATAAGTGGATTAAATATAAATAAAGAATTTATAAAGAATTTAGCAATAGTAAAAAAAGCATGTGCAATCACAAATGAGAAAACTGGAGAATTAAAAAAAGAGTTAAGTAATGTAATTATTAAAGCTTGTGATGAGATATGTGATGGAAAATATTTTGATCAATTTATTATAGATCCTATTCAAGGTGGAGCTGGAACTTCAATGAATATGAATATAAATGAAATAATAGCAAATAGAGCAAATGAAATATTAGGATATAAAAAGGGTGAGTATTACCCAGTTCATCCAAATGATCATGTAAATATGGGACAATCAACAAATGATGTAATTCCTACTGCAGCTAGTATAACAGCATATGAATTATTGGTTAGATGTATAAGAAATATTAAAGTTTTGGAAACTGAATTAGATGAAAAGGCTAAGGCGTTCATTGATATTATAAAAATGGGAAGAACAGAAATGCAAGATGCAGTTCCTATAAGTTTAGGATCTGAGTTTAAGGCATTTTCACTAGCTATGGGTAGAGATGCTAAGAGGTTAGAAAAAATTAAGGACTCATTATTAACAGTGAATTTAGGGGGAACAGCTGTAGGAACAGGTATAACAGCTAATAAAGAGTATATAAAAGAAGTTACAAAAGTGTTAGCAGAATTATTTGGAGAAGATATAAATCAATCAGAAGATTTAATTGATGGAACTCAAAATCTTGATAAGTATGCTGAGATTTCATCACAGTTAAAGGTTTGTGCTGTTAATTTAAGCAAAATTTCTGGTGATTTAATATTAATGTCATCAGGACCAAGAACTGGTTTTGGAGAAATAAAATTACCTTCAAAACAAAATGGTTCTTCAATCATGCCTGGAAAGGTTAATCCGGTAATGCCAGAAGTAATGAAGCAAATAGCATTTCAAATAATGGGAAATGATTTAACAATAACCATGGCAACTCAAAGTGGACAATTGGAGTTAAATGCCTTCTATCCAATAATTATGCACAATATATATGAGTCTATAATAATTTTAACAAATGGCATAGAAACTTTTATAGAAAATTGTGTTAAGGGAATCGAGGCTAATGAGATAAGATGTAATGAACTTGTAAACGGAAGTATAGGAATTGTAACAGCTTTAGCACCAGTGTTAGGATATGAAAAAGCCGCATACATTGCTAAGAAAGCCTTAAATACAGAAAGATATGTTAAGGATGTTGCCATTGAAGAATGTGATATGCAAGAAAATGAAGTAAGTAAGATATTGAACATTAAGGATATGGTGAACTTAGTAAGCTAATAAAGGGATTATATCTAAGTAACTAGTTCTAAAAGGAATATTTTGTTTTATTTAAAAATTAAATAAATTATATGACAAATTAATAGCACCTAGTAAGAATAATTAAATCTTATTAGGTGCTTTTTATTTTGAAAATCTAAAAATTAATTCGCAATTTATAGTTTAGAGGTATCTAATTTATTAATGCAGTAAATAGTAAATGTCATTAAGAAAATAAATTCTAAGTCAGATAAATTTATATTATATGTTTTTTCAATTAAAGATTTAATTTCCATAGTTAATGGATAGTAATCTTTGTAAATAGATTTTAGTTTATTCAATGAAGGCAAAGTGGAGTAATCCATAAGGTCGATTCTATCATAAATCATATCAATATGGATGTTAAAGAAAGTTTTAAAATCACTATTAGAAAGTTTTTCATTTATCTTATCATCTAATTCTAATAGTTTAGATAATAGTTCACTATATGCTGATTGTTCAAAATTGAAATTATAATTAGCCTTATTTTCAATTACTGAATCTATATATTTAGTAAAATAATTAATAATTAAATTTGTACAATTTTCTTTATGATGTATAGCACTATCTATATTATTTATAAAATCTTTGTAGCTTGATAAAATCATATGTTTCTGTTTTAAAAATGAATGACTTGTTATCTCGGTATTTTTATCATAAATAAAGTATCCATCTACTGAATTAAGAGATTCAATAAGTAGTTTTTCTCGATCTAAAGGATTATTAAGAGCTCTCTTAATATCTAAAGGCAAATCTGGACTATTAATTTTTATATGCTTTTTATTATTTATAAAATACTCGGAATAAGCATTAGCAACAGCAAGAATAATGTCATTTTTTAATTGTCCAACATTATATGGACAATCATATGACAATAAACATAACATTGAGTTTTTTGATACAAGCACAGGTTTATCTAGCTTTATACTTTCTTCTTTAATAAAAGATTCTATTAAAGTCAATCGCTCTTCTAAAAGTCTTTCATTTAAATCAGGTAAATTTATCTTTATAGGAATTCTTCTTATAAATGTATCTAATAATGATGAATTTATATCTTTATTAGTAGCGCATATTATACGAGCGGAAGATTTAATTCTTTTAGATACTTCTCCTAATCTCTTGAAGTATCCAGTATCCATAAAGACAAATAGCATTTCTTGGCCTTCATTTGGAAGATTATGAATTTCATCCAAGAATAAAATCCCTCCGTTTGCTTCTTCTATTAATCCAGGTCTATCTTCGTTAGCGCCAGTATATGTACCTTTTTTTACTCCAAATAATTGAGCACTTAGTAATTGAGTATTACTTGAATAGTCTGAACAGTTAAAATGGATAAAGGGCATATCTTTTGTATCATCTAAAGAATTAGCATATTCATGCATAAGCTTTGCTAGCATGGATTTACCAACCCCTGTATCTCCAATTATTAAGGAGTTCATACCATTTGGAGGGTATAATATTGCAGTTTTAGCTAATTTAATTGCAGGGGCAAGTGAGGGATATAAATAACTAAGCCTATCCATAGAAGATTTTTTAGAAAAATCAGTAGCGTTGGGGTTATTAAAAAAATATTTTACTGGACGGCTATTATTTTTAAATAGTTTTCCTTTCTTTAATAATATATTTAAATCTTTACTTACATTTGAACGTTCTAAATTAAGGTATTTACTTATATCTAAAGTGGTTATACCATCACCATTATCAAGTTTTTTGACAGTATTATAAATTAAATCTACTCTTTTCATAAATGATCCCTTCTGATAAGTTTATTATTTGTATAAAAGATTTATTTAATTTGTATTATTATTATTAAAAATATTAAGTTACTGTATTAAAAGTAAGTTAAATTATTGATATATGTATCATTTTACAATACACTTATATGAAAAGGCAATTGATAATTATAATATTCTCTAAAATACCAGTTACATAAAATGTTGGCATAGATATTGCTTTTAATAATTTCATAGTTAATTGAATTGGAGGAGAGACTTATGAAATATGCAATGATAGCAACGTGGAGAATGGCAGTCGAAGGAATAACTAGTTCAGCAGAATTGTTGATAAATGGAAAATCAGCAGGAGATGCAATAGAAAATGCAATAAAAATGGTAGAAGACTTCCCTTTTTATAAATCTGTAGGGTATGGCGGATTACCAAATGAAGAGTGTGAAGTTGAGTTAGATGCAGCTTATATGGATGGTGATTCCCTTTCAATTGGTGCTATAGCTGGAATCAAAGATTTTAAGAATCCAATTAGTATAGCAAGAAAATTAAGCAATGAGCAAGTGAATTGCTTTTTACAGGGGGTAGGTGCAGAAGCATTTGCTCATAAAAATGGTTTCGAAAGAGTTAATATGCTTACAGATAGAGCAAAATTGCATTATGAAAAGAAAAGAAGAGAAATAGCAAAAGAGGGATTAAGTCCATATGATGGACATGATACAGTTGGAATGGTAGCACTTGATTCTAATAAAAAAATGGTAGCAGGAACATCAACTAGTGGTCTATTTATGAAGAAAAAAGGAAGAGTAGGGGATTCACCATTATCTGGTTCAGGTTTCTATGTAGATAGTGAAGTTGGAGGTGCTACTGCAACAGGACTTGGAGAAGACTTAATGAAGGGCTGTATATCTTATGAGATAGTAAGATTAATGAAAGAAGGGCATCATCCTCAAGAAGCAGCTGATATGGCAGTTGAAAAATTAGATAAAGAGCTTATAAGAAGAAGAGGTAAGGCTGGTGACTTATCAGTAGTAGCATTAAATAATAAAGGAGAATTTGGAGTTGCAACAAATATTGAAGGTTTCTCATTCTCATTAGTTACAGAAGATTTAGAGCCAACAGTTTATGTGTGTAATAAACAAGAAAATGGCAAAACTACTTATGAAGTAGCAAGTCAAGAGTGGTTAGATGCATATTTAAAAAGAATTAAATCGCCTATAACATTTGACTAATATAAGGAGTAAATTTATGAATATATATGAAGCTTGTGTTGGAAATTACAATGATGCTGTTAGAGCTGAAGCTTTAGGAGCTAATAGAATAGAGCTTTGTGATAACCTTTTAGAAGACGGAACTACACCTAGTTTTGGAACAATTAAAAAGGCTGTAGAAAATTTAAATATTCCAGTAATGGTTATTATAAGACCAAGAGGTGGAAACTTCGAGTACTCTGAAGATGAAGCTGATATCATGATACAAGATATTAAAGTATGTAAAGATTTAGGTGCATACGGTGTAGTAATAGGAGCCTTAAAAGGAAATACAATAGACCTAGACTTAACTAAAAAAATGGTAGAAGAGGCTAAGCCAATGAAAGTAACATTCCATATGGCCTTTGATAGTATTGATGATAAAAAATCTGCAATTGATGACTTAGTAAAGCTTGGAGTAGATAGAATATTAACTAAGGGTGGATGTGAAAATGCTTTAGCTGGTAAAGATAAGCTTAAAGAGTTAGTTGACTATGCTAAAGATAGAATAATAATTATGCCTGGAAAGGGTGTTAATAAAGATAATAGAGATTATATCTTAGAATATACTGGAGCTAAAGAAATTCATGGGACTAAAGTAGTTTAGTGTTAGCTAAAAGAAAGAAGGGGGATATATTTGAATATATATGAGGAATCTTTAAAGTATCATAAACAAGCAAAAGGTAAGTTTGAAATAACTTCAAGGGTATCTATAGAAAATGAAAAAGATTTAAGCTTAGCATATACTCCTGGTGTTGCAGAACCTTGTAGAGAAATACATAAAGATCCAGAAGCTGCATATGTGTACACAAGAAAGTGGAATACAGTAGCTGTTGTATCTGATGGTACTGCAGTTTTAGGCTTAGGAGATATTGGACCTTTAGCAGCATTACCAGTAATGGAAGGGAAAAGTATATTATTTAAAAACTTTGCTGATGTAGATGCTTTTCCATTAGTATTAGATACAAAGGATACAGATGAAATAGTTGAAACAATAGTTAGAATAGCACCTACTTTAGGTGGAGTAAATCTTGAAGATATATCAGCACCAAGATGCTTTGAAATAGAAAAAAGGCTAAAAGAGAAGTTAGATATACCAGTATTTCATGATGATCAGCATGGTACAGCAATAGTTGTTTTAGCAGCTTTAATAAATTCATTAAAAATAGTAAATAAAAAATTAGAGGATTTAAAAGTTGTTGTTAATGGAGATGGGTCAGCAGGTAGTGCTATTACTAGATTATTATTATCATCAGGAATAAGAAATTTGATAGTTTGTGGCAAAGATGGAGCAATATATAGAGGCATGAACTATCATAATGAATCAATAAAAGAATTAGCGGATAAGACTAATCCTAATAATGAAAAAGGGAAGTTAAGTGAAGTTATTAATGGAGCAGATTTATTTATTGGCGTATCAGTTGGAAATGTTTTAACTAAGGACATGGTATCAAAAATGAATAAAGATTCTATAGTATTTGCTATGGCAAATCCTATTCCAGAGATTTTCCCAGAAGAGGCAAAAGAAGCTGGAGCAAGAATAGTTGGGACAGGAAGATCAGATTATTCAAATCAAATAAATAATGTATTAGCTTTCCCAGGAATATTTAGGGGAGCACTAGATGTTAGGGCAAAAGAAATAAATGAAGAGATGAAAATTGCAGCTGCTTATGCTATAGCAAATTTTGTTTCAATAGAAGAGTTAAGTGAAGAAAAAATTCTTCCAAAGGCATTTGAAAAAGGTATTGGGGCAGCAGTAGCAGAGGCTGTAAAAAAATCAGCAGTAGAAACTAAAGTAGCAAAAGTATTAAAAGTGCAAAAATAGATAAATAGTGGAGGATGGAATAAATGGATAATTTAGAATTAGTATCATTTCAATTAATTAGTAATGTAGGAGAAGCAAGATCAGCTTTATTTGAAGCTATGAGAGCTGCAAGAGAAGAATGCTTTGAAGAAGCAGATAAATTAGTAATGGATGCTGAAGATTCATTAATAAAAGCACATGAATCACATAGTTCTCTAATCATGCAAGAAGCATCAGGAGATAAAGTGCAAATATCATTACTTTTAATGCATGCAGAAGATCAATTAATGACAACAGAACTTTTAAAAGGAATGGCAAAGGAAGTTATTTTAACTCATAAAAAGTATTCAAACAAATAATAATTGAATATGAAGTTAAGTTTTTATAAAATCTCATTATTAATGAAAAGCATATGATTAAGAAATTACACTAAATTTAAATAATTTAATTAAGGAGACTATAGTAAGTAAACCAGGAAATAATTTGACTTACTATAGTCTCTTATATTATTAAAGAGAATATCTTACTAAGAACTGATATTATATTTTTGAATTTGAAGTAGGAAATCTAATTTATTTAACCTTTGTAATAATTGTAATAATAGCTGTACCATTTAATGGATTCAAGGTGCCTATGTTTATTCCTTTTGTTAATTCATTTTCAGAAAAATATATAGGCTCTTCTTCACCATTAATATAACTGCCAGATTGAAATTCAAGTTTATCGGATATAACATCTTTAAATATAACATTGTCTGCAGAGGTATTACTATTATTGGCTAGTGTGATAGTATAGGTTAATAAGTCACCAGGAAAAACGGATTCTTTATCGGCTGACTTCTTAAAATTAATATAAGGGACAACTGCTGTTGTTAAAAAATAGTCCTCAACTTCTCCGTCAATGGCAGGGGTGTAAGTAGTTAATGATCTTGGATCTTCATCATCCCTTTGTATATTTTTCGGAAGAGATAATTCTTCAGTAGTTAAGCGTAAGCGTATATATGTGTTGTCATAGATAGTAGAATATCCAGTAGGCCTTGTAAATTCAACAGAAACTATTTGTGGAGTTGAACTGCTAGGTACGTCATATACAGAGGCTTCACTTAGGCTAAATATACCATCAGTATTAAAATCTAGCCAAGCGTATAATTTGGCTGGGTAAAGAGTGTTATTATAGCATTTTACATCTATTGCATATTTAGTTGAAGAGTTATTTATATATGGTAGAGGATAAGATATACCATCATTATCAATAACTGTTGCTCCAATAATGGCATCTGGTTCAGAGTACACAATATTTCCGATGTAAATATCTTTAGAAATAGCATGCTTTGGACCATTACTGGACTCATAGGATTTATAGGAAGCTGTATTTAATTCAGATGTCTCTGGAGCATTTCCATAATCATATGAACATTCTGCTTCGGAACAATTTGCACCATCTCCATTTGTTGGAATAGGAGTTATTGTTGATATTAGAACTAGAGTTTTGATATCTGTATCATTAAGATTTACTTCATATACTTTTCCTGTGCCAGAAGATAAATAAATAAAGCCTGTATCATAACCATATATTTTTGCCATTGTTCTAGAGTCTTGAGAAGAATAATCTGTTATTGCAGTAATATCTGTTTCTAATAAATTACCAGTTAGTGTATTATTTGCTAGGTCTACATCGATTTCTATAATTTTATCAATATCTGCATAAGAATTTAAATCTTTATCAACATAAGAATATAACTTTTTAGTTGTATTATTAAATACCCAATCTGCTATTGTATAACTTCCATTAGTATAAGAAGATGAACCAAAATTGAGCATTTTCATTGAATTTATATACAAATAATTTAGACTTGTTGGATTCAGATTAATTGTATAAAAGTACCTAGATGAGATGCTAGGAGCGTTAATAAATGCGATGTAATATATTCCATTATTATCAAATGACCCAATACTCATACTTACTGGTGCCCATGAATTATTAGTAGTACTGTTTATAATTGTATTAATTTTACTTATATTATAATCACCATCTATTCTATATAATCCTGTAGCAGTCATAGTAGCAGAAGGTGAAGTCATTGAATAGAGTATATTTTCTTTAATATTATAGCCTAAAGCATTCAATCTTTCAGGGTACTTTGCAACTGCTTGATTTTTACCATTATGAATATCTAATTCAATAAGTTCAGAATAAGTAGTATTATTAGGGTTAGTTACTAGAAATCCCTTGCAATGACATCTGACTTTTTTATATATGCTATGGCCAAAATATACAGTCATACTTGCATTATAATTAGCGGTAAAAATAAATTTTCTTGGGGTAGTAGAAGTAGTTGAATACCACATGTCATTAGTTAATTTAGGTTGCTGAGCTATGAAAGAATTAAAATATTCTTCAGAGTAATTACCATTTATATTTTCACATGTCTCATAAATTGTATATTTGTTTCCATATTCTAAGTTGCTAAATGTAGTATATCCAGTTTCATTAGTTTGTTGAGATATGCAAGTTCCATCGCTAGATTTAAGTGTTACATATATACCTGATAATCCAATATCTGTGGATTCGAATGTACCAGATTTATTTACATCATTAAAAACATAAACTATTAAATTCATTGTTACACCATCCTATAAATGTAAATAATTTATATAATTTTTACTATGATACTTTTGAAAGTAATTTAAAATTTATATATCTTTAAGTAAAAATAGCTGAATGAATTGTTCTTTTGATATAATTGCCGCAAGGATCAAAGCAATGAAAATCCATTTCGATGAAAGATATTACTTTAGGAGGTATAAAGCTTTGTTTCATCAAAGTTATAAATGAAAATCTTAAACTAGAATTAGGATTTATATAAGGTATAAAACAAGTTAATTCATTTGAAATAAGGGTTTTCTTTTTATCAATACAAAAGCTATTATATAAATACTTAGAATTACGAGGTATAAATATTTTTATTTTTACATCATATAAAGGAAAATTATTATTAAAAAGTTTATAGATGTTACAATATTGACAGCAACAGCATATGTTTTGGAGGCAGCATTTGTAACAACTATCAAGATTAATATTTAAGGGATAAACTATTGTTTTAACATCATTAGTAGGAATATTGTATTCTTTATATGAAGATGTTTTTTTATTATAAATTTTATAATTTATATAAGCTTGATTAGTTAATATAGATTTTTCTTTCAAAATACTACCTCCTTTAAATTAAATTGTGCAATTATGACTTCCGGTTATTGTTGCAGTTAACTTCTTTCCAGGTTTAATACTAAGGTTAGTAGTCAATGTTCCTGACTCATCTTTTTCTGAAATAGTTAATGTATGGGTATTAGAGTCATATTCAGCATTATATTGATCTGTGGTAAGTTGTGTACCATCATTTATAATAACTATCTTAGATAAATCAGGAGTAAAGTTATCAGGTAAATTATCAACAATGCTTACATCTGTCGCAACTTGATCACCAGTATTTTCAAATTCTAGATTATAAGAATAAGTTTGTCCACACAAAATTGAATCAGGGCCTGTTTTGGTTGCTGTGACAGTGGTCTCAGTATAATATAAAGTTATATCAACTGGATTAGATTCTGTACCTGCTTGGCTTGGATCTTCTGCATAATTTACTAGAGCTTTATTAGATAAAAGAGTCCCAATTGGAATATCATTATTAAAAATTAATGCATAATGAAGTTCAAGTGTTGATTCAGCTGCCAAAGATGGAACTGTTATTTTAATTTCGTTGATTCCAGTTGCTTCATTTGGATAAGTTGAATTTTCAGTATCATAAGTAAAAGATTGATCTACATATGATACATCATCTAGCGTTACTTTATCTTGAATAACTAGATTGGTAAAATCAGTTGAGCTATGATTTACTAATAAAATGTCATATATAACTGTACGATCTTTTCCTACGGTTCCTGTATCTTTAATTATTCCATCTTGCACAGTATATGCTTTTTTAGTTACGGCTAATAATGGTTCTACATAAGTTGTAACAGGATAACTGCTTGAAGTAGTATTATTATAATTAATTGTGGCCTGATTTGTAATAATATTTGCCATAGATAAGCTCCCTTCTAAGTGTGTTTTTAAGCTAAATATACTTTAGTATATTCATTGTAAGAAAAAAGAGTTACTTTAGGTTAAAAAATGACATATTATATCAAATGATAGTATTTAAATTGTGAAGTTGTAGGGAAATAACTTTTATACTCACCTAAGATGATTCAGTAAAATATAAATTTATATAAAAAGTATAAAAAATAAATATTAATCTTATATTGCTTTTGCAGGTTAAAAATTTCTAAAAAAATTCATCTTTATGTATATTTATGTATTAGATAAAAAATTATATTTTAACTAAAAAAATTCCTATAAGCAAGGAAAATCAATGCTTTAAAAGGGGCTCGCGAAACGCGAGCCCCTTTAGAATAATAAGAAATTAACTGTTCTAAGGCAATAAATCTTACTTAAAATTGAATAAATAAAATTCTAAACAAAATATATTTCTACGATAGAATTATTTTAAAATATATTATTAATAACTTTATTTAATACCTCACCAATAGAATCATTAATAACTAAATTAGCTTTTCTGTCAGCAGAAGTAGAGGTTTTATTAATTAAAACAAGATTTTTACCTCTAAAGTAATCAATAAGTCCAGCAGCAGGATAAACAACAAGGGAAGTTCCACCTATTATTAAAGTATCTGCTTCAGAGATTGCTTTAATTGAACCTCTAATTGTATTATCATCTAAGCCTTCTTCATATAAAACCACATCAGGCTTAACTCTTCCACCACATTTAGTACAAATAGGCACACCTGTAGATTCTAGTATAAACTTTTCATCATAAAATGCATTACAACTACTACAGTAATTTCTTAAAACAGATCCATGCAATTCAAAAACATTCTTGCTTCCAGCAGCTTGATGAAGGCCATCTATATTTTGAGTTATAACTGCTTTTAATTTTCCCATTTCTTCAAGCTTAGCTAATGCAATATGAGCTTTATTAGGCTTAGCTTCAGGATAAATTAGCTTTGCTTTATAAAAGTTAAAAAACTCTTCAGGATATCTGATATAAAAGCTATGAGAAACTAATTGTTCAGGAGTAAAAGTTATATTAAGCTTTTCATTAAAAAGACCGTTAGAACTTCTGAAGTCGGGGATTCCTGATTCAGTGCTCACCCCAGCTCCTCCAAAGAAAACTATATTATTACTTTCCTTAAGTATTTGAGATAGTTTATCTATTTTATTTTCCATTAAATCATCTCCAATGTTATTTAGATTAATTATAACATACTAGAATTAAATCAAAAACGCAAATTCCATTTATTGCAAGATTAAGGTGAGGATGATAAGATAAAAATAAAAAAGTATACAGTGTATTTATAAACAATGTATATTGAGATTTTGAGTTAGTGGGGGATAATAGTGATGATAAGTATATATGATTGGTTTGGATATGAAGTTCCAATTGAGGATAGATACAAACTAATAAAAGCAGCAGGTTTTGATGGCGTGTTACTATGGTGGAGTAATGGATTTGGACGTGGAGCTGATTATCGAGATGGTGTGCAGTATGCTAGAAATGCAGGATTGATTATAGAAAATATTCATACGCCTGTGCAAGAACAAAATAAGCTTTCACTTGATAATTTGGATGGAGAGGGGCTAATTAAGTGTTATTTACAATGCATTAAAGATTGTGCAGAATTTGATATACCAACTATGGTAGTACACTTGCCTGACGATAAATATCCAATTAATGAATTAGGAATGGAAAGAATTAAAAGAATAGTGGAAAAGGCAGAGAAACTTAACATTAATGTTGCTATGGAAAACTTGAGGAATATTGATAACGTGACTCGTGTACTAGATTCTATTGATTCCAATAAAATAGGATTCTGTTATGATAGTTGCCATCATGAAAATTATTATAGTGAAAGAGATTTGTTAGGTAAATATGGAAAACGTTTAATGGCAATGCATCTTCATGATAATGGAGGAGTTAGAGGTCAACATCAGCTACCGTTTGATGGGAATATAAATTGGGAGAGAGTTATGGGGGAAATAGAAGGAAGTGGTTATAAGGGCGCAACTACTTTAGAGCCTATGAATTGGGGATATGAGGATCTATCAATGCAAGAGTTTCTTAGTAATGCATATAAAAAAGCAAAGAAATTAGAAGAAATGAGAATTGGATAAAAACAATTTTAAAAGTTGCTTTGATTTCCATTTTAAAGCATGTTACATTGATTGTAGACCGCTCATATTTTAGAGAGGTAAGTGATTTTATGGAAATGAAGTTTGAAATTTTACCATCTTATAGTATTGCGTATATAAGGCAAGTTGGGCCTTATGGAGAAAATAATATGCAAGTAATGGAGGAAATAAAAACTTTTGCTAGAAATGAAAATTTACTTGATGACGAGGCCATAGTTCTTGGAATTACACAGGACAACCCTGAAGAAACTAAATCGGAAAAGTGTAGATATGATGCATGTTTAGTGATTTCAGATTATATTAAAATAAATGATGAGCATATAAAAATGGGAAAAACAAGTGGGGGCAAATATGCTGTTTGTACTATAGATCATAAAGTAGAAGCAGTTCAAAGAGCATGGAATGAAATATTTTCTGTATTGTTTAATCGAGGTTATCAAATAGATATTTCAAGACCTATAATTGAAAGATATGCTTATAAAATGCTGAAGAATCATAAATGTGAAATTTATGTTCCTATAAATTAAAGTTAAAATATAGAATATTAAAAAGTGCCTGATAGAAGGCACTTTTTCTTTTAATAATTAGCAAATGGTATTTTAAGGAAGAACATATTTTAGGGATATTACTTTTATTGTAAGTTAAGGTTCATTATGTTATAATTCAGATAATTTTAAATTAGTATGGATATGTAATGAAGAATAATATGCTTCATTAATAAAGAATTACTATAAAGAACAAGTATCTATATAATCAATATTTTGAAGGAGAAAACAAAAATGACAAATAAAGAGTTATTAGCTATAGCAATGCAACAGTCAGCTATAGATGAAAATTGTGAACCAGAGGATTTTTGTAAAAGTGAAAATAAGGTTGTTATATCATCTGTAAATGAAGATGCTAGAAAATATTTGGATTTACCTTTTTATTGTAATTTAGTTTCTTATGGAAATAATATTGTGGCATCAGTAGATTCGGAAATTGCTGAAATTGTAGAAAGCTATATTAATAGATTTCCTATTGAACATTGTTTTGAAACTCCTAATATGTATGTCCTTAATGATGAACTATATAAAAGAGGAATGCAAATATGTTTTATGGCAGAATATTTTTTACCTGATATGAATGAAATTAAGATTCTAAAATGTGATTATGAAATAAAGATTTTAAATCGCAATGATTTTCAAAACTTATATACTGCAGAGTGGAGCAATGCTTTATGCAAAAAGCGTAAGCACTTAGATGTTCTAGCAGTAGGAGCTTATGATGGAGATAAGTTAGTTGGGTTAGCAGGATGTTCTGCTGATTGCGATACAATGTGGCAAATTGGTATAGATGTATTACCTGATTATCGTAGGAAAGGAATTGCATCTGCGTTGACTAGTAAATTGGCGCTAGAAGTAATCAAAAGAGGTAAAGTTCCTTTCTATTGTGCAGCTTGGTCTAATATTAAATCTGTTAGGAATGCAATGAAGAGTGGTTTTAGACCAGCATGGGTTGAAATGACTGCAAAAAGTATTAGTTTTGTTGCTGAAATGAATAAATAGATGAGCCAATTATGATATCCACAGATTATAAGAGAAATTTTTAGTTGATATAGTATTCTATATGAAAAATATTAGGTGGACAAAATTGAGCAAGCATAACTAGGAATTATAAATTTCAATACCTTACAATGAAAATAAGAGGTGAGAAAAAGATGGATTGTATTCAAAGTATTCAAAAAGCTATTGATTATATGGAAAGTCATATTTTAGAAGATATTAATTATGAAGATGTAGCAAGACATGTTTATATGTCAAACTATCATTTTCATAGGTTATTTAGCATGATTACAGGTATAACAGTTAACGAATATTTAAGAAAGCGTAAATTATCTATGGCTGGACAAGAAATTTCAATGTCAGATGCTAAAGTTTTAGATATTTCATTAAAGTATGGATATGATTCACCTGAGAGTTTTTCAAAAGCATTTATGAGATTTCATGGGGTTACACCTAATATAGCAAGACGTTCTGGAATGGAATTAAAATCTTTTAATCGCCTTGTAATAAAAATTTCATTGGAAGGTGGAACAGTAATGGATTATAAGATTGTAAAAAAAGAAAGTTTTAAACTATTAGCAAAAGTAAAAGTATTTAAAGTTGAGTCAATTTCAGAAGATGATAACGAAGATATACCTAATTTCTGGAATGAATGCTCTAATAATGGAGTGTTTGATGTATTAAAGAGTAATACATCAAAGCATGATATTTATGGTGTATGTAAGCCTATATCTAAAGAAAGTGAATATTTTGATTATGGAATTGCTATGAAATATGATGGTGGGGATATTCCAGAAGGATTTGCAGTATGGAGTGTAGAACCGACATTGTGGGGAGTTTTTAAATGTATAGGTGAAAATGGAGAATGTATAGGTGAAACGTGGAATAGAATATTTAATGAATTTTTGCCAAGTTCAGAATACACCATGTTAGATGATATTGATTTTGAATTTTACAAAGAAGATAATAATTCAAATTGCTTTTGTGAAATATGGATACCT
This sequence comes from Clostridium sp. 1001275B_160808_H3, assembly GCF_015550425.1. GTDB lineage: Bacteria > Bacillota > Clostridia > Clostridiales > Clostridiaceae > Clostridium. Next base: position 11,556 of record NZ_JADNAT010000025.1, on the reverse strand, counting down.
GTTGAGAAGAAGTAAATAAAGTGGAGCTGGCGCATACTAACTATTTTATATTAAATGTATTTTTGCGACAGCTCCATTCAATTTTTATAGTTAAATCAGTTTTTGCTATATTATAAAAGTGCTAACAACACAAAATTATATGGATAAAAATGTATATTTGCGTGATATAATTATATAAATATATTATAGAAAAATAATATATTAGTGTATAAAAGGATGGTGGGGAATTATATGAAAAATAAAGAAAAGACATTATTATGTTTAACATGCTTTCTAGGAGGAGTTGTAGCTGGTTATTTAATTGCACCAATTAAGAAGGGAATTTATTTTGGAAATAACTGTGGAAATCATGTTAGAAGTATTGAGGAATTAAAAGAAGTAATGGATAACAGCATAGAAGAAAATGAGAATACAAAATAAATATATTATAATATACGCAGGAGATAAATAGATATGGATAAAGTTATAATTATTGGATGTGGGGGAAGTGGTAAATCTACATTAGCTAGAAACTTATCTAAGAAAATTAATTTACCAGTTGTTCATCTTGATAAGATATTTTGGAAAGAAGGATGGGTAAATATATCAAGGGAAGAGTTTAATACGTTACTTAAAGAAGAATTAAAAAAAGATAAATGGATAATAGATGGCAACTATGATAGAACAATAAAGGAAAGATTAAGAATGTGTGACACTGTAATCTATTTAGATTATTCAAGAATAACTTGTCTATTTGGTGTTATTAAAAGAGTTTTATCTAGTTACGGTAAAGTTCGTCCAGATATGGCAGATGGGTGCCCTGAAAGATTTGATTTAGAATTTTTAAAGTGGATATGGAATTTTAATAAGGAACATAGAGATAAGTTTTACAATATTCTTCAAGAAGAAAAAGACAAGCAGATATACATATTTAAAAATAGAAAAGAATGCAACGAGTTCGTAAAAAACTTATAAAGAAGAATAAAAAAAACTCAGCATATAGCTGAGTTTTTTATATAAATTCTTTTACTTTTTCACTTTTTAATTCTTTTATTTCCTTAAGCATGTATTCCTTCCAATCACCATTTTCAATATAAATAGCTTCATCTTGGAATTTTGTATCTATATCCTTATTATAGAAATAAGAGTAACAATCTTCAAAGCTTTCATCATCAGTTAATTTAACTTTTACAACTTTTCTTGAGTATTCATTATTTGGATTTCCTTCACCTAAGAAGCCTTCCATCTCATCCATAGGTTTAAGTGTTGAATCATAATTTATAAGCTCAACAACTTCACCTACTATAGTGCTTTTTCCAGGTAATACGGCAGGATATCCCTTGTAAGGCATATGATATAATTCAAAGCCGCTTATTTCAGCAGGTCTTATAGAATTTATCTTTCCTTTTAAATAAAGGTCATAGTTAAAAAAGCCTTCTCTTAAACTACCATATACGAAGATATTTAGTTTTTTACTCATTAGCAAATAGCTCCGCCTACAGTTTTTATATCTGATGAATTTTCTATGATAGCTTTGATACTAAATTCTAATCCTTTAGATATATCTTCAATAGACATGGATGGCATATTAGGCTTTGTAGTTACTTGAGCTGGAATATAAGGAACGTGTATAAATCCACCTCTTATATTTGGATACTTTTTATCAATTAAATATAATATCCCATACATAACATGATTGCATACAAAAGTTCCAGCTGTATTAGATACAGAAGCTGGTATCCCATTGTCCACCATTTCTTTAACCATTGCCTTTATAGGAAGGTTTGAGAAGTAAGCAGCTTCACCGTCTTCAAAAATAGATATATCAATTGGCTGATTACCTTCATTATCTTTTATTCTTGCATCATCTATATTAATTGCAACTCTTTCAGGAGTAACTCCAAATCTTCCACCAGCTTGTCCAACGGATATAACAACATCAGGATTATGTTTTATTATATTTTCTTCAATTGTTTCTAGAGATTTTCTAAATACAGTTGGAATTTCTAATTTTATTATTTCATTATCTAAAATGGTATCAGGTAATTTTTTTACAGCTTCTAATGCTGGATTTATATTTTCTCCACCAAATGGGTCAAACCCTGTAATTAATATTTTCATTTAAAAAGCCTCCTTTTAAAGGTTAAAATGCTAAGAAATACATAAGTGGTATATGAATTGCAAGTAATACAATTGCAAATACAGCTTGAGCTTTTATAACAGCATTCTTATCTTTAGTTTCTAATAAAGCTACTGGCAAAACATTAAAGTTTGCAGCCATAGGTGTTAGTAATGTTCCACAGAAACCAGCAGTCATAGCTAATGTTGATGCAATTATAGGATCTCCACCTTGAGCAAATACAAAAGGTACACCTATACCAACTGTTATAACTGAAAATGCAGCAAAGGCATTTCCCATAATTGCTGTAAATATAGCCATTCCTATACAATAAGCACTTACTCCTAATAATATGTTTCCTTCTGGAATAACGCTTGAAATCATATTTGAGATAATATCACCAACACCAGCAGCAGTAAATAATGCTCCAAGAGCTGCTAGAAGCTGAGGTAATATTGCAGTAGCACCTACAGATTGAAATGTTCTGTTACTATCTTCAACAAATTCACTAGGGCTCGCTTTTGTTATTATGAATGTTGATATTAAAGCAACTATTGCAGCAATACCAACAGCTGTTACCCCTGAAATTGGTGTAAATTGAGCAATAACTAAAGCAACTAAAGCTATAATCAATGATGGAATAAATATTTTAATTCCAATTTGATTTGCTTTTAAGTTTGAAAAAGTTGTATCTAATTGCTTAATTGTTCCAATATTTATTTGATTAAATGCAGCTAATATACCTATAACAACAATAAGTAATCCAGTTATAATTGAAGGAAGTGCTTCACCTAATATAAATATAACTCCAAGTATTCCCCAAAAAAGAGCAGTACCGTACTTAGTTTTATGATTTTTATCTTTTAATGTAAACATCATAGTAAGTAGGAAGAATAAGCCTACTATGATATAGAATATTTCCAATAATGTATTTGAAAAAGTATTAATATCCATAAAGTTTACCTACCTATTTTTATATTTTTTAGCAAGTTTTTTGTCTAGATAATAGTTTTGAATAACTCCTAAAATGAAAGCTATTATAGCAATTGGAATTGAGGCTTTAGCAATTTGTAACGTGTCAACATTATATCCTAAAGTTTCTAGAGTACCAGCTATAAGTAGAACACCTGAGTTTGCTAAAAATACATTTTGTCCAAAGAAGTTACCATAGTTATCAGCTGCAGCAGCGTGAGCTTTTATTAAGTCTTCATCTTCTTCATCTAATTCGCCATATTTTGAAATTGCAGCTCCTTGAGCCATTGGATTAATTAGAGGTCTTACAAACTGAGGATGTCCACCAAGTTTAACAGCCATTGCAATAGATATTTCTCTAATAAATAAATATCCAGATATAATTTTCCCAGTAGATAAGCCCTTTACATTTTTTATAAGCATTGTTGCTTTTTCTTTTAATCCATATCTTTCACATATTCCTATAATAGGAAGAGTCAGTAAAAATAAAGACATTTCTCTTTTTTGAACAAAGGTTTGTCCTAAAGTGGTAAGGATTTCTGAAAAGCTCATACCAGAAACTAATCCAGTTACTAATCCAGATACAATTACAACAGCAATAGTATTAAATTTTAATGCAAGTCCTATAATTATTATTAATATTCCTATTAAAGCCATGTTTATCGAATCCTTTCGAAATTTGTAATCAATTATTTTTTTTATAATTATACAATCAAATTCGTATAAAATCCATAGAAAAATTTGATAATTAATATTTAATAATGATATAAAATTAATAAATATACAGTAAAAAATATGGATGTTAACAAAATGTTAATAAATTCATTTTGAAATTTGTATAAGTAAAATAGGGATTAATGCTAAGGTATTGATAGGATTATTAAGGACGAGGACTACAATTAGAATTCTAAAAAAGTAGTAATATTTAAGAATTTGTAAAATATTATTGAATTTAAGAAATGAGGACGCTTTTCTTATTTATTTTACATATAAAAGAAGAAAAAATAGTATGTAGATTTTTAAAATCTACATACTATTTTGTGTATTTATAAAATTTTATTATAAGCTAGTACAATAAATTAAGAAAAATAAGAAAGACGTTAATAATAAAATAATTGATAAATCTATTCTTAAAGAACTTGCATTTTTAGTGTTATTTTCCAAAGTATCACCTCATTTAATTTATATCCAAGTTTATGAAGATTTAAACATATGGGAGAAAATTAATTTAATAATAAAGTATAAAACCATTTTAAACTTTTTTTAAAACATCATAACTAATAAGATAACATAAGAATTGGAATTATTGTGGGGGATGGAGCATATAGTATTAAGTAAGCATGCTGATATAATTAAAAATTATAAATCATAGAAAGAACAAGAAAATATAAGATTTTCACAGTTGGTAAATGATTACAAGGTGTAATTGTCTAAAAGAAAAAAATTCAATTTATAATGAGGTTAGTGTTTTATTTATAAATTATTTATAATAATAAAGTAACAAGGAGTTGGTTTTATGAATAGACAAACTAAAGATTTGAATCAATATAAGTTACTAAATAGTATAATTAACAAATTAATAGAAAAAAATAAAATGATAAAAAATTAAAAAAACATTTACATTTAAATTTAAATATGATATTATAATTACATAATTAAATACGTAGTGTGTTACTGGTTATGCAGGCAAGGACTAAGAATATTATAGATATAGCTATATCTATAAGGTTTTGGTCCTTTTTTTATTTTTTTTTATACTATTTTTAAAATTATTCATAACTAAATAAATATATGGCAATAATAAGTTGGAAGTAACACATACTACTGTAGTAATTTATTTTATTATATAAATTAAGGAGGAATTATAAGATGCTACAACAATTACAAAGAATCGGTAAAGCTATCATGCTTCCAATAGCAGCTTTACCAATTGCAGGGATTTTACTAGGCGTTGGTGGTGCTTTATTAGGTATATCAGGATTATCTAATCCACCAGCAGTATATCAACCATTAATAGCATTTGTTAATATTCCTGTAGTTACAGCAATATTAACAATAATGAAAAACGTAGGGGATATTATATTTGGAAACCTACCTTTACTATTTGCAGTAGGTGTTGCGGTTGGACTTGCTAAAAAAGATAAGGGAACTGCAGGATTAGCTTCAATATTTGGTTTCATAGTTATGAACCAAGTTATATCTTCAATGTTAGCATTAGGATTAACTCAATTAGGAGTAGTTACTCCAGATGCAGTTGGTGAATATGGTACTTATGTTACTACTAACTTAGGTATATTTACATTAAATATGTCAGTGTTTGGTGGTATCATCACAGGTATAGTTACAGCAATATTACACAATAAATATCATACAATACAATTACCACAAGTTATTGGATTCTTCTCAGGATCAAGATTTGTACCAATAGTAACTTCTTTAGCTATGGCAATAGTTGGTGCTTTATTAGCATTCATTTGGCCAGTAGTTCAAAATGGTATAGGAGTGCTTTCAGAATTAGTTAGAAATGCAGGTGCTATCGGAACATTCTTCTATGGAGTTATTGAAAGAGCATTAATTCCATTTGGATTACACCACGTATTCTATACACCATTCTGGTATGGTTCATTCGTTGAAGGACAAATATTAGTAGATGGTGCATGGCAAACAGTTGCAGGAGCTAATACAGCTTACTTTGCTCAATTATCAAGCATGAGTAGCTTAGTTGGAGCTTCAACAGCAGATATGTCAACAGTAGTTGCAGGTACTACAAGATTTATGGCTGGTAAATTCCCATTCATGATGTTTGGTCTTCCAGCAGCAGCTTTAGCTATGTATAAGACAGCAGCTCCAAGCAAGAAAAAAGCTGTTGGTTCATTATTAGCATCAGCTGCAGTTACAGCATTACTTACTGGTATTACTGAACCAATCGAATTTACATTCTTATTCGTTGCACCAGTATTATATGGAGTTCACTGTGTATTAGCTGGTTTATCATTCATGTTAATGGATATACTTAATGTATTTATTGGTATGACATTCTCAGGTGGATTAATAGACTTTACTTTATTCGGATTATTACCAGCAGGAGCAGGAGTTCCTACTCATTGGTTAAGATTAATCTTAGTTGGTATAGTTTATGCAGTAGTTTACTACTTCTTATTCTTATTCTTAATTAAGAAGTTTAACTTAAAGACTCCAGGTAGAGATGAAAGCGAAGAAGAAGTTAAGCTTTATTCAAAAGCTGATTATCAAGAAAAAGCAGGTATTCCTCAAGCTGATATAAATGAAAAGTCTGGCAACAAGAAAGCTGGAAAGAACAATGAAATAGTTGAAAAAGCTCCAGCAGTTTTAGCAGCTTTAGGTGGAGAAGAAAATATAGTTAGCGTTGATGCTTGTATAACTAGATTAAGAGTTGAAGTTAAAGATAAAGCTAACGTAAATAAAGATGAATTAAAAGCTTTAGGTGCAGCTGGTGTAGTTGAAGTTGGTAACGGAATTCAAGCTATATTTGGTGCTAAAGCAGATGCATACAAGAATGAAATTAAAAACATCTTAGATATAGATTAATATTTAGTGTATATAGTTTTTAATTAAAATATAAAATCGTTAATTCTTATAAATAGAATTAACGATTTTTTTTGTTTATAGAAAAAAATTAACATAGTAAATTTAAATAAATACGTAATCTTTTAAAAAATATACTTAATTTAGGTATTAGACATTTTAGGAAATAAATGTTAAATTAAATATGTAAATGTTATGTTTATTTAGAGTTTGAAATTTTAAATTGTACATATGAATATTATAAAGTTTTTAGAAAAAAATAGATTTAATTAGTATTTTAGACTTAACTTTAAAGTAAGAGGTGATTAAAATGAAAAGATTTAAATTAATTATTATTACAATCACAGTAATTCTTTTAGGAGCAATATATGCCATATATATTAATGAGTCTAAATTTAAGTTTGATGCTGCAACAGTAACATCGTCATCTAATGCGGACCTCTCTTTTGCTGTTTTAGGAGATGTTCATGAAAATATTAATCACCTTCAAGAAGCTATTAATGACTTATACACTATAAATCCTAAGATGGATGCATTGGTATTAAATGGTGATGCTGTTGATCAGGGCTTAGATGAACAATATAATTCAATGCAAAACACTTTAAATAAAAATAAGGATTTGTTACCAGAAATAATTATAAAAAATATAGGGAACCATGAATTTTTTGATTATAATATTGAAACAAATTCTAATGAGCAGGTTCAAAGCTTTATAAATAAATATTTGAAATTCTCAGGAGAAGAAAAAGTATATCATGATAAATGGGTGAATGGATATCATTTTATATCATTAGGGTCTGAAGATGGTAATTCTGAAACTATAAATTCAGTAACGGCCTCTATATCTGATGAACAATTAGAATGGTTTAAGGAAAAGTTAGCTGAGAATTATAAAAAAGGAAAACCGATATTTGTATTTCTTCACCAACACTTAGATTATGGAGAAAATTCATGGATTGGAACTAATAAAAGTGAAGAAATTAAGCAGATATTATCTCAATATCCGGAAGTGATAATGTTTGCCTCTCATACTCATAGCAATTTAAATGAAAATAGTTTAGTTTTAAATAAACCTTTTACTATAGTAAATACAGGTGCAGTCCATTACACCATTATACCAGATTCAAATGAAGAAAAAGGCTACAAAAGAGAAACTGATTATATTAAAGGCGTTTATGTTGAGGTAAATGGTAATAATGTTACTGTTAAAGGAAGAGATATAAAGGAAAAACAATGGATATTTAGCACAGAAATATCAAATTAATATATTTACATATTAATAAATTAGTTTAAAAATAAATCTTTTGTTAGATATGTATAAGTTTAATTATGTCTAGGTAAATCTTTGGAGTAGGCAAACTTGTATATATCTATTTTTTTATCTAAAACGAATAATATATTATAATAGTATAAAGGGGGAAGAGAATATGGACATAGCTATAATAGGTTTTGGTGGAGTTAGTAAGGCTTTAATAAAACTATTAAATGATAAAAAGAAATATTTATACAATCTAGGAACTGATATAAAGGTTAAATATATAATAAAAAGTAATGGTGGAATTTATAATAATTTAGGAATAAATTTAAAAGAAATTATAAACAATAATTACAATTTAAATATTGAAGACTTTGAATTTAAGGAAGATATAAATATTAATACAATAATAAAAAATAAAGATATAGATATACTTGTAGAATTGACTAGTACTAATATAGAAACAGGTGAACCTGGTTTAACTCATATAAGTTTAGCCTTAAAAAACTCTATTAATGTAGTAACAGGGAATAAGGGGCCAATACTTTTACAATATAATAACTTAAAAAGGTTAGCCGATAAAAATAATGTAAAGCTTGGTATAGGCTGTACAACTGGTGGAGCACTTCCATCTATAAATGTTGGAACATTTGATATAGCTGGAGCAGAAGTATTATCTATTGAAGGGATTTTAAACGGGACAAGTAATTATATTTTAACTGAAATGTATGAAAATGAAGTTGATTATAGTGGAGCATTGAACAAAGCAATATGTTTAGGAATAGCAGAAGCAAATTATAAGTTAGATGTAGAGGGATATGATACTGCATCAAAAATTTTAATATTAGCCAATGTTATTATGAATTCTTGCTTAACCATTGATGATATTGAAATAGAAGGAATAAGTTCGTTAGGTAAACACTTAATAATAAATGAAAAGAATAAAGATAATAAAATTAAGTTAATAGGGCGAGTATATAAAGAAAATAATAAAATAAAAGCATATGTAAAACCTGAGATAATAGATAAAAGTCATCCTTTATATTTTGTAGATGGTAAAAATAAAGGTGTGCTTTATAAGACTGATACTTTAGGGGACATTAGTGTAATTGGTGGTGCATCAGGAACAACAAATGCAGCTGCATCTATATTAAGAGACATAATAAATATAAATTGCTAATATAAGGGATACGATAAACTAGATATGTTCCATAAGATAAATAGCTGTGCAGGCATTGAATATTTAGTGAAGCTAGCTGAACTTAGTATAAAAATCGTAAAGTTAATAAATGTAATTAAGTTTAATTCGCAAAATATAACAAAGTAGCTAAAAATATATTTAGGAGAGAATTATGAATAAAGAAGAAAAGAGAGTTTTAAGAAATAAAATTTTAGAAATAAGAGATTCACTAGATAACAGTAAAAAAGAGATAATGGATACTAAGATATTTAATGAGTTAATAAATACAGAACTATATAAAAAAGCTAGTAATATATTTATTTACATAAGTTTTAGCAATGAAATAAATACAATAAATATAATAGAAAAGGCTTTTGAAGATAGAAAGAACGTTTTTATTCCTAAAGTATATAAAGATGAGAAATATATGAAGGCAATAAAATTAAATTCTTTTGATGAGTTAAAGAAAAACTCAATGGGAATTTTAGAACCAATAGATGATTCTGATTATATTGAAAAAGAAAATATAGATTTAATAGTAGTACCTGGGGTTGTTTTTGATAATGAGTGTAACAGAATAGGATATGGTGGAGGATATTACGATAGATATTTAAATGAGATAAAATCTAAAGAAAATAAGATAGCATTAGCATATGATTTACAAGTAGTTGATAAAATAGAATGTGAAGCACATGATATTAAAGTAGACTATATAATCACGAATACTAGAATTATAAAAAATACAAATAATGGTTGAAAATTGGAAAATGTAGTGTATAATATATTATAATTAAATAAAAAAGACTTTATTAAGAATGGTGGAGGGACTGGCCCTGTGAAGCCTAGCAACCTACTGAGTATAAAATTATTTATAAATTAGTGTGGTGCTAAATCCTGCAAGCTGATGCTTGGCAAATGAGGTGTTTCATTAATCGTATTAGTGAATAGTTTAGTATATTTAGGTTGCTTCTTATTTTGAAGTAACTTTTTTTATTTTATAAAAAGCAATAAGCAATAATATTAAAAGGGGGATTTCAATATGGTAGGAAAGTGGAAAAAGGGAACAATATGTATTCAAGGAGGATATATACCAAAGGCTGGGGAACCTAGGGTATTGCCAATATTTCAAAGTGCAACTTATAAGTATGATGATCCAGATAACTTAGAAAATCTATTTAACTTAGAAGCAGAGGGGCATTTATATAGTAGAATATCTAATCCTACAGTTTGTGCATTGGAAGAGAAGTTTGCTAAACTTCAAGGAGGAGTTGGAGCAGTAGCTGCATCCTCAGGGCAAGCTGCAGTATTATATTCAATATTAAATATATGTAAGGTTGGGGATCATATAATATCAGCATCATCTTTATATGGTGGAACAGTTAATTTATTTACAGTTAATCTTAAAAAAATGGGGATAGAGGTAACATTTGTTGACCCAGAAGCAAGTAAAGAAGAAATTATTTCATGTGCAAATGAAAATACTAAAGCAATATATGGGGAGACAATTGGTAATCCAGGACTAAATATATTAGATTTTGAGAAGTTTTCAGAGGTCGCAAAGGAATTAAAGATTCCATTTATAGTGGATAATACTGTAGGAACCCCATACTTATGCAATCCATTTGACCATGGAGCAAATATTGTAGTACATTCAACTACAAAATATGCAGATGGACATGCGCAAAGCATTGGAGGAATAGTAGTTGATGGAGGAAACTTTGATTGGGCAAATGGAAATTTTGAAGAATTTACATTACCAGATCCAAGTTATCATGGATTAAAATATGTAGAATCATTTGGCAATGCAGCATATATAACAAAGCTAAGAGTTACATTAGGACGAGATATTGGGGCATGTCAAAGTCCATTTAATGCTTATTTAACTAATTTAGGGTTAGAAACTCTTCATTTAAGAATGGAAAGACACTCACAAAATGCTTTAGAGTTAGCAAAATGGTTAGAAAAACATCCTAAAATAAATTGGGTTAACTATCCATATCTTGAAACTAGCTCACAATACGATAGAGCAAAAAAGTATTTAAATGGTGGAGGAAGTGGATTATTAACTTTTGGAATAAAGGGAGATATAGAGGCAGCAAAGAAATTTACAAAATCATTAAATTTAGTAGCATTAGTAGTCACTTTAGGAGATGTTAGAAGCTGTATTTTACATCCAGCAACCACTACACATAGTCAATTATCGAAGGAAGAACAAATAGCAAGTGGAGTAACACCAGATTTAATGAGAGTTTCAATTGGAGTTGAGGATATAAGAGATATAATTGCAGATTTTGAACAGGCACTAGATTCAATTAACGGTTAATAATAAATAATTAAAGATTTAATAAGTAATAATATTTTTGTTAAAAGCTACTATTTTAAATTGATTTTAGAAAATAGTAGCTTTTAATTGTGTTGAAAACCACTGGCTATGCCGGTGGATAAAATGGCTTAAGCTCTGCACAGAAAAAAGCTCCTATGATATAA
>NZ_JADNAT010000024.1 GCF_015550425.1 Clostridium sp. 1001275B_160808_H3 | reverse complement strand
AAATTAATTATATCAGATACTTTGCAAGACTAACTTCTGTTTAAGTAAAAAAACGGAAGTTACTTTTTCAATTTACACTTATTTTATAATTATTATAATATTAATTCCTTTATTAGTAAAATTTAAAATTTATTTACTTTATAGTGTATTTATCTCTATATCTTTAAATTGCAAAAAGAACCCAAGATAAACTTGAGTTCCTAAATAATTTCTATATTATTTTTTATATAAATTTATTTTCATTACACAGAATCTATTTCTCACATAAATTATCAATATATTCTTTTGATTCCTTAAGTCCTAATCCAGTATGTTCTCTATATCTTTTAATAGCTTTTATTTTTCCTCTTCTTTCTAAAATAATATCCTTAGTTCATCATCAATATTAGAATAATTTTCTATTCCTAAATGCTTAATTACTTTATCTAACTTTTTATTTATTTGTATTACTTCTTCTCTCAATTGTGAAACATAAGTCATTAACGATGCAATAATTACTAATAAAATACAAGTCATAATATCCCCCATATTTATCACCTCTCTTTAAATTTTCACATTTAAAATACCCATATATAATTATACGCCTATTTCCATATTGTGTAATTTAAATGCTGTAATTTATTTTTTATATAACTTTCCTTATGATATAATATACCTGTTCATCCCATGGGGTGAAATTAAGATATAGAGGTGAACCTATGACAACAAATTTTATATCAAAGGCAGATAAGTTATTTAAAGAGACATTAAATGATATTCTTACAAATGGAGTAAGCACAGAAGGTCATAAAGTAAGGCCTAAATATAAAGATGGCACTCCAGCACACACAATATATATAAATCAAGTTGTAGAAAAGTACGATATATCTAAAGGTGAATTCCCTGTTACTACACTAAGACCAGTTGCATGGAAATCAGCAATAAAGGAAATTCTATGGATATATCAAAAAGCTTCAAATGAACTATCAGTGCTAGAAGAAATGGGCATCACTTGGTGGGGCGATTGGGAAGTTAATGGTACAGGAACAATTGGTCAAAGATATGGTGCTACTGTAAAAAAATATGATTTGATGAACAAATTGTTAAATGGCTTAAAAAATGAGCCATATACTAGAAGACATATTATAGATTTATATCAATATGCAGACTTCGAAGAAACACCAGGTTTAAATCCTTGCGCCTTTCTTACTGTTTGGTCTGTTAGAGATGAATATCTAGATATGACCCTTACTCAGCGTTATTAGAGCGCCTGTATATAGTAATACATACAGCAAACCTATCTAAACAGGGAAACTCTTAATATTAAGACAATCCTGTGCTAAAATGCCTATTCTTCTTTAAAAAGGAGATTAATAAAAAATGAATTACATTTATGAAATCAGAAATATAATAACTAATAAAAGATATATAGGAAGAACTAATAATCCTAGGAAAAGAAAGACATTTTCAAGATTTAAGAAAAGGCATTCATCATTGTTATTATTTGCAAAGAAGTTATCATAAGTATAATGAAGAAAATTTTATATTTACAATATTACATGAGATAAAAGATTTCAAGGAAGTATGTGAATTAGAGCTATCTTATCTAAATTCAGATGAAGCGCTATATAACATAAGCAAAGAATCGTCAGGTGGAGATCTTATTTCTTATCATCCGAATAGAGATAAAATAGTAGAGAAAATGAGGAATTCAAGCAAAAATATTTGGGCGAACCTATCAGAAAAAGAAAGATTAGAGCGTATAGAAAAAGTAAAGGGAGAGAATAATCCCAACTTTAAAAATAGGGGCAAAAATAGTCCTCTATATGGAATTCCTCTTTCCGAAGAACATAGCAAAAAAATAAGTGAAGCTAATAAAGGTAAGAAATTATCAGAGGAAACAAGAAATAAGATTAGTGAGATAAATAGAGGTAGGACTCCATGGAATAAGGGAATTCAACTTGGCCCATTATCTCCAGAAACAAAAGCTAGACTTAGTAAGGTATTAACAGGAAGAGAATGTTTAGAAGAACAGAAGCCTATAGTATGTGAAGGATATTATTTTAGAAGTATAAGACTAGCTGCAAAAACTTATAACGTAACATCTACTGCAATAATAACAAGAATTAAATCCAAAACTAATAAATTCAGTGAATTTTATTATTTCGATAAGACTCATGATAATATTAATAATTATACTATATATGAAAATGAATGTAACTTTAATTCAAATCTTATAGGCATTACAAAAGAAAAAAAAGTATATTGTGAAGGGGTAATACTTACTGTGCAAGAAGCTTTAAGTAAATATAATATGAAAAGTTCAAATGCACTAAAATATAGATGTGATTCAAAAAAAGAAAAATGGAAAGATTTTTATTATATAAATCAATAAGAATATGCATAAATGCCAAACGACTATCGAAAACATTTGAATTAAGAAATATAATTCAAAGAAGTGAGTAGAGTAGAGCCTAATGTTATGAGGTAAGGCAATGAGTGAATAAGACCTTTTAAATCGAAACGATAGGGTTCTTAAAAACGGTAAAAGTTTTTAAGAATATGATATAGTCTAAACTATATAGCGATATATAGAAGTTCATAAGAGAACTGTATAAGTAGAAGCGAGCTTATATGAATATTTTGTCAAGCGATTATTGCGTTGCAGGCCATGTTAATAAAATTCAATATGTTTCATTAATGATGATGGTAGCAAGGCATGTTGGTTTAAAACCTGGAGTGTTTATGCACGTTGTTGATAATCTACATATTTATGATAGGCATGTAGAACAAGCAAAAGAATTAATAGCAAGAACTCCTAGTAATAAACAACCTAAATTAATTCTTAAAGACGGTAAAACAAATTTCTATGATTTTACTATTGATGACTTTGAAATGGTAGATTATGAACCTGTTAAACCACAATTAAAATTCGAATTGGGGATATAATTATGATTAGTTTAATAGTAGCTATGGATAAAAATAGAGGAATAGGTAATGGAAATAAACTCCTTGCTCATATTTCTGAAGACTTAAGATATTTTAAAAAAGTAACTGATGGTCATACAATTGTAATGGGCTATAACACATATATGTCATTACCTAAAAGACCATTACCTAATAGAAGAAATATTGTTCTTACTACAAAAGACATAAAATTAGAAGATGCTATAGTAGTTAATTCTATTGAAGAATTATTAAAATTATTAAATTCTAAAGAAGAAACTTTTATATGTGGTGGTGCTAGCATATATAATCAACTGCTTCCATATGCAGATAAACTTTATATTACTCATATTTTTGATGAATTTGAAGCTGATACATATTTCCCGGAAATTACAGATGAATGGGAAATATCAGAAAGTATTTGCCACAAAGAAAATATAAACCATAAGCATCCTCATATATTTACGATTTATACAAAAAAAGATTAATAAAGTAAATCATGGTTTATTAAGTCAGTAATTTGTAATATATATTTGTTTAGTTAGCACATAGATAACATCTTTAAATAATAAAGAAAACGAGGGTATTCCATAAGGAATGCCCTCGCTTTCTTTGTCCTATTGTATGTTAATCCTATTGAAGAGTAACCTTTAATTAAATAAATATTCTATGTAATAATTAAACATTTATTTTCTGCGCTTTACATTAAAAAAACCCTTCTTTTGGTTAGAAAGGCCTAAAAATTAAAACCGTGCACCTAGCTTCGACAGTAATCTATAGGCGTTACTATGTAGTTAGCTCTGACAAGATTGATCCATATCACACGCAGTAATCGCTTATCGCTGCTTCCTTCCGGACCTGACGAGGTTCACGCACTTACGTCGTATGGGACCTTGCCATCAACACCACTTGCATAGGCAGACCCTACAGATTAAAGCCTAGGCTAGGAATTCAACCCCGCTATAGCGGATTGCGGGTTACAGGGCACCGCTGACTCCCCATCTAGCACGGCTATGGCGGAGAGAAGGGGATTTGAACCCCTGATAGAGTTTCCCCTATACACGCTTTCCAGGCGTGCTCCTTCGACCACTCGGACATCTCTCCATAAAATAATATATAGCTATTTAATTTTAACTACTGCTATATATTATCACATACTAATTCATATTGCAACATTTAAAACTTCTATGTAACTATAATACCTAAACAGCCTTATTTTTCTTATTTATCCAAACAATTAAAACTATACCTAGTAGTACTCCAAGTAAGCTTATCATTTGAGCTGTTCTTAGTCCCATAAACATTAAACTATCAGTTCTTAATCCTTCTATAAAGAATCTTCCTATTGAATATAAAATCATATATCCACCAAGAACTATACCGTCTTTTGCTTCCTTTTTCTTATAAACAATATAAACTAAAATTGCACAAACTAAAAGGTTCCATATTGATTCATATAAAAATGTTGGATGATAATAAACTCCATTAATATACATACCCTTTTGAATAAATTCCGGGAACTTACTTATAAATTCTTTAGATACTGGACCTCCATGCGCTTCTTGATTCATGAAGTTACCCCATCTCCCAATTGCTTGAGCTAGTATAACTCCTGGCATTATAACATCTACATATCTTAAGAAGTTTATTTTTCTATATCTTGCAAATATGAAACCTGCTAATAACGCAGCTATAACTCCTCCATGTATTGCCATTCCACCATTTCTTATGTTAATTACATCCATAAATGAATGGTAGTTTTTATATTCAAAAGCTACATAATATAATCTTGCTCCAATAATTGATATTGGAAAAGTTATTAAAAATGCATCTATTATTGTATCATAATCTAATTTTTTCTTCTTAGCCAACATATATATTAATAACATAGCAGCTAATACTCCAAGTGATATTATTATTCCATACCACCTTATTTCTAAACCAAATAATTCAAAAGCTACTGGATTCATTTTATTTCCTCCTCTTATAGTTATTACTTTAATTATATAACTTTATAGATAATTATACCAAATAAATATGTACTATTTATAAAGGAATACATAATTCCTAATTTTTATTCCTTTGTTTTAAGAAAAATGAAGTTAATAAATAACTACATTCCTGATTGTAGCACCACCTAACATCTACATGCCAATTAAATATATTATAGTCTATTAAATTTATAGTAGAGCCACAGGCACCCATATCTTTATTAAAAGTGCCTATAAATAACTTTGAAATTCTGCTTTGTGCTATTGCTGCTGCACACATCGGACAAGGCTCCAAAGTTACATACATCTCGCAACCTGATAACCTCCAATTATTTAACTTTTTGCAAGCATCTTCTATTGCTAATATTTCTGCATGTGCTGTTGGTAACTTTAAACTTTCCTTCAAGTTATGTTGACTTGCTATAACTTCTCCATCTTTAACTATAACTACACCTACTGGAACTTCTCCTTTGTTATATGCACTTTTAGCTTCTTCTATTGCTAAATTCATATAATCCATAAAATACAACCTCTTATTAAGAATCTATCATTTTAAATAAAAATGGAGAACTTAATTTTATATAGTTCTCCATTTTATTTTTAAATTAAGTGTATATTCTAACTTTCTTAATTCTATTTTTATCTACTTCTTCAACTACAAACCTAATATTATTAAGCTTAACTTCCTCTGATTTCTCAGGAAATCTTCCTAATTCACCAATTACTAGTCCTCCTACAGAATCAAACTCCTCTGATTCCATTGTAACCCCTATTAAATCACCTATATGATCTAATCTTGCACTTCCATCAACTATATATTCATCTTCTTTAACAACTACTATATCGTTATCTTCTTCGTCATCATACTCGTCTTCAATTTCTCCAACCACTTCTTCAATTAAATCTTCTATCGTAACTATACCAACATTTCCGCCATATTCATCTAATACAACAGCCATGTGGTTTCTAGTTTTTTTCATTTCATTAAACAGCTCTGTAATTTTCTTAAATTCAAAAGTATAGTAAGCATCTCTCATATAATCAGAGATTTTAAAATTCTCCTTACTTTGAGAAGCTATTATTAAGTCTTTTACATTTAATATTCCTATAACATCATCTATATTCTGATTATAAACTGGTATTCTTGAGAATTGTTCAGTTTTAATAATATTTATAACTTCATCATAGGTAGCATTTATATCTACTGCTACTACATCAACTCTTTGAACCATAACATCCTTAACTTGAGAATCTGCAAATTCGAAAACATTAAATATCATTTCTTTTTCTACATCCTCAAGTACTCCTTCTTCTTCACTAACACCTACCATAGTCTTTAGTTCTTCTTCTGTTATAAATGGTTCTGTTGCCTTTGGATCACCACCTAAAAGTCTTATAAATAAGCTAGATATAGCTGTAAATATAGCTATAAATGGTCTAAATATTTTAACTACAATATTTATAGGCTTACTAACCTTTAAAGCAACACTTTCTGATTTTTGTTTTGCTATAGATTTTGGAGTTATTTCACCAAATATAAGAACTAATATAGTCATCACTATAGTTACAACTCCTACTGCCCCTTCTCCAAAAGCTTTAACAGCAACAGATGTTGCAAGTGCAGATGCTCCTATATTAACTATATTATTACCTATTAGTATCGCTCCTAATAGCCTACTTGGATCTTCAGCAAGCTTCTCAACTAGCTTTGCTCCCTTAACTCCCTCTTCTACCATATGTCTTATTCTAATTTTACTTAGTGCCATTAAGGCTGTTTCTGACATAGAGAAAAATCCTGACATCAACAATAATATTATTAATAATACTATCTGCCACGTATAACTCTCCAAATTTATTCACACTCCTAAATTAAATATTTTTTATTTTATATTATATCATATCTTAAAATTAATATATTAATTTTAAGATAAAATTTAAGTAATAATTCTATAATATATAATATTTACCACAACACATTTATATAATTAAATTTTATAAATTATCTAGTTATCATTTTTCATATATAGGTAAAACATTATCGCTAAGTTATTTTCAAATTTACTTAGTTATGTATCTCTATTGTAGTTACCTTATCTTTTTCTTGGTAACTACATCTTTTGTGGTTACTTTATTATATTTCTTAGTAACTACATAACTTGTAGTTACTCTAATTCATTTATCGGTAACTACACTATATCAATAAACTCTATAAAATATATAATTCCTTAATCTTTTTAATTATATTTTAGTACTTAAAAAAACATAAAACCCTCAAGCCTAATAAAATTAAAGCTTGAGGGTTTTATGTGGTATCCCCAACAGGGATCGAACCTGTATCTGTCCCTTAGGAGGGGACTGTTCTATCCATTGAACTATGGAGACATAAACATCAAGTAAATTGTATAATAATATTAAACACATGTCAATATTATCCTACTTCTATAATATCATCCATAGCAATTATTTATTCTTCCATTCTTTTAATTATTACATTGTTTGGCTTTATGATAAAATCCATAGAAACCTCTCTAAGCTTAGATTTTATCTTCATTTTAACTGATAAAGACACTTCATATATTTTCCCACATCCATCTAATGATTTTATTTCATCAATATCAATTATCTCACATTTATCAATACAGTACCTTATATTATTCCCATATGCAACGCACAATTGATTTTCTATATATGGATTTAAAAGATTAAGTATAATACCTTCTTCCATTCTAATTTTAAAATTTTTTTTCCTAAGTAATTGAGACCTTGTTTTTCCCATTAGCCTACTTTCTTCTGGAGATTTAAGGTCACATTCATCGTAATCATCTTCTATATACTTATAATTTTTTAATTTTCCCCAATGCTCAACTTTATAAAATTCATCAAATCTTGAATTAAACTTTATAAATATATCTGATTCATCTAATTTATTATGTTTTTTTATTAATCCTAAATCTCCCTGTCTTATAGCAGTAATTACTAATGGTAGAACATCTCTAAATATTCTATTTCTTTGTAATACCTTATTTTTATCTCTTTCATTCCCATCTACACTTAACTCGATACACAAAATATACTTATTACCATTTTCGCACCACTTACCATATATTTCATCTCTTTTATCAGTTACACAACTTTTATCATACGTTTTAGCAACTATTACCAATATATTGCCTGCCTCATCTGAATGAGTAACTGTATAATTACGTGGAATTATTGGGCCCTCCTTAGATATCCCATCTTTAAAATCAAATATAAGTTTACTCGGTTCTAGTTTATCCAAACCTCTCACCTCTAAAATACTTTTTATTACTTACTATATGTTTGATATAATTATATAGTTACTTAGATTATAAATTATACTTTTTATACACATATTTAGTGATATATTTTTCAAAAATTTCATCACAACTAGTATTAATACCTATTAAGGTCCTACCGTTTCGTTAGACCCTTAAATATCAAGAAATACCACTTTAAAAGTTATCTATTTATTTACTTTTATATGTAGTAACTTTGTTATATACTTTATTTATGGAATTTTTAATAAATTATTGAAAGGATTTGATTGCATGCTTAGATCTATTGCTTGGTATATAGTTTTCTTCATAGGTTTACTGCTTAGTATACCTAGTATGATAAGAACTAAAAGGCTTGATAAAAAAGGTCTTGAAGATAAAAAGGACCAACTTGTTTATAAGGCGACTACAGCTTGGGCTAATAGTCTTTTAAAAGTTGCTGGAGTTAAAGTTACAGTTCATGGACTAGAAAATCTTCCTGAAGATCAAAATGTATTATTTATAGGAAATCACCAAGGAAATTTTGATATACCAATATATATTACTAAAATTCCTGGAGTAAAAGGATTTGTATCCAAAATAGAAGTAAAGAAAATCCCCGGAGTAAGTACATGGATGGAGTACATGCATTGTATCTTTATGGATAGAAGTAACCTAAGAAAAGCTGGAGAAGCTATAATTCAAGGTGTTAAGGTATTAAAAAACGGTCATTCCCTAGTTATATTTCCAGAAGGAACAAGAAGTAAAGGTGATAAGATGGGTGAATTTAAAGCAGGTAGTTTTAAGTTAGCTACAAAATCTAAAGTACCTATAATACCTGTTACAATGAGCGGATCTTATAAAATAATGGAATCTAGCAAGAAAAAATGGATTGTACAACCTGCTCACGTAGATTTATATATCCACCCAGCTATAGAAACAGCTAATTTAACTAAAGAAGAACAGGATGCTTTGCCTAAAAAAGTTTATGAAATAATACAAAGTAAATTACCTCATTAAAAATGAAGGAATTAAAAAATAGAAAAATATAAAGATAATTCAACTTTTCTGAATTATGAATATATAAAAATTAATAAAAAAGATAGCAGATAGATTATGGAAAACAAATCTATCTGCTATCTTTCTTGCTAAAGGTACAAAACACTTTTTATTTAAAAATCATCTGCAAATTTTTTTCTTAACTGCCTCACTTTTCCCTTTTTACTATTAATTTAAGCGATAAATATAAGTTGTCAAAGATAAATAGAATATTTGGAATGAGCATATAGTTAGCCACGGAATATATCTATTTCTCTTTTCGATTATATTACACTACTAATTCATTTTCTGCTATTACATTTTTAATCCATTTTCCAGATCTCAACCTACTTCTTTCAAAGCAAACTTTAATAAATTCCTCTATACATATTAAGAAATATACAAAAGTTATTGGCAATTTAAAAATTATAGTTGCTAAAAATGCCATTGGAACGGCATAAAACCAAACTGTTCCTAATTGAACTAATGTAGAATAAAGCGTATCTCCACCACCTCTAAAAATCCCAACAATCATAACTACATTATAAGATCTTATAGGACATATTAAAGCCATTATTCTTAAAACTTCTACTGTATCCTTAAAAGTCCCTGCTTCTACATTAAAAGGCTTAACTATTTGAGGAGCTAAAACCCATACTAAAATGCCTATTATTAATCCAAGCACCGGTGCGACTTTTCCTATTTTATGTGAATAATCAACTGCGACATCTTCTTCATTTGCACCTATCTTGTTACCAATCATAATTGCTGCTGCCGAGGCTAGTCCTATACACAACACCATAAACATATTATTTAGTGTAGTTGCAATTTGCATTGTAGCAACAGCACTTGTACCTATTTGCGCATAGGCAATTGAATATGCAGTCATACCTAATGACCATAACAACTCATTTGCTATAACAGCTGTTGATGTATTAAAATACACTTTTACAAAATCTATATCAAAAGCAAATAACTCTTTTGTGCTAGAAGATATAACATTCTTTTTGCCATATATCATAGTAATTATATAAATCATTTCTATTGTACGCGCTATAGTTGTAGCTAAAGCAGCTCCCGCTACTCCCATTGGTGTTACCCCTAAGTTTCCAAAAATAAATACCCAGTTTAAAAATGCATTACTTAATACTCCAATTAAGCTTGCATACATTGGTACCTTTGGCTGCTCTGAACTCCTAAGGGATGAAGAAAATGCTTGTGTAAAATTAGTAAATATAAAGCTTATTGCAATAATTCTTAAATATTGAACACCTAATTCTATAACTTGAAAGTCCCTTGATAAAATCTTCATTATTGGCTCTGCCACAACAAATGCAGCTCCTCCAAATACTAATGAAGCTAAAAATCCAATAGTGATATCTAGTCCTAGTACCTTTTTAATATTGACTACATCTTTTCTTCCCCAATATTGAGACATAAATACACTCGCTCCTGCATTTATACCTGAAATACATAACATAAAAATAAAAAAGTATTGATTTGCTAATCCTACAGCTGCAATAGCTTCTTCTCCTAGCCTACCAACCATCAAATTATCCAAAAGATTTAATGATGACGTAATAAAGTTTTGAAATGTTATTGGTAAAGCTAGTGTAAGCATTGTTTTTATAAATGTCCTATCTTTTAATATCTTTTTCATCTAACTCCTCCCACTTTAGTTAACTTAATTATTTGCATAAAAAAAGAGCCTATGGGTAGTCTGGCCGCCCATCTGCTCGCTAATTAACACTTCATTTTTTCATTAGCTATTTTCTAATAATTATTTAAATTTGTCAACACTATTCCTCAAAGTTATCCACAATTGTAGATATATCATTCTTATAATATTCATATCTCTTTCCCGACTTTGCTATCTTGAAAAACCCTAATGTTACTAAATAATTTAAATCACTTCTAGCAGTTTCATATGAGATATCTAGTTTATTTTTATAGTTTTCTATTGTTACATTATTAATTTTAGATGATAAAATACTGTTAATAAATTTAATTTGCCTTTCTTCTAATTTTATATTATTTCTTTCAACTAACTCTTTTAATATTTTCTTACCAAATTTATAATTTAATTCGCTATTTAAAGCTTCAATTGAATCTCTTAATATACCTATGTAAAATCTTATAAAGTAGGTTATATCACCATTTGAAGATATACTATTTTCAATTGCCGCATTATATTTTTTAAATTTTGAATTTATTAACGTTGATACTGAACAGTATTTTATAACTTCATAGCCATTAACTAATAGATATTTATATGATAAAAGTTCTGAAAATATAGAGTTATATCTTCTAAAAGGCTTATTAACTATTATGTATAAATATATTGTTGCAGCTACTACTAATACACTTTTCCTATCACTTTCATTTATTAAGGAAATTAATGTTTTTATATTATCTGCATTTGATCCATCTCTACTAATACCTTCTATATTATTCTTATTATCCTTTATTCCTTCTCCATCAATAATATTATATAAGTCCAATATAAACGCTTCATCAATATTGCAGTCATTATTAATAGCTAATTTTAAATTTTTTAATATTTCATCTGAAATAACTATATTATCAAAATTATTCAAGCCTAGTAATTCTAATTCTTCAGCTGAATTATTTAACTTCTCCCTTATCTTTGGAGATATATAATTAAATACCCCCAAATTATTTGCTTCATCGATAAACTCAGTATTACAAATAATATCTTCCGTATTATTAAACCAGTAATTTACAAACGGTTTAAATATAGAATTATTTTCCAGAGATGTTTTTATTCTCTCATCTTCAATCGTTTTCCATATTTCTTCCAATTCTTCTTTGTCGAATATTCTTCTTGAAATTTGCTTTTTGCTAAAATATAAATTTTTAAAATCTTGAATAAGTTGCGTATCCATATTTATCTCCTTGTTCATACTACTAAATATATACTATTAAATTACTAAATTAATTTATATTTATAAACAATTTATATACTATACTTTATACTATTGTTTTACTTCTCAATTATATATTAAAATACTTATTCTTATATTACAACAATATTATTTACAAATAAAAAAAGGGAGAGACAAATCCCCTCCCATAATATGTAAATATTAATTTCCTATATATTCCTTTTGATTTTCTATTCAATTATATTCTTTTCTTCAAATTTAATAAGTTTTTCTTGAATATCTGTATGACTTCCTGCATATCCCAACAACCTCCCAGTCTTACCAGCTACTCTATGACATGGAATAACTATAGGAATAGGATTTGCTCTATTAGCTTGACCTATTGCTCTTGCAGCTTTTTCATTTCCAATAGAACTAGCTATATAGCTATAACTTCTTATTTCCCCATATGGAATTTTTATTAGTTCATTCCATACTAGCTTTCTAAAGTCAGTTCCTTCTATATCCACTTTTAAGTCAAAATTTCTTCTTTCTCCAGCAAAATACTCATTCAATTGAATAATTACATCCAAGCATATATTTTTATCCTCTATTAAACTATTTTTTCCCTTAAATTTAATCCACTCTTCTTCTATTAATTCAATCATTCTTAATCCTTTTACACTCTTTACAATATATATAGGACCTATTATGCTATCTATTTTATAAAAATATAATTTTTCTCTACATTCTTCCATATTATACCTCCTATCAAACGTTTACTTATTACTTTTTCAATATTTATTACAAAATAACTTATTTTACTAGTAAATAATACGAGCATATTTTTGAATTATAGTGTATACTGAGTTAGTTAAGAAAAAATACTATATGGTTATAGTAAAAATTTAACATTATTTAAAATCATATTATATTTTTTTATGATTTAAGGAATGTTAAAGTATATAACTAATATAAACTAAAAAAATATATATTATATTTAATTATAAATTATTTTAAATACTAAAAGAAAGAGGATTTTGAATGAACGAAATAAAATTTAGTAACTTAGGGCTTAAGGATACCCTTTTGAAATCTATTAATGATTTAGGTTTTGAAAAACCATCACAAATACAAGCTGAGGCAATACCTGTAGCTATACAAGGATATGATCTTATAGGTCAAGCTCAAACTGGTACTGGTAAAACTGCTGCTTTTGGATGTGGAATTATTAATCATATTTCTAAAAAAAGTGGACTTAGCGCTATAATTTTAGCTCCAACAAGAGAACTAGCTATACAAGTTAATGATGAGCTAAAAAGATTATCAAAATATGATGAGTTAACAATACTACCTGTTTACGGTGGAGATCCAATAACAAACCAAATAAGAGCATTAAAAAGAAATGTTAACATTGTAGTTGGTACTCCTGGTAGAGTTTTAGATCATATAAAAAGAGGAACTATAAAGCTAGATACAATTAAATTCTTAGTTTTAGATGAAGCTGATGAAATGTTAAATATGGGCTTTATAGATGACTTAGAAGATATAATAAAGCAATTACCAAGTGAAAGACAAACTTTATTATTCTCAGCAACTATGCCTGAACAAATAAGAAAATTAGCTAAGAGATATATGAAACCTGATGCAAAACATATATCTATAAAGAAAACTTCTATGACCGTGTCTAAGATAACTCAAAACTTCTTTGAAGTATCTCATAAGACAAGATTTGAAGCGCTTTGTAGAGTTTTAGATTTCGATACTCCATCATCTGCAATTATCTTCTGTAGAACTAAAAAAGGTGTAGATGAATTAGTTGAAGGTATGCAATCAAGAGGATATGTTGTTGAAGGTATGCACGGAGATATGTCTCAAGCACATAGATTAAGAACATTAAAGAAATTTAAAGAAGGTTCTTTAAATTACTTAGTTGCAACAGATGTAGCTGCAAGAGGTATAGATGTTGAAGGGATAACACACGTTATAAACTATGATTTACCTCAAGACGTTGAAAGCTATGTTCATAGAATAGGTAGAACTGGAAGAGCAAATAGAGAAGGTATAGCTTACTCATTAGTTTCTCCAAAAGAATATTCAATGTTAAAACAAATAAAATCAGTAACTAAGAGTGATATAACTAGAAAAAATATCCCAACAGTTAATGATATATTTAATAGTAAATCAAAATCAATATTAGAAGATGTAACTAATACTATTAATGATTCTGATTATTCAAAGTTTATCCCAGTAGCAACAGAATTAACTCAAAAGTATGATTCTGTAGAAATTATTGCTGCATTAATAAAAAACAAATTCAATGATGATTTATTAGAAACTTATACATCTGATGTTTTAGAAGCTCCTAAATCCGAAGACATACGTTTATTCTTATCAATAGGAAGAAGAGATGGAATAAATCCTAAAACTCTAGTTAACTTTATTAAAGATACAGCTAGAATAAAGGCTTCATCAATAGGTGATATAGATATATTAGAAAACTTCTCATTTGTTAATATAGCTCCAGATGTTAAGGATAAGGTTCTTGATAAATGTATCGGTGTTAGGCTTAATAAGAGAAAAGTAAACATCGAAGTCGCAAATAAAAATAGAAAAAGAAAGTAATTAAATAAATATAAGGCTATTTTAAGCTTGAGGTAAGCGTTAAATAGCCTTTTGTGTTATTTACATTTCTTTTTTATTCCTTCATAAAGATATTTTATATATTCTATATCCTTACCTTCTTTTTCAAGAATACTTATTCTATCCTCTACTCTCTTAATAGTTTCCTTAGCTTCATCAAAATCTTTTTGATTTATACATGCACTTGTATATTCTAATAAATAATCTATTTTTAATACTAATTCTGCTAAATCTTCTCTATCTTCATTTACTAAATCTACTAATAAAGAATATATTTTAGGAGATGTATCCTTTCTTACACTACTTAGCAAATCATTATTTTTACTAGTTTTTCTTTTCATATCATCACCTCTATCTATAAATGTATAATTATTTTATATTTTTTTATTATTTATAATAATTTATATCATATTTTTATAATATACCCAATACATTTTTAAATATAAAGGAATTTTAGGAGGTTTATATTAATGCAAAAATACATTTGTGTACCTTGTACTTATGTTTACGATCCAGAATACGGTGATCCAGAAAACGGCATAGATCCAGATACAGCCTTTGAAGATTTACCTGATGATTGGGTTTGCCCAGTTTGTGGTGCTTCCAAAGATGAGTTTGAGCCATTAGATGAATAAATTAAAATAAAAAACAGTCTTACAGACTGTTTTTTATGTTCTCTTAATCAAATCAATTTTAAACTTATTTATATACGATACTGTATCAGTAGATAAATTAGCAGTATCATTAACTATCTTATCTATTTCTTTTAATGTATCTTTAATATCTTTTTTATTTTTAGCATTCTCATATGCTACACTTCCTAAATAAGATAACTTATTCCTTACTTTATTGTCAAAGTCTAAAAGAGGTATTCTTGATACATATCCTGATGTTATCATATTACTTCTATTTAAAACACCTCTAACTAAATAAGTAACTAAAGTAGAGTTCAAATACGCTAGTAACCAAAATAGATCTTTATCCTCACATATAATGCAAGTATTTACGCCAAAAGTACTTTCTTTAGGTAGTTTACACGCTGTAAACTGTACTCCCATTGAGGAGCAAATTATTCCTGTTTTATATAAAAGTTCTTTATTTCTTACTATAAAATTAGGAATACTTTTAGATATATTCATAAAATCCTTATTTATATACATGATTTTATTTGTATAGTATCTATCTTTACCTGGATTCTTATAAAACGGAACTATATAAGGTTCTTTCTTTTCTTTTGAAAGATACAATTTATCATTCCCCGTTGATATTCCAGTTATACACTTAAATTGTTTTCCTAGCCTATAAAGCTTAAATAAATCTTTAATATCATTTGGACATTCTAATATAAATTCACTGTTATCTATTGTATTGTTTAATACTATATCATTTAATTTATATAACTTATTTTTATCCGATTTTAAAATACTAATTAACTCTTCTCTATTTCTACATCTATTATTTATGATTATATTCCCTTGATAATTTAATCCTTTTTGTAGTATAACTATACTAGTCCTTACTTCTGCTCCTTGCTCTAAAAACAAATCAGTTGGACACATAGTTATTTCATGTATAGAGCACACATTCAATATTTTCTTTCTTAGCCCCTCATAGCTTTTAGACGTTAAAAATGAATCATGTGTTATTATTCCTATCACAGCCCCATCATTAGCCATATCCATTATAGCTGAAATAAAAATTCCATACATATTATGAACACCTACATCATTGAAATATTTCTTTAATTCTTTTTTATTATCTCTTATATATTGAACTTCATGACAATTATAAGGTGGATTTAAAACATAATAATCATAATTTAAATTTTTTATTTGATTATTTGAATTAATAAATTCATAATAATATTTTATAAAATCTGTATTTTCAAAATTACAGTTATATTCTTCTTTATATTTAATGATATCTATACCATAAGTTTCTATGTTAAACTTATTGAAAGGATTAAGCATTTCTTCTCTTCCACAACATGGATCGAAAACACTCTTACCATTATTTTTTACATCTATTACTCGCCTTGTAATATAATCACATATAAAACTTGGAGTTGAATAATAACCTATTTGTCTTTTATCTATAGATAAATCATCTATTATTTTTTCCTTTAATACTTTTTCTTTTCTTCCCATAAACGCTTTCTCCAAATTTAATTTTAGATACTATATTACAAAACAAAACTTTTAATTTATATAGTCCCATAACTTATAATAGTATTATAACAATCCAAATAGCATATTTGAATTTAAATAATATATTTTACTTATTTAATAAACTATCAAAATTATTAGCACTTAAAACTAAAATATCACCCTTATTTATGACGGTAGATCCCTTCGGAACTATAACATCATCTCCACGCTTTATCATTACTATTAATACATCTTCGGGGATATCAGAATCCATGATACTCTTATCAACCCACTTGCTATCCTCATATATATTAACTTCTAAAAGCTTTGTACTTTTATCTTCTTTATAATCATTGAATGTTTTTAATACTGGTACACTGTCATCAACTAAATCTAGCTTTTGCGCTACTTTTGGTATTAATGTCCCTTGTATAGCTACTGAGAATAATGCTATAAAGAACATTATATGGAATATATCATTTTGTATATTAACTCCATAAGTCATAGAGAATATAGCAAAAACTATTGATGCAGCTCCTCTAAGTCCAACCCATGATATGAATATCTTTTCCTTAACAGAATAATTGAACTTACTTAAAATTATAAATGTGGCTAATGGTCTTGCTATTAATATCATAAATAATGATATTGCTATAGATATACCAACTACTTGTGGTAATTTAGATGGGAATGATAAAAGCCCTAAAATAAAGAATAAAGCAATTTGCATTATCCATGACACTCCATCAAAGAAATGGAATAAACTCTTCTTATGAGGTATCTTACTATTACCAATTATAATCCCTGCCATATATACGCTTAGATATCCATTTCCTCCAAGCCATTCACTTACTGCATAGGATAATATAGCGATAGCAGTTATAAATATTGTATAGAAACCCTCTACTTCAAAATTAGCGCGCCTAATTACATAGACAGCTCCTTTAGCTAATATGCTTCCTATTAATATTCCAAATAATATTTGCTTTATTATCATTGGAACAATAGAACCTACCCCTGTTCTAGACATAAAGGTTAGAATTATAAGCGTTAACATATATGCAATAGGGTCATTACTACCACTTTCTATCTCTAATAAAGGTGCCAGTGAGCCCTTTAAATTAAGCTTTTGAGAACGTAGTATTGAGAATACTGATGCTGCATCAGTTGATCCAACAACAGAACCTATAAGTAAACCCTCTAATAAACTTGTACCTAATATAAAATAACAAAATAACCCTGTAAGCCCTGCTGTAATTATAACTCCTAAGGTCGACATTAATATAGATGGAACAGCTGATCCTTTAGCCATTTTCCAATTGGTACCGAACCCCCCATAAAACATTATAAATACTAATCCTAACGAACATAGTTTACTAGTTAATTCATAATCATCGAAATATATTCCTACAATTCCATCAGATCCAAATAACATCCCTAACACTATAAAAATTAAAAGCATTGGAACTCCAAATTTGTATAAAATCTTACTGGATGTTATGCAAATTAATAATATTAATCCGCATATAATCATTAATTCAATCATATTACCTCCTTAAAAATATTTATTTTACTCTTTAATTATACACTAAAATTTATAATTATTCTAACTCACTAGGTTTTGTATATTTTTATAAAAAGTTTTTAATAAATATTCATATATCACTAAATATTACATGAAATTCATTTCTAAAATTGTATAAACTCAATTCATAAAAAATAGACTTACTAATAATTTATATTAAAAGTAAGTCTATTATATTTAATTATTGTTTATTTCTAATCTATTCTAATTGTTTCTCCTGGATATATTAAATTAGGGTCGCTTATATTATTTATTTGTGCTAAGTGTTCCCATGTTGTTCCGTATCTTTGTGCTATTTCTGATAAAGTGTCTCCTTCTTTTACTATATAACTTTTTACTGAATTATTTGATGATCCATTGCTTATTACTATTGTTTCTCCTGGGTATATTAAATTGGGGTCACTTATATTATTTATCTGTGCTAGCCTATCAGCTGTTGTTCCATACATTTGTGCTATTCCTGATAGAGTATCTCCATCCTTTACTATATAAGTTATCCTTGTTACTCCTGATGTGCTTCCTGCTGAACTACCTGAACCAATCTTTAGAACTTGTCCTGGATATATCAAATTTGGATCGCTTATATTATTTATTTGTGCTAAATGTTCCCATGTTGTTCCGTATCTTTGTGCTATTCCTGATAGAGTATCTCCAGATTGAACTGTATAAGTTGTAGTTGTTTCCCCTTGATTTGTACCTGGAACATTAGGTGTAACTCCTGATAATAATATCCCATCTGTGAATACATCTAAAGGACAGTACCCACTTATCCCTGGTACAGTTCCTGTTTCAGAATATTGGAATCCTACCCACCTATTCCATATAGGGTTATCACCAGGTGTAGTAACATCATAATTTGCTATCCATAATGGGTATTTTGCTAAACTACTTGTAAGATTTGTCCTTGCGAAGTGAGTATATGTGTACACTACCACATCTCTTCCTGTAAGTCTTTTAACCTCTTCTAAAAATGTCACACACATGCTAGATAACTCAGATGCTCCATACCCATCTGCTACTTCAATATCTAAAGCCAATCTACAATTGAAACTCTTTCCTTTTACATAGCTTGAAAAATAATTAGCTTGAGTCTTTGCATCTACTCTTGGTCTAAAGAAATGGTAAAATCCTATTAACATATTGTTACTTCTAGCCCCTGAATAATACTCATCTGCTCTAGGATTTAAATAATAGTCTCCTTCTGTTGCCTTTATATATACAACTTGAACTCCACTATTACTTACTTGATTAAAATTAACCTCACCTTGCCAACTTGATATATCTATTCCTTTGTATTTTCCAGCGCTTATTGATTGCATATCATCCTCTCCTCTAATGTTAGAATTTAAAATATTTTAAGTTATAATATAATATGCAATTATTCTTATAAATGTAATTGATATACTTCCTGTATCTTTATAATAATCATAAATATTCAGCAATTACGCCATATACCTCTCTGTATTTAGTCATCATTACTTTATTTATATCTATTACATACTTCTCTTTGAAAGTGAATTATATATTTTCAATATTTTATTCCATGTATTTGGTCCAACTATTCCATCCTGTGATAGATCAAATAACCTTTGAAATGCTACAACAGCCGCTCTTGTTCCATCACCAAATATTCCATCAATTGCTATACTAGGTATATTATATTTATTCGAAATATTCCATAAATAATGCTGTAATTCCTTTACCTTATCTCCTTTTAACCCATACTTCAATAAATAGCCTGGATACTTACCATCTAATCCTATATCGCCTGTGTCTCCTGGGGCTCCTGCATTTCCTGGGTCTTCTTCTTCTGGTTCTTGACCTAATTCTGCTAATCTCTTTACTCCAACATAAATACTAGATATTTTATACCAAGTAGCTCTACCTACAACTCCATCTGAAGTCAAATTAAATACTTTTTGAAATACTTTAACAGCATTTTCTGTTTCCTTACCAAATTTTCCGTCTTCAGGATATATCTTAGGAATAGCAGGGAAATTCTTTGATATCCAATTTAATCTTTTTTGTATTGTTTTAATATTCTCATTTATATCATTAAGTCTCATTACATAACCAGGATATGATTCAGGAACTCCTTCAACAAGCTCAGCTCTTACAAGCTCCTTATCCTGTCCAAAATAATACTTTATTATCTCCAATGCAGACATACCCGAATTAGCCAAGTCTACAGTCCCCCATTGTGATAATCCCTCACATTTTACAGTTGTCCCATTACAATACTGAGCAAAAAATGGTGTCTTATTCCCTATTGTTCTAATATACTGATTAAAAATTTCATCTACTATCTTGCTTATATTCTCAAATATATTTCTATCTTTTACAAAAAATTGATCATATGCAGTTGAATTTGTTATTTGAAATGAATATCCCATATTTCTGTACCATTCTGTATATACCCTATTCAATGCAAAAGAAATCTGGCAATATACATTAGCCCTTATTGCCTCTTCAGGCCAGGTAGGATATATCTCAGAAGAAGCCACATTTTTAATATAGTCTATAAACCTTACTGTAACATTTTCTGCATTTACATTAGGTGCTCCTAAATGAACAGTTATAAATTCAGGTATAAATACATTTGAGAAAGTAAAAGGTGTACTTACTAAACTTCTCTGCATATCCCTAGTTGACTTCTCATCCGGTTGTTGCTCCCGCTTAACTGTTTCTCTATAAGATCTCATCATCCCTAGTTCAACACTTTTCTCTTCCATTTCTATATTTTGTATAGAAGTTATTCCTTCAAATACACTAACTCCTTCTACTATAACGTCCTTATATCCATCAGAAGTAACCCTTATATTGTATATTGAATATATATTTTTACTTTCGCCTTCTTCATAAGGTTCCCTTAACATTCCACTATCAGGTGTATCTACTGATATTATCTCACTTCGCCCACTTATATCAAAAGCATCTTCTTTTTCATAAGCTATGTCTTCAGTTTCTGAATTACTAATAACAATATTTCCTTTTGATATTGGTAATAAATCTTTTACTCTGAACAATCTTACTAATATATTTCCTTTTGACAATCTAACACCTTCTAAAATTATTATTATAGTATTTTATTCTCATAAATTTAAAATGTGCTATAAACAAGAACTAATTTTAAAAATCACAGAATACTATTAATTTAAATTTAATATCTTTAAAAAGTTATCTATCTCTTCCTCTTCTAGATATATTTGTCCTAAAGTTCCATGCTTTAAATCAATTTTTTTTAATGAATGAAAATCAGATCCTGCAGTGTATATAATATTTTTTTCTTTTGCTATATTTACAAAATACTCTGTTTCATTTTCCTTATTTCTATAATACTTTGCTTCTATCCCATCGAAATTCAAATTTATTATTTGTTCAAAAATCCTTCTATCAAGTAATGTAGGATGAGCCAAAACTACCTTTGCATTATAATGATGTAAAAAATCTATCCCAGCTGAAGTAGATATCTTCCCACCCTCCGATTTAAAGCTTAGCTTTCCTTTAAAATAAATTTGACATGCCTTGAATTTTCTAGTATTTAAATTATTTAAAATCATTTTAAATTCATCACTTTGATATACTTCATCAGTAAAATAACCTAATATATGAACCTTACTACCCTTAAATCTAGTAGATAACTCTATTCCTGGTATTACTCTTACCCCATGTATTTGACCAACCTTAACAGCTTGTTTATTCCCATTTACAGTATTATGGTCTGTTAATGCAATTATATCTACTCTTCTTTCCTTTGCTAACAATACTATTTCTCCAGGTTTTAGCTCACCATCTGATTCCGTTGAGTGAATATGAAAATCTCCTTTCTTGTACATTCCCTAATCCCTTTTGATTACTTATACTTCATAATATTTAAATATATTAGTTTTTGATATACTCTTTATAGAAATTAATATAATTTACATAATAAAATGGCTACAATATAAATATGTGATAAATACTTATAGATTAAGAAAGGATTTTTAATGAATTATATAGTATATGATTTAGAATTTAATCAAAAATATATATCGAGTAATACTAGTGATAGAAATAATGATAAATCCATCGATGCCACTATGAAGCAACTTCCATTTGAGATAATCCAGATTGGAGCTGTAAAACTTAATGAAAACCTAGAAATAATATCAAAGTTCAACGAGCTAGTAAGACCTATAGTTTATACTGATATTAATCCCTACGTGGAAAACATAACTAAAATTAATAAAGATATGCTATCAAACTGCGAAACATTTTCTAGTGTTTATAAAAGATTTTTAAGCTTTATAGGAAATGAGGAGTCAATTTTATGTGTATGGGGAAAATCAGATATAAAAGAATTTATAAGAAATATAAAGTTTAATAATTTACAAGCTTCATTATTTCCTAGTAGATATATTGATGTTCAAAAATATACCTCTAAGCTCTTCAATCTTCAGAAGGGAACACAAATTGGATTGAAAACTGCTGTTGAACTTTTAAACATAGATTTTGAAGATAACTTTCATGATGCTTTTTATGATGCCTTTTATACATATGAAGTTTATAAAAAAATTTATAACCCTTCAATAACTCCTAAAGTATATAATGATAATAATAGAGGGAATAAATCTAAGGTTAAGCTTGATACTAATGCTTTATTTAATCAATTTAGTAAGATGTATAATAAAGAGCTAACTGTCGAAGAAAAATCTATGATAAAAACTGCATATAACATGGGGAGAACTGGACAGTTTATAAAATAACTTTATGTTAGTATTTATGATAAAAAGCTGCTATTAAATTTGATAGCAGCTTTTTATTAGTTATTAATAATTGCATTAATAGTTGTTTGCATTTTATTACTTAAATTAATATCCTTTAACAATACCATAGATATTAAATCAAGAAGATACATTGCAGAAAACTGAGTATTGATAAATTTACTTCTGTCTACAAAATTAGGATTATACACTATACATTTTATATCTGAATATTTACTTATTGTGCTTCCTTCAAAGCCTGTAATTGAAACTATTTTCGCCCCATTTTCCTTTGATTTTCTTAAAGAGTGTATTACTTCTTGTGTTTCTCCAGATATAGAAATTCCTATAACTAAATCATTTTCCGATACTATAGAGCTATTTATAATCATCATATGAGAATCTGAAATGCAATGTACATTAAATCCCATTCTTAAAAGCCTTTGCATCATTTCTTCCCCTGTTAATCCTGAGCTACCAACACCGTAAATATATATATTCTTAGCTTTCTTTATTTCATTTACAATCTTGAATATTTCTTCTTTATCAATTAACATCTTAGTTCTTTGTATAACTTCATTATAATACTGATATGTATATGCAAATATGCCATCTTCATCATTTATAGGCACTTCTACCTTATTGGATCCAAGCTTTATTTTCATATCTACAAAGCTATCACATCCGATTTTCTTAGCAAATCTTGTTATTGTGGCACCTGATGTTCCTATTTCCTTCGCTAAATCAGTAATATTTATATTTTTAATTTTATCGGCATGTTGCATAATATAGTCTGCTATGTCTTTTTCCTTACCAGAAAATTCATTATACTTTCTTTGTACCTCACATAAAATATCCACTTAATATCCTCCATAATCTGATATACGTATTAATTTATAATTTATATATTTAGAATAACATTAAAATAGACTAAATAAAAGAGGTAGAGATCTATGCCTCTACCTCATAAGTATTATAATGCTTTTAAAATTTCATCATTGAATTTCTTTGTTATTAATTGTGGTCTTGTTATTGCACTACCAACTACAACAGCACAAGCTCCTTTTTCTAAAGCAAGTCTTGCCTTTTCAGGAGTATCGAAGTTTCCTTCTGCTATTACTTCTGATTTACAATCTTTTATTAAAGCTTCTAACACTTCAAAATTATTCATTCCCTTAGAATGCTCTGTATATCCAACCAAAGTAGTTCCAACATAATGGAATCCTAATTCCCCAGCTCTTAAGCCTTCTTCTATAGTTGATATATCTGCCATAAATTTTTGTTCAGGGTACTTTTTAAAGATTTCCTTTAAAAATTCCTCATCTTGATTTATTGTAGCATCTAAAGCTATAACATCAACTCCAGTTTCTACAAGTTCATCAACTTCCTTCATTGTTGGAGTTATATATGGCTTCATATTTTCATAATCTATTTTTATTATACCTATTACAGGTAAATCAACTTCTTTCTTTATAGCAACAATATCTTGAACACTATTGGCTCTTATACCTATAGCTCCACCTTCCTTAGCTGCTACAGCCATTCTACTCATTATATAAGAGCTGTGTAGTGGTTCATTTGCTAGTGCTTGACATGATACGATTAATCCTCTATCTATTACTTTCACTCTTATTACTCTCTCCCTATAATTTCATTTATTTTTTGCTTTAATGGATCTGCTTTTGCTCCAAATATTGCTTGAATTCCGCCTTTAACTTCTAAAACAGCAGTTGCTCCTAAAGCTTTAATCCTATCCTTATCTACTTTACTTACATCTTTTACAGCTACTCTTAATCTTGTTATACATGCATCGACATCATCTAAATTTTCTTCTCCGCCTAATGCTTCTAAAATTTGAGCTGCTGTTTCATTCATACTATCTTTTGTAACAACTTTAACTTCTTCACTATCTTCTTCTCTACCTGGAGTCATAACATTAAACTTAGTTATTAAGAATCTAAATGTGAAGTAGTATAATGCAAACCAAATTACTCCTACTATTAATACATATATCCAGTTTGTTTTATCATTGCCTTGAAGAACTCCAAATAATGTAAAGTCTATTAATCCACCTGAGAATGTATTACCAATTGATATATTTAGTATATCTGCTATAAAGAATGATAATCCATCAAAGAATGCGTGAACTACATATAACCATGGTGCAACGAATAAGAACATGAACTCGATTGGCTCAGTTATACCAGTAACAAATGATGTTATTGCCGCACCTAAGAATAATCCACCAACTAACTTTCTCTTTGCTTTAGGTACACAATGATACATAGCTAAACATGCTCCTGGTAATCCAAACATCATTGTAGCAAAACGTCCTGCAAAGAATCTTGTTCCTTCTGTAAACAATCCAGTATGGTTTGGATCTGCTAATTGTGCAAAGAATATATTTTGCGCTCCTGTAACTGTTTGACCTGCAACTGTTGCAATTCCACCTAATTCTGTGTACCAGAATAGTGGGTAAATCATATGGTGTAATCCGATTGCTCCTGTTAATCTTAACAAGAACCCATATAAGAATGTTCCTATTGGTCCTAATCCAGATATTGCATTACCTGCTGAAACTAACCATCCTTGGAATGTTGGCCATATTAAAAAGAATATAGCGCCAATAAAAATTGCTGAGAATGAAGAAACTATTGGTACAAATCTTGATCCTCCAAAGAATCCTAAAACAGCTGGTAATTGAATATTTCCATATTTATTATGAAGATATGATACCGTTAATCCAATTACTATAGCTCCAACAACACCTGTATCTATTGATTCAACCGCTGGGTTAAAAGCTGTAATCATTCCTTTAATTGATGCATTCATAACTAAGAATGAAACTGCACCTGCAAGTCCTGCAGTACCCTTATCCCTTTTAGCAAGACCTACTGAAAGACCTATACACATAATAAGTGCTAAATTTGAAAATACTACATCTCCTGCAGATGACATAATTGAGAAAATTCCTTGTAACCAAGAAATATTTAAAAATGGATAAGCTTGTACAGTATTAGGGTTTGATAATGCTCCCCCTATACCAAGTAATAAACCAGCTGCTGGTAATATAGCAATTGGTAACATAAAGGCTTTCCCAATTTTTTGTAATTGCTTGAACATTTATATGCCTCCTCTATTATTGAAAAAATTTTTTATTTCTTTTGTTTCTTTAAAATCATTTTCTTCTGAATACATTTACATATTACCATGAAAACAATTTTAATTCAAGTATTTTTTTAAAAATTATTTTCACAACAAATTTATATTCTGTAAACTTCCTTAATTATTATTTGATGTTATACATTGTATTATTCTAAAAAATAAAACCGCATCGAAATTAATGATGCGGTTTTAAGTTCTATTTTAAACTATTCTTATAATTACAAAGCTCTATTCCCATAGACTCAATAAGCTCTTTAAGTTCTTTAGATGTAAGTATTTTTAATTCTTCTGCTCTTTTTATGTTATAAGAGCTTGTTTCCATAATAAAGCTATCAACATACGCTGGATGGCTCATAGTTTCTAAAATTTCATATTTCTCCAGTTTGCTTTTCAATTGCTTAAAGGCATCTATATTAACAGTCTCATTATAAAAAAGTCCATCATAAGGAATTATTTTATCATAATCTAATTCATAACATAGTCCCCCTCTTATAGGAAGATTGTATTTTTCTAATAACTTTTCCATAACAGGCTTCAAAAACTCAAATGTATGAACATGATGATGTGAATCTAAATGAGTTATTTCAATTCCCCTACTTTTAACTTTTTCAATTTGAGCGCAAAACTCTTTGTATATTTCCTCTAGATCAAACCCCTCTACATCCTCATCTGGATTTATCCTCTTATAGAAAAATCCATTTTCATCTACTATTGTTTTATGCGAATCCAATACAGGTTTATATGCAGATAAAGTTAGATGAACCCCACATCCTAGATTGGGACATTCCTCTAATAATTCAACTGCATGATCAAACCCTGGCATTCCTGCCATTATTGAAGTGCTTCTTACAACTCCATTTCTATATGCATCAATTATTCCATAGTTAACTCCCCTACTAAATCCAAAATCATCAGCATTTATAATTAGCTTCATAATATATTCCCCTCTTCATCTATCTTTCCCCTTTTTTCTAGTTTATTTAGCATTTAAAAATAATCGTATATTATACCTTATAAATTATAACATTTTGCACAAATACTTCCAAGGTTGTATTTATCTTTTTTATCCCATCTTACTAATATCGTGAATAAACTAATCTACTCCTACTAATCATAATACATATCAAATAA
This sequence comes from Clostridium sp. 1001275B_160808_H3, assembly GCF_015550425.1. Classification (GTDB taxonomy): domain Bacteria; phylum Bacillota; class Clostridia; order Clostridiales; family Clostridiaceae; genus Clostridium. Next base: position 22,179 of record NZ_JADNAT010000024.1, on the reverse strand, counting down.
TATTGTATGTGAGGTGCTTACCTATGAAAAAGACTCTTAAGTTTTGTTCCATAATACTCTTAACCATACTCTACTCATTTGTACATATTAGCTATTATCCTAAAGCAGCTTCAGATGTAAATCTAGTAGAAGACTCTGCAAATAATAATTCTTTACCTAATCACTTTCGAAAGATCCCTGATGAAATAACTCTCAAAGAAAATCAGGATATTAATTTAAAAGGTTTAGATAAATTAAATATGTCTGGAAGCGCTCAATTCTCCGAATCTGCTCTTTCTTTAATAAAAGCTTCCATACCTGATAACTTTTCTATAATTTCTGTTGATTTAAGGCAGGAATCTCATGGTTTTATAAATGGAATAGCTGTAAGTTGGAAAAACTCAGATAATAGTGCTAATAAAGGATTAAGCTTACCTGAAGTATTATCTACTGAAAATAAACTTTTAAAATCCATCAAGCTTGATACTCCTATTACCTTTCATAATAATAAAGAAACTGTAGTTCCTAAATCTGTTCAAAGTGAACTTGAGCTTACTAAATCAAAGGAAATCGGATATGTTCGCATTCCTGTAACAGATGGGCAAGTACCTACTGATGATATGGTAGATTATTTCATTGACTTTGTTAATAAATTACCTGATAACGCTTGGCTCCATTTTCATTGCAAAGCAGGAATAGGAAGAACTACTACTTTTATGATAATGTACGATATTATGAAAAATTATAAAGACGTAAGTTTGAATGATATTATTAAACGCCAAGTAGTATTATCAAAAATGAGTGATAAAAATGCTCAAGACTTTTATAGTGGCAATCATTTTAAGTTTTTAAATAATTTTTATAATAATTATGTATCTAAAAATACTCATTCTAGCAATTATCAAAACTTTACAGATAATCTAGATGATTATTACATTAAAAAATCTATTATACCTGAACATTTATATGTAATTTCTGAAACTAATATGAGTAAAGAAGAGCAGACTATGATTTCTGCTCTTCAAGGCATTATATCAAGCAAATCTGAATTTCAAATTTATATTCTTCCTACTAATGAACCTGACTACAAATTATGGTTAGATAATCTAAATAAAAATTATAATATTAGTTATGAAAATATTTTAGACCCCTGGAGGCTATTAAATATATTTAAATCTAATATCACTGGTTACATATTATATAATAATTCAAATCCCTACTCCATTAACAATGCCTGTTCTCTTGCATCATTAAAAAACTCATTACCTATTGATGAATCTCTAGAATCTAAAGTTAAAACTTATGGGATAGATAATCTAATTGAAGATTGCAGGAATACAGATAAATACTGGGCTTATAAAAACCTATGGAATTCAGGACTAAATCATACTACAGTTATAGAACTATCTCCTGAAAAGTCTATGGCTTTAAGAGATTATGCAATAATGTCAAAATCACTTATATTCTATGAAAATAACGTAAATGATTTTTCATTAAGAAAAGATATATTTAGCTCCATGGATAATATTGCTCGTTGCTTAGGATGGGGACCTGATGAATTTAATAACGTAAGTATAGCATCAAAATATGGGGTAGATACCATCGCTGCAGATTGGTCTTGTAATCTATCCGTATTGAGCTCATTTCCTATTACCACACAAACTCAAAAAACTCACAATGAATTTCCTGAAGAAAATAATGTTCATTATGTAACTTTTATTATGTCTGATGGAGATAACCAACAATGGCTATTAGGAAGCAATTATGGTTCAAAAAAATGGTATGGTTCAAAAAATAGAGGAAATTTTAATTTAGGTTGGTCACTAAGCCCTTCTCTTTATTATTTAGCACCAACAGTATTTAAAAAGTATTATGAAAGTGCAAGTTCATCAAAGTATTCAGATTATTATCTTGTTTCTCCTTCTGGGAATGGATATATATATCCTAGTAAATTTCCTGAATACAAATTAGATAATTATATCCAAAGGCTAAATAACTACATGAAACAAGTTGATCAAGAATATGTATTAGTAATCGATGATAACTCTTTATATAATGAACCTTTATGGGACAAATATACTACTTGTTCAAATATCGATGGTTTGTTCTATCTTGATTATAAAAAAAATAATAATTATGAAAGTAAAATAATTTGGTCTAATAATAAACCTGTAGTATCTTGTCGTGATTTACTTTGGGAAGGCTTAGAAGATGAGGAAGAACTAATTAATAAAATTAATTCTAGAGTTGAATTAGGTTATACAAATATTAAAGATCCAGAATCATATACATTTGTTTATGTTCATGTATGGAGTAAAACTATGGATAATGTTCAACATGTTGTTAATAAAATAAATAGTAATCCCAAGGTTAGAATTGTTACTCCAGATACTTTTATGAAATTAATTAAAAATAATTTGTCTGCCACTTATTAATAACTTTATTATTATTAAAGAAAATTTGATGAAAGCTATATAAATAATCCCACATTCAGTATTGTCTCACTTAAATTTAAAATAATATTTCTTCATATAAATTTCTGGAATTCTTAAGGGGCTCGCGAAACGCGAGCCCCTTTTAATCCATTGATTTTACTTGCTTATAGATTAAAATACGTAACTATTACCATTTCTACGTCCTCAATATTTCATTTATATATTGAAGTAAATTTACAATGCTAATACTAATTATCTTGCATACTTCACAATAATATCTCTTAGCGTAGTAACTACTTCCCTACCAGCTCTATCATTATAATATTTTGCAAACCTTTCATCGGCAACATACATTTCTGCTAATCCAATATGAGCTTCTTTTGAGTAACTAGACCAAGAAAAGCTTAACCAAGCTTTATGCTTTTCATAAACACTTTTAGCTTTTTCCGAATCTAAATCTCCTGTATTTAAAACTTCAAGCAAATCCTCAAACATTTCATTTTCTATACTTTGCATCTTTTTAAAATTTTCTTCAGTCATATTCATAAACTTTTTATTTGATTCTTCTACAATTTCAGAACCGTACTTTTCTCTAATTTCTTTTCCGTATTTACTTTCATTTTCTTGTAGTTTTTCCTTTTTAAAACCCTCAAATTTCTCTTTATTTGACATTTCTATCTCTCCCTTATTATATTCTAATGTTTTTTCTACAGTTAAAATCAATTGATCAAGTTGATTTCGTCTAGAAATAAGTCTTTGGTGATGTTCAATTAAAGATTGGCAAATATCAAAATCAGGATTAGTTATTATTTCTTGTATATCTTCTAATTTCATATCTAATGACCTATAAAGTAAAATCTGTTGTAATAAATCCACTTCTTTCTGTGCATAAATACGATATCCAGAAGAATTAACTCTACAAGGCTTTAATAATCCTATTTCATCATAATATCTAAGGGTTCTAGTACTTACCCCTGCCAATTCAGCTAGCTTTTTAATTGTATATTCCATATCATTACCTCCTGACAATTTAATAATAAAGGATTACGTAGCGTTAATGTCAATACAAAAATATAATACTTTTAATTTTATAATCTTAAGCATAAAAAAGCTTAATCCATATGTTTTAAAATTTTATAAAAATATTAAGTTAATTAAGCTTTTATGATATTTGAATATATTTTTTTATAGTGCTAAAATTTAGTTAAACAATAGATGTTATTTATTAATAATATCTATTAATATTTTTTATTGAAGGTGAATTAATATGTTAGATCAAAAAACAATTGATATAATTAAAAGTACAGTACCAGTATTAAAAACTCATGGAGTAGAAATAACTACAACATTTTATAAAAATATGTTTGAAAAAAATCCAGAAATTAAATCACTATTTAATATGGACAAACAAGAATCAGGTGAACAACCTAAGGCTCTAGCTATGGCAATATTAGCTTCTGCACAAAACATAGATAACTTACCAGCAATTATGCCTGTAGTAAATAGAATTTCAGAAATTCACTGTAATGCAGGCGTTAAAGAAGAACATTACCCAATAATAGGAAGTAACCTATTATTTGCAATCAAACAAGTTTTAGGTGATGCTGCAACAGATGAAATCATGGAAGCTTGGGAAAAAACATATGGAGTTCTAGCAGGTATCTTTATAGATGTAGAAAAGAAACTATATCTTTCAAGACAATAATTTATGTATTTACTAAGTTATGATATATTTATATGAGAATAAAAGGATTATGGTAGGCCATAATCCTTTTATTTTATTTAATATATTATATAATCCAAGATTGATGTACTACCACTCTCTTCCTGGATCATCGGCCATACTATTAACAGTTCCACGAGGATATAAAACTGAATAGTGATCTAAAACAGCCTTTTCATTTTTACTATCTGAAAAAACAAATAATAATTTGAAATCATCATTTACCTTATACCCAATTATTCTTTCGTTTAAATCTGTTATAACTTCATACTGTGGTTCTCCAAAATATGATATTATATCTTGTAAGTTTAAATCTTTTAATGATTTATCAAAAGATCTTACTTCAAATATTTGAGCTCCTTTATTGCATCCAAATGCTAAGTTTTTACTTTCAAAAGTATAATAAACCCCTTTAGCTTCAGCTATATAGTTTGAAGCATCTTCCTTACCATAAGCATTATTAACTTCATCGATAACACCATCTTTTGCTTTAAATTCACTGTTTATAACCATTCCACTTTGGGCCTTATTTTTTATATTATTTAATAAGTCACCTTTATAATTATCTACATTTTTAGTATTACTCTCACCTAAGTTTCCATTATCAGACTCTCTGTCCTTAGGCGAAGTATTCTTAGATGAGTCTTTACTTATATCTTTGCTCGTATCTTTGTCAATATCTATAGACTCACTGCCATTGCTTTTATTATCATTAGATGGCTTCTTATATCCACATGCTGTAAGTGAAATCACAAAAGTTGCTATGATAGTAATAATTAGTATTCTTTTCTTCATTCTACTTCCTCCTTAATAAAACTTTATATATTTATATTGTACTCATTTTTAATATATATTTTCATTTTCACGTAAAACTTCATATTAATATCACTATATATTTATTTGCCTCAAGTTCTTACTTGCAAAATTCACTATATTATCATTATAGTTATGACTTATCATTCTAAAATTAAATATACTTATATTATTTAAAAAAGCTCTATTGCACTCAATTTTATATTTTATAAACACCTTTAATCTCCCTATCACTAATATACTATACATATAAAATATGGTGAAAATATGACTTTTTATATAATAAAACCGTTCAATTTACAAAGTATTATATACATCCTAAATTTTAAATGCTATAATAATAATCCATTTATTGATACATACTATTTATAGGTACTGATAAATGAATTATTATGGAAAGTGTCAGGTGAAATTTATGATTGATGCAAAATTATTAGTTGAAAAGGCTTATGAAGCTCAAAAGTTTGCTTATACTCCTTACTCTAACTTTAATGTTGGTGCAGCATTACTTGGTACAAACGGTAAAATATATTTAGGTTGTAATATAGAAAATGCGGCTTTTACTCCGACAAACTGTGCTGAAAGAACTGCTTTTTTTAAAGCTGTATCTGAAGGACAACATGAATTCCAAGCAATTGCAATAGTAGGTAATATGGCAGATGCCGAAGAAACTGAATACTGTGCTCCTTGTGGAGTATGTAGACAAGTAATTGCAGAGTTTTGTGATCCAAAGACTTTTAAAATTTATCTTGCTAAAAATAAAGAAGAATTTAAAGAATATACATTAGAAGAACTTTTACCCCTAGGATTTACTGGGAAGGACTTGAATAAATAAATCATTTGATTAATTTCTTAATAATAAAAGGAATATAAGGGTAATCACCTCTATATTCCTTTTATTATTTGCTTTTTATCTAATTTCTTAATTTTATTTTAGATTATTTCAATCTTATTTTCACCCTTACAACTTACAAATCACTACTTTTCTTATTTTCGTTCTTTATTAATTTCTTGACTATTTCCTTTTATTTGTAACAATTTCACTTTCTCGCTAATTTTACTATTATATCTTACTTTTTAATAAGCATAATTTCCTAGGTAATTACTTAATATTTTCTTTTAAAATTATTCTATCAATACTCTTTTTTGATAAAAAGTACTTTTCAGCAAGGTCCTTCCTGCTTACCCCATTAGTATACTCCTTAAAAATATTAGAGTTTCTTGAATTAATTTCATCTCTACTAGTTGTATTGCTTCCCCATTGCTGTCTATTACATTCTTTCTTTGGAATATAAATATATTCTCCATCTATATATTTTTGAATTAACTCGATTATTTCTAGAGGTAATACCTCTTTTGCTTTTATATAGCACATAATGCCCTCCTAAATTTATATTTTATTTAGGTTTAAGCAAAGGCTATTCATTTATCTTATTATTTAATGCAATAGCCTTGCTATGCATTATTAGCAGGTGTTGTCATAAAATCCCCTCCTTTTTATTACATTATATCTATCATTTTACTTTTTAATTATCTAAAATGCAATTTATTAATAAATCCAATCATATTACTTTTATTATCTTTTAATTGCGTTATTCTATTTACGTTAGCACCTGAAGGATGAGGAAAGTCTTTCAGTATTTGTTCCTTATTTATAACCCCCTTGCTTTCTAATTCAAGTAAAACCTCTTCTACCGCTTTACCTAATGGTATTAATAAAATTTCTTCATGGTTATCCAAACTATTAAATTCATCAATAAAATTATCATAAACATATTTCATTAAAAAACCACTTTTTATTAATTTAGGTGTATGACCAGAATAATTTTGCTTTTTCACAAAAACAGGGTAAGGTATTAGTGATACTGTATGTAATAAATAATCCTTTTCATTAAATAACTCGCTACAACTTTCAATATTTAAGGCTTTATTTAATGTTATTTCATCTAGCATACTTATTATGTTTTTTCTTATTACTCCACTAAATCTTCCTGCTACCTTACACTTATATTGAATCTCTTTAATATCTCTCCCTAATTCAAACTCTTTCCTAGCAGTTGCAATAGCTGTACTCATTTGCTGAAAACCTGGAGTTATCCCAATGATAAATACTTTAGCCTTTGGATTTAAATATTCATTATGTGTTGCATAATATATTTCTATATTATTTTCCTTATCTACTAAAAAATCATCAATCAATAACTCCTCTTTAGTATATTTATCTTTTAATGGTAATTTCATTATTTTATCTTTATATTCGTATAAAGTCTTTTTCATATATTTTCTCCTAAAACAAAGCCTCTAGTAACACTCTTATATAAAACACTCATACTATTGACTAGAATTTATTATATATATATTTAAGCAAACTATATAATTAATAAGCAACATACATTCAGTATATAATCCTTTCCTTAAAAATATACTTATCTCTAATAACCTATAATAGTGAAGATTTTTATATTAAATTTGAACTATATAAAAAATCAAGTAGTTACTTGATATAAATCTCTAGTAACTACTTTAAGTTATTTCCTTATTTTATTCCTTATACTATTTTAATAAATGCTTCATAGCATAAAATTTTAATATTTATAAGTAAACTCTAAAATACCAAGCTTTAATCCTGCTCATATTTTAGTATATCTCCAGAATTAGCATCTACTTCATAATTATATTCCTTATTATTAAAGTAAAATTCTATATCATATTTTTTAATACCATCATCATAATCTAACTCTACTTTTTTAAATGAAACTTGATCACTTGTTAGATTTGAATGCTTCAATACTATTTCTTTCGCTTTATCTACAGTTATTTCACTTATGTTTGAATTCTGCTCTTGTTTTTGAGGTATATCATAATTTTCTACCTCATAGTCATATTCAATTATTTGCCCATCAGTTGCATTTATTTCATAATCATATTCCTTATTTTCATGATAAAATTCTATATCATATTTTTCTATTCCATTATCCGTATCTTTTTTAGATCTAATGAAGGAAACTTGATCACTTGTTAAATTTGCATGCTTTAAAGCTATTTCCTTAGCTTCTTCAATTGTTATTTTCTTATTGGTTTCGTCTACATTATTTAACTTTGCTGAATTATTACAACCTCCTAAACTTATACCAATGATAATTATAATTGTTGCTAATGCTACTTTTTTCATTTTATCCTCCGGTTTATAGTATTTTTTTATTTACATAAAAAGTTTTTGTAAAATAATTAACCTCTTAATATCTAGGTTGCTCATAAATGATTAAAAAATTACACCTATTAATGCATATTTATCTAACTCACTTTTTATATGAACCTCAGCATTATAATTATTTGAGTTGTCATAATCAAATTTAACTAATTGAAAATAAAAAAACATAGTTGATTATCTGTGTTATTATTTAATCCCTAAACAAAATTCAGCACTGATGATAATCACTATATAGTAAAATCTCATTAAACAAATCTGAACACATTAATTTTATATTCATTTACACACGTAATAATTCTCTAAAAAGCTTCAATATCTTATCAATATTTATCTATTTAAAACTTTAGTAAAACCCTAACTTATTTATGGCATGGTTCTCCTTATCAATTTTAAATGCGACTTTTTTATATAATAAAATAGCACAGTGTAGCTATATTCTACTATACTGTGCCATTTTAAAGAATTATAAAAATATTTTTATTATACTAAATACTATTGCTGAAATTGTAGCTGATATTGGAAGTGTAATAAACCAAGTAATTACCATTCTCTTACCTGTATCCCAATTTACTCCTTTAACTCTATGAGCAGAACCAACGCCCATTATTGAGGATGAAATAACATGAGTTGTACTTACAGGTAGTCCAATTTTTGATGCCCCGAATATAATTATTGCTGAAGATAAGTCCGCAGCAACACCATTAACAGGCCTTATTTTCATAATTTGTGTTCCGACAGTTTTTATTATTCTCCATCCTCCAATTGAAGTTCCAAGTGCCATAGCTGCGGCGCAGGAAACTTGAACCCAAAATGGAATACTTCCTGATTTAGCTAGTCCACAACTTACTAAAGCCATTGATATTATCCCCATTGATTTCTGTGCATCATTAGTTCCATGAGCAAAAGATTGAATTGCTGCTGTAACAACTTGAATTCTTCTAAAACCTCTATTTGCCTTTGAAAGATTTAAGTTTTTAAATAAATATTTAAAAATAGTAAACACTATATATCCTACAACAAGAGCAAGTATAGGTGATATAATCAATGATTTAATTATGTTTAAGAATCCTTTTAAATTTATGCATCCAAATCCTGCTGCTACTATTGCCGCTCCTGCTATTGAACCAATAAGTGCATGAGATGAACTACTAGGTATTCCAAAGTACCAAGTAATAAGATTCCAAGCTATTGCTGAAATAAGTGCAGCAATTATAACTACTGTTAAATCAGGTATATTTGCAACATCTACTATATCCTTAGCAATTGTTTTCGCAACACCTGTAAAAAGTATTGCACCAAGAAAATTCATACACGAAGCAGTGATTATTGCACGTTTTGGACTTAATGCTTTAGTTGAAACTGCAGTTGCAATTGCATTTGCAGTATCGTGAAATCCATTAATAAAATCAAAAAGTAATGCAAGAATAACAGTCAAACCAACTAATAAATATGATGTCATTTTAAATCTCCTTATGCATTTTTCATTATTACTGTTTCAAGAACTTTTCCAACCTTTTGACACTCATCAGCAATGTTCTCAAGAATTTCGTAAATCTCTTTATATTGAATAAGCGTAAAAAGATTTTTTTCGTTTTCAAAAAGTTCCTTTATTGCATTTCTTTCAATAACATCACATTTTTTCTCATATTCTTTAATTTTAATTGTGTGTTGTCTTATTTCTGTAAGCCTTTTTTGTGAAAGTAATTCTACAGCATTATATATTTCAATTACACACTTATTTAATAAATCACTAAATTCTAACATATAACTGTCTATTTTATATATTTTATATATGTAAAATCGAGATGCACATTCTTCAAATCCATTAAGAATTTGATCTATATGAGTTGCAAGTTCTAAAGCATCCTCACGTTCAATTGGAGTAATAAAAAGGTTAATTAATTCCTTAGTTAATTCATCAAGTAATTCATCACCTTTATCCTCAAATTCTTTCATTTTTAATCTAAACACATCAAGATCTTTCTCTTCATTAATTTTATAATCATAAAAATATTTTCCTCCATCTTTTAAGTTATTAGAAATATTTAAAAGCATTAAAAATAATTTATGCATTTTCTTATTACTCATTAGTATATCTCCCTTCAAATAGATATATATATTACACCTTAAATATTTTATCACAATTTATCTTAATGTTTTGTCTTCTATTATGTTAAATTTATGTTAAACACATAATGATTTTACTTCAACTGCATAAATATATTTAATACTGTAGATATTTCCCCCTATAAAAAATAGTCTTAACTAAGTAATTTCAATAGTTAAGACTAAAAACATCATTTACTTGTGATATGGTTCATTCTTCATTATCCTAAATGCTCTATAAATTTGCTCTAATAGCATAACTCTAAATAATTGATGAGGAAAAGTCATCTTAGAAAAACAAAGCTTATAGTTAGCTCTTTTTATAACTCTTTGTGATATCCCTAAGCTTCCACCTATTATAAAAGCAATATTAGAATTGCCCATAACGCCACAGTTTTCTATGTAGTTTGCAAATTGCTCTGAAGTTAAATTTTCTCCTTTTAAATCCATTGCAATTACAAACATATTATCTTTTATTTTAGATAGTATAAGTTCTCCCTCTTTATCTTTTATTTGTAACTCTTCCTTTTCAGATGCATTATCTGGAGTTTTTTCGTCTGGAAGCTCTATAATATCTAATTTACAATATCTGCTTAACCTCTTTGAGTATTCATCAATAGCTTGCTTTAGGTATTTTTCCTTTAATTTACCTACTGAAATTATTGTTATATTCATACTATTTTCTCCTCATATGTGTTTATTTTATTATTTTGAATCTATATAGGTATCTATTTCTATAATATCATCTGCATCAGTAAAATTTTCTACATCTATAATTGTTGTATCTTTATCTACAGGTGGTCTCTTCTTTAAATAAATTCTTAGAACATCTGCATTATAAACAGCTTGAATTTTATTTGCTTCAACATTTGGCACATAATAGCTCTTTTCTAGATTAGATCCTTCTTGAAAGATTGCAACCATTGAATTTCCATTATTGAAAACTTGATTTCTCTTAATCTTTATTCTTATGTGGTCATCTTCATAATCTATATCTATATCTTTCTTATCTAGTCCAACTAATTTTCCTTCTATTAAGTACCTATCACCATAATCAATAAAATCTAAATCTAGCTCATCATCCTCTATGCTCTCTAAAACAGAATTTACAACATCACTATTTAAAACTGTATCAACTATGTTATTTATTAAATCCTCATTTGTGATTAATGTTGTGAAAACTTGATTGAATACACTATTAAACGTTCCTCCCAAAATACCAATCATATCACTTCCGTTACTAAAACTAGTATATCCATAACCATTATTATAATTATTATTTATATTATTATTTCCACTACTTGTACTTCCATTAAACATGCCACCCATCATGTTATTAATCAAAAAAGGGAACATATTAAACATATATATCTCCTACCTTATAAATTCTTATAATATAATTTTATTTAATACAAGAATTTTTGACACAAAAATTAAGAAATGATGTGTTTTAAAACTAAATTTTAAATATACACTTTCACTTCTTAACTTCCAATTTCATTATAATTAATTGTTCCCTAGTTTTATAAATTACTGCTCTCTAATATCCTATGTTTTCATTCATAAATATTACATGCATTCTGTCCTTATTGCTTTGACTTGCTATAACAGTAAACTCTCTACATATCTTTTCATTACTTTTACAATCCATGCAATATCCAACCTTAGCACATGGAGTCTTTTTATTTAATCTCTTTGCATTAGATGGCGCACTTATTTCCCTATTTCTTTTAACAGCTTCATCAATATCTTTAACAATCTTATTTACACCAACTAAAAGAATAACTTTATCAGGCCCAAATAACATTGCTGCAACTCTATTTCCATTGCCATCAACATTATATAACTTTCCATCTTCAGTTACTGCATTACTACTTGCAAAGTATGCATCTGCTAAAAAGCTTTCTTTGAATATTCTAGTAATTTCTTCTGAAGTTAGTCCCTCTTTATATCTATCTAGAAACTCATATCTTCCGCTTCTTAAATGATCTATAACTCCATACTCAAAAAGAGACATAGATCCTCCACAAGACACTACTGCTCCCTCTTTAACAATCTCAGTTATCTTTTTTATTAATTCATCCTTTGTATTTACTAAATATCCGTTTATATTATTATTATTTAATGCTTCTATAGTTCTATTTATCTTTTGCTCATTAACCCATTTTAAATTATTGTCCATATATAACTCCCCCAAATATTTATAATATAGATTAAATATTAATAGTTTAAATATCCTTTATAACTATTATAAACTTATTAAATAGATATTTAAATATACCTATTTGCAGCAAAAAAAGACCTATTTAAATATAGGCCTCTTTTATTTTAAACTATTTTCCACAGCACTTTTTATATTTCTTTCCACTTCCACATGTGCAAGGATCATTTCTTCCTATTTTATTTTCATTTCTTACCATAACAGATTCTCTATATTTCTTTTGAATTTCTTTTCTCTTTTCTGGTGAGAATATTCCTTCCCATTGAGGTAAAGAGTATAGATATTCTGCTTTTGCATCTAACATATTGTAATATAATTTCTCTAAATCTACATCTAATGTTATTTCATCTGTAGCTGTTAAAGCTTCTAAATCAAGGCCATTCTTTAAACTATCGTTTATTCCGTCAACGAATCCCATAATAAATTCTGGAGTTGTATTATGCTTATTAGCTAAATCATTAATTGTAAAAGTATAATTTTCCTTGTGCTTTGCTAATATATCTTTGTATATAGCCTTTTCAATTTCCATATACTCATTCCAAAAAGCTTGTTCTCCCTTTGTCTTAACATACTCAACTACCATATCTGTCCATTGTTTATATAAACTCATAAGTTCCTTCTCCTTTTTAATGGTTTTATATTAATTTATTATTTTTACTCATTCGCTTTAATTATGTACTCTGCATTTTCACTACAATAACTGCATTTTCCATCTTTAACCTTTTCCATAATAGGAAAAGTTTCCTCATAGTTAATTAAATCATCCATTGCATCATCAATGTGAACCTTACATGCATATATTTCCTTACTATTCATAATAATTCATCTTCTTCCTTATAACTAAACTTCTATTAGATTACTTGGGCTATGTCTATTAGCCATAGTTAAGTCAATATCCTCTTTAGGTATTATACCATGCTCCTTCAATACAGAACTAACTGTTTCTAGAGCTAAATCTGGATGATTATTAGTTCCACTTAAATGTCCTAATATCAATTTTTTGTTTGGCTTATATCTAATTAAGTCTACTATTGCCTTACCACAATCCTCATTAGATAAATGCCCAACCTCACTTAGTATTCTTCTTTTTAAACTATAAGGATATGGTCCAAACTTTAGCATATTTACATCATGATTACTCTCTAATAATATGACTTCTGAATCCTTTATATTATCTCGTATTTCTTCTGTATATATTCCAAAGTCTGTAGTAACACTAACTTTTTTACCATTATGGTGCATAGTATATCCAACTGGAGCAACTGCATCATGAGGTATGTTAAATGATATTATATCTAAATCATTTATAGACAGTGTTGACCTTCTATCCATTATTCTTATATTATGCTCTTTTATTTTTCCTATATTTCCTTCCATAGCCATCCATGTATCTGCATTGCTATATATAGGAATATCGTATTTGCGAGATAATACCCCTATTCCCTTTATGTGATCAGAGTGTTCATGGGTTACAAATATTCCATCTATCTCGCTTGGATTTTCTCCAATACTCCTTAAGGCATCATCTATCTTCTTTCCTGGTAAACCCGCATCTATTAATATCTTTGCATGTTCTGAAGCAACAAATATACTGTTGCCGCTGCTCCCACTGTATAATGAGCAAAACTTCATTTTACTATCCCCCATGCAGATATTATTCCGCTACTCTCATTATGTCTGCGCCTAATGCAGTAAACTTATTTTCAATATGCGGATATCCTCTATCTATATGTTCTATTTCTAATATTTCAGTTACTCCTTCTGCAACTAAACCTGCTATTACCATAGCTGCTCCAGCTCTTAAGTCAGTAGCTATAACTTTAGCTCCTACTAGCTTTTCACAACCCTCTATTATAGCTGTTCTTTCTTCTACTTTTATAGTAGCTCCCATTTTCTTAAGCTCATCTATATGCTTATGTCTACTTTCCCATATACTTTCAGCTATTAAACTTTTACCAGGTACTATACTTAATAAAGCTGACATTGGTTGTTGAACATCTGTTGGGAATCCTGGATATGGAGCAGTCTTTACATTAACTCCTTTTAGATCTCCTTCAACATATACTCTAACACTATCATCACCTTCTTCAACCATAGCTCCCATTTCTATAAGCTTTGCTGCAATTGATTCTAAGTGCTTTGGTATAACATTCTTTATAGTTACATCCCCCTTAGTTGCTGCTGCTGCTATCATAAATGTACCAGCTTCTATTTGATCTGGTATAACGCTATAATTGCATCCTGTTAACTTTTCTACACCTCTTATTCTAATTACATCCGTTCCAGCACCTTTTATATCTGCTCCCATAGAGTTTAAGAAGTTAGCAACATCTACTACATGAGGTTCTTTTGCAACATTTTCAAGTACAGTTGTCCCGTCTGCTAAAGTTGCTGCTATCATAACATTTATAGTTGCTCCAACTGTAACAACATCGAAAAATATATTTGCTCCGTGAAGATGCTCTGCTTCAACGATAACTGCTCCATGCTCTATAGTAACATTTGCTCCTAATGCTTCAAATCCCTTTATATGTTGATCTATAGGTCTAACCCCTATAGGACATCCTCCTGGAAGTTCAACTCTTGCTCTCTTAAATCTTGATAATAAAGCCCCAATAAAGTAATATGACGCTCTCATTCTTCTTACATCATCAGTGCAAGCTTCTACACTTCTCACATCAGTAGCATCTATCTCTAAAGTATTATTATCTATCTTATTTACTGAACAACCAAGGCTGGTTAATATCCTTTCTAAACAATGTACATCTTCTATATCAGGCACGTTATCAATTATGCACTTTCCTTCGCTAGCCATTATAGCTGCTGGTAATATTGCTACAGCCGAATTTTTAGCACCATTTATATCAACTGATCCTTTTAAGACTTTGCCTCCATTTATAACTAATTTTTCCATCCATTTCACCCTTATCATAATTTATATATATATTAATCTTTCCTATTATTTCAACTATTATCCATTGTTAAATTTCATTCTTAATTTACATTCTTAAAAAACTTACAATACTCATTATAACATAAAAATAATTTTAGGAAATAGAGTTTTTTATTCCAATTACCATTTTCCCTAACCTTTATAATATTTGAACTTTTCTTTATATTATCTTTTTTAATTTATTTTAATATGTTATAATTTATAACAAAGTTTGTATTCATTTAAAATACATAAAATAAAATGAAAATATAAACTAATTTGATATGAGAGGCTAAAGCTATGAAATATTATTTAGTGGCATTATTTGATGAAGAATCTTATAAAAACTTGAATCCTATACAAAGAAATCTATCTAAAAAATTTAGAGCTAATAGGAATTCTCCAACACCTTACATTCCATTAGAGATAATAGAAAATCCTAATATAGATAAATTGGATGTTGTTGTAGACAAAATAGTTAAACCCTACAAAAATTTCAAGGTTCAACTCTCTACTGAAGTATCAGTTTCAGAGGCAAGCAAAACTTTAAATATGAAGATAGAAGATGTAGGATATATAAAGAGACTTACAAGATTAATGAGTGATACATTAAAATTACATGGATTTAATATACAGAATTTCAATAGCGAACCATCGATGCATATATCTTTAGCTAATCTTAATTACCTTCCAAAGGATATGAAAAAATTTGATGGTGGAGTTAATTTTAAATCTAATTGTGAAACTCTTAAAGTTGATAGAATAGAGCTATGGAAATTCTCTGCTAACAAAAGAGAAACATTAATAAAAAGTTATCCTTTAAAAAAGAACCTTTATTTATGATTATTAAATATCAGAAAGTGTTTAATTATTTTAAACACTTTTTTTATTTTCTTAATATATAAAAAATTTATTTTTTTGTATTCGTTTACCGCACTTTTCATTTGTAAAATATTTTTGTAAAATATATTATAGTAAATCCTTAAAAGCAGGAGGATATTTATGAATATTGTATCTTTTTTTGAATCGCAAAAAGAAAAAAATAAAAAAATCATTATTGATAATAACTTAAGCGAATATAAAATTTGGGCTAGAAAACACCTAGAATTACATACAAAATTAAGCTATCTAGCAGATGAAACTAAATGTTATAAGTATTGGATATCAGAAGATGAACCAATGAATAAATCAATATTATTTGAGAAATATTTAGATTGTTTTGCTCATATAATTAATCTTGGTATAGATAGACATTACGATCATATCGAAGAAGTCCTTATTAAACCAAATGATTATTGTTTGAGCGATCAATTTTTAAATCTATTTATAGATTTAAATGACTTAATAATATCACCTTCTGAAGATCATTATATAACACTTGTTGAAGATTTTATCAGCTTAGGAATTACTTTAGGTTATTCAGAATCTAAAATTAAAGAATCATTTATTTAGTATATAATTAAAAACCTTCTATAAATAATAGAAGGTTTTTTTAATATTTCTCTTCTTTAAGTGGCATACTATTCCTGAGGTGATTTAATATGCTAGCAATCATATATGCAATAATATCAGGGATATCTATGACACTACAAGGCGTATTCAATACTAAATTAGAAGAAAAAGTTGGAACTTGGGAAACAAACGTTATAGTTCAAGGCACTGCATTAGTTTTAACCTTAATTATAGTGATGTTCTTTGGAAAAGGTAGCTTTAAAGAAATAAAAGAAGTAAACAAACTCTATTTACTTGGTGGTGTCCTTGGAGTCATAATTACTTTTACTGTTATGAGGAGCATTGGCGCTATGGGTGCTACATGTGGGATTGGCATAATCCTAGTTGCTCAATTAGCTTCTGCAGGGCTTATAGATGCATTCGGATTATTCGGAGCTGAAAAAATATCATTCCATATTAAAGAGTTTATTGGAATATCTATAATGATATTAGGAATAGTTATATTTAAATGGAGAGGTTAGCACTTCTCCTTTTTTTATATAATAAATTATAATATTAACAAAATTGAAACTTTTAATATACTATATAATGTAATTAATTTTAGGAGTATATTATGTTCTCTTCTAATAAAAAGTTAGATACAAATTTAAAGAGTTGTATGTTATCAAAGCCCTATAATAATTATAGGATACTTATTAAATATAAAAGATTTCAGGATAGTATCATAAAGAAAATCGCATCTTATAAAGGGGAAGTTATGAGCAATATAAAACATTGCAAGATAATATCCGCTAGATTAAATTCCAGAGGTATTCAAAGATTATTAGAATATCCTGAGGTTGAATATATTTGCTTTGATGAATATCTATTTTTATGTGGCATGAGTGTTAGCACTGCTAATAAAGTAAGAATATCTAGTAAAACTAAAAGTAAGGGACAAGGAATAGGTGTTGCAATCATAGATACTGGAGTTTACCCTCATCCTGATTTAGTTACTCCATATAATAGAATATCTATGTTTGTTGATTTAATAAATGGGCTTAAATATCCGTATGATGATAATGGTCACGGTACTTGTACCGCTGGAATAATTGCAGGAAATGGTGAAAAATCAAATGGTATGTATCGTGGAGTTGCTCCTGGATGTAATATATATTGCTACAAAGCATTTGATAAGAGTGGTAAAGGATATATATCTGATATACTTTATTCAATGGAAATGGTTTCCGAAGAGTCTGAAAAACATAATATTAAGCTGTTATGTTTACCATTTGAGCTTCTACATTATAATATATTTCTACAAAAGTGTTTTGATATAATGGTTTCATTAGTAAATAGTAAAAACATAACTTGTATAGTTCCAAGTGGAAGCAATAAAAATTTAGATGGATCAATTACAGGAATTGCTTTATGTCCTGATTGCATAACAGTCTCAGGATATGATTCTACATCAAAGGTTAAGCCTTATACTTATTCATCTATAGGATCACTAAAAAAAGATTCAAAACCTAATTTATGTGCAGCATGTGTTGATATAGTTTCTTTAAACTCTAATACTAATTATATTTCCGAAAAAGATGGTATTAAACTTTATCCATCAAAACTTGATAGTTCATATAAAACATTTAGTGGTACCTCTCTAGCTGCTGCTTATGTAACTGGTATTTGTGCTTTAATTTATGAGAATAATGAAGATTTAACTCCAAAAGATATAATTTCACTTTTAAAAGTCTCTTGTGAACAACTTGATATGCCAAAGAATTGCCAAGGCGATGGAAAAATAAATATAAACTCTATATTAAAATGAAAGGTACTAATTTAAGCACCTTTCATTTTATAATTTTTTATATTAACTATTAAATTATTGTACAATATAGTTGGTAGGATCTACAGGATCATTATCTACTCTAAGTTCAAAATGTAAATGGGGACCAGTACTAAATCCAGTATTTCCAATAGCACCTATTATATCTCCTTTTTTAACCTTATCTCCTACCTTAACGTAAAAGTCACTTAAATGACCATAATATGTAACCATATTATCTTCATGCTTAACCATTATTAAATTTCCATAACCACCGTCATTATACTGTGCGTAAGTAATCTCTCCATCCATTGCAACTAATACATCATCTCCTATATTACCTGCAATATCTATTCCCTTATGGAAAGAGTTCCATCGCTCTCCATATCCAGAGGTCATGTATCCCCCCCTAGTTGGGCTACTTAAAAAAGCAACTCCATAATCATAAGGATTTTTTGTTCCTCTGTATATCTTTTTACTAATTTGCTCTTTTATTACTTCTTCACTGACAACCTTAGTTTCTATTAGTTTATTGTTTTCATAAGTAACTTCTTTAACTTGCTTCTTTAATCCAACTTCTCCATATTCAACCTTACTTTCTCCTAAATACATTGAATCACTTGGTATTATTATTGTATTAGGCTGAATTTTTACATTTTCCTCAGTAGTATATTTCACATTTAATTTAATCTTACTTGATTCTTCTTGTGATAATTTATATATATAATTAGCTAGTTCATCATTTGTCTGTAATAAACCTAAGTCAAATCTACTTTCTTGTAAATCTATATCTCCATTTATTTCAAATGATAATACTGAGTCTTCATTGATATTCATTTCGTCTATAACTTTCCTCAAAACTAAATCTTTTATATTAGTTAGATTATTTTCTATTGAAGTATATCCTATAACTTTATTATCCAATTTAACTTCATAGCCATTTATTTTACCCGTTAATGCAACAATTAAATTTTCAAATATATTATCATCAGATATTTTATCATATAAAGAATATCTTGAGTTATTTAAGTCAATATTATTTAATGCATCATTTGTATTAGCACTAACCTTAATACAATTAATATTTATAGTTAGAATAACACTAAATATTGATAATATAACATATTTAATTATTATTCCCGAGTCTCCTTTTGTATCCATAAAATCTCCTTTCATATTAATAATGTTAAGCAACACATCTATTAGTTTTGCCAAATTTAGAAATAATATTCTTTTTATATATTCAATAGTTTTGTTGAGCCTAATTCACCACTTTGTTATAATTATCTTACTATACAATTAATTTTAGAAAGGTAGATGTAAATATGAGCACTTTTATGCTTAAATCAAAGCCTTTAAAATTTACTCCTGTCAGTAATGCATTTATTGAAAAATATATGCCTAAAGCTAGAGGAGAATTTATTAAAGTATATCTTCTTATGCTTAAATATAATTTTACAGGCGAAATCGGTGTTAATGCATCAATCTTAGCTACATCATTGAACTTATTAGAGTCAGATATAATAAACGCCCTTAACTACTGGAATGAAGAAGGAGTAATTAAACTAGTTCCAATAGATAAAATGGGAAACTTTGATATAGAATTTATAGATCTTTCATCTGAAAATATTGTTAATAGAGAAGAAATCAATATATTAGCTGAACTTTCGGATGAATCTAACAATGGTATGCTAAAAGATATAGAAAAACTGTTAGGTAGACCACTATCCCCTAGTGAATTCACAACCTATATAAGTTGGAAAAAAGATTTTAAGTTTTCTTCAGAACTTATACTACTGCTTATAGAGTACTGTGTTTCTAAAGGAAAAACAAATCATAGATATATCGAAAAGGTTGCTTTAGCTTGGCATGAGATGAATATAAAAACAATTGATGACGCTCAAAATTATATAAGAAAAACTGAAGATAAATGGGGTACTTATAGAGAAATTTTAAAATTCTTAGGAATTAGAAATACTGATATAATGAAACCCCAAGAAGATATGTTAGAGAAATGGACTACATCGTACAACTTTTCATTAGATATAATAAAAAAAGCATGTGATATTTGTTTCCAAAGGTTAAATAGAGCTGATTTTAAGTATATAGATGGAATATTGTCCAGTTGGAATAAAGATAACTTAAGAACATTAAAACAAATTGAAGAAAAAGAAACCTCTTATAAAAATTCATCTTCTAAAAAGAATTTTAACACTCAAAAATCAAATTCATATGAAAAACCTAAATTAAGATTCAATAACTTTAAAGGCCGTGACTATGATTATGATGATTTAGAAAAGAAATTATTAGGATGGGATAATGATGATTAAAGGATATGAAAAAGAATTAACATTAATATATGAAAACATACGACTTGAAGAGGAAAAAAACTTAGAAAAAAGACGTAAAGAAATAAAGGAGAATCATCCAGATATCTTAGAATTAGATAACTTAATTCAGAAAAAATCACTTAATTTAGCTATGTCAATTTTAAAAGGCATAAATGAATTAGAACTTAAAAGTCTGAAAGAAGAAATAGTTGAACTTAGATTTAAAAAGTATGAAGCTCTCGTAGCCAATGGATATGATCCAGAATATTTAGCACTTCATCATAGATGTAGTAAATGTAAAGATCAGGGATACATTGGTAGTACAAAATGTATTTGCTATAAAAATAAATTAGTTAACCTTTACTATAAAGACTCTGATTTACAAGATTCACTAAGAGTAAATAACTTCAATAACTTTGATTTATCTTTATTTGCTAATTATAAAATAAGCGATGATAAGTACACCCCTAGGAAAAACATTGAAAATATTCTTGAGTATATAAATGGAGATTTTATTCCGAACTTTTCTAAAAATAATGATAATATGTTATTTTATGGTGATTCGGGGACTGGAAAAACCTTCCTAAGTTGTTGCGTAGCAAAAGAACTTCTTGATAAAGGCTATTTAGTCGTTTATAGAAGTATAGATGAACTTATTAAAAATTTAAGAGAAATAAGATTTGAAAATAATTATAATTTAGAAGACCTTTTAATAAATTGTGATCTACTAATAATAGATGACTTAGGCGCAGAACAACTTACAGAATTCTCTGCAACAGAATTTTTTAATTTTTTAAATAAAAAGTTATTAAAGAAGAAAAAAATGCTAATTTCTACAAACTTATCTTTACCTGATATAAGTAAAAATTATTCTGAAAGAATTTCTTCCAGACTCCTAGGGAATTTTAAGTTATATAAGTTTTATTCTGAAGACATAAGAATTCAATTAAATTTGAAGAAAAAATAAAAAGAAGTGTAATATTGAATGTTAAAAATTTAATGTTACACTTTTTTATTTATGTTCTATTTCTTTATTTATGTTCTATAAAGTATAATTTTATATACAAAAAAGACTTTAGATAAATCTAAAGTCTTTCTGGAGCTGGCAATAGGAATCGAACCTACAACCTGCTGATTACAAGTCAGCTGCTCTACCGTTGAGCCATGCCAGCA
>NZ_JADNAT010000023.1 GCF_015550425.1 Clostridium sp. 1001275B_160808_H3 | reverse complement strand
CCCCTGTTCAATACAGAAATCATCTTCTTTGTGCATAACCCTTTTTTTATAATGTCCTTGACATAGGTATCAGTTTATTTCGCGAGGCCCTTTATATAATGTCTGTAAATCTATCAAAAAAGTCAAAAATGCAACGATGTATACCACCATATAAATTAGATTTACCATCGAGTTTATTCTCAAGTAAAGTAATATCCTTAGAAAAAATAGAGTTGATTTTTTGGTTAACTAATGTTAAGTATTCAGGTATATAATCAATTAACTCACTATGTATAAATATGTTATCTGGTGCAAAAAAGTTAAATATATTGGTTAACCCCATAGCTATAAACTCTATATTTCTAGATATAGCCTCAATTGCAACTTTATCATTTGATTTATATAAATCACAAAGTTCCTTTACTGTAAATATTTTTTTTGTAGAGTTAATATTAAAGTCCTCCAATAAAGCAGGAATTGCGCAATATTGCTCAAAGCAACCATTATTACCACAAGGGCACTTTTTACCATTTGGTATAAGAACCATATGACCTACTTCGCCTGCGCGGCCTTCAAAGCCAGAATATAATTCACCATTAATTATTATTCCAGCACCAATTCCAGTATGTACATTAATTACTATAGAATTATTTAGAGATTCTGAAGAGTTTTGAAATTCTCCAATTGCAGCTAAATTAGATTCATTTTCTAGATGAAAACTTATATTTGGCATGATTTTAGATAGCTCATCCTTTAAATTAATTTTATCTAAATCATAATATGGAGTAAATTTAATTTCATCCATAAACACTCTACCATGTATGGAAAGACTAACACCTATTAATCCATAGTTGTATTCATTTATTATATATTGTAAAGAATTTATAATATCTACTATTGTTTCAACAACATTATTTTTTGTGATTTTTATTTCTTTACGCTCATGGGATAAAACATTTTTATTTAAATCAGTAAGTAAAAATCCAATATAATCAATGCCTAAATCAATCCCTAAGCTGCATCCAGCCTTTTCGTTTAATTTGAGTAATATAGGTTTTCTACCTCCACTCGAGCTCCCATTACCTATTCCAATCTCATAAACTATATCCTTTTCAATTAATAAACTAATAATCTCAGAGACACTAGCTTTATTAAGATTAATAAGCTTTGAGATTTCTATTCTTGATATATTAGGTTTACTATAAAGAAGGCTTAAGATTTCAACTATATTGGACTTCCTAATGTTAAACTTGTTTTCCATAGTGTACCATCCTCTTTGATTGTTTATAAATAATATAGCATAGGTATAAGAAAAGTTCAAAAATAATAAAATGCGAAACAGACAAAAAAATTAAATGTAAACATTGACATCGTTAAAATTAAGAGTTATTATTAAGTTAGATAGGAAAACTAACTAATTAAAAGAGGTGGGAAAATGGGATTTTTTAATAATATTGAAAAAATAAAATATGAAGGACCAGAAAGTAATAATATGCTTGCGTTTCATCATTACAATCCAGAAGAGATAGTAATGGGAAAGCCAATGAAAGAACATCTTAAGTTTGCAGTAGCTTATTGGCACACTTTCTGTAATGATGGATCAGATCCATTTGGAAAAGGAACTAACCAAAGAAATTGGATATCAGAAGATCCAATGCAAACAGCAAAAAATAAAGTTGATGCAAATTTTGAATTTTTACAAAAGTTAGGCGTTGAATATTTTTGCTTCCATGACATGGATGTTGCTCCATTTGGAAATAGCTTAGAAGAATTCTTCCACAACTTAGATGTTATAACAGATTACATGAAAGAAAAGATGGACAAGACTGGGATTAAACTTTTATGGAACACAGCAGATAGACATGCTAACCCTATATATGTTAATGGTGCAGCATCAAGCCCTAATATAGATGTATATGCAATGTCAGCAGCTCAAGTTAAAAAGGGAATAGATATAAGCAAAAAATTAGGCGGTAAAAACTTTGTATTCTGGGGTGGAAGAGAAGGTTATGAAACTTTATTAAACACAGATATTCAATTTGAAGAAGAAAATATCGCAAGATTATATAAAATGGCAATAGCTTACTGTGAAAAGATTAATCACAAATTAACTTTCTTAATTGAACCAAAACCAAAAGAGCCAATGACTCATCAATATGATTTTGATTCAGCTACAGCTTTAGCTTTCCTTCAAAAGTATGACTTAATGGAACACTTTAAGTTAAATATTGAAGCAAACCATGCAACTCTTGCTGGACATACTTTTGAACATGAATTAAATGTAGCTAGAAATTATAATGCTTTAGGCTCAATTGATGCTAACCAAGGAGATCCATTATTAGGATGGGATACAGATGAATTCCCAACTAATGTATATGATACTACTTTAGCATTAATAGAAGTGTTAAAAAATGGTGGACTACATGATGGTGGAATAAACTTTGATTCTAAAGTTAGAAGAACCTCTTTTGAACAAGAAGATTTATTTATAGCTCATATTGCAGGAATGGATACTTATGCAAGAGGATTAAAAGCAGCAGCTAGAATAATTGAAACTGGATTCCTAGACAATGTTAAAAAGGATAGATATTCTTCTTATGATAGCGAATTAGGTAAACAATTATTAAACAATGAATTAGATTTAGAAGTTTTAACTAATCATGCATTATCAGTTAAAGAAGTTAATAATAAATCATCACATATTGAATTTGTAAAATCAAGATTAAATGATTTAATATACTAAAATTTATATATAAATAGGGGGAGACAAATGTCTCCCTACTTTATTAAATACTGGGAGGATATTTTTATGGAATATGTTATAGGTTTAGATTTAGGAACGGGTTCTATCAAGGGGATAGCTTTAGATAAAGCTGGAGAAGTAGTATTGAAGCATTCAGAAAGTTATCCTTTATACAATAATAGAGATGGACATTCTGAGCAAGAGCCAGAAGATTGGTATAATGCTTCAGTTAAGGTTTTGGAAAAAATAACTAATGATTTAGGTGGAGATGGATTAAGAGCTATAAGTATATCAGGGCAAATGCATAGCTTAGTATTATTAGATAATGAAAATAAACCTATAAGAAGAAGTATTCTATGGAATGACACAAGAACAACTAAGCAATGTGAATATATAATGAATAACTTTGGAGAAAAAGTAATTGAAATCACAGGGAATAAAAGCCTTGAAGGATTTACGCTTCCAAAGGTATTATGGGTAAAAGAAAATGAACCTGAAAATTGGGAAAAGACTAAAAAGTTCTGTTTACCTAAAGATTATTTAGTATTTAAATATACAGGTAACATATGTACAGATATATCTGATGCAGCTGGAACACAAATGTTAAATATTAAAGAAGGAAAATGGTCTGAAGAAATAGCAAATCTTTTAGATTTAGATTTAAATAAATATCCTAAGATATATAATTCAACTGAATGTGTTGGAGAATTAAATGAAGAATTAAAGGAAAAGTTAAATGCCAAAGGAAGTATTAAAATCTTCCCAGCAGGATCAGACAATCCTTGTTCGGCTTTAGGTTCAGGAATAATAAATAAAAATAGAGATTTATTAAGTATAGGAACTTCAGGTGTATATTTAAAATATGAAGAAGAGTATAAGAACTATGGTGGAAAACTTCACATGTTTAATAATGTACTACCAAATAGCTGTTACTCAATGGGGGTAACTCTTTCTGCTGGAGATTCTTTAAGCTGGTTTAGAAATACCTTTGCAAAGGATAAAGATTTTGATGAACTTTTAAGCGGAGTATCTAATGTTAAAGAAGGATCTAATGGATTATTATTTGCTCCTTATATAGTTGGAGAAAGAACACCTTATGCAGACAGTAATATAAGAGGAACTTTCATAGGAATAGATAAAAGTCATGATTTAAATCATTTTGCAAGAGCAGTAATTGAAGGAATAACTTTCTCATTAAAGGATTGCTTTAGCATATATGAAGATGATAGTGATAGAGAAATAATTTCCGTAGGAGGAGGAGCTAAGTCTAAGGATTGGCTTCAAATTCAAGCTAACGTATTTAATAAAAAGGTAATATCTTTAAAAATAGAAGAAGGTCCATCTCTTGGAGCTACAATCATAGCTGCTGTTTCATTAGGTTGGTTCGATTCTTTTGAAGATGCTGTAAAAGTAATAGTAAAAGAAAAAGAATGCTACTATCCAAATGAAGAAGCAGTAGAAACGTATAAAGAAGTGTATTCTCGTTATAGAAGAGTATATGAAAATATAAAGAATATATAGAAAGGCATAGATTGATTTTCATAAACTTTAGTATTATAATAATAAAAAATAGGAATAATTTTTGGGAATGAAGTTCTCCCATGAGAAATCTAAACCGTCAAGTAAGACTAATGACTTCTATGATTTAATCGTAGAGCATTAGTCTTTTTTATTATTTATAAATTTATATAGATGTACTTTTTTATGAAAAGGAAAGGTAGGCAAAAGATGAGAATTTTTAAATTAACTATTTCAACTATTATAGTTTCAATTGTAATGGGAATTATATCAGCAATATTTTTAAGATCATTAGAATTCGTTACAACCTTAAGAGAGGGATTTCCTTATCTAATTTTTTTAATTCCTATAATAGGAGTATTAACAGCATATACATATTCAAAGTATGGGAATGGATCTAATAGAGGAAACAATTTAATTATTGAAAGTGTTCATAAGGAGGTAAAAGTTCCATTTAGGATGGCAATCTTAACATTTATTTTTACTGTATTAACGCATTTATCTGGGGGATCAGCGGGAAGAGAAGGTACAGCAGTTCAAATAGGAGGAGCCTTGACAAATAAGGTAGCTAATATTTTCAAAATGGAGCATAAGGAGAAAAGAATTCTAATTATGTCAGGAATAAGTGCTGCATTTGGCTCAGTCTTTGGAACACCACTTGCTGGTACATTTTTTGGTATGGAAGTATGTTTTATAGGAAAGCTTAGCTATGAAGCAATGATATATTGCTTTATTAGTTCGTATGCGGCTAATTTTGTTACAGAATCATTAGGTATAAATCATACAGTTCATTTAATAAAATCTGTACCAAGTATTACTATATATACATTATTAATAGTAATAATATCATCAATATTATTTGGGGTTTTTGGAAGAATGTTTGCAAAAGGTATTCATTTAGTTAAAGGCTTTTATAATAAAAATATAAAAAATAATATATATAGAGCGATAATATCTTCAATAGTAGTTTTATTAGTAATTGTAATATTTAGATTATATAAATTTGAAGGACTAAGCACTTGGCTTATTGACAGCGGTTTTTCAGGAGAAGTAACTATTTTAGATCCAATAAAGAAATTAATACTAACAATATTAACTTTAGGGGCAGGATTTCAAGGGGGAGAGGTTACTCCACTATTTGATATAGGTGCTTCTTTAGGTGGTGCCATAGGTAACTTAACTAATATAGAGCCTTCATTATTAGCAGCTATTGGAATGATTTGTGTTTTTGGGAGTGCTACTAATACTCCACTTACTACAATTATGCTTGGAATAAATTTATTTGGAGGAGAAGCTGTACCATATTATATAATTGGAGCATTTATTAGTTATTATGTAATAGGGCATAACGGAATTTATGGAGCTCAGATTATTAATACGCCTAAGTTAAAAAGGTTTGAAGAGCATGAGGGGATATCTTTGGAAAATACAAAAAAATGATATCTTAGTGCATTTATAAAAAAATTATAAATAGTCTCATAGATAAATAGTTATTATAAAATTATGGTGCTTTTAATATAGAACCCCTAGTAAATATAATATTCACTAGGGGTTCCTATATTAAAAGTCTGATTGTCCTGTAGTTCTTGGGAATGGAATTACGTCTCTGATATTTGACATACCTGTAATATACATAATAAGTCTTTCAAATCCTAATCCAAATCCAGCGTGCTTAGTTTCTCCGTATTTTCTAAGCTCTAAATACCACCAGTAATCTTCTTCGTTAAGTCCAAGTTCAGCCATTCTCTTAGTTAAGATGTCTAATCTTTCTTCTCTTTGGCTACCACCGATAAGTTCTCCTATACCTGGAACTAAAAGATCTGTTGCAGCAACTGTTTTTCCATCATCATTTAATCTCATATAGAATGCCTTTATATCCTTTGGATAATCAGTTACAAAAACAGGTTTCTTGAAGTGTTCTTCAGTAAGATATCTTTCATGTTCTGTTTGTAGATCAATTCCCCATTCAACAGGGTATTCAAACTTCTTATCAGCTTTCTTTAATATTTCAACTGCTTCGGTATAAGTTACTTTTCCGAAGTCAGATGTCATAACATGATTTAATCTATCTAGAATTCCTTTATCAACAAATTGATTGAAGAAAGCCATTTCTTCTGGACATTCAGCTAAAACATATTCTAAAACATATTTAAGCATATCTTCAGCTAATTCCATATCATCTTGTAAATCAGCAAATGCTATTTCAGGCTCTATCATCCAGAACTCAGCTGCATGTCTTGCTGTATTAGAATTTTCAGCTCTGAAAGTAGGTCCGAAAGTATAAACATTTCTAAATGCTAAAGCATAACATTCAGCATTTAATTGTCCTGATACTGTTAAGTTACTTTCTTTACCAAAGAAATCTTGCTTAAAGTCTATTGCACCTTCTTCAGTTTTTGGAACATTGTGTAGGTCTAAAGTAGTTACTCTAAACATTTCTCCAGCACCTTCACAGTCACTTCCAGTTATTAATGGAGTATGAGTATAAACAAATCCTCTTTCTTGGAAGAATTTGTGGATAGCATAAGCTGCTACTGAACGTACTCTAAATACAGCTGAAAATGCATTACTTCTTGGTCTTAAATGAGCAATAGTTCTAAGATATTCAAAAGTATGTCTCTTCTTTTGAAGTGGATAATCTGATTGAGATAAACCTTCTATAACTATTTCCTTAGCTTGAATTTCAAATGGTTGCTTAGCTTCTGGAGTTGCAACTAAAGTACCTATAACTGTTATTGATGAGCTAATAGGTAGTTTTGATACATCTTTAAAGTTATCAAGTTTATTATCAAAAACTACTTGAACATTCTTAAAAAATGTACCGTCATTTACTTCAATAAATCCAAAAGCATTTGATGCTCTTAGAGTTCTTATCCAACCAGAAATTTTTATTTCTTTAGATAAATATTCATCTTGATTTCTGTAAAGTGATTTTACTAAAATAACTTTATCCATTATTGTTCCTCCTACCATAATTTTTTGTAAAATAAAAAACCTTTCATCCCTAAAATAGGGACGAAAGGATAATTTCGCGGTACCACCCAGATTGCTATCGTATAAATAGCCACTCTACTGACACAAGTAATGTCATTCAAATAATAACGGTTTGAATCCGTCTAAGTCTACTTAAGTGAAACTAATTAATTAACCTAATATACATCTTATATAAATGAAAGATGATAATTTTCACTTGTTCGGTTAGAAACTCAGAGATGTTCTTCACTAAAGGCTTCGTATAAGGCTCACACCATTCCTTACTCGCTAAGACTACCTCCATATAGCTACTCTTCTCGTCATAGTAATAAAATTTATAATGTTTATTACGATTTTACACCAATTCACTAACATTTGCAACTTTAAATCATAATATAATTTTAGATAATATTTTATGGAGGATTATATGGATTATAAGGGGTTTTTAGAAGAAAAATTTATTGAATTAAATCAGCTAAAAAGTATGTTAGTAACATATCCAAAAGAATATAAAGAAAATATATTACAGGTTATGGATAGAGTTTGTAATCAAATTAGTTCATACTTAGAGGAGGTAAGTTTTTATAATAAAAATAGAGACGAAGAATTACTTCAATTAACTGAGGAAGAATTGTCTTTATATAATGGAGAAAATGGAATGCCAGCATATATTGCTGTAGATGGAACTATATATGATACGCGCGATATGCCTCAATGGAAAGATGGCAAGCATTTTGGAATTAAAGCAGGTTCCGACTATAGTGAAGCTTTTAAAAATTGTCATAACGGGGATAAAAATATTTTGTCTAAATTAATAGTAGTAGGGGTAATGAATTATACTAAAAAATGTAGTTGGGAAGAATAATAAAAAATTGCTACGTTATGTAATCGTAGCAATTTTTTTATTATTATTCATTTCCACTCTCGTAAGAGGAAACTAATTGAGCAGGAAAATTGAGCATTTGAGAATCTTTTACTATTCTTTTGAATTCATATTCTAGCTCTCTAAATTTAACATCCACATTTTTATCTTCATCAATATTAAGTATACAGTAAGTTGCGTTTGGACGACCTATTTTTGGTTTGCCAACACTTCCTACATTTATAAATATTTTATTATTAAATTTTTTATATGAAGGAATATGAGTATGTGCGCAAACTAAAATATCTTCTTCTAATTCACTCATTACCTTTTCAGTATTTTCTTTATCTTCAAATAGGTATTCATTTATGGCATTTGGGCTACCGTGAGTAAATTTAATTTTAACTCCATTAATATCATAATCTAAATATGTTGGTAGTTGTGATAAATAGTATTTATTGGAGGCTCTAACTTCTTCACATGCCCAAGGAAGTGCAAAGGAATTTATGCTAGTATCTCTTATGAATGTAAATCCTCCATCAACTACAGATGCATCATAGTTACCTTTTATACAAGGTATTTCTCTTCTCTTAATTAAAGCAATAACTTCATTTGGATGAGGACCATAGCCAACTAAATCTCCAAGGCAAATTACTAAATCAACCTTTTGTTCATCAATATCTTCTAAGACCTTCATTAGTGAATAAATATTTCCGTGTATATCTGAAATTGCAGCTATTTTCATGAGATAATCCTCCTAAATAAATATATAATTTTAAAGCTATTATTGGATTTAAATATATATGTTTTAATAATAAATCGCATAATTAAATTAATTTTATATTAAATGCTTAATATAATTATTTATATTCAAGTAAAATCGAAAATATATAAATTATTTGGTTTATTTTTAATCGCATAATATATATTATATCATTTTAAATATTTGCTATAAATAAATTTAATAATATTATTATAAATAGATATTATCTACATGATGAGGTATATTATATTTATAGAAAAAAATTAGGAGGTAAAATATATGAAATTAAATAGAGTTAACAATGTTTTAAAAGCAATGGAAGAGCAAGGATTAAATCAAATGATTATATCATCTCCTCCAGCTATTTTTTACTTAACAGGAAAGTGGTTTTCTCCTGGAGAAAGAATGATAGCTTTATATTTAAGTACAAAGGGAAATCATAAACTTATAGTGAATAAGTTATTTCCTATATATGAAGACCTAGGCGTAGATTTAGTTTGGTACACAGATATCGAAGATCCAATAAAAATATTATGCACAATTGTGGATAAAGAAAGTACATTGGGTGTGGATAAAAATTGGCCAGCACATTTCTTAATAAAACTTATGAATAATAATGGAGCGAAGGCTTTTGTTAATTCATCACCTATTATTGATAGGTTAAGAATGATAAAGGATCAAGAAGAAATTGCATTAATGAAAAAATCTTCAGAAATAAATGATAAAGTAATGCTTGAATTATGGAACAGATTAGAAGAGGGAAAGACAGAAAAGTATTATGCTAATTTATTAGTGGATTTATATGAAAAGCATGGAGTAAATGAATTTTCATTTTCACCTATAATTGCTATTAGTCCTAATGGAGCAGACCCTCATCATCATTCTAGTAATGATACTATAAAAAGGGGACATAGTATAGTTATAGATATAGGAGGTGTGTATAATTCATATTGTTCAGATATGACTAGAACTGTATTTTTCGGTGAAGCACCAAGTGAAAGACATGCAAAAATTTATAATATAGTTAAAGAAGCAAATTTAAGTGCTATAAGTAAGGTTAAAGAAGGAATGAAGTTCTCTGATATAGATAAGGCAGCAAGAGATTACATTGAAGATGCTGGGTATGGAGAATATTTTACTCACAGAACAGGACATAGTATTGGAATAGAAGATCATGATTTTGGGGATGTTAGTTCATCAAATCATGAGGAGATTAAAGAAGGAATGATATTCTCAATTGAACCAGGAATATATTTAAAGGATGACTTTGGTGTAAGAATAGAAGATTTAGTGTTAGTAACTAAAGATGGATGTGAAGTTCTAAATTCAGTAACTAAGGATATAACTATAATATAAAATTAAAAGGGTCTGTATCAAAATAAATTTTGATATTAGTCGACAAAAAGGGAAGTTCTAATTCGAGCTTCCCTTTTTGCATATATATAAATAATATATAAAAATTTCTATTTAAATTTAAAAATGCCTTTAAGTAAGTAAAATCAATGGTTTAAAAGGGTCTCACGTTTCGTGAGACCATTTATAAAAAATAAGAGATTAACTTCTTTAAGGCAATAAAGCCTACTTGAAATTGAATAAATTTTATAGTTAATTTTAAGATTTATATATTTATTTAAAATAATATTCCTGCTATAGTTGCAGTTAGGCATGTTGCAAGTACTCCGCCAATTAGAGCTTTAAAGCCTAATTTAGCAATAGTTCCTTTTCTATCAGGAGCTAAACCACCTATACCAGCTATTTGTATTGCTATAGAACTAAAGTTAGCAAATCCACATAATGCATATGTTAATATCATTGTAGTTTTTGGTTGTAACATATCAAGTTTTATTAGATTTGCAAGTTCAGAATAAGCAACAAATTCGTTTAATATTATTTTTTGACCAAGTAAGCTTCCAGCTGCTGATATATCAACAGTAGGAACTCCCATAACAAAGGCTAATGGGGAAAATAACTTTCCTAGTATCCATTGAAAACTTAGCTCGGGGAACCCAAATAGGCCACCAATAGCTCCAATTATAAAGTTAACAAGAGCTAATAAAGCTATAAATGCAAGTAACATAGCAGCGACATTTAATGCTAATCCTAAACCATCGCTTGCTCCATTAGCAGCAGCTTCAACTATATTAGAAGCTGTATTTTCGACTGAAATGTCAGTTGAATTTTTAGTCTTACTTTCTTCTGTTTCTGGAACTAAAATTTTAGCAAGTATTAATCCAGCAGGAGCAGCCATAATGCTTGCAGCTAGTAGATGCCCAGCATTTACACCCATAGCAACATATCCCGCCATAACACCACCAGCAACAGT
Organism: Clostridium sp. 1001275B_160808_H3; assembly: GCF_015550425.1. GTDB lineage: Bacteria > Bacillota > Clostridia > Clostridiales > Clostridiaceae > Clostridium. The sequence continues at coordinate 41,517 of NZ_JADNAT010000023.1, read as the reverse complement.
AGCCATACCACCAACCATTATAGCTAAAAGTTCTGAACGAGTCATGTCTTTAACAAATGGTTTAACAAGGAGCGGTGCTTCTGTTTGGCCTAAAAAGATGTTACCAACTGCACTTAAGGTTTCAGATCCACTAGTTCCAAGTAATTTTCCAATAAATTTAGCAATAAACTTAACTATAAATTGCATTATTCCAAGATAATATAATACTCCCATTAATGCAGAAAAGAATATTATTGTAGGTAATATTTGAACAACCCATACAAATCCTATTCCATTAGAATCTGCAAGTGGACCAAATAAAAAGTCCGTACCTTCTTTAGTAAAGTCTAATAATTTTGTTATTGCATTACTAGCACCTTCAAAAATTGTTCTACCAACTGGAACTTTTAAGATTAATATTGCAAATACAATTTGTAATATTAATCCAGTTATTACAAGTTTCCAATTAATTTTCTTTTTGTTTTCTGAAAGTAAAAAAGCTATTCCGATTATAACTATGACCCCTATTATTCCAACTAATCTTTCCAATTTTATTTCTCCTTCGTTTATATCGATCTCTTCTTATGTGTATAATTTATATCGATTTCTTCTTATGTGTATAAATAAATTAATTAATTTATTTAAAGTTATATTACTTCAATTATTTTATTCATAAATGTAGTGAATTTTTCTTTAACCATATTAGAAGTTTCTACTACTTCTTCATGATTTAATGGTTGTTCAAGAATTCCAGCAGCCATATTAGTTAAGCAAGAAATTCCTAAAACTTTCATTCCAGAATGGTTTGCTACTATTACTTCAGGAGCTGTAGACATTCCTACTGCATCACCACCAAGTATTCTTGCCATTCTTACTTCAGCAGGAGTTTCATAAGTTGGACCACTAAACATCATATAAACACCTTGTTTAATATCTATTTTTAAATCCTTAGCTACATTTAAAGCTTTACCTATAAGTTCTGAGTTATATGCATTTGACATATCTGGGAATCTAGGACCAAATTCTTTAAGATTTGCACCTATTAGTGGGTTGTCACCAGAGAAATTAATATGATCATTTATAAGCATTAAATCACCAGGCTTAAAACTTGTATTTACTGCTCCAGCAGCATTAGTAACAATTAATTTTTCAACACCAAGTAATTTCATAACTCTAACTGGGAATGTTACTTCGTTATAAGAATATCCTTCATAGTAGTGGAATCTTCCTTGCATTGCAACAACACATTTTCCATTTAACATACCAACAACTAATCTTCCAGCGTGACCTTCAACTGTTGATATTGGGAAGTGAGGAAGTTCTTCGTAAGGATAAAATTCAGGGTTTTCTATAGAATCAGCTAATGAGCCTAATCCTGAACCTAAAATTAAACCTATTTCTGGTTTGTATTTAGACTTTTCCATTATAAAATCTGCAGCGTTTTTAATCTTATTTGATAAATCCATAAAATCACCTCTATTTTAATATTTGTACTATGTAAGATTTTAAATAATAAAAAAATCATAGAATAGTACTTGTAGTTCTCGTAAATTATAAAATAAACTTGCTCAAAAATAAACATAAAAAGCAAATAATATCAATATTATTAGTATATTAGTCAAAAGATGGCAAAAAAACTATAAGAAGTAGATTTATAGATGAAGAAATCATATAATTCTACTTCTTATAGTATTTGTTAATAAGACAATAATATAAGTTTAAATTGAAATAATAATTATTTCAACATTATATCTGCAACTTTTACTACATCTCCAGCACCAATAGTTAAAATAATATCGTCATTGGAAGCTACATTTTTTAAATAGTTTGCAGCTTCTTCATGGCTATGAATATTAGTGCATTTAATTCCTTTAGCTCTTATTGCATCTCCAAGTTGTTCTGAGTTTACTATACCATTATCTTTTTCTCTTGCAGCATATATATCCATAAGTAACAGTTCGTCTACATCGGAGAAGCATCCAGTAAACTCGTCAAATAAAGTTTTTGTTCTTGTATAAGTATGTGGTTGGAATACAGCATAAATATTCTTATGAGGTATTATTGTTGCTGTATCTAAAGTAGCCTTAATTTCAACTGGATGATGAGCATAATCATCAATTATTGTAGCACCATTAAATTCACCTTTATATTCAAATCTTTTATGTGCGCCTTTACACTCTCTTAATCCTTCTATTATTGAAGTGTAAGGTATATTAAATATTAATCCAACACAGATAGTTGATAGGGCATTTAATATATTGTGCTTACCAGTAGTATTTAAAGTTACATCGAATAACTCATTATTATCTTTACATACAGTGAAGCTTGCACAACCTTTATTATTAAAAGATATATTTGTAGCTCTTACATCACCTTTATTTATACCATAACTCATTGTATTGCATTTAGTTTTGTTTAATATTTCATTTACATTTTCATCTTCACAATAACCTATTAAATATCCATCACTTGGTATTATGTTTGAGAATTTTTCAAAAGTCTCCTTTATGTGATTTAAATCTCTATAATAATCTAGATGATCTGCATCTATATTTAAAATAACTCCTATATAAGGATAAAATTTTAAGAATGATTCTTTATATTCACAAGCTTCTGTTATGAAATATTCACTATCTCCTATTTTGAAGTTACCGTTAATTACATCTAAGTCACCACCTACTAATATTGTAGGGTCTAAGTTAGCTTTTAAAGTCACATGTGAAAGCATAGATGTACAAGTGGTTTTTCCGTGTGTACCTGATATAGCAACATTATATTTATGACCTTTCATTATCAAACCTAGAAATTCAGCTCTATCCATAAGGTCGATATTTTTATCCTTAGCCTCAATTATTTCTGGATTATCTGATGGAATAGCAGCTGTATAAACTACTAAGTCTACATCTTTTAAGTTGTTTTTATCATGACCTATGTAAATTTCGGCACCTTCAGATTTTAATTTATTAGTAATTTCAGATTCTTTAGAATCAGAACCGGATACTTTAAACCCCTTTGTTAGCAAAAGTGCAGCAAGTCCGCTCATACTAATGCCGCCAATACCTACAAAATGAACTTTCTTATTTATATCTTTGCTTAAATCAAAAGACAAAAAATCAACCCCTTTATTATTAAGAATTCTTTTATAAAAATTACTGTAAATAGTTATCACCTTATAATTATATACAAATTTAAGAAAATGAACACATAAAAAAGCTTTATATTAATTAAATTGATAAAATTTTATTAAAAAAATAATAATTATAAGTTAAATAGGAGATAACTGATTAAAATCTATTGATATTGAGAAAAATATAGAATAAAATATGAATATTAGATGCTTGAAACTAACGAATAATTCGGAAAAAATTAAAATTGTAGGTGATATATTTTGGAAAAGCTAAGTAGAAATAGCAGAGTAGTGGCCATTACAAAAATTTTAACTGAGAACCCAAATAAGGTCATTGGATTAAATAAGTTTTCAGATTTATTAAATGCAGCAAAATCAACCATAAGTGAAGATATAGTAATTGTAAGAGAAATTTTAGAAAAATTAGAAATGGGAAAAGTTGAAACAATAGCTGGAGCAGCAGGGGGAATAAAATATATTCCTGGAATAGAAAATGAAAGTAGAAAAAAATTTGCTGAAGATTTATGTGAAATGTTGAAAGATGAAAGTAGAATTGTTCCAGGAAACTTTATATACATGACAGATTTAATGTATAATCCACAAATTATAAGTAAAGCTGGAGTTATATTATCTTCGGTATTTTATAATAAGGACGTAGATTATGTCGTTACAGTTGAAACTAAAGGAATTCCACTTGCTTATGAAGTTGCAAGAAATTTAGGAATTCCACTAGTTATAATAAGAAGAGATAACAAAGTAACAGAGGGATCGACTGTTACAATAAATTATGTGTCAGGTACTAGCGGAAGAATTCAACAGATGTCGCTTTCAAAGAAATCAATGAGAACGAAAAGTAAATGTATATTTATAGATGATTTCTTAAGAGGTGGTGGAACTGCACAAGGAATAAAGGATTTATTAAAAGAATTTGATAGTGAATTAATAGGAATTGGAGTTTTAGTAGATAACATAGGAGTGGCTCAAAAAAGAGTTGATAATTATATATCTATAGTAGAATTAAGACATCTAGGTGAATCAAAAGATTTAGAGGTTAGACCTTCAAATTTGATAAATAATTAAAAAAAATACGGTTAAGTTACACAAAGTTGTAAATTTTTAAAAAATTTAAAAAATTTTTAAATAAAAGAAGGATTTTTATATTTTTTATAGAATTTTATATCTATCAGAGCAACGGAGGTGTAGTGCGATGACAATAACCGATGTAAGAATTAGAAAGATAGCTTCCGATGGAAAAATGAAGGCTATAGTTTCTGTTACATTTGACAACGAATTTGTAGTTCATGACATCAAGGTAATCGAAGGACAAAATGGATTATTTATAGCTATGCCAAGTAGAAAGACACCAGATGGAGAGTTTAAGGATATAGCACATCCTATTAACACAGACACTAGAGAAAAGATTCAGAATTCAATACTTGAAGCTTATGAAAAAGCTAAGCTTGAAGAGGATTCTGAGGAAGTAGTTGGCTAAAATATGTTATTTAAAAATAAAAGGGTTAACCCTTTTATTTTTTTTGTAAAAATTTATTTTTGTTTTGATATATGTTGATGAAATTCACAAAATATATAGGTATAGTAGATATATATGAAAGGATAAATAGGTTGAAATACTTTTTCTAATACAATATAATAGAATGAGATGTTTACGAACATTTTTTTAATTAATTATAAATTTGTCCTTAACATTTTATAGAGAGGTGTTTTTTTATGTATAAATGTGCATTAATTTTAGCAGCTGGACAAGGAACTAGAATAAAATCTGATTTGCCAAAGGTTTTACATAAAGTATGTGGTAAAGAAATGGTTAATCATGTTATAGATACTATGAGAAAAGCTAATATAGATGATATAAATGTTATTATTGGAAAAGGAGCAGAGCTTGTAAAAGAAAAAACTTCATCCAGAAATGTCAGTTATTCATTACAAGATGAACAATTAGGTACAGGTCATGCGGTAAAATGTGCTATTGATTTTTTAAGAGGTAAAAAAGGTGTTGTAGGAGTTTTTTGTGGTGATGCACCTTTAATAAAAGCCGAAACAGTTGATAATTTATTTAAAACACATATAGAAAATAATAATAGTGCTACATTATTAAGTTCAATAGTTGAAGATCCAACTGGATATGGAAGAATCGTTAGAGAAAATGATGAAGTTTTAAAAATAGTTGAGCATAAAGACTGTACTGAAGAAGAGCTAAAAATAAATGAAATGAATGCAGCAATATATTGCTTTGATATAGAAATGCTTTTAAATTCATTAGATAAATTATCTAATAATAATAACCAAGGTGAATATTACTTAACAGATGTTATTGGAATATTAAAAGAAGAGGGTAAAAAAGTAGGAGCAGTTGTAATTGATTATGAAGAAACTATAGGTGTTAATTCAAGAGTACAATTATCAGAAGCAGAAGGAATATTAAGAAATAGAATTAATACAAAACATATGATAAACGGCGTAACATTAATAGATCCAAGCACTACATATATAGGTGATGATGTAGAAATAGGACGAGATACAATCATCTATCCAGGTAATGTTTTAGAAGGAAACACTAAAATTGGAGAAGGTGTTATTTTATATCCAAATTCAAGAATATCAAACAGTATAATTTCAAATAATGTAGAAATTCAATCTTCAGTTATTATTGATAGCCAAATTGGTGAAAGTACTACAGTAGGCCCATTTGCATATATAAGACCAGAATCTGTAATTGGATCTGGAGCAAGAATAGGGGATTTTGTAGAAATTAAAAAATCAACTATTGGGAATAATACTAAGGTATCACACTTAACATATATAGGTGATGCTTCTGTAGGTGAAAATTGTAATTTTGGCTGTGGAACAGTAGTTGTTAATTATGATGGACAAAAGAAACATAAAACTAAAATTGGGAACAATAGCTTTATAGGTTGCAACACTAATTTAGTATCTCCAGTTAATGTTGAAGATAACACATATATAGCTGCAGGTTCAACAATTACTAATGATGTAAAAGAAGGAGAACTTGCAGTAGCAAGAGCAAAACAAAGGAATATTGAAGGTTGGGTGGCTAAAAAAGGTCTTACTAACAAATAGTTATTTAGATAAACAAAAGTGCCAAAAATTTTAAGGAGGTCTTCACACAATGATAACCCATGGAAAAAATATTAAAATATTTACTGGAAACTCACATCCAGAATTAGCAAAAGAAATTGCTGACATTTTAGGTTTGCCATTAGGTAAAGCTAAGGTTTCAACTTTTAGTGATGGAGAAATATCAGTTGATATAGCAGAAACTGTAAGAGGAACAGATGTGTTCTTAGTTCAATCAACTAGTTCACCAGTTAACAATAATTTAATGGAACTTTTAATAATGATAGATGCATTTAAGAGAGCTTCAGCAGGTAGAATTACAGTTGTTATGCCTTATTATGGATATGCGAGACAAGATAGAAAAGCTAAGTCAAGAGACCCAATAACAGCTAAATTAGTTGCAGATCTTTTAACTGCAGCAGGAGCTCATAGAGTATTAACTATGGATCTACACGCAGCACAAATTCAAGGATATTTCAATATACCAGTTGATCATTTATTAGGATCACCAATATTAGCTAAATATTTTGTTGAAAAGGGCTTTGATGATAGAGATGATGTTGTAGTTGTTTCACCTGATTTAGGAAGCGTTACTAGAGCAAGAAAGTTTGCTGATAGATTACATGCACCAATAGCAATTATAGATAAGAGAAGACCAAAGGCAAATGTATCAGAAATTATGAACATAATAGGTGATGTTGAAGGTAAAAAGTGTATCTTAATAGATGATATGATAGATACTGCAGGAACTATAGCAAATGCAGCAAATGCATTAAAAGATTTGGGTGCTAAAAATGTTTATGCATGCTGTACTCATGGAGTTTTATCAGGTCCTGCTTTCGAAAGAATTAATAATTCTGCAATAGAAGAGTTAGTTATGTTAAATACAATTAAGTTACCTGAAAAAGATGGTTTAGTGAAATTTAAATCATTATCAGTAGCACCATTATTTGCAGAAGCAATAAAGAGAATATATGATGATGAACCAATAAGCAAATTATTTGAAGTTTAATACATAATAGGATAAAAGGCCTCTAAAAAGCACAAACTTTTTAGAGGCCTATTAATTATGTCAATGATTAATAATTTGTAACAATTATTAATTATTGTTTATAATTAATATAATAATTTTTATATAGGATATAAATGAATTATAATAAACATGAGGACGGTGTTATTATGGATAATAGATTAGGTAGAGTATTAATTGTTGACGATGATGAAAACATATGTGAAGTAATAAATATGTATTTAATAAGCTCAGGATATGAAACTAGAAGATGTCATAATGGAAGAGAGGCTTGCATTGCTTTTGGAGATTTTAAGCCAGACTTAATACTTTTAGATATTATGCTACCTGGAGTGGATGGAATAGAGGTTTTAAAGTGGATTAGAAAATCAAGTGAAATCCCGGTGATAATGTTGACTGCAAAGGGGGATACATTTGATAAAGTTTTAGCTTTAGAACTAGGGGCCGATGATTATATAGTGAAGCCATTTGAGCCGAAAGAACTTTTGGCAAGAGTTAAAGCTGTTATGAGAAGATATAATTATGATGAAAAGAATACTGAAATAATAAATTATTCAGATTTAGTTATAGATGCAAATTCTTATAATGTTGTTTATAAAGGTGTTGAAATAAAAATGCCGCCTAAAGAATTCGAATTACTTCATTATTTAGCAAGCAATAAAAATAAGGTGTTTACAAGAGAACAGCTACTTTGTGAAGTATGGGGATATGATTATCCAGGAGATTCTAGAACTGTTGATGTTCATATTAAAAGATTAAGAGAAAAAATAAGTTGCGGAGAAAATTGGCAAATAGAAACTGTTTGGGGTGTTGGATATAAATTTGAGGTGAAATGATGAAAAAGAAAAGTGTAATATATAAAATTTTAATTACCTTTTCATCTATTACAGTAATAGTATTAATATTGATAGGAATGGTTTTATCAACTTGGATTAATAGAGAATATTCAATTGAAAGATCTGAACGTATAAGTAAATACATGGATATAATTCAAGGTTCTACAGAAGAATTTTTAAATGAAAATAGTGAAACTAGGTATGATGATTTAAAAAGTGTAATGAATATAATAAAAATTTCTGTTGATATGGATTCTATAATTTTAGATAATCAAGGTTATGTATATGCCGTATCTGATGAGAGTCTTGGGCACTTAATGTATAAAAAAATAGACATATCTGATTCAGATTTAAAAATATTAAAATCTGGGCAGATGTTAGAAAAAAATTTTTTTGATAAATCTAATAAAAAACTTAAGCTTTATTCAACTCCATTATTTAATGAAGAAAGCTTTAAAGGTATAGTAGTAGTTTTCGAAGACATTGAAAGTGATAGAGCTTTAAAAGATTTATATAGTGTGATATGGATATCTGTATTAGGTGCTGTTATTTTATCGAGTGTAATTGCATACTATTTCTCTCGAAAAATATTAATAAATCCTTTATCTGAAATTAATAGTGCAGCTAAGAAACTAGCAAAGGGTGAGGTAGAGAAGCGAGTTTATATAGATTCAGATGATGAAATAGGAGAATTAGCAAATTCATTCAATGTAATGGCAGAATCTTTAGAAAAGGTCGATAATGTGAGACGTGAATTTATCTCAAATGTATCGCATGAATTAAGGTCTCCAATAACATCAATTAAAGGTTTCATAACAGGTATTATTGATGGGGTTATTCCAAAAGATAAAGAAAATTATTATTTGAATATAGTAAATGATGAAGTTTGTAGATTATCAAGGCTTGTGAATGATTTGTTAGATATATCAACTATGGAATCAGGAAAGTTTAAGTTAAAAGTGACTAAGTTAGATATAAATGAAATAATAACATTATGTGCATTAAATCTAGAAGGAAAGATAAATGATAAAAAAATTAAAGTTGAGGTCATATTTAGTGATAGTCATGAATACTGCATGGGTGATAGAGATAGAATAATACAAGTTGTAACTAATCTTCTTGAAAATGCCATAAAATATGGAGATGAATATGGAAAGATACAAATAGAAACATATGCAAAGGGTGAAGTTGTATATGTTAGTATATTTAATAGTGGGCCAAATATCCCTAAAGAGGATGTTAATAAAATATGGGAAAGGTTTTACAAGATGGATAAGGCTAGAACCAATAAAATAAGTACAGGACTAGGACTACCGATAGTCAGATTGATATTATCTCAGCACAATCAAGATATTTGGTTTAACAACATAGAAGGAAAAGGTGTTAAGTTTACTTTTACACTTAAAAGATCGATTAAATAAAGTTAATGTTGGAGGAGGGGTTTTATGAATAAAAAGTTGAAGGATAGATTTAGTGATAAAGATGAGTTGGTAAATGAAAGCTTCCCTTCAATAAAATTTAAAAGAAAGAGAACAAAATCTAACATTAAGATGCTTAGTAAGTTTTTAAGTTTATTAATTATAGCAGGATTATCAGGGGCACTATTTTCAAGTTTATTTATTGAAAGCAAATATAGAGATTTAATTAATGAAATCAATGATAAATCAGAAAAAGGTACTGTTTCTTTAGAGTATTCTGAATTGATAGAAAAAGTAAAACAATCTCTAGTAACAATAAGCGATAGTGAGGTTAATTTAACACAAAATAAATATTTTGACAGTAATACAACTGGAGTAATAATAGAAAGTGATGGGAAGATATTAACAAGCTATTCAAAAATAAAGGCTTTTAAAAATATATATGTAAAATTGCCATCTACAGGGGTTAAGCCTATAGAGGCTAAAATAGTTGTAGCAGATGAAGATATAGATATTGCGCTTATACAAGTGAATTATAATGAGGAATTAACACCAATTAAATTTGTAGCAAAATCAGATATATTAGAAGGAGACAGGATACTTCTTATTAGTAATTCCACTGGTAGCGATTACATAGATAATATAATACCAGGAATAGTAACAGCAACTAATAGAAGCATAAATACTAATAATATTAGGCATAAGTTATTAGAAATTAGTACTCCAGTAACAGCTATGAATACTGGAGGAATAATAAGTAATATAAATGGAGAAATTATAGGTATTGCCAGTTATAAAATAACGAATGAGATGAATCAAAATGGACTATACTATGCTGTTGATTTTAGTTCTCTAGAGGAAATAATAAGTTCAACAAATAAGATAAAAGATATGCTAGGTATTTCAGAAGGAGGATTTATTAACGGTGAGGAGTATACTGACGCAGCTGGTTTTTATATTGCAGCAATTAACCAAGAGGGAAGTTCATATAAATCTGGGCTACGTCCTACAGATATAATATTTGAAATTGATGGAGAAAAGATAATTAGTATTAGTCAAATATCTGAAATATTAAAAAATAAAGCACCAGGAGACATATTAAAATGTAAAGTAATGCGTTCTGGTGAAGTAAAAGACTTAGAAATAAAGATTTATAATAAATAAAAATAAATATAATTGTTTGCAGCTCTATTTAAGGGTTGCAATTTTATTTTAAGTACTTTTATTATTGTAAAAAGCTAGTATAATAATAAATATGCTAATAGCAATTAGGAGGCAGCATAATATGTTTTTGATTGTCGGATTAGGAAATCCAGGAAAAGAATACGATGGAACTAGACATAATATAGGATTTGAGGCTATAGACTATATTTCAGATAAGTATAATATAGATGTAAATAGGACAAAATTTAAAGGAGTATACGGAGAAGGATTTATAAATAATAATAAGGTTATTTTGTTGAAGCCAACAACTTATATGAATTTAAGTGGTGAAAGTGTACGAGAAGTTATAAATTTTTATAAATTAGAAAATGATGAAGTTATAGTTATATATGATGATATTAGTTTAGAAGTTGGAAAACTTAGAATTAGGGAAAAAGGAAGTGCTGGTGGACATAATGGTATAAAGAGTATAATAGCTAATATGGGCACAGATATTTTTCCAAGGATTAAAATAGGCGTAGGACAACCTACAGGTGATTTAGTATCTCATGTTTTGGGCAGATTTAACAAAGAAGAAATGGATAGTTTGATGGAAGTTATAGATGCCTCTTCAAAATCCGTAGAAGTTATAATAAAAGATGGAACAAAGGAAGCAATGAATAAATTTAATGGGTTTAAATCATCAAAAAAAGAATAGATTAAGGACGGTGTATATTAATGAGATTAAAGGGGGTACTACAACCTTTAAGAGATGACTCTACTTTTAGTGAAATAATAGCGGGTATTAATAAAAGAAGATACCCGATTAATATAAATGGATTATCGGATTCAGGAAAAAGCTATGGTATTTTTGGGATATATGAAAGTATAGATTCTCCTATGATAATACTTACACATAGCGATATGGAAGCTAAGAATATATATGAAGACTTAAGTTTTTATACGAATGATATTTATTATTTTCCTGCAAAAGAGGTAGTTTTTTATAATATAGATGCTATTTCAGGAGATTTAAGATGGGCAAGGCTAAAGGTAATAAAAGAAATTTTAGATAATAAAAATAAAATAATAGTAACATCAATAGATTCTTTAACATCAGTTTATACTCCTAAAGAATTATTTATGGAATATACCTTTAAATTAAGTGTAGATGATGATGTTAATTTTAAGGATTTATCTAAAAAACTATTAGAAAGCGGTTATGAAAGGGTAGAATCTGTAGAAGGAAAAGGAGAATTCTCTTTAAGAGGAGGAATTCTTGATATATTTCCACCAATATCTACCTATCCATATAGAATAGAGCTTTTTGGAGATTCAATAGAGTCTATAAGAACTTTTAATACCGAATCACAAAGAAGTATTGAAAAGGTTGACAATATTGAAATATTCCCAGCAAAAGAAATTATACTAAATGAAGAAGCATTAAATAGAGGAAAAGAAGCTATTTTAAAAGAATTCCAAGAAATTAAGGATAAGAATAAAGGGAATGACGAAAGAATCCAAAAGTTAGAATCAATTATAAGTGCTAATATAGAATCTTTAACAGAAACTTTAACATTTGAAACTTTAGACAGTTATTTACCTTATTTCTATGATAAGACAGATAGCTTTTTTAACTATGTAAAAGATTATGTATATATAATTGATGATGTTAAGAAATGCGAAGGTAAGCTAGATAGTTGTTATTTTGAATTTAGTGAAAATTATGAAGCTTTTTTACAAAGAGGAGGAATTTTACCATCTCAAAGTAAGCTTTTATTAAATAAAGATGATTTAATTGAAAAATTAGAATCTCAAAAATCAATAACTTTAGATGTATTTGCTGTTAATAGTAAAATTTTAAATCCTATAGAAAGATATTCATTTAATGCATCAACTCTAAATAGCTATCAAGGTCAATTAGATTTGTTAATAGATGATATTAAAGAGAAAAAGTCAAAGGGATATAAGACGATAATATTATCGGGAACAAGGACTAGGGGAGAAAGACTTGTAAATACATTAAGAGATAGGGAAATTGAAAGTTCTTACAGAGAGGATATAAAATCAATAGAGTTTGGAGAGGTTGTTATTACCTTCGGAAATCTATTAAAAGGTTTTGAGTATCCTGATTTAAAACTGTGTGTAATATCAGATAAAGATGTTTTCGGAGAAGCTAAAAGAAAAATATCTAAAAAGGCTAGTTCAAGAAAAGGTATAGGGAAAATAAAAAGCTTTGCAGAGCTTAAGCTTGGAGATTATGTTGTTCATGCTAATCATGGAGTTGGTGTTTATAAAGGAATAAAGCAAATTGAAGTTGGTGGACATACAAGAGATTATTTAGATATTGTTTATGATAAAGGTGATAAATTATATGTCCCTGTTGATCAGTTAGATTTAGTTCAAAAGTATATAGGAAGTGAAGGTAAAACTCCTAAGGTAAATAAACTTGGAAGTAATGAATGGAATAAAGCAAAAGCAAAAGTTAAAAAATCTATAAATGAGATAGCAGAAGATTTGGTTAAGCTTTATGCTACAAGGGCTACTTTAAAGGGATATAAGTTTAGAAAAGATACAGAGTGGCAAAAACAGTTTGAAGATGAATTTCCGTTTGAGGAAACTCCAGATCAATTAACATCTCTAGAAGAAATTAAGCATGATATGGAAACTGATAAACCTATGGATAGACTTCTATGCGGTGATGTTGGGTATGGAAAAACTGAGGTTGCTATTAGAGCAGCATTTAAAGCTGTTATGGATGGTAAGCAAGTAGCATTCCTAGTACCTACAACTATACTGGCAGAGCAACATTATAAAAACATGACAAAGAGATTTTCAGATTTTCCAGTAAAAATAGATATGATAAGTAGATTTAGAAGTGCAAAAGAGCAAAAAGCAACACTTCAAGCTGTAAAAGAAGGGAATGTGGATATATTAATAGGAACTCATAGGCTAGTTTCTAAGGATATTGTTTTTAAGGACTTAGGACTTCTAATAATAGATGAGGAGCAAAGATTTGGAGTTGCTCAAAAAGAAAAAATAAAAGGATTAAAGAAAAATGTTGATGTATTAACTTTAAGTGCAACACCAATCCCAAGAACTCTTCATATGTCATTAACAGGAGCAAGAGATATATCTGTAATAGAGACACCACCAGAAGAGAGATATCCAATACAAACTTATGTAGTGGAGCAAAATGATCAACTAGTAAGAGATGCTATATTAAGAGAAGTAAATAGAGGCGGTCAAGTTTACTATGTCTATAATAGGGTTGAAAGTATAGAAGGCATGGCTAAATACATTAGTGAATTAGTTCCAGAATGTAAAGTTGGAATAATACATGGGCAAATGACTGAAAGACAACTTGAAAAAGAAATGGTAAGCTTTATGAATAAGGATTACGATATCTTAGTGTGTACAACAATTATAGAAACAGGTATAGATATACCAAATGTTAATACTATGATAATTCATGATTCAGATAAAATGGGATTATCGCAACTTTATCAATTAAGAGGTAGAGTTGGAAGGTCAAATAGAATAGCATATGCTTACTTTATGTATACTAAAGATAAAATATTAACAGAGGTAGCTGAAAAGAGATTAAAAGCTCTTAAGGATTTCACAGAGCTTGGATCAGGTTTTAAGATAGCAATGAGAGATTTAGAAATAAGAGGGGCTGGAAATATGATGGGTTCAGCTCAACATGGTCACATGGCTGCAATAGGATATGATTTATACTGTAGAATGCTAGAAGATACAATAAAAATTATTAAGGGTGAAATAGAGAAAGAGCCTATTGAAACTACAGTAGATATAAAGGTAGATGCATATATACCAGGAACTTATATTGAAGATGAAATTCAAAAAATAGAAATATACAAGAAGATTGCTGCTATTGATGGATTAGAAGATTATATGGATATAAAATCTGAACTTGAAGATAGATATTCAGAAATTCCAGACCCTGTATATAATTTAATGGATATAGCTTATATTAAGAGTAGGGCAAAACTTATTTCTATTGAAGAAATAAAGGAAACACCAAAGGAAGTTAAGTTTATATTTGCGGATGGAATTAAGAACTTAAATATCATATATAAATACTTGTTAGAAAATTATAAGGATAAGGTATTTTTAATGTTTGGGGAAAATCCATATTTTGCAGTAAGAAGTTCGGAAATAAAGAAAGAAAAGGCATTAGGATTTTATAAGGAAATGTTAGACAATTTAACAAAAAATATGTAAAGATATTTATATAAATTGAATAACTGACACAATATTGATATACTAGTTATGTATAATGGTATTGAAACAAATTAAAAGAAAAGTGAGGGAACATAAGTGATTAAAATTAAGAAAATTATAGCTGCAGGAGCTTTAAGTATATTTGCTTTTTCAGCAGTTGGATGTGAAATGATACAAAAGACACCAGAAGCAATAAAAAATACTGTGTTAGCAAAGGTTGGAGATGTAAAAATAACTAAGGGAGAAGTAGATGAAATCGCTGATCCGTATTTACAACAATATGGATCTGAATATGATACTAATCCAGATATGGCAGAGCAAGTGAAAGCTTTAAGAACTCAAGCAATAAATTTATTAGTTGAAGAAAAAATGATGCTTAAAAAAGCAGAAGAATTGGGATTAACTCCAACTCAAGAAGAAGTTGATGCTGAGGTTCAAAAGTATATAGAAAATTTAAAGACTAGTTATGGCAGTGATGAACAATTTAATGCAGCTCTTGAGCAAGCTGGAATGACTTTAGATGAATATACATCTAAGCTTACAGAAAACATGAAAAATCAATTAGCTACTCAAAAAGTAACTGAAGATTTATTTAAGGATGTTAACATATCAGACGATGAAATAAAAACATATTATGAAGAAAATAAAGATAGTTTTGGTGAAGCTAATGTTTCTCATATTTTAATAAAAGATGAAGCGAAAGCTAAGGAAATAAGAGAAAGAGCTGCAAATGGTGAAGATTTTGCTGCACTAGCAAAAGAATTCTCAGAAGATACAGGAACTAAAGAAAATGGAGGGAACTTAGGGGTTACTCCATATAATACAACTCAATATGTGCAAGAGTTTACAGATGCATTTAAAAAATTAAAAGATGGCGAAATATCAGAACCTGTAAAGAGCCAATTTGGTTACCATATAATTAAAGTAACTGATGTTAAGCAAGGAACATTTGATGAATCAAAGGATTCTATAAAGACTACATTAGAAAATGAAAAGAAAAATGAAATTTATTCAAATTCTATTGAACAATGGAAAAAAGATTATAATGTAAAGACATATGAAGATAAACTTTAATATAAGAGGTTATTAAAAAAGGATTGTATTAAAATAAATTTTGATATTAGCTGATAAAGAGGGAAGTTCTAATTCGAACTTCCCTCTTTGCGTATATATAAGTAATAAATAAAATTTATATTTAAGTTTAAAAATGCTTTTAAGTAAGTAAAATCAATGGTTTAAAAGGGGGTCGCGAAACGCGAGCCCCTTTATAAAAATAAGAGATTAAATTTTTAAGGGCAATGAAGATTATTTGAAATTAAATAAGTTTTATATTAAATAAATTTCTGAGATTGAGTCTTTTCTTGTATTATAAATTAATTATAACTTTATATATTTTATATATTATTTAAGAAAACTAGCAATATGATATCGTTTTATAAATTTTGGTTATATGTGTATAAAATTTCTAAGAAGTCAAATAATAATATTGCAACTAATTATTATTAATAAAAGGAGGTAGCTCATAATAATGAAGGCAACAGGAATTGTTAGACGTATTGATGACTTAGGTAGAGTTGTTATACCAAAAGAGATAAGAAGAACATTAAGAATTAGAGAAGGGGATCCATTAGAGATTTTCACTGATAGAGAAGGCGGGGTTATTTTAAAAAAATATTCACCAATTGGAGAGTTGACAGATTTCTCAAAAGAATATGCTGAAAGCTTGCAACAAGCAATTGGACATATTGTTTTAATTGCAGATAAAGACGCATTTATATCAGTAAGTGGAGCTCCAAAAAGAGACTACATGGAAAGAAAAGTTAGTGTAGAATTAGAAAAAATAATGGAAGATAGAAGAGCTGTTCTTATAACAGAACAAAATAAGACTATTCCATTACATAATGATGAAGAAATAGGAAAATACGCTAGCCAAGTAATATCTCCAATAATAGCTGAAGGTGATGCAATTGGAGCAGTTATTATATTATCAAAAGAATCAGGAGAAAAGCTAGGAGAACTTGAATTAAAGTTATCTGAAACTGCTTCAGCTTTCTTAGGTAAGCAAATGGAACAATAAAATAAATATTTTATTAAATATAAAGTTATCAATAAAATAAAGTAATAATACCTCTAAACTTACAATACAAATTTACTAGAACTATTTTGAGTTTGGAGGTATTTTATGAAGAAACAATCACTACTTAAAGCAAGTCTAGTACTTGGAATAGCAGGAATAGTAGCGAAATTTTTAGGATTATTCTTTAGATGGCCACTAATAATGCTTATAGGTGACGAAGGTGTTGGATATTATCAAATGTCATATCCTTTATATATGTTTTTCGTTGCTATGGCATCAGGAGTACCAGTAGCTATTTCGAAAATGATATCAGAGAAAAAGGCAAAGGGAGATATACAGGGAATATTCGAGGTTGTAAAAGAATCAACAATCTTAATGATGTTCTTAGGTGTTGGTACAACCCTTATATTATTCTTTTTTGCTAAACCTATTATTAAATTTGTTCAGTGGGATATGAAATCATATTATGCTTTACTTGGAATATCCTTTGCACCATTTGTAATATCTATAATGACTATATATAGGGGTTTTTTTCAAGGGCTGCAAAATATGACTCCATCAGGTGTATCACAAATACTTGAGCAGATAGGAAGGGTGATAATAGGAGTTGGACTTGCTATATTATTTTTACCTAAGGGAATAGAATATGCAGCAGGGGGAGCTGCTTTTGGGGCAGCTGCTGGAGGAGTAATAGGAGCAACTTATCTTCACGAAAAGTATAAAAAAGTAAAAAAGCAAATGTGGAGTAAAAAAGTTAAAAGTAACCCAGAAGTACTAACTTCTATTTTGAAAATTGCTTTACCTATTTCAGTGGGAACAACAGTAGGGACTATAATGAGCTTAATTGATTCTATATTAGTTCCACAAAAGCTTTTGCAAGCTGGCTTAACATCAGAAAGTGCAACTATTTTATATGCGCAATTAACAGGAAAGGCAAATGTAATAACTAATATTCCATTAACATTATCTATGGCAGTAGGAACCTCACTGATTCCTATAATAGCAGAAAATTATATAATGAATAGAAGAAAGGATTTGGAGTCAAAAGTTCAATTATCAATAAAGCTATCTATGTTAATAGCTATGCCATGTACATTAGGGTTGTTTTTTCTTGCAGGGCCAATAATGAAACTAATATTTCCCGGGAAATGGGATGGCGTATTAATACTTAAATACTTATCTTTATCAGTTCCATTCATAATAATTACTCAGACAACTACATCAATTATGCAAGGAATAGGTCATTATATTAGACCTATAATAAACTTGTTTATAGGATGTATCGTAAAGATTATTTTAACATTTGTGCTAGTGCCTATGACAAATATAAATATTTATGGAGCAGTAATAGCTAGTATATCAGCTTACTTAGTATCAACAATACTAAACTTAATTTCACTAAAGAAGAGATTAAAATTAAAATTAAATATATATCAAACAACTATAAAACCAATTATTGCAGCTTTAATTATGATATTTGGAGTATTATCATCATATTTATATTTATTTAATAAAACAGGTAGTAATGGTTCTGCTTGCTTAATAGCTATATTTTTGGGTATTATTATATATATGGCATTAATACTAATACTAAAGGTATTTAGCATAGACGAAATAAAAAATAGAATTGTAAAAAATTAATGAGTAAGGAGAGAACCTAATGATAAAGATAATAGGTTTAGGGCCAGGAGCACCTGAAGCTTTAACTATAGGAGCAGTTAAGGCATTAGAAGAGGGGGAAAATATTTATTTTAGAACAGAGAAACATCCTACTGTTGATTATTTAAGAGGAAAGATAAAAGAATTCAAAACATATGATCACTATTATGAAACGTCTGAAAGCTTTGATCAGGTTTATAATAGCATCGCAGAAGATATAGTAAGTAAGTATAAAGAGGATGAAGAGATAATATATGCAGTTCCAGGACATCCTTTAGTTGCAGAAAAATCAGTTTTTAATCTTATGAATTTATGCGATGAAAAAGGAATAAGTTATGAAATACTTCCAGCTGTAAGTTTTATAGATGCTATGATGGATGTATTAAAGATTGATCCGATAGAAGGACTAAAGGTTATAGATGCATTTGATATGAAAAATCAAATTTTAGACAAAAGAATAGGAACTATAATAACTCAGGTGTACAATCCGTTAATAGCATCAGAAGTTAAGCTTAGATTACTTGAATATTATAATGATGAAACTGAGATATATTATGTTAGAGCTGCAGGGATAGTTTCAGAAGAATCTGTAAGGAAAATACCAATATATGAGCTTGATATGCAAGAAGATATAGATTACTTGACATCTATATATATACCTAAAGATATGGATAATAAAAAAGATTTTAATGATTTAGTTGAAATAATAGATACTTTAAGAGGAGAAAATGGTTGTCCATGGGATATGGAACAAACTCATGAGAGTATTAAAAATCAACTTTTAGAAGAAGCTTACGAAGTTATAGATAGTATAAATAATGATGATATAGATGGAATGGTAGAAGAATTAGGAGATGTTCTATTACATGTAGTTTTCCATGCTTCATTAGGTAAAGATGATGGGTATTTTAATATTTATGATATACTTGAATCTATATGTAATAAAATGATTTATAGACATCCTCATGTATTTAGTGATGGAAAAGTTAATAATAGTGGAGAAGTTCTTGAAAATTGGGAAGAACTTAAGAGGAAAGAAAAGAGTTTTAATACAGTTACAGAAGAAATGAATGCAATAGCTAAGGCACTACCTTCTTTGATTAGAGCGCATAAGGTTCAAAAAAAGGCAGCTAAAGTAGGATTTGACTGGGATGATATTGAAGATGCAGCTTTAAAGGTGCAAGAGGAATTAAAAGAGGTATTAGATGTATATAAATCCAATAATAAGGAAAAAATAAAAGATGAAGTAGGAGACTTAATATTTGCATGTGTTAATGTAGCCAGAAAATTAAATATTGATGAAGAAGAAGCGGTAAATTCAACTATACAAAAATTTATAAGAAGATTTTCTTTTATAGAAGAAGAGGCTTTAAAATCCAACAAAAATTTAAATGAAATGACATTAAAGGAGATGGATTTGTTATGGGAACAAGCAAAAAACAAAGAATTTAATGAGAAAAAGAAGGATTTATAAATTTTTTGAAGAATAATATATAGTGGTTTATACTATACTATAAATAACTTATTGTAATAAATAGCTTTTATAACAAAAAATTGATAATGTTATAGACTAGCACCAAAAGACGATATATAATAAGAGAATGTAGTTATAGTACATATTAACAGAAATAGTTAACTACTAAAATATATAACGGGTTATTTAAGGAGGATGTAATTGTGAATAAAGCAGAATTAATCACTAGCATGTCAGAAAAAAGTAAATTAACTAAGAAAGATGCTGAATTAGCTTTAAAATCATTCATAGAAAGCGTTGAAGAAGCGTTAGAAAAAGGTGAAAAAGTTCAATTAGTTGGATTCGGAACTTTCGAAACAAGAGAAAGAGCTGCAAGAGAAGGAAGAAATCCTAGAACTAAAGAAACTATAAACATTCCAGCTTCAACAGTTCCAGTATTTAAAGCTGGTAAAGAATTTAAGGAAAAAGTTAATAAGTAGTATATTTAGAACCCGAGTATTCCCTCGGGTTCTTTTGATAATATAAAATAATAAGGAGAGTTATTATGAGGTTAGATAAATATCTTAAGGTTTCTAGAATAATAAAGAGAAGAACAGTTGCTAAAGAGGTTTGTGAAGGGGGAAGAGTTTCTATTAATGATAAAGTTGCAAAAGCATCAACAGTTGTAAAAGAAGGCGATATAATAGAAATTCAATTTGCAAATAGATCATTAAAAGCAAGAATAATTAATATAGTTGAGCATGTAAAAAAAGAAAATGCAAAAGAAATGTATGAGATATTAGAAGGAGAGGAAGATAAAGAATAAAAACAATAACTCCTTCATATATTTTTATAAAGAATATGTGGAGGAGATAAGATGGAAAAGAGAAATGAAAATAAGTTAGAAGAGCCAAGGGGTAATATAACTTTAGAGAATAGAAAAAGATTAACACTTACAGGTGTAGAAGAAGTCATAAGTTTCGATGATGAAAAAATATTATTAAATACAAAATTAGGGTTTTTAACTATCAAGGGATCAGAATTAAAGATGAATAAATTAGATGTACAGAATGGTGACGTAATAATTATAGGAAATATATCTTCCATAGTATATAGTAGTAAAGAAGTTAAAAAAGAAAAAGAAAATATAATTTCTAAGTTGTTTAAATAGAGGTAAGTATGCCGTTATCAATAGATGTTCAATTTGACATAGTTATGTATTCCATTCTTTCGGGAATACTGATAGGAATTATGTTTGACCTGTATAACATAATAAGAGGAGTAAAAATACCCAAGATAATAATCATAATAGAAGATATTTTATTTTGGATATTAACTGCTTTTATAGTATTTGCTTTTTTACTATACACTAATTATGCCTTCTTAGGACCATATGTATATATATTCATGATAGTAACCTTGATTATTTATTTAAAATTAATAAGCCCTACAATTTTAAAGTTAGAGAGATATATAATAGATAAAGTTAGTAAATTTATAAGGATAATTTTGAAAAATTTAATTTATCCTATAAAAGTTGTATATTATAATATTTGTGGAAAAAAGTAGATTCAAAGTAGTAACATAAAAAAATAGCTTGAATAAAATATGTATAGTGTTTAAAATATATTATATAATATATTTTAAAGAGGGTGAGAGCAATTAAAAAGCAATTAACTCTTAAAAGATTAATTATAGTTTTTATTTTTGCAATTTTCGTATTTAATTACATTAAACAGGAAATTACAATGAAAAGAATCCAAGAGAATATTATTATTAGCCAAAAAGAGCTAGAAGAGCTTAAAAGTAAGAATAGTAAGTTAGAGGCAGATTTAAAAAAAGTTGATTCTAATGAATATATTGAAAAACTTGCAAGAGATAGGCTAGGAATGATAAAAGAGGGCGAAAAAGTTGTAAATCCTAAAACGCAAAACTAAAGAATATGTTTTAAAACTACAAAAAAAGGTTATTATTATAATAACATATATTATTTAATTTTTAAGGAGGAATCTTTGTAACATGACCTTAATGGCAGGAAACATATTAGAAGGTACAGTGGTTAATATTACTAGTTTTGGAGCTTTCGTAGAGATAGAAGGTAAAACAGGATTAGTTCATATTTCAGAAGTAGCAGATTCATTCGTTAAGGATATTAGACAACATCTTAATGAACAAGACAAGGTTAAGGTAAAAGTAATATCAATTGACGATAATGGTAAGATAAGTTTATCAATTAAGCAAGCAAATGTTCAAAAAAAATCAGTAAAACCTATAGAAATAGATTGGTCTTCAGAAAATAAGAAATCCGGTGGGAATTCAGGTAACTTTGAAGATATAATGTCAAGATTCTTAAAGGACAGCGAAGAAAGAATGCAAGATGTAAAAAAGAATCAAGATTTTAAATCTAAAAGTGGAAGAAGAAACTTCTAACAGTATAAATAAAGACATCATATAAATTTAATATATAAATCTATAAAGGGCTGATTGCATAATGGATATCAGTCCTTTATTATTTGAGTAACATAATGTTATTAGAAAAAAATTAAAAAATATGTTGACACTATAGAAAACATAATATATAATTAATTTTGTCGCTGAGGGGCGACAGTAAAAACATGCTGAAGTGGCGGAACAGGCAGACGCACAGGACTTAAAATCCTGCGGTAGCGATACCGTACCGGTTCGATTCCGGTCTTCAGCACCAAGCTAAATTCAACTTATAATATCGCGGGGTGGAGCAGTTGGCAGCTCGTCGGGCTCATAACCCGAAGGTCGTAGGTTCAAGTCCTGCCCCCGCAACCATAAAATGGCGGAATAGCTCAGCTGGCTAGAGCACTCGGTTCATACCCGAGGTGTCGTAGGTTCAAGTCCTATTTCCGCTACCATATACGCTGAAGTGGCGGAACAGGCAGACGCACAGGACTTAAAATCCTGCGGTAGCGATACCGTACCGGTTCGATTCCGGTCTTCAGCACCAAAAGTACTTAAGATTTCTTAAGTACTTTTTTGTTATATAAAATTTTATTAATTTAAAGACTAGATATAAGTTTAAATATAAAAATTAATAACATAAATTATATGATAAACAAAAATAAAAAATTACTATATTTAAAAATTTTGTTCTTCATAAAGTTTGTTATAGTGACAAAATTGTATTAAAAGTTAAACTATTAAAAGAAATTTATAATAGATATTTATATAATTAAAATACTATATAAACTATCAGTATACATAGAGTTCAAGCAAATTTATATAAATATAATATTAAAAAAGTATCTAAATACATATAAGGAAATTTATATTTTATTGTCCAACGAAAGTGGATAATAGGATACATCATATGACATATATTTCCTAAAAGTAATGCTATAATTTAAATTACATTTTATGGAAGTTGGAGGGGAGTATATGCAATATGGTGTTGATATATCAACATATAAGAGATTAGAAAATAGAAAAAATAAAAAAGAATTAAGATTAAATGGGACGGCTATTAGTGCAATTGCAGCTTTTTTGATAGGATTTTTGTTAAGTAGAGTTTTATTATCTGTAACTATAGATATGGGGATAGCGCCTTTTGGGATTGCATATCTTATTGGAATAAGAAAAGAGAAGGGAAGAGATATATTATTATCTCTATTAGGTATTATTGCTGGATATCTTTCTATATATAAAACTCTGGAAGGAGCAATTGCTTATTGTATAGTAGCTGTTGTAGTAATGCTATATATTGAAATATGTAATAAAATAGAGTTAAAGCAAAGAGACACAGTAACTTTTGGTTTAATATTTTCAACATTTTTTATATATAATTTAATAATAAATAATCAGCCTATAGGCGTTAATTTAACTTTTTCGGCTTTAAAGGTATTGAGTATAATACCTGTTAGGTACATACTTAATTATGCATTGAATTGTGTTGATGAATTAGAAAGTAATTATTTCTTCTCAACAGAAGAATTGATAAGTATAGGGATTTTATTATGCTTATTGGTTGCAGGAATAGGTAACTTAAATATTTTGGGAGTTCATTTAAGAAATATATTAGCGTTAACTATAATAGCTATTTTTGCATATATAGGGGGGACAGGATTAGGATCTGCTATAGGAGTTTCGATGGGGTTTGTCATTGGAATAACTAATAATGATATAATAATATCTATAGGTTTATATGGTTTATGTGGACTTATAATTGGAATATTTAAAGATACGGGAAGGATATTTTCTTCAATAGCATATTCCGTTGTTTACTTCATAGTATCAATGTATTCGGATAAATTTTCTATTTATGGAGGAATAGAAGTAGTAGTAGCTATAGTAATTTTAATTAGTATTCCTAAAAAGGTTATAGAATATATAAATAAGGAATTTAATCAAGAAAAGAAGGCAGAAATTATTAATGATATACATCTAAATGGTGTAAAAAATGAGTTTGTTGATAGGCTTAACTCAATGAAATCGATATTGTCAAGTTTATCAGCATCAATATTGAATTTGGGAGAAAATGATATTTTATCATTAAATAATAAAGGAACTGCTATGGTAGAGAGCTTAGCAGATAGAGTATGTTACAATTGTGAGCTTAGACAGAGGTGTTGGGATCGTAATTTACATTCTACTTTTGAAGGTTTTTCTGAACTTATAAGTAGTTGTGAAAATAATGATATATATTTTCCGCAAGATTTAGAAAAGAAATGCGTAAAGAAAAGAAGTTTAATGAAAAATGCTCAAGAAATTGTAAATAATTATACTGTTAATGAAGCTTTAAAAACAAGGTTAACAGAAGGAAGAAACTTAATTGCAAATCATATAAATAATATATCTCAAACTATGGGAGATATGATAAGAGATTTTGAAAAAGATATATCTATATGCTCAGAAATAGACAAGGTATTAAAGAAGGCCTTAAGTAAAAATAAAATAGAATATAAGGATGTATTTTGCTATTTAGATAGAAAAGGTAGAATGAAAATAAAATTAACTTTAAATAACTGTGAAGGTGGATGTTATTGTGCTAAGAACATATTACCTGTAATTAATGGGCTAGTGAGAGTTCCAGTATCAATATCAAGTGAAGGTTGCAGGATAGATCCTGATACAAATGATTGCTCAATTATAATAGAAGAGACTCCTAAATATCATATGACTTCTTATGCTGCAACAAGAGCTAAAGATGGCGAAACTTCAATAGGAGACAGTTATAGTTTTTCTAAAAATAATGATGGCACATATTTAACTATAGTAAGTGATGGAATGGGTTCTGGTCCTGAGGCTGGAACAGAAAGTGGACTAGCTGTTGATTTAATTGAAAGGTTTATAGAAAATGGATTTAGTGAAAAAACAGCTATAAATACAGTTAATTCTATTATGGCTATGAAGTTTAATGAAGATGAAAAATTTACTACTATGGATTTAAGTGTAGTTGATTTATATACTGGTGAAACAGAGTTTATAAAGATAGGTGGAGTTGTTAGTTTTATAAAAAGAGGACAAGATGTTAAAGTTGTTAAATCTAGCAGTTTACCTTTTGGAATATTAGATAGTGTAGATATAAGTTCAGAGAAAGTAAAACTAAAACACGGTGATATAATAGTTTCAATTAGTGATGGTGTTTTAGATATAGATAAAAATAATGTTGGAAGCTATTCTTGGTTACAGGAATATTTACAATATGCAGATACAAATCCAGCAGCGTTATCTAGAGATATTCTTGAAAAGGCGATAGTGTTAAGTGGTGGAAAGGTATGGGATGATATGACAGTTTTGGTTTCCAAAATGTACTCTGTTTATTAATAGGAGGATTAAATAAAAGAGGATGGGATATAAATTCGGTATCTCATCTTCTTCAATTTTTGATGTTGAAAAAATTAGCAATCATAATTGTTTACATATATATATGTTAAGGTTATTATATTATATATGTTTTAATTATTCATATGGAATATGATATATAGCTTAAAAGTTTTATGTTTAATTAAATAAGTTCATAACATTATTAATATTATTTAAGTATTATAAGAAAAATATTATTTAGACTGTATTAGGGAAGTGATTATTAGGAATTATATAATAAAATAAATATACTGAGGAGCATAAATGTGATAAACAAAGTAAAGGATTTTATAATTAAAAATGATCTTATACAAGATGGAGATAGAGTTTTGGTTGCTTTATCTGGAGGGCCTGACTCTGTTTGTTTACTTCATATACTTTATAAGTTAAGAAACTCTCTAAATATAGATATAGGAGCAGCTCATGTTAATCATATGTTAAGGGGGCAGGATGCTTTCAATGATGAAGAATATGCAAAAAAAATATGTGAAGAATTTAATATAGATTTTTATTCAAAAAGAATTAATATAGATGAAATAGCTAAAGAAAAAAGTATTTCTCATGAAATGGCAGGAAGAGAAGAAAGATATAATTTTTTTGATTTTATAAAAAATACACATAATTATAGTAAGATAGCAGTAGCACATAATTCCAATGATCAAGCTGAGACTGTTATCATGAATATGATGAGAGGAGCGGGAATAGAAGGATTATGTGGTATCAGGAGTAAAAGAAAAGGTGGAATAATAAGACCTATATTATGTCTTTCGAGAGATGAGATAGAAAATTATTGTGAAGATAACAATTTAAATCCTAGAATAGATAAAACTAATTTAGAAAATATATATAGTAGAAATAAAGTTAGATTAGATATACTACCTTATATGAAGGAGAATTTTAACAAAGATATAATAGAAACTTTGAACAGAATGACAAATTTATTACAAATAGATAATGACTTTATTGAAAAACAATGCAATAATAGTTATAAAAAGTATTGTAATAATAAAAATAATCATATAGTTATATCGAAAGAAGCATTTTTGTTAGATAAAGCTATAATAACAAGAATTATAAAAAAGGCGTTTGTGGAGTTTACTGGAAAGTACAATAATTTTGAAATGAAGCATATTTATGAAGTGATTGAGCTTGCAAAAAATTCTACAAACAAAAAAATTGATTTACCTAATGGAATAGTAGCCGAAAATGTATATGGAGATATATACTTAAAAAATAAATCATATGATAAAAAAGAATATGAAGAAAAAGAGGTGTTAATAGGTAAGGATCAATTAAATAAATATACCAGTGAATTTAATAAATATAATATTGATTTTAAGGTTATAAAAGATAAAAATAATATAGAATTTTCTAATAACGTATTAATAAAATATTTTGATTATGATAAGATAAAAGAAAAGCTAATTGTTAGAGAAAGAAAAAATGGGGATAAGATAATTCCACTTGGAATGAAGGGAAGTAAAAAGTTAAAAGATGTATTTATTGATTTAAAGGTTCCATTTGAGGAAAGAGATGAAATCCCAATTTTATGTTTTGATAATGAAATAGCGTGGATAGTAGGGTATAAAGTTTCAGATAAATTTAAGATAACTAAAGAAACTAAAAATATAATAAAAATTACTTTTATTAGAAAGGAATAGGAGAATGATAAGGGACATAAAGGAGATATTACTTACTGAAGAACAAATATCAGTTAAGGTTAAGGAATTAGCAACTAAGATAAGTGAAGATTACAAAGATAAAAATTTACTTATTGTAGGAATTTTAAAGGGTTCAGTTATGTTTGCATCTGATCTTATAAAAAATATAACAATACCATGTGAAATTGATTTTATGGCAGTATCTAGTTATGGAGCTTCTACTGAAACATCAGGAGTAGTTAGAATTTTAAAAGATTTGGATCATAGCATTGAAGGTAAAGACATAATTATAGTAGAAGATATTATAGATAGTGGAGTTACATTAGATTATTTATTAAAATACTTGAAAACTAGAAAAGCTAATAGTATCGAAATAATAACCTTTTTAACTAAGCCATCTAGAAGAATGGTGGATATAGAAGTTAAATATTGTGGATATGAAGTTCCAGATGAATTTTTAGTTGGGTATGGATTAGATTTTTCAGAAAGATATAGAAATCTACCATATGTAGGCATATTAAAAGAAGAAGTATATAAAAATTAAATTTAAAATGCAATATAATAAAACTAGAGGAAAGGGGGGCCTTGAATGAAAAAATATTCAAGTGCAACAGTATGGATATTTGTTATTTTGATACTTTTCTTATCTGCAACATTCTTATGGAATAGCGGTAAGATGGCAGATGAGATATCATACAGTGATTTTCAACAAAAATGGGTTAATGATGAGATAGAAAGTATTATGGTTCATCCAGATAAGATGTTAATTTCAGGAAAAACAAGAGACGATAAGCAATTTAATACATATGCTCCTAGTGAAATGGTGCAGATGTTAATGGCTCAAACTCCTAAAGATGATATAAGAGTAGATTTTAAACAGCCTTCAAATAGTAGTGTATGGATTAGTATAATACCTACAATAATGATAATGGTTCTATTCTTTGTATTCTTCTTTATGATGTCACAACAGTCACAAGGTGGTGGTGGCGGAAGAGGTGTTATGAACTTTGGAAAAAGCAGAGCAAAAGTAATGCCTCCAGATGCAAAAAGAGTTACATTTGATGATGTAGCGGGTGCTGATGAAGAAAAGCAAGAATTAGAAGAGATAGTTGATTTCTTAAAACAACCATCTAGATATACTGAGATGGGAGCTAGAATACCTAAGGGAGTTTTATTAGTAGGACCTCCTGGAACAGGTAAAACCTTATTAGCAAAAGCAATAGCTGGTGAGGCTGGAGTACCTTTCTATAGTATATCAGGATCAGATTTCGTTGAAATGTTCGTTGGTGTTGGTGCATCAAGAGTCAGAGATTTATTTGAGCAAGCTAAAAAGAGTGCTCCATCACTTGTGTTTATAGATGAAATAGATGCAGTAGGTAGACAAAGAGGTGCAGGTCTTGGTGGCGGACATGATGAAAGAGAGCAAACATTAAATCAATTGTTAGTTGAGATGGATGGTTTTGGTGCTAATGAAGGAATAATAATGATTGCAGCAACAAATAGACCTGACATATTAGATCCAGCGTTACTTAGACCAGGTAGATTTGACAGACAAATTGTTGTTGGGGCTCCTGATGTAAAGGGAAGAGAAGAGATACTAAAGGTTCATACTAAGAAAAAGCCTTTATCAGAAGATGTAGAATTAAAAGTATTAGCTAAGAGAACTCCAGGATTTAGTGGGGCAGATTTAGAAAACTTAGCAAATGAGGCAGCGTTATTAGCTGTTAGAAAAAATGAAAAATTAATAGGTATGCAAGATTTTGAAGAAGCTATAACTAGAGTAATAGCTGGACCAGAAAAGAAAAGTAGAGCTATTAATGAACATGATAGAAGGTTAACTGCATATCACGAAGCAGGTCATGCAGTTGTAATGAAACTTTTAGTTCATTCAGATCCAGTTCATGAAATTAGTATAATACCAAGAGGTATGGCTGGTGGCTATACAATGCATTTACCAGAAGAAGATAGATCATATACATCAAAAGAAAAGTTAAAAGATGATATGGTTGGATTACTTGGAGGTAGAGTTGCTGAAAAATTAATATTATCAGATATTAGTACTGGAGCTAAGAATGATATTGATAGAGCAAGTGCTATAGCAAGAGCTATGGTAATGGAATATGGAATGAGCGATAAGCTTGGAACTATCTCATATGGCGGAGATAATAATGAAGTGTTCCTAGGAAGAAACCTAGGACATAGCAGAAACTTCAGTGAAGAAGTTGGAGCAGAAATCGATAAAGAAGTTAAGAGATTTATTGATGAAGCATATGAAAGAGCAGAAAGTTTATTAAGTCAAAATATTAATAAATTACATGCGGTAGCAGCAACTTTATTAGAAAAAGAAAAAATAGATGGTGAAGAATTTGTAAGAATTTTTGAAGCTAGCTAATAATAAGAAAGAGTGGCCATATGGCTACTCTTTCTTATTATAGAGAATTTATTATAAAATTTAAAATTAATTATTAAGATGTAAAAAGGTTGTGTAATATAAGGATTATTCATAAATTTTATTATATGTATTAAAAAACACGAATTATATATTTTGAAATTAAAGCAAAAATAAGAATTTAACACAATATAGCGAATTATAATTAAAAATAATTTAATAATATTCGAATGAATATTTAAAAGTTATGAAATAGATGATATAATTTATGTATAGAATAAGAATATTAAATAATTTTATAAAAGACAGGAGTGTATTGAGATGAAGAGTGATATTCAAATAGCTCAAGAAGCCAAAATGGAGTATATAACAAAAATAGCAGAAAAGTTAAATTTAACTGAAGATGATATAGAGCAATATGGGAAATATAAATGTAAGTTATCTTTAGATATATTAGAAAAAAATAAGAATAAAGAAAATGGCAAGCTAGTTTTGGTTACTGCAATAAACCCAACACCAGCAGGTGAAGGAAAGTCAACAGTTACAGTTGGCCTAGGGCAAGCACTTTGTAAAATGGGGAAGAATGCAGTTATAGCATTAAGAGAGCCTTCACTTGGACCAGTGTTTGGAATAAAAGGGGGAGCAGCAGGTGGTGGCTATGCTCAAGTAGTACCCATGGAAGATATAAATTTACATTTTACAGGGGATATGCATGCTATTACTAGTGCTAATAACTTATTAGCGGCAGCTATAGATAATCATATACATCAAGGTAATGATTTAAGAATTGATTCAAGAAGAATAGTATTTAAAAGAGTAATGGATATGAATGATAGAGCACTTAGAAATATAGTTGTTGGACTAGGCGGAAAGCTTAATGGTTTTCTAAGAGAAGATGGATTCATGATAACTGTTGCATCAGAAATTATGGCTATTCTATGTTTAGCTAATAGTTTATCAGACCTTAAAGAGAGAATGGGTAATATATTAATAGCTTATGATTTAGATGGAAATCCAGTTTATGCAAAGCAGCTAAATGTGCAAGGAGCAATGGCTTTACTTATGAAAGATGCTATAAAGCCTAATCTAGTTCAAACATTAGAAAATACTCCAGCAATAATACATGGAGGACCGTTTGCAAATATAGCTCATGGATGCAACTCTATAATAGCAACAAAAATGGCACTTAAATTAGGTGATATAGTTGTTACTGAAGCAGGGTTCGGTGCTGATTTGGGTGCTGAAAAATTCATGGATATAAAATGTAGATATGGTGAATTAACTCCAGATTGTGTTGTTATAGTCGCAACTGTTAGAGCACTAAAGAATCATGGTGGGGTGAGCAAGGAGATGTTAAACACTCCAGATGTTGAAGCTTTAGCTAAGGGAATAACTAATTTAGAAAAGCAAATTGAAAATATTAAAAAATATAATGTACCAGTAGTTGTAGCTATTAACAAATTTGTAAGTGATAGCAATGAAGAAGTGGAATTTATTATAGATTATTGCAATAAATTAGGTGTTAAGGTTGCTTTATCAGATGTGTGGGCAAAAGGTGGAGAAGGTGGAATTGAGCTAGGAGAAGTTGTTTGTGGGGTATTAGAAAAAGAAAAGTCTAACTTTAAACCAATTTATGATGTAGAAAATACTATTGAAGAAAAGATAAATATAATTGCTAGAGAAATTTATGGAGCAAATAAGGCGGTCTTTACTCCAAATGCCAAAAAACAAATTGAGGAGTTAGAGAGATTTGGATTAGATAAATTACCTATATGTATGGCAAAGACTCAATATTCCTTATCTGATAATCCATCATTAAAAGGTAGACCTGAAAATTTTGAAATAACTGTAAGAGAGATAAGAGTTTCTAATGGAGCTGGGTTTATTGTTGCACTAAATGGTGATATAATGACAATGCCAGGACTTCCAAAGGTTCCAGCCGCAAATAAAATGGATATACTAGATAATGGAGAAATAGTAGGATTATTTTAATATATAGATTTTACAACACTTGACAAATGATTTGTAATTGTTAAAATTAAATTGTTAAATTATTGTGATTATATTTATTTAAATAAAGGCAGCTTTCAAAGCTGCTTTTAATTGTATTAAGGTGGTGCTTGTATGATTTTAGTAGTAGACGTAGGTAATACAAATATAGTCTTGGGAGTATATAATAATTCTGAAAATATTGCTAGCTGGAGAATTTCTACTGATGCAAAAAAAACATCAGATGAATATTCTATTCAAGTTATGCAGCTTTTTATTCAAAGTAATCTAAATCCTAGAGAAGTAAAAGGAATAATAATTTCATCTGTTGTTCCTAATATAATGCATTCATTAGAGAATATGATAAAAAAGAGTTTTGGAATTAATCCTTTAATTGTAGGTCCAGGGGTTAAAACTGGAATAAATATTAAATATGATAATCCAAAGGAAGTGGGAGCTGATAGAATTGTAAATGCTGTAGCTGCTCATGACAAGTATAAGAGAGATCTTATAATAATAGATTTTGGAACAGCAACAACATTTTGTTCATTAACTAAAGAAGCAAACTATCTTGGGGGATGTATTACACCAGGAATAAGAATAGCATCTGATGCTTTATTTGATAGAGCTGCAAAGTTACCGAGAGTAGAATTAGAAGTACCAAAAAATATAATATGTAAAAATACTATATCTAGCATGCAAGCGGGTATAATTTATGGATATATAGGGCAGGTAGAATATATAGTAAATAAAATAAAAAAAGAAATGAAAGATCTTGGTTCAGATGAACCTTTAGTTATAGCGACAGGGGGATTAGCAAAATTAATAGCTAAGGAAACAGACGTTATAGATAAGGTTGATTCTAGTTTAACATTAGAGGGGTTAAGAATAATATACGAAAAAAATAAGGAGTAGTATAATATGAAAATTGGAAACCTAGAATTTGAAAATAATGTTTTTCTAGCACCTATGGCAGGGGTAACAGATATATCTTTTAGAGGACTATGTAAGGAGATGGGATGTGGGTTAGTTTATACAGAGATGGTAAGCGCTAAAGCCCTTTACTATGGAAATGAAAATACAAAGTCATTGCTTAGAATAGCTGATGAAGAAACTCCTGTTGCAGCTCAAATTTTTGGGAATGATCCTAAGATAATGGCTGAAGTAGTACAAAGATATTTTAATGAAAGAGAAGATATTTGTTTAATAGATATAAATATGGGGTGTCCTGTAAATAAAATTACTAAGAATGGGGAAGGATCAGCTTTACTAAAGCATCCGGAGTTAGCAGCCAATATAGTAAGAGAAATTAAAAAGGTATCTACTAAACCAGTAACAGTTAAATTCAGAAAAGGTTGGGATGAAGGAAATATCAATGCTGTTGAATTTGCTAAGGGTCTTGAAGATGCTGGAGTAGATGCGATTACTGTTCATGGAAGAACCAAAGAACAGATGTATGAAGGAAAAGCAGATTGGGATATAATAGGGAAAGTTAAGGATGCTGTTTCAATACCAGTGTTAGGAAATGGAGATGTATTTACAGCAGAAGATGCACTAGAGTTAAAGAATAAAACTAATTGCGATGGAATTATGGTTGCAAGAGGGAGTATGGGGAATCCGTGGATATTTAAGCAAATTGAATATGCCTTAAAAGGAAATTCACCTTTAGAAATAAGTTATTTAGACAGAATAAATATGTGTTTAAGACATTATGAATTAGCAATTAAGTACGATGGCGAGAGAAAAGCTGTGAGGGAAATGAGAAAACATGCATCTTGGTATATGAAGGGATTACCTAAAAGTAATGACATAAGGGGAGTTATGAATACTTTAGAAGATAGCAATTCTGTAATTGAATTGTTAAATAACTATAAGTATGAATTAATAAGAAGTTTCGATAAAGTTTAAATTATATACCTGAATAATAAATTTTTAAAAGAATAAATATATTAAAAGCGAGAATACTATATATCTGTTAAATAAAGATAAAGGGATACCTTTAGCTTATAACTTAGTTGACATATAATACTTGCTGATTTATAATGTTTTAAATGATTTTAAGAATATCAGACCTAGTGTTAGGTATTTAAATAAAAGTAGAAATTTGAAGGGGAGAAAATCATGAGTGAAACTAAAAAGTTCGTAATGACATACGAAGGTGTAAAAAAGTTAGAAGATGAATTAGAATTTTTAAAAACTGTTAAAAGAAAAGAAATAACTGAAAAAATAAAAGTAGCATTAGGATACGGAGATTTAAGCGAAAACTCAGAATATGATGAAGCTAAAAACGAACAAGCATTTACTGAAGGTAGAATTATTCAATTAGAAAATATGCTAAAGAATGCTGTTGTTGTTGATGGATCAGAAATTCCAACAGATAAGGTTGCAGTAGGAACAATAGTTAAAGTTAAGGATTATGAATTTGATGAAGAAGTTGAATATTCAATAGTAGGTTCAGCAGAAGCAGATCCTATGGAATTCAAAATATCAAATGAATCACCAGTAGGAGCTGCTTTATTAGGTAAAAAGGTTGGAGAGATTGTTGAAGTGTTAGTTCCAGGTGGAACAAACAAGTTTGAAGTATTAGGAATAAGAAGAGAGTAACGGAGGGATATTTAATGTCAACTGAGGAAATGAATATACAAGAGTTAGAATCTCAGTTTAGTGAGCAAGAAGCATTAAGAAGAGAAAAACTAATAGAGTTACAAAATCAAGGAAAGGATCCATTTGACGTTTATAAAGTTGAAAGAACACATATGTCAGAGGATGTTAAGGATGATTTTGAAAATTTAGAAGGAACTATAGTTACAGTTGCTGGAAGAATTATGTCTAAGAGGGGTCAAGGAAAAGTTGTATTCTCAGACATACAAGATAGAGATGGAAAAATTCAATTATTTATAAAAATAGATGAAGTAGGAGAAGAAGCCTTAAAATCATATAAAACATATGATTTAGGTGATTGGGTTGTTGCAACTGGAGAAGTGTTTAAAACTAAAACTGGAGAAGTATCAGTTAAAGTTAAGAGCTTCGAATTAATATGTAAATCATTAAAACCATTACCAGAAAAATGGCATGGATTAAAAGATCCAGATTTAAGATATAGACAAAGAGAAGTAGATATGATCTCAAATCCAGAAGTTAAGACTAACTTTATGAAGAGAGCAGCTATACTTAAAGGCGTGAGAGAGTTCTTAGATAACAGAGGATTTATAGAAGTTGAAACTCCAATGCTTGCACCTATAGCAGGAGGAGCATCAGCAAGACCATTTATAACTCATCATAATACTTTAGATATAGATATGTACTTAAGAATAGCTCCAGAATTATATTTAAAGAGATGTATAGTTGCTGGATTAGAAAAAGTTTATGATATGGGAAGAACTTTCAGAAATGAAGGTATGTCTGTAAGACATAATCCTGAGTTTACAATGATAGAATTATATGAAGCATTTTCTGACTATAATGATATGATGGAAATTGCAGAAAATATGATAGCATCAGTATGTGAAAAAGTAAATGGAACAACTAAGGTTAATTATCAAGGTACAGAAATTGACTTTGCACCACCATGGAGAAGAATAACTATGGTTGATGCTGTAAAAGAACATACAGGTATAGATTTTAATGAAATAAAATCAGATGAAGAAGCTCAAACTATAGCTAAAGAAAAGAATTTAGAATTTAAAAAGAATATTAAGCATGTTACAAAAGGTGAAGTGTTAAATGTTCTATTTGAAGAATATGCAGAACAACATATGATACAACCAACCTTTATTTGTGATTATCCAGTAGAAATATCTCCTTTAACTAAAAAGAAAAGAGGAAATGATAAATTTACTGAAAGATTTGAAGGATTTGTATTTGGAAGAGAAATATGTAATGCATATTCCGAATTAAATGACCCAATAGTTCAAAGAGAGAGATTTAATCAACAAGAAAAAGAAAGAGAACTAGGTGATGATGAAGCATACATGATAGATGAAGAGTTTATGAGCGCTTTAGAAACAGGTATGCCTCCAACAGGTGGATTAGGTATAGGTATAGATAGAGTTATAATGTTCTTAACAGATTCAGCATCTATAAGAGATGTTATAATGTTCCCAACAATGAAACCACAAAAATAATATTTTAGGGAGTAAAGTTTTTTGCTCCCATTTTATTTAATTTTATGCAAATGGTTTATTGCTTTTGAATATTTTTTTTATTTTTAGAAATTAAAATTAAAAAAATTACAAAAAACACTTGCAATATTAATAAAACTTGATATAATAACTAATGTAGTAAATATTCCGCGATAGCTCAATGGTGGAGCACTCGGCTGTTAACCGATAGGTTGGAGGTTCGAATCCTCTTCGCGGAGCCATTTTAATTTTGAAATTAATTTATAGGAATATTCCGTGGTAGCTCAATGGTGGAGCACTCGGCTGTTAACCGATAGGTTGGAGGTTCGAATCCTCTCCACGGAGCCATTTTAATTTTAAGATTAATTTATAAGAATATTCCGTGGTAGCTCAATGGTGGAGCACTCGGCTGTTAACCGATAGGTTGGAGGTTCGAATCCTCTCCACGGAGCCATTTTTATAAGAGTTTTATAAGAGTAGATAATTTATCTATTGTTATAAAACTCTTTTATTATATAATGATATATAATATTTGAATTCTAGAATTTGAATTATAGTATTTGAAGTTAAGTACAATCAAAATGATATAAGTTATTAATATAATTTAAATATTTAATAAAAAGTCTTTTATACTTGACATATAAAAGGCTTTTGGTAAAATTAATATATAATTTAATAGGTACAATGATAAAGAGGAGTAAACTTAATATTTCTTTTAGAGAGACGATGGTTGGTGTGAATCGTTATTAATTTAAGTTGAAGGGCGCTTTTGAGTATTAACATTGAAAGTTGGGCTAAAGCCAAGAAGGGTGGAACCGCGGAATTGAAATTTCGTCCCTTTAGGTCTGAGGCTTTTTTTATTTATAAAAAAATTGGAGGTATTAAAATGGCAGTAGAAAAAACTATGGAAAAAATAGTTGCTCTTTGTAAGAGTAGAGGTTTTGTATTCCCAGGATCAGAGATATACGGAGGATTAGCGAACTCTTGGGATTACGGTCCATTAGGAGTTGAATTTAAAAATAACGTTAAAAAAGCATGGTGGAAGAAGTTCGTTCAAGAAAGTCCGTATAATGTAGGAGTAGATTGTGCTATATTAATGAATCCAGAAGTATGGGTTGCATCAGGACACGTTGGTGGATTTTCAGATCCTTTAATGGATTGTAAAGAATGTAAAGCAAGATTTAGAGCAGACAAAATTGTAGAAGATCATATGACTGAAAATGGAGCAGAAGTTGCTAGCGCAGATGGATGGTCTAATGAGCAATTAAAGGAATACATAGAAAAGAATAATATAGTATGTCCTAAGTGCGGAAAATTAAATTATACTGATATAAGAAAGTTTAATTTAATGTTTAAAACATTCCAAGGAATAACAGAGGATTCCGCTAGTACAATATACTTAAGACCGGAGACAGCTCAAGGTATATTTGTAAACTTTAAATCAGTGCAAAGAACTTCAAGAAAGAAAGTTCCATTTGGTATTGCTCAAATTGGTAAATCATTTAGAAATGAAATAACTCCAGGAAACTTTACATTTAGAACAAGAGAATTTGAACAAATGGAGTTAGAATTTTTCTGTAAGCCAGGAACAGACTTAGAGTGGTTTAAGTACTGGAAGGATTATTGCTGGAACTTCTTATTAAATCTAGGAGTAGAACAAGATAACTTAAGAATGAGAGATCATGGTGAAGAAGAACTATCATTCTATTCAAATGCAACATCAGATATAGAATACTTATTCCCATTTGGATGGGGTGAATTATGGGGAATAGCTGATAGAACAGATTATGATCTAAAAAAGCATCAAGAACATTCAGGTCAAGATATGAGCTACTTAGATCCAACAACTAACGAAAAATATGTTCCTTATGTTATAGAACCATCTTTAGGAGCTGATAGAGTTGCTTTAGCATTCTTAGTAGATGCATATGATGAAGAAGAGTTAGAAGGTGGAGATGTTAGAACAGTTATGCATTTACATCCAGCTTTAGCTCCATATAAGGCTGCGATTTTACCACTTTCAAAGAAACTTTCCGAAAAAGCCTTAGATGTATATTCTGATTTAAGCAAAAAATTCAATATAGAATATGATGAGGCTGGAAGTATCGGTAAGAGATATAGAAGACAAGACGAAATAGGAACTCCATTCTGTATAACAATAGATTTTGATACTTTAGAAGATGAATCAGTTACTATTAGAAATAGAGATACTATGGAACAAGAGAGAGTAAAAATTTCAGATTTAGAAGCTTACATTGAAAAAAGCTTAGAATTCTAATTCTAAAAAGAGAGGAGATGTTGAAATTCTCCTCTCTTTTGTATTTAATTAATTTAAGTGTTATAATTAGAAGGAATTGGGACAGACTTTAAGAGAGGTTCCAAATTTTACGTTTGGCAAGGAGAAGTTACTAATCCGAACAAATGTGAGAAATGATAATACATATTTAGTTGGTTATAAATGATTTGTTTAATAAGTTTATATTACTAATTTGAACTTACTAAAAAGAGTTTCATATAATATTTTATAGATGGTTTTGGAGGAAGATTATGAAAAAGCAATTTAATGAATTTAAAAGTTTTATAAAAGGGAAAAAAGTTGCTGTTGTAGGAATAGGAGTTAGCAATATACCGCTTATAAGGTTTTTAGTTAAGCTTGGAGCGGTTGTAACTGCATTTGATAAGAAGAATAGAGAAGAGTTAGGTGACATTGCAAAAGAGTTTGATGAATTATCAGTTATCTTAGAACTAGGAGATGGTTACTTAGATAGGTTAACGGGATTTGATGTTGTATTTAAAACTCCTTCAATGAGAATAGATTGTGATGCTTTAGTAAAAGTAAAAAATGAAGGTGCATATATAACTTCAGAAATGGAGGAGTTTGTTAGATATTGTAAGGGGAAAGTTTACGGAATTACAGGAAGTGATGGAAAAACAACAACAACAACGATTATATCAAAGCTTCTAGAAGAAGCAGGATATAAAACGTGGGTTGGTGGAAATATAGGAACCCCATTGTTCTCCGATATAGAAGAAATAGGAGAAGAAGATAAAGTTGTTTTAGAATTATCTAGCTTTCAGCTTATGACTATGGATGCTCCGGTTGATATTGCGATAGTAACAAATCTTGCACCAAATCATTTAGATATGCATCTTGATATGCAAGAATATATAGATGCTAAGAAAAACATATTTTTAAATCAAGATAAAGATGGAGTTTTAATATTAAATAGAGAAAATGAAATAACTCATGGATTCGTTTCAGAGGCAAAAGGAATAGTTAAAGAGTTTAGTTCTAAAAGACAAATTGAAAATGGTGCATACTTAAAGGATAACGTGTTATATCTAGAAGGTAAGATGGTCTGTGATAAAGAAAATATAGCTATTAAAGGAATTCATAATATAGAGAATTATTTAGCTGCATTTTTAGCAACAAAAGATGATGTATCTATAGAGGTTATGAAGAAAGTTGCTGAGAACTTTGGTGGTGTTGAGCATAGATGTGAATTAGTTAGGGAAATTAATGGTGTTAAATATTATAATGACTCTATAGCTTCAAGTCCAACAAGAACATTAGCTGGATTATTCGCTTTTGAAAGAAAAGTAATTTTAATAGCAGGAGGCTATGATAAGCATATTCCTTTTGAGCCTTTAGCAGAGGAAGGATATCCGTATATAAAGGAATTAATATTGCTAGGAGCTACAAAGGATTTAATTAAAGATGCATTTTTAAAATTGAAAGAAGAAAAAGGTATTGAAGTTTCTATAAGTCTGGTAGATACTTTGGAGGATGCTGTATTTAAAGCTAAAGAATTAGCAGTAGAGGGGGATATAGTTACTTTATCACCAGCTTGTGCATCTTTTGATATGTTCCCTAACTTTGCTGAAAGAGGAAATAAATTTAAGGAAATAGTAAATAGAATATCATAAAAAAATAAAAGGCCAGATGGCCTTTTATTTTTTTAGTTTATATTAAGAATTTCTATTTCATTAGTATTTGACGAAGTCTCTATGAAAATTCCCTTATCTGTAGGAAAATATTCATTTGTGAAATCTGAAAATACTTTATTATAATCAAAATTACTATTCTGATCTATAGCTTTAAGTTCATAGATAGAATTTGGATCATTATTATTTATAAAATAAATTTTATCATCGAATTGCTTTAATTTAGTAGCATTAATATCTATAACTTTTTTTACTTCATTATTTGATAAGTCTAAAGAATATAAAGAATTATTATCTGATGTATTTATAAATAATATTTTATTACTATAAGTTATAAAGCTATCTACAGGAGCATCTGTTAATTTGAAGTTTGCACTTTTATCTAATTTTAGGCAGTATAGTTTTGAGGAATCATCCAAATTTTTATAGTATATAGAATTATTATTTACGATAAATTCTCCTACCCTAGTATTTGATAATAATGTTTTAGAGTTAGATTTAACATCAAATGAGTAGATGTTTTGGGTATTTAAATCGGTATAATATAGTTTCTCATTTTGATAAACTAATCCTTTAGGGTAGCTATCATTAATTTTTGTAACATTCTTTTTTTGATAATCTAATTTATAAAGTCCTTTACTATTAGATGTTGATGAAAAGTAGATGAAATTATTATCAGTAGCTAATGAGTCAACAGAATAATCAAAACTATCTACAACTAAATTGTTAGTTATTTTATTTATAGGTTTAGAAATATCTAATATCGATAATTTATTATTGTTAGCAACATTAGGAAAGAATAAATAATTACCTAAAGATATATATTTAGTATAAGTAGAAGTCTTACCTGAAAGAGTTGCTTTAGTATTATTATTTATATTTTCCTTATATGATGTCGATAGAGATGTAGAGTTGGTTGTAGAAGATGTATCTGAATTCTTGTTTACGCAACCTACAAATAAAAATGTTGATATAATTAAAATAAAAAAAGCCCTTTTTACCATATATGCCTCCCAATATTTAATTTGTATTATTTTATAATAATATTTTAGATTAAAATTGATATTAAGTAAAATAAAATTGTGAAAATATAGATAATTTTGATGAAATATGATATTAATTGTGTTAAAACTGTAGAATTAGCAGTTAACTTTGCCTGGTGTATCATTATATGAAAAAAAGAGAATAAATTAGAATTAGCTAGAAATTTAATAATAAAATAAATAAATAATATGAAATTGGAGTTAGGGATAATTATAATCATGATATTATAAATAACGTCGTCGGGAACGAAAGCTAAATAACAAGAAAAATTCAAGAAAAATTGATGACAAAAAAGTGTTGACAATTGAGTAGTGAAATGTTATTATGATAAAGCAGTCGATGAGACGGCAAAGTGTAGATCTTTGAAAATTGAACAGAATATAAGTTAAGTAAAAACCAGCAATTCTTTTAGACGTCTTAAAATTAAGACTCAAAGTAATTTGAGCGAAGAGATTAAACTTTTTATTGAG
>NZ_JADNAT010000022.1 GCF_015550425.1 Clostridium sp. 1001275B_160808_H3 | reverse complement strand
AACCAAGATGCTCTTAAAGTTGCTGAATCTGCTAACATCTTTGATTCAGTTTCTAAGAATTCACCTTTGAAATATTTTGGAATATTATAATACACTATCCAATAAGCTACCCAGTTCATCATTATTGATGATACAACTTCGTGAACGTTGAATTTAGCTTTTAAAACTCCAGGAACTGTAGCCCATATTGCGCCTCCTAAAATACCAGCTAATACAACAATAGGAACAAGGATCATTTTAGGTAAATCTAAAGATAGCCCTACTGCAATTGAGCAAAATCCTCCAAATAACATTTGGCCCGGTGCTCCAATGTTAAATAATCCTGTTTTAAATGCAAAGGCAACTGAAAGTCCTGTTAGCATTAATGGAGTTGCAGTGGCTATAGTGTTACCTATTCTTTCTAGGTTCTTTAAACCACCCTTGAATAAAAATTCATATCCTTCAAGAGGATTAAATCCCATAACAGCCATTAATATCGCGCCTGCTATAATTCCTAAAATAACAGCCATTATAGATTTTAAGCCTTGATTTTTTTCCATTAGCTTTCACCTCTCTTTATTCCTGCCATCATTAGTCCAACTTCATTTTCATCTGTTTCTGAGGCATTTACTATTCCTATAAGTTCGCCATTATTAACAATAGCAATTCTATCTGAAACATTTAGTATCTCATCTAATTCTAGAGATACTAAAAGTACAGCTTTCCCATTATCTCTTTGTTCAACAAGTCTTTTGTGTATGTATTCTATAGATCCTACATCTAATCCTCTAGTTGGTTGAACAGCTATTAATAAATCAGGATTTGACTGAACTTCACGTCCAATAATCCCCTTTTGTTGATTACCACCTGATAAAGATCTAGCTATTGATTTTCCACCTTCGCCAGCTCTAACATCAAATGTTTCAATAATATTATTTGCATATTCAGTTATCTTACTTCTATTTATAAGTCCATTTTTAGAAAACGGTTCATTTTTATAAACTTTAAGAACCATATTATCTTCCATAGTATAATCAAGAATAAGTCCTCTTTTATGTCTATCTTCTGGGATGTGCGCTATCCCCTCATCAATCCTATTTCTTATTGAAGTTTTAGTAATATCTTTTCCATTAAAGAATATACTTCCACTTTCTATACCTCTCATGCCAGTTATAGCTTCTACTAATTCTGTTTGTCCATTTCCTTCAACCCCAGCTATACCAACTATTTCACCTTTTCTTACATTTAATGAAAAGTCTTTTAACCCTAAAACCTTCTTATTATTTTTAACTGATAAATTCTCAAGCCTTAATACTTCATCTCCTGGCTTTGCTTCTACTTTATCAACTTTAAATGAAACTTGCCTTCCAACCATCATCTTAGCCATATCAGCTTCAGTAGTTGTTTTAACATCAACTGTTCCTATACACTTTCCTCTTCTTATAACTGTGCATCTATCTGCAGCTGCCTTAATTTCTTTTAGCTTATGTGTAATTAAAATTATTGATTTTCCTTCTTTTATAAGATTTTGCATTATTTTAATTAAATCATCAATTTCTTGAGGAGTTAAAACGGCTGTTGGTTCGTCAAATATAAGAACCTCAGCATTTCTGTATAACATTTTTAAAATCTCAACACGTTGTTGCATCCCAACAGATATATCTTCAATTTTTGAGTATGGATCAACATTTAAGCCGTAAGTTTTTGATAGTTCATCAATCCTTTTAGCAGCACTTTTTATATCTACTGTTAAAAAGTTTTTTGGTTCACAACCTAAAATTATATTTTCTGTTACAGTAAAATTTTCAACTAATTTAAAATGTTGATGAACCATTCCTATTCCTAAATCATTTGCCACATTTGGACTAGAAATTTTAACTTCTTTCCCTTTTACTTTTATTGCTCCAGCTTCTGGTTGATACATCCCAAAAAGCATTCCCATCAATGTAGATTTTCCTGCACCATTTTCACCTAAAAGAGCATGAATTTCTCCCTTTTTTAGTTGTAATGTTACATTATCATTTGCCACAATCCCTGGAAACTCTTTTCGAATGTTAAGCATTTCTACTACATACTCCATATAATTCACCGCTTTCCTCTTTTTATATTTATAAGGAAGCTTAAAGGATAAGCCTTTAAGCTTCCTTATATAAATTACTTAATTAAATCGCCTTTTTCACCAGCTACTTTAATTTTACCTTCTTTTATTTGATTGAATATTTCATCAGCTTTACCTGTAGTTTCTTTACTTAAATTTGG
The DNA here is from genome assembly GCF_015550425.1 of Clostridium sp. 1001275B_160808_H3. GTDB lineage: Bacteria > Bacillota > Clostridia > Clostridiales > Clostridiaceae > Clostridium. The sequence goes on along the minus strand of NZ_JADNAT010000022.1, from coordinate 51,385 downwards.
ATTTTCTTTTGGAAGTCCAATTCCATCATTTTTTGCATCAAAAGTTAAAGTTTGTCCTCCAGGGAACTTGCCTTCTAATTCAGCTTTAACCATTTCATATGAAGCTGAATCTACTTTTTTCATAGCAGAAGTTAAAATGATTGATTTATTATCCTTGTATACACCATCAGCATATTGGTCAACGTCAACACCAACTATCCATGCTTCTTTACCAGCTGTTGCTCTTGTTTTAGCTTCATTTATAGCTCCAACACCAACTCCACCAGCTGCTGTAAATATTGCTTTAACTCCATTATCGAACATAGTTGCTGCTAATTGTTGTCCTGCTGCTACGTTATCAAATGAACCTTGATAAACAACATTTTCTGCTTTGATATTCATTTTTGTATTCAAGTTCTCATTTGCATATTTAACACCTTGTTGGAATCCCCAGTTAAATTTTTGAACTGATGGTATTTCCATTCCGCCTATGAATCCTAATTCACCTTCTTTTAACTCAAGAGAAGCAGCTACCCCTGCCAAGAAACCAGCTTCATGTTCAGCAAAGAATATAGCAACTGCATTTTCTCCAACCTTTGCTACATTATCATTTCCTTGTTTTCCATTGTTAGGAGATCCATCAATGATTACAAATTTAGCATCTGGATACTTATCTTGAGCTTGGAATATAGCTGTTTCAAATTTGAATCCAGGAGTAACTATAAACTTATAATCTGTATCAAATAGGTTTCCTATTTCCTTCATATAATCTGCTTCTGTAGTTCCAGATGGTTTTAAGTAGTTATCTTCAATTTTAAAATCTGCTTTTGCTTTTTCTATACCTTCCCAAGTACCTTGATTAAATGATTTGTCATCAATAGTACCTGCATCAGTAACCATACCTACTTTTAAATCTTTCTTTGTTTCGCCTTCGCCTTTTCCTTCATTCCCATTACTACCACAACCTACAAGTCCAGTAACCATAAGAGCAGCAAGTGTTAGTGCTATTAGCTTTTTTTTCATAATAATCCCTCCATAAAATAATATATAGCAATCTTTGATATACAAAGAAGTGCGTCATTAAATAATATTAACTATTGATACCGCTTACAAATTTGCTTAAATTTTTATTGATCAACCCTATCTTCTGAGCCATTTGAAATTAATTTAGGTGGTATCTTTATTCTTTTAATTTTATTTTTTTCATTAGACTCAAATATTTCTAAAAGCAACTTTATAGATGATTGTCCTAATTCCGTCGGAGAGTCTTCTATATAAGTTAAGTTAATACCTAATATATCTATAAGATCAATTTTATTAAATCCAACTAATGCTATATCATTAGGAATCCTCTTGCCTCTCTCAAATAAAGCTTTAATGACACCTAAAGTCATCCTATTACTACATGAAATTATTGCAGTAGGTGGATTCGGCATATCTAAAAATTCTTTAGTTAATTCATAGGACTTGTCTAAATTAAATTTTCCATCCTTTATATAATTGTCCATAATTGAAATATTATTTTCGATTAATGCCTTTTTATATCCATTAAGTCTATTTGCTGCTGAGCTTGAGCTTATTATCCCCGTTATTATTCCTATCTTATTATGGCCCTTATGTATTAATAAATTTGTAGCATCATATCCGCCTTTTATATCATCAACAAATACTCCATTTAAGTCCATATAATTCAGGTCTGCAGAAACCAATACAATGGGTATATTTATGCTATTTATCATATCAGTAAATATATCTTGAAACTCAGTATCTCCAAATCCAGGAGTCATTATAACTCCTTTTAATCTGTGTTTCTTAACTTCATCTAGCGCTTTAATCTCACTTTTCACATCATTATTTGTGTTAAATAATATTATGTTTAAGCCTACATCTTCTGCGACTTTACTTATACCTTTTATTATCTCACCAAAATATGAATTTGTTATATCTGGAACTATTATTCCTATAGTGTTTGTCTCTCTTTTAGAAAGACTTCTTGCTATTGAACTGGGAACATAATTCATTTCTTCAATAACTTTTAGCACCTTCTCTTTTGTCTCTTCTTTTACATAAGATGAATTATTTAATACCCTAGAAATCGTTGCAGAAGATACGCCTGCTCTTTTTGCTATATCATCTATAGTTACTGCCATTTCATTTCTCCTTATGCATCTCTGATAAAACTTAATAAATTTCTCCTATATGCATATTATATATCTAATATATTGATTTGTACTAGTCCTAAATTCTAATAAATATAAATTTTGATATTTATTTCTAAAATAAGAAGTATAGTAATAGAATTTTTTGCCTTTTAATTAAATTTTCTATAATATCAGATGATATTGTCGATTAACTATTTAAATATAATTAAAATTTAACTATCGCTGATAAAATATTGTTAAGCGCTATTATTTAATTAAAGAATATTTAATATCCCTTAACTTCTTCATTATTCATTATTTTGATTATGGAGCTTGTACCGAGTCTTGAAGCTCCTTTTTCTATGAATTCTTCCGCTTTTTCAATACTCTTAACTCCACCTGCGGCCTTAATTTTTATATCTTTTCCAACATACTTTTTAAATAATTCTATATCTTCAATAGTTGCTCCACCTGTACTAAAACCAGTAGACGTTTTTATAAATTCTGCTCCAGATTTTGCAACACACTCACATAATGTAATCTTTTCTTCTTCAGTTAAGAGACAAGTTTCTATTATTACTTTTAATATTTTATCTCCACACGCTTCTTTTATTTGTTTTATTTCGTTAGTTATATAGTTGTAGTTTTTTACCTTTACCATTCCTATATTTATTACCATATCAATTTCATCAGCGCCCTTTTGTATAGCATCCCTTGTTTCAAAAACTTTTACCTCTGTTGTATTATATCCATTAGGGAATCCTATTACAGTACATATCTTTAATGATTCTCCAACATAATTTTTTGCTCTTTTCACGAAAGAAGGTGGAATACATACTGATGCAACTCCATATTTCATACCATCATCACATATGACTTTTATTTCGTCCCATGTAGATGTTTGTAAAAGTAATGTATGATCAACTGTTTTTAATATATCTTTTATGTCCATTTCTATCTCCTAACTCATTTATTTACTCAATTATTTTGTGTATTATATCTGATTTAGCTGGCTTTTCATCAGACATTTTATAAGCTGATAAAAGCATCTCTTCAGCTTTTTCAACTCTAGTCATGTCACTTGTATATATAGTAGCTAATATATCGCCCTTATTTACATAGCTTCCCATCTTTTTAGCTAATATTATTCCAGCACCATAATCTATTACATCATCCTTAGTTTCTCTTCCTGCTCCTGCTAACAATGAAGCTATTCCTACTTTTTCTGCATTTAATTCATATACATATCCTTCTTCTTGAGCCTTTACTTCATGTGCTATCTCTGCAATAGTAAATAGATTCTTATCTTCTATTACTCTTGTATCTCCACCTTGGTTAGCTACAAGCTCTTTTAATTTTTCAAGAGCTTTTCCATTCTTAAGAACTTCCTCTAAAATAGCTCTTCCCTTATTTACATCAGCCTCTATATTAGATAATTTAAGCATTTGAGCACCAAGTCTTAAACATAACTCTCTTAAATCTGCTGGACCTCTATCACTTAAAACTTCTATTACTTCTTGAATTTCCAACGCATTTCCTATTGCATATCCTAAAGGTTCTCCATTTAAGGTTATAGCTGCTGATGTATTTCTATTTAATCCCTTTCCTATAGAAACCATAGCTTCTGCAAGTTTTTCAGCATCTTCTTTAGTTTTCATAAATGCTCCATCACCATATTTAACATCTAATAATATCGCATCTGAACCTGATGCAATTTTTTTGCTCATTATACTAGCAGCTATCAAAGGAATACTATCTATAGTAGCCGTAACATCTCTAAGCGCATATATTTTCTTATCAGCAGGTACTATGTTCTGTGTTTGTCCAGCTATTACAAGTCCTGATTTATTAACAAAATCTATAAAGTTGTCTTTTGATACATTTATATCAAAGCCTGGAATTGCTTCAAGCTTATCAAGCGTTCCTCCTGTATGTCCTAATCCTCTCCCTGATAATTTAGCAACCTTTCCTCCAGCTGCTGCAACCATAGGTACCAATATTAAAGACGTTTTATCTCCTACACCACCTGTACTATGCTTATCAACCTTTATTCCATTTATTTCGCTTAAATCAACAACGTCTCCTGATTTAATCATTGCCATTGTTAAATTTACTGTTTCTTCTTTACTAAATCCATTTAAATAAATTGCCATTAATAGTGCTGATGTTTGATAATCTGTAACTTCACCTTTCGTATAACCTTCTATAAAAAATTCTATTTCCTCTTTACTCAACTCTTTTTTATCTCTCTTCTTAGCAATAATATCAAAAGCTCTCATATTAAAACCTCCATTTACTCCTCGTATTTATTTAATTTAACCCAAGTTTCAAGTTCATCTTTATTCTTAGGTATATTTAACTCATCATTCACTATTTTTGATTTTATCTTATTAACAGTTTTCATAACCATTGGATCTAATTCTACTTCTGACCCTTCCCTAGTAATATCTATAATACCTTCTTTTAATCCTGATAAATGTACCCCATCATTCCAAGTGTTATCATTAATATATTTAATTTCATTAAAAATAATTTGATTCATATATCTTATAGATGTAGAAACTATAACACTCGGATCAAAATAATTTTGATTTTCATCTACTCCAAAAGCATATCCGCCACTTTCTTTAGCTGCTGAAAAGACACCAAGTCCTGATGCTCCTGCTAAGTGTTGTATATATTTAACCCCTTTGCTATACATCAATAACGAAGTTTCCTTAGCCTTAAGAGGATTTTTAAAATCGTTTACTATAGCTGTCATAACTTCCCCCTCTGGATTAATATATTTAAATCCAGCTTCAAATCCTATTGATCCCTCTCTTAAATATGGCACGTCCATTCCTAATATTATTCCTGCTTTACTCATATATCCCGTCTTCTCATACTCTTCTTTACTTAATATTCCGGAAATAACTCCATTCAAAAATGCCTGTTCTTCCCATCTTGTATAGATAGAACTTATATTTTTTGCTTCAAGCTTTGAATCTATTAAAGTAAACTTTTGATTAGGGTATTTTTTTGAAACCGCTTTCACATCACTTTCTTGTTCAGGACCAATAGCAATTATTAATTGATATTCTTCTGTTTCTGCAAATTCCATTATGCTTTTTTCATACTCTTCAGGATGTATTGGTTCTGCATAATCAAATTCTATACCTAACTCCTTCTGCGCTTTTAGTAAACCATCATATATTAAATCATTAAATGACTTATCTCCTAATCCGCTTCCAGTAAAGATAACTGCTATTTTTAAGTTTTTTTCTTCCTTTGCCTTTAAGCTATTATTCATATTAACACCTAAGGATGCTACAAAAACTATTGTTATAATTAATATTAATGTTCCCATCAATATTTTATTTAACTTTTTAATCATTTAATCTCCTTTATAGTGGATAATAACCTATAATATCTTTTATTCAATCTAATTATACATTAATAAACTCTTACTTTATATAAAGAATATTGATATTAAATATAATTATTTGGATATAATTTTATTATCAATTCATTATTACTTATCTTATATTTGTAAAATATTGATTTTCTATAATTTATTTGACATTTTGTTATAACATTATCAATACCTATCTTCTTCTGGTGAAATTCCTGTATACTTTTTATAATTTTTTGAGAAATATCCCGCATTAGAATAACCTACTTCTAAGGCAACTTGAGATATTTTCATATCTGTATTTTTTATTAACTCTTTAGCTTTGTTTATTCTATAAATAGTTAAATACGTACTAAAATTTTCTCCTACTTCTTCTTTAAAAAGCCTTGAAAAATATTCATGCGATAAATATATGTGCTTAGATACATCCATAAGAGAAATATGTTTTTTATAGTTATCTTCTATATACTTTAGAGCCTTTTCTATCGATCTCGAATATACTTTAGACTTAATAATATTCTGCTTATCTAATTTTTCTTCAGTTGTAATTCTCACCTTAGATTTTATTATTTCATTTATCTTGTGGAGTATTTCACTAAGTTCCTTAGGCCTAATATCTGATTTTATTAAATACTCGTAAACTCCACAACTTATAGCTTCTTTAGCATATGAAAACTCTGCAAAATTTGTTAGTATTATTATATACACTTCTGGTGCCACTTCTTTTATTCTTTTAGAAAGCTCTATCCCATCCATAACTGGCATCTTTATATCTGTTATAATGACATCTGGTGTACTCTTTAAGACAATATCATAAGCTTCCTTTCCATTGCTTACACTTCCAACTATATTGAAATCCTCTGAAATATTTTTTATAGTGTATCCAATCCAATCTCTTATTGGTCCCTCATCCTCTACAACTAATATATTTAACATAGTCCATCCTCCTTATTTAGGTAATTTAAATATAATCCTTGTCCCATTCCCTTCTTGACTTTTTATCTCGATCCCATAATCCTTTCCATAATTCAATTGTATTCTTTCATGAACGTTAATCAATCCCACTCTATTTATAGATTCTTTATTCTTAAAAACATTATTTATTTGAATGCTACTCATTCCTTTACCATTGTCACTTATTTCTATAATTATATATTTATCGTTTACATAACCCTTTATTTTTATCTCACCCTTATTATCTTCGTTCTCCATACTATAAAAAATAGCATTTTCAACAATTGGCTGCAATATTAATGCCGGAACCATTATGCTTTTTATATTTTCATCTATACTTATATCTACTTTAAATCCACCAGGATACCTAATTTGTTGAAGTTCTACATAAGTTTTAACTACTTCTATCTCATCTTCTAATGAAATAAGTTCACTAGCCCTAGGCAATATATTTCTTAATAACTTCGAAAATTTATATAACATTTCTTCTGCATCATCATTTTTATTCATAGAAACTAAAAATCTGACTCCACTCAAAGTATTATACAGAAAATGAGGATTAATTTGGGCTTGCAAGAAGCTTAACTCTGCTATACGCTTTTGTTTTTCCTTTTCCTTTATTTCCTCTATAGAATCATCCAACCATTTAACCATATTGTTAAATGATTCTTCTAACATGCCAATTTCATCATCTCTATCAACCTCAACTTTAACTTTTAAATTTCCTCTCATTACTTTTTCTATTGTATTTTTTATATTTATAACTGGTTTAGTAACCCAAATAGAAATTTTATAAATAACTATAAATGAGACAATGGTTACTAAAATTAAAGTTAACAAAAACTTTTGTGTTATTTGCTTTATCGGTTGTCTAACTATATGTAGTGGTATTTCTTCAATTATTGACCATCCATACCTATCTAATGTAGATACCATCTTCATAAACTCTACATTATCTCTTTCAAATATTGAGTACCATTCCTCTGTTTCTATGTAATTTCCATAATCTAATTTTTTATAATAATTTTCTCCTATTAGCCTCTTATCTTTGCTTGATATTATATTTCCTTTTATGTCTATAATATATATATTTCTACCATCCTTAATAATCTTATTATACCTATCATAAAGCATTTTCTCACTTACATCCATGATAAGAACTCCTAATGTTTCATCTGAAATCAAGTCCTTTATTACTCTTCCCATTCTAAATATACACTTATAAGGCCCTATCCCATCTTCATCTTCAAATGTACTGATAAGAACCGTACTCCCATCAGCTTCAATTATTTTATTATACCAAAGCTCATTTTTTATCGAATCCATCGTATATTTATTTTTAGAATACGTGCTAAAATTTAAACCGTTTTCAGAAATTACATAAAGCTCAGGCTTCATATTATACTTTCCGTATTTCCATACTTGTTCGTTTAATAAGCCTTCTACATATTTACTAGAATCCATAACATCATCTGTATTTTCTATTACTTCCTCTGCTTTAACAGATAGAGCACTTACTAATTTATTATCCTCAACGATGTTATTTCCAATCTCCTCAATATTTGATACTAATATAGAAATATTATCTGAAACTTCTTCTAAAATTTCACTATTCATTTTCCCCATTTCAACTTGAACTATCTTATTTGTATCCTTTATTGACCACGTTCCTATAACTACAGAAACTGCTATTATAAATAAATTTAAAAGTAAACATAACTTTAAAGTTATACTCTTTGTTTTCATAAGCTTAAACCTCTTGTAATATATTTGCATCTTTTATACAAGTTATTTTACTAAATTTATCTCATATATGTCCATCTTTATTCTACTAAAAGTATTTAGATATATAAGTTATTATGAGGATTATTAATTAAAGCATGTATTTTGGAATAAATAAATTATTATTGAATTAATCATATAATTTATATTATTTAATTTATCAGCTTTCTCACTGAATAATAGCATATTTATATTTTATATTAATAATAAAAGCTGAGAGTGTAGCCTCTCAGCTTTTATTAATTACTTTTTATTTAATGCAGCATTAATCAATCCACTAAATAATGGATGTGGTCTATTTGGTCTTGATTTTAATTCCGGATGGAATTGTACTGAAACATACCATGGATGATTTTTAACTTCAACAATTTCTACTAGTCTTCCATCAGGGCTAGTTCCAGTAATAGCCATACCCGCTTCTTCTACAGCTTTTCTGAATTCATTATTAAATTCATACCTATGTCTATGTCTTTCATATATTAATTCATCATTATAAACTTCATAAGCTCTACTGTCCTTATCTAACTTACATGGATATAATCCTAATCTCATAGTTCCACCTAAATCTTCTATATCTTTTTGATCAGGCATTATATCAATTACAGGATATTTAGTCTCAGGATCAATTTCAGCACTATTTGCTCCTTCGTATCCTAATACATTTCTTGCAAATTCAATTACTGAACATTGCATTCCTAAACATATTCCAAGAAACGGCACATTATTTTCTCTTGCAAACTTTATCGATTCTATCTTTCCTTCAATCCCTCTGTCTCCAAAACCTCCTGGAACTAAAATACCATTACAGTCTCCTAAAATTTCACTACTATTATCTTTATTAACATCTTCAGCATTAACCCATTTAATTTCTACATTACAATCATTAGCTAAACCACCATGATTTAAAGCCTCAACTATTGAAATATATGCATCATGTAATTCTACGTATTTCCCCACTAAAGCTATCTTTACATTTTCCTTTAGATTCTTTACCTTTTGAACCATTTGAATCCATTCAGTATTATCTATATCTCTGCAACCTAATTCTAATTTTTCACAAACTAATCTATCTAAACCTTCTTTATGTAACATAAGTGGAACTTCATATAAGTGCTCTGCATCTAAGTTTTGTATAACACATTTAGCTTCTAAATTACAGAACAATCCTATCTTAGCTTTTATATCGTCTGATAATTCCTTCTGAGATCTGCAAACAATAATATCTGGCTGTATCCCTATACTCCTTAACTCCTTAACTGAATGTTGAGTTGGTTTTGTTTTTAATTCTCCAGCTTTTCCTAGGTAAGGAACTAACGTTACATGTATAAAACATACATTTTCTCTACCAACCTCATATTTAATTTGTCTTATCGCCTCAAGAAATGGTTGAGACTCTATATCTCCAACTGTTCCACCAATTTCTGTAATTACTACATCTACTTCTTTTTCTTTAGCTACTCTATAAACTCTATCTTTTATAGCATTTGTAATATGTGGTATTACTTGAACTGTACCACCTAAGTATTCTCCTCTTCTTTCTTTGGATATCACAGACCAATATATTCTACCTGTTGTAACATTATTATTTTGGCTTAAATTTTCATCTATAAACCTTTCATAATGCCCTAAGTCTAGGTCTGTTTCTGCTCCATCATCAGTTACAAATACTTCCCCATGCTGATATGGACTCATTGTACCTGGATCTACATTCAAATATGGATCGAATTTTTGTATAGAAACTTTAAGCCCTCTATTTTTTAATAATCTCCCTAATGATGCTGCTGTTATTCCTTTTCCTAAAGAAGATACTACTCCTCCCGTTACAAACACGTACTTAGTTTTCATACTTTTCCTCCAAAAAAATAAAATTTTTTAATTTATTTTCTTGACACTAAATCCCCTACTTGATATAATCATAATTACCTCACTATTTATGATGGGTTTATAATGCCTAAATTCAATAAATAGTATGATATCATAGAAGAATAAAAAATTCTAGTACTTTTTTATTTATTTATATTATTTTATTTAATCCCTCTTCAATTTTAAAATACATTTCTCTGAACTCTTTATTTATTAATAATTTTTCTTGAGCTTTATTGATGTTATAATTAATACTTTTGTCACTAATAATATCAAGCATTTCTTTTACTTTTTCTTTATCAAGACACTTGTAATTTTTTAATAATAAAAGAAATATATATTTATTTTCTTTCTTTTTTAATTTCTTATTGATTTCTCTTGCGTCGATTCCTAAGTGTGCACATAAAACATTTATAACTATAGTTGTTTTGTCTAAGTTATTTGCACAATTCACAATATCACCTCTATTCTCTATATTATTTCCATTATTTACTCTACATATTCATTTCTATCTAAAAAAAATAAAAACCTTAGTAAAAAAGTTTTAAATATACACTTAGTTACTAAGATTAATTATACAATATTAATTTGTCTTAACATTTACTGCTAATTTAGTTGTTATCGGAGGTTGACCTGCAAGTTCCATTGAATATTTAGCTACTATGTCTCCACCATTCTCATCTATATCTACTTCTAAATATTCAGTATGTATTTGTAAATCTAGAACTCCATATGGAGTATTATATAATGATATAGACGTTTCTCCCTTCTTAAAATCCATTTTCGCACTTGTACTACCTTCTCTCTCAAGCACTAATGCATCATTAAGCATAGTTAACGTAGTTGTCGTTCCATTCATTCCTGATATTTCTGTTTCTTCATATACAGCTTTAAATCCATCTTCTGTTACAAAAAATTCCCCTGGAGTAACAACTTCTATAACATCTTCTTTGTCTAAATCATTAAAACTCCTTAATGATATAACTGCTTTCTTTTTCATCTAATCCCCTCCACTTAATTTTATTTACTTTCAATACTTTTATAACTATTTATCTTTTATAATAAAAACTAAAATCAACTTGTCCAAAACGTATATCAAGATTTCAAACTTAACAAAATATTTTTATTAAGCAATATATTTCATCTACTATTTTATTTTTTTGCACTATAGTTTATTTATAAAATATAGTTTAGATTTATTAAAATAAATTATCAATATTTATATTTTAACTTTTATAGATTATTTATCCTTATCTTTAAATAAAACCTCAAATATTTTAGATTTAAATTTAATATTAGCTTTTTTATTCTTATTTTCATTTTCAGACCTTATATTATTTTCATCTTTAGCTTTTTCTTCAGAAAGCTTTTCTTCAATTTCTTTAGAGTCAACTGCATCTTTTGTTCCATCTACAAAACATAAAGGAGGAAACATTACACACCACCAATTTTGCCCCTTTGCTTCTCCTATTAAAATTCTATAAGCCTCATATTCTCCTTGAGGGAAAATCAAATCACCATAAACCTTATCAGGGAAATTTTCTCTTGAAAGCATACTTGTTACATCGTATGAATATCCATTTTCAATAACAGTATTTTTTGCAATTAATTCTATTTCTGATTTGTTACTAACTATAAATTCTCTTGCTTCACTTAGATCTTTACAATCCTTTAATTTATCTGAAACATACTCTATAACTTTATCTCTTACTTTTAATTTTAAATTTTGATCCTCTTCACTATCACTATTAGCTATAACATGAAATCTTATTATCTCATTTACAATATCATCATAAATCAATTCATGATTTTCTTCAACACCTTGTCCAATTACAACACCAGAACATCCTGTCATACTAAATATAATAAATATTAAACAAATAATAAAAACTCTTTTCTTCATAATTCAAAACCCCCTTATAGCTAAATTATTGCCACATTTCGGAGGTTTATACTTACAAATTAAATTGTTCTTGTTATAAATACATCAGAATACTTTTCCTTCATTTTTTCAAAACACCTTTGAGCCTTAAGCATATCATCAAAGAACGCAAAAACAGTAGGGCCACTACCACTCATCATAGTTCCCATAGCCCCATTATGCCTCATCTCCTCTTTAATACTTATAAGAATTTTATGCTTTCTCAAAGTAACATTTTCAAGTAGATTCTTCATATTATCGCAAACTATTTTCAGATTATCATTATTAATGGCATCTATTATTAAATTTGTATTAGGATGGTTTCTAGCCTTTTCCATATTAAATTCTTGATATACACTATTCGTAGATACCCCAAAAGGCGGCTTGACTAAGACTATAATCTTATCTTTAAACCCCTTTAATTCTGTAACTTCTTCACCTATTCCTTTACACAAAGCAGTTCCACCCTTTATACAATAAGGAACGTCTGCACCTAATTTCAATCCAAGAACCATTAGTTCCTCATCAGATACATTAATGTTAAAAAGAAAATTCATTATCTTCAAAACAGCAGCTGCATCAGTACTTCCACCTGCCAATCCTGCACATACTGGTATATTCTTTTTTATATTTATATTTACTCCACTATCTATATTATATTTTTCAATAAATAATTGTGCAGCCTTATAAGCTAAGTTTCTCTCATCTGTTGGAACATATGGTTTATTACATTTTATAGTTATTTCTTTTTTTTGCTTTTCTATAACTATTTCATCATACAAATCTATAGATTGCATAATCATTTCTAACAAATGATACCCATCTTCTCTCTTTCCTACTATATCTAAAGATATATTTACCTTAGCATAAGCTTTCATTCTCATACTTTTGTTTCCTTTCAACTATAATATAAATATTTTAAAATAAACTTCAGAGATAACTCTGAAGTTTATTTTAATTATATATTTTTTTAGTAATATAGTAAACTAGGAATACTTAAACTCTAACTCTAATTTGAAGCTTAGATATTAGATATATTTCTTTCTTCTCTGTAACTAGAAAATTTATTTATAATATTTACTAATGGTTTCATATCTTCAAAAAATACTATTACCGTATCCCCACTATTAGCCATATTAAGTGCTTTTTCAAATGCATCTTCTTCCCTTAATATAACCTCATATTTCTTTCTATCACTACTGCTTCGCATACCATCAACTATTAATTGGGCGATTTCCCCTTGCTTTCTTCCTCTCAAATCTTTATCTTCTTTTACTATACTATAATCTAAATATTTAGATGCTATTCTTCCTATTTCTTTAGCTGTCTCATTGCTTCTATCTCCTGGAATGCCTATTACTCCGTACAACATCCCATTATTGATTTCTTTCACAGCAGATAGAACTGAATTATATCCATCCACATTATGCCCATAGTCCAATATGACATTTATACCATTTACATCATAACAATTAAATCTACCTGAATTTTTATGTGAGTTTAATAGGTAAGTTGTAATTCCATTTTTTATCATACAGTAGTCTATTCCCATTCCCACTAAAGCTCCACATATTGCCAAAGTATTTTCAATGTTAAAGGATAATTTTCCATCTAAAGTTATTGGTACTTCTTTTATACCACATATCACATATTTCTTTCCATTGTTAGAAACTACAATATCATCATTTTCTAAATAAACAGATATATTACTTATTTTGCTTTGTTTTAATAGTGGATTATTTGAATCCTTACTAAAGAATATTATATTAGCTTTTATTCTATCTAATATAGATTTACTCCAATAATCATCTGCATTTAATACAACATATCCATCCTCTTTAACTACTTCTCCAACTAATGATTTTACATAGCATAGTTCTTCCATGCTATTTATTCCATCAATGCCTAGGTGATCTTCTCTAATATTAGTAATTACTGCTACATCAGCTAAATCATAAGCTAAGCCTTTTTTAATTATCCCACCTCTTGCAGTTTCTAAAACAGCTACATCAACATCACGATTTAGTAAAACAGATTTGGCACTTTCAAACCCTGTATCATCACCACTATCAATACATTCATCATTTATATATATTCCGCTAGTACTTGTCATTCCCACACAGTACCCCATTTTGCTTAAAGTATGGCTTATTACCCTTGTTGTTGTTGTTTTTCCATTGGTACCTGTAATTGATACAACAGGTATATTGTGTGGCTTATCATTATATAGCATATTAACTATTTCTTTACCTATATCTCTCGAAATACCCTTACTTGGATTTAAATGCATTCTAAGCCCTGGGGCAGCATTTACCTCCATTATTATTCCGCTGTTATATATAGGTTTGGATATATCTTCTGCACATATATCTATTCCACATATATCTAAATTTAAAGTTTTAGCAGCTCTTATACATAGATTTATATTTTCTTCACATATTTCATCTGTATAATCTATAGCTTCTCCACCAGTTGATAAATTAGCATTTTTCCTTAAAAATATAGTTTCTCCAGAAGTTAAAATATCATCTAATTCTTTTCCTTGTTCATTTATACATTTAATTACTTCTTCATCAATCTTTATTTTTGTTAAATACTTTTCATGATCTTCCCCTCTTTCAGGGTTTTGATTCAATTTATCTATAAGTTCAATTACCGTATTGATTCCATTTCCTTCTACATAAGGAGGCATTCTGCGTGATGCAGCTACAACTTTATAATTAACTACACAAACTCTAAAATCATTTCCTTTATAATATTTTTCTATCATTAAATTTTTAAATTTATCTTTAAGTGTTTTATATACATTTAATAATTCTTTTTCATTTTTAATATTAAGAACTACACCCTTTCCCTGATTACCATATTGAGGTTTTAACACTACAGGATATCCTATTTCTTCTGCAGCCCTTAATAAATCTATTATATTTTTAACTCTTAAACCTTTTGCAACAGGAATGCCCTGGTTACTTAACAATTCTTTTGTTAACAGTTTATCACAAGAAATATCAACAGATACACAATTTGTATTAGCTCCTATAGAAGCTTCAATTATTCTTCCTTGTTTCCCATATCCTATTTGATGAAAATTTCCGCTCCCAAGACTGATAACTGGTAATCCTATTTTTTGAGCATAATCACATATCGATTTTGTACTAGGTCCCATTGATTCATCTCTCAAAATACATTTTAATAGCTCTATTCTTTCATCATAATTTATAGGTATTTTATTTATTAACGCATTTATTATATCAACTGCTAACTTTATACTTTCTATACCTACCTCTTCATATATATATTGACAAATTATATAATAATGATCGCCTTCTACCTCTCTTGCTTTACCATAGTGTACATCAATTCCTATTTTATTTTGTATCGCTATAGCCATATGCTCACATATATGAGCTAAGTATGTTCCTTCTATTAACCTTTTTACAAATCCTCTTTCTTCATCAATTCCACATCTATGTGTATTTAATTCTGGAATCATATTAATAATATTATCATTGAAATCTTCTATGTCTTTACTCGGTATTTCAGAATACCCTTCTAAATCAACATCTACTTTCATACATTTTTTATAGGAATAGATGTTTTTTCCCTTAAAGACCTTAGTCTCTATTATCTTCATCTTTATTATTTTCCTCCTCAAAAGGTAACTTCGTTAGTAGATTAAATCTATCTCCTTCTTTTAACACATGTAAATTTACGTTAAACATACTTAATACTTCATCATAAAATTGTTCGGATACATTGCTATGTGTTATATTTCTAGCATCCAAAAAATATACAGCACCAGTTCCAATAACTTGTGCTATTCCACTATCTCTCACTACTATAGCTGTATCCTCATCTATACCAATCCCTAGAACCTCTGGATTTTGCGCTATACCTGTTAGTAATCTTCCAATTCTACCTCTTTGCGCAAAATGTTGATCTATCATTATTCCCTTTACGAACCCAAGCCCAGGAGCCATTTTTAAAGTACATTTTCTTGGAGATTCATCATCATCTCCTTTAACCACCATAGTATCACTCATAACAGAAGCTCCTGCAGATGTGCCTACTATTATACAACCTCTGGAACTTGCCTCTTTTAATGAATCATAAATAGGTGTTCCCCCTACTAAACTTGTTATACGTAATTGATCTCCACCCGTAAAGAATATAAGTTGTGCTTCTTTTACAAGATTTATATTTTCTTCATTTAAAGAATCGGCTCTCTCTTTTATATTTAAACCTTTTATGTTGATAACGCCTAACTGCTTAAATACTTTTGTGTATTTTTCCAATGCCTCTGTTGGATATTCTGTTGCTATTGTAGCAATTAAAATATTGTCTTTTTCTTTATCTATGGAGTTACATACTTTTTTTAATATTTCTTTATCGCCTTCTTTATCTTCTGCTCCTCCGATTATTATTAAATCGCCTTTAATTTTTTCTGCCATTTTCTCACCTCTTATCTTATGCATTCCTTATTTTATCCACCCTAGCAAAATATTATTCACTATAAGATGCAATTACCAATTCCACTAAAAAAATAATGATTATAGAATAAATAGAAATCTATTCTATAATCATTATTAAATACTTTAATTATTAAGAATTAAAATATAGCTCTTCCCGGTATTATTAATTTATCGCCTTGTTTTATGTTTTCATTTCCATCTAATTCATTTAATTTATTTAATTCATCCATAGTTGTATTATATTTCTTTGCTAAGTCCCATAAAGTATCACCTTCACCAACAACATATATAGTTATTGATGATTTTTTTTCTTTAATTTCAGCAGGTCCTTCAACAACATCTATTACACATTCTTTATTTACTTTATGACAAACCTTTATAGTAAGTCCAACATTAGCTCTTATAGAAATCGAGTTTCCTTCTATGCTAGCATCCAAAGTTTCTAGAGATATCTTTATTAATGCATTCATTCCTTTTTTACTACCTTTTATATCTGCAGCCGTAATAAATGGAACTTCTCCTGTTACCATACCATAATTTAATTCTTCACCTACAAGTCTATAAATAACAGATACTTTAACTACCCCTTCAACTTTAACTTTGTCATCTTCAACCATTTTGTCTGTAACAATAGGATGACCAGTTACACATATTATCTGTTCTAATCTATCTTCTTCATTTTTTAACTCTATATTATCTTTAGCCATAGCCTCTGTGTTTGTTATTGAATGTATAGCTCCGAACTCTTTATCATCTTTTTCAAGATCAATATTCATAGTTGGACAGTATGCATCCTTTAACATTTCAATCTTATCTTTTGAATAAACTTTAACTCTTCCT
Organism: Clostridium sp. 1001275B_160808_H3; assembly: GCF_015550425.1. Lineage (GTDB taxonomy): Bacteria > Bacillota > Clostridia > Clostridiales > Clostridiaceae > Clostridium. Next base: position 34,042 of record NZ_JADNAT010000022.1, on the reverse strand, counting down.
TTAACCAAGAACTCTATGTCTACTACTCTATTTTCTCCTAAGTCATCTAAATTAATTGCACATTGTTGATCTTTAATATTTAAGTTTAATGAACTAATCATATCACTTGATATACCAGGCATTTCTTCTTCTTTTGATAGATAAACATCATCTTGTAAAGTTATAAGTTCTTTATTTTCTTTACCTTTATATAATACCTCAATTCTACAATAGCAACCAACATATACCTTGTCTTCTACAATCTTAATTTCTTTTTTATGAACATTCATAGCACATTTTAAAACTTCTTCAATTTCAGGTTTATCCATAGTTACTTTAAGCATAGATTTACCTATTAAATCAACTTCTTTTTCTCCCTTTACACCGTTAATAACTTCATCCTTTTTCTTAATTTGTATATCTTCTTTACCTTCAATATCCTTTACGTATTCAAATTCACCATTTTTATATACTTCCCATCTTAGGGTCAATATACCATCAATACCTACCTTTCTTTCATTCATCCAATCAGCTTCAATATGTTCTATCTCGCACTCAACGTCGCATAATATATTATGTTCATCACTATTAAGATCAAGATAGTTGGCAAATTTATCAGTAAAAACAACTGAATGTATTTTATTTGATGGTGAATCTGTTATAGTTTCATCCTTTGGTAAATAAAATACTATATAATTTAATTGCCCTTCTACCATAATCTTGTCTCCAAGAATTTCCTTATTAGTTATGGTAGCTTTTGCATCTACTCCCAATACTTCTTTCATATCAGGATATTGTGAATCTCTTATTAGATATTCTCCCTTTAGTACATGATTAGTTAAATTTTCTCTAAGTAATTGTTCATAGTGAACGACTTCTTTTATTACATCTATTTGTGACATATAATCCCTCCCATACAATACCTAGTATTATATATATTTATGACTATATATATTTATTCATGCTTAACTAAAATATTGCTAAAATAAAAAAATCAAATTTCAACATTTTAATTACTCTTATTTACATTATAGGATTGTTTATCTAAATATATGTCGAATTATAATAATTGCCTAAGATTTTTTTCTGTTTTTTTAAATAATATGTTGACATATAATAAAATATGTCGTATTATAAAAGAGGTTATTGACCATATAACCTCTCATAAATTCTCAATACCCTTTTATACCATAGTTGAAAGATGGAAACCCACCATCTTTCTTTTTTTTTATAAAAATAAAAAAATATAGAGCTTCCATTAAAAGAAGCTCTATTCTCTATAAAGCAAAATATAATTGTACTGTCTTAGTTAATACATCTGAATAGCTGTATGTTACTGTTCTTTGAATATCATTTTCTAGTCTTACTACAAAAATGCTTGGGTGAGCACTTTCTATTACTCCGTTGTTTACTAGGATTTTTTTTCTCCCACCGTTTGCCTTCAGAGTTACTTTATCTCCTATATGGTCTTCTATATCCCTCTTTATAGCGGCGATAGTCTTTACTTTTTCCACATAAACACCTTCTTTCTAAATAATATTATACACCCAAACCCACTTTTTGTCAAGTAAAATTTATATTTTATCACCTTTGATGCAAGTTGTCAATGTAAACTTTTACCTTTTTAGTGATCTTTTATACATTTATTAGTATATCTATCTTTTGTTTTTTTATACATTTTATTTGTATAATTAATAAATAAGTCATATTTTAGTCTAAAAATAAAAACCCACTGCGTTTTCAGTAGATTTTTAATAAATAAATATTTATATATATGGTGATCTTGGGTATCCTTCTCTATATTTACCTCTTGTTTGTAAACCCCCAATTCCTTTTGTTCCTGTAATTGTATTATCTATAACATCTGTTATCGATACAACCTTATCAATTCTTGTATATGCTATTTTTTCACACACAAATACAGGATCTAGGCAATGGATTAATACCCTATTAGGCGAACTTGCAAAATTAGCCCCTGCATCTAACATACATTCATAACAGCTTTGACATGCTCCTGCAAAAATTACTAATTCATCATAGCTAGAATTATAATTTCTTAAAGCTTTTACTGCCTCTATATAATATCTTGAATTTCTATAATTATCTAGATTCAAATAATCGTCTGTTACTCTTAGAACACTATCATGTCCAGTTAAAACAACTATATCTGGTTTAATTTCTTTAACTAAGTCAACAATTAACTCTGGTTGTTTCCTTTCAGGAATTGCTCTACCTACAGCCTCTAAAGACAACTGCTTATAAACCTTAAGGCACATTTCAAGATACTCACTATCACCATCTATGTGAAGTATTTTTCCCGGCCTACCAAATATCAACTCTTTATTTTGCTGTGCTTTAGAGGACTTACTCCCCCTTGTTAAGTTATTAATCATATTAATAGCTTCTGTATCACCTCTCATTGATACAGCCTTCTTTATAGCTTCATCTACCCTGGTATTTAATATCTTTTCTTTTGCTCCTACATATTGTCCATCCACTTCTTCTAAATCTTCTTTTTTGGAATCAGCTATAATTCTTATACTAATACCTTTTAATACATAAACAGGATTACCATCTTCATCTTCTTTAATATCTATTATTTTGAATGTAATATCCTTATCATATGATTTCCTAACTACTAAATCACCTATCTCCATTTTTCCCTCTTAGTTTATTACTTTATATTATCCTATGTCGAATTTTATTTATTTGTACATAAAAAAAGTGCACATGGCACTTTTTTTAATCTAACTTGTACTCTTTTTTAAATTCTTCTAAAAACTTAAGCATAGCTTCTTGTTCATTTATTATAGATTCAATTTTGTTTCCAAAAGTATTTTGCCCCCAGTTAACTTCATTATAATAATATCTATTAGCTAGTCTCCAATATCTTTGTGGAAATTGTAAATACGCATATAATACCTTGTATTCACTATCTAAAAGTGGTGAAACTTCATTATATGATTCTATAATTGCATTTGCAAAATTTATATCCCAATCAACTCTTTTTAGAACTTTTATCATAAAATTAGAAATATCAAAAGTCCTTATTTCTCTTTTACAGTAATCAAAATCAATTACATTACAATTATTGTTTTCATCCAAAATTATATTATGATATGTGAAGTCATGATGGCAAAAACTTTTATCATTTTCTGCTATTTCACATAACTTCATATATTCTGATTCCTCTAATGTTTTTAAAGCTTTTTTACCTATCTCTTTATAGAATTCCATTGATTTTAAATATAGTAAATCAAAATTATTTTTATTATTTTTCTTTCTTACCATATCTCTCATTTTATCAAAGGACTTTATTCTTTTATTCATAAGGTGAGTCCATCTACCCAAGTCACTCTTTAGCTTAGAATTTTCTGGAGGATCATATCCTTTTGATGCCTCATGCAAGCTAGCAAGAGTTTTTGCTGCTAATTTCACCTCGTCTATGTTATGAAAATCGCATTCTCTACCCTCTATCCATTCAGATAGTGTATAAAGATCTTCATTAACTAGGGCATATGGTTCCCCATCTATGTTTAAAAAATATCTATCAACACCCTTAAAACCATTATTTATTAAATGTTCCTTAGCTCCGTAAACAAATAATAGCTTTTGAGGACCATAATTAATCTTCTTTAAACATCTTTCACCCTTATTAGTCTTTAAATAATATACTCCTTTATTTGCTTTTAAAACCTCAATTTTCACGTCAAATTGTCTTTCTATTTCAAATTCTCTCATCATAACGCTCACCCCCTTTATATTTATATGACTATATGTATTCTTTTATTAACATTTTATTCCTATATTTAATATAATAAATTAAAAACAATGTGAAAGGATTAAATCATGAAGATAGGCATAGATGGCAGAGCTGCAAAATGGTATAGAGGGACTGGAATTGGCACATATACTTATCAACTTATAAATAGTATAAATAAGGTTGATAAACTTAATGACTACTTAGTTTTTCTACCTGAAAATTCAGCTCTAGATTTAAGTGACAATTTCAAAGTTGAATCAGTAAAGGCCACTTCGAATTCTAATTTTTGGGATGAAGTTAGAGTTCCTAACATTTTAAATGATACTAATATAGATATCTACCACGTCCCTCAAAATGGTGTTGGTCTTTCTCAAAACATAAATTGTCATAAAACTATTACTTTGCATGATATAATCCCATTGAGAATGCCAGAAACAGTTAGTGATCGTTATTTATATATATTTAATAATGAACTTCCTAAAATCATAAATGATTGTGATGGTATATTAACCGTTTCTGAATTTTCAAAGCAAGATATATCAAAAGAATTTAATTTTCCTGAGGATAAAATTTTTGTTACACATCTTGCTGCTGAGGATATATATAGACCTTTGAATAAGTGTCAATGCAAAAAAATTATTGAAGAAGAATATGATATAAAAGATGATTTTATTCTTTATGTAGGTGGTTTTAGTCCTAGAAAAAATATAGTGGGCTTAATAGAAGCATTTTCTCTTCTTTCTAGAACTAGAAAAAAAAATCTTAAGCTAGTTATAACAGGTAAAAAAGGAATTTCATATGACATATATAAAAAGAGAACTGTAGATCTTAATATAGAAGATGATGTTATTTTTACCGATTTTATCCCTCTTGAAAAATTACCTATTTTTTATAATGCATCTGAATTATTAGCCTATCCTTCATTCTATGAGGGATTTGGTTTACCTCCATTAGAAGCAATGGCTTGTGGTACCCCAGTTATAGCATCTAACGTGACTTCTCTTCCAGAAATCTGTTATGACTCAGCTTTGCTAATTAATCCTTACGATATAGATGCTCTAAAATCTGGGATAGAAAAAGTTTTATACGATACTGATCTTAAGACAAGGATGATTAATCAAGGACTAATAAACAGTTCCAAGTATTCATGGAATATAACTGCCAAATCAACACTTAAGGCTTATGAAAGAATCACTAACTCTTAATATATCCAAATTAAAAGGACATCAAACCACAAAAATATGATGTCCTTTTATTTATTAATAAAAATATTCACTCATTTCAGTTATAAAATTTTCAATAAAATCTTGTCTATGATTTTCATTACCAATTTTATCTTTTAATCTATTAAAGAAAACTTCATAATCCCATTTCTTTTGTTTATAGTAATAATCTCTTGATATTGTTATAAAATCTTTTGGGAAACTAATAATTGCATATATAAGTTTAATTTCTTGTTTACTTAATTTTTCTATGGAATTATACGAATCTAAAATTAATTTGAACTTATTTAAATCATAGCAACTATTTTTTATTACTTTTATTGAGTAATTTGCTATATCTACTGCTCTAGTATCTATCTTACAGTAATCAAAATCTATTATTTTAACATTATCTCCATCAATAATAAAATTATGGTGTGCTAAATCATTATGACATAGAACCCTTTTATTAAAATCCTCTAGCATTGAATTATATTCACACATAGCCAGAAGTTCTATAGATTTTTGTATTTGATTAATATTACTATCAACATGTTCTAAGAATACTTTATCAAATTCATTTTTATACCTAAACCTTAAAACATACTCCTTAATATTAATTAAATCTTCTTTTGCCTTACTAAATTGGTACGGTAAATATTCTCCTAAATTCCCTTTAACTATTTCTGTACTTAATTTATTAAATATTCCTTTTGATGCATTATGCATATTAGCTATACTTTTAGCACACATTTCAACTTCAACAGGGTTAGTAAATGTTGCTTCTCTTCCTTCTATCATGTTTAATAAAACATAATTATTAGAAGCAAATTTATAAGTTATTTCCCCCTCTTTACTTTCATAATAACTAAGTACACTATCATATTCCTTTGATATATAATTTAAAGCTTCACTGATAAATCTTATTCTTTCTTCGCTTGAGTCAGTAAGCTTTAAAATCTTCTTGCCTTCATTTGTTAATAAAACAAATACTTTTCTCAGAGGTATTATATCCTCAATTTCTAGATTTAATTTTTCAAAAAACTCCTCATTCAAATCATATTGGCATAATATATCTCTATCTACATATCTAAATTTATTCATACTCGAAAATCCCCCATTAAATTATTAAGCATTTACTATCCATATTTTTAGCTTTATATAACAACTCTAAGATTCCATCTTCATTTGTATCTATCTTTTTCAGGATATACCTCTCTAACACTTTAAATTCTTCGTTTGGATATGAACATAAAGCCCTTAAATATTGCTTACTATCGCTTTCCAAATTAGCAATTTCAATATAATAATCTATTACTTCCTCTATGCTAAACTCCATATCCTTCCTTTTAATTTTCTTTATATATGAATATATATCATGTTCCTTAAGATTGTATGTTAAATATTTTATTGTCCCTATAAATATTTTATTATTATCTTCTACAACTAAATTATTTTCATCAACCCTACTTAAGCAAACTTCATAATTTTTCATACTCCTATATATTAATTTTCTGTAATTGTTAGAGTATACATGGCTTAATGCTTTTCTTCCCCTATTTAATAACATTTCTCCATTTCTTATTAAATAGAAATCAATTGAATTTAAGTTACTTTTATTCTCAATTGATTTTATATACTTACCTATTAAAATTATTTGAGAGTTATAATTATCAATTTCTCTGCCTATTGCTGCTCCAATCCTAGGTAATAAATTTTCCTTATATTCACCCATTCTATTATGGAATAAAACTATATTCTCAATTTGATTAAATATATTTTTTATCTTTTGTTCTTTTGTTCTATTTATCTTTCCATTTAATATATAAATATCTCTTTCTTCTAAATATGATTTTAGCTCTAACTTTTGCATCTCATCACCTCTATCAAATAAAGTTATCTACAAACTTTTCTCTTTCATTTCTATCTTTTAAATATTTATTTATCTTATTTAATAAAAACTCTTCTCCCCAAGGCTGCTGTTCCCAATAATATTGTAATCCTATTTGCCAAAACCCTTGTGGAAATCTAATGAACCCTTTTATAATTTTTAACTCTTCTTCATATAAAGAGTGTGTTTTTGAATAACTATTTAATACAAGCTGAGCTTTATCATTACTCCAATTACCATCTTTCATACACCTAATTAACAATGATGCTAAATCATGTATATGAGTGTCTAATAAACAATAATCAAAGTCTATAATATTTAATTCACCATTCGTATCTATTAATACGTTATGATTTGCATAGTCATGATGACAAAAGCCACGCTTAAATACCTCTTTTTCCATAATTTCTGTATATCTATTCATCTTTAATTCTTCTATAGCTCTCTTACCTCTTTCTAATTCTTCATCTATAGCTCTTAAATATACTTCATCAAATTCAGATTTATATGCCTTTTGATAAATTCTTTTCTTAAAATCTAATATTTCATCACATCTAGTTTCAAATACCTTTATCCAAGAAAACCAACCTATCCTCGGTCTCATAATATTACTTGTTGTAAATCCCTCACTACATTTATGTAGCTCCCCTAGCTTCTGTGCTGCTAGCTTCAATTCCTCCGAATTCCTATAATCACATTTTTTACAATCGATCCATCTATTTAGATATGCATAACTACTTCCAAGCTTTACATAACCCAAATTTTCATTGGTATTTATTATTTCCGGTATATTATTAAATCCACGTTTTTTTAAATGATTTATTGCTGAAAAAATAAAATAAAAATGAGGAAATTGATATTTAATTACTTTAATACCATACTCCTCATCATCTGTTTTAATTCTATAGCTATTTTTAACTTTTTCTATACTTATTATTTTTAATGGATAATTAGATTCAATTTCTTTTTTTATATATGAAATATCCATAAAATTCTCCTTAATAATTACTCAATGCCATTATATGAAAGTCTATATTTTATTGTGTTTACTATCACATAATTAAATTATTATTAATATTCTGTTATATAAAAAAAAATTAATAATATCTATAAATATATAAGATAATTTAGGAGGATTAGTATGAAAATATCTATAGATGCTAGAGGAATTACCTTATACAATGGTAGTGGTATTGGTACTTATACTGAAAATCTTGTTAGAGAATTGCTTAATATAGATAAAGAAAATGAGTATTCATTATTTTGGACAGGAAAAAATTATGATAGCTATAAAAGAAAAAATAGCCAAATCATCTTCACATCAAGAAGACATGGTGGATTTTATGAAAATTATTATTTTCCAAACTTTATTAAAAATAATAAAATAGATCTTCATCATATTCCTCAAAACGGAATTGGTCTTTGCGAAAATTATGAAAATAATTGTATAGTCACAATACATGACCTAATTCCATACATTTTACCTGAAACTACTGGTCGAGGATATTTAGAAAGATTTTTAAAAAATATGCCTTCTATAATTGATAACTCTAAAGGAATACTTACAGTCTCTGAATATTCTAAAAAGGATATTTTAAAATTTTTCAATCATATTCCTGAAGAAAAGGTATTCGTTACGCCTTTAGCAGCAAATTCAAATTTCAAACCACTTGATAAAGCTTATTGTAAAAACTACATTAAGGAAAAATTTAACTTCAACAAGCCCTATATACTATACATAGGTGGATTCAGTTTACGTAAAAATGCTAGAGAACTTATTTTAGCTTTTGATAAGATATATAAAGATTTGAATGAGCCCCACATATTACTTTTAGCTGGTTCACTTAAAGATGAAGGAAAGAAGCTTGTTGAACTTGCAAATTCACTACCATCTAATGAAAATATAATATTTACAGGATTTATTGACGATTGTCTTCTTCCAACTTTATATAATGGAGCTGAAGCTTTTGTTTACCCTTCTTTCTATGAAGGGTTTGGTCTTCCTCCTTTAGAAGCAATGAGTTGTATGACTCCAGTTATAACCTCTAATATAACATCAATTCCTGAGGTTACTGGTGATTCATGTATATTAATAGACCCTTCTAGCAGAACAGAGCTAGAAGAATCTCTATTAAATTTATTAAATGATAATAATTTAAAAGAGGAATTATCAAAAAAAGGGTATAAAAGAAGTCTCCAATTTTCTTGGAGACAAACTGCTATTAAAACATTGGAAGCTTATAGGGAAATCGCTAAGCTCTAATTATATAAGTTGTATATTATTTCATTAAATTTATCATAATTTTTTATTTCTGGAGCCCTTTCAACTATATTACTTAATATTAGGAAAGGGCTGCTTCCTTCTAATTTCTCACATTCTTTACTTATGTACTTCGTTCTTAAAGAGTATAAAGAACTAGGTACAAAGTTACACTCAAACATTTCCTTTGATAATAACTCCTTGTTAGTTGACGCATATGAAATGAAACTCTTTATTACTTCCTTATTATCTTCAATATTTAAAGCTACTAAGTTTTCACCACCTATATCATAAAATTTATTTTCACCTATATTAAAACTTGGTGGATTTTTACACTCCCAAACTCCATCTATAGCTTGGTTAATTAATTCTGAATAAAAATCTATAGATGAAATTCTACAAAGATAATTATTGTCATTTATAAAAGATTCATTATATATTGAATTTATGATATCGTTAATCTCATTATTTTCATAGTTTTTCTCTTCATAATCAACCAATTGTGCAGATAACAAAAGTCTTATATTTTCTTTATCTTGGCTAGAAAATATATTTATATCTCCATTACTCTTAGTATAAATATCTTTACCAATATCGATTAAATTTCCCCAGGTATTAATGTCCTCAACCTTATATCCAAACTTTTTTAGAATATCACTTCTTAGATATAAAGCTATTGGATTAGATGTAAAAGGGATTGCATAATAATTATCATTTATTTTTACTTCTTCTAGTCTAGTATTATTAAAATTTTTATTATATGTATCAATTATTTCTTTATTCTCATTGGTGAAATTTATTCTATCTCTTATTATATTTAACTCATTAAAATCTAAATGAACTATATTAGGTGATTCATTTGGAGAGGTATTTATTATTTTATATAGATAATCTTCTTTTTTTACACTTACGATTTTGATGCTAACCTTTTTATTATTTTCCTCAAACTCTTTTGCAATAGAAGTAAAATATGAATAATATTTATCTTCAACCCATATGCTTATATTTCCTTTTATTGTATGATCATTTGTGTTAATTACTAGCTTATTTACCATCAATACAGTAAATATAATTATTATTAGATATATCAACAGCCTTCTTTTAATTTTCATCCTAATCACATCCTAATATATAATTAATAATACAGCATAACTCTAGCTTCAATAGTCTCAAATAACTTTGCTTTTTAATAATTATTATACTATAATAATTAAATATATAAAATATTAGATAGGAGATTGTTATGCATATAGATAGTTTAAATTATTTTTTTCAAGTTGCTAACTCAAAAAGTATTTCTACTGTAGCCAAAAATGCACATATATCACAATCTGCACTAAGCCAACAAATATTAAAATTAGAAAACAATCTAAATGTAAAATTATTAAATAGAAGTAATAAAGGTGTTAGCCTGACTCCTGAAGGAGAAATTTTATTCAAGTATTGTGAATCTATACTTAGTGCTTATAATAAAATGCAAGAGGAACTATTGAATTCTATCAATAAAAAGAAGTACATATCAATTGAAGCTGTAGAATCAATTAGCCTAACTATTTTACCTGTTATCATATCAAAATTAAAAAAGGTATATAGTTCCTATACAATAAATCTTAATACTATAGAATGTTGTACAAATACGAACTTACTAAATAATATATGTGATATCTATATATGCTATAAAAAACCTGAAGAGCATGAAGGAATTGTTACAAAACAAATAGGATCCGATGAAATCGTTTTGATATCTGACGCTAATTTTCCAATAAACACTATAACAAAAGATCAGCTATTTGATTTGCCTATAATATTTACTTCAGATAAAACTTGCTTAAAACAATCATTATCTTCAGCTTTAAATTGCACTGAAAAAAATCTAGATAATTTAAATATACTATATAGTACTAATTCATATTTTTCAGCATTAAACGGAGTCTTATCTAGTAAAGCCGTTACTTTTGTTCCAATGAGCATATATAATAATTACTGCTCAACAACTAACATAAAAAGAATACAAATTGAGAATTTTTCTATTTCACTTCCTTTATACATAAATTATTTAAATTCATTTTATAAAATAAATTCTGAATTTATAAAATCACTAAAAAATATGTTAAAGGGCTACTTAATTTAGTAACCCTTTAATATGTTCTAAGTAATAGCCATTCTGCTATTTCCTTCAATATATTTTTATATTCATTATTAGGAAGCTTATCAATTCCTTTAAAACATTTTTTCATGTATTTTTCAGCCAACTCTTTAGCCATTTTTATTCCATCGTTTTCTTTTACTAAGTTCACTATATTACTTATTTCATCTTCAGTATAAAAGTCTTTTCCTAAAATATCATTAAATGCTGCTTTATTATTTTTATATGCATAAATTAACGGAATAGTATATATTCCTTGCTTTAAATCATTTGCTGCAGACTTTTTAATACTCTTATCATTTCCTTCATAATCTAAGATATCATCTATTATCTGAAAAGCCATACCTAAATTATGTCCTATTTTTCCAAGTTCCTTACTTATCTTATCATCAGCATTACATTCTGCTGCTCCTAAATATAATGAAATTGAAAATAATTCTGCAGTTTTTCCTGAAATTCTACTTAAATAATCTTTTACAGATAAATTCATAGAAAATCTAGAATTCAGTTGATTTACTTCCCCCATACAAATTTTTGACATTGCTCTTGAATCTACTTTTATAGCTTGTAGCGAATTATTGGTAGCTAAAATTTTAAAGCATACGCAGAAAAGATAATCACCTATATATACAGCATAATCCTTTCCATATTTAGATTGGATAGTTTCTTGCCCTCTTCTAAGTTTTGAATCATCTATTACATCATCATGTACCAATGTCGCCATATGTAACATTTCAATCACCGCTGCAGTTGGAATAGATTTCTCTATATCATTGTCACCAAATTTTGATCCTATTAAAACAAAAGCAGGCCTTAATAACTTACCACCTGATTCTATCAATTCTATTATAGAGTTTTCAATTCTCTTGTCCTTGCATCTAACATTCTTTTTCATTAAGTCTAATACACCAACAAGCTCTTGTTTTATTTGAGGATAATTATTCCAAATATTGTCCATTAAAATCCACCTTCTTAGTGATAGTCTAAATCATAGACTTAGTATTTTCACCTTGTCAATATAGTTTTATATATAATCTATATAGCTAATAATATTATTACTAACTAATTAACCTATTTAAACAAAACATCAAATCTAAGTTCTATAGTGCTTAATTTCTTATATAAATTTCTAAATTCCAGTCTTACTTAAATATCATCAATTTCCTATAGATTTTTTTATAAAAAATATTATTTATATCTTCTATATTTTTTATTTTTAAACTTAAATTTAAAATATATTTTTAAATTCACCTTATATAATTTCATTTACTACTATCTAAACATTGGTAACTTCTTTAAGTGTGCCACAATATAATTTGCAGCTATTCCAATAAAAATACCTGTAACTATACCCACAGTAGATAATATAGGCAAATATAGCATAACTCCTATATTTTTAACTATTAGAGACGCAATTATTAATTGCCCAACATTATGAAATATTGCTCCTGACGAACTTACACCTATAATACTAACTTTATCCTTAAATAAGTCCTTTACGATACTCATTGCACCAAAGCTTAAGATTCCTCCAGCCGCACTATACATAAATGATGATAAGTTTCCTCCAAACATAGTTCCTAAGGTAAGTCTCAAAAATAATACTAAAAAAGCATCTTTTTTACTATCTAAGGTATATAAAGCAATAACAGTAATTAAGTTGGCCAATCCTAATTTAGCACCTGGTGTTACAAAAGGTACAGGGATCATTCGCTCAATAATATGTAAAACTAAGGCCTGAGCTACTAATAATCCTATATATACAATTCTATTAGTTCTTTTCATAGCTCCTCCTTAATGTGATAGTATAATATCATCATCTATCTTCCCTTTTATTTCTACCATAACCTTATGCGGAAGACATACTAAACTTTGTCCTGGTTTTTCTATATATTCAGGATTCATACAAACTTTATCAGGACAGTCTGCCTCAATTATACCTATTTTATTATCCCTTATCTTTATAACATTAATCCCATCTTTAGTTTTTACTTCAATTGTTTCTTCACCCTTATGTTCAGATAAAGGTATTGTCTTGTATATTCTTCCTGAAACTGTTATTTCTGCATATGTATTATTGTAACCCTTACCTACCGATGCACCTAAAATAATTTCTGGAAGAAAGGATAATAGCATTAGTACTGCTATTATAACAAAATCTAACTTCTTAAACATAACCTGATCATCTCCATTATAATACAATTGGATGAATTTGTAATATAGTTCTATATGTTATAAGGTAGAGTAAAAACTCTACCTTATAAAATTATTATTAAATATTATAATACTTTACTCTATTGATTTCTATACATTTTTGTACATTGGTTTTTTCTTACCATGCCAGAAATTATCTGCAATCCTTGTAATCCACGGCATTATATAGTAATCTAAGCCAAATGTTCTACCTGCACCACCCATTAATGCAATTGAACCAAAGAAGTACCATAAAATATCCCAACCAGCCATAGCACATAAAATAAAGTTTAATACCATACCTGCTGAAACTGCACTAAATATGAATGTAAACAATCCTGCTATTAAACATAATCCCATTCCTATTTCTATTAATACAACTATTCTTTGGAACCATACAGCAACTTCTGGGTTTGGCATCATTATTTGCATTATTGCTGAGTACCACCCTGGAACTTCCTTAAGAATTGGTGTTGCAAATTCTGTTGCTGTTTCTGTACTTGCTGATGCACCTGAAGTAGCTTGTTGTAACCATTCGAATGGCATTTTAATATTTCCAGCTTTAGTCCAACTATCAGAACCTATAGTTATATTCTTAAAGAAATCACCTATACTATCAGCTTTCCACATAGATTCCCATGTGCTTTCACCTAATAATTTCTTTAATCCTTCAATTAACCATAAACATCCTATATATAATCTTAGAGGAACTAACCATAATCTATTTGCCTTAGATGATAAATGACCTCTCATTATTGATCTTCTATCTTCCATAGCAAAGAATTCATGTTGTAAATAGCTATATATTGCATGGACATCATTTACACCAAATAAATAATGGATATTAACTAAATGTTTCATTATCATAGCAAAAAATCCTGATAACTTAAGTCCCATTAAGTTTGCAACACAATATCTACCACCAATTGAAACCATAAATCCATGATATTTTCCTTGGAACTTTTGCATTTCTTTATTTTCAATTGAAGCAACTATATTTTTAACAACTGTGTCTGCTGTTTGAACTGCAGCTTCAACTATTTGAGGAGTTCCCTTTCCAGCTTCTTCTTCAAAATAAGCCATATCTCCAACTACAAATACGTCTTTCTTTCCAACAGCTTGCATGAATTCATTTGTTTGTAATCTTCCAGCTCTAGCTGTATCTAATCCATATTCTTTAGCATCTTGATTTGCTTGTATTCCACAAGTCCATATTAAAGTTCTTGTATTGATTTCTTCACCACTCTTAAGCACTATCTTATTCTCAGTAACTTCAACTATTGGTGAATTCTTTAATATTTCCATTCCATGCTTAACCATGTATTTTTCTGCTTTATCAGCTTGTTTTCTATCTAACATATTTAAGATAGTTCCCATAGCTTCAACTACTTTTAAAGTAACTTCACTTTCATCAACATTATACTCTCTTGCTAATCTAGTCTTCCACTCTAAAAGTTCTCCAGCCATTTCTATTCCTGTAAATCCAGATCCAGCTACTATAAATGTAAGCATTTCTTTTCTCTTAGCAGCATTTCTTTCTAGACTTGCTTTAGCAAACATGTCTTGTATATGCTTTCTTATCTTTAACGCATCTTCAAATGACCATAAAGTAAATCCATTTTCTTTTACTCCTGGAACTCCAAAGAATGCAGGTTCACTACCTGTACCGATTACTAAGTAATCATATGAGTATTCTCCGTATGTAGTCTTTACAACTTTATTATCAGTATCAACTTTTTCTATAAAATCTGTAACTACATTAACCTTTGATTTACCAAAAATCTTGCATAATTCCACTTGAACTGATTCAGGGTGAACTCTTCCCCCTGCAACTTCATGTAATTCTGTCATTAAAGTATGATATGGATTTCTATCTATTAATGTAATTTCCACATCATTGTTTTTCTTATATTTCTTCGCTAGCTTCTTAGCAGTATGTACACCACCATATCCAGCGCCAAGAACAAGTATCTTATTTTTTGACATGTTGCACCCATCCCTTCATTTAAATAATTATAAAATAGCATATTTAATTCTATACACTATTTTATAATATGTCTATATATCCATAATTATTTTTTGTTGTTTTTTTAACAATTTTTTTACCCTGAATTTAGGTATTTTTTTATATATCCCCTTTAAATACAAGGCTTTTACCTAATTGTTATTTTTTTAACACCATCACTTATACTTATACATCATAAGCAAATCGAATACCAAAACAATATATTTTTGTGTATAATTATCTAGTAATTGAAGAGATTCAATGGAAAAATTAAATAAGTTTGAGGGGGATTTTTTTATGAAATCAAGAAGAGTTATAAGCTTATTAGCAGTTGCTGCATTAGCTACTACTGTATTTGTAGGATGCGGAAATAAAGAAGAAGCTAAGGAATCTGGATTAAAAGACGGAAATTATTCAGCTAAAGGCGAAAAAGATGAAAGAGGATATCAAGCATCTATCGAAATAGAAGTTAAAGATGGAAAAATCGCTACAGTTAAATATGATGAAGTTGGCGAAAAAGGTAGTAAGTTAGACGATGCTGAATACAACACAAACATGAAAGCAAAAAGCGGTACTAACCCTGAAGAAGCTTTCCCAAAATTACAAGATGCTTTAGTTGAAAAGCAAGATGTTGCTTCTATAGATGTAGTTACTGGAGCTACTAAAACTACAGATTCTTTCAAAACTTTAGCAGAAAAAGCTTTATCAGATGCTAAATAATATTTTTAATATTAGACTTTAGGTTTTTTACCTAAAGTCTTTTGTTATTTTTGAGATTTTTAATTATAATAGATAATGACATATTATTTAGGAGGAATATCTATGAAGAAAAAATATTTAAATTATTTCACCATATCCATCTTGTTAATTTTTTCTCTTACAATTTTATCCGGTTGTTCAAAAGATAACAAAGTTGCTGAACCCCTCACTAGAACTGAACTTCTAATGGGAACAGTAGTTACCGTAACCCTTTACGATAGCAATGATGAAAGCATATTAGATAATGTATTTAAAAAAGTCAAGGAACTAGAATCTACTTTAAGTATTAATGAAAATGGTACATTAGTTGATAAAATAAATGAATCTGCAGGAATTGAACCAGTAAAAGTAGATTATGATACATATACAGTCATAAAAAAAGGATTAGAATATGCTAAACTTTCAAATGGTCTATTTGACATTTCAGTTGGTCCAATAGTTAAACTTTGGAATATTGGTCTACCTGAAGCAAAAGTGCCAACTCAAGAAGAAATAGATTCCAAAATTCCATTGGTAGGGTATTCTGATGTTGAACTTAATGAAGAAGAAAGTACTGTATTTCTAAAAAAACACGGAATGATGATAGACCTTGGTGGCGTAGCAAAAGGATATACTGCGGATGTTATTTCAGATATGCTTACTGAAGAAGGCGTTAAAAGCGCTATAATAGATTTAGGTGGCAATATATTCGCTCACGGAACAAAAGTTGATGGCAGCACTTGGAGAATAGGAATACAAAATCCATTTTCTGATCGTGGAGATATAATTGGTACAATCACTGTAAAGAATAAATCAATAGTAACTTCTGGAATATATGAGAGATATATCGAAAAAGATGGAATCAAATATCATCATATATTAAGTCCCAAAACTGGATATCCTTATGAAAATGAAATTGTTGGAATAACAATAATAAGTGATAAGTCTTCAGATGGAGATGCCTTATCAACTTCTGTTTTTGCTATGGGTGTTGAAGAAGGTATGAAATTTGTTAATACTCAAGAAGGTATAGATGCTATTTTTGTTACTAAAGATAATCAAATTTACATAACAGATGGAATTAGAGATATATTTAAATTAACAAATACAGATTTCAAATTATCAAACTAGTAAAAAAGAGTTAAGATATTTTTCTTAACTCTTTTTTGCTTTTAATTATTCAGTCAAATTAAAAATCGCATCCACATGATGTCTTATCTGGAAATGGTTTTGGAGGTTGATTTCCTGTATTTTCAGGTTTACCTATACATTTTCCGTTATAAGATGAGGTTTCTAATTCAGAATATTTTATTACTATATTATCTTTATAAATCTTTAACATATACTTTGTATTTGGACATAAAGGTCCTAATAAAAATTGTCCGTGACAATCTGTAAAAGTATGAGTTAGTGGATAAGGATATCTACATCCATCAACAATTTGTAATAACTTAACAACCGCATCTACTACAGGCATTCTATTACAGTCCAAAACTGTTCCAAATATAACTGATCTCTTTTCCTCTGGTAATCTAACTATTGCCTCTATTTGTTCATTACATCCTGTCTTTAATTCACATGATGTTATTCTTCCGCTCATAACTTTGCCTCCTAAGTTTGAATTTAAATTTAAATTTTATATAATACAATCTATTCCATTATTTATAAAATGTTCTTTAAGTTATGTCGTTTTAATAAAAAAAGACTAGTTTTAATAAGTCATACTTTGTTCACATCCGTATCTCTTATCTATAACTAGTCTTCTATATTTAAATTTTATTATAGTTATTTTAAATGCATTATTCCTTTGCTTCTAATTGAACATCAAAAGTTTTATTTTCTCCATTTCTAACTACTTCTACTTTAACTATATCTCCTTCTTTTTTAGTATCTCTAATTGCTCTTAACTCATCAAAGGTTTTAATTCTTTCTCCATCAAATTTTACTATTATATCTCCACCCTTTAATCCTGCTTTTTCCGCCGGTGAGAATTCTGATACCTCAACTATATATAGTCCTTCTTGCATATCATATTGCTTTGCTAACTTTTCATCTACTTCTCTTATTGATACTCCTAAATTTAATATAGGCTTAGATAATGCATCTATTCTATCTTTAACTTCATTTATTGGAATTGAAAATCCTATTCCCTCTGCTCCACCTGACATTTTTAATGTATTTATACCAACAACTTCTCCCCTAGTATTTATTAGAGGCCCTCCACTATTCCCTGGATTAATTGCAGCATCTGTTTGAATTAAGTTTAACTTAACACCTGTACTTGTTTCTACAGTTCTATTAACAGCACTTACAAGTCCTCCTGTTATAGTTTGATTAAAATCTTTAGAAAGTGGTGTTCCTATTGCTAAAACTTCTTCTCCTGGTCTTAATGCATCCGAATCTCCAAGCTGTACTACTGCTGGAACCTTAACGCTATCATCACTTAATTTTAGCATTGCTATATCTTGATTTTGGTCATAATTCACAACCTTCGCCTTTACATCCCTACCATCTGATAAAGTAACAACTACTTCCTTTGCACCTTCTATAACATGATAGTTTGTTAATATATAACCTTCTTCATTTATTATAAATCCAGAACCCATTCCATCTACTTGCTGAGGTATTATTCCACTATAATCAGTTACTCCATTTGCTGATACTATAACTACTGCTGGAGCAACCTTTTCAAAAGCTTCACTAGCAGTTAGTGCACCTTCAGTAGTCTCAAATTCCTGAGGATTTGGAGTTATTATAGAAGATTGCTGTTTAGTGTCAGTACCTCTCATTGCATAATATATACTTCCACCGCCTAGTGCTCCCCCTAGAAGTCCTGCTATAAGGGCTATTGCTATAATTTTAAATCCACCACTCTTTTTCTTCTTTTTATTATAGCTTTTCATATAACCTTGATTTGAATCAACCCCATTATTTCTTTCTAGTATTTTATCTTCATCGATAAAATCTTCCTTCATACTATTTTGAACAGTAGAATTTAAACTATCTCCTCCAGTATTATTAACATCCTCATAATTTTCTACATCATATATATTATCATCACTCATCATAAAACGCCTCCTAGATATTATATTAATAAATCCTTTTACAGATATTAATATACCCTTTTTTTGTGACAATTATATGACACATCTATGACAACTATATGACACATTGATGTAATTTAATTCTTATGTGCCTTTTTGGCTAGTCTTTCAATTTCATTAGCTTGTTTAACTACTTGTCTTATTCCTGTTATAACGGTATCAGGATCATACATTGATATAATATTACTTTCCGAACTAGTATTATAAACTTTTGTCAAATTTGAATCTCCAAGTAATGCTAATTGCTCTTGTCCACTTTTTGCTATTAAATAATATGGTTTCCCACCAAATACACCATCTGTTTGACTACTATTTTCACCACTGGTTATGTTCTTTATTTCATTATATACTGCACTAGTATAACTACTTTTTGTTCTATGTACTTTAAATTCATGTAAATTATTTTCATCTAGTTTATTTTCAAATTCATTTATGTCACATGATATTCCAAACTTATCTAACAATGTTGTAAAGCCTACAGACGATCCAAGTACCTCTACCTTTCTTCTTATTTTTTCTATTATAAGGCTTCTTTTGAATTCGCTACTATTTATTGTATCTTCAACTAATGGATTTACTAATACTATTCCTGCTACTAAATCTGGATACTCTTTAGCGAATTCAGTTAAAACTAAGCTTCCGTATTCTTCACCAACCAATATATAAGGAGATGGTACAGCAGCCTTTCTAAGTAATATTCTTAAATCTTCTGCTTGTTCCTTTGGAGTCCTTAATGCTCCACTATCACTATACCCATATCCTCTTCTATTATATACAAACGTTGTTATATCATCATATTCTGATGTCAATTTATCTGTTATTGAATTCCACTGATTTAAGTTGGTTCCAACATTTCCATCGAATACAACAGTGTATTTACCTTCTCCATCAGTTCTATAATCTAGTCTTTTATCATCTACTCTAGCATAATCTACTCTTTGCTTCAAAGTTTCTTTTGCTATAAAATTACTTACTCTTTGATATATAAAACCTATAATAATTACTATTAACATTGCTAATAATGTATTTTTTATTATATCCTTTGGTTTCATTTTATTTTTCATATTTACTTTGTAGACTCCATTTGAATGTGGTAAAAGCTTCACGTTAACCCTTCCCCCTTATATATCATAGCTTCAAATTGGGTTTCGCATTTATATTTAATGGTGCTTCTAATCCCTTTATAAAGTTAAAGTATGCAGCGCTTCCTATCATTGCAGCATTATCTGTACATAGTATTGGTGAAGGAAATAATACATCTATTCCTTCTTTAGATGCTGCATTAATAAGAGATTCCCTAAGAGCTGAATTTGATGCTACACCACCAGCTATTGCAATTTTATTAACCTGAGTTTTTTTACAAGTTTTTAAAACATTTTGCTTTAATACATCTATAACTGCCTTCTGAAAAGATGCCGCTACATCTGCTCTATTTATTTCTATGCCTTGCATCTTACATTTATTTATATAATTTAATACAGCTGATTTAACCCCACTAAAAGAAAAGTCTAATGTATCATCATGAAAGTTAGCTTTAGGAAACTCTATAGCATTTTCATTTCCTTCCTTAGCTAATTTATCTATTTTAGGTCCACCAGGATATCCTAATCCTAATGCTCTTGCAACCTTATCATATGCTTCTCCTGCTGCATCATCCCTTGTCTGTCCTATAACATCATACTCACCATAATTTTTAACATGAACTATGAAAGTATGTCCTCCTGAAACTACTAAAGATACGAATGGTGGTTTTAAATCTTTATGTTCTATATAATTTGCACAAATATGGCCTTCAATATGATTTACACCTATTAATGGCTTCTTAGAAGAATATGAAAGACCTTTTGCATACTGTAGTCCAACTAATAATGCTCCTACTAGTCCAGGACCATAAGTAACACCAATAGCATTTATATCTTCTAATTTTACCCCTGCTTCTTCTAATGCCTCCATTACAACTCCATTAACTACTTCGATATGCATCCTTGATGCAACCTCAGGTACTACCCCTCCATATTTTTTGTGGGTTTCTATTTGTGAAGCTATTATATTTGATAATACTTCTCTTCCATCTTTAACTACAGCTGCTGATGTTTCATCACAACTTGATTCTATTGACAATATTAATTTGCTTTCCATTGCTACTACCTCTTAATCTAATTATATTTATATTAAAATATTCTAAAATTATAATTCTTTTTTCATTTTCTTGCTAAAACTATCTTATTCTTGTTAAAACTATCTTATTATTGTATATTAAAATAAAGCTTATAGCTTACTATTATCATTGTTTATTATATAATGAATGACAAAATTATTCATTATTTTTTATTAGAATTAATGGATTTTTAAGGATATATTAATATTATTTAAAGGAGTTTACATAATGAATTCTTATGCAAAAGTAATTGTACCAGGATCCCCCATATCTAAATCTAATTTTAAACTACATAATAAGGATGGTAGAGCAATCCTTCCATATAATACTGGAAAATCACATGATAGGTATGCACTTTATGAAGAAGAAATTGCCTACTATGCTAGAATTCAAAATCCAAATGTAATCCTAGAGGAATCACTTATTGCGGTTCTTAAGGTTTATTATAAAAGCGAAAAAAGGCATCCTGATACTGCAAACATAACTAAAAGTATTTTTGATGGAATCGAAAAAAGCGGCCTTATTGTTAATGATGCCCAAATAACTAGAATTATTACAGAAGAATTTTATGATAAAGAAAATCCTAGATTTGAACTAGAATTCTATGGAGAAAGTCAATATGAAGTTTCTTATTCTATTTTACCAAAAAAAGAGCATTCCATAAAAAAACTCTACTCACCTATTAGAAATACTAGTAATAAACAATTAAAGAAAAATAAAACAGAAAATAAACCAGCCAATAATGATAATATTGCAATGATTTGTGAGTTTTGTAATAAAAAAATTAACGATACGGATTTAATTAAAGCAAATGGTGGTAAAACATTAATTTGTAGGTCTTGCTTTAATAAACTATTTTAGAAAGGAGATTGAAATTGCAAAAAAATTCTTTTGTATTTATTGGAGATAGCCTAACCTATGGATATGGTGTAAACAAAAATAATAACTGGGTGGAAAGCTTAAACCCATTTATACCTTTAGATATAATAAATAAAGGCATAAATGGAAATACAACAACAGATATGCTAAATAGATTTACGGAAGATGTTATTTCATATTCCCCAAAGAAAATCTTTATAATGGGAGGAACCAATGACTTTCTTTCTAATAGATCTCTAGATTCTGTTTTAGATAATTTAGAATTAATGTTAAAAGAAGCCTTAACTATAACTAAAGATGTTATTATAGGCATTCCACCAATAATAATAAAAGAAGATGCTTATAGGCTTTTTATGCAATCTTCTACATATGATTATTGTGAAAAGCAACTACAATTATTAGGAAAGTCTATAATTGAACTTTGTAATAAATATACAGTTACCTATGTTGATTTTTATAGCTTAACATTTAAATTTTCATCCAATAATATTTTTATCGATGGTATTCATTTAAATAATAATGGTCAGAATTTATTGCTTAATGAGTTCAAACAATTATTAAAAAATATGGATAGTACACTTTAATGCATACTATCCATATTTTTTAATACATATATTTCTTTATATAATCTGCTACTATTTTTCCAACATGAGCACCATTTTCTCCGCTATTAAAAATATCTTTATCTCCACTCAATATAGTTCCACAAGCAAATATTCCATTAACCGAAGTTTCATAATTATTTACTATCAAAGTACTATAATCCTTTAACAATATATTTGTTTTTCTTATAAAGGATATTTCTGGACAATATCCAACCGTTAATATTAAAGAATCGCAACCTATATTTCTCACAGTTTCATCCTCTATACTTTTAATATCTATACTTTCTATTCTCTCATTACCATATAATTCAACTACACGATGATTTCTTATTATATTTATATCAAATCCATCTATAAATTCACTACTATTTTCATCTAAAAATCCATTCTTAGAATTATCTATAATGGATTTTACTCTGGCCCCTTCTACTAATAGCCTTCTTGCAAGAACTAAAGACCAATTATTATTTCCAATAATTATAACCTCTTTCCCCGGAAGAAACCCTTGAAGATTAACTAACCTGTGTGCTGAAACTAAAGTAAATATACCTGTATATTTATGAACTGGTATATTTATGTTCCCTGTAAACTTTTCTCTACATCCAGAAGCTAATATTACAGCCCTTGCTTCAAGCTCCTGAATCCCATCTTGAGGATTCACATATGAAACTACCTTATTCTTAGTTACTTCTAAAACTTCAGTATTTAATTTATACATACCACCTAGTGCTTTAAAATCTTTAATAAGTTGACTTCCAAGCTCCGGTCCTGTTACATCCTTGCCTAAATAATATCTTCCAAACCCATTATGTATGAATAAGTTTAAATTTCCACCTAAATCATTATTTCTTTCTAAAATTAATACTTTTTTAATTCCATTTTTCAGAGCAGAAACCCCAGCTGAAAGTCCAGATGCTCCCCCTCCAATTATAATTAAATCATATTGAAGCATATATAACCTCCATAAATGTTAAATAAAACATATAGATATTATAACATATTGTATTTATCTTACACTATTCATTGTAAAATTATCTCTAATATTGAAATTTATTTTTTGGTTGGTTATAAAAATTAAGAAAATCTAAATTGCTTTATAAAAACTACTATACTATAATTTAAGTATTGTTAACATAATAGTACAGAAATTTAAGTATTATTCCCATAAGTGTTATAATACTTTATATATTTGAGGTGATATATTGGACAAACTTATTGAAAAATTAAAAAACAAATTTACACAGGTCCTTAACTTTGATGGTGCTATAAGAATAATATTATTCTTAATTCCACTTATAGCTATTACATTTAAAAGTATAATATTTCAAGGTTTCGTAGTTAATCAAAATCCTTATTCTCTAAATTTAAATCTTGGATATAACTCTGCAAAACCATTTATTAATTATTATTATGCCTTTATTCTAATTTTTATTAGCTTTTCTTTATTATTTAAAGGTAAAGGACGAGTTATATATCTATTTATTATAGATATACTAGTTACCCTATTAATATTATTAGACTTAGGATACTTTAGAGGATTCCTAACAATGCCGTCAGCATTATTACTAACTCAAACTGCTAATTTAGATAATATGGGTGGTACTATATCTTCAATGTTTAGTAATAAAGATTTCTTACTATTTATAGATTTTATAATACTTGGAATATTTGTTTTCTTTACTAGAAAATCATACACAAGAATTAAAAGGAGAGCCCCTATTACATTTATAGTTATACTATTATCTAGCATTCTATATATAGGATATGTTCCCTTTAATTTATATGTATTAAAAAATGAAGATGTGAAAAATGGATATATATTCTCAAATTATGATCCAACAAATACAGCTAGATATTTTTCTCCTCTAGGTTATCATATTTTTGATTTATATAATGTTTATAAGGATTCAATGCCATATGAACTAACTACTGAAGAAAAATCACAAATTGATGAATTCTTTAGTAAAAAAGAAGATTTACCTAACAATCAATATGCTGGAATTCTTGAGGGAAAAAACTTATTAGTTATACAAGTTGAATCATTAGAAAGCTTTATACTTGGCAAGGAAGTAAATGGTCAAAAAGTTACTCCTGTAATGGATGAATTAATAAAAACAGGACTATATTTCCCTAATATATATGAACAAGTAAACGAAGGTACAAGCTCCGATTCTGACTTAATGATTAATACATCAATGTTTCCATTAAGAAGAGGAAGTACGTTCTTTAGATATCCTTCCACTAAATATAATTCCTTACCTCTTCTACTAGAAGAAAAGAACTATGATACAATAGCAATTCATCCTGATAAGGGTTCTTTCTGGAACTATGTAAATGGCTTAACAGGAATAGGATTTGACAAATTTGTTGATTACTATTCATTTAACATAGACGAAGAAATAGGTCTTGGCCTATCAGATGAAAGTTACTTTAGGCAAGTTGTGCCAATGCTTAAAGAGTTAAAAGATCCATTTTATGCATTTACAGTTACTTTAACTAATCACGGACCATTTGATTTACCTGAAGAAAAGAGAGTATTAAATTTAGATCCAGAATTAGCTAAAAATGAACTTGGTGGATACTTCGAAAGTGTTAAATATACAGACACACAAATTGGAAAATTCCTTGAGTTATTAGATAAGGAAGGTATTCTTGATAATACTGTTGTAGTTATTGAAGGAGACCATACAGGCGTCCATAAATACTATAATAGCTCAATAGAAAAACTTTCTAACAAGGAAGATTGGTATTTAGATAATGGCCACCATACTATACCATTTATAATTTGGTCAAAAGATATGAATGAGCCAAAAACTTTTGATACTATAGGTGGACAAGTTGATATAATGCCAACATTACTATATCTTATGGGTGTACCAAATGATAAATATATAGATACAGCATTAGGTAGAAACTTACTAAATACAAATAAATCATTTGCAGTACTTACAAACCTAGACGTAGTCGGCGAAGGTTTAACAGATGAAGAAAAAGAACTATATAAGAATATAGTTGAACTTTCAGATAAAATGATAAGAAGCAACTATTTGGACAATTGATAATTGACAATTGATAATTATGGATAAAACTCCCTTATGGGAGTTTTTCTATTATAATAAAATAATTTAATTTGTTATATTTAAGTACTAAAGGTCATATTATTATATCTTCGAAATTCTTAATTTTATATTTTTATATAAACAAATAACCTCCATAGATTTACTTACTCTATGGAGGTTATCGCTTTATTATATAATAACTACATCATTTTAAATTATACTTCATTTGTTTTTACGCATCTAAATCACTTTTATTTTCCAGCTATTGATAATCCATTAATCTTAACAGATGGGCTTCCTATACTGCTCATTGGGAATTTTAAGTCATTCCCCACCTCTTCTATATCTTTTAATAAATTAAAGAAGTTTCCTGCTACAGTTATTTGTTCAACTGGGTAATCCTTTTTCCCATCTTTTATATAAAACCCTTTTGCTGCTAGTGAAAAATCTCCAGTTATTGAATTTGCACCTGAATGTAATCCAGCAAATTCTGTTATTAATAAACCATCTCCAACTTCTTCTAATAAATCTTCAAAACTCTTTTCTCCCTTTTGAATATATAAATTTGTTGGTGAAACTCCTACTGGTGATGCATAAGAATTTTTAAATCCATTTCCTGTTGATTTTGTATTTCCTTTATTAGCAGTTTTTAGATTGTGAAGTAAAGTCATAAGCTTACCTTCATGAATTATATCCTTTTTCTTCGTAGCAACTCCTTCATCATCAAAAGGAACTGATGCTAGCCCATTTACTAAATGAGGATCATCTAATAGCGTTACTTTTTTACTTGCTATTATTTCTCCTTCCTTTCCCTTTAATAAACTTAGCCCCTTTTGAGCTGCGTCACCACTAAATACTCCAGCAAATGTAGAAAGTATTGAAACCATAGCTTCATTATTTATTACAGTTTTATATTTACCAGATACAACTGATTTGCCACCTATTCTTGAAATAGCTTCATTAATTCCATCTTGTGCTAATTTCTTCGGATCTACCTCATCTATAGAGTTAGCTGTTACATATCCCATACCATCATGCATATCTTCTCCGTTTTTTATTATTGGAACTACGTATGCACTTAGTAAATTAGATTTATTTTCTAAATTTAGCCCTTTTGAATTAATTATCCCATACTTAGCTTTACTATATCCTATTCCACAGCCTCCAAAGCTAGTAACTCTATTATCTAAAATTTTTGCCTCTTTTTCCATACTTAAAGCCAAGTTTATTAGCTTATCTGCTGGAAGATTTTCTAATGCTTTGTAATAAGTACTTACTTCTTCATATTCCTTATCACCTTCATATATAAATTGAACATCATCATTTTCTATAACTAATGCACTTTCCTTAGCATTTTTAATAAGCATTCTTATAGCAGCATCATCTAATATTTCTGTATATGAATATCCTATTTTATCATTTATTTTTCCTCGAAATGATAGCCCATAGGAAGTAGTTAAATTATATTTTTCAACTTCCTCATTATATACATTTATACTTAAACTTTCTCTATCTACATAGTAAACTTCATATTCATTAAAACCATTATTTTTAGCTTCCTGAAATAATTTATTTATAAATATATTTAATTCCACTTTTATATTCCCCCCTTATCTTCCACCTACTGTTATTTCCTTGACTCTAATCATAGGTTGACCTACATTAGTTGGAATACTTCCTGAAACAGAACCACACATTCCTTGTCCTTGTGCTAAATTCTTTCCAACCATATCTATATTCATTAATACTTCGCTACCTTTACCAATAAGACTCGCACCTCTAACCGCCTCTTGTATCTCTCCATTTTTCACTATATATCCTTCTGATACAGCGAAATTGAATTCTCCTGTTACTGGATTAACTGATCCGCCACCCATTTTCTTTGCATATAATCCATCTGATATTGATTTTATAATTTCATCTTCATCATCATTGCCTGCTGCAATATATGTGTTTGTCATTCTTGAAGTAGGCGCAAATTTATAATTTTGTCTTCTTGAACTTCCAGTTGCCTCCATGCCCATTCTTCTTCCATTTAATTTATCAATTAAATATCCTTTTAATATACCATTTTCTATTAATACATTTTTTCTTGTTTTATTACCTTCATCATCAATATTTAATGATCCCCATGCATTTGGTATAGTTCCGTCATCAATTGCAGTAACCTTTGTTGATGCTATTTGTTTTCCAAGCATATTGGTAAATACTGAATTACCTTTAGCTACTGCAGTTGCTTCTAATGAATGTCCACAAGCCTCATGGAATATTACTCCACCAAATCCATTATCTATTGCTACAGTCATTTTACCAGCTGGACAATTCTTAGCATGCAACATAGTATGTGCAACTCTAGATGCTTCTTTTCCATAATATTCTGGATCTATATCTTTAAATAATTCAAATCCTTTATGCGCTCCTGGCCCTTCAAAACCGGTTTGATTTTCTCCATTTGCAGATGCTACAGAGCTTATTGATAATCTTGTTCTTACTCTTCTATCTTCTGTAAGTAATCCTTCAGTATTAGCTATTAATATATTTTGTTCTTTATCTAAATACCCAACAGAAACTTGAGTTATTTCATCACTGTATTCCTTTGCTGCTTTATATCCTCGTTTCATTACTTCTATCTTTTTTTGAGCACTTATTGAAGATGGAATATATATAATTGGATTATTATTATATATAGCTTTTTCATTAAGAACTATACTTATATCCTCTTTTAATTCTCCAAGTGCCAATGCTGCCTTTTGAGCGGTATCTAATAAAGCATTTAAACTAGTATTATTAGTATAAGCATAAACACTTTTTAATCCCTTAAAAATTCTTATACCTATCCCATGAGTTCTTCCTGAAATGGAATTCTCTACCTTTCCATTCAAGATACCTATAGACGTATCTATTGTATCCTCTTCAAATATTTCAGCAAAATCTCCGCCTGTTATTAGACATCTAGCTAATACACTAGATAATATATTTTTTGATAACATACTACTCATCCTCCATACTTATTTCTTTTCCACCCTTAAAGGCCTTTGCCCATAAGTCTACATAGCTACCACTTGCCCACTCTGCCATTATTACTTCTTCATTGTTATTTAAGTCAATAGTAATTAACGGACTACCTTTAATATCCCTATCTTCCATTTCATAAACTAATAACTTATCATTAAATAATATTATTGCCATTCTTCCAGTAGGCGATGTATATGCATCCTTTATAAATGGAAATTTTCCCTTTAAATCCTTCCATGAAATTAATAGAGTATCATAATTTAATATCCTTTTGTTTAGATTTAATGATATTCTATAATCTATTCCATCTTTAGTATTATCTATAGTTGGAATCTTCCCAACTATATTCCATTTCCCTTCAATTCTTTTGATAGTAAAATTACTATAATCTACATTTGTATTTAAATAACTTCTTTCTTCTTGTGATAAAGTCTCTAATGTATCATTAAAGTCTTTTTCATATTTTTCTTTAGCTTCATTAGAATATATTTCCTCAATACTTATTCCATTCTCATTATTTATATTATCAACAGGAATAGTTTGATATATTGGAAATTCATTATTAAAGTTCTTCCCTTCATACTTTTCAATTGAAATATAATCGTTAGATATAAAGTTTATATTTTTATATATATTTTCATTACTATCTTCTAATGAATCTATTTCTATTCTTCCATCTAGTGGGTGTGCTGTAAAGTACTCTAAAATCCTTTCCCCATTGTCTACAACTTCACTTTTAATACTCCATACCCCATTCATTCTTGGAAAAATTATATTATCCTTTTCTAATATAGGTTGTAATTTGTTATCTTTAAATGATATCCACAATGTTTTGTATGTTTCGGCACTATAACTACCATCTTCTGATTGTTTTCTTGGAGTTTTTAATCCTAACATTATACCTACATCGCTATTATAATCTTCTAATCCTTCTTCTGATTTAATAACATTCTTCTGATAGGCTAAATCTTTTGGATTATCATCTAGTTTTTTAAGCTTTAACAGTGCTCCATCATAAAATAGATAACCATTTTCATTATCTATATAAATAAATTCCCCAATAATAGTATTAGAATCAATTATTGATATCACATCCCACTTTGAATCTCCTTCTATTATATCTTCAAGCTTTAAATTTAATTCATATGATAAAACATACGTCTTATCTACAACTTTTAATTTATATTTAGCATTTGAATATGAAATATTGAACACCGAGAAATTACTATCAGAAATACTAATTAAAGAATCTTTTAAAGATAATATATCCTCCCTATTTTCAGATTCATTACCTAATATATTAATATACTCGATTCCCCACACGCCTTTTATCTTAAGGTTATTATTATTAGGAGCTTTTATAGCTTGTGTATCTTTTCCATTTACTTTACTACAACCAATATTTAATGTAAATATAAATATAAGAATTATAAATAAAAATCTTTTTATACTCTTCACATTATTCCTCCTTATTTATTGGAATAATAATCTCAACTTTTGTACCTATTCCTAACTTACTATATATATTAAATACTCCATCGTGTAATTTTATTATTTCATCACAAATAGATAAACCTATTCCATTTTGAGATTTAGAATTTTTACCTTTAAAAAACTTTTGCTTTACATGTGGCAAATCCTCTTCTGATATCCCACAACCATTGTCTTCTATTACAAATTTAATTTTATTGTTAAATTTCGTAGTAGTAAAAATTATACTTCCTTCTACACCCGTAAACTTGAATGAATTGTCTAGTAAATTAATAAATACTTGCTTTAATCTATTACTATCTACGTACATATTACCATTAGCTTCTGTTATAAATTTAAGGTTTATATTCTCCTTATTTGCTCTAGGACACATAAAAGATTCTATATGATTTATAAATTCATTTATACTAATGCTTTGTAGTTCCAATGTTACTTTTTCATTTATAAATCTAGAAAAATCTAATAGTTCTTCCACCATTAAAGATAATCGATCTGCTTCTTTTTCTATTATTTGAAATCCAAGTTTTAATGTTTCTTTATCAGTCTCATCATTATTTAAAGTTATAGTCCATCCTTTTATAGCTGTTAGAGGAGTTCTTAATTCATGAGAGACAGATGATATAAATTCATTTTTTAACTGCTCCCTTTTTGATATTTCATTTGCCATAAAATTCAAAGTGTTTGATAGTTGCCCTATTTCATTTTTACTATCAATATTACTTCTAACACTTAAATTTCCACTTCCCATTTTTTCTGCAACTTCATTCAGGTACTTTATTGGATTTATTATACTATTGGCTAGTATTATACTTAAAACTACTCCTACTATTAAAACAGCTATTGATATTCCTGAAAAAATTATCATTATATTAGTTATTACCCCATCTATTGCCTCTAAAGACGTTATGAATCTAATAACACCTATTATATCTCCATCTATGATCAACGGATAAGAAACAGCCATGACCTTATTTTCATAATAATCAACCTTTCCTATCCATCTTGCTGATTCTCCTTTAAGTGCTTTTGATACATCTGGTGCATTTATCAATTTTACATCTTTAACTCCAATAGAATCCATTAACAAATTTCCATTAGCATCAAAAATTTCAACTTGTGCATTATTTTCATTCCAGAATGTATCAATATTATCATAAATAGTTTCAACTAATGATTTTGAAGAAAAATACTTTGTATAAAAATTTATTGAAACTTGTATTCTATTTTCTAATAAATCCTCCGTATTATCATAATAATATTTTCTAACAAATATCATAAGTAAAATATTTAAAAACATTACTGTTGAGAAAATAATAATAAATATTCCCTTAAGTAATTGATTCTTTATACTTCTCATTCTTTCGATTTCCACCTATATCCTATCCCCCATATTGTTTCTATATACTTAGGCTCTGATGCATTGTCTTCAATTTTTGCTCTTAATCTTCTTATATTAACATCTATTATTTTTGCATCTCCAAAATAATTTTCTCCCCAAACTAAGTCCAACAATTCATCTCTTGTAAAAGCTTTATTAGGATTCTCTAGAAATATTTTCATAAGTAAATACTCTTTTGGAGTTACATCTATTTCAATATTATCTTTTAAAACCTTCTGTGAATATAAATCTATGAGAAATGGTCCTAATTCTAATTTATCTTTATCTTCATCTCCAAGCCTCCTAAGTAATGCTTTTATCCTTAATACAACCTCTAATGGATTAAATGGCTTTACTATATAGTCATCTGCCCCATACTCTAGACCCATAATCTTATCCATATCTTGCCCTTTGGCTGTAAGCATTATTATCCCCATATCTGGAAATTGACTTCTCAGTTTGTTACAAACTTTAAAACCATCTAACCCTGGTAACATAACATCTAATACCGCTATTTTAGGATTTTCTATACTTGCAAGTCTTAACCCTTCTTCTCCTGTTGCTGCTTCGATAACCTGTAAATTATTTCTTTGTAAATTTATCTTTAGAAAAGCTCTTATACTTTCTTCATCTTCTACTAGTAATATTTTGTTCATTTTATCACCTCTAAACATAATAATATTATTAACTCTTTTAATCTCTTATAATCTTATAAATAGAAATAAGAGACGTTTTACCGTCCCTTTACTATTTCAATGTTCTAAACTCAAATCCTTCTAACTTTAAATAATCTATTGCACTTTGTAAATATTCTACTGTACCTTTTTTAGCATCTGTATCATGCATCAACACAATCACAACATCCTGGCTTCCAACTGTTTCTTTTAACTTCTCTAATAAATATTCCTTAGAGAAATCTTTGCCTTCTGCATCCCCATTTAACGCATTCCAATCCATTTGGAAAATTCCCTTACTTTCTAATACTTCATCTAGATGTTTTGTTCCATTCCAACTAGCATGTCCCCCAGGCATTCGTATTAATCTAGTGGAAAAATCTTTTCCCAATATTTCTTTTAATATTTTATCATTTTTCTCAAAATCCTTCATAAATGCATTAATATCTACTGTTCTATTTGGATAAAGTAAATGATAATCATGTGAGTATCCATGACTCCCTATAGAATGTCCTTCTTTTGCCATTCTCTTCAATAACTTTTCTGATTCACTATTCTTCTCAATAGAGCTACCTAATGTAAAAAATGTTGCCTTTATATCATTTACCTTTAATATATCCAAAATCTTTTCAGTAGAATGCTGAGATGGTCCATCATCAAATGTAAGATATGCGATTTTTTTATTATCTTCTCTATAAAAATTCCATTTATACATAGTTTCTGGAAGCACCTTTGATGCATCATCAGCATTAGGATCTTTCTCTAATGAAAGATATTCAGAGTTATCAAATACATTGATATCTACATTATTTTGATTTTCTTTAGTAGATTCACTCTCATTACCTATATTATCTTGGTTAGAACTAGAAGTGTCTAATTTTTCTTGATTAGAATTGCTATCGTTAGTAGTAGTATTACTAGTTACAGTTTCTGCTTGTATAACATTATTTTTTCTAAAATCATTAACTGTAAATGAAATCAAAAATGTTGATACCATTAAGACAAATATAAATGTTATGAATCTTTTTTTATTTTTTATCGCACTTCTACTCATTATTAAACCACACTTTCTATTTTTATAAAAAATTGCTTGTCCTATAATTCAATTATATAGAAGTTTTTTCTACAAATCATTACAATTTGTTAACCAAAAGTTACGAAAAAGTTACATTTATTTCTATTAATAGAAATAAAAAAAGAGTTTTATAACAATAGATTTAAATCTACTCTTATAAAACTCTTAGAGTTTAAATGGCTCCGTGGAGAGGATTCGAACCTCCAACCTATCGGTTAACAGCCGAGTGCTCCACCATTGAGCTACCACGGAATAATTCAGAGTGTTCTCTGAAAATTGCACATGAATGAGAGCCAAAATCTTTGATTTTGTTTCTCGAATTCACTCAGCATTGCTGAGTTTCCTTCTTATTTTTATTGGTCAAGCCCTCGACCTATTAGTATCAGTCAGCTAAATATGTTACCACACTTACACCTCTGACCTATCA
>NZ_JADNAT010000021.1 GCF_015550425.1 Clostridium sp. 1001275B_160808_H3 | reverse complement strand
ATTTATTTAATTATATAAAAAATACCTATAGCCATAAACCCTTTTATTTAAGTGTCTAGTCTATAGGTATCAGTTTATTTCGCGAGCCCCTTTTAAACCATTGATTTTACTTACTTAAAGACGTCTTTAAGGTTAAATTACTGGTTTTTATCTATTATTTAGTATATACAATTGAAAAGTTCTGTTAATAAAAATTGGATTAAATATACTATATTCATTTTAACATATCTAATATTTCATCCTCTGGAGTTGAAGAGTCACAACGAACTTCAATTTCTCCATTTTTATGAACAATAAAGCCTGGCACAGTTACAATATTATATTTATCTCTAAATTCTCTAAGTTCATTATCTAAATGGTTTGAACTATCAACATAATGAATTGGTGTAGTAACTTTACTAACTAATTCACTTAATTTTTTAGCAAATTTACGACAGTAAGGGCAGGTTGATCTTCCTATATATACAATAGCTTTATCTTCATTATTTAATAAGTCATCTGCTTCTATAGAAAGTATTTTATTAAATGACTTTATATTTTCTTCATATTGATCTTCTTCAAACATTTTATATCCTCCTAATATTTTTCAGAATATTATACCAAATTTGAAGCGCTATATCAAATTAAGTCATCTAACCCATTAACTGTAGTTTGCTCATCTTCATTAATAGGAATAACTATACATTTTTGACCATCAATTATTTGAGATTTTATTTGAGGTATTTTTTCAGGTTTAACTTGAAGAATAACATCATAATCAGCTGTAGCATTATTATTTTCTGAATTTGTATCATCAAAATTTTCTATGTTGCTTTCTGAATCTTCATTTGAGTCAGTTTCAGAAGCTTCATCTAATATAATATCATCAGCACTACTTTCTAAAATATCATCATTATTTTTAGGCTTATCAGAATTACCTTCTAAATCATCATTGTTATCTTCTGATTTAGCATCATTATTTTCTGTAGCTGTTGGATTTTCATTATCTACCGCAGCTTCTTGCTTAACTTGCTCAAGTTTAGTTTGAAGTATTTCTACTTGTTTTTGAAGGTGCTTTTCCTTTTTTACTTGTTCATTTGCTTTAAGTACTTTTGCATCTATTAAATTCTCTACTAAAGGAAGTTCATCACCAAAGGTTTCAACATATGATTTTTCAATTTTTGTAGTAATTTCTTCAGGAACTCCACTTTCTATTAATAGACTTTGTATATCATCTTTTGTTAAACTTATAGGTTCAGCATCTGTATCATCATATATAGCATTGTACTCATCTAACATATTATTTAAATTTTCTTGTACTTCCATAAAGATTTTTTCAGCTTTTTTTTCATCAGCGCTAAATGTATCTTTAATGATTGATTGGAAGGTTTCCTTTTGTATAGTAGCTGTTTGTTTTGAATAACAACCTAAAGCATTTTCCATTAACTCAGGATGTGTATCTTTTGCATTTTTAGTGTAATACATAATGGAATTAACATCTGAACTACGATTAATAAAAGCAGGAAAAACAAATCCATTAGTTGGAGCTTCAACTACCCAATCCCTAATACGAGCTTTTATTTTATTATCTTCCTCAAAGTATCTAAGTCCAGGCTCTGAAAGTGAAACAGGACATAGTGCGCATAATACATATTCATATACTTCTTCTGATTCATCTAACTTAGCGTTGTCTCTAGTTTTAGTAATAACATCATAAGCATCATGGAAAATAAGTATTAAAAAGTTACCAGTATAATCATAGTTATCTATAATTGAGTCATAAAATTCATCAAGAATAACATCATCCCTCAATTGACTACTTTTAAGTCTCATAAGAGAAACTTGTTTTTCATTTATAAGATCTTCATTAGTTGGAAAGTTAAGCTCTAAAATATTATTACCAATAGTACCAGACAGAACTTTTTTAGCAATTTCCAAGTATTTAAAGTATTCATCTTCATCTAAATTTAAAAAGGTTTCTCTAAATTTTAAAATAACATGTTTTTCTCCATTAACATAACAACCACACATTTTAGTAAAGGTGCAGTGATCCTTCTTTAAACGTCTTTTTAACTCAAGTATATCTTTTTTTCTCATATATAAACCTCTCAATCTAGTTTTTATATTTATATTATTTACTATTATATGTATATCAATAAGTAAACTTGGGGAAGTGCAATTAAATCTTCGTACACTTATTTTAGTATAATATTTTTTCAAAATTAATTAAAGGTTTTATTACATGAACTTAAATTAGACTATGTAGTAGAAGAGTATTAATGAATGTCTATAGCCGTAAAAATGGATGAAAATAAATAATAATTCATTTTTAAATTTTATGTATTTCATCTGAAAAAATATAGGTATTTAGGATTTTACTTTCATGATATAATTTAGAAAATTCTTGCAATAGATAATAAAATAACTTAAAGAATATTGATATGTAAATAAGTAATTTTTACTATGTTATAATTGGAGGTAAATAAAGTGAAATACAATAATCCTATAATTAAAGGTTTTTATCCTGATCCAAGTGTATGTAAAGTTGATGATATATATTATCTTGTATGTAGTTCATTTCAATATTTTCCTGGTGTTCCTCTTTTTGAAAGTAAGGATTTAATTAATTGGAAGCAAATAGGACATTGTTTAACGAGAAAGAGTCAAGTTCAACTTGAGAATGTAAATAGTTCAGGTGGGGTCTTTGCACCAACTATAAGATATAATAATGGTAGGTTTTATATGACCACTAATAATAATACAACAAATCAGAATTTTTATGTATGGACTGATAATATTTATGATGAGTGGTCTGAGCCTATATATGTAGATCAAGGAGGAATTGATCCTTCTTTATATTTTGAAAATGATAAAACTTATTTTATAAGCAATGGAAGAGATGATTATGGAATGAGTGGAATAGTTCAATGTGAAATTGATATAGAAACTGGTAAAAAGCTAACACCTAGTCGTACAATTTGGACAGGTTCAGGCGGACGTTTTATTGAAAGTCCACATATGTACAAAATAAATGGAAAATACTATTTAGTTGTAGCAGAAGGAGGAACTGAATATGGACATATGGTAATATATGCTCGTGGTGATTCTCCATATGGTGAGTTTGAAGGGTATAATTATAATCCAGTTTTGACAAATCGCAATTTAGGTGGCTATGAAATACAAGGAGTAGGACATGGAGATCTTATTGAAGATAATGATGGTAATTGGTGGATAATTCATCTTGGCTTCCGTCAGATAGGACAGTGGGAGCAATATCATCATTTAGGTCGTGAGGTTTTCTTAACTCCAATTACTTTTGGAGAAGATGGGTGGTTTACAGCAGGAGATAATTGTACAACAACTAATTCATTTAATCTTGTAAATATAACTAATAATGTTATTCAAAATGACAAGAAATACTATACTTTTGAAAATACTGACTGGGATAAGGAGTGGTGTTATTTACGTACACCTAAGAGTGAAAACTATAAATTCACTGAGAATAAATTAGTATTAAAAGGAACAGATATTACACTTGATGATATTGATTCTCCAACATTTATAGGACTTCGTCAAAGAGATTTCAATGCTACTATTTCTTGTGAGGTATGTATATCAGAAGGGGAAAGCGGAATAACTTTATATATGGATAAAAATCATCATTATGATTTAGCAATACGAAAAACTGAAAATGGATATGAGGCAATTAAACGTCTTAATATTGGAGACATTAAATCAGTAGAAAAAACCGTAATTTTAAATGATATCAATAAGGTTTCCCTAGTTATCCGTGCAAATAATAGTGACTATAGTTTTTATGTTAAATCAGCTAGTGAAGAAACTAATCTTGGAACAGCTAAAACTAGATACCTTTCTTCAGAGGTTGCTGGAGGTTTTACAGGTGTTATTATTGGATTATATGCGTATGGGGATGGTTGCCGCAATTATTCGGAGTTCACAAATTTTGAGTGCAGATATCTTTAATGAGTATAAATAAATATATCTTTTTATAATTAGTTTAAAAATATAAATTAGAATATTATAAAATGAATTTTAATGTTATATTCTTATCTTATGGTAGGGACACGAAAAGTATAGATTTAAAGAAATTAATACAAATGGCGATAATTTATTAGAATTGAGCTATTTTTTATAAAAAAGGTTATATAGAGAAGGAGAATTGAAAATGAGAGATTATGAAAAAATGCATAGTGGAAAGATTTATAATTGTGGTGATGAAGAATTATTAGAAATGCAAACTAAGTGTTTGGATAAGTTATATGATTTTAATGCAACACGCCCAACAGAATTTGAAAAACGCCAAAGTATGTTAAAAGAAATGTTAGCAGAAATGGGAGAGGGGTGTTATATTGAACCTCCATTTCGTAGTAACTGGGGTGGGAAACATGTACATTTTGGCAATAATGTATATGCTAATTTTAATTTAACATTAGTAGATGATACACATATTTATGTAGGGGATTATACAATGTTTGGTCCTAATGTTACTGTTGCTACTGCAGCACATCCAATAGATCCTAATTTTCGTATGCCTGTAACACAATATAATAAACCAGTTCATATTGGGAAAAATTGTTGGATAGGAGCAGGTGCTATTATATTACCTGGAATTACAATTGGGGATAATACAGTAATTGGAGCTGGTAGTGTAGTAACTAAAGATATTCCTGCAAATGTTGTTGCAGTAGGAAATCCGTGTAAGGTTTTAAGAAAAATTAATGAAAATGATAAAGCTAATGCTCAAGAAATGATTTAAAAATAAGATTCTATTGAGGTGATTGATATAAAATAACAAGAAACAACTTACAATGTTTTTAATGTAGTAAGTTGTTTCTTATTTACTTAAAAGATTATAATAATTGGTATAATTCATTTTTCTATTTTATAAAAGTGAATTATGATAAAAATTATTGAGCTATTGAATAATCCTTTTTTTCTGGAATTAAAAAAAGAATAAACCTAAGTAAAGTATAAATTACTAATACTGTAGCAATAATTGTTTGAAATAAAAGGATATATTTTAAGAATCCCATATCATATCCTGTTTTAGCTAAGTAGTTCATAGTCATTTTTGTTGCGATTCCACTTATAACAAATGGAAATGTAAATGCAGAGTAGCTTGGGGAAAATGGCATTTTTAAATAATTTGGTAACTTAAATAAAACTATAATAAATGTTATGAATGCTAAAATAGATAAAAAAGATACCATTAAAAATGACTTTGTTTGCATTGATTGGATATACCCAGCAAGACAAAGATTTACAGGAGCTGCATATATACAGAATAATGGCTTAGCTGGAATAGGAATTTCTTTATATTTAACATATCTATATGTTACAACTACAAGTAATATCAGACATAATATAAATGCAAACCAAAATGCCAATGTGCCTATATTTGTTTTTTCAAAATCTGGGGCAGAAACACTTGCAACAGCTAGTCCAACATAAACTATAAAATACGTTGTAAAAACTTTTTTTATATCAAACTTTAATATAAATTTTATCGAGAAGTACACTATTAAACATAGATGAATAATTATTCCTAAATACCAAATATAAATAGCTTTGTCCCCTATAAAAGGTTTTATATAAGTAGATAAAAGCATTATAGC
This sequence comes from Clostridium sp. 1001275B_160808_H3, assembly GCF_015550425.1. Lineage (GTDB taxonomy): Bacteria > Bacillota > Clostridia > Clostridiales > Clostridiaceae > Clostridium. The sequence continues at coordinate 56,061 of NZ_JADNAT010000021.1, read as the reverse complement.
CATTGGAAATGTTGCAGATACACCAGCCATAATTGGATTTTTCATGTCTTCTTTTATCATAAATGGATACATTACAATTTTACATATTAGTAGTAGTCCTAGAATTAAAGATACAATTCCGCATACTAAACGAATAGATTCAGAATAGCTTTGAAGTAAATTACCTAAAGCCGCAAAACCAAGCATTACCCCTGAAATAGGGAGTGGTATTTTCTTTATCATAATTTATCCCCTATACTGTAACTAAAGAATCTGTATTAACTAGATTTAGTTCTCTTACTATTATTTCTGCAACTTTTCCAGCAACCATACCTGTAAACTGTATACATTGTTCTTTATGAGCCCCAGATGACATATCGAATTCTTTAGTTAATATACGGCAGCAAAGAGAATTTTTGCCGTTAGATTCTTTGAACCAATCATGTAATTCCTTTGATAATTCTAAATTTTTCTCTACTTTAGAATCTCCTTGTTTAGTACGACCAAAGAATAAACCTAAAGCCATAACCCCACCAGAAACTGCTCCGCATATACATTTAGAACGTCCGATTCCAACAGGAAATCCTGAAGCCATTGCAATTACTTCTTCTGGTATATCTAACTCAAAGTTAGAGCGTATTGAACTTATTAGTGCTTCAGAGCAGAAAAAGCCTCCTCTAAATAAATCCTCAGCATCTTGAGATATTTTTTTTATGCTTACCTCTTTTTTTATATTCATACAAAACCTCCATTTTATATAGTCACTTTTATTATAAATCATGAGGAAATTTAATACAAATTTATATTTTAATGAAATAAATACAAATTAATTATTTCTTATTTATTAAAATTAGACCAACTATACTTAAGAATATTTCTAATCCATTAATAAAAGATAGTTTACTTTTATAAATAAAAATACCAACTATAATTAATATTATTGTTAAAATTATACTTACAAAAATTTGTAATAATTTTTATTACAGGAAGCATTTTCAATATGAATAGAGTCATCAAAGAATATATAATAAAATGTAAAGTTGAGATGAATTCACAAAATTGCTTAAACAAGATTAATAAGTAGGTTAAACACTATAAGGACTGAGATATTATAAATCAGTCCTTTTTTATTTTCTTGATAATTTTTTATATGTATTAAGTTTAAAGCTTACATTTTTATCATATTCAATATTAAAATAGCATGTATAAATACAATCTAAAATATATAATAAAGATAGCCTAGTTGAAAATGATGATATCTTATTAAAGTGGTTTTCATTTGAACTTAAATATACTTGATAATTTGCATATTTAGTAAGAGGATTTTCATTTGTAGAGGATATTAAAATAATTGGAGTTTTGTTCTTTTTTAAAATCTCTGCTATGTTTTCTGCTATTATTCCTCTGCCTTCAAAGGATACAATTATTGCAATGTGGTTTTCATCACTAGTTGAAGCTGTTAAAAGCTGCTGATATTCCTCTAGAGGAACATTAATAAAAGTTCCTATTTCTTGCATCTGAAATTTAAAGTTTGCTGCAAAATAAATATTTCCAGCAGATGTATAAAAATCTATAAAGTTTGATTTTTTTAAAACATGAGCAATTAATTTTAATTGTTCAAGATCTATTAAGTTTAATGATGATAACAGAGTTTGCTCGTAAAGTTCTTTCATTTTAAGAACAATTTCATATTGAGTTTCATTTTCTTTAAAAGGATAGTTATAATCTATGGAGCTTTTTTCTTTTAAATACTCCTTAATAGAAGAAGAGACTTGTACTTTAAGTTCTGATAATCCAACAAAATCTAATTTTTGGCATAGCCTATAAATTGTTGAAGTAGAAATAAAGCAGGCTTCACTAATTTCGGAAGCACTCATTTTAACAAAGCTTTCTGGATTATCTTGCATATATTTAACTAGTATTTTTTCATTTTCAGTTAAGTTAGTTAATTTAGTCAATTTACTAAAAATGTTCATGAAGAATCACCTCATGAACATTATACAATATTTTAATAAGTTTTAGTTTCTTAAAATTATTTATAGCTTAAACTTCTATTTCTTTAATATATTTACTTAGTGTATATGCAATACCATCTTCTTCATTAGATAAAGTAACTTCATCAGCTATAGCTTTTAAATCATCTACAGCATTTTCCATAGCGACTCCTATACCTGCATACTTAACCATTGAGGCATCATTATGTCCATCTCCAAAAGCAATCATTTCTTCCTTTTTATATCCTCTAGGAATTAAAACAGAATCTAATGCTTTAGCTTTATCTATTCCTTTAGCAGTAAATTCAAAGTAGAAATCTGCTGTGAACATGCAGTTTAAAGTTTCTTTGAAAGGTTCCATCATTTCTTTATAATGAGATTTAAGATATTCAGGCTCTCCAGCAGTTAAAATTTTATTTAACGGATAATCAGCAAAAGCAGCTAAATCATCTTTTTCACAAAGTTTAAATTTACCGCCACGAGATTCATATTGAATTATATTAAAAGGCGCACCTTTATAGTTTATTTCATTATTAAAAACATCATTAACATACATATAATTACCTTTATCAATCATAGGTTTAACATCAAATTTCTTCATATGTTCAAGGACAGCTTGTCCTTCTTCAATACTCATAGTTTCATTAAATAAAACTTCATTAGTTTCACAATCTATAACCTTAGATCCGTTAAAAGCAACTAAAAGCCCATTATTTTCATTCATTTTTAATTCTTTAGCAAGGTCCATTAACCCAGATGTAGGTCTTCCTGATGCTAAAACCAGTATAGCTCCTTTTTCTTGCGCTTTAATTAAAGCATTTTTAGTTCTTTCAGTTACTACTTTTTTACTATTAGTTAATGTACCATCTACATCCATAATAATAACTTTTATATTACTCATTTATCTTTCCTCCATAGTTCTTTTTATTTAATTATACTAATACTGGTCTTATAATGGAATCGATTAATTAAATAATGAGTAATTTATATCAAAAATAATAAAATTAAAGAATAATAAATGAAATAACTTTGTCATTATTGAATTTTTAATAATAAATATGGGAACATAAAATATCCTTAGCTATTTATTAATATTAGCTAAGGATATTTTTATATGGCAAGTATATCTCTTAAAACTTCTTTACTGTGAATTATACTTAATAGTTTATCTTCAGTTTTTATTACATCATTTCTTGTTTTAAAATATTTATTTACTTTCTTTGCAATTTTACTTGAATCTTCATCCAAAGAGGAAATAAAGTCAAATATACTTTTACCTTCATAAATTGCACAAATATATGGAGCTACTATATATTTCACATCACATAGTATAGAATTTTCTATCCAGTAATCTATATGAGAAATGTTGATCTTCTTTTCCATTAACTTAATATATGATTTTAAACCATCTTCAGTAGATTCCCAAAAGTCTATATATACATAATCAAACTTATTAAGATAAGCTTCATTATAGTAATCAAATGCATTACCATGAATAATTTCTAGTTTTTTATTAGTATTAAATTGTGGCCTTATATACTTTTCAAATAAATCAATTACATCTTTATTAAATTCAACTACTGTTACACTTTCTACTTCATCTTTAAGTAACCAAAGATATGGTAAAACTCCAATTCCAAGCCCCATAGTCATACAATTTCCATGGCCTTTTTCTATTCCATCTCCCATACTTTCAATTTCACTAATAGCAGGGGACATCCATACTCTTTCACCTTCTTTTAATACTGGCAAATGGATATCACTTTCAAAATACCCAATTGGATGATAATGAAATAGATATTTTCCTAGAGGTTTATAGAAATCCATATTCATTAAAGTTCTTTTCTTAATAGTTGCTTTTTCATATCTTACAGTATCTGAATAAATATTATCAAGTTTAATGTTTTTATAATAAGGGTTATCTGTAAGTTGTCTTGAGTCGTACTTTAAGTTATTGTAAGGAAGATTATATTTTTTCAATATTTTTATTAGTTCTTTTTCCTTATTTGGAGTAAGAATCTGTTCATTATAAGTTAAAATTGATGATAAATAATCATTCATGTTTACCATAGATAATATAAGATTTTTCATTGATAAGTCTAATTCTTTATTTTTCTCAAATTTAATCATCTAGAACCTCCAGTATATTTTTCATGAAAGAATTAATTAAGTTTTGCTAAGCAGAGCACTTCTTGCGCAGCTATTTATTTTATGGAGGATATCCATTTATCTTCGCCTTTATATCATCAATTTATAAATTTTTATGCTTACGCAAGTTCATTTGCTAAATCTGATTTTTTCATAGATAATTGATTTTTAAAAACTAGTCTAAAGACAAATCTTACAAATGGTTGTACTAAAAACAATTGTGTAAAGATTGCAAACGGGAAGTTGATTACTATGTTTTGCATCCATCTAGCAAAAAATTCTGCGTTAAGGCCATTAAACATAAGTGTTGAAACAAATGACATCATTGGACACATTAAACATACAGTTGAAAATATAATTGCTGTATTAACTATATATGGTTTTTCTTCTCGTGGATTTACAGCTCTAAAAGCTAATTTTAATGAAAGTGGACCTGCAATAAATACTTCAAGTAAGATTGCAAATATAAATTCAATCCAAACTATACTACGAGATTCTATAAATACTTGATTAGACATTCCCCCCATTTCAATTGAAAGATTATAAAACACAAATAAATGTACCGTTATTATTACGGTTAAAAAGGCAAAAAATAATTTTTGTAATTTTGTTGTTGGCATAAATACCATCCTTTCCTCTAATGAAATTATATTTTAATTTTTTGAACGCAAAAAAACGACACATATGATTTGTTTGTACCGTAATCAGATTTACGTGCAAAGCACCACATGTGTCGTTATCTCAAGTTCTATTTAATTATTTTTGTATTATAATATTTTTTTTGTGAAAAGTCAAATAATAGGTATCATTTACAATAATACTTCTGGGTAAAATTTTTATTGTCTTCTTTTTTTAGTTGAGTCATAATGCCAGATACGTTGTTTTTAATAAATTTAATATTTAAATACAAATGTTCAAATCAATAAACAGTTTAAAATGTCGAACTATTTATATTTACAATACTATTTATTTCTTTCATAGCCAATAGATAAATTTTACATAATTGTGATATTATATATACATAAAATGTAATTAATTGAAATTAGTAGATTAAAATAATAAAGATTAGTCTGCAAAATGCGGCATCAAATATCGAGTAAAATGATTATAGAAAGTTTATTATTAATTTGAGGTGAGAGGTTATGGATTGGGTAGATAAATTAAATGAATCAATAAACTATATAGAAGAAAACCTTACAGGTGATATATCGTATGAGATTATTTCTAAAATTGCAGGATGTTCTGTTTATAATTTTCAAAGAATGTTTTCGTATATAGCAGACAAGCCGTTATCTGAATACATAAGAAATAGAAGGTTAACTATGGCGGCTTTTGACTTATTAAACAATTCAGCAAGAATAATTGATATTTCTTTAAAGTATGGATACGAATCTCAAGATGCATTTACACGAGCTTTTAAAAATTTTCATGGGGTATTGCCTTCAAAGGTTAGAAATGAAACAGTCCAATTAAAGTCCTGTCCGAAGCTTTCATTCAAAATAAAAATTAAAGGAGAAAATCATATGAATTATCAAATTGAACAATGGCCTGCATTTAAAGTAATGGGGATATCTAAGAAAGTCAAAACTGATGAAGCTTTCAAAGTAGTTCCTAATATTTGGGGAGATGCTTGGAAAGATGGCACTATGAAGAGATTTTTAGAGAATTTTCCTGGATATAGGCCATCAGGATTTTTAGGAATTGCACAAGGAGGAGAGTGGGGAGAGTCAGAATACATGGAATATATTATAGGTGTAACAAATCACGTTGATACATCAGACTGCGAATACGTTCCAGTACTTGAAGGTATGAAAGATTTTTCTTACCCAGCTGCAACGTGGGCAATTTTTGAAGCAAATGGGGACTTAGCAGCTAGAATAGAAGAAATTTATAAACAAATTTATACTGAATGGCTTCCAAGTTCAGGATATGAGCTAGCCAATCTTCCTGTTATTGAATGCTATATGCAAGACAATAAACAAGAGGTTTGGATGGCTGTTATAAAAAAATAATAAAAACTAAAATTGGTAATGAGTCTAGATTTTTATTTAATGCAATTAGATGGTTAATTAAAATAATATAAGAGTAAAAATAAATAAAAATTATAATTGATGTAAATAAGTATGCAAAATAAAATTAAAATGTTTTGCATACTTATTTTTATTGTATTTAGAATGAATTTTAATACAGCTTCTTATATAATTAAGTTATAAGACTAATTAAAGGAATCGTATCTTATAATTAGTAATGAATTTTATAACTTAATTTTTTAGGAGAGTTATTATGAATTATATTTTTATGGGAGAAAGCTATATATCAGCTTTTACAAATTCAATTAATGCTGAATCACACAAACATTATATGCTTCAATTATTTATGAGTTATAAAGATAATTTAAATATAAATATAAAAGGAAAAAATATATCTTGCAAATGTATAATTGTAAATACTGATGTAGAACATCGTTTTTATTCAGATAACATTATTCATTTTACAATGCTTATAGATGCAACATCGGATATTGCTCAAGAATTTAGAAGTAAATACTTGTTTGAAGAAGATTATTATATTCTTGATTGTGAAGAAGTTACTTTATTTCAAGAAACACTTCAACAAGTAATAAAAAACTTGAATATGGAAAAATATATTGAATTTACTTTTTTACTATTTAGTATCTTAGGAATAAAAGTAAATGAAAGAATTAAGTACGATGATAGAATTATTGAGATATTAAAGGCTATGGATAATTATGATTATGAAATAAACTCATTAGAAGAGTTTTCTAAAATTGTTTCATTATCTGAAAGTAGAGTATCTCATTTATTCAAGGAAAATGTAGGAATACCTCTTAAAAGCTACATTGTGTTATGCAAATTGAAAAGAGCCTACATGTATTTATTGGAAAGTGGGAATATAACAGATGCAGCAATGAAATCAGGATTTGATAGCCCATCACATTTTGCATATACAAGTAAGAAGTTAACGGGAATGTCAGCTAAAAATATTCGTAAAGATAGCGTATTTTTGAAAGTGTATAATTGCAAAATAGAATAAAATATAGCTAATAAATGAAATGGAGGCTATATTTTATGATGAGATATTTAGAAGAAACTAAACTTTTAAACTTTTCTGCAAGTTGTATAAGTAGTTTAATAGAAAAAGAAAAATGGATTAAGCTAAGTGATTATGATAAAATTCTTAAAATATATAATTATGTAAGGGATGATATTGAATTTGGATATAATGAAGATGACGCTATCTCAGCTTCAAAAGTTTTAGAAGATGGTTATGGACAATGTAATACAAAAGGTATTTTACTTATGGCTTTATTCCGTGCTGTAGGTATTAAATGTAGAATTCATGGTTTTACTATAGACAAATCATTACAAAAAGGAGCTATGGAGGGATTTTATTATGAGCTTGCACCTAAAGAAATAGTCCATAGTTGGGTTGAGGTTTATTATAATTCTAAATGGTATAACTTAGAAGGCTTTATTTTGGATATAAAATATTTAAATAATCTACAAAGTAAATTTTCAAGTTGTACAAACTCTTTTTGTGGATATGGAGTTGCAACAGATAATTTTAAAAATCCTATTATTTATTGGAATGAAAATGATACCTATATACAAAAGGAAGGTATAGTAAGAGATTTCGGTATATTCGATAATCCAGATGAATTTTTAAAAAGGCATTATCAAGCAATTAGTCCTATAAAAAAAGTTTATTTATAAAAATTTTATAAGACATTTGATGAATAGAAATATTATCAAAATTAGAAATTTTAAGAATTAAAGAACTATAATTTATTTAATTAGTATCTATATTTTCAAGCAAGAGAATAATAGATACTTTTCATTTTCTATAAATGAATTTTTAAACAATAAAAATCAAATCTAACCTTGACTTTCTTTGACCTTAGTTTTATAATTAAATTGTAAAAAGAAATAGTAAATAAATTTAATTTACTATAAAAATAATTTCAAACTATAATTTTAATATTAAAGGAGGTTTTTAGTATGTTTGAAATGGTTCCTTGGAAGAAAAATAATTATGTACAAAGAAAAGGAGATGATTTTGAAAACATGGTAAATAATTTCTTTAATGATGATTTCTTTAATTCATTTAGTATTGCTCCTTTTGGTCTAGTGAAAAATAATTTTTCTGTAGACTTAAAAGAAACAGACAATGAGTATATCATTGAAGCTGATTTACCAGGAGTTGATAAAAAAGATATTGATATAAATTATAGTGATGGATACTTAACTATTTCTGCTAAGAGAAACAGTTTCGTAGAAGATAAAAAGGATAATTACGTAAGGCAAGAAAGAAGTTACGGAGAATTCAAGAGAAGCTTTTATGTAGATAATATTGAAGATGATAAGATAGATGCAAATTTTGATAATGGAGTTCTTAAAGTAAACTTACCTAAGCTAAATAAAGAAGTTTCTAATATTAAGAAAATAGAAGTTAAATAGTATATACTATAATTAACAATCAAAAAAGTTCTATAAATTACCACAGTTATTTATAGAACTTTTTTGATTTTATTAAATTGATATGAGCTTATGAAGTCAGATCATATATGTAAGATGAAATTTAAATTACAGATTTAATAATAAACTTTATAAATTAGGTAAAAATACATTTTCACCGAGTGGAAGATCAGAATTGGGTAAATTATTAATAGATATTAAAAATTTTATAATATCATCGGTCCTGTATTCAGGATAGTTTGATTTAGCTAGTTTATACCAAGTGTCTCCAGATATAACTTTATATAATCTTCCATTTGCAAGCGCTTTGTCTGGTAAGTTAATAAAAGAACCGATTTCTAGATTGTCTAAATCTACTTGTGGGTTAAGCAACTTTAAATGTTTAACTCCAGTCGTATAGTTACAGGTACCTTCATAAGTTCTTAGGATTTTACTTATAGTATCTCCAGATTGAACTTTATATGTAGAAGTTGTTAAATTTGATTTATAAGAATCTATTGAAATAGACTTAAAAGCATTTTGGGTTATTTCTGTATCACCTGATGATGGTTTAGTTGAGTCTGATGGGATGGTATCTTTTTCGGCTGGGTTAGTATCTCCATTTTCATTATTACTATTATCATTTGGATGTTGCAAATAATCATCTGAAGATACTTCAGTATCAGCTTTTTTAAAGTTAATTCTTTGAGGATTATTTAAAGTGTATTTATCATCAGTTTCTAAATTTAAAATAGAATTACTATTAACTTTTGTTTGTTGTGTAGATTTATAATATATTTGATAAACTAGCAAGCATGTAGGTAAAAAAAGTACAAGAGATAGAATTAGTATTCGTTTTTTTCTTTCCAAAATATTGGCCTCCCGTTAATAATCTATCTTGATTATTAACTAAAATAATTTATAATATTCAAACTAAATACATAAATAAATATTCATTCAAAAAAATTATACATTAAATAATATATTGCAATTAACTTTCAAAATATAATATAATTGTATGTACAATATATGAAAGGTAGTTAAGGCATGGATAAAAAAATAAAATACATTGAAATATTTGAATTTTATAAAGATAAAATATCATCAGGAGAAATAAAGGAAAATGAAAAGCTACCAACAGAACAAGAAATTGGGCAAATTTTTTCTGTAAGTAGGCATACAGTAAGGCAATCTATAGTAGAACTAGAAAAAGAAGGCTATATTTATAGAGAAAAAAGCAAAGGTGCTTATGCTAAAAAATTAGATAAATTAAAAAAGACACATAGTAAGCTTGTTATAGTAATAACTACATATATATCTGAGTATATATTCCCATATTTAATTAAAGGTATTCAGGAAGCATTAAATGAAAATGGTTATGATATATTATTGTTAAATACTAATAATGAAAAGGCTAAGGAAAGAGAGCAATTAAAAAAGCTATTAGAATATGATGTTGCTGGAGCAATAATTGAACCAACAGCAAGTGCCTTAGGAAATACTAATGAAGATTACTACGCAGAAATAGATAAAAACAATATACCTTATCTTATGATAAATGCAACATATGATAAGGAAAACCAATCTTATGTTATAATGGATGATAAAAAGGGAACTTATACACTTTGTGATTATTTAATTAATTTAGGTCATAAAAAAATAGCTGGAATTTTTAAAGAAGATGATATACAGGGGTTAGAGCGTAAAAAGGGTTATTTAAAAGCATTAGAAAAAAATAAAATAGAAATTGATAGTACAATAATAGGGAATTTTAAAACTTACGAAGAAGATTTTTATGTATATGCTTTTGCAAAGAACCTATTAAGTAGAGGGGATAGACCAACAGCAGTTGTATGTTATAATGATAAAACAGCCATAAAAGTAATTAAAGTGGCTAAAGAACTAGGCTTAAAAATACCAGAAGATTTATCCATTGTAGGTTACGATAATGACGAAACTATTTCTGAAATATTAGATTATGGTATAACTACTATAAACCATCCTAAAGAAAAAATGGGAAAAAAAGCAGCAGAAATTCTAGTTTCATTAATAAACAAGGAAAAAGATAAAGCAAATTATATATATGATCCAGAAATAGTTAAAAAGGATAGTGTCAGAAAAATATAAATATTGAATCATAAATAGAAGTATGTATTAACAAAGTGTTAAACATACTTTTTTTATTTAAAATATAATTTTCTGAAAAATGCAAAAATATGTTACTTTAAAATGTTTACAATATAAATTTTATTTGCTATCATTTAATTGTACGTAACATTTATAATAAATATATAATTGTACGTACTGATGTGTAGTGTTTTAAATGTTTTATATTTTGTATGTAAAATGGAGGGGAATTTATGAGTAAATATTCTATAGGAGTTGACTATGGTAGTGAATCTGCAAGAGCATTACTACTTAATGTTAGTACAGGAGAAGAAGTTGTTTCAGAAATGATGACTTATCCTCATATTGTTATGACAGAAAAACTTCCTTGTGGTAAAAAATTAGAGCCTTTCTGGGCTTTGCAACATCCAAAGGATTATATGGATGTATTGGAATACATTATTCCAAAGATAATTGAGAAATCAGGTGTAAAAGCAGAAGATATTATAGGTCTTGGAATTGATTTTACAGCATGTACAATATTACCTATGAAAAAGGATGGAACTCCTCTTTGTTATTTGGATGAATTCAAAAGTAATCCTCATGCTTATGTTAAGCTATGGAAGCATCATGCAGCTCAAGATGAAGCAAATAAGTTAAATGAAATAGCAAATAATATGGGTGAAAAATTTATAAGTCGATATGGAGGAAAGATATCATCTGAATGGTTTATTCCAAAGGTATGGCAAGTGCTAAATGAAGATTCAAAGGTTTATGAAGCAACAGATAAATTCATAGAAGCAACAGATTGGGTAATAATGCAACTTACAGGTAAAGAAACCAGAAATAGTTGCACAGCTGGATATAAAGCAGTTTGGCATAAGCAAGAAGGATTTCCAAGAAAAGAGTTTTTAAAAGCATTAGATCCAAGATTAGAAAATTTATTTGAAGATAAATATGATTGTGAAGTTACTAGTTTAGGAGAAAGAGCAGGAGAGTTAACTGAAGAAATGGCTAAAAAACTTAAACTAAAGACTGGAATGCCAATAGCAATAGCTAATGTAGATGCTCATGTTGCTGTGCCAGCTATGGGAGTTACAGAGCCAGGAAAAATGGTTATGATTATGGGAACTTCAACATGTAGTATGGTTTTATCAGATAAAGAAGTAGTTGTACCAGGAATTTGTGGTTATGTAGAAGATGGAATAATACCAGGTCTTTATGGATATGAAGCTGGACAATCAGCTGTAGGAGATATCTTTGCATGGTTTGTTAATAGTTGTGTGCCACAATCATATATAGAGAAAGCGGACAAGCTGGGATTAAATATACATCAATATTTAACTATGAAAGCAGAAAAGTTAAATCCAGGAGATTCAGGTCTTTTAGCTTTAGATTGGTTAAATGGTAATAGAACAGTTTTAGTTGATACAGATTTAACTGGATTTATATTAGGCTTAAATTTAAATACGAAGCCAGAAGAAATTTATAGAGCCTTAATTGAATCAACAGCTTATGGACATAAAAAAATAGTAGATACTTTTAATGAATATGGTGTTGAAATAAATGAGCTATATACTTGTGGGGGATTACCACAAAAAAATAGAATGTTAGTTCAAATTTATGCTGATGTAACAAATCTTCCAATTAGAATTTCTAAATCCACTCAAACACCAGCATTAGGCTCAGCTATGTTTGGAGCAGTTGTAGCTGGGAAAGAAAATGGCGGATTTGACTCAATACATGAAGCAGCAAAAGTAATTCCAAGATTACTAGATGAAGTAATAACTCCTATACCAGAAAATGTAGAAATTTATTCAAAAATTTACGCTCATTATGATAGATTACACGATTACTTCGGCAGGGGTGAAAACGATGTGATGAAAGATCTAAAGAAAATGAGAAAACTTTAGGAGGTAACTATGTTAGAAGCATTAAAAAAGGAAGTTTTTGAAGCTAATTTAGCTTTAGTTAAAAATAATTTAGTTGTTTTAACATGGGGAAATGTTAGTGGAATTGACAGAGAAAATGGATTAATTGTTATAAAACCAAGTGGAGTAAGCTATGAAAAAATGAAAGAAGAGGATATGGTAGTTGTAGATTTAGAAGGAAATATAGTTGAAGGAAATTTAAGACCTTCATCAGATACAATTACTCATGTAGAGCTTTATAAAAGGTTTCCTAATTTAGGAGGGATAGTTCATACTCATTCCACATTTGCAACATCATGGGCACAAGCAAAAAGAGATATTCCTTCATATGGAACAACTCATGCAGATACTTTCTATGGATCAGTTCCATGCACTAGAATGTTATCAAATAATGAAATAAAAACTGAATATGAAAGAAATACAGGATTTGTAATAATTGAAACTTTAGAATCAAGAAATATAGAAGTTTTAAGCATTCCAGGAATAATAGTTGGAAGTCATGGGCCCTTTTCTTGGGGGGAGACTCCAAGTAAAGCAGTATCAAATTCAGTAGTCTTAGAGGAAATTGCTAAAATGGCACTTATAACTGAAAACTTAAATAATCATGTAACTCCAATAAATAAGGAACTTCAAGATAAGCATTACTTTAGAAAACATGGTGAAAATGCATACTACGGACAAAAGTAGTCAACACAATAGATAAATGGATAAGTATTTATTAACAAGTGATTGAATTAAAAAGTTTTTAAGCTATTTTATAGGACATAAAATAATTAATTTAAAGTAGAATTTAGGAGGGGTTAATATGTTAAGAGTTAAAGAATATAGTTTTTGGTTTGTAACAGGAAGTCAAGATTTGTATGGCGAAGAAACATTAAAGCAAGTTGCTGTAGATTCTCAAAAAATTGTAGAAGGATTAAATGAAGTTGATAGCATTAAATACAATATAATTTATAAGCCAACAGTTAGAAATGCTAAGGAAATATATGATGTTTGCTTAGCAGCAAATAATGATGAAAATTGTGCAGGAATAATTACATGGATGCATACATTTTCACCAGCTAAAATGTGGATTAGAGGTTTATCAATCTTAAATAAACCACAACTTCACTTCCACACACAATTTAACAGAGATATACCATGGGATACTATGGATATGGATTTTATGAATTTGAATCAATCTGCACATGGAGATAGAGAATTTGGATTTATAAATGCGAGAATGGGAAACAAGAGAAAGGTTATAGTTGGACATTGGCAAGATGAAGAAGTTCATAAAGATATAAATAAGTGGATGTCTGTTGCTGCTGCATTTGTTGAAGGCCAAAATATAAAAATAGCTAGATTTGATGATAATATGAGAAATGTTGCTGTAACTGAAGGGGATAAGGTTGAAGCTGCAATAAAACTTGGATGGACTTGTGATGCCTTTGGGATTGGTGATTTAGTTGAGGAAATAGAAAAGGTTACTTCTAATGAAGTAGAAGAATTAATTAAGATTTATGAAGAAAAATATGATTTTTGTGAAGAAGGAAAAATAGAAGGCAGTGTTAGAAATGCTATAAAATATCAAGCTAAGGTTGAAGTTGCATTAAGAAGATTCCTAGAAAAAGGCGATTATACAGCGTTTACTACCAACTTCCAAGTACTACATGGAATGGAACAATTACCTGGACTTGCAGTACAAAGACTTATGGAAGATGGATATGGATTTGGAGGAGAAGGGGACTGGAAAACTGCTGGATTAGTAAGGTTAATGAAGATAATGTCAAATAATATTGGAACATCATTTATGGAAGACTATACTTATCATTTTGAGCCAGGAAATGAAATGATATTAGGTGCTCATATGCTAGAAGTTTGTCCAACGGTTGCTGCAAACAAGCCAAGAATAGATGTAAAACCTTTATCAATTGGAGATAAAAATGATCCAGCTAGACTTATATTTAGTGGCCAATCAGGAAAAGCTGTATGTGCTTCATTAATAGATTTAGGCGGAAGAATGAGATTAATAATAAATGAAGTAAATGCTAAGGAAGTAGAAAAAGATTTACCAAACCTTCCTGTTGCAAGAGTTTTATGGACTCCAGAGCCATCATTAAAAGTTGGAGCTGAAGCCTGGATACTAGCTGGTGGAGCTCATCATACTTCATTTTCATATGTAGTTGATGCAGAATCATTATGTTATCTTGCAGATATGTATGGCTTAGAAGCAGTTGTAATAGGAGAAAATACTAATATAAGAGATTTCTCAAATGAATTGAAATGGAATAGCATTTATTGGATGTTAAATAAATAATGAATTGATGTTGAAACAATTCAAAATCAAGGTGAATTTAAAGTTAATGTAAAAACTAAGATTAATATAAATATAAAAATATACGATTCAAGAAAGGGTAACAAAAGGTGAGGAAATGGCTAAATATATAATAAATACTGACAAAAAGATTTCAAAAATAAATAAGGAGATATATGGACATTTTTCTGAGCATTTAGGAAGATGCATTTATGAAGGAATATATGTTGGAGAAAACTCTGATATACCTAATACAAATGGTATGAGAACAGATGTTGTACAAGCTTTAAAAGAAATGAAAATACCAGTTTTAAGATGGCCAGGTGGTTGTTTTGCAGATGAGTATCACTGGAAGGACGGAATTGGGCCAAAAGAAAAAAGAAAAAAACTTATAAATACTCACTGGGGTGGAACAATTGAAGACAATAGTTTTGGAACACATGAATTTATGGAGCTATGTAGGCAACTTGAATGTGAACCCTATATAAATGGAAATTTAGGTAGTGGTACAGTTCAAGAAATGTCAGAATGGATAGAATACCTAACTTTTAATGGTGTATCTCCAATGGCTGATATTAGAAAAGAAAATGGACATGAGGAAGCTTGGAAGGTTAAATATTTTGGAGTAGGAAATGAAAATTGGGGTTGCGGTGGAAATATGACGCCAGATTTCTATGCAAATATGTATAGAAGATATCAAACTTATTGTAGAAATTATCCTGGAAACAAATTATATAAAATAGCTTGTGGTCCAAATGACAATAATTATAATTGGACAGAAGAGGTAATGAAAATAGCTGGCAATTTTATGGATGGTTTAAGTTTGCATTATTATACTTTCCCTGGAGGATGGTCTGATAAAGGTAGCGCTAGAGAATTTGATAATGAAACCTGGTATAAAACATTGAAAAAAACTCTTAAAATAGATGAGTTTATAAAAAATCATATAAATATAATGAATAAATACGATAAAGAAGAACGAGTTGGTTTAATTGTAGATGAATGGGGGAGTTGGTATGATGTTGAACCAGGAACTAATCCAGGATTTTTATATCAACAAAATACAATGAGAGATGCCCTTATTGCTGGTATTAACTTAAATATTTTCAACAAAAATTCAAAAAGAGTAAAAATGGCTAATATAGCTCAACTTGTAAATGTACTACAATCTGTTATTTTAACAGAAGGCGAAAATATGGTATTAACACCAACATATCACGTCTTTAATATGTATAAAGATCATCAAGAAGCAACTCTTTTAGAAAGTTATATTGAAACTAAAGAAATAGGATTAGAAGAAGATAATTTAGTACCTAATTTACATGAATCAGCTTCAATAGATAAAGATGGCAGAATAATATTTACTATTAATAACTTATCCATAACTGATGATTATAAAGTGGAAACAGAATTATTAGGTAAAAAACCTACAAATATTACTGCAAATATATTAACTAATGAAATGACAGCTTGCAATACATTTGAAAATCCAAATGTAGTTAATGTTGAAGAATTTAATAATTTTATAGTAACAGAAAAAGGATTAAACTTCACAATTCCAAAATGTAGCGTTATGAGATTTATTATTGAATAATATGAGTAAAACATTTTGCAGACGATGTCTTATGGATGAAGTTTTAAGTAAAGAAGAATATGTTCATATGAAAGAATATATTTCTGCAATAGATGATTATATTAAGGCTAGCGAAGAAGAGTATAAAAGAAGATTAAATATATGCAAAGAATGTGATTCATTAATAAATGGAATGTGTAAATTGTGCGGATGTTTCGTTGAAATTAGAGCTGCTGTTAAAAAGAATTATTGTCCTAACAAAAATAAATATTGGTAAAATAGTAGGCTTGTAAAAATATGAAATAGGCAAAGTAGAGATATTTTAGAAATAAGAAATAAAAAATAATATCAATTTAAGTACTAAAAGTATAAGAATTGATATTATTTTTTATATTAAAAACTATTAAAAGTTGAGAGGTTAATATATGAGTAAAATAAAGTTGTTAAATGGAATATTTAAAGAATCAGAAAGTAAGGGAAAGGAATACTTACTTTATTTAGATGTTGATAGATTGTTAGCACCATGTTATGAAGCAATTGGATTAGAGCCTAAAAATAAAAGATATGGTGGTTGGGAAGAAAGAGAAATAAGCGGTCATTCACTTGGTCATTATCTTTCAGCACTATCATATATGTATGTAGCAACGGAAGATGAAAAAATTAAAAGAAAGTTAGATTATGCAATAGATGAGCTAGGATATTTACAAGATATAGAAAAGAGTGGATATGTAAGTGGTTTTAAGAAAGATTGCTTTGATAAGGTTTTTAGTAAGAATTTTAATGTAACAAGATTTGATTTAGGTGGCAGTTGGGTTCCGTGGTATAGTATCCATAAAATTTATGCAGGTCTTTTAGATTCATATAAGCTAACAAATAATAAAAAAGCCTTAGATATATTAATAAAGTTATCAAATTGGGCAAAAAAAGGATTGGACAATTTAACAGAAGAAGAATTTGATAAAATGCTTTATTGTGAGCATGGCGGAATGTGCGAAGTTATGGGAGAGTTATATGAAATAACTAAAAATGAGGATTACTTAAAACTAGCAATAAGATTTATAGATAAGGAAATTATATATCCTCTCATAGATGAAAAAGATGAACTTGAAGGTAAACATGCTAATACTCAAATACCTAAAATTCTTGGAATTGCAAAGCTTTATGATATTACAAAAGAAGAAAAATATAGAAAAGCTAGTGAATATTTTTGGAATATAGTTACAAGTAAAAGGTCATATGTTATTGGAGGAAATAGCATAGATGAACATTTTGGAAAAGTAGGAAGTGAAACTTTAGGGGTTACAACAGCTGAAACTTGTAACACTTACAATATGTTAAAACTTACAGAATATTTATATAAGTGGAATCATGACACTAAATATATGGATTATTATGAAAAAGCATTATATAATCATATACTTGCATCACAAGATCCAATAAGTGGAATGAAAACATACTTTGTATCAACAAAACCAGGCCATTTTAAGGTTTATTGTTCACCAGATAACTCCTTTTGGTGTTGTACAGGAACTGGCATGGAAAACCCAGGTAAGTATACAGGGAATATATATTACGTAGATGATAATAACGTATATATAAATTTATTTGTTGCTTCTAACATAGAATTAGAAGATAAAAATGTAAAAATAAAGCAAATTACAGATTTTCCGAAAGAAGAAAAAACAAAGATTATAATAGAAGAAACAAATGATTTAATGTATGAAATAAAAATAAGAATTCCTTATTGGTTAAATGGAGATATTAAAGTTTCTCTTAATAATGATGAAATAAATTATAAAAAAGAGGAAGGATACATTTCTATAAGTAAGCTATGGAAAAAAGGTGATGTTTTAAATATTAATTTAAATATGAATTTGCACATTTATACATCAAGAGAAGATAAAAATAAAATTTGCTTTATGTATGGACCATTAGTTTTAGCAGGAGCCTTTGGTAGAGAAAATTTCCCAGAAACTGATATATTAGAAGATCACTTAAAATTGAATCACTATAAATGTATAGATGTATCTATGATAATAAGTGAAGATAATAAGCTTATGGAAAATATTACGAAAATAGAAGATCAAAGCTTAGAGTTTAAACTGAATTTTAATAATGGAAATGTCAATAATTTTGTGAAATTAAAGCCATTTTATGATATTCACCATGAAAGATATAGTATTTACTTTACTAAAATGACTAAAAGTGAATATGAAAACAAAGGATTATTTAGCTATAATGAATTATTAGAAAGTATAACTATAGATAAAATTAATTTTAACGAGCAGCAAATGGAAATAGAACATAAACTAAGTACTAAAAATTCAATTTCAGGTTATTCTTTAGAATATAGCATGGGATATAGAGAAGCACTAGATAAGGGACATTTTAGCTTTTTATTAGAAGCAGGATTAGAAGATGAGCTATATTTATATTTAAATAAATTAAATCAAGATAAAACTTCATTTGCCATTTATGTAGAAGATAAATTGTTAGAAAAAGAAATTATTGAAAATGAAGAAAAGAATGGTGTATCATATTACCTTTACCATATTCCAAAGGAGATTATAAAAGAAAAAATAGAAATAAAAATAAAAGCAAGAGGGAATTTATCAACGGGAAAGATATTTTCAGCTAGACTAACAAGTGGAAGAATGTAAGTTAATAGGAAGTGTCGAATCAGTTTGTAAAGAATGATACATCAAGATATTGTTATCTATTTTTATCTTTTAATGCTCTAGCATAATATGCTGGTTATAAATATGAGAATAGCTTTATTAATATTTTTATATCTATATACTAATACTATCCTATATAATTAAATTTTAATTTAATTTTTTATGTGTAAATTTAATATTATATCTTTTTTATCAAAAGTTTCTAATTTTACAAATTAGATATATAATAAATATACATTAATAAAGTATCTAGGAGGGCAAAAATGAATATAGATAGCAAGATAAAAATGAATACTGGCACTGAAATTTATCAATTTGGATTAGGGGTTTGGCAAAGTGGTCCTGAAACTAAAGAAGCTGTTCTTGATGCATTAAAAGCAGGATATAGGCATATTGATACTGCAGCAGCATATAAAAATGAAGAAGCTGTAGGAGAAGCGATAAGAGAAAGTGGAATTCCAAGAGAAGAGTTGTTTATAACAACAAAGCTATGGAATCAAGATATGAGAGATCATAAAGTAATGGAAGCTTTTGAATTAAGCTTAAAGAAACTTGGCTTAGATTATGTAGATTTATACTTAATACATTGGCCAGTTAAAAATGAATATATTTCATCATATAAAGTAATGGAAGAAATTTATAAAAGTGGCAGAGCAAAAGCTATTGGAGTATCAAATTTTAAAACTCATCATCTTCAAGATTTATTAGATAATACAGAAATTGTTCCAGCAGTAAATCAAATGGAGTTTAATCCTCAAATGCAAGACAATGATATTTTAGAAATGTGTAGAGAAAAAGGGATTGTATTTGAAGCTTGGTCACCACTTGGCTCAGGAGCTTGCCTTGATGATAAAGGAATAATAGAAATAGGTGAAAAATATAACAAATCTGCAGCTCAAGTTATTATTAGATGGTTATTACAAAAAGGAATAGTAGTATTCCCTAAATCAGTGCATGAATCAAGAATAAAAGAAAACGCAGATGTATTTGATTTTAACTTAACAAATGAAGATATGAAATTAATAGATGGAATGAATAGAAATTTAAGAACTGGTGCTGATCCTGATAACTTTGATTTTTAATATATTTAGAAGAGTTTAGTTAGAAGTGTTCATATATTATGATTAAAATAAATTAAATTAAATACTATAGAGAAAATGTATTCAAGCATACTATTACTATCAGAAAATGTTAAAGTTAATGAAGTAGAAGTCTATTTTATAAATAAAGCAACATAGACTTAATATCTTTATTTTAAAAATAGGTATATAGTGAATTATTTGTAATTTGATTTGCCTTTTATTTGAAATATATACTAAAGTTTTTAAAAAGTTTATATATAATGAATATTATATAGGCTTAAATGAATATCATATAGGCTTAAATGAATATCATATAGTAATAATATGAATGGGAGAGATAAAAATGATCAATGTAGATACCAAGTTCAATAATTTATTAAAGAAGAATATTAAGGAAAAAGAAAGGGTAGATATAGAAATAGTAAAATTTAATGAGAAAAAGATAGAAATTACAAAAGATATTGAGGAAATTAATGTTGTATTAGATTATTTTAAAAATCAAAGTTTAATAAATAAAGAAGAGGATAATATTAAAAATTTAATATTAAAACGTTATATAAGTTTAGGATCTGTTAAGGATGTTATAGAAGAGTTGTGTCCTCCAGAGTTTGGAAAAGAAGGATCAAGAGATTTAAGAAAATATAGTTATTCAGAAGTTATGAAAATATTGGATGAGGATAATAGTTGCGATGAATACTTAACTAAAGTTGCTAGAATAGTAAGAAAATATAATAGTAAATAAGTAAATAAAAAATTCTATGTTGGTTAAACAATATAGAATTTTTTCGTTGTAATAAATAAAAATATTGAGTTATATAAACTTATAAAAATGTATAAATCTAAACTTATAAATAGTAATATATTTTGACAATCTTCTAAACTATTGATAAAGTTAAGAGGCACATAATTTAATGAAAGAGGTACTAGTTATGGAAAAGAGTTTTGAAAATCTAAAAATAAATGAAAAAATAATTAGTGGATTAAATGCTATGGGAATAAATGAACCCACTGAAATACAAGAAAAAATTATTCCATTGGCCCTAGAAAAAGTTAATTTAATTGGACAATCAGAGACAGGTACAGGAAAAACCCTAGCATACCTTTTACCTATAATTGAAAACATAGATATAAGCAAAAAAGAAATGCAATGTATAATATTAGCACCAACTCATGAATTAGCTATTCAAATAAATAATACTATAAATGAAGTAAAAAAGGCATCAGGTTTAGAAATTACCTCTACACCTTTAATTGGAAGTGCTAATATAAAAAGACAAATAGATAATTTAAAAGCAAAACCACATATTTTAGTAGGATCATCAGGAAGAATTCTAGAATTAATAAGAAAAAAGAAAGTAACTGCTCATACAATAAAAACTATTGTAATTGATGAAGTAGATAAGCTTTTAGATAAAAATAATCTTCCAACTGTAAAAGATATAATAAAGGTTACACCAAAGCTAACTCAAGTTATGATGTTTTCAGCTACATTAAATGGTAAAACTTTAGATATTGCTAAAACTTTAGCAGAAGACATAAAAGTAGTTTCAGTTAAGAATAACAAAGTTAATGAGAATATTAATCATAATTACATAAAGACTGATAGTAGAAAGAAAGTTGAAACTTTAAGAAAACTTTTAAATGCCTTAAAATCTCCAAAGGTTTTAGTATTTAATAATGATAGCTATACAACTAACACTGCTGTTGAATATTTGACATTTAATAATGTTAAAGTAGCAGCTATTGGTGGAAATGGAAAGATGGAAGATAGAAAAAGAGCTTTAGAGAACTTTAGAAAAGGTAAAATTAATGTTTTAATTGCTTCTGATATAGCAGCTAGAGGTTTAGATATAAAAGGAATAACTCATGTTGTTAATTTTGATATCCCAGAAGATTCTAAAGACTATCTACATAGAGCAGGTAGAGTTGGAAGAGCAGGAGAAACTGGTGAAGTAATTTCTTTAGTTGATGATAAAGAAGAAAAAATAATTAAAATGCATGAAAAGAGTTTTAAAATAAACATTCCAGAAAGAATTCTTTATAGAGGAAATATAGAATAGTAATTACTTAATTAAGGGGCTGCCGCATAAAGCAAGCTAATGCAAAATGAAGAATGTGAAATTTTGTATTTTCAATTGTGCGGCTGCTCTTTTTTATTTATTAACTAAATATAAGCAATATCAATATTATGATATAACACATCAAAATTTTATGTTGACTATTCATGTATATATGCTAAAATAAATATTAATTTAAATAAAGATACATTAAATACCTTCGTATAACCCTAATAATATGGTTTAGGGGTTTCTACCAAGAGCCAAAAATTCTTGATTACGAAGAAATCATTTTATTTGTGATTTCTTCGTAATTAAGAATTTTTTTATATCTAAATATATTTAAATTAATAATATATTGTTGATTTAATCTAAAACTAAAGTAGTTTGTTTGTATATTGAGAAGATTATTTTTTACATATATAAGAATTTTAAGGAGGACTAATTTTATGGATATTAATAACTTACCTAAAATAGAGCTTCACTGTCATTTAGATGGTAGCTTAAGAGTTGAAACGGTTATAGAGCTTGCTAAAAAAGAAAATATTCTATTAGACAGTTATGACTATGATTACGTTAAAAATTTATTAACTATTGCAGAGGATTGTGATTCTTTAGATGAATATTTAAAGAGGTTTGATTTACCTAATGAAGTTCTGCAAACAAAAGAAAATTTAAGAAGGGCATCTTATGAGTTGTTAGAAGATGCTGCAAAAGAAAATGTTAAATATATAGAAGTTAGATTTGCACCAATATTTCATACAAAAAAAGGACTAGCTTTAGAAGAAATTATAGAAAGTGTTATAGACGGCATAAAAGATGCTGAAAATAAGTATGATATAAAAGGTAATGTAATAATTTCTTGTATTAGAGGATTAGATTTAAATCATGTATATGAATCTATAAGAGCAGGAGAAAAATACCTTGGAAAAGGTGTTGTAGCAATAGATTTAGCATCATCTGAAAAAGAAGATTTTGCTTATGAATATATAGAAGCAATGAAAATTGCAAAGGAAAAGGGATTTAGAATTACAATCCATGCAGGAGAAACTGGATTCGGTAAAAATGTAAGAGATTCCATAAATCTTTTAGGAGCGGAAAGAATAGGACATGGAGTATTTATATATAATGATGAAGAAGCATATAATCTAGTAAAAGAAAATGGAATAACATTAGAAATGTGCCCCAAAAGTAATGTAGATACAAAAGCTGTAAATTCATATGAGGATCATCCTATATATAAATATCATAAAGATAATATTAAAGTTAACCTTAGTACGGATAATAGAACAGTTTCTAATATAAATTTAAATGAAGAAACAAGCAAATTAATTGAAACATTTAAAGTAAATCTAGATGAATACAAAGAAATTTATATAAATAGTGTTAATGCGGCTTTTTGTGATGATGAAACAAAAGCAATGCTTTTAGCAATATAATTAAGTGCCCAAGGGGATATACCCCTTGGGCATTTATTATTAGACTAAGGAAATTATTAATTTGATTTGAAGTTAAAATCAATAATGTTCACTTATGTAATTGGAAATATAATCAACTATTAATTACTCAAAATATTAATATAATAAGTATTATAGGAATAAATGATTCAAATACCAAGATACTTTTAAAATATAGGAAAAGGATATAGATTATGAGAGCATATAAGATAAAAATAGAATTAAGAGATAGTGAACCATTGATATATAGAAGAGTTATAGTTCCTTCTAATATTAGTTTTGAAAAATTACATAATATAATTCAGATTTCCATGGGATGGAGAAATAGTTATTTATATGATTTTAATATTAAAGAAGAAAATTTAAGAGTTACTTGTGATAAAGAAGCAATATCTGAATATGAACTTTATTCTAAATTAAAGTTAAATGAAAAAAATGATCCTCATGGATTTATAAAGAATATGCTTAAAATTAAACCTAAACTTAGTAGTGAAGTTAATGTAGATTATTATTTAACTAAAAGTAAAAAAATTGAATATGTATACGATTTTGGCGATTACTGGAAACATGATATTATTGTAGAAGAAATAATTGAAGATTATATAAATGATTATCCTAAATGCATTGAAGCAGAAGGAAATTGTCCACCTGAAGATATCGGAGGAATAGAAGAATATATGGAATTTTTAGAAGTAATTAATGACAAAAACCATCCTGATTATGAAAATGTAGCCTTATGGGCAAGTAAACAAAATTATAAAGAAGGTTTTGATATTGAAAGTGTTAATATCCTTATGAAAGAAATAAATAATATTTAAATTAAATCTAATTTTATATTAATTAATTAAATGCACTAAGTTTACTTCTTAGTGTATTTTTATATTAAAACAAAATTTTTATATAAAGATAATCCTTTATATACCAAATACTAACATGGTAAAATAAGGTATAAGGTAATATTACAAAAATATAAAGGATAATGTATGAGTGAAAAAATATATAATGTTTTAAATACTATTTTTATTATCATAGTATTAATATTATTTCTATTAACAACAATTAACAATGATATATTCAATATAATACCTCAAATTATACTTTTATTTTCAGGAATTTCTATTACTATAAATGGGAAATTTAAATATAAAAAATACTCTAGAGTATCATTTAAGGAGCAATTTATATTAGGTATATGTGTAACTATATTAGCTATAGTTTATTTAACTGGTACAATAATATCTATATCTCAATAAAGATTAGCTAATAGAGAATTAAATATAATAGTTCGAGTGAGAATAGAATTTTGCATATTTTAAATTTATAAATGTAATTTTTTTATCAGGGAATACTACTCTTAAATAATGCTTAGATAGGAGAATACTTATGATAGTAAGACTTGGATATGTTGCTATTTCAAACATATTAGGCAAAAAGGTAACAAGCTCTAGTACTGTTACTTTTGCAAATTATAATAAAATTACATCAGAAGAAAAGAGATTAGAAAAGTTAAAAACTGTGGCTTTATCAAATTTAAATGCATTACAAGAATTATTAAAATATAACATAAAAAATAATATACATTTTTATAGAATAACATCAGCATTAATTCCTTTAGTAACTCATCCTGAAGTTGGATATTGGGGACATAGAGAAATATTAAAAAAAGATTTTGAATATGTTGGGAAGCTGATAAAGGATTCTAATATGAGAGTCGATACTCATCCAGATGAATTTAATGTTATAAATAGCAGTAATACTAAAGTTGTTCAAAATACATTAATAAACTTAATGAGACAAGTAGAGTGGTTTGAAGACATGAATTATAAGCAAGGTAAAATGGTAATTCATGTAGGTGGAGCAACTGGAGGAAAAGAAGCAGCAATAGATAGATTTATTAATAACTTTAATGAATTTCCTAAAAATCTAAGAGACAAATTAATTATAGAAAATGATGATAAAACATATACAGCTAAAGAAACCTTAAAGTTATGCAAAATATTAAATATACCTATGGTTTTAGATATTCATCATCATAATTGTAATAATGAAGGAGATGACATTGTAAATATTTTAGGTGATATATTAAGAACTTGGGATAATGAAAGCTTGCCACCTAAGATGCATTTTTCATCGCCTAAAGATACGACTTTAATTGATAAAGTTGATAAGAAACATTCAGACTTTATAAATCCATATGATTTTATAGAATTTATGGAAATTTTGAAAATATTTGATAAAGATATAGATGTAATGTTAGAATGTAAAGAAAAAGATGTTGCTCTATTTAAATTAGTTGATGATATAAGAGAAATTAAGCCTAAATATAAATGGATTGATGAAACTACTTTAAAGATATAAGTTATATAAGCTTTCAATATAAAAAAACTTATATTATAAATAACATATTTAATAAATGGGGGTGAGTAATATTTTAATATCTTTAATTTTTTTTATAATATTATTAATATATCTTATATGTAGAGTTATGCAACATGATATGGAAGATAAAAAACTAATGTTCATATCTATTTTTACATTTTTAACAGGAATAAGTATCTCATCTCTAGTTTCAAATGGTGATGATAAGTTTAGCTTTTTTGCAAAGCTAATAGCATCTATATTTATGGTTTATGGTTTTATTTCAGGAATACAGTTTTTAAGAAGAAAAAACTAAATTAATTATACTAATTAAAATAACTATGCAAAAATAATCACTTCATTATTTTTGCATAGTTATTTTAATATTTATATAGAAAACTACAGTTATATTTTAAGGAATTTAGAATTATAAATTTAAGTTTTATTATATTAATAAAAATATATAAGTACAATACATTTTATAGTACAGTTTCATCTATAACATACGAATATTTATATATGAGAAAATCAAAAACGTCTGAAACATATAGAATAATATCATTAAGGTATATACAATATCAAAATGAAATGATGTTTCTTTAATTCTATTTAAAATAGCATTAAACATAATACAGGATAATTTTTGAAATTTTAATGTGTGTTTTAAATGGGATTATATACTAAAGATTTATAATAAGGAGGACTATTCATGAATAAAGTTAAGTACAAACTAATTATTGTTACGATGTTTATATCTCTAGTAACAGCTTTAATCATAACTGCTACTATGACTTTTAAAAACATCCAAAGTAATAGCAAATTATTATCTATTCAAAAAGAAAGTTTAAATGAAGATTATGATCAAAGAATAAAGGAGCAAGTAGAAATTGCTATTTCCATGATAGATGGACTTAATGAAAAAACTAAAACTGGAGTACTTACAGTTGATGAAGCTAAAAAACAAAGTGCAGAGTTACTAAGAAATTTAAAATTTGGTGAAGAGGGTTATTTCTGGGCAGATACTGTAGAAGGAGTAAATGTTGTATATTTAGGAACTGATACTGAAGGGAAAAATAGACTTAATGATAAAGATGCTAAAGGAAATTATATGATAAAAGATATAATTGAAAATGGTAAAAAAGAAGAGGGAGGATATACTGAATATTGGTTTCCTAAAGCGGGAGAAAGTGATGCATCTCCTAAAAGAAGCTATAGTAAGCTTTATAAGCCATTTAATTGGGTAATAGGAACAGGAAATTACATAGATGATATTGATGAAATAATAGATGCTAGAGAAGCTATAGTAAAACAAGATTTAGTAAATAGTATAGTTATTAATATATTTTTACTAGCAGGTTCACTATTAATAGCTATAATTTTAGCTTTTATTTTAAGTAAGCAAATAACCAATCCACTTATAAGAATAAAAGATTTTGCAATTAGACTATCTTCTTATGATTTTAGCCATTCAATTGACTTTAAAAGTAAAGATGAATTTGGAGAAACTGCAAATGCATTAAATAAAGCACAGGAAAATGTAAGTAACTTAGTAAAATTAATTATTGAGGATTCTGAAAATATAGGAGCTTCGTCAGAAGAACTTTCAGCAACAGTAGAAGAACTATTTTCTAAAATTGTTATAATTGATGAAGCTGTTGATACTATTGCTTCTGGAATACAGGAGTCTGGAGCTGTAACAGAAGAAATAAGTGCATCAATTGAAGAAGTTGATGCAAGTATAAATATATTATCTGCTAAATCTATGGATGGAAGCAATATATCAAATGCTGCAAAGAAAAGGGCTATAGAAGTTAAAGATAGTAGTAAAAAAGCAATTGAAGAAACAAGAGAAGTATATACTCAAAAGAAAGAAAAGATGGAAAAAGCAATTGAAGATGGTAAAGTTGTAGAAAGTATAAAAGTTATGGCAGATACTATAGGAAGTATAGCTGAGCAAACTAATTTACTTGCATTAAATGCAGCTATTGAAGCAGCAAGAGCAGGGGAACAAGGAAAAGGTTTTGCAGTTGTTGCAGATGAAGTAAGAAAATTAGCTGAACAGTCAGCTGAATCAGTGAAAAATATTAAAGAAACTATTTTAAAAGTACAACATGCATTTAAAAGTAGCATTGAAGCAGGAAATGATATACTAGAGTTTGTTAACACTAATGTAAATTTACAATTAGATGCATATGGTGAAACAGGTAATAAGTATCATGACGATTCTGAATTTGTAAGCCAAATGTCTGATGAAATTGCTGCTATGTCTGAAGAAATAACAGCTACAGTTGGACAAGTTAGTGATGCTGTACAAAACATGGCTGCATCTTCACAAGAATCTAGCGAAAAGGCAGAAGATATTAGAGAAAGCATGAGAGAAACTACAAAGGCAATTGAGCAAGTCGCACAAACAGCACAAAATCAAGCAGAACTTGCTCAAAAATTAAATGAAATTGTTCAAAAATTTAACATATAGATAATTAAAATGAACTAGCCTACTTGCTTGGGGCTAGTTAATTATTTTTTATAATATATACTAAAAAATATATTGTGTATTATATTTACATGATATCAAAATAATGTAAAATGTAATTAAGGGCGCTTAGTTATTTTATTTATTTTGGAGGTGATATTTATAGAATCTTAAGATATATATCTAAAAGATAAATATTAATCGTGATAGACAGAAGATAAATAATTTTAAAAGGTATGTATAAGGGGAAGGGATAATATGTATAAAAATTTCAAGAAAATCTTATCACTGTTTATTGCTACACTAATAATAATGACTATTACGCCAAGTTCAAAATTTAAAGCTGATACCAATATAGCTGGTAATGGAAGATTACTTGTTGGATATTGGCATAATTTTGATAACGGAGCTGGGATTGTTAAAATAAGAGATGTAGATCCAGCATGGGATATAATAAATGTTTCATTTGGAGAGACATATACAGATAGAGCAGTTGTAGAGCTACATCCAGTTTATGATGAAAAGGAATTCATAGCCGATATCGATTATGTACAAAGTAAAGGTAAGAAAGTAGTTTTATCTTTAGGTGGTGCAGAAGGTACAATTCAAGTTCCAACAGATGCAGCAAGAGAAAAATTTATGACATCACTTACAGGTTTAATAGACAAGTATGGATTTGATGGAATAGATATTGATCTTGAAGGTGGAAGTGGAATGATACTTCAACCTGGAGATACAGATCTTAAAAATCCTACTACGCCTCAAATAGTTAACTTCATTAAGATTATCAAGGACTTAGTAAAAAAATATGGAGACAATTTCATTATAAGTATGGCTCCAGAATTATCATATGTTCAAGGTGGTAATACTGGTTATGCAACTAATTGGGGGGCATATCTTCCACTTATAGATGCAGTAAGAAATGAACTTGATTATTTACAAGTTCAACACTATAACTGTGGAGGAAATATGGCCCTTGATGGAATTACCTATAATCAAGGAACAGCAGATTTTCAAGTTGCTATGGTAGAAATGCTATTACAAGGATTCCAAACAAGAGCATCAAAAAATAGCTTCTTTGCTCCATTAAAGCAAGAGCAAGTAGTAATTGGTGTTCCAGCTTCACAAAAAGGAACATTAAATCCAAATTCAGGTTATATTCCACCAACAGAAATGCTTAAAGCTTTAAATTATTTAATAAAAGGACAATCCTATGGTGGTTCTTATAAAATGATAGGAGAGAAATATCCAAATCTTAGAGGAATAATGGCTTGGTCAATAAATTGGGATAACGTAAACAATAAAGAATTTGTTAAGAGCTATAGACCATTTTTTGATTCATTATCTGAAGTAGTTCCAGAAAAACCATCACTAAAAGCGGCATCAGTTAAATCATCAGCAGTTGCTAATAAAAGCTACTCATTAACTATTAATGTGCCAACTTATAATACTGCAACATCATATGAGCTATTTGAAAATGGCAAATCTATAGCAACAGGTGCATTAACATCAGGATTAACATCTGTTCAAACAGTTAAAAAGGATTTTACGAATAAGGCTTATGGAACTTATACTTACTCAGTAACAGTAAAAGATGCAGCTGGTGTATCTGTAACTTCAGCAAACTGCGTAGTAGAAGTTAAAGAAGTTGAAGTACCATCAGTACAAGAATGGCAATCAGGAGTTAGTTACAAATTAGGAGATAAGGTAACTTATCAAGGAAAAACTTATGAGTGTATATTTGCTCACACATCACATATGGGATGGTTACCAGGAACAGTTCCTACTTTATGGAAGCAATTATAAAATTGCCAAAATAATAAAAAATATATAAATAAAGTTTTATACAAAGTAGCTAATTATAATTTTATAGTTAGCTACTTTTCTATTATGTAAATTTTCAAAGTAATTTTATTAATAAATCATATTAACAAATATAAAAGTAATATAAATAGTATATACATATTATATATTATTAAAATTCTATAAATTCTAATAAGTACTATACTCAATAAGTTAAATTAGTATTTTAATAAGATTATGAGTAATTTATACAATAAAAACATATAATATATTTATCTTTACAAAAGAACATATGTTCGATATAATTAATTTAAGAATTTCCAGAGGAGGGATATCCTTGAAGGTTATAGCTAAACCAATACAAATGATAGCATGGTTTAATGAAGATGGATCCATTAATCCCATTAGATTCAAAGTACTTGAAGAAGAAAGTAAAGTCATAAAGATAGAAAAGGTTTTAAAGAGAGAGAAAGAAAAACTATCAGGCAAGGTAATGGAAAAGTTTGTATGTAGTAGCTGTATAAATGGTATAGAAAAAATATTTGAAATTAAATATGATGCAACTAATTATAAGTGGATTTTATTTAAGTATTAGAAAGGTAGTGTGCTTTTGTGGAAGAAAGAATAGTTTTTCATATCGATGTTAATTCAGCTTATCTTTCTTGGACAGCAGTAAGGATGTTACAACTAGGGGAAACTACAAAAGATATTAGAGAAATTCCATCAATAGTAGGTGGAAATACTGATGAAAGGCATGGAATTGTATTAGCTAAGTCCATTCCTGCGAAAAAGTATAAGATAAAAACAGGTGAGCCAGTTGTAGATGCATTAAAGAAATGTCCTGATTTAAAAATATTTAAACCTAATTATAGATTATTTATGGATTGTAGTAATGCTATGTATAATTTGCTTTGTGAATATTCACCTAAAATTCAAAGATACTCTGTAGATGAAGTATTTATGGATATGAGTCATTTTAAAGAAAATTATATTGAAAAAGCAATTGAAATACAAAATAAAATAAGAAGTGAACTTGGTTTTAATGTTAATGTAGGAATAAGTACTAATAAATTACTTGCAAAAATGGCAAGTGACTTTGATCCTAAAAATGCTATTCATACATTATTTAAAGAAGAAATTAAAGATAAAATGTGGCCTCTACCTGTAGATGACTTATTCATGGTTGGAAGAGCTACAAAAAGCAAGTTGGATAAGTTAAATATAAATACTATAGGTGAACTTGCAAATTTTGATATAGGGATTCTGGAAAGCATTTTTAAAAGCCATGGTAAGGTTATTTATAACTATGCAAACGGAATAGAAGAATCGTCAGTTAGAAAATATAATTATATAAATGTCAAAGGAATAGGAAATTCTACTACTATAGCTTGGGACGTAACTTCAAAAGAAGAAGCCTTAAAAATAATTTTATCACTTACAGAATCAGTTTGTATAAGATTAAGAAACAATAAGAGTTTATGTAAGGTAATTTCAATATCTATAAAAGGATTTAATTTTGAAAGATATATACATCAAAGGACATTATCAAATTATACAGATTGTACAGAGGAAATATATAAAGAAATTGTAAAAGCATTTAATGAATCCTGGAGAGGAGAACCAATAAGACAGTTAGGCGTAAGAGTTACGAATCTTTGTAGTAATGAATTTTTCCAAAGTTCTCTATTTGATAATGAAAGATTAGAAAAACAACGCGCTTTAGATAAAACCATAGATTCTATTAGAGAAAGATATGGGAACTATTCAGTAATTAGATCAACATTCTTGCATTCTGGTATAAAAGCCATAAATGGTGGAAATGGAGAAGATGATTATCCTATGATGGGAAGTATATTGTAGCAATTGATAATATATAATTAGTGATTGATAGTGAATAATAAATATATAATTAATAAAACATGGAAGGAAAAATTTCTCGCAAATTAAACTTTCATTTTAAATAATTAATGATATACAAATCTTAACAATAAGGTACATTAACATCCGAATTGACGTCTGTTCAAACAGTTAAAAAGGATTCTACAAGTAAGACTTATGGAAACAATTATGATATAACTAGAGTCATAAGAGTTTAGGATATAAGTTTAAAAAGAAGTAGTTAATTGAGAAATTTCAATTAACTATTTCCTTTTCTTTATTTAAGAATATAAACTCCATTAATAATAAAGTATTCCGTTAATACAGCTATATATGATAGGATTCTTTTAATCATTTATTTAGCGAAACTTCAAATAGTTCAATAAATACTAAAAGAATATAAGTATGAAAGTAATCAAATTTTAATAAAGAAAGAGCTGCATATGGTTGTAACTCTTTCTATAAATCTAGTGAAGCTTTAATGAAATTTTAAATAATTGTTTATGTACTGAAAACTAATTAAGAAAATTTAATAGTGCGATATTAAATTGAGATATCCTAAATTACAAAAAATAAAAATAGTAAATTATGATGTCATAGTAATTGAAAAGATTCTAAATTAAAATACAACTTAATATTCTTTATTTTTTTGATGAGTTTTTCTATAATTTGAAGCAGACATAGAAAAATGTTTAGAAAAAGCCTTAGAAAATAATAATGGATCACTATAACCAACTTTATTTGCAACTTCTGATATGGGTAAACTAGTCTCTTTTAGTAATAGTGAAGACTTATACATCCTAATATTAATCAAATAACTTTGAGTAGATTGACCAAGATGTTTAATAAACATCTTGTATAAATAACTTCTGCTTAGACTTACATGATTAGCTACTTCTTGTACTGTTATTGCTTTCATATAATTATTATTTATAAAGTCAATAGATTCTTGAATATAAGTATGAGTTAGATTATTAGAGTATTTAAAAGATTTAGGAAATTCGGATGAAATATAATATAAAAGTAAATGTAATTTACTTAATAATAATATATCATCAGAAGAAGTTTGATTATATTTCTTTGAAATATTGCACATATCAATTATTGTATTAGGAATTTTTGATTTTTTATTAAAGTTAATAATGCAGGTGTCTATGATTGAAGTTCTTTTAAGATATTCATTTATATTTTGTCCACTAAATCCTACCCAATAATATTTCCATGGATCATCAATAGAAGGTATATATTCTACATGCATTCCTTTTAATAGAATGAACCCATCTCCCTTCTTTAGTGTATATATTTTATTATTAATTTTAAAAACTCCACTACCTTTTGAAATGTAATGTATAACAGCATTTTTTACTACTTCATAATTATAACCAATTCCGGGTGTACTTTGTTCAATTCCACATTCATCTAAGTTTGCTTCAAAATTATTATTTTTATATTTTTTCCATAAAATCTGCATTTCATCCTCCTAATATTTTTTTGGAAACATTATAACATGTTTTAGCACTATAATTCTATATTAAAGTAAACAATTATTAATTATAATATAAATATACTTAAGTAAACGCTTTCTAGAAGCGAAAAATATGTTTATGATTCATTATTATAATGTATCTATTTTAAAGAAGGGGGAATAAAAGTGTTGTTAAATTCGTATCATGAAAATATTTCTTTTTTGCATGTAAATATGATGCCTAGAAGAAGTTATTATGTTCCATTTGAAAGCATTAATGAATCACTTAAAAATATAAATAGAGAAGAGCAAAAGAGATTTAAATCATTAAATGGAATATGGGAATTTAAAATTTTCGATAATTTGGAGCCTTTCGATATTAATATTGAATTAACTAATAATAATGTTGATTTAATAAGCGTTCCTTCTGTCTGGCAAATGGATGGGTATGATACTCATCAATATACAAACGTTAAATATCCAATCGGATTTAACCCACCATTTGTACCAATGAATAATCCTTGTGGGCTGTATACAAGGGATTTTGAAATAGATGACTTTTCAAAAGACAAGGATTATCATCTGAATTTTGAAGGAGTAGATTCATGCTTTTATGTATGGTTAAATGGTAAGTTTATTGGATATAGCCAAGTCTCTCATAGTATTTCAGAGTTTGATATAACAGAAGAAATATTAGAAGGAAAAAATAAAATAGCAGTACTTGTTTTAAAGTGGTGTGATGGAACTTATTTTGAAGATCAAGATAAATTTAGAATGTCTGGTATTTTTAGAGATGTATATATTTTAGAACGTTCTAAATCAAGGATTATAGATTATAAAATAACTACAGATATTGATCTAGAAAAACAAATAGGATTTTTATCATTTGAAATTATAGATAAGGTAGAGAATCCTGAAATTAGTTATTTTCTATTAAATCCTAAAAATGAAATTATTCTATCTGGATCCATGATAGATGATGATATTACTCTAAAAATAGAAGAAGTTGAACTTTGGAATCCTGAAACTCCTAATTTATATACTTTATTAATTAAGACAGATTATGAAGTTATTAAAGAAAAAGTTGGGATGAGAGTAATTTCTATTGAAGATAAGATTATAAAGCTAAATGGTGTAAGCATTAAGTTGAGGGGGGTGAATCATCATGATAGTCATCCTTTAAAAGGGTATGTAATGACAAAGGAAGATTTAATTTTGGATTTAATACTAATGAAATGGCATAACTTTAATTCAATTAGGACAGCCCACTATCCAAAATCTCCTATTTTTTATGAGATGTGTGATGAATATGGATTTCTTGTTATCAATGAAGCCGATATTGAAACACATGGAGTTGTTGAATTATATGGACGAGGATACCTTGAAAACTATAATATGATAGCAAATGATCCTATTTATGAAAATGTTATTAAAGATAGGATTGAAGCTTCTATTATTCCCTATAGGAATAGATCGTGTATTTTCATGTGGTCAGTTGGGAATGAATCAGGATTTGGGTGCAATTTTGAGAATGGTTTAATAAGGGCTAAGGAACTAGATAATACTAGGCTATTACACTATGAAGGAGCATATTATGCAGATAAAAATAGAGAGAATGATTTTAGCAATATAGATGTTATTAGCCGTATGTATCCTAGTATTGATGAAATAAAGGATTATTTTAATAAGGGAATAGATAAACCATTAATATTATGTGAATATGCACATGCAATGGGGAATGGTCCTGGGGGCTTAAACGAGTATGATGAATTAATCCAAGAGCACCCCGAATTTGCAGGAGCTTATGTTTGGGAATGGTGTGATCATGCCGTATACATAGGAAAAAATAAAGAAGGAAAGGTAATTCATGGGTATGGTGGAGATTTCGGAGAAAGTACTCATGATGGAAATTTCTGCGTTGATGGGTTAGTATATCCAGATCGTATTCCTCATACAGGTCTTTTAGAATATCAAAATATTAATAGGCCTATAAGAGTAGTAGATTTAGATAAAATCAATAAAAAAGTTAAGTTAAAAAACATGATGGATTTCAAAGATGTAGGTAATTTTTTGAAAGTTAAGTACAAGCTTTTTTCAGATGGTAATATTATTGCTGAAAAAGAATTGTTACTTAATACTTTGAAGGCAAGAGAAGAAAAGTGGTATAGTTTAGATTTACCAGAAATACCAAATACAATTGTAACTATATTATTTGAATACATTGTAAAATTAGATTTCCTATTATATAAAGAAGACTTGGTATTAGGACATGACCAAGTAATATGGTCTAACAATATAAAAAGTCTTAACTCATTTAAAACTATTATAAAAGTAAATAGTGATGAAGAAGAGTTTATAATAAATGAGACATCAAAAGAAATAAAGATAACTAATGGAAATTTTAATTATGTTTATGATAAAAGCACTGCATTATTCAAATCAATAGAAAATCAAAATTTCAAATTCATTAAAGATTATATGAATTTTAAAATATGGCGTGCTCCCACTGACAATGATAGGAAAATAAAGATTGAGTGGATGGAAGCTGGTTTTGATAGGGTAGAAACAAGAGTATATAAAACAACAATAGAAAAGATGACAAATTGTATAATAATTACAAGTCATTTAAGCCTAATACCTATATACCGTGAAAAGATATTAGATATTATAGTTAAATGGTTTATACTACCAAATGGATTAATAAAGTGTGAAATTAATGCAATTAAGAACGTTAATTTACCTTTTTTGCCTAGGTTTGGAGTCGAAATAAAATTGGATAAATCTTATGAAAGCATAAGTTATTTTGGATTAGGGCCTTATGAAAATTATCAAGATAAGCATTATGCTAGCTATTTAGGAAGATTTAATACAAGTGTTTCAAAAATGCATGAAGATTATATTCGTCCTCAAGAAAATGGAAGTAGAAGCCTATGTAAGGAAGTTAAAATTTATAATAAAGACTCAAGTATTTATGTTGTATCTATTGATGATTTTAGTTTTAATGCATCCCATTTTTCAACTGAAGAGTTAACAAATAAAAATCATAATTATGAGTTAATTGAAGATGATGCAACTTACTTGATAGTTGATTATAAGCAAAGTGGAATAGGTTCAAATAGCTGTGGGCCAGAACTAGATAATAAATATAGACTAAACGAAAAAGAGATAAACTTTACATTTTATTTAAGATTTGAATAAAAGTAATACTTTTTAATATAGAAATAAGTAATCAAGACCACCTGTTAAACGGGTGGTTTGTTCTATGCCTATAATTTTAAAACGGAGTTTTTTTATTTCTGATTATTACTAGAAGCATCCATGATACACAGATCAACCCTGTAGTTATTATAAATAATAAAATAATCAGGACCGCTCCATTTGACTGGAGGTCCTGATTTAAATATATTTGAAAATATTATAAATATTAATACATATGATTAACAGCATCACAACAATAAATAATTTGTCTACCTTTTCATTATTCATTCTTTTGTTCAATAAATTACCAATAACTCCACCTAATATTCCACAGAATATCATTAGTAATAAAATAGTGATATCAAAGTAGGGAATATTCCAAGTTATTATTGTGGATGCAAGATTCGATATTTGAGAAAACATAATTACATATATTGAATACATAGTGGCTTCACGAGTACTCATTGAAAAGAAATAGAATAGTACTACCAAATTAATCGGACCCCCTCCAATCCCAAGGAAAGAAGACATAATACCCAAGATTAGACCAATAAGGAATATTATTAGTTTACTTTTAATATTAAGGGTGTGAATCTTGTATTTATGAATTGTATATATTAGTGTTCCTAATGTAATGATTAATAAAATGATTGCCTGGATTGCCCCAATTTTATTGCTGTCCGGAAATATTTTCAAGATATCTTGAAATAATGAATTACCGATTAGCCCGCCAATAACACTACCCAATGCTAAGACAGTAGCGAGTAATTTATTAAATACAAATTCATTCTTGATTTTAATATTTTTACTTAATGAAACTATTGACATAGATAAAACTGTACAACCTGATAAAAAGGAAACTGCTTTCACAGACATAATTCCAACTGCATCTAGTACTGGCTTTATTATAACCCCTCCACCAATTCCACATATCGAACCAATGATTGATGACAACATACATACACAAATAATAATAATATATACCATTTTGCTACCTCACTTTCTATTTTAATTAATTAAAACATACTTATGAGTATAACAATGTACAATTTTTAGGCTATAGCTTTTAATGACTCTTATATGTATAATTCTGCTTTTTTAAGTAATCATGTAACAGAATACCATTCAGGTGTACGTGATTCTAATAAATATTTTTTAAATTTGCTTGGTGACATTCCTGTTGATTTTTTAAAAACCTTACTGAAATAAAGCGAATCTTGAAATCCTACGACAGAGGATATAGTTGAAATATTCATAGTTCCTTCTTCAAGAAGTTCCTTCGATTTTTCTATTCGAAGTTCATTTAAATAACTCATCGGAGAAATGCCCATTTGTTTTTTGAATTTATGTGAAAAATAGCCTTCACTCAATTTACAATAGTCAGACATTGATGAAATAGTCCATGGTTCCATATATTTTTGATTAAGTTGAATTACAAGTCTATCTATTGAAAAATCGTTTTCGGTAGATAGAAGGTCGGCTTGGGACAATCTAGAAATCATAGCAAGCATAAGATATAAATTACTTACTACGATATCTTCATAACGTTTTTTTTTAAGCTGAAGCTCTGTAATAATCGATTGGAATAATTGTTTTAATATTAAATTTTCTCCTATATAACAATTTTTTATTTCGAATTTATTAATAAGAGTTTCACATTCTTTTCCAGTAAAATGAATCCAATATATTTCTGGCTGCTCGTTAGCATAGTAAGAATATACTTGGGGTTCCAGTGGTTTAAATAGGATGATATTACCACTAGATAATAACTTCCACTCATTATCTAACAAATAATGCCCTGATCCTTTGTGTACATATATAATTTGATAGTCTAGCCTTCCATTGGAGCGATCTTGATGGTAATCTTTAGTTTTAAGAATTTGTTCACCACAACAATTCACCATTAATTGAGTAGTATCATCATTATATCCAATAATTCTTCGTTGATTTCTTAAGTGTCCGGAAATATTAATCATTGTCATCCCCTCCTTTTCTTTGAATACCATAACATAGAAAAGCAGAATTGTCCATATTGAAAACATTTTCTGATATAGGATTATCTATGTGCTCTAAGTATAATAAAATTGAAAAAAAGAAAAATATATATTGTTAAATATGAAAGGAGAAATAAGTTTGAAAAGACAAGTAGTTTTTTTGATGACTGACACAACAAGAAAAGATATGTTAGGTTGTTATGGTAATTTAGATATGAAAACTCCACATTTGGATAAGCTGGCATATGAAGGTATAAGATATGAAAATGCATATTCGTGTCAACCAGTATGTGGACCAGCTAGAAGTGCGATTTTTACTGGAACATTTCCACATACCAATGGTATGGTATCTAACAGTATTGCAATGGGTGCTAATGTAAAGACGATTGGTCAGAGACTAACAGATAATGGTATTGAATGTGGTTATATTGGTAAATGGCATTTAGATGGTGGGGATTATTTTGGCTTGGGAGTTTGTCCAGAAGGATGGAATCAAGATTATTGGTATGATATGAAATGCTATTTGGAAGAGTTACCAAAAGAAGAAAGGGTAAAATCTAGAAATCCAGAAACAGCATATGAAGAAGGGTTTTCTGAGAATTTTACATATGCTCACAGATGTTCAGATAAAGCAATCAGATTTTTGAATGAATTTAAAGATCAAGATTTCTTTTTAACTGTTTCTTATGATGAACCACATGGCCCATCTTTGTGTCCAGCACCATACAATACAATGTATGATGGATTCAAATTTGATAGATGTCCAAATTTCCAAGATGATCTATCTAAAAAGCCTTTCATGCAGCAAGTATGGGCAGGAGATAATCTCAATGCAACTGAAGAGGAAATTAATAAACCTTCTAAGGGATTATCTTTATTTTTGGGTTCTAATTCTTTTGTAGATTATGAAATTGGACGAGTTTTAGAGGTGATTAATGAACTTGTACCAAATGCTTTAGTTATATTTACCTCTGATCATGGAGATATGCTTGGAGCGCATAGGCTATTTTCAAAAAATGCTACAGCTTACAAGGAAGTTGCTAATATTCCGCTGATTATAAAAGGGGGAATAAAGGAATTCGTATGCGAGGAACCAGCCTCTCATATTGATTTAGCTCCTACCATAATGGATTACTTTGGATTACCTATTCCAAAGTTACTTGAAGGACATAGTATGTTGAAGCAAATCTATAATCCATCAGAAAAAATAAATGATGTTGTTTTTACAGAATTTACTCGTTACGAAGTAGATCATGACGGATTTGGTGGTTTACAGATAATGAGAGCCGCAATTAGCAAAAAATATAAATTGGTAATTCATTTATTAGATACGGACGAATTCTATGATTTGGACAAGGATCCTTATGAGATAAATAATTTAATAATGGATGAAGCATATGAGAAAGAACGAAATGAATTACATGATATTTTAATTAATCATATGAATGAAACACGTGATTTGTATAGAGGATATCAATGGTCTATGCGACCTTGGAGAAGAAATATAACTCCTATATGGGATAATGAAGGTTATACCAGACAACGTGAAAATGAAGAGTATGAGCCTAGGCAATTAGATTATGATACAGGATTGCCAATGGAGAATGCAGTAAGAAGAAAGAATTAAGGGGGAAGAGAAAATGGGTGAGAAGAGATATTTAAAATGGTATAATAAAGTAGGTTATGGTTCGGGAGACATTGCAGGAAATGTGGTTTTTGCTTTTGTATCATCATTTATTATGATTTATCTGACTAATAGTATTGGGCTGAATGCGGGTATTATTGGTAGTTTAATTGCTGTTTCAAAACTATTCGATGGAATAACTGATTTATTTTTTGGAGTTATGATTGACAAGACAAACAGTAAGATTGGAAAAGCAAGACCGTGGATGTTAGGAGCATTTGTAGGATGTGCAATTACGTTAGTTGCTCTTTTTGCAATTCCAGTTGAGTTAGGAGAGTTTGCAAAATACGCATGGTTCTTTATTGCATATGTCCTATTACACGCAGTCTTTTATACGGCAAATAATATTGCATACTCTACATTGACAGCTTTAATAACTAGAAATAGTAAAGAACGAGTGCAAATGGGATCTATAAGATTTATATTTGCATTTGCTACAAGCCTTTTAATTCAAACAATTACAGTTAGTGCGGTGGAGGTATTTGGCGGAGGTGCTACTGGTTGGCGTACAATTGCAATTATTTATGCCATTATTGGATTAATTGTAAACACAATTTCTGTTTTTTCAGTAAAGGAATTACCTGCTGAAGAACTTTATGATACAACTCTTCAAACAGGAGAAAAAAAAGAAGAACACTATAGTTTTATTGAAATTGTTAAATTATTAGTGTCAAATAAATACTATCTGATTATTTTAGTTGTTGATGTCTTACGACAAATTTATTCTGCAATGATTAATATGGGTATTTACTTTATGACATATGTCTTGGGAAGTGAAAAATTATTTGGAGTGTTTTCTTGGGCGATTAATATTCCTATTATTATTGGTTTATCTATTACTCCTATGATTGTAGCAAAGATGAAGGGGCAGTATAAAGTAAATGCAGCAGGATATGTAATTGCGGCTATTGGGCGTATGTTTGTTGTAGTAGTAGGATATATTGGTAACTTGCCATTGATGTTGGTATTTACTGGACTTGCTGCCTTTGGTATGAGTGCTTTTCAGGGAGGTTTAAATGCTCTTATCGTACAATGCTCAGAGTATACATATTTGAAAACACATAAGAGAATAGACGGCTCTATGTATTCTTGTACTTCTTTCGGATTGAAAATTGGAGGGGGAATTGGAACAGCGATTGCAGGATGGTTACTTGCATATAGTGGCTTTGATGCTTCCTTGGCAACTCAAAGTCAAGCATGTATTGATATGCTTTATATGATGTATCTTTGGATACCTATGTTCATCAATATTATTATTGCAATTCTGCTGATGGGATTAGATGTTGAAAAAGCAAATGATCGTTTAAGAGCAAAAATTGAGGCCTAGTTTTTCAAATAATTAACTAATTTGTATTATGATAAAGGTTGATATTTGTTCATCAGCCTTTATTAATTTTAAAAGCTCAAGTGCGTTAATGAATGATATATTTTACAAAATTACTTGTATTCATTTAGTTAAGTGTAAGCCCTGTATAATCAGAATTATTATGTATGATTTTATAATGGAATTTGAAAATAATTAATTGATAAAGAAAATAGAAAGAA
The DNA here is from genome assembly GCF_015550425.1 of Clostridium sp. 1001275B_160808_H3. Lineage (GTDB taxonomy): Bacteria > Bacillota > Clostridia > Clostridiales > Clostridiaceae > Clostridium. The sequence continues at coordinate 13,887 of NZ_JADNAT010000021.1, read as the reverse complement.
GTGAAGGAGATAGGTATGCCAAATATTACTGTTATGATTAAGCCAGCCTCAGGATTATGTAACATAAGATGTGATTATTGTTTTTATTCAGATGAAATACAAAATAGAGAATCTCCATGCTTAGAAATTATGGATGATGAAGTAATTGATCAGGTAGTACAAAAAACACTGTCTTTTGCAACTGGGCATTGTAATTATTTATTTCAAGGTGGAGAACCAACATTAGCAGGAATTTCTTTCTTTGAAAAATGGTTAGAATATGAGAAACGTTATAATATAAATAGTGTAAAAATCAGTCATTCAATCCAGACGAATGGTTATTTATTGAACAAGGAGTGGTGTGATTTTTTATCTAAAAATAGATTCCTTGTAGGATTATCTATTGATGGTATTAAGTCAACACATGATTTATATAGGAAGGATCATTCAGGACAGGGAACCTTTGAAAATGCAATGAATGCAGCTAATTTACTTAAGAATGCAAATATAGAATTTAATATTTTAACAGTAGTTAACAGTAAAACAGCTCCTGAAATTCAGAAGATTTATGAGTTTTATAAAAAGAAAGGATTTATATGGCAGCAGTATATAGCTTGCCTAGATCCAATAGGAGTAGCTCAGGGAAAAAAAGAATATTCTCTTACGCCAAAAGTATACGGACAGTTTTTGATAGAGCTATTTAGGCTATGGGAAAAGGATTTGTATCAAGGTACGCAACCATATATAAGGCAGTTTGAAAATTATATAGGAATACTTATGGGAGAGCCTATAGAATCATGTGAGCAAAGAGGAAGTTGTAGTTTTCAGACTATAGTGGAAGCTGATGGTAGTGTATATCCTTGTGATTTTTATGCTATGGATTCGTATAAACTAGGAAATTTACTTGTTGATAATTTTGATAACATTAATCATCAACGAAGAATAATCAGGTTTGTTGAACAATCTTATAATCATGCAGAAAGTTGCAAAAAATGTGCTTATTTTGGAATTTGTAGAGGTGGGTGTCGCAGAAATAGAGAACAGTTTTGTGAGGAAGAAGGGATTAATTATTTTTGTGAAGCGTATAAAATGTTTTTTGATGAATGTTTATCAGATATAAAAAAAATAGCAATTCAATGCCTGAAATAGTAGAATAATTTGAATCTACTAAGTTGATAGAAAAAATTAATTAATATATAGAAAGGAATTTATTCAGTGATTAGGTCAACATTCTTGCATTCTGGTATAAAAGCCATAAATGGTGGAAATGGAGAAGATGATTATCCTATGATGGGTAGCATATTGTAACAATTAATAATAGATAATTCATAATGTATTTTGATGTAATGTATATATTTTGAGGTAATGAATAATGATAGTGATAATGAATAATAGATTATGGGTAATTTATAATGAATAATGCATAATTGGGTATGGATAGATTATTAATCTTAACAATGTTTTAGTTGTTAAGATTTTTTGTTTTTAATAGTAACAAAGTTGATTTGAAATCATATCATATAGATATATATCTATTAATGTTACAATAAACTCAATTATTTAAATGAATTTATTGATAACATATAGATAGTGTTCTATATTTGAATATAGATTAATGTCTATATAAGGAGTGAAAATATGAAAAATGACTACGAACAGAATGCTAAAATATTTAAAGCGTTAGGAGATCCTAATAGGCTAAAAATATTAGATATTTTATCTTGTGGAGAAAAATGTGCTTGCGATTTGTTAGAAAGTTTTAAGTTTACTCAACCTACTTTGTCACATCATATAAAAGTTTTAACTGAGTGTGGGTTAGTATTATCTAGAAAAGAAGGAATATGGAATTATTATAAACTACATATGACTAATGCTAACAGATTAATTTTAAGCTTAATGAATATTATTACTGATACGGAAGAATGCATTTGTAAGCAAAAAGAGTGTGTATGTAAAAAGAATTAAATTTTAAAGGAGTGTATATTATTATGAAAAAAATGATTATTTTTGATCCTGCAATGTGTTGTTCAACAGGGGTTTGTGGCCCATCTGTAAATCCAGAACTTTTAAGAGTTTCTACACTAATAAACAATTTAAATAGTAAAGGAATATTAGTTGAGAGATACAACTTAACAAGTAATCCACAAATATTTGTTGATAATAAAACAATAAATGAAATATTGATGAAACAAGGCGTTGATGTATTACCAGTAACAATGGTTGATGGAAAAGTTGTAAAGATGGGTAGTTATCCTACTAATGATGAGTTTTGTAATTTACTAGAAATTTCTTCAGATTTATTAAAAGTGGAAGAAAAGAGATCAAATACCTGTTGTTGTAAAGGTGGATGTTGTTAACTAAAAGGGAGTGATAAAAGTGTACAAAACATTTGATGTACAAGATATAAATCTAACCAAATATTTGTTTTTTACAGGCAAAGGCGGAGTCGGTAAGACTTCAACAGCTTGTGCAACAGCAGTATCTTTAGCAGATGAAGGAAAAAAGATAATGCTTATTAGTACAGATCCAGCTTCTAATCTTCAAGATGTTTTTGATACTGAGTTAAATAATAAAGGTGTTCAAATAAAGGATGTGCCTAATTTAATAGTGGCTAATTTTGATCCAGAACAAGCAGCAACAGAATATAAAGAAAGTGTTATAGCACCATATAGAGGTAAGTTGCCAGAAACTGTACTAAATAATATGGAAGAGCAGCTTTCAGGTTCATGCACTGTTGAAATTGCAGCTTTTAACGAGTTTTCTTCATTTATTACTGATGAAAAAGCAGCCAATGAGTTTGACCATATAATTTTTGATACAGCTCCAACAGGGCATACATTAAGAATGCTTCAGTTACCATCAGCATGGAGTAATTTTATAAGTCAAAGTACTCATGGAGCATCATGTCTAGGTCAATTATCAGGACTTGAAAGTAAGAAAGAAATCTACAAAAATGCAGTTTCTAATTTAGCAGATGGTACAAAGACAACTCTTATTCTTGTATCTAGACCAGAAGAATCACCATTAAAAGAAGCTGAAAGAGCATCTAATGAACTTAAAGAAATTGGTGTATTAAATCAGATATTAATTGTAAATGGAATATTGGAAAATCATGATGATAATCTATCAGCTGCATTATATAATAAGCAACAAAATGCATTGAAAGATATACCATTAGGGCTAAAAAGTATTAAAACTTATAAAATACCTTTAAGGCCTTATAACATTACAGGTCTTAAAAATATGAGGGCATTATTAAATGATAACAATATAGAAATAATTACAGATACAATAAATGCAAGTAATATTCCTAAGTTAAATAGTATTATAGAGGATTTATTTAAGAGTGATAAAAAAGTTATTTTCACAATGGGGAAAGGTGGAGTAGGAAAGACAACTATTGCAGCTGCAATTGCATTAGGGCTTGATAAGAAAGGTAAGAAAGTTCATTTAACAACTACAGATCCAGCAGCCCATTTAAAGTTTGTTGTTGATGAAAGCTATGGAATAACTTTAAGTAGTATTGATGAAAAGAAAGAACTAGAAAAATATAAAGAGGAAGTTTTAAGTAAAGCAAGAGAAACAATGAGTGATGCAGATATAGAATATGTTGAAGAGGATTTAAGATCACCTTGTACTCAAGAAATTGCTGTATTTAGAGCTTTTGCAGAAATAGTTGACAAATCAGAAAATGAAGTTGTAGTTATTGATACAGCACCAACTGGTCATACCTTATTGCTTCTAGATTCAACTCAAAGCTATCATAGAGAAATTCAAAGGTCTGAAGGCGATATACCAGAATCGGTTAAAAAGCTTTTACCAAAACTAAGAAATGAAAAAGAAACAGAAGTTATTATTGTTACACTAGCAGAAACTACTCCTGTATTTGAAGCGATGAGATTGCAAAAAGATTTAAATAGAGCAGGAATAAATAGTAAATGGTGGATAATAAATTCAAGCCTTTACGCTATAAACACAAGTAATGAGATATTGAAAGCTAAGTCAAGTAACGAGATAAAATGGATAAATAAAGTTGATGAAATATCAAGTGGAAATTTTTCTGTAATAGAATGGAAAACTGAAGAAGTAAAAGGTGAAAAATTATTAGAAATAATTAAGTAAAAGGAGATATTAAAGATGAAAAAGAAGGTAGCATTTATATGTGTTCATAACTCTTGTAGATCACAAATGGCAGAAACATTAGGAAAATTATATGGTGATGAAGTTTTTGAAAGTTATTCAGCTGGAACTGAAACTAAACCACAAATAAATCAAGATGCAGTAAGAATAATTAAGAATTTATATAATGTGGATATGAATGAAACTCAAAAATCTAAATTACTTACTGATATACCAGATGTAGATATTGCAATAAAAATGGGATGTAATGTTGTATGTCCTACTATATCTGCTACTCATGTTGAGGATTGGGGATTAGAAGATCCTACAGGTAAAAGTGATGAAGAGTTTATTAAAGTTGCAAAGATTATTGAAGAAAAAATAAAAGATTTAGCAAAGAGAATTAAGAATAACGAGATATAGGAGGGAATCATGGGAGAAGAAAGTAAAGGAAAGGGGTTAGGAGTCTTTGAACGATATTTAACAATATGGGTTGCAGCTTGTATTGTGATAGGAATATCTATTGGTCAATTACTTCCTATTATACCTGAAACATTAAATAAGTTTGAATATTATAATGTATCCATACCTGTAGCTATCTTAATATGGCTTATGATATATCCAATGATGTTAAAAATAGATTTCTCAAGTATTTTAAATGCTACTAAAAAGCCAAAAGGTCTAATTGTAACATGCACTACAAACTGGTTGATAAAGCCATTTACAATGTATGCAATAGCAGCATTCTTCTTATTTGTAGTATTTAAAGGAATTATTGCACCGGATCTAGCTAAGGAATATTTGGCAGGAGCAGTTTTATTAGGAGCAGCACCTTGTACAGCTATGGTATTTGTATGGAGTTACTTAACTAAAGGTGATCCAGCCTATACATTAGTTCAGGTAGCAGTAAATGATTTAATTATACTAATTGCATTTGCACCTATAGTAGCATTTTTATTAGGTGTTGGTGATGTTTCTATACCATTTGCAACTCTAATTTTATCAACTATATTATTTGTTGTAATTCCTTTAGTATTAGGATATGTTACACGAACTATAGTAATTAAAAATAAGGGGAAAGATTATTTTGAAAATGTATTTTTAAAAAAGTTTGATAATGTAACAATAGTAGGGTTACTTTTAACTTTAATAATATTATTTTCATTCCAAGGTGATACTATATTAAGCAATCCAATTCATATATTATTAATTGCAATTCCACTTACCATTCAAACATTCTTTATATTTGGATTTGCATATATTTGGGCAAAACTTTGGAAGTTACCTCATAATATTGCAGCGCCAGCAGGAATGATAGGAGCAAGTAATTTCTTTGAACTCTCAGTTGCAGTAGCTATTTCTCTTTTTGGGTTACAATCAGGTGCTGCACTAGCAACAGTTGTGGGAGTATTAGTTGAGGTTCCGGTGATGTTAACATTAGTTAAGATTGCAAACAAAACAAGAAAGTGGTTCTCTACTGAAAAATTAAGTAATTAATAAATTTAATGGGTATATTAATATTAGAATCTAAGAAAGGAGGTTATATGCTTTATGAAATGGGAATACAAAGTTGTTAAAATAAGCTCAATTAAAGGGCTAGGAAATCAAGAGGAATTACAAAAAGAACTTAATGATTATGGAGATTCAGGCTGGGAGCTAGTAGGCGGTTTAACTAAACCTCATGAAGGAGTCGGTTGGATTCCAAAACCTGATGATGGCTCAATAATATTTAAAAGAGAGATTGTCTAATTATAAGAATATAATTAATTATAAAAAAATTATTAATTTGATTAATAAGATATAGAATTGTGTAATAAAGGTGAGTGTATGGTTTTAAATATAAAAATAGCCAGTATAGAATTAATTAATGGTCCGCTAAAACACATAAATTAAATTTTATATACTAGCCAATTTTATTATATAATATATAGAGGAATAGAGTAAAGTATTATATTTGCTCTATTTTTATGCTTATAATCAATAAAAGTAATATATTAATTACTAGATAGTATGGAATAATAAATGTAACTACTTAAGTAATAATTGGGATTACCTTAATTATTGAGTTAAAGATATTAGGTTGCTTTTTATTTGTATAAATATATTTTAAGATAGTGAACTTTTTTTATATAAATAAGTGTATAATAAGTTCTATGAAATTTATAAAGTGTTACAAGAAGGGATGAAGATATTTGGATAAATCAAAATTTTATACTAACAGATTAAATATAATTATAATAGCAATAATTTGTACCTTCTTATGGGGAAGTGCTTTTCCTGCTATTAAAGTAGGATATGAAATCTTTAATATAACAAGTAGTGATGTAGGTGCAAAACTTATATTTGCTGGATATAGATTTTTCTTGGCAGGAATTATTGTATTAATAATAAAGCTATTAATGAAGCAAAGTATCTTTGATTTAACTTTTGAAGATATGAAGGAAATTACAATATTAGGACTTGGACAAACAACTCTTCAATATATATTTTTCTATTTAGGAATGACATATACTACTGGAGTAAGAGGTTCAATTATAAATGGGACAGGTACATTTTTTAGTATTATATTAGCACACTTTATTTATAAAAATGATAAGTTGAATTTCAATAAGATTCTAGGATGTATAGTAGGATTTGCAGGAGTTATAATTGTAAACCTTGGAGGATCTTCAGTTTTAGAAGGTGGTTTTTCCTTTAAAGGTGAAGGCTTTATAATGCTTGCAGCTTTTATGCTTTCAGTTTCATCAATATACAGTAAGAAGATAAGCCAAAATAAGGATGCATATACTATAACAGGTTATCAATTAGCTATAGGAGGACTAGCTTTAATATTAATAGGATATCTATTAGGAGGACATCTTACAAACTTTAATATTAAATCTACTTCATTATTACTATATATGGCATTATTATCATCAGTAGCATTTGCATTATGGTCACAACTTTTAAAATACAATAAAGTTGGAGTGATTTCTGTTTTCAACTTTTTAATTCCTGTCTTTGGAACTACACTTTCAGCTATAGTCCTTAAAGAAAATATCTTTGATATAAAGATACTTATAGCTTTAATACTAGTTTGCGCTGGAATTTATTTAGTGTATAAAAGGAAGGAAAGTGTAGATTAGAGATTTTATAAAACTTATAAAGCTTAAAATAACTATAGTATAATTCTAAACTATACTATAGTTATTATTTATAGGCTCTGTTTTAAACTAATGTTGATTTAGAGTATTATAAAAGTGGATAAAATTAAATTGTCCATTTTTTTAGTTCGTACAAGTTTAAACTTGCGAATCAATTATTTTATTATTAATAGTTATTCTTTAATTGTTAATTTTCATCCATACATATTTTTCATTTGTATTTGAAGATGTTTCAATAAATCCATTTTCAATTACTTCATAACTATTTTTTTCAAGTTCCCACTGACAGTTCTGTGTTGGTGTATTAAATGTGGCTTTTAAATCATTAACTGTCAATTCTCCTCCATAAGTAAAGTTTCTGACTTCACCTTCCTGTGTTATTATTTGACTTAATGTATATACCCCGTCTAAAATTTTAGTTGAATTTTTATTATCTGTCGCACCAATAACAAACGATAAAATTGCTATACATATCGTTGGAATTATTATTTTTTTTATGTTTATCATATACTTACCTCCTTTTTACTGAATAACAATATAATAAAATTATTCATTATTATATATTCTTATTATACATTATTTATGGATTATAATTCCAATATTTATATAAAATAGGTAAATTTTATATAAATATTTGTTATCTTGTTTTGAATCACTTCATTCTAATATAACTATATGATATATTGCTATGTACTATCAAATTTTTAGTTATAATACTTTCTTTTTCTGAACTAAAAGTTTCATCCATTTCCTTATTTTTCAATTTTCAGTGACGTATTATAAGTTGGCAAATATAAATAGAGTATGCTTATTTCACAGTCTATTTATATTTGTAAGCTTATATTTCATTACTTTTAACTGTTAAATGAAGAATTAGCCTCATTAATACATATCATTATGTCTAATTCAAAATTATATCTATTCACCAACATGAAAATATGTTGTATCATTATCTTAGATAATAAAAAAAGTTTGGAGAGAACTATGAGAAAAAGTAAAGAACTATTATTAATACGATATATATCATTTATAATTTTAATAGTTCAAATTTTTATTAAAGAAAGTAATACGAATATTTTTAGCATAATATTTGTTTTGTTATTTATAATAAACAACAATCTTAGGGTGTTTTACTTTAAAAATTATAAATTAACTATTTTTTCAATGATTGTTGAAATAATAATAGCACCAATAGCTTATTTAAGCTTTGGAGGAAGCATTTTATTTTATTTAATAGGAGTAACTATAGATGCTTTTACATTAAAATTTGAAAAAATAAAATATATATTTTTAGTTGTAATATCTTTAATATCATTATCTAGTAAATTTAATAAAAATATAGAAAGTGGTTTTATTAATTTAGTTATTATGCTTATTTTTATAATTCTTTTAAATTACATATCTAGATTGCATAATACAAAAAAAGAAGCTCAAAGGTTATATGATAAGCTTAGGGTATCTGAAGAAAATTTAATTGAAACAAAGAATTATCTTGAAGAGTGTCTTACATCAATAGAGGAACTAACAGTTCTTAAAGAAAGAAATAGAATATCAAGAGAAATACATGATAGCGTTGGTCATTCTTTATCAACAGCTATGATTCAGCTATCTGCAATGGAAAGTATAGCTGATAAAGAAGGAAGCATGCTAAAAGATATGGCAAGTAACTTAAGAGATTTTATAAATGAGAGTTTTCAAGATGTTAAAAAGGCTGTAAGTGAACTTAAATCTGATGATTATGATAATTACAGAGGATTAATTAGAATTCAAGAGTTATGTAAGAATTTTGAAAAGATGTCAGGTGTAGAAGTAAATATTATTTTATCAAAGGGTGATTGGACTCTTTCTATTAAACAAAGTACTCACTTATATAGAATAACTCAAGAAGTTTTGTCAAATGCTTTAAGACATGGAAAAGCATCTAAAGTTAAAGTAATTATGAATTTTACAGAAAATGATTTTGTAATATCATTTAAAGATGATGGTATAGGAACTGATATTATAAAAGAAAGTGGTTTTGGACTTAAGAATATAAGAGAAAGAGCTGAAGAAATAGATGGAATAATTGACGTTAGCTCAGAAGTTGGAAAGGGATTTTTTATAAAGCTTGTAATTCCGAGAGATAAGGAGAATTAGGATGGGGAAAATTAAAATATTAATTGTGGATGATGAAAAACTAATTAGAGAAGGCTTAAAAATTATGCTTTCAACTTTTGATGATATAGAAGTTGTTGATACTGCTGAAAATGGATATAAAGCTTTAGAAGTATGTAAAAATAAAGATGTTGATGTAGTACTTATGGATATAAGAATGAAAGATTGTGACGGAGTAATGGGTACTAGGCTTATTAAGGAGCAATTTACTAAGATTAAAGTTATTATATTAACTACATTTAAAGATAAAGAATATATTCAAGATGCATTGAAATATGGAGCTTTTGGATATTTGTTAAAGGATAGTTCTCATCAAGTTATTTATGAAGGAATAAAAACAGCTTATATGGGAAATATGGTTGTTCATCCTGATGTTGCAAATGAAATACTTAGTAATAATAGTCATAACTTAAATAATAAAGAATTAAATAAATATAATTTTTCAGATAAGGAATTACAAATTATCAAATGTATAGCTGAAGGATTAACTAATAAAGAAATTTCAGAAAAGCTTTATTTATCAGAAGGAACTATAAAGAATAATATTACAAATGTTTTATCTAAGTTAAATCTTAGAGATAGAACACAAATTGCAATTTTTGCATTTAAAAATGGAATAGTGACTTAAGTCATTCATCTAGTGACTTGGAGTGATAGCAAGCCCCTTAGCTTTGTCTTATTATATAAGTAAGATAAAGCTAGGGGGTATTTTTAATGAGTATCATAGAAGTAAAAAATGTCACAAAAAGATTCAATGACAAGTTAGTTTTAGATAATGTAAGCTATGAAGTTAATAAGGGAGAAATATTTGGATTTATAGGACCTAATGGAGCAGGAAAATCTACTTTAATAAATATAATGACTAGTCTTTTAACCCCAGATAGTGGAACAGTTAAAATTTGTGGTTATGATATTTTAAAAGAGCCAATAAAAGCTAAAGAATGTATAGGATATGTACCACAAGATATTTCTTTAATAGAAGAGTTAAATGCTTATGACAATTTAGAGTTTTTCGGTGCTTTATATGGATTAAAAGGAAAAGAACTTAAAGAAAGAATAAATGAAGCTTTAGAAGTTACAGGCCTTCAAGATAAGAAAAAAGAAAAAGTTAAGAAGTTTTCAGGTGGAATGAAGAGAAGGCTTAATATTGCAGCAGCTATTATGCATCATCCAAAAGTATTAATAATGGATGAGCCTACTGTTGGAGTTGATCCTCAATCAAGAAATCATATATTCACTTTTACAAAAAATATTTGTAAGGAATGGGGGACAACAGTTATATATACTTCTCATTACATGGAAGAAGTTGAAGAACTATGCAAGCGAGTATTCATTATAGATTTAGGCAAAGAAGTATCTTATGGAACAAAAGAAGAAATAAAATCTTCGGTATTTCCTAATAATAAGGTGATAATAGAAGCTAGTGATATTACAGCGGAAGTTCTTTTAAATATAGAAAAATTAACAGGAGTAATAAAAGTTAAGGAACAAGATGATATTATTTCATTAACTATAGACTCAAATTTTAAACTTCATAATGTACTAAGTATAATAGAACAATATGGAGTTAATGTTAAAAAAATAAGTTATGAAGATGCAAGACTTGAAGATGTTTTCTTAGCTTTAACAGGAAAAATGTTAAGAGATTAGAGGTGAGTTAAATGAAATTGATATATTATACAAAGACAACCTTAAAAGGAATGGTTTCTAATGGAGCTGTAACACTTTTATATTATATACTATTTCCAGTTTTGTTAGCAGCTTTCATGGGCTTTTTCCAAAAAACACTTATGGATAGTCCATTAAAATTAACAACTTTAAAAGTTCAAATAAATGATATGGATAATAGCACTATGTCTAAAAATTTAGTATCATTTTTAGAAAGTAATGATATGAAAGAGCTTGTTGAATTAACTGATAAAAAAGCAAATGTAGAAATTTCAATCCCAAAAGGATATGAAAATAATGTTGTATCTTTAAAAAGAGGAGAGATAAATATAAATAAGCTAGAAGAAGGATATAGTAATTCCACAAACACCTTAAAAACTATTTTAGATAAATATCATGAAAGTCTTTATGTTAATTTATCTGGAGGATCTACTGAAGACTTAGCAAAAGTTTCTGGAGAATCTGTTATTGAAAAAATAGATATAGATTCTAAAAAAACGTCTAGTAGTTATGAAAAAATGGCTGCATCAATGATAGCATTTGTAATAAGTATGTTGATTTTTACTCTTATACAATCCAATTATGCAGAGGTAAGTGTAAATCTTGATAAAAGAGTTGCATCAACACCTGTAACTAGAAAGCAATACTTTTACTATGATTCCTTTGCATTATTTGTATATTCAACTGTTATTATTTCAGGATATGTATTTTTCTTTAGAATTTCAGGAATAAGCTTTACTGGAGGCATTTTTCCTTTATTAATATTAATTTTGACTTCATCTATGCTAGTAGTATCATTAAGTAAGTTTGTTTATACTTTTTTTGGAGCGAAGTACGGTAAGGTTGTGGGAGCATTAATATTTACACTTCCTATAATAGGAATGGAAATGTTCACTGGAGAAGGAAATGCATTAAAAGTTTTATCACCAACACATTATATTTCAAAGTTATTTACTTTATATAATTTAAATGGAAGCTTTAGTGCTAATAATAAGGATTTAATATTAATTCTTTCAATTTCAATAATACTATTTATAATTGCAATATTAAAAATAAGTTTATCTAAGGAGGAAAGAAGATGCGCTTAATAAGATTAACCATAATTAATTTAAGAAGAAGTTTAAAAAATCCAGCAATTTTAATGATGACATTTTTCCTTCCAATGGTAGTTTTATTTGGAGTAGTTGGACCTAGTTCAAAAGAATCATCCTTAGGTAAGATAGGAATATTAGATAAATCTTCTGGTAAATATTCAAAGGATTTAATAAGCGATTTATCAGAAAAGTACTCTATAGAAGAGCTAAAGGGTGAAGCAGAAGATAGCTATAATGATTTAAGAGATAAAAAGCTTGGAGCTATATATGTAATAGACGAGAATTTCGAAAAAGAAATAGATAGTGGTGAAATTCCTAAGGTAAAAAGTTATACTAATGAAGCTGGGATGGGATCTGTTGTTGCAGAAAATATTATAGCTAATTACATTAATAATTTGCTTAAAGAAGGAATAAATGATGGCCTTAGTACTAATACAGTAAAAGCTGTAATAACAGACAAATTTGAAGTAAATAAAGCTGATTATGTTCTTACCGTCCTAATGATATGCTATTTTATGATGATAGGTGGATCTATATTAACTGATGATATAATTAAACTTAAAGCTCAAAAAGTTTTAAGAAGAACAATATCAACTGGTAATTCAGATAAAGTTATTTTAGGTTCTCTATATTTATCAGCGTTTATTCTTCAAAGTGTAGTAAGTTCAATAACATTAATTTTATCAGTTAATCTATTTAAAATAGAAAATTACAACTTAGGAGAAGGTATACTAGTTATTATGTTAAGTAGCTTAATTACAACATCGCTAATTATAGCTGCTACAAGATGGCTTAAAAATCCAACAATATCAAATCTAGCGATTGTAGTTTTTGGATTACTATCCTTTGGTGTTGCAATGCTAGGCAGTGGACTCCAAGAATTTGATAATGTACCTCAAATAATAAATAGTTTAAGTATAATCTCACCATTTTCATGGATGGTACAGATTATAAATGAAGGTAAAATAGTAGTGCCGATTATAGTAATATTACTAATGTCTGCAGTATTCTTTACAGCAGGAAGTTTTAGACTTAGGGATTATGCTAAGGAATAGTAAATTTGTTTTAGGTAGAAGAAATATTTCTTCTACCTTTATTTATATATAAGATAAATTACAATATCAAGTGCAACACTAAGTAATTTTAAAAAAATAACCCATACAGGCGCGTTCATGTTAAAGTAATAATTGACTAGAAAACCATTTTAAAGGGCATGACAATATGAGTTATAAAAATATTACTATAAATTAACGATATTGTATAGTAGAACATTCAAATTAAGGCTGGAATATATCTAAATTAGCTAAAGAACTTAATAGAAGCAAAGCTACTATTTCAATAGAGATTAAAGGAAATACTACAAATTTGCTTAAAACTATTACCGTTGATCGTGGTAAAGAATTTGCTGGATATGAAGAATTAACGTTAACTTTAACTTTGCTACTCCCTAGAGTTCTTGGCAAAGAGGGACCAACGAAAAGATTAATGGCTTAATCAGAGAAATTTTCCCTAATAATTTTTATTTTTTTACTATATACACAAAATCATGGTAATATTGTTGAAAATTATTTAAGTAATAGGCCACGAAAGTAACTTATTTTAATTATTTTTCAATTTAAGTTTATACACAAAAATTTTTTGTGTTATTAAAAATCGTTGAATGAAAAAGTAACTTCCGTTTTAGCGTAAGCTATTGTAACTGCAAGAGTAAAGTCAGTTTTTAAATATAA
>NZ_JADNAT010000020.1 GCF_015550425.1 Clostridium sp. 1001275B_160808_H3 | reverse complement strand
TTTATACAAAAAACTTGCGAAACCTTGATATATAAAGATTTTAAAAGAGAAGTAGTGTAAAAAAACTTTACACTAACATAATATAAATGGAGGATGAAATATGGGAAAATTAAATAAAGATGAATTAAAAAATAGATTAACAGAACTTCAATATAGAGTTACTCAAGAAAATGGAACTGAACCACCTTTTATGAATGAATATAATAATCATTTTGAAGAAGGTATTTACGTAGATATAGTTTCCTTAGAGCCATTATTTATTTCAACAGACAAATTTAATTCTGGTTGTGGCTGGCCAGCTTTTTCAAAACCTATAGATAGAAAGTTAATTTCCGAAAAAGTAGATAAAAGCCATGGAATGATTAGAACTGAGGTAAGAAGTAAAAATTCAGATTCGCATCTTGGGCATGTGTTTTGTGATGGGCTAGAGGAGTTAGGTGGACTTAGATATTGCATTAACTCTGCAGCCTTAAAGTTTATACCTAGAAAAGAAATGAAAGAAAAAGGCTATGGGAAATATTTAGCTTTATTTGAAGATAATAAGTAAAGGTGGGAATCCACTTTTACTTTTTATTTAGTTTAATTCATAGGGAATAATTTACAGAATAAATATCTTTTTGATATAATTAATTGGACAACCTATGAATAGTAATCTTTAAATAGCACCATGGGGGAGAAGAATGAATAATAAAAGAAAAACTAATAAAAGAAAAACCAATAAATTTAAAAAAATTTATTCAAGAGAAAGAGCTTTATATAGTAGCATAAGTATTTGTTTAATATTCTTATTTTTAATAGGAAGATTAACTTATATAATGATTTATAAAAATAAAGAATATAAACATATGGCTCAAAGTCAATGGAATTCACAAGTTTCTGTGGAGGCTAAAAGAGGAGATATAAAAGATAGAAATGGTTCTATACTTGCAACATCTATTGATGTTTATAGGGTAGATTTAGATTTAGATGCAATAAAAATACATTTACAAGACGAGGGGACAACTATAGATAAAGTTGCACAAGAATTAGCAAATGCTTCAGGAATACCTTTTAATGAAGTTAAAGATAAACTAAACACTGTAGGTGAAGATGGAACTCAAATAAGGAATAGTACACTTGTTACAGGAATAGAAAAAGAAGTTGCAGATAAAATTAAAGCATTAAATATATATGGAGTTGTTATTTCTATTAATCCAAAGAGATATTATCCCAATAATAATTTCTTATCTCATGTACTAGGAAGTGTGAATTCCGATAATACAGGATTAAATGGAGTAGAATTACAATATGATTCAGAATTAACAGGAATAGCTGGTTATAAAATAGCAGAAGTTGATGGTTCATTAAAGGAATTACCATTCCAAACAGTAAAATATACAAGTCCAATTGACGGTAAAGATGTTATGTTAACAATAGATGAAAATATTCAATTAATGGCTGAAAGAGCAGCTCAAAAGGCTTACGAAGAAAATAAAGCAAAAGAAGTATCAATTATAGTTATGAATCCTAATAATGGCGAAATTTTAGCAATGGTAAATAAGCCTGACTTTAATCCTAATGATCCATATGATGAATATGAGAATTTTGAAGGAGAAAATGATTTTGAAAAGCTACAAAATATGTTTAGAAATAGTTCTATAAGTAATACGTTTGAGCCAGGATCTACCTTTAAGAATATTACTATGGTAGCAGCTATAGAAGAAGGCGTTGCGCATGAAAATGATACATTTTATTGTGATGGTGGAGTAAAATTTGGATCTACAACTATTAAATGTTGGAATACAGCAGGGCATGGAACTCAAACATTACCACAAATACTACAAAATTCTTGTAATGTAGGTTTTATGGAATTAGGATCTAGGTTAGGTAGTGCAAAATTAAAAGAGTATATAGATAAATTTGGCTTTGGAAAGTTGACTAAAATAGATCTTCCAGGAGAATCAGAAGGAATTATAAAATCAGTAAGTGATATGAGCGAAATGGATTTAGCCACTATTGCGTTTGGACAAACTAATACTGTAAATAGCATTCAACTTATGAGAGCTTTCAATGCTATAGCTAATGGAGGAAAGTTAATTCAACCACATATTATGAAAGAAGTTACACATGAATCTGATAATGGAACAAAAGTAATAGATGAACAATTTAAACCTGCAGTTGAAGAAAATGTAATTTCAGAAGAAACAACAGCTGTACTAAGAGATTATCTTGAAAGAACTATAAATCAAGGACAAGAAATTGGAAGCTTTATGGGTAAAGAGAGAAGAGTAGGAGCTAAAACTGGGACAGCACAAAAAGTTGATCCTATATTGGGAGGATATTCAGCTGACAAGTACATTGCATCAGTGGTTGCTTTATATCCTGTTGAAAATCCTCAAGTAACAATATTTATAAAGGTTGAAGACCCAAGTGCAGGTCAATACTATGGGGGACCTGTTACAACTCCAGTATTAAAATCATTATTGTCAGAAATGTTTACTTACATGGATTCACAAGTTTATACTGAAAGATATACAGAAAAAAAGAAAGTAGTTGTTCCTGAGTTAAGAGGAAAATCAGTTGACGAAGCAAAAAGTATATTAGAAGCAAATAATTTAAATATAACTTTAGAGGAAGAAGGATCTAAAGTTACTAGTATGGAACCTTATCCAGGTTCATTAGTTGAAGAAAATTCAATTATAAGTGTTAATTTATCTGATCCTAAAAATGATGCAAATAAGTTAATAATGCCAAATCTCGAAGGCAAGACCTTAGAAGAGGCAACAAATATTTTAAATAAGCTTCAAATTACATTTAAAGCAAATGGTACAGGTATAGTAGATAGTCAAGATGTTATTGCTGGTAAACTTATTGAAAAGGGAACAAAAGTTAAATTAGATTTGAAATAATAGGATAGTAGGAGATAATATGGATAATGTAAGAAAGTTAGATATAAAGGGGAGAAATAAAAAGAAAAAACCTTCAATAAAAAGAAAAAAAATAAAAATGAAAAATATAGATTACAGTTTGTTATGTGCTATAGTAGTATTGCTTTTCATAGGTATAGTTATGGTATATTCATCAAGTTCATATTATGCTTTGTATCAGGATAAAGTATTCAATTCAGAATTTTATTTTACTAAAGAAATACTTTGGACGGTTGTAGGAGTGATAGGTATGATAGTTACTATGTCTATAGATTATCATATTTATAAAAAATGGACTCCTTGGTTAGTTATAATAACGATAGGTCTTTTGGTAGTTGTTTTATTTGTTGGGGCAGATATTAATGGAGCAAGAAGATGGATTAGATTAGGGGGATTATCATTACAGCCATCAGAGTTAGCTAAATATGTTGTAGTATTATACTTAGCGTTACTAATTGATAAAAGAAGAGGTAAAATTAAAGAATTTAAAGCAGGAACATTATATTATTTAGCTATAGCAGCCGTATTTGCAGGATTAATAATTTTAGAGAAAAACTTAAGTATTACTGCAATTGTTATGATGGTTGCATTCATAATGATATTAGTTGGTGGAGCTAAAATAAGCCATTTGTTATCACTTATTCCAATGGGGTTAGCGGCGGGTCTTGGGTTGATTGTTATGGAGCCTTATAGACTGCAAAGACTTACTAGCTTTTTAAATCCATGGGCAGATCCAACAGGAGATAGTTATCAACTTATACAATCACTTTATGCATTAGGTTCAGGAGGTTTTTTTGGAGTTGGCCTTGGGAATTCAAGACAAAAGGCATTATTTATGCCAGAACCGCACAATGATTTTATATTTGCAATAATAGGAGAAGAACTTGGTCTTATAGGATGTGTAGCTATAATTTCAATATTTATATTTATAGTTATTAAAGGTACTTCTGTTGCAGTTAAGGCGAGAGATAATTATGGATATCTATTAGCTATAGGAATAATATCAGTAATTGCTATACAAGCAGTAATAAATATTGCAGTTGTAACAGGTTCAATGCCAGTAACGGGTGTTCCAATGCCGTTAATAAGTTATGGAGGGACTTCTCTTGTGTTTAATTTATCTGCAATAGGCATATTACTGAATATTTCAAGACAAAGTAAGGAAGAGATTTAAAAGCACTATTATAGTGCTTTTTCTTTTAATAAAATTATTTAAATATATATTACAACTTATAAAATAACTTATATTATGTTAAAATAATATAGAATAAATAGTAAAATATTTACAATGGGTATTGGAGGGGTTAACTTGATAGTTATTATAAATGATGTAATGAATAATAACGATAATATTGGTATTTCAAAAAAAGTTTGTGAAGAAATTGAAAATAGCATAGTTTATAATCCGTATGAAGTAGCCTTGATGTTAGATAATATATTAAATAACAATATAAAGGAAAACTTTGAGGGCTTGGATATTTGGAATAGGCTAGTAGTTGAAACTGCTAAGGAAATTCAAAATCAGTATGGCAAGCATTTAATTATACCTATAAATGTTGAAAATTTAGAAAATCTTATATTATTAAAACATAGCTTTGTTAATATAGATAGTGAAATTTATGTTTTTAATATTACTAATAGTAAAGAGTATGCTGAAAAGGATGAGGAAGAAGGTTATTATAATATTAATATAAATAATAAAATTAATGAAAATATTAAATCAGTAATAATAGGTAAAATGAAGGTTTTAAGGAGTGACTTTTTAAATAATGAATTTTTAATCAATAAAACTTATGTCATTAAAGGAAGCAAAATAGATGTAAATCTTTTAAATTCTTCTCATCAAAGTGTAAAAAATTTATATAGGAAAAAACCAAACTATGAAATTATATTAGAAACTCATCCTCTAATTATTCAACAAGAATTAAATATAGAAAGATTAGAAAAATATTTAATGCCAACCAAAAGTATAGAATGTGATTCTAAATATATCAAAGATTTTGCTATGAATTTGATTGGTAATGAGAAAAATAAACTAATGATAATAAATAAGATATTAGAATTTACCAGAAATATAGAATTTGATGATGAGTTATCTACAAGAATATATGAAGGCGAAGATACTCAAAGTGCTTTAAAGACAATAAGTATTAGGAAGGGAAGTTATAGTGAATGTACTAACGTATTCATTGCATTATGTAGGGCATCTAATATACCAGCAAAATTTATTTTAGGAAAAACTTCTAAAAATTTATATCATACATGGGCAGAAGTATACATTCAGGGCGTTGGGTGGATACCAGTAGAAACAAGAATAAATATCCCAGTAGACGTAAGCAAGGCCTATTTTGGAATTACAAATAAACATATAAAAATTTATGAAGGTGTTGATTTTGAAGATATAAACGTAAAATTATATAATTTAGACATAGATTTAAAAATATTAAATAAGGAGGAAGTTTATGATTAAGCATATAGTTATGTGGAAGTTAAAAGATAGTGCAGAAGGGAATACTAAGGAAATTAATGCTATAGAAATAAAAAGACAGATAGAAAGTTTGAAAGAAAGTATAGATAAAGTATTAGAATTAGAAGTAGGAATAAATTTTGAAGAGTCTATTCAAGCTTATGACGTAGTTCTATATTCAACATTCCAATCAAAAGAAGATTTAAATTATTATCAAAATCATGAAAAACATTTAAAGGTAGTTAATTTTATAAAAAGGGTAATTGAATCAAGAGTTGTAGTGGATTATGAAGTATAATATTAAATTACTTTGTAAACTTCATAGAAAAACTTTGAATATAGATGTATAATAAAAAGCATATTATAATTATAAAAGATATTTTGGGAGGAGATGACTATGAAGACAGTTATTTTAACAGATTCTTGTTGTGATTTACCTATAAGCTTTGTTAAAGAAAATAATATAGAAATAATGCAGCTTAGAGTTAATATAAAGGGTGATGACATTCCAGATGATCTAGGACAAAGCATAAAGTATAAAGAGTTTTATGATATGATTAGATCAGGTGAAATGCCTTCTACATCTCAGGTTAACTCATATACATTTGCAGAAGCATTTAAAAAATATTCTAGTGAAGGTTATTCAATAATTTATATAGGATTTTCATCAGCACTTAGTGGTTGTGTAAATAGTGCAAGAATAGCTAAGGAAGCAGTAGAAGATGAAATTAAATCTGCAGATATTACAGTGATTGATACAAAAAGTGCATCACTAGGACTAGGACTTATAGTTTATTATGCTGCTAATATGCTTAAAAATGGATCAACTAAGGAAGAAATAGTAAACTGGATAGAAGAAAATAAATTGAAAGTTAATCATTGGTTTACTGTAGATGATTTAAATCATTTAAAAAGAGGCGGTAGAGTATCAAGTACAGTTGCTATAGTTGGAACAATGCTTAGCATAAAACCAATAATGCATGTAGATGATGAAGGAAAGCTAACCCCAGTTTCTAAAGTAAAGGGTAGAAAAAAATCAATTAAGGAATTACAAGAAAAATTAAAAGAAAAAATTGTGAGTCCAGAAGATCAAACAATATTTATAAGCCATGGTGATTGTTTAGCTGAAGCAGAGCATTTGAGAGATTTGATTCTAAAAGAAACAAAAGTAAAAGAAGTTATTATAAATAACGTAGGACCAGTTATTGGAGCACATTCAGGTCCAGGAACATTGGCATTATTTTTTATAGGTAATAATAGATAAGTTTTTTAATAATTATTTTATAGAAAGGAGTAAGATGAAATTAATCTTACTCCTTTTGCATCTCTATGATAATGTTTCTACCTTGAATTATTTTATTTATAATGATAAAGTATAGTGTAGGTTAGAAACTAAATAAAGAAGAGTATTTAGTTGGCATATGAGGGGGTTAGTTGTATGTACGAATACATAAGAGGAAAATATAAAGGTATAAATAGAGATTATATAATTGTAGAAAATAATGGGATAGGTTACAAGATATTTACATCAGGAGCAACTATGTCATCTATGCCAAGAATTGACGAAGAAGTTAAGTTATATCTTGAGCAAATAGTAAGAGAAGATTTTTTAGGGTTATATGGATTTGATTCTAGAGAAGAACTTGAAATGTTTAAATTATTACTATCTATTAATGGGGTTGGTGCAAAAGCTGCATTATCATTATTATCAATTAGTAGAATTAATAATTTAAGATATGCAATAATGATGGGAGATGAAAAACATTTATGTAAAGCTCCTGGAATTGGGAAAAAAACTGCAGGAAGAATTATATTAGAGTTAAAAGATAAAATTAAAAAAGAAGATATAGCTGAAGTAATAGAGGGATCAGGTGAATTTGAAGATTTAATGCCAAATAATGCAAGCAATATAGCAGAGGCTTTAGGTGCACTTTTAGCTCTTGGATATTCAGAAAAAGAAGCAGAGGCTGCACTTAAAAAAGTAGATAAGACAGATACTCTAGAAAATATAATTAAAAATTGTTTAAAGGTTCTTATGGGATAGAGGTGAATTATGGAAAGAATAATAACACCACAAGAAATATTTGAAGATGGAAATTCTTTGAGTTTAAGGCCACAGAGTTTAAATGAGTATATAGGCCAAGATAAAGTTAAAGAAAGATTAAATATATTTATAAAGGCGGCACAAAATAGGGATGAAGCTTTGGATCATGTACTATTATATGGACCACCAGGTCTTGGTAAAACTACATTGGCTAATATTATAGCAAAGGAAATGGATGGAGAGCTTAAAATAACTTCTGGGCCAGCAATAGAAAGAGCTGGTGATTTAGCTGCAATATTAACAACACTTAAAGATAATGATGTTTTATTTATAGATGAAATACATAGATTAAATAGAAATGTAGAAGAAATATTATATCCAGCAATGGAGGATTATGTTCTTGATATCGTTATTGGAAAAGGAGCAGCAGCTAAATCTATAAGATTAGATTTACCTAAGTTTACTTTAATAGGAGCAACAACAAGAATAGGTATGTTAACATCTCCATTAAGAGATAGATTTGGAGTTCTTTGTGATATGCAATATTACACAGAAGAGCAACTTAAAGAAATTATAATTAGATCTGCATTTGTATTTGAATGTAATATAACAGAAGAAGGTGCTTATGAGCTTGCAAGAAGATCAAGAGGTACCCCTAGAATTGCAAATAGATTATTAAAAAGAGTTAGAGATTATGCACAAGTTTATTCAGATTCTCTTATAAGTTATAAAGAAGCAAAAGCTGCACTTGAACTTTTAGAAGTAGATGATAAAGGTTTTGATAGAGTTGATAATAAGATATTAGAAGCAATAATAGATAACTTTAATGGTGGACCGGTAGGAATAGAAACACTTTCCTATTTTATAGGAGAAGAGCTTGGAACAATAGAAGACGTATATGAACCTTACTTATTACAAACGGGATTTATAGTTAGAACTTCAAGAGGAAGGGTTGCAACCGATAAAGCCTATGAACATTTAGGTAGAAGTAAGGGCAAGAGAAAAGTAACAGGGGAGCAGCAAAAGCTGTTTTAGAGAAAATATAAATTATTAACGATAAAGATTAGGAGACGAGAAAATGAAAGTAAGCGATTTTGATTTTGATTTGCCAGAAGAATTAATTGCACAACATCCTTTAGAAAGAAGAGATTCTTCAAAGCTAATGGTTTTAGATAAAAAAAGTGGAGATATAGAACATAGATCTTTTCATGATGTAATAGAGTATTTAAATGAAGGAGATACCTTAGTTTTAAATAATACAAGAGTAATGCCAGCAAGATTAATAGGTGAAAAAGAAGGAACTGGTGGAAAAATTGAGTTCTTGTTATTAAAAAGAATTGAGGGCGATAAATGGGAATGTTTAGCTAAGCCAGGTAAAAGAGCAAAGGTTGGTCAAAAATTTACATTTGGTGAAGGTAAATTAACATGCACTGTAGTGGATGTTGTAGAAGAAGGAAATAGAATAATAGAGTTTTCATATGATGGAATTTTCGAACAAGTATTAGATGAGTTAGGAGAAATGCCACTTCCACCATATATTACTGAAAAACTTGAAGATAAAGAAAGATATCAAACTGTATATTCAAAAGAAAAGGGATCAGCAGCAGCTCCAACAGCAGGATTACACTTTACAGAAGCATTATTAAAAGAAATCAAGGCTAAAGGAGTTAATATTGCATATTTAACTCTTCATGTTGGCCTAGGAACCTTTAGACCTGTAAAAGTTGAAGATATTAATGAACATATAATGCATTCCGAATATTATCACTTAGATAAGGAAAATGCAGATTTAATAAATGAAACTAAAAAAAGAGGAAATAAAGTAATAGCAGTTGGTACTACTTCCACAAGGACTTTAGAGACCATTGGCGATGAGAGTGGATTTGTAAGAGAGCAAAGTGGATGGACTGATATATTTATTTATCCAGGATATAAATATAAAGTTATTGATGAATTAATAACTAATTTCCATTTGCCTGAATCTACTTTAATAATGTTAGTTTCAGCTTTAGCAGGAAAAGAAAATGTAATGAATGCTTATAATGAAGCTGTTAAAGAAAAATATAGATTTTTCTCCTTTGGAGATTCTATGCTAATAAAAGAATAAACAAGAAGAGGAAGTGAGATTTTGAGTAAGAAAAGATATACTTTACTAAAAAAGGATGGAAACGCAAGAAGAGGGAGATTTGAAACTCCACATGGAACTATAGAAACTCCTGTATTTATGAATGTTGGTACGCTTGCTGTAATAAAAGGCGCAGTATCAACAATGGATTTAAAAGAGATAGGATGTCAAGTGGAGTTATCAAATACATATCATTTACATTTAAGACCATCAGATAAAGTTGTAGCAAAACTTGGTGGACTGCATGAATTTATGAATTGGGATAGACCAATACTTACAGATTCAGGTGGATTCCAAGTATTTTCATTATCAGGAATGAGAAAGATAAAAGAAGAAGGTGTTTATTTCTCATCACATATAGATGGTAAAAAGATATTTATGGGGCCAGAGGAGTCAATGCAAATTCAAAGTAATTTAGCTTCAACTATAGCAATGGCATTTGATGAATGTATTCCAAATCCATCTACAAGAGAGTATGTAGAAAAGTCAGTTGCAAGAACAACAAGATGGCTTGAAAGATGTAAAAAGGAAATGGATAGATTAAATTCACTTCCTGAAACTATAAATAAAGACCAAATGCTATTTGGAATAAATCAAGGTGGATGTTATGAAGATATAAGAATCGAGCATGCAAAGACTATAACAAAGATGGATTTAGATGGATATGCAATAGGTGGTTTAGCAGTTGGTGAAACCCATGAAGAAATGTATAGAATTATAGATGCTGTAGTACCATATTTACCAGAAGATAAACCTATATATTTAATGGGAGTAGGAACGCCAAGTAATATATTAGAAGCAGTTGACAGAGGAGTAGATTTCTTTGATTGTGTACTTCCAGCAAGAAATGGTAGACATGGTCATGTATTCACAAAAGAAGGAAAGATAAATCTAATGAATGCAAAATTTGAGTTAGATACAAGACCGATAGATGAAGGGTGTCAATGTCCAGCTTGTAAAAGCTATACAAGAGCATATATAAGGCACTTATTTAAAGCTAAGGAAATGCTTGCAATGAGACTATGCGTATTACATAATCTTTATTTCTATAATAAGCTTATGGAGGATATAAGAGCTGCTATAGATGGTGGATACTTTAAAGCCTTTAAAGAAGAAAAATTAAAAGAATGGAATGGAAAAGCTTAAAGTATTAAGTATCTGTTAATATAATTGACAATACCATATAAATAAGATATAGTTTTTATTATGAAACATATTAGTTATTTAATGAAGGGAATGAATATAAATGGCACAAATATTATCACTTGTAGTACCATTCGCATTAATGTTTGGTCTTATGTACTTTTTACTAATTTTACCTGAAAAGAAGAGAACAAAAAAATACAATGAAATGTTATCAGCATTAGAAAAAAACGATGAAATAGTAACTAGAGGCGGAATAATGGGAAAGATAATAATAGTAGAAGAAGACTATGTTATTATCGAAACTAGCGCTGAAAGAACAAAATTAAAAATTTCTAAAAATGGTATTGCATCAAAAGTAAATAAAGTAACAGAATAAGAATAATACCCCCTAGTATTTCATAAATTAATACTAGGGGGTGAAATGTTTATGGACTGGTCAAATTATTTTAAAAGTGTTCTAAAAGGTGTTGTTTGGGCAATTATGATTACATTTTTAGTAACAGCAATACTTTCTCTAGTAATGAATAGTGTTACTCTTGGAGAAGGTGTTTTTAATATTATTTATGTAGTTATTTCTTGTCTAGCTTTAGTTGTAGGCTCACTAGTTGCAGTAAAAGCACATGGAAGTAAAGGGTGGATTGTTGGTTTAGCAGTAGGATGTATGTTTTACATAGCTCTATATATAATTGGTATTATATTCGGCGCAGAACCAACATTAGGCATGTATGATTTTATTAAATTTACATTATGTGTATTTATTGGCCTTTTTTCTGGAATGCTAGGCGTAAATCTATAACGTTATTAATACAATAAAAATTTATTTGTAAAACTAAAGATTCTTTCAATCAATTCATAATAATTATATAATATATTAAAAAATAAGAGGATTTCGTGTTCTCTTATTTTTTTATTTAATAAAAATATATAATTGATTAATATTAAATTTAATGAATATATGATCAAAACTAAAGTTACTAATATTCTATGAAATATGAGATTAATCTAAATTATATGTAATTATTGTATAAATTTACAAAATAATAGTTATACTTATTTATATAAGTGTGCTAAATAATATTTATTAAGAGAATTTGGAATAAAAAGGATGGAAAACGACTCCAATTAAGTAAAAAGTAGTTGATATTACTTAACATAAGTAATATAATTTTAATTGAAAACTTACCAGAGGGGGAAGAACATGAAAGCGAGAAGCAAAAGCAAGAGTAAAAGTTCAATATTATTTATACTCTGTATCGTTGCTATTTTCTCATTAGCATTTACAGGTTTTAAAGGGTTTGAAATAGCAGGATGGGAGTTTAAGTCTTTTAATAAAGCAATAACTAAAGGACTTGATCTTCAAGGTGGAGTATCAGTTTTGATGGAGATTCAAGAAGATGATGTCCCATCAGATGTTCGCCAAAGAACAAAGCAATTATTAGAACTTAGAGTTAATAAAATTGGAGTATCTGAAACAGTAGTAACTGAAGAAGGTGAAAAAAGAATAAGGGTAGATATACCTGGAGCATATAACTCAAGTGAAATAGTTGATGGATTAAGTAAAACTGGTAACTTAGAATTTAAGGACCCAGAAGGTAATGTTGTTTTAACAGGTAAAGATGTTAAAGAAGCAACGGCTATTCTTGATGATACATCAAGACCAGTTGTATCATTAGAATTAAATGAGGAAGGGCAAAGAAAATTTGCTGAAGCTACAGCTGATAATATAGGAAAGACTATAAGTATATCAATGGATGATGAAGTAGTATCTCAGCCAGTAGTTCAAAGTGCTATTACTGATGGGAAAGCTGTTATTAATGGAATGTCTTCAATGGAAGAAGCAACAAAATTATCAGGAATTATAAGTTCAGGTGCGCTTCCAGTAACAGTTAAAGCAGTATCTATTAATAATGTAGGAGCTCAATTAGGTGCAGAAGCATTTCCAAATGCAGTCAAGGCTGGTGTTATTGGTATATCATTAATATTTATATTCATGATACTTTGGTATAGAGTTCCAGGAATTTTGGCAAGTATAGCATTAACATTATATATAACATTAGTACTTTTAGTATTTGTAGAGATGGGTGTAGCACTAACGCTACCAGGAATTGCAGCATTATTGCTAACAGTAGGTATGGCGGTAGATGCAAATATCTTAATTTTTGAAAGAATTAGAGAAGAACTTTCTAGAGGAATATCTGTTAAAAGCGCAGTAAAAAGTGGATTTGAAAATGCAATGTCATCAATAGTGGATTCAAATGCTACAACATTTATTGCTGCACTTATATTGTATTTTATAGGTTCAGGAACTGTAAAGGGATTTGCGGTGACACTAATGATAGGAATAGTTTTAAGTTTAATTACTGCTTTAGTAGTTACTAAAATTTTAATAAATTTTGCAGTAGATATGGGACTTTTAAAGAGTTTATGGCAGTTTAGAGTAAAGAGGGGGGCTAATAATGCTTAAAATTATAGAAAAAACTAAGCTTTGGTTCGCCTTATCAATAATAGTTATAGTAGTTGGAGTAGGATTTACTATTTCAAGAGGATTAAATTTTGGTATAGACTTTTTAGGTGGTACTAAAGTTGTTATTGAATTAGGTGAAGGATTTAATAAACCTGAAGCAGATGAAATAGTTAAAGGGATAGTTCCAGATGCAGTTACAAATGAGGCAAATGGAACACAATACGAAATTAAAGCAAAAGATTTAGATAGTAAAAAAGTTTCAGAAGTTTTTAAAGCCTTACAAGATAAATATAATCTAGAAGATGACGATTTATTATCACAGAATGAAATTGGAGCTTCAGTAGGAAAAGAACTTACAAGAAATTCAGTTGTTGCATTATTAGTAGCTTGTGTAGCAATGCTTGCATATATTGCAATGAGATTTGAAATGAATTATGGTATAGCTGCTATCATAGCACTTGTACATGATTTATTTATTACAATTAGCGTATTTGCAATTTTCAACATACCTGTTAATACACCATTTATAGCAGCCATATTAACAATTGTGGGTTATTCTATAAATGATACAATAGTAATTTTTGATAGAATAAGAGAAAATTCTAAAAACATGAGAAGAGCATCAGCTACTGAAATTGCAAATAAGAGTTTAACTCAAACTATGTCAAGATCAATAAATACAACATTAACGACATTAATTACAATTATAGCCGTAAATATATTTGTTCCAACAGTTAGGGAGTTTACATTCCCATTAATAATAGGTATTGCAACGGGGGCATATTCTTCTATATGTATAGCTTCACCAGTATGGGTTATATTAAAAGATGAAAGAGGTAAAAAAAGTAAAGCTGAATTGGCTTAATCTTTTAAAAAATAACAAAAAAAGTTAAACCTCCGAAATATTTTGGAGGTTTATTATTTTTTTCCTTAGAAAACATTTGTAATATTGGAGATTTTACATTATAATATATGTGTTTTCTTAAGTTTTATGGAGGAGTTTATAATGCGTAAGTTTTGGGAGAGTATTTATAGTCCAAATTATATTACTGGATATAATCCCTTTATACTTAAAAATATGAATAAAGCTATTGAACATATGGTAGAAGCTATAAATAATAGAAAAAAGATAGTTATTTATGGAGTACCTAATGTAGATGGAATATGTGCTATATCATCTTTAATATTGGTATTAAAATATTTAAATGCAGATATAGAATATATAATTCATGATGAAACTTCTAGTTCTGGAATAACATCAGAAGATATAAAGAATAATGTTAGTTTTCTAGGGGGTCAACTTTTGATAACCTTAGGTATAGATTTGAGTTCAGAAAAAGAAGAAAAGCTTTGTAGGGATCTTGGGATAGATTTGATAGTTTTGGAAAATAAAGAAGTTAATAATGAGAGAAATTACATATACATAAATCCAAATCAAAGGGGATGCCAGTATAGATATAAAAATTTATCTATTAGTGGATTAACCTTTAAATTAATGCAAGCAATTGCTATATACTATAACATAAAGAGCATAAATAAGTATTTGGATTTGATACTTATAGGAGAGCAGTGGGCAGAAGTTCCTTTAAAAGGAGAAAATGGTGTTATTTTAAAGGAAGGAAGAAAATTTTTAATAAATACTAATAATTATGGCTTAAGGTCTATAATGAATTATTATAGTATTGTTGAAATGGATGAAGAGTGCATATTGAAAATTATAGATGTCATTACACCAACTATAAATGCAGTTACAATGATGGATAATGCACGTATAATTATAGAACTTTTGACTACTACTAAGAAAGATAGAGCTGAACAAATAACAAAATATTTAAACAAATCAAAGATAACTATATAATTAATTAGATAATTACTGTAAAATTATATTGATGGTTTTTAGTAAGAAAAATGATTATATAGTTTGTAATTTTTAGTAATGGAGGATTTATCATGAATCTAAAAGAAAAGATACGAGTAATTGAAAATTTCCCAAAGGAAGGAATAAGCTTCAAGGATATAACAACAGTAATTGGAGACGGAGAAGCACTAAGATATTCAATTGATAAAATGGTTGAACATCTTAAGGATAAAAATATAGATTTAATAGTTGGGCCAGAAGCAAGAGGGTTTATTTATGGAGTTCCTGTAGCTTATGCAATGGGTATAGGTTTTGTACCAGTAAGAAAGCCAGGAAAGTTACCTGGTGAAACAATATCAATAACTTATGATTTAGAATATGGTAGCGATACATTACAAATACACAAAGATGCTATAAAAAAAGGACAAAGAGTTGCAATAGTTGATGATTTACTAGCAACAGGTGGTACAATAGATGCAGTAGCTAAGCTTGTAGAATTAGCTGGTGGAGAAGTAGTTTGTTTAGATTTCGCAATTGAGCTTACAGGTTTACATGGAAGAGATAAATTAGGAAAATATGAAGTTATGTCTTTAGTTGATTACGAATTTTAATATTGTTGAAATATCAAATCAAATATTATATAATAAAAGAAAATGGCTGGTTGTTAAAACCAGCCAATTATTTTAGACTTAATCAAAGGAGATTACCCATATGTATGAAAGCCTATTACGAAAAATAAATGAAAATTGTAACAATATAGATACAGATATCGTAAAAAAAGCATATGATTTAGCATGTGATGCTCATAAGAACCAAAAGAGAGAGTCAGGTGAGCCCTATGTAACACATCCAATAGATGTGGCTGAAATACTTGCTGAAATGGGTATGGATACTAGTACAATCGTAGCTGGACTTTTACACGATGTTATAGAAGATACACACTATACATATGATGATATAAAAAACATATTTAATGAAGAAATTGCAGATTTAGTTCAAGGTGTAACTAAGCTTGGAAAAATAGAATATAAGACAAAAGAAGAGCAACAAGCCGATAATGTTAGAAAAATGCTTTTAGCTATGGCAAAGGATATTAGAGTAATAATTATAAAGCTAGCGGATAGATTACATAATCTTAGAACTTTAAAATTTATGCCTAAAGAAAAACAAAAGCAAAAGGCTAAAGAAACTTTAGATATTTATGCTCCATTAGCTCATAGATTAGGTATTTCTAAAATTAAGTGGGAACTTGAAGATTTATCTTTTAGATATTTGCATGAAGAAGAGTATTATGATTTAGTAAAACAAATAGCAGAAAAAAGAGCTGAAAGAGAAACTTATATTGCTGAAATAATAGAAGATTTACATAATAAATTGGAGGAATCTGAAATAGATTCTGATATAGATGGAAGACCAAAGCATTTTTATAGTATCTATAAAAAGATGATAAATAAAAATAAAAGTATTGAGCAAATATTCGATTTAACAGCAATAAGAATTTTAGTAAATACAGTTAAAGATTGTTATGGTGTATTAGGGATAGTTCATACTATATATAAACCTATTCCTGGTAGATTTAAGGATTATATAGCAATGCCAAAGCCTAATATGTATCAATCTCTTCATACTACTGTAATAGGGCCTCAAGGGAAAACATTTGAAATACAAATTAGAACCTTTGAGATGCATAAAACTGCAGAATATGGTATAGCAGCCCATTGGAAGTATAAAGAGGGTGATACGCAAGAAGATAAGGAAAAATCCTTTGAAAATAAGCTTGCATGGTTAAGAGATATGCTTGAGTGGCAAAAAGAAACATCAGATGCAGAAGAATTTATTGAAGGTTTTAAGATAGATTTATTTACAGATGAAATTTTTGTATTTACTCCAAAAGGCGTTGTGATAAATTTACCAAGTGGAGCTACTCCAATAGACTTTGCATATAGAATACATACAGATATAGGAAATAGATGTATTGGAGCAAAGGTAAATGGTAAAATAGTACCTCTTGATTATAATCTAAAAACAGGTGAAATAGTAGAAGTATTAACATCTAATAATGCTAAGGGACCTAATATGGATTGGCTAAATATGGCTAAAAGTAATCAAGCTAAAAGTAAAATAAGACAATGGTTTAAGAAAATTAAAAAAGAAGAAAATATAGATAAAGGGAAAGAAGTTTTTGAAAAAGAACTAAAGAAGCAAGGGGTAATTTACTCAGAAATTGCCAAAGGTGAAGCATACGAAAAGTCAGTTAAAAGATACAATATTCACAGTATGGAAGATTTATATGCTTCAATAGGAGTGGGGCAGATTTCAGCTTCATCATATATAGCTAAGTTAAAAGAAGAAAATATTACTGAAAAACAAAGTTTAGAAAGCATAAATAAGTCAATTGATGATCATATTTCTAAATCAGATAAGGCAAATACAAATAAGAAAACATCTCCTAATGATTATGGAGTAACAGTAAAAGGCGTTAATAATCTTATGGTAAGGTTTGCCAGATGTTGCAATCCAGTTCCGGGAGATGAGATACTTGGATATATAACTAAAGGAAGAGGAATTTCAGTTCATAGAAGTGATTGCAGTAATTTAAAAGCTTTAATTGATTATGATAATGGAAAAGTTGTAGAAGTTTCATGGGGTTCTTCAAAGGGAACAGCCTATGTAGCTGAAATACAAGTTAGAGCAGAAGATAGAATAGGAATATTATCGGATATAATGATGATAATAACTGAAGCTAAATTACCATTAAATGCATTAAATGCTAAATCATCAAAAGGCAATATTGCCATAATAAATATAAAGGTAAAAATTGATTCCATTGAACAGCTAAGAGAGCTTATGAGAAAGATAAGAAGACTAAAAGGTGTAATGGATGTATATAGAATGAATAACTAAAGAGGTGATTATATGAGAGCCGTGGTTCAAAGAGTAACATCTTCTAAAGTTACAGTAGAAGAAAATATTATTGGGTCAATAAATAAAGGACTGAATGTATTAATAGGTATCTCAAAGGATGATACTGAGGAAGATTTATTATATATTAAAGAGAAGCTAGTTAATTTAAGAATATTTGAAGATGAAGCTGATAAAATGAATTTATCAGTTTTAGATGTAAAAGGTGAAATTTTAGTGATTTCTCAATTTACTCTTTATGGAGATTGTAGAAAGGGTAGAAGACCAAACTTCATGGAAGCAGAAGGTGGGGAAAAAGCAAAAGTTTTATATGAAAGGTTTGTTGAATTATTAAAGGAATCAAATTTGAAAGTTGAAACTGGTGAGTTTGGAGCACATATGAAAGTAGATATCCAAAATGATGGACCTGTGACTTTAATGTTAGATAGCAAAAAGAACTTTTAAAAAGGAGGATAAGTATGATAGTAAAAACATATCCGCTTGGATCATTGCAAACAAATTGTTATTTAGTAATAGATGAAAAGACAAATAAAGCTGCTGTAATAGACCCAGGTGCAGAGGCGAGTTATTTAATGAAAGAAATTGAAGCTCTAGGAATTGAAATAGAAGTAATACTTTTAACACATTGCCATTTTGACCACAATGGAGCTGTAGAAGAATTAAAAGATAAATATAAAGTAGATGTTTATCTTAATAAAGCAGAAGAAGAATATATGGAAATGGATTCTTCAGGAATATTTGGAAAGCTACCTAACATTTATAAATATATAAATGAGGGTGATGAAATAAAGGTTGGAGAATTAACTTTTAAAGCAATATTTACCCCAGGGCATACAAAAGGTGGAACTTGTTACTTAGTAGAAGATAAGGTATTTACTGGAGATACTTTATTTAATGGTTCAATAGGTAGAACAGACTTCTTAGGTGGTAGTTATAATGAGCTTATAGAAAGTATAGAAACTAAGCTTATGGTACTTGATAATGATGTAGAAGTTTACCCAGGTCATGGACCAAAATCTACTATTATATTTGAAAGGATGAAAAATCCATTTCTAGCATAAGAGGAGAATAAATGGAATTAAAAATAAGTTTAAATAATTTAAAATATAGATATGACGTATATCAAATGTTTAATATATATTATGCGCTTGATGAAATTAAGTTTGAAGAAGATGGTAACTATATAATAAACATAGAAGAAGATAAAATATCATTTTCATTTAATGAGTTTTATAGAGAATGTACTGTTTTAGAAAATATAAAAGAGGATATTAAGAGATTAATTTTTTCTTCATTGAAAGAAATAACAGGAGATTACTATCCATGGGGAATACTTGTAGGAATAAGGCCATCTAAAATAGCGTTGAAATACTTAGAAGAAGGAAAAAGTGAAAAGGAAATAATAGATATATTTGCAAAGAAGTACTTAGCTTCAGAAGAAAAAGCTAAGCTTTGCATAAAAGTAGCTAAAAAAGAGCAAGAACTTGTAAATAAAGATGAAAAGAGTATTGCTATCTACATTGGAATGGCATTTTGTCCAACAAGATGTTTTTATTGTTCCTTTACAGCTAATCCTATAGGTGGAAATAAAAAATTAGTAAATCCTTATTTAGAAGCATTAACATATGAAATAAGAGAAATGAAAGAATATGTTAATGAGAGAAATTTAAAAATAGAAAGTGTATATTTTGGTGGAGGAACTCCAACAGCAGTAAATAATGAAGAGTTTGAAGATATTATGGAAGAAATTTATAATGCCTTTGTATTAGATAAAGATATAGTTGAATTTACTGTAGAATGTGGAAGACCAGATAGTATAACTTTAGAAAAGCTTCAAACTATGAAAAAATATAACACTACTAGAATAAGTATTAACCCTCAAACAATGAACGATGATACATTAAAAATGATTGGTAGAGGACATACATCAAAAGATGTTATAGATAAATTTAACTTAGCTAGAAATTTAGGATTTGATGATATAAATATGGATATGATAATTGGCTTGCCAGGAGAAGGGATAAAAGAAGCAGAATATACTGCAAATGAAATCTTAAAGTTAAGACCAGATAGCTTAACTGTCCATGGATTATCCTTAAAAAGAGCATCAATTCTTTATGAAAACTTCATTTTAAAAAAAGGAATACAAATAAAGAAGCAAGATGAACTTTCATCAATGTATGAAGTAAGTAGAAGTTTAGCTAAAAGTTTAAATATAGAGCCATATTATATGTATAGACAAAAAAATATGGTTGGCAATATGGAGAATTTAGGCTATTCTAAAGAAGGCAAAGAATGCTTATATAATATACAGATGATAGAAGATAAGCAAACTATAATAGCTTTAGGAGCAGATGCCGTATCAAAAGTAGTCTTTCTAGAAGAAAATAGAATTGAAAGATTTGGAAATGTTAAAGATATTAGAGAGTACACAACTAGAATTAAGGAAATGGTAGAGGAAAAGATAAAACTTTTAGATACACTTTACCTTAAATAGGAGGAGATATTTTATGGAAATCCAAGCACCTAAGGGTACTAAGGATATGCTACCTCAAGATGCATATAAGTGGCATTATGTAGAGGGAGTTTTAAGAGAAGTTTCAAAAGCATATGGAGTAAGAGAAATAAGAACGCCAATGTTTGAACATACAGAATTATTTTTAAGAGGTGTTGGAGAAACAACTGATATAGTGCAAAAAGAAATGTACACTTTTAATGATAAAGGTGATAGAAGCATTACCTTAAAACCAGAAGGTACTGCACCAACAGTAAGAGCTTTTATAGAAAATAGATTATTTAATGAAGCTCAACCAACAAAGTTATATTACATAATACCTTGTTTTAGATATGAAAATGTTCAAAAAGGTAGGCTTAGACAATTCCATCAATATGGAGTTGAAGTTTTTGGGTCAAAAGAAGCTTCAATTGATGCTGAAGTAATTTCATTAGCTATGGAATCACTAAAGAAGCTAGGACTTAAAAGCCTAAGTTTAAATATAAATAATTTAGGATGTCCTAAGTGTAGACCTAAATACAATGAAGCACTTAAAAAATATCTTGAAGAAAATTATGATAATCTTTGTGGAATTTGTAAAACGAGATTTGAAAAAAATCCAATGAGAATTCTTGATTGCAAAGAAAAAAGTTGTAATGAAATAACTAAGAATGCTCCAATTATATTAGATTATATATGTGAAGAATGTGATTCTCATTTTACTGAGGTGAAAAATTATTTAGATGCTTTAGATATAAAATATAAAGTAGATCCAGGCATTGTTAGAGGATTAGATTATTATACAAAGACTATATTTGAAATATTAAATGATGATTTTACAGTTTGTGGTGGAGGAAGATACGATAAGCTTATAGAAGAAATCGGCGGACCAGAAATGCCAGCTGTAGGATTTGGATTAGGATTAGAAAGACTTATAATGACTTTAGAAAAAGAGGGCGTAGAAATTCCAAATGAGGGCTTAATTGATCTTTATATTGGAGCTAGAGGTGAAGAAGCAAAAACAAAAGGTTTTGTATTAGCTAATAAGCTAAGAGCTATTGGTATAAAGACAGAAATAAATCATATGGGAAGAAGCATAAAGGCAGAAATGAAATATGCAAATAAGATAGGTTCAGCCTTTACTACAATTTTAGGTGATGACGAACTTCAAAATAATACATTAAAGCTTAAAAGAATGAGCGATGGTGAGCAGTTTGAAGTAAGTTTAGATAATATAGAAGAAATAGCAAAGCTTGTAAAATAGTTAGGAGGAAGAAAAAATGGGTGAAGCTTTAGGTGGCTTAAAAAGAACCCTAATGTGTGGGGAAGTTAGAGAAAGTAATGTATCACAAAAAATCACATTAATGGGTTGGGTGCAAAGAAATAGAAAATTAGGAGGTCTACAATTTATTGACCTTAGAGATAGAACAGGAATAATGCAAATAGTATTTGGTGAAGAGATAAATGCTGAAGCTTTCGAGAAAGCTAAAGATGTTAGACCTGAATATTGTATAGCAGTTACTGGAGAAGTAGTCTTAAGAGAAGCTCCTAATCATAATATGCCAACAGGATTAGTAGAGCTTAAATGTGAGAGCTTAAAAATTCTTTCAGAATCAGATACACCTCCAATATATATAAAGGAAGGCTTAGATGCTGCTGAAAGTATAAGATTAAAATATAGATATTTAGATCTTAGAAGACCAGATATGCAAAGAATATTCATGATTAGAAATAGAATCTCTAAATCAGTTCGTGACTATTTAGATGATAATAACTTTTTAGAAGTAGAAACTCCAATGCTTACAAAGAGTACACCAGAAGGAGCTAGAGATTATCTTGTACCTTCTAGAAATTATCCTGGAATGTTCTATGCGCTTCCACAATCACCACAAATTTTTAAACAACTATTAATGGTTTCAGGATTTGATAGATACTATCAAATTGTAAAATGCTTTAGAGATGAAGATTTAAGAGCAAATAGACAACCAGAATTTACTCAAATAGATTTAGAAATGAGTTTTGTTGAACAAGAAGACGTTATTAAAATGAATGAAGGTTTAATAGCTCATGTGTTTAAAGAAGTAGCAGGAGTAGATGTTAAATTACCAATAAAGAGAATGACATTTAAAGATGCTATGGAAAAGTATGGTTCAGATAAACCAGATTTAAGATTTGGAATGGAAATAACTAATATTACAGAAGACGTAAAGGATATGGATTTTGTAGTATTTAAATCAGCAATAGAAGCTGGTGGATCAGTAAGAGCACTTTGCTTAAAAGGTGGAGCAGATCTTGGAAGAAAGCCAATAGATAAATTAGGTGAATTTGTTAAGACTTATAAAGCTAAAGGTCTTGCATGGATTCAATTAAAAGAAGATGGAGTTAAATCTTCTATTTCTAAGTTCTTAACTGATGATGTTACAAACTCAATAGTTAAAACTATGGGAGCAGAGGTTGGAGATGCTATCTTTATAGTTTCAGACAAGAATTCAGTAGTATTCCAAAGTTTAGGAGCATTAAGATTAGAGCTTGCTAAACAATTTGATTTAATAAAAGATAAAAATGAATTTAATTTTACTTGGATTACAGAATTCCCACTATTTGAATATGATGAAGAAGAGGGAAGATATCATGCAGCACATCACCCATTCACATCACCAATGGATGAAGATTTAGATATGCTAGAAACTAATCCAGGTGAAGTAAGATCAAAAGCATATGATTTAGTTTTAAATGGTGAAGAATTAGGTGGAGGATCTATAAGAATTCACGATTCAAAGCTTCAACAAAGAATGTTTAAAGCATTAGGATTCACAGAAGAATCAGCACAAGAAAGATTTGGATTCTTAATAGATGCATTTAAGTTTGGACCACCACCACACGGCGGATTAGCTTTTGGACTTGATAGAATGGTAATGTTCTTAGCTGGAACAGAAAATATAAAGGATGTTATTGCATTCCCTAAAAACCAAAATGCTTATTGTTATTTAAGTGAAGCACCTAATATAGCAGATGAAAAGCAATTACAAGAATTAGGTATTTCAATAAATGTAAAAGAAGACTAAAATATATTAAAAAGAGGATGTATCAAAATAAACTTTGATACTAGTCTAGAGAAAGGGAAGTTCGAATTAGAACTTCCCTTTTTTAGTATATTAATATCATTATGAAAGATTTTCGTGAAAATGTGAAACCTATGTAAGCATCAGGTTTCTTTATTTAAATTTCTTTTATACATAAGGAAGATGATTCAGTAAGATTACTATTCAAATTAAGCAGAATCAATGGGTTAAAAGGACCTCGCGTTTCGCGAGCCCCTTTAGAAAGAATTAATAGAAAAGTATATAAGGTGGTGATGAAACACGCCCCCTTTTATAAAAATAATAAATTTACTTTTTCAAGGTAATAAAGCTTACTTGAAAAAGTAAATTAAATTTTACGTTAAATATGTTTATTAGACTGTTAAATTTTTAATTCTATTGACAATAGTGTATATATGAATTAATATATGTATATATATAGTATATACACTTCATATACAATTGGAGGTGAAAAAGTGGATATAGTGATTAGCAATTCCTCACAAGTGCCTTTATATGAGCAAATTGAAAATCAAATAAAGAATCAAATTATTAATTTAACTTTAGAGCCTGGCGAAGCACTACCTTCAATAAGAACTTTAGCTAAAGAGTTGAAAGTAAGCATAATTACTACTAAAAGAGCGTATGAAGAACTTGAAAAAGAAGGATTTATTAAAACTGTTGTAGGTAAAGGAACTTTTGTAGCCGAAGCAAATAATGAACGACTTAAAGAAGTGGCTATGTTTGAAATTGAAAATAAATTAGAAGAAGCAATAATTTCTGCAAAAGCTATTGGATTAACATTAGATGAGGCGTTAGAAATATTTAAGAGTTTATATGAGGAGGTATAATAGTGGAGGCAATTGAAATTAAAAATTTAAAAAAAGAGTATAAGAATTTTAAATTAAATATAGAAGAATTAAAAGTAAAGGAGGGCTTCATAACAGGATTTATTGGCCCGAATGGTTCAGGAAAAACAACTACTATAAAAGCTATAATGAATATGATTAAATGTGATGAAGGAGAAATATTAGTTCTAGGAGAAAATATTTCGGAAGAACCTAAGGCTAAAGAACAAATAGGATTTGTTGGTGATGTATGTGGTTTTTTAGAAGAAAGTAAATTAAAAAATATAAAGGCTTCTGTATCTAGATTTTATAGTAACTGGGATGAAAATTTATATAATAATTTAATTAATAAATTCAATATAAAGGAGTCAGCGGTTTATGGAAAATTATCAAAAGGGCAAAAGAAGCAATTTGAATTAACTATGGCATTATCCATAAAGCCTAAAATTATAATAATGGATGAGCCTACTGCTAGTTTAGATCCAATTGTAA
Source organism: Clostridium sp. 1001275B_160808_H3 (assembly GCF_015550425.1). Classification (GTDB taxonomy): domain Bacteria; phylum Bacillota; class Clostridia; order Clostridiales; family Clostridiaceae; genus Clostridium. Next base: position 41,220 of record NZ_JADNAT010000020.1, on the reverse strand, counting down.
GAAATGAGTTTTTAGAAATATTGCAAGAAGAAATGGAAAAAGAAAACCTTACAATTTTTTACTCAACTCATGTAACTAGTGATTTAGAAAAATGTGCTGATTATATTATATTTATATATAAAGGTAAAATCATTTTATATGGAGAGAAAGACGAAATTTTAGAACAGCATTCTATAATAAAAGGAAAAAAAGAACTTTTAGATAATGAAACAAGAAAATATCTTATTTCTATTAAAACTAATGAGTTTGGGTTTGAAGGATTAGCATCAAATAAAAAAGAAGTATTTGAGATATTTGGAAGTGAAGTTATTTATGAAAAACCAACTTTAGAAGATATTATGCTTTATTATACTAGGAGGGATTAATATGAACAGAATACTAAATTTATTATTTTTGCAATTTCAAACAGTATTGTCGCTAAAGAAATATATGGCTCTAGTAATTGCTATGGGAATATTTTTAGGCTTTATAAGTCCTCAAATGATAACCTTTAGTGGAGCATTATATATAATGGCTACATGCTACAGCACTGCATTTTATGAAGAAAAAAGTAAAATGAATTATTTAATATATTCTCTGCCAATAAAGCCAAAAGAATATATATTATCAAGATATATATTTGTAGCTATTAATACACTAATAGCTATTATAATATCATCAGTATTATATACAGGATTAACTTCTTTTAATATAGTTACAATAAGTGAAATTGGTCCATTATGGTCATTGATTTATATAATGATAGGCATAGGTATTTTTATGATGTCCATATTGATTCCGTTCGAATTAATATTAGGATTTGAGAAAGGTAGAATAGCACTTGTATTTTTGGCAGTTTTTCCAATGGTGTTTTCAACTGAATTAATAAAGTACTTGCCTAAGATAAATTTTGATATGTTAATAGTTAAAATACTGGTTGGTCTATGCGTATTTACATTGGTTTTAGCATCATATTTTATTACATCTAACGTATATTCTAAAAAAGATATTTAATAAATTGGAATAGAATTTATGTTATATAAATTCTATTCCAATTTACTTTAGCTACTCTTTAGTAAGTAATATGAAGTCTATTCTATGGATAGTTTTTTTATAACCCTATTTTAATCTTTAAGTTAATATAATTTAATTTTAATATTAATATGGCTATAGAATAATAAAAATTACATATGTCCTCCTTTTTTTAGAACGTAATGAATTTAAGATTCATATATTTTATTAGAAGAAAAACTAGTAGGTGTAATTATGAAATTAGAGTTTGTAGATAAAGAAGATTTTAATAAAATAGTAGATGAATTAAAGGATTTAAATAAAGTTTGTCTTAATAAAGACTTAAGTAGGGATTATTTTTTATGGAGATATTTAAATAACCCAATAGATGATTTTATTCTTTGTATTGCAAGAGAAAATAATAAAATGATTGCAAGTTATTTAGTTTTACCTATTAATTTAGTAGTAGATGATGAGATAATTAAATCAGGAATATCTATGCCAATATTAGTTAGGCCTGATTTTCGGAATAATGGATTATCTTGTGAACTTGCAATAAAAGTTTATGAAAAGCTAAAAGAAAGAGACTATAAGTTATTATTAGGATTTCCAAATGAGATATGCCATTATAATTTAGTAAAAAAGTTTGGGTTTGAGGATATATATGAGATACCAACACTTAAGTTAGAAATTAAGGATAAGGATATTTATCATATAAATAGATGTGATATTCAAAAAGTATATATAGATAATGAGTATAATTTCAATTATTCATTAGTATTAAAAAATGATTCTAATAAAATAAAAATTTATAAAGATGCAAATTATTTAAGATGGTTATTTAGAGAAAATCCTATGGAGAAATATAATAATTATGTTGTTAGCAAAAATAAATTAGTATTAGCTTCAATTGTATTTAAAAAAGGTAAAAATAAAATTGAAATATTAGAATTAAATTCAATAGATAAAGAATACACTAAAATTTTATTATGCAAACTATTTAGAGATAGTATAGAAGAGGCAATTGAAAATATAGAAATTTGTTGTTCTATTTATAATAAAGACCACAGAGTTTTGGAGGAATTAGGTTTTAAAAATGATAAGCCTATAACATATTTTACTGTAAAAAGAATAAATTACTTGGATAATAAAATTGATGATTTTAAAAATTGGTTTATACAAATGAGTGATTTCAAAGATAGTTTAAAATAGAATTGGATAATTTATTATAAATTATCCAATTCTATTTTTTATAAATATAAAAATTGAGAGCTGTATTAAAATTATTAGTGGTATCCCTAAGGTGAACTTAAGATGTCTCGTTTTATGTCTAAAAAAATACATTCCTATATAAGTTCCTATACTTCCACCAATTGATGCAATAAAAATGATAGTAGATTCTTTAATTCTCCATTGTTTTTTTATAGCTTTTTGCTTGTCTATATAAACTGTTATAAAAGCTATAATGTTAACAATTAAGAGATAAGAAATAATAATATTTTCCATAAAATCTCCTTTATAAGTTTCGTAGTATATACTAAGTATAAACTATAAAACTTAATATAGGAAATAAAGTTATTATTTAATTGAACCTTGAACTATTCCTTTAATTATATATTTCTGAACAAAGAAGTAGAAGATAATAATTGGAATTACAGCTAAAATTAGCGCTGCCATAGCTAGTTCCCATTGCTTGGAAAATGCACCGAAGAAAGTATTCATGGCAAGCGGAATAGTATTAATTTTACCGTTTATAGTTAAGAAAGGTAATAAAAAGTCATTCCATATCCATATACCATTTAAAACCATAACTGTTACAGTAATTGGCTTTAAAAGGGGAAATACGATTTTATGGTATATTTGCCATTTGTTACAACCATCTATTATAGCAGCTTCTTCAACTTCTAAAGGAATATTATTTATAAATCCATGATATAAGAATATACTCATACTTGATCCAAATCCTATATACATAAAAATAAGTCCATAATGTGTTCCAAGCATACTAAAGTTTATAGCATCAATACGCATCATACCCATCCATTTTACTAATGGAAGCATTACAGCCTGAAAAGGAACTATCATTGCTGCTACAAACAAATAAAATATTGCTTTGCTTGTTTTTGTTTTAGTTCTAGCTAAAGTCCAAGCAGCCATTGAGGAAAATAAAACTATTAATATTATACTTAATGCAGTTATTATAAATGAGTTAATAAATGCACTGCTCATGTTCATTCTTTCAATTGCAGCTGAATAGTTACTAAAATTCCATTCTGAAGGTAAACCAGTAGTATTAGCAAAAATTTCTCTTCTAGTTTTAAAAGAGTTCATAATCATAAGATAAAATGGAATCATATAAACTATAAGCAATATCCATCCAAGAAATTCTAATATTCCTAATTTATAATTATAGCTATTTAATGTTTTTAATTTATTATGTCTTTTATTACTCATTACATTTCAACCTCCTTTTTCTTAGTAAAGTAAACTTGGGTTAAGGAAATTGCCGTAACAAATATAAAGAATATTATAGCTTTGGCTTGGCCAATACCCATATTATTTGATGAAAATGCTTCATTATATATATTTAAAGATAACATTTCAGTTGGCTTTAAAGGTGTTAAAGAGAAGTTTAGGTCAAATAATTTAAAAGAATTTGCAAGAGTTAAAAATAAACATATTGTTATTGATGGGGCAACCATAGGTAAAGTAATATGCTTAAAGGCTTGTAGCCCATTAGCACCATCAATATGACTTGCTTCAATTAAGTCAGTAGGTACATTTTCAAGTGCAGCTACATAAATAACCATTATATAGCCAGCATATTGCCAGGCTGAAACTATAAGCATGGCTAAAATGGCAGTATTTCTTTCTTGAAGAAGAGATGTTGCTAGAAAATCTGATCCCAATTTAGCGCCTACAGATGTAAACACTGAGTTGAATAGAAATTGCCATATAAATCCTAAAATAAGTCCACCGATTAAATTTGGCATAAAGAAACCAGTTCTAAGGAAATTCTTTGTTTTCAGATTTCTAGTAACAAAATAAGCTAGTCCAAAGCCTATTAAATTTATAGAGATAACACTTGCGATAGTATAAACTATTGTAATTTTGAAGGAATAAATAAATTGAGTATCTTTAAAAAGATTACTATAATTAGAGAGACCTACAAAATTGTAATTGGGATTAGCACCATTCCAATTAGTAAATGTATAATATATTCCTATCAAAAATGGAATTATTACTACCATAGTTAGTGCAAATAAAGAGGGAGCTAGAAAAAGCCAGAACCCCTTATTAGATTTACGTTTTTTCTTCATATTATCATCTCCTATAAAACTTATCTATAATAGAAGTATCCACAAGGTATTATAATCCCTTGCGGATACAAGAAAATATCATGGCTTATTTTTTTGTTGCAGCCTGAATTTCTTCAAGCATCTTAGTTTGATCAATTTCTCCTTTAGCATATTTAGAGAAAATAGGTGCTAATTTTTCTTTGTTGAATCCATCAGGAAGATTAGTAAATGCCCAAGGAAGAGTTTTTCCAGCATTGTTATATTCGATTATTGACTTAGCTAATTTATCTTCGGTTTCAACTTTGAAATTAGTAAATGCTGGTATCATATTCATATCTTCTATTAAAGCTTTTTGACCAGTTTCACTAGTAACCATCCAATCAAGGAATGCTTTAGCTTCAGCATTTGCAGCAGAATCTTTGTTAACTGTCCAGTACATTGGAACTCCAACAGGAATGCTTCCACTTATTTTAGTGTCATTATTAATAGATAATGGAATGAATCCCATATCAAAATCTGCACCTAGTCCTGCTAAATCTCCAGCAACCCAGTTTCCTTGATGTAAGAAAGCAGTCTTACCTAAAGCAAAGTTACCAACTTGAGTACTATAGTCTATTGTGTCTAAAGAAGCTCCTCCACCGTATTTACAAAGTAAGTCAACAAGGTTCATCCAATCTTTAAATCCTTGATTATTTACAATGTCTGCTTTACCATCAATATAATCTTTGGTAAATTGTGCAGGATTATTTTGTGCAGCTAGTCCAATATTAAAAGTATGATTTCCAGTTACCCAAAATTCTTTTGTGGTATAGGATATAACATTTTCTAAACCTAAATCAGCTTTCTTGGAATCTAATTGTTCAACAGCAGCTTTTAATTTATCGAAAGTGTCAATTGATTTTGGGTCTATAGATGCCTTATCTAAAATTTCTTTATTATATATTAGTCCGTATCCTTCAGTTGCAACTGGCATACCATAGATTTTACCATCCTTTGTTACTGTGTCTAATGTACCTTTAACAGCATTTGAAACCCATTTTTCAGAAGATAAATCATCAACTTTATGAGACCATACTTCTAAGTCACCAGCCCCTTGAACCATGAAAATATCTGGCTCAGTACCTTTTTGGAATTCAGCCTTTAAAGCTGCACCATAGTCAGCCCCACCACCAACTGAAGTAACTTCAACTTTGACTCCAGTTTCTTCTTCATATTTTTTTGCTAGTTGTTGTAAAGCATCATTAATCTCAACTTTAAGTTGAAATACTTTAACTACTTTATTTTCATCACTCTTATTGGTATCGTTTTCTGTTTTGCCAGAATTAGAAGAACATCCAACAAATACACCAGCCATCAAAGATGCAGCTAAAACAGTTGCTAATACTTTTTTCATTTTTTAACCCCTCCATATATATGTTAAAATTTAATAAGAAAGAGCAAACGATTGCACTCTCTACAAATATCTTACATTTAAAGAAAAAATTATTCAATAAGAATATTAATAAAATATAAAATTTGGATTTTTGCACTAAATAACATATTTAAGATTGAGATAATTTTAAAATATATACAAATTTCTTTTTCTATATAAATTAAATAAAGCTTAAAATGTTACATTTTTAAATATATCAATAATATATTTAGAAAAATTATAAATATTATATAGATAAAGTGGAGAATAGTGGCAATATTTTTATAAGTTTAGTGTTAAGATATTGAGAAGTAAAAGAAAAAATAAAATATTAAATTTGGCTAATTTTACAATTGATTAATGTTATATATAATTATTTTGGTAATTGATAATAAGAAGGGTAAGTAGATTTTAGAGATTATATAGAAATAGAAATAGTGTAATTATTAAAAATACCAATGGAGTTATTAAAAACAAATATAGAAAATTAAATTGGGTTTTATTGATAAAATGAATTAAATATTTAAATTATACTTAAAAATTGTTAATTTTATATTCTTATTTTTGCTTTTTTGTGATATAGTGGACATAGTTATTTGTCATTATTAATAAAACTTAACAAGAAGAGGTGGAAATATGAAGAAAAATGAATATGGCTTATTTACTGCCATAGGTATGATAGTAGGAATTGTAATAGGATCTGGAATATTTTTCAAGAGTGATAATATCTTAGTAGCAACTAATGGAAGTATAAGCTTAGGAGTACTTGTTTTCTGTATTGCTGCTATGGGAATTATATTTGGAAGCTTAACTATTTCAGAATTGGCATCTAGAGAATCAACTGCAGGAGGAATAATAACTTATGCTGAATTCTCATATAATAAATCAATAGCTTGTGCATTTGGATGGTTTCATACATTCTTATATTACCCTACACTTATTGCTGTAGTTGCATGGGTATCAGGTATATATATATGTATGTTATTTGGAGTTAGCGGTGGGTTAGAACTTCAAATATTTATTGGTTTTGCAGTTATTGTATTATTTTATATATTAAACATTTTATCAGCAAAATTAGGAGGGTATTTTCAAAATGCTTCAACTGTTATTAAAGTTATTCCATTAATATTAATAGCTTTAGCAGGAGTTTTCTTTGGAAATCCTAGTGAAATTTCAATAAATGATATTACGCAAATGAAGTCAGCAACATGGATAGCTGCAATTGCACCTATAGCGTTTTCTTTTGATGGATGGATTATAGCAACATCTATTGGACATGAAATAAAAGATTCAAAGAGAAATTTACCAAAAGCTTTAGTAGTTGCTCCATTATTTATATTAATTATTTATGTATTATATTTTGTTGGTATAAGTATGTATGTTGGTCCTGAAACAATTATGAGTTTAGGAGATGCACATGTTGATTTAGCGGCTAATAAATTGTTTGGAGCTTGGGGAGCTAAAATTATATTAACATTTGTAGTTATTTCTATTTTAGGAACTGTGAATGGCTTAATAATGGGACATACTAGATTACCATATTCCTTAGCTATAAGAGGAATGTTTCCAAAATCAAATAAAGTAAAAATTGTTAATGAAAAATTAGGAATGCCAATTTTCTCTTCATTAGTGGCATTTATAATTTCAATAACTTGCTTATTTATTCATTATTTAACACAAAGGTATAATCTTTTACCAAATAGTGATATATCAGAAATTTCTATTACAGTAAATTATGTACTGTATATATTATTATATTTTAAGGTATTTAAAATGGGATTAAGTGGCGAGGTTAAGGGATTATGGAAGGGTAAGATAAATCCTATTCTTGCAACAATTGGTTCTCTTATAATACTATTTGGAGGGCTTGGAAATTCATTATTCCTTGTATATGCATTAATATGTGGAGCCATATTAGTATCAGCAATTTTATTTTGGAAATTTAATGAATCAGATGCAATAATTATAGAATAAAAAATGAGTGAAAAAGATAGGAAAAAGTCCTATCTTTTTTTATTTTGATGAAAAAGAGTAAATAAGATATATATATGTAAAATTAAAATAATTTCCAATATTATGCATATAATATATAATTATTAACATAAGCTTATTATTGTAGCCTAGCTAAATTTTAATTGTAATAAAAGGAGAGGGTTATATTGAAGGGGTTGATCTTATATTTTAGTGGCAGTGGAAATACAAAGTTTATTGCAAATAAAATAGAAGAAGAATTTGTAAAAAATGGTTGTGACATAGAAAATCATTCTATAGAAGAAAAGATAAATATTAAGAACTTTGAATATGATTATTTAATACTTGGATTTCCTAAATATTTTGAATATATTCCTCAAAATTTTATGGAATATATAAACGATAATTTAGGTATGTCGTATAAAGAAGTAAAAACAATGATATTTACTACAGGGAAGGATAAAAATAAAATATGCTTTAATGAATTAGAAAAAATTTTATTAGAAAAAAAATATAAAGTTATAGTGACTAAGAATTTTAAAATGCCAGATAGTTTTATTATAAGTAAAAATTATAGAAATGTTAAAAATAATGATTTAGATAGAATTTATCAGAGTTCATCCAATGAAATAAAAGATACAGTTGCAAATTTTTTAATTGAAAATTATAGTAAAGAAGAAATAAATAATTTTAAAGCAACAATAATGAAGAGGTTATATAAATTTAAAACTAAAGATCTATATAAAAATTCTTATAAGTTTTCTATAAATTCTAGTTGTGATAAATGTAATTTGTGTGTAAAGGTTTGCCCTACAAGGAATATAGAATATATAGGAGATGATATTAAATTTAGAGACAATTGCATTATGTGTTGTAGGTGCATGAGCTGTTGCCCAAAAAACGCAATATTGTATAAAAATAAAAAATATCCACAGTACAAAGAAAATATAGATTTAATAATAGGTTAATTTATATATAAGAATAAATATATGATATAATGCAAAAACTTTCTATAGGAGGAAAATCTCTTATAGAAAGGATGATCAAATGAATAGATTAGCCTGTAATGTTAGAAAGTGCAATTATAATTTTTTTGGAATATGTGATAATGATAAAATTAAAATTGTCAATAAGCTAGATGATGAAATAAAAACATCTTGTGTAACATTTGAAAAATATAAAATTTCTAAAAGGGTATTCATGATGGGGAAGACAGATTTATATATAGATAAATTATATAAAATAAATGATAAATTACTTTTTCCACATATAGAGTGTAATGCAGAAAAGTGTTTTTACAATAAAGAAAAAACATGTTATTCTAACTACGTTATGATAAAATCTATAAAAGAAAATGGTAAATTTGAAAGAAGATGTGAATGTTTTAAAGTAGACTGAAAAAGTAGTAAAAATTAAAGATAATACTATGGATATAAGATATTTAGTATGAATTTCTACTAACTATCTTATATTTTTTTGTATTTCAATTAGTTTCAATGTAACTAAAATTAAATTGTTTTATACATAGAGTATTTGTTTTATTTTTTCTATTCAAAATTATAATTATTATGTTATTATGTATATAAGTTAAAATAGATATTTTATATTTTGCTAAATATTCATATAATTAATACTTATTAATAATGTTGAAAAATAAAAGAGGTAAACTATGAAGAGGTTGTTAATTTCAATATCCAAGATTATTCAAGGAATAATGGTAGCATTGTTTACAATTGGATTAAGCGTAATCATATCTTTAAATTTAAGGATTATTTATAGTTATTCAATAGATAAATATAATTTAACAAAATTAGGTCAACTTTCAAAAGAAGCGTTAATGAATGATTATAATCTATTATTAAATTACTTACAAAATCCATTTATAAAAAAGCTAAAATTTAATAATTTTATAATGAGTACTAATGGAGAATTTCATTTTTATGAAGTGAAAAAAATATTTTTGAATATTTACTTAATTATTATAGTTATAGTACTAGCCTTTTTAATAATTAAATTTATTTTAAATCGACACAATAAAAAATTTGAGGTCTTTAAAATTCTTAATTATGGAGCTAATACACTTATAAGTATAATCACAATATTACTTACTTCAATATTTATAGATTTTTCAAAGGCTTTTGTAATATTTCATAAGATATTTTTCAATAATGATTATTGGGTTTTTGATTCAAAAACAGATCCAATTATTGATGTATTACCAGAAGAAGTATTTAAATTATATGCTATAATAGTAATAGTATTTGTTTTGGGATTTATAACTTTTTACAAGATATTTTATTATAAAGAAAAGAATAAAAATAAATTAGTTAAGAATGAAATTATTATGAAAAAGTGAAGGAGTCCCTTCACTTTTCTTTTAAATATGTAAGTTACAACAAATGTTAAATGTACTAATTACAAGTGTTAATTATGAAGAGCATTAGTTGAAAAAATAATTGTACGATTTCTAGATAACTTATTTAACTATTATATATGATTAAGAACGTATGTTTGTGTCGATAATTATAATAGTTAAATAAATGGTAGATAGTTTTAAGGAGTGTTTTGTGTGAAAAATAGAGGCTTAGAAATATTAGAAAAATATTATGGATATAAAAGCTTTAGAAGAGGGCAAGAAAATATTATAAATAGCATTTTAAGTGGAAATGATGTATTAGCTATAATGCCAACTGGTGGAGGAAAATCGATTTGTTATCAAATACCTGCATTATTATTAGATGGAGTAACTATAGTAATTTCTCCGCTTATATCTTTAATGAAGGATCAAGTTGATGCAATAAAAGAGATGGGAATAGAATCTGCATATATAAACAGTTCATTAACTTCTAGAGAATTTGAAGAAATAATAACTAATGTTAAAGAAAATAAATACAAAATAATATATGTAGCTCCTGAAAGATTAGAATCATATGAGTTTATTATGGCTATAACGGAATGTAGAATAAGTCAAATTGCAATAGATGAGGCACATTGTGTATCTCAATGGGGGCATGATTTTAGATCAAGTTATAGAAGAATAAAAAATTTTATTGAAATGCTTAGTATAAGACCAATCATAACAGCTTTTACTGCAACAGCAACAGAAGAAGTAAAAGAGGATATAATAAATTTACTTGGACTTAGAAAACCAAGTTTATTTGTAACTGGGTTTGATAGAGAAAATTTATTTATTAATATAGAAAAAGGAAATGATAAAAAGAGCTATATATTAAAATATATAGAACAAAATAAAGACAGTTCAGGAATAATATATGCAGCAACAAGAAAAGAAGTTGATTATATTTATGAACTATTGACTTCTAATGGTTATAAAGCAGGTAGATATCATGCAGGGTTAAATGATGAATTAAGAAAAGAAAACCAAGAAGATTTTATTAAAGATAAAATTAATATAATGGTTGCCACCAATGCTTTTGGAATGGGAATAGATAAACCTAATATTAGATTTGTAATTCATTATAATATGCCTAAAAATATAGAAGGCTATTATCAAGAAATAGGTAGAGCAGGAAGAGATGGCGAAAAAAGTGAGTGTATACTATTATTTTCTCCAAGTGATATTCATACACAAAAATATCTAATAGAAGTTAGTACTGAAAATATAGAGAGAAAGAATAATCAATATTTTAAACTTAAGCAAATGGTAGATTTAATTTATAGTAATGACTGTTATAGAAAATATATTTTAAGCTACTTTGGAGAAGTTGTTAGTGAAAATTGTAATAACTGTAGTAGTTGTTTAAGTGAAGGCGAATTAGTAGATAAAACCATAGATGCACAAAAGGTATTATCATGTATTTATAGAATGAAAAAGTCTTTTGGAGTAACAATGGTAGTAGATGTGCTAAGAGGTTCTAAAAATAGTAAAGTTATCAATTTAAAATTTAATGAATTATCAACTTACGGAATAATGAAGGATTATTCTAGTGATGAACTTAAGGTATTTATAAACACTTTAATTTCTCATGGATATATGGATTATGTGGAGGGTACATATCCAGTTATAAAGCTTAATAATAGATCAATTAAAGTTATAAAGGGAGAAGAAAAAGTTCAATTTAAGGAAGTTAAAATTAAGAGTACTTCAAATGATAATAATACATTATTTGAAATTTTAAGAGAGCTTAGATTTAATATTGCAAACGAAGAAGGGGTTCCTCCTTATATTATATTTGGTGATAATACGCTAAGAGAAATGAGTACAAAATATCCACTTAATTTAGATGAACTTATGAATATTAGTGGAGTTGGAGAAGTAAAACTAAATAAATATGGAGAAATATTTATTAATACAATTAAAGAGTATGTTGATGAAAATAATATAAAACTAGTTAATAATGAATATAAGAAGAAAAATGAAGAAGTTTATTTGAATGTTGATAGTAATATAGAGTTGTTATCAAGGTTAAAAGTAATTAGAAGAGAATTTGCAAATAAAGAAAACTCTCTACCACAAGCTATTTTATCTTTAAATACTTTGAAAGAAATAAGTGGAAGATATCCTTTGAATCTAGATGAACTAAAAGATATATCTGGAATAGGACCTAAAAAAATAACTAAGTATGGAAATGAAATAATAGAAGAAGTAAGAAGGTTTGTAGTAGAAAAAAACTTAAATATACTTTTCGAAGAAAAAGGAAAAAGAAAAGTGATAATTGATGGAGAAAAGAGATCAAATGAAGAAATAGCTATAGATATGATAAAAGATGGAGTTAGTTTAGAATTAATTTCGGAAGATATTGAAGTATCTGTTTCTACAATATTAGGGTATGTAACAGACTATATAAAGGAAAATGGAGAATTTTCTATTAGTTTAAATTTAAATAAGTATTATAATAATGAAGATAAAGAAAAAATATTAAAAGCTTGTGAGGTAAATGGGTATGAAAAGGTAAGTATTTTGAAAAAATATTTACCTGATAGTATAAAGTATGAGTCAATAAGGGCTGTAATTTTAGAGGAATATTTTAAAGTATCTTAGATAAAGTTAGAAGGAAAAAAGGTGTTACTCAGCAGTAACACCTTTTTCATTCTATAGATTAAAGAGCTAATTTTAAAATTTCTAAAGCTTCAGGATAACGTATTTCTACAAAGTTTCCTACATGATCGCAATGAGCAACTAATTTTCTTGCCATTTCATCTATATGTCCATCGCTAATATTTACATGACTTAATCTAGTTGGAAGTTCAATTTTAGTAAAGAAGTTTTCTAAAGCTTCAATACCACGAAGAGCTGTTTCTTCAGGATCATTCATATTTATATCAATGTCAAAAACTCTATTTGCAAATTGAGCAAATCTATTTACATCATGTTTATAAACGTATTTCATCCAAGCAGGGAATATAATTGCAAGTCCAGCACCATGAGCAATATCATATATTCCACTTAATTCATGTTCTATATCATGTGTTGCCCAATCTCCAACTCTACCCATACTTAAAGAATCATTATGAGCAACCATACCTGATAACATGATTTCTGCTCTTGCATTGTAGTCATTAGGATTTATATTTAATCTTAATGCATTATTTATTATAGCTTTTAAAGAACCTTCACATAATCTATCAGTTAAATCAACATATTGCTCATTAGTAAAGTATCTTTCAAGTATATGAGCAAACATATCTGCAATACCACAAGAAGTTTGATATTTAGGTAAAGTAAATGTAAGTTCCGGGTTTAAAATAGAAAATACAGGTCTTAGTGTAGGGTGTCCAGCACTTCTTTTATATAATCCATCTTCATTTGTTATAACACAACCAGAGCTTGTTTCACTACCAGCAGCAGGTATTGTTAATATAGTTGCTACTTGTAGACATTTATGATTTATAGGTGTGCCTAAAAATAAGTCCCAAACATCTCCATTATAATTAACACCAGCAGCTATTGCTTTAGCTGAATCGATAACACTACCGCCACCAACAGCTAAGATAAAATCTATATCATTTTTTCTACAAAGTTCTATACCTTCTCTTACAAGGGATACTCTTGGATTAGGTTTAACTCCAGAAAGTTCAACTACTTCTATATTTTCTTTCTTTAATGAATTTATAACTTTATCATATAATCCAGTAGATTTTATACTACCACCACCAAAGTGAAGTAATATTTTATTAGCATATTTTTTTACCTCTGCACCAACATTATTTTCAGTATCTTTTCCAAATATGATTTCAGTACCATTTTTATAATTAAAATTTTTCATAAAGTCCTCCTTATATTTGAATATTAAAATATAAGTATATAATACTCTAATAATGAAAAGGTTTCAAGAGAGGTAAATTATATAAGATGTAATTTACATTTGAATATTTATTTCATAACTTTTTTTAATAATTTTATTTTATTATTATATGGTGCAAATTTAATTGGAAATTCAATGAAAGTTCCTCTTTTAATTACAGATTTTTTATGAGTGAATATATCAAAGCTTGCTTTGCCATGGTATGCCCCCATGCCACTTGGACCAACGCCACCAAATGGTAAATAGGAAGAAGCAACATGAATTATAGTGTCATTTATTGTAACGCCACCAGATGTAGTTGAACTTAATACTTTTTCTATAGAAGTGGAATCCTCCGAAAAATAATATAATGCAAGGGGCTTATCTTTATTTATTACATAACTTAAAGCTTCATCCAAATTTGAATATTCTAAAATAGGAAGAATAGGTCCAAAAATTTCTTCTTCCATAATCAAGTTGTTTTCTTTGATGTTTGTTAAAATAGTTGGTTCTAAATATAAATCTTTTTCGTCAACTGATCCTCCAAAATATATTTCACCATCATTTAAATAGTTTTTTAATCTTAATAATGAATGTTTGTTTACTATGCGTGGAAAATCAGAACTAGATTTTATATCAGTTCCAAATTGTAGTAATAATTCTTTTTTTAATTCCAGTAGTAATTTTTCTTTAACGTCTTTTTGAACTAATATATAATCTGGAGCAACACAGGTTTGACCAGCATTTAAAAATTTTCCCCAAACTATCCTTTTAGCAGCTAAATCTAACTTTGCTGAATCATCTACTATACAAGGGCTTTTTCCCCCAAGTTCTAAAGTAACTGGAATAAGATTTTTTGAGGCTTTTTCCATAACTATTTTTCCAACTCTAACGCTTCCAGTAAAGAAAATATAATCAAACTTTAAATCTAATAAGTAAGAAACCGTGTCTTTTCCACCTAATGGATTAACAACGCTTATATAATGTTCATCAAAATTTTCGTTTATTATTTTTTCAAGCAGTAAAGCTGTATTTTGAGTATTTTCTGAAGGCTTAATAATAGCACAGTTTCCAGCGGATATAGCACCTATTAATGGGGCTATAACCAATTGAAATGGATAGTTAAAAGGGCCTATTATTAAAGTAACACCATAAGGATCTTTATAAATATAACTTTTAGCAGGAAAGTGAACAATAGGGCTTTTCTTTCTTTCTCTTTTGGACCATTTTCTTAAATTTTTTATATGAAGATTTAATTCATCATAAACTAGTCCAATTTCAGTAGCATAACTTTCAAAATTTGATTTTCTTAAATCTTTGTATAATGCATCCATAATATCTTTTTCATTTTCTTTTATTATATTTTTAAGTTTTTTTAAATTATTAATTCTAAAGTTAATATCTTTTGTTTTATTAGAATAAAAAAACTCTTTTTGATTATTAAATATATTTAAAATTTTCTCCATAAGAACCTCCATGATTTATCATATAAAATTGAAATTAACATAATACTATTTATATATAAGCTTATTATAGCACTTAAAATAATAATAAATTAAATTATATAAAAAGCAGTAGTAGCTATATTTTTAATAATATAAGAACTATAGTGAATATAATTAATTTAAATTTATAAATAATACTTAATAAAACTAATTATACCAATTTATATAAGAGTAAATAAGATAGTTAAAAAATAAATTTTATTTATATTGGTTTACTGAATCATTAATAATTATGTACATTCTTAATTGAAAGATAGATATATAAATGTTAAAATATATATACCCTATAGAGGTATAGTATTATGGAGGTTTTAAGTATGGAAGAGGAAAACGAAAAGCTAAGAAAAGATATAGTAAATAGATTAAAAAGAATTGAAGGCCAAGTAAAAGGAATTCAAGGAATGATGGAGAAAAATGTGTGTTGCTCTGATATATTAGTACAAATATCAGCTATTAGATCAGCAATAAACAGAGTAGGTGGATTAACTATTGAGTATTATGCAAATAATTGCTTAGGTATTGAAGAGGGCTCATGTGAGCAAGAAACTTTAAAACAATTAATAAAAACTATAAATACATTTGTAAAATAAATATTGAAAAAATTTTAAATAGATATTTACAAGATATTAATAAAGTGATAATATTCTTTATAAATAATTGAATTACAGGCTATGATGAGAAGAAGTAAAATTGATGTATCTTTTCAGAGAGTTCTACATTTGCTGTGAGTAGAATAAGAAAGTTAATTTGAATAACATCTCTGAGCCGTACCCCGAAAGATAACAACTAGTAGGCGGTAACCGGGTTGCACCCGTTATAGTGCTAGAGTATCTAAGTTTTACTTACGTACTTGAAGAGTCTATTATTGTGAAGTAATAGTGAATTAAGGTGGCAACATGGAATTATAGCTTTCATCCTTTTATATATAAAGGATGAAAGCTTTTTTTATTGTAATAAAACTGTTTTACTCTTGGGGATTTGATTATTTAAATTTAATTAATTACTTATTTGAAGGGGGAAATTTAAAATGAAAGTAGAAGGAATAATAATACCAGAAGGTTACAAAAGTAGTACAACATTAATTGAAACAGAGGTTCATATTAAAAAAATAAAAGACTTCTTTGAAAAGAAACTAGCAGAAAGCTTAAATTTAACAAGGGTTTCAGCACCATTATTTGTTGATTCTAAAAGCGGTGTTAATGATAATCTAAATGGAGTAGAAAGACCAGTAAAGTTTGATGTATTAGCAACTGGAAATGATGTGGAAATAGTTCATTCATTAGCTAAATGGAAAAGATTAAGCCTTCATAGATATGGATTTAAAGTATCAGAAGGATTATATACTGATATGAATGCAATAAGAAGAGATGAAGAATTAGATAATTTACATTCTATTTATGTAGACCAATGGGATTGGGAAAAAGTTATAGATAAAAAAGATAGAACTGAAGAAAAACTAAAAGAAGTAGTAAGAAGTATTTATGATGTTTTTAAGGAAACTGAAAATTATGTCCATAAAGATTTAATCAAAGGTGAAGATAAGTTGCCAGAAGAAATATTTTTTATAACTACTCAAGAGTTAGAAGATAAGTATCCAGAATACACTCCAAAAGAAAGAGAAGATGCTATATGCAAAGAACATAAAGCAGTATTTTTAATGAAGGTCGGAGGTGTTTTAAGTTCAGGAGAAAAGCATGATGGAAGAAGCCCTGACTATGATGATTGGAACTTAAATGGAGATATATTATTCTGGTATCCTCTTTTAGATAGAGCTGTAGAGCTATCTTCAATGGGAATAAGAGTAGATGAAAAAGCATTAGATTATCAACTTAGAGTTTCTGGAAATGATGATAGAAGAAGTTTAGATTTTCATAGGATGCTATTGAATGGAGAATTACCTTATACAATAGGGGGAGGAATAGGACAATCTAGAATTTGTATGTATTTCTTAAATAAAGCTCATATAGGAGAAGTACAAGCAAGTACATGGGATGAAAAAAATTTAAAAGTATGTAGAGAAAACGACATAAACTTATTATAATCTATTAAATAAGGAATAATTAATATTTATTAGTAATAATGCTTGTCTAATAATATTGACAAATGAAAATAATTATTTATAATTATGGTATATTAACTTATAAATGCACATTAACTTTTGAAGATATAAGATAATGTGAGTAAAGGAGGCGAATTGCATGAAGGCATTTGTTGACGAAAATACATGTATATCTTGTGGACTTTGCGAAGGAGTCTGTCCAGAAGTATTTTCATTAGAAACAGGAGTTTCAGTTGCTATAGAAGGAACTGTTGCAGCAGAATTTGAAGATGCAACAAGAGAAGCTTGTGAAAGCTGTCCAGTAACAGCTATTTCAATAGAAGAATAATTTAAAAGCCATACACTAAAGGATATTATAGTGTATGGCTTTATTATTTAAATTTTCTTTTTGCACGTCTTTCTAATTCTCTAAATTCTCTCTTTTTTCTAGCAGACATTAAAAGTCTAGTAACTGTTGATACAAATATAACGCCAAGAGAAAGTGAACCAGCATTTGCTAGTGTAGTTAAACCTATTTCTAAAGACTTCATTATATCCCCATTTATAGCTTCATACATAGTATAATACATTCCTCCGCCAGGAACTAATGGAATTAAGGCACAAATTATAAGTGTTGTAACAGGGGTTTTTAATATTCTTGCAAGAACTTCTGAGTAAATACTAAATATAATTGATGAAATAAAAAATGATGAAGTAGTATTAAATCCTAAGCTCTCACAATATATGCTTATAAACCAACTTAATCCACCACCTAAAGCAGCATAAAATAATTTTTGACCTTTTATATTAAATAATATACCAAAACCAAGAGTAGAAAAAAATGCAAATAATGATTGTATTAGCATATTATAGTCCTCCAAAAGTAGAAATCCAAAAACTAAGTACAGCTCCTGTACCTACAGCTATTGATATAGCAACTAAAAAAGCCTCTGCTGCTCTTGTAAGTCCAGCTAGTAAATCTCCAGATATAGTATCCCTTATTGCATTTGTAATAGCGAGGCCTGGAACTAATAGCATTATGGAGCCGATTATAGTTTTGTCTATGTCATTTATAAAGCCTAACTTTAAAAATATAATAGCCATTATAGCAGCAATTCCTGCTGAAATGCTATTTATAAAGAACTGATTTATTTCAAGGCTAGAAAATTTTATGGATACAGATTTTATAACAAGTCCGATGAAAAAAGCAGCAATAGCTTCTTTTATTTTACCACCAAAAAGAAATACAAAGCAAAAGGCACCTAATGCAGAAATTAATATTGCAGTTTTATTATTGTATCTTTCTCCATTATTTATTATTTGAAGTTGATTTTTTAATTCGGATACAGATAAACCTCGACTTATAATATTTCTAGATAAATCATTTACCTTATCAACCTTATCTAAATCAATAGTTCTTGTTGAAACTCTTCTAATTAATGAATAAGTTTTTCCTTCATGACATACTGAAACCATAATACCAGTTGTAGTAACAAAGCTTTCTGCTTCTTCTACTCCATAGATTTTACAAATTCTCCATATTATTTCTTCAGCTCTATATGTTTCTCCACCAGACTCAAGCATTATTTTTCCAGCGAAAGTTGCAACGTGAAGTATTTCATTCATATCCATATTGTATGCTCCTTATAATCTAAAAATTTTCTTAAGGTATTATAACACAATAGCTTTATATATAGTATATACTACTTTTCAGAATTAATAATATATATCATATTAATAAGGAACTACTTTATAAATTTATAAAAAAACAAGAATAATTTAGAAATATTAATTGATTATTATTTGAATTATATTTATAATTTAGTAAAAAAGGATTTGGGGTGATAAAATGAATTTTGAAAATATTTCAAAAGAAGATAAAGCAATTTATGAATTAATAGAAAAAGAATTAAAAAGGCAGCAAGATGGAATTGAACTAATTGCATCAGAGAATTTTGCATCAAAAGCAGTAATGGAAGCTATGGGCTCATTTCTTACAAACAAATATGCTGAAGGATACCCAAATAAAAGATATTATGGTGGTTGTCATATAGTTGATGAAGTAGAAGATATAGCAAGAGAAAGGGCAAAAGAACTATTTGGTGCTGAACATGCAAATGTTCAACCACATTCAGGTTCACAAGCTAACATGGCTGTTTATTTCTCAGTATTAGAGCCAGGGGATACTGTTTTAGGAATGGATTTAAACCATGGAGGACATTTAACTCATGGTTCACCAGTAAATTTCTCAGGAAAGTTATTTAACTTTGTTTCTTATGGTGTTGATAAAGAAACTGAAACTATTGATTATAATATAGTTAGAGAATTAGCACTTAAGCATAAACCAAAACTTATTGTAGCAGGTGCAAGTGCATATGCAAGACTAATTGATTTTAAAGCTTTTAAAGATATATGTGATGAAGTAGGAGCTTTATTCATGGTAGATATGGCTCATATTGCAGGGCTTGTTGCAGCGGGAGTACATCCTTCTCCAGTACCATATGCCGATTTTGTAACTTCAACAACACATAAAACATTAAGAGGACCAAGAGGTGGATTAATTCTTTGTAAAGAAAAATACGCAAAGCAAATAGATAAAACCATATTCCCAGGGATACAAGGAGGACCACTTATACATACTATAGCAGCAAAAGCAGTATGTTTTAAAGAAGCATTAGATCCAAGTTATAAAGAATATATAAAAAACGTAGTTAATAATTGCAATGTTTTAGCAAATGAATTAACTAAATATGATTTTAAAATAGTTTCAGGTGGAACAGATAATCATTTAATACTTGTTGATTTAACTAATAAAGATGTTACAGGAAAAGATGCAGAAATTCTTTTAGATAGTATAGGAATAACAGTAAACAAAAATACTGTACCGAATGAAACTAAAAGTCCATTTATTACATCTGGAATTAGAATAGGTACTCCAGCTGTAACAACAAGAGGATTTAATGAAGAAGATATGAAGGAAGTAGCGTCTATTATAAATGATGCACTTTCTAAAAAAGATAATGATTTAGAATTATTAAAATCAAGAGTTAAAGCCTTATGTGAAAAGCATCCTTTATATGAGTAATAAAGTTTATAGGTAGTTATTAATTCATAGAAAATATAAAAATTAAGAATAGTGGAGATATGTATTATTTTAATAAGAATGATTTAATACATATTTCTACTATTTTTTATTTAAAACATAATTGATTAGTTGAATTATATAAGAAAATGTAGTCAATGATATAAAAATAAAAACGTGTTATAATATAATTAATATAATATTATAGCAAAAAGGAGAAGAAGATATGAAGTTAATATCATGGAATGTTAATGGAATAAGAGCCTGTGTTACAAAAGGCTTTTTAGAATATTTTAAAGAAATGGATGCAGATATTTTTTGTATTCAAGAAAGTAAATTACAAGAAGGACAAATAGATTTAGAGCTAGAAGGGTATAATCAATATTGGAATTATGCTGAGAAAAAAGGATATTCAGGAACAGCTATATTTACTAAAGAAAAGCCATTAAGTGTAAGATATGGACTAGGAATAGAAGAGCATGATAAAGAAGGAAGAGTTATTACTTTAGAATTTGAAGATTTTTATATGGTAACAGTATATACTCCAAATTCAAAGAATGAACTTGCAAGGCTAGATTATAGAATGATTTGGGAAGATGCATTTAGAGATTATTTAAAGGAATTAGATACAAAAAAGCCTGTTATAGTTTGTGGGGATTTAAATGTTGCACATAAGGAAATAGATTTAAAAAATCCTAAGACTAATTTAAGAAATGCAGGGTTTACAGAAGAGGAAAGAAGTAAATTTACTGAGTTATTAAATGCTGGTTTTGTTGATACATTTAGATATTTTTATCCTGATGAAGTTGGAGCTTATTCTTGGTGGTCATATAGATTTAATGCAAGAGCAAAGAATGCAGGATGGAGAATTGATTACTTCTTAGTATCAGATTCAATAAAGGATAAATTAGAAGATGCTAAAATTCATTCAGAAATTTTAGGATCTGATCATTGTCCAGTTGAACTTAGAATTAATCTTTAATCAAATAAACAATTAAGCTACTTTACTACTTATATAATAAATAGTAAAGTAGCTTTTTTCATTATAGAAATTACCAATATGAGTACTTATATAAGTAATTATAAGTACATTTGTGTTATTAAAATATTTTTATGTGAAATAATATCAAAACCTCTATGATATTAATTTCAGCATAATTAGAAATTACAAATTACTTTTGAAATGAGTAATATATAAATATAGAATATTACAAAAAGTTAGAGGTGAAATTATGGACAAAAATGAAAGTAATATTTTAAGATTTTCTGTATTAGGTACAATATTTTTTGCAGTATTTGGATTAGCTTGGGGATGACTGATAAAATCAGAAATGATTATTTTTGATGGACTATATTCATTTATAAGTGTTATATTATCGTCAGCTTCTTTGGTTGTATGTAAAGTTATAGAAGTAAAAGATAATGAAGATTTTCCATTTGGAAAGTATGTTTTGGAGCCATTAGTTGTATCTATAAATTCAATTATATTAATAATAATGTGCTTATTGTCATTATATGATGCTATAAATGCTTTATTGCTTGGAGGTAATAGCGTAAATACATCATCAGCAATAGTATATGCAATAGTATCAACTTTGGGTTCATTTATTTTCTACGATAGAATAAAAAAAGCAGGAAAGAAGATAAATTCTGAACTTATAGATGCCGAAAGTATACAATGGCTAATGGATGGAATATTAAGTGCTACAGTTTTATTTGGATTTATTTTATCTGCAATAATATCAAAAACTGAATTTTCATTTATAACAAAATATATTGATCCAACTATGGTTATAATAACATCAATTTTATTTTTAAAAGCTCCTTTAAAGATATTTATAAATAGCTTTAAAGAAGTTATTGGAGTAAGGGTTCCAGAAAGAATAAGTGTAGAAGTTGAAAAGCAAGTTGAAGTTATAAAAAATGAGTATAATTTTATACAAGCAGTGACAAGAGTATTGAAAATTGGTAGAAGTGTTAAAATTGAAGTTAACTTTATTATAGGAGAAAATAACCAGTTAATAACTAAAGAAGAAGAAGAAATTATAAAAAATGAATTATATATTGGAATAGACAGTGAAAATTATTTTAAAGATATGCAAATAATATTTACAACAAATAAAAATAATTTAATCACAGCATAATTTATACAATTGAAAAGTAATATATATTATGAATAAACTATAGGGGTGATGTAGTGTCAATTAAGGAAGTTAAAAATAGCTTACCAAAAGAACTTATAGAAATTTTAGAAAATATATTTACAGATAGGCAATTAGATCTTATTTATAAAAG
The DNA here is from genome assembly GCF_015550425.1 of Clostridium sp. 1001275B_160808_H3. Taxonomy (GTDB): domain Bacteria; phylum Bacillota; class Clostridia; order Clostridiales; family Clostridiaceae; genus Clostridium. The sequence goes on along the minus strand of NZ_JADNAT010000020.1, from coordinate 18,384 downwards.
TTATTATAGAGGAAGAAATACTACATTTAGAATTAATACTTTAAAAGGTAATACTAAGGAAGTAATGGATGAATTAAGCATGAATAGAATAAAAGCTGTAAATCATCCGTTATTGAAAAATGCATTTATTGCAAAAGACATTAAGGAGAGTAACTTAAGAAGATTAGAGATTTATAAATATGGTAAAATATATTTACAAAATCTATCTTCAATGTTACCTCCTTTATTTTTAGATTTAAAAGAAGATTTAGTTGTTTTGGATATGTGTGCAGCACCAGGAGGAAAGAGTCTTTACATGGCTGATATAACTAAAAATAAAGCTACTATTTTAGCAAATGATGTAAATGAAATAAGAAGAGAGAGATTAAATTATAATATAGAAAAACAAGGTGCAAATTCTATAATAGTTTTAGGAGCTGATGGATGTTCTATAGGTAAACGGTTAAATAAATACTTTGATAGGGTCCTTTTAGATGTTCCTTGCTCTGGAGAAGGAATAATAACATTAAAAAGTAGTAAGGCATATAAGGGGTGGAATGAAAAAAAAGTTGCACTATGCTCAAAATTGCAAAAAAAATTATTTGATAGTGCTTATAATGCTCTTAAACCTGGAGGGATAATGGTATATTCAACATGTACTTTAAATCCTTTTGAAAATGAAGAAGTGATAGAATATGCATTAAAGAAATATCCAGACTTGAGCTTAGAAAAAATTAATTTAGAGTTACCAAATGTAATAAGAGGTTTAAGCAAATATAAAGAAAAAATATATAGTGAAGAAATTACAAAATCAATAAGAATAATTCCAAATGAAAATATGGAAGGCTTTTTTATAGCTAAATTAGTCAAAAATAAAGAATAGTTTTGATGATAAAATGCTGTGTGATGCAAATTATCAATTTAAGTTTATGAATATAGTTGTAAATTCTTTAGATAAATATAAGGAATAAAATAAGTTGATATAAATAAAAATACCACTACAAAATTTGAAATCAAGCTTGTAGTGGTATTTTTGTGATTAAGATTTTAGTAATGAACATGAATTAAATGAAATCTTATATTATCATTACTCCAACCTAAGTCATAAGGAACAAGTAATCTATTGGTGTTATGACATGTAACTAATGGATAGCCTTTTGAGTCAAATCCAGTAACTGTTGATATATGAGTTATTCTGCCTTTCTTTTCATATGCAACAAAATCTCCAGGTCTCATATTAAATGCAGCTTTATATGTTTGCTGATAGGAGCCTTTGGCAATATATGAAGCTCTGCCACTTCCAACCATATAATTTTTAAATCCTTGCGCATTTAACCAAGCCTTAGTCCCTTCTTTTCCTGAGTAATTCCATAAACTATTTTTCTTGAATCCACCACCTTCAAAAAGAATTTGTGAAGCAAAATTTGCACAATCCCCACCATCAGGATTATGATCTTTATATTTTGAATTATACTTAAAAGTAAACTCTTCATCTTCAGATACTCCACAATATTTATGAGCGTACTCTATTGCCTTTGTTACTCTTTCACTTGGTACAAACTCTGGTTGTTTTTGAGATAATATATAATTTTTTATTTCATCAGATTTTATATTTTTTATATCAAGTGAGTCTGCAAAAGGGTCAGTATACCATTCCTTAGTGATAATATATCTATCATTTTCTTTCTTTAAGTTTAGGTAATGATTAGTTCCAAGTCTAAAATGATTAATAATATCTGGAGTATCTATATAATAATAATTAAAATCTGTTGCAACATCACAAATTACTCCATACAAACCAGGTTCTTTTTCAGCTACTTTTCTTATCCTTACAATAGATTTTAAATCTCTAAATTTAACTGCTTGTTTTTCTGACCAATTTATTAAATAGTTAGTTTTTTTAGCTTCACTTTCATATGCCCATAAACTTACTTTTATATTTAAATCATAAAATCCCTTTAATAGTTCACAATCTCCTGAAACTATTGCAGCATTTCTTTGTTCAAATAAATCTTCTAGTAAACCCTTGAACTCTTGTTTCATTTCTTCAGATGATAAACCATTATTTAAAAAAATAATAGCTTCCTCGTCTTCATTTAAATCTTCGGCAAAAATAGTAGAAAAGTGTAGTGTATTGAAAATAAATAGTGCAATCAAAATAAAAAAAATAAATTTATATTTAAGCTTCACAAATTTCGCCTCTTTCCTCTTTAAATTATATAAGTAGTTTATACAAAAGACGTTAAATTTATCTATAAGTTATTAGTATTTTGTATGGAGGTTTTTAGCAAATAAGTAATGAAAACATATAATAAAATATTATAAATTAAGTAAGGGGAAATTTATGAAAAGACTAAACTATCTTTATGATAATGCAATGGAAGTAAAATTTGATGATGGAGATAATATTGTGTTTATTTCAGATATCCACAGAGGTGATGGAACTTTTTATGATTCTCTTCTTCCAAACAGAAATATTTATAAGACGGCGCTTGCTTATTATTATAGAAAGGGTTTCACTTATGTTGAAGTTGGAGATGGAGATGAACTTTGGAAGAATAGAAATTTTAATGATATTGCATATTGCTATAGTGATATATTTAAATTGTTTAATAGGTTAAAAGAAGAAAATAGAATTTATATGATTTATGGAAATCATGATATAATAAAAAACAGGGAAAATTTTTATTACACACAATATAGGGCATTAAGAAAAGTTGGAGCTGATTATGGAAAAAACTTTTTAAAGTTCATTAAAGATATTAAATTTTATGAAGGTATTAATTTTAAATTTACTCCAGTTAATGAAAAATTTTTAGTTACTCATGGACATCAAGCAGATCTAATAAATTGTGATTATTGGATGATATCACGATTTTTAGTAAGATATGTATGGAAATTTTTAAATGGATTAGCAGGATTTAATGATCCAACAAGCCCTGCTAAAAATAATAAAAAAGGAAGCAAAGTTGATAGAAAGCTTGAAAAATGGACAAAAGAAAATGGTAAAATGTTGCTATGTGGACATACTCATAATAGTAGAATGCCAGGAAGTCTTGAACCACCATATTTTAATGATGGATGTTGTGTGTTACCATATGCAATGACAGCAATAGAAATAGAAAGTGGGAAAGTATCTCTTATAAAATGGAGCGTGGAATCTCAAGAATCAGGAGTTCTTTGGGCAAGAAGAAAAGTTATTACTGGTCCAGAAAATCTAGAAGATTATTTATTATGGGCTAGAAACGAGAGAATTAGAATTATAAATGATGCTAAAGAAGAAGATGGAATTAAAATAAAAAATACAAAATAAAGGAGAGATATATATGAACTCAATTGACTTACATTGTGATACAGCTAGTAGATTATTATATGAAAACCTAAAGCTAAAGGAAAGTATTTGTAAAGTTGATATAAAAAAATTGAAGGAAGCAAAAGCATTAGCACAGGTTTTTGCACATTTTATAGAACTAAATATAGTAGATAATCCATATTTAGAATTTAAAAGAATGCATGAAATTTTAATGAAAGAATTAAAAGAAAATTATAATGATATTGAAATTGTAACGAATTTAAAGGAATTAGAAAGCGTTAATAATAAAGGGAAACTAGGAGCTTTTCTATCAATAGAAGAAGGTGAAGTGTTAGAAGGAAAAGTGGAAAGAGTAAAAGAAGTTTATGATATGGGAATAAGATTTATAACTTTAACATGGAATTTTCCTAATAGCATAGGCTATCCAAATGCAGGGTATAAATATAAAGATAATGGTTTGACTGCTAAAGGAAAAGAAATAGTTAATGAAATGGAAAGAGTTGGAATAATACCTGATTGTTCTCATTTATCAGATGGTGGATTTTACGATTTAGTAGATATATGCAGAAAGCCTTTTATTGCAACTCATTCTAATTCTAGAGAAATCACTAATCATTCAAGAAATTTAACAGATGATATGATAGTAAAATTAGCTAATAAGGGTGGTGTGATGGGATTAAACTTTTGTGCACCATTTTTAGGAAGAAACAAGGTTCCAACAATTGAATCCATGATAGCACATATTAAACATATAAGAAATATTGGAGGAATAGATGTACTTTCACTTGGAACAGATTTTGATGGAATTGAAAATGAAGTAGAAATTAGAAATATTGGAGAAATAGGAAAACTTAGAGATGCCTTAATAAAAGAAAATTTCACAAACTCAGAAATTGATAAGATATTCTTTAAAAATGTAAAAAGAGTGATTAAAGAGTGTTTATAATATAAATTAAAATTTAGGAGAAAAAGATGGAAAACTTACAAGGAAAAATAGCATTAGTTACAGGTGCATCACGTGGTATTGGAAAGGCAATCGCCGTTGAATTAGCTAAAGAAGGAGCAACAGTAATTATAAATTACTCAAAAGATGATAATGGTGCAGAAACTACATTAGCAGAAATAATTGCATTGGGAGGATATGGTAAATTATATAAGTGTAACATATCTGATTATGATATGAGCAAAGAAATGATTGACTATGTTATAGAATCCTTTGGGAAAATAGATATATTAGTAAATAATGCAGGAATATCTACTATAGGATTATTTATGGATTCTTCAAAAGAGGATATAGATAATGTAATGGGAATAAATATTCTTGGAGCTATGTACTTAAGTAAACATGTACTTCCACATATGATTTCAAAAGGGAAAGGAAATATAATTAATATATCTTCTATATGGGGTGATGTTGGAGCTTCATGTGAAGTAATATATTCTACTTCAAAAGGTGCAATAAATTTATTTACTAAATCACTTGCTAAGGAAGTTGCGCCAATGGGAATAAGAGTCAATGCAATTGCGCCAGGAGTAATTAATACAGAAATGAATGCATTTTTATCAGAAGATGAAAGAAGTGAATTAGAAGAGGAGATACCAATGGGGAGATTTGGTGAGACGGACGAAATTGGAAAATTGGTAGCCTTTATATGTAATGATTCATGCAAATATTTAACTGGACAAATCATAAAAGTTGATGGAGGACTTATTTAGAATTAATATTAGGTAATTGATAATAGACATAAACTTCTATTTAAGTTTAAAAGCTTCTTTAAGTAAGTAAAATCAATGGTTAAAAAGGATGTCGCGAAACGCGACGCCCTTTATAAAAATAAGAGATTAACTTTATAAAGGCAATAAAGCCTATTTGAAATTGAATAAATTCATTTTAAATAAAAATTATATGTTAAAGTGATATTCAATACTATAAGTTAGTATGAAAAAGCCTATAATTATTTTTTATATTTCTTAAATATTTTCTTTATTGATATTACAATAAGTTTTACAAGTAAATAGACAAAGAATATATAAATAAAACCATATAAGCCATAAGCAATATCAGCAAATTCCATATTACCTCTATTTGTTAGTTTTTGTTGTATTTCTATAGCAAAAACTATAACTATCATTACTGTTAATGTATATATAAAAGATATTGCTGTAATGCTATATTTAGCAAGTTTTTTAAATAAAATTTGTGTTATTCCAAATATGATAATTCCTATTAAAGCCATGAATATAAAGTGGAGTTGTTTGTCATTTAATGGATATCCAGCTATGCTAACAATATCTAAAACTTTATCATGTAAGTCATTAATAATGCTAGCTATTAATTTCAATATTTCTACCATAGATATTCCCCCTATGTTTTTTATCATTTATTATATCATTAAATATAACAATTTACTAATTTTGTATAATAAATATACTTTGAATATCTAATGTTTAACTAAAGAAGGTTTACAGAATATTATAAATTAGATATAGTTTAATTAGATAAAAGAAAATAAATAGAGATTTTGTTAAGAGTTAAAATAGAACTCTTAAAAGAGAAAGGACTTAATAATATGGGAAAAGTATTAGTACTAGCAGAAAAGCCTTCTGTTGGTAGAGATATAGCAAAGGTTCTAAAAAGTAATCAAAATAAGGGATCATATATTGAAGGAAGTAAGTATGTAATAACTTGGGCGTTAGGCCATTTGGTTGGTCTTCAAGATCCAGAAGGTTATGATGAAAAATATAAAACTTGGAGCATGGAAACCCTTCCAATGTTACCTAAGTATATGAAGCTAACAGTTTTAAAAAAGACATCTAAGCAATTTTATGAAGTGAAAAAGCTTTTAAATAGAAATGATATTGAAGAAATAGTAATAGCTACAGATGCTGGTAGAGAAGGTGAGCTTGTAGCAAGATGGATTATAGAAAAGGCAGGAGTTAAAAAACCTATAAAAAGACTATGGATATCATCTCAAACTGATAAGGCGATATTAGATGGCTTCAAGAACTTAAAGCCTGGAATCCACTATGAAAACCTATATAAGGCAGCAGTATGTAGAGCAGAAGCTGATTGGATAGTTGGACTTAATGCAACAAGAGCTTTGACATGCAAATATAATGCGCAACTTTCAGCAGGAAGAGTACAATCTCCAACTTTAGCTATGATAGTTGATAGAGAAGATGAAATAAAGAATTTTAAACCAAAAGACTTTTATACTATATCTGCAAAAGCAAATGGAATATCACTTCAGTGGATGAATAGTGATAATAATTTAAGGATTTTCAATGAAGAAGTAGCAAATAAGATTTTAAATAACTTAAAGGGACATGATGCTAAAGTAACATCTATAACAGAAACTCCTAAAAAGAAGTTTTCACCAGCTTTATATGATTTAACAGAGCTTCAAAGAGATGCAAATAAAATATGGGGATATTCAGCAAAGCAAACTTTATCAATAATGCAAAGGCTTTATGAAAATCATAAGATATTAACATATCCAAGAACTGATTCTAGATATATATCTACAGATGTTGTTTCAACTATTCCAGAGAGATTAAAAGCAATATCTATTGGTGAATATAGAATGGCAGCATCTGAAATATTAAAGGGAAAAATAAGTGCTAATAAAAGCTTTGTAGATAATAGCAAAGTTAGCGATCACCATGCAATTATACCGACTGAACAAAAGCCAAATTTAAGTAATTTAAGTTCAGAGGAAAGACATATATATGACCTTGTAGTTAAAAGATTTCTAAGTGTTTTAATGCCTGCATTTGAATATATACAAACAAACATTAAAGCAGAAATAAATGGAGAAAATCTTGTTGCAAAGGGGCAAGTTATAAAATCAAAAGGCTGGAAAGCTTTATATGATAAAGAAATAATAGATGATAATTCAAAAGAAGATGATTTAAAAGATCAGTTGCTTCCAAAGCTTAATACAGGAGATATATTAAAGATAAACTCAGTAGATTTAAGTAAAGGTCAAACTAAGCCACCAGCTAGATTTAATGAAGGAACTCTTTTATCAGCTATGGAAAATCCTCAAAAATATATTAGTGTAGATAAAGATTCTGCTAAAACATTAAACGAAACAGGTGGGCTTGGAACTGTTGCAACTAGAGCAGATATAATAGAAAAATTATTTAATTCTTTTGTAATAGAAAAGAAGGGAAAAGAAATTATACCTACATCTAAGGGAAGACAGCTTATAGATTTAGTTCCAAAAGAACTTAAATCACCATTATTAACTGCAAAATGGGAAAAGAGATTAGATGGAATAAGCAAAGGAAAAGAAGATGCTAATATATTTATAAAAGAAATGAGAAACTATGCTGTAGCATTAATAGAAGCTATAAAAGGAACTAACAGTAAATTTATTCATGACAATAAAACAGGTAAGAAGTGTCCTAATTGTGGCAAATACCTTTTAGAGGTAAAAGGTAAGAATGGAGTTATGAATGTTTGCCAAGATAGAGAATGTGGCTATAGAGAAAGTGTAAGTAGAAATACAAATGCAAGATGTCCAGAATGTAAAAAGAAATTAGAGCTTAGAGGACAAGGAGAAGGTCAAATATATGTATGTCCAAATACCAATTGTACATTTAGAGAAAAAGCTTCAGTATTTAATAAAAGATTTAACTCTAAGTCTGATAAGGTAAATAAAAAAGAAGTAAATAACATAATGAAGAAGATGAAAAAGGAAGCGGAAGAACCACTAAACAATCCTTTTGCAGAACTATTAGGAAAGATGAATTTAAAAGACTAATGTAATAATTAGATAGTAAAAGGAATAGGTATTTCTACCTATTTCTTTTGCTTTTTTTCATAGAAAATACAAGATATTTTGTTCAAAATGAATATACATTTATAAACCAATATTTGGTATAATTCTCTTATTAAATATCGGAGGTGTGGTATGGATGAAATGATTTTACTTGGAATTAAAGTAATAGCTATAATCCTTGGAATAATAATATTATTTTGGATTATAGGATTTAGAATAGTTCCAAATGATAAGGTTGGTATTGTGGAAAAATGGTGGTCTACAAAAGGTTCATTAAAGGAGCAAATAATTGCATTAAAAGGGGAAGCAGGATATCAGCCTGCATTGCTAAGAGGAGGTATTCATTTTAGGACGCCATTTATTTATAAAGTCCATATAGTTCCTTTAGTAACAATACCTCAAGGAAAAATTGCATATGTTTTTGCAAGAGATGGTAAACCATTAGATGCAACACAAACTTTAGGAAATGTAGTTAAAGAGGGAAACAACTTTCAGGATGTAAGAGGATTCTTAGAAAATGGAGGACAAAAAGGTCCGCAAAGAGGCATAGTAAGAGAAGGTACTTATGCTTTTAACCTCGCACAATTTGTGATTATTACTGAAAATAAAACTTATTATTTGAAGATGGGAAATAAACAAGAGATGGATACTATTTCAACTATGTCTAGATTAATTTCTGAAAGAAGAGGGTTTGAGCCAGTTATAATTGAAGGTAATAGTGATTTAGTAGGAATAGTAACAGTGCATGATGGACAGTCATTAGGTTCAGAAAATATAATTTGTCCTATAGTTGGAGATAACCATAATGATGAAAATTATCATAATAATTTTCAAGATATCGATGCATTTTTAAGAGCAGGAGGATATAGGGGAAGACAATATCAAGTTTTAGCTGATGGTACTTACTTTATAAATAGGTTATTTGCCACAGTAGAATATATTCCTAAGATAGTTATTCCAGTTGGATTTGTAGGTGTTGTTGTTTCATATACAGGATCAAAAGGAGAAGATTTTTCAGGAAACGATTATAAACATGGAGAATTAGTTAAGAAGGGATATAGAGGGGTTTGGAATGAACCATTAATGCCTGGTAAATATGCATTTAACACATATGCCGGCAATATTATTAAAGTACCAACTACTAACGTTATATTAAAATGGATTAGTAACCAAAATGGTAGTCATAAATATGATGAAAATCTTAAAGAAGTAAATTTAATCACTAAGGATGCATTTGAACCAACATTACCATTGTCAGTAGTATTCCATATAGATTACAGAAAGGCGCCTCTTGTGATTCAAAGATTTGGAGATATAAAGATGCTAGTAGATCAAACATTAGATCCTATGGTATCCGCATATTTTAAAAATATTGGACAAACTAAAACATTAATAGAATTGATACAACAAAGAAATGAAATTCAAGCTCAAAGTTCATTAGAAATGCAAGGGAAGTTTGAACACTATAATTTAGAATTAGAAGAAGTATTAATAGGAACCCCTGGAAGTTCTAAAGCTGATACAAATATTGAGACGATATTAACACAGCTAAGAAGTAGACAAATTGCAAAAGAGCAGCTTGAAACTTATGAAACTCAGCAAAGAGCAGCCGAAAAAGAAAAAGAACTCAGGGAAGCAGAAGCTATTGCAAAACAACAAACTACTTTAACTGAATCAGATATCAATATTAGGATACAGGAAAATCAAGGTAAAGCTGAGCTTATGAAGGCTAAGCAAGATGCTGAAAAAATACAAAATCTTTCTGAAGCTGAAGCTTATAAAGTTAAAAAGCAATCCGAAGCTGAGGCATTTAAAATAAAAATAACTGCAGAAGCTGACGCTGATAAGGAAGCAAGAGTAGGTATATCAAAAGCTATAGCTGCAAAAGAGCAAGTAAATGCTTATGGAGGACCACAATATAAAGTTATAAATGATGTTATGACTTCATTTACAAATGCAATTAAAGAGGGAAGTATTGATATAGTGCCAAGAACTCTTATAAATACTGGAACAGAAGGAGAAGGTAAGGGATCAAATGCTTTTGAATCTTTAGTTATGCTTTTGCTAAGTGAAAAATTAACTGCTATTCAAGAAAATAAATCTATTGATGAATCAGAAGAGTTATTAAAAATAAAAGAAGAAATAATGAATAATTTAAGAGAAAAAAAACCTACAGAATTAGAAATTGAGTAGTAAGAATAGTTAATTTTATGTTCTTGGAAAATTTTAGAAGTCCGGATAAAGGAAATATGCAGAAATGTATATTTCCTTTATTTTTTGTAGAAAAAGAGAGATATTTTTGTTTAAATTGATGTGTATATATCCACCAGTATCTGGTATAATATCTTTTGTTAATTATACTGTTATGTTGAAGCAAAATAAGAAATGATATTAAAATAAATATAAGAAGAAAATAGGAAGTATGAAATAAAATAAAAAAATTTTTTATAATAATTTTTGAATATTTATATAAAATAAGAATAGAAATATATAGTCTGAAAAATTTCTATCATAAATTTAAAGTTATTTATAGATGAATAAAAATAATAACAGATGGTGAAAATTATAACAATAAGGAGGAATGTGGAAATGAATAAATCAGAATGTACATGTACTAAATGTGGATACACTTTCGAGGAGTTAAAGAATGAATGTTTAATTATATGTCCATATTGTAAAAAAATAAAGAAGATACAAGATTTTAACTTAATAGAAGGTTAAATTGTTAAGTAGTAGAAAGTCTAAATTCTACTACTTTTTTATAACAAAATATAAAGAAAATAATATTATGAATTAGAGTTTTTTAAAATAATATAAGGGATGAAGTTTCATCACTTATATTATTTCTGAATCATCAGCTTTTTTTAATGTAAATTCAAACTTAACTCCATCATTTGTATTACTTAGAGAATAAGAACTTTCATGTAAGGTTAAAATTCTTTTTACAATTGCAAGTCCAAGCCCGTTACTATTATTAGAAGTAGTCCTTGCTTTATCAATTCTATAAAATTTTGTATATAAATTTTCAATCTCATTTTCAGGTATATACGCGCCTTTATTCTCAATGGAAATATTAACTAAAGAGTCAGTACTATTTACCTCAATAATTACTTTTTTTCCATTAGGAGTATATTTTAGAGTATTACTTATAAGATTTGTAATAACTTGTTCTAACTGAAATATATCACCGATTACATAGCAATATTCAAAATCTGTCTTTAATTCTAGACTTATATCTTTTGAATCAAATTCCAATGAGAAGCTTTTAATAAGCTTTTGTATAAGTCTAAGTATATTAAATTTTTCTAAAACTAGCTCTATGCTTCCAGATTCAAGTTTTGAAAGTTCTAACATATTAGTTACTAGTTTATTCATTTTATGTGATTCATCAATTATAGTGTCTAGATAAACTAAAGCATCTTTACCAGTAGCAATTCCATCTTTAAGGCCTTCTGCATATCCTTCTATTATTCCAATAGGTGTTTTCAAATCGTGAGAAACACTTGCAACAAAATCTTTCCTCATTTCTTCTAGTTTACGTTCTTTTTCAATATCTTCCTCTAATTTTTTGTTTTTTTGTTTTAAATCATCTAATGCATTTTCAAGTGTGGAAGATAAAAAGTTTAATGTTATAGCAAGATTACCAATTTCATCATCAGAATTTACTTCACATTTAGCTTTAAAATCCATTGCTGACATTCTTTTAGCAACTTTATTTATATTTATTAACGGTTTAGAAATCAAATTTGCATATACAAAAGATAAGAAGACTGCAATAATACTAAAACCTAAAAATAAATATACATAAAACTCTTTAGTTACACCAGCAGCTTCATTTATAGGTTGCATTGATGAAACAGATACAATAATTGAATCATTTTTAGAAGTTAATGACATTGGAGATAAAATACCGATTTTTTTTGTACCACTTAACTTATTCTCAAAAACGCTAGCTTGTGGCTTACCAGAAGTTAAAACTTCATTAATAAGATATTTATCATTGATAAGTTCAGCACAAAATGCAGTTAAAATTTGAAAGTCATCTGTATTTTTACCGTAATTAGCTAGAAATTTAACTGTACCATCTAATGAAAGAATAACAACTCTGGAATCAGTTTCTTGCTCGAATCTAAACAATGCTTTATTTAAAATATTTTCATCAGTATAATAAGAATTTAAAGTGCTAAATTTACTAGATTCCTTGATCATGTCTTTTACTTTTCTATTTAAATAAAAATCTTCAAAAAATAGAATTTGAAATAACATGCTAAATATTAATAAAATAAATATTAAACCAAAGGTTATTAAAAATAATTTTTTTGAAATGCTAAATTTATCTTTGTGCTTCAAATCTATATCCACTTCCTCTAACAGTAACTATATAGGATGATTTATCTCCAAGCTTTTCCCTAAGTCTTTTTATGTTTGTATCAACAGTTCGTAAGTCGCCATAGTAATCTAATCCCCATACATTATCTAATATTGTATCTCTGGATAATGCAATTCCTTCATTATCAGATAGGTAAGATAATAGCTCAAATTCTTTTGGAGATAAATTTATTACTTCATTGTTTACCTTAACTTCATGAGATAATTTATTTATAGTTAACCCATTATATTCATTTGAACCAGAAAAAGTATCTTCAGAAGTTCTCTTAAGTAAAGCTTTTACCTTGGCTATTAGTAGTTTAGGTGAAAAAGGTTTGGTTATATAATCATCAGCGCCCATTTCATATCCAAATAACTTATCTTCTTCTTGGCCTTTGGCAGTTAATAATATAACAGGTACTGTAGAGACCTTTCTTATCATTTCTAAAACTGTAATTCCATCAACCTTTGGCATCATAATATCTAATATAACTAGATCTATTTTATTACTAATGAAAAAATTTAGCCCTTCATCTCCATCAGCAGCTTCAATAATTTTAAATCCTTCTTTTAAAAAATAATCTCTAAGTAAAAATCTAATACGAGTTTCATCTTCAATTAATAGAATATTTTTTTGCATAAAACCCTCCATATAATCAATTCTTTAATATAATTATAAATGTCAAGACTTGAGTGGTAAAGATTAATTAATCAAATTAAATAAAAAGTAATATTTATCTTGTTATATAGCTAAGTACATTTTTATATTGAAAAACAGTATTAATTTTGAGAAAAATTTCATAAAAATAAGTAAAGATAGTTATTAATTACTTCTTGCGTAAATTGTTTAAAAATAATAAGTAATTATTTGATTTAAAAAGAGTAATAATGTAGATTCTTAGTTGAAACATATATATAATTATAGTATTGTATTTAGAATATAGTCATATTATATTTTTAATAAGTAAAGTAGTATGAAGAATGGGTGGATTAATATGTTTAAATTGAATTTTGATGTTGAAAGACATTTTTTAGATAATGGATTAGAAGTTATAACAATAAAAAAAGATACAAAAATTTCAGCTATAAACGTTGGAATTAAGGTTGGATCACTTTATGAAAATATGAATGAAAAGGGAATTTCTCACTTTATAGAGCATATGCTGTTTAAAGGAACAAAAAAAAGAAGTTATGAAGAATTAAATGATGAATTAGAGTTTCTAGGGGGAGAGTATAATGCATATACAGATTATACATCTACAGTGTTTACTATAAGTTGTTTGGAAGAGGAATTTAAAAATGCTATAGAAATTTTAGGCGATATGGTTATAAATCCCGCATTTAATAAAGGAGAATTAGAAAAGGAAAGAGGAGTAATACTTGCAGAAATGAGAACTAGCAAGGACGATATTGAAGATTTAAGTTTTAAAAGAACAAATGAAGTAGCATTTAATAAAAGTCCGTTAAAGTATGATGTAGCAGGAATTGAAGCAAATGTAAGAAATTATAATAGGGATGATTTGATTAATTTTTATAAGAAGCATTATATTCCAAATAATGCTTTAGTTACAGTAGTATCCTCATATGATCATGATGAAGCATTAAATGAAGTGAAAAAGGTTTTTAAAGAATGGGAACGAGGAGAAAAGATAGAAAAAAGTATTTTAGAAGAAAAGAATATATGTAAGTCTATAACAACAACCAAATCTAATATAGAACAAAATACAATAGTTTACTTATATACTTTCTATAATTTAAATAGAGATTTAGAACTTCCTCTTAGAATTTTAAATCATAGATTAGGAGAGAGCTCTAACTCACTTTTATTTAGAGAAGTTAGAGAAAAAAGAGGACTTGCTTATGATATCTATACAAGTATAGATATGACTAATAGTGTTAAGACTTTATATATCTATACAGCAGTTGGAGAAGAAGACCTTAATGCTGCAGTAGATGCAATAAATGAAACAATATCTGGGGTTAAAAGTGGAAGTTTAGCAATTGGTGAAAGAGATTTAGAACTTATGAAAAAAGTCCATAAAACAGCTGTTATTTCCACTTTAGAAGATCCTTCAGAGCTGTGTAATTATATGCTTCATCAAGGATTAGATGGTGAAGACTTATATGAATTTGTTAAGGATATGGAAAAGTTACATTCTCTTGATATAAATAGAATTCAAGAAGTTGCTAGGGAAGTTTTATGTAATCCAACAATTCATATATTAAAATCTTAAAATATTGGAGATAATTATGAATATTATTACAAAAATAGAGGTACAAAAGAGAAACAAAGAAAGAGTAAATATATATATTGATAATGAGTATTCATTTTCTTTAAGTGCAGAACTAGTATATAAAGAAGGACTTAAAATAAATGAAAAAATTGATTTAGAAAAAATGAAATCTATTGCTAAAGAGGATAATTATATGAAGTGCAAAAATGCTGCACTTAGAATAGTAGAAAAATCATATAAGAGTGAAAAAGAGTTAAAGGATAAACTTTTATTAAAGGGATATGATAATTTAACAATTGATAAAACTTTAAGTTTTTTAAAAGAATATAATTTTTTAAGTGATACAAATTATGTGAAAATGTATGTTAAGGATAGAAGTAGACTACAAGGAAAAAAGAAGATAAAATATGATCTAATAAAAAAGGGTATTAACGATAACCTTATAGAAAGAGAAATATCTAATATAGATGAAGAAGAAGAAAAAGAAGTAGCATATAATATGGCACTAAAAAAGTATAATGTTTTATCAAAAAGAGAATCTGATAAATATAAGTTATCTCAAAAGATATATAGATTTCTATTATCAAAAGGATATGATTACGATACAGTATCATATGTTGTAAAAAGAGTAACAAATACTGATGATATGTAGATTATTAAAAAGGAGAGACATTAATGGTTACATATTTACCTTATATATTATGTGCTATATTAATGCTTTTTTCAATAAAGGGTAGTATACAAGGGTCTTTAGAAGAAGGAAGTGCTAAGTACTCTTTAAATAGATTAGTTTATTATTTTTCTATTTTTATAACATTTTTAATTATGCTTACTAATTTAGATAAGATATATCTAGAAGTATTAAAGTTTGTAAGTGATAATTCTAATGTTACTTTAGTAAATAATAATTTATTTAAAGCATTAGTATTAGGAATAGTTTTTTTAGTTATACAAACTATTATTTATTGGATTTTAAAATGTTTAAGTGAACCATTATCAAAAGCTTATAAATTCTTATTAAGCGAAGGTAAATTAAGGATAGTATTATTTTCATCACTGTTTGGATTTTTAAAAGGGTTAGTTATTATTTTAATAATGTTTATGGGAATAATAACTTATAATACAACCTTCGGAAGAAGTATGAAAATCAATTTATTTAACAGCATTAATGGATATAATACTTTAGAAAATATAATGTCAATAAATAAGCCGGTTTTATCTTACGATGATTTTAAAGAGTATATTCCGGTAAATTCTAATGTAATAGTATATTATAATGGTGTCACTTTAGAGGATGGTATTAAATCATCCAAAGAAATAGATGAAAAGGCACTTGAAATAATAGGAAATGCTAAAAATGATAGAGAAAAGGCAAAAAGATTATATTCATGGATAGGCTCAAATATAAAATATGATTTTGCAAAAGCAGAGAAAGCATTAGGACCGGAAGGTGTAACTAATAGTGGAGCCATTGAAGCTTGGAATACTCGAAGTGGGATTTGCTTTGATTATGCATGTCTTTATGTAGCTATGGCAAAATCAGTTGATTTAGGAAGTAGAATAGTAACTGGAGATGCATTTGATGGTCAAAATTATGGACCTCATGCATGGAATCAAGTATATCTTAAAGATGAGGGTATTTGGATTAATGTTGATCCAACATTTTATTTAGCAGGAGATTACTTTGATAATAAAGACTTCAATGAAGATCATTTAAATGCTCAAATAGCAGGTGAATGGCTTTAAGTGTATAAGTTAAAAAGCATTATAACCTTAAACAGGTTATAATGCTTTTTTGTTTTTAGACATTATTAAATTTATTGCTTTTTCACAATCAGTATCTGAACTATCTAAGGACCAAGCTATGTTAAAATAAATTAATGCTTTTTTAACTTCTTCTTTCATTGCATAACAATATGCTAAGTTAAAGAAATATTTACTTTCTTGTTGCATAGCAAGTGCTTTCTTTATCATTGATATTGCTAAATCAAAATTTTTAAGTTTTATATAACAAACTCCGCAGTTGTAGTAAGAACATGCTGTACTTTCATTGTTTTCAATTGCCATAGTATAATATTCAATTGCTTTTTTATATTCTTTAAGATTATAGTATTTATTACCTTCATTAAAGTAATTCATTTTTACCTCCAAGCGACAATTAATATGTATATAAGTCGTAATAAGTATTTTATATTTAAAGTATTGACAGCTAAATTAGTTAATATTCAATATATGAATATTAAAAGAAATTGTAGCAAATTTTAGAAATTTTTAAACTAAATATATTGATAAAAAATATTATTAAAAAATAAAATTCGACAAACTTTGTAAAATTGACTTTATTTTTTTATATTTCTCGAATATAATATATTTATGTTTTTTAGTAACGGATTTTAAAGAGCAGGAGAGATGGTATGTGTAATAATAATCCTTATATATTAGTATTAGGAGCATCAATAGTAGATATAATAGGTTTTAGCAGAAAAAAATATCATGAAAGAGACTCAATACCTGGAAATATCAAAATATCTTTAGGTGGAGTATGTAGAAACATTGCGGAAAACTTAGCAAGAGTTAATGTTAATACAGAATTTATTTCTATCTTAGGTGGAGATGACCAAGGAAGAAATATCCTAGAAAACTCAAGGTTAATAGGATATAATATGGAGCACTCATTGATTTTAGAAGATGAGTACACACCAACATATATGGCAATTTTAAATGAAGATGGAGAAATGGAATCTGCCATAGTAGATATGGACAGCCTAGATAAGATGGAAACTTCTTTTATTGATTCTAAATCTCATATAATTGAAAATGCTGAATATACAATATTAGATTCAGATAATCCAGAACTTTTAGAATATATTTTAACTACTTTTAAAGGCAAAAGTAAATTTGTTTTAGATCCAGTTTCAGCTACAAAAGCAGAAAAAATAAAACATTTAATTAAATATTTTCATACTGTAAAGCCAAACAGACTAGAAACAGAAGTTTTATGCGGATTTAAAATTGAAAATGATGATGATTTAAGAAGAGCAGCAGATTATTTCTTATCATTAGGAGTTGAAAATGTATTTATAAGTCTTGATGCTGATGGAATATATTATAAAAGTTTTAAGGAAGAAGGAAAGATTAGAACTAGTAGTGTAGAAGTTAAAAATGTTACTGGCGCTGGTGATTCTTTTGTAGCTGGTGTTGGTTATGGATATATGAATAATCTTTCTATGAAGGATACAGTTAAATACGCTATTGCTATGTCAACAGTTACAATAACTCATGAAGAAACTATTAATCCAAGTATGAGTGAAGACTTTGTTAATGAGTTTATTGAAGACATGGAGTGGATTGAAGGATAATAATAATTACATATTTTCACTTTCTTTCTTAAGATTAAATAAAATAAATAAATTTCTTTTACATAATCTAAGTATATAAGCTTGGAGGTGAAAGAAATGGGTAAGAAATCAAAGAATAGTCATAAGAAACATATTAATCATAATCCACAAGTGGAAAGTGTAAAAGCAGCTTTTGGAGAACCAAAAGCAAAAGAACATGATAAAAGAGACTTTATAATTTAGTAATCAATAAAAGGTGCTATTGTATCATAGCACCTTTTATATTTATTGTGTTGAAAACCACTGGCTATGCCGGTGGATAAAATGGCTTAAGCTCTGCACAGAAAAAAGCTCCTATGATATAA
>NZ_JADNAT010000001.1:233927-410686 GCF_015550425.1 Clostridium sp. 1001275B_160808_H3 | reverse complement strand
GTATTATTAAAGATATTCCCATATGTGGTAACTTTAATAGCGTTAGTTTTATTCTCTAAATCATCACAAGCACCAAAAGCATCAGGTGAACCATTTGATGCTGGTAAGAGATAGTGCTTAAAAATTAAAATTAAAAATTAAGTTAGAAATTCATTCTTTGAATGAATTTCTAATAAAATACTTAGATAATCGTATAGGAGGGCTTGAGTTATGAAAATATTTATAGATACTGCAAATGTAGAGGAAATTATATCAGCAAATGATATGGGGGTTATTTGTGGAGTTACTACAAATCCATCTCTAATAGCTAAAGAGGGAAGAGATTTCAAAGAAGTAATAAAGGAAATTACTACCATAGTTGATGGACCAATAAGTGCAGAAGTAATTAGCCTGAAATATAATGAAATGATTAATGAGGGCATTGAATTAGCAAAGATACATCCTAATATAGTTATAAAAATTCCAATGACTATAGATGGATTGAAGGCAGTAAAAATATTATCATCTAAAGGAATAAAAACAAATGTAACATTAGTTTTTTCAACAGCGCAAGCATTATTAGCTGCTAGAGCTGGAGCTACTTATGTAAGCCCTTTCATAGGAAGAGTTGATGATATAGGTAGTAAGGGAATTGAGCTTATAGAAGAAATTGCAGCAGTTTTTAGAATACATGATATAAAAACTGAAATTATATCAGCAAGTATTAGAAATTCTATACATGCGATAGATGCTGCATTAGCTGGAGCTCATATAGCAACTATACCATATAGCGTATTAGTTCAAATGACTAAAAATCCGTTAACAGATATAGGAATAGAAAAATTCTTAAATGATTGGAATAATAGTACTAAAAAATAATATAGTGTATTTTATGTTAAAGTGCACGGTCACCAACTTTTATTAAAAAATTAACTTTAAACTACTTTTATTAATGACATCTAAAGTGCTAACAAGATATATTAAAATTTATATCTAATTTCTTTGGATGTCTATTTTTATGGTTATTATTAAAAATAACATAAATAAACAATTAGGAGGGGTAAAATGAGAATTAAAAAGGGAAACCTAAAAAAATTCTTAGCTTCAGTTGCGGCGTTTACTTTCATAGTAGGTAATTTGCCTATGAATCTAGTAAAAGCAGTGGCAGAGGAAGTATCAACAGAAACGGTCCAAATTCTTGCAACTACCGATTTGCATGGAAGGTTTGTTCCATACGAATATGCAAGAGCAACAAGATCAGATGGAGGATTAACTCAAATAGCTACATTAGTTAAGCAAGAAAGAGATAAAAATGAAAATACTGTTCTTGTTGATAATGGAGACAATATTCAAGGTAATTATAATCACTTATTTCTAAATGACGAAAAAAATCCTATGATGCTAGCAGTAAAAGAAATAGGATATGATTCATTTAGTTTAGGTAATCATGAATTTAATTTTGGGATGGACAAGCTATTCCAAATAACTAATCAAATAAAAGGTGATGTAAAGGTTTTATGTGCTAATCTATATAAGGGTGATGAAAGAGTTTTTGATGCATATACAATAAAAGAGTTACCTAATGGAGTAAAAGTTGCAACAATTGGTGTTGTTACTCCCCATATTGACAAGTGGGATGGACCAAATTTAGAGGGATATACACCTAAGAATCCAACTGAAGAAGTGGCAAAGGTTATTCAAGAAATAAAAGCTGCAGATGGAGCAGATGTATATGTAGTTACATCACATATGGGTTTTAATAATGAATATGGTAAAGGCGATTCAGCAAGGGAAATTGCTGAAGCTAATCCTGATGTAGATGTAATAGTTATGGGACATAGCCACGAAGCATTTGCAGAAAAAACTGCTGGAAATGCTATTTTAATTCAACCAGCTAATAACGCAGGAAGTCTAGGTAAAGTAGAATTAAAACTAGAAAAATCAAATGATGGATATATAGTTAAAGAGAAGAAAGGAACATTGTTAAAAACAACAGGAGTAGCAGAAAATGAAAGTCTAGTATCAGCTTTAAAACCATATGATGAAAGAGCAAAGGCAGATGCAAGCATAGTTATTGGTAAATTAGAAGGCCCAAGCTTAGCTGATAAAAATGAAATAGCTGATATTCCAGAATCATTAGTTAGAGATCAAGGGATAACAGATTTCGTAAATGAAGTTCAATTATATAATAGCAAAAAGCATTTAGAGTCAAAGGGAATAGATGCTAACACTGGATACCAAGTATCAGCTGCAGCATTATTTGATGCTGGATCAAATATGTTATCAGGAGATATCAAAAAATCTGATGTATCAAATATATATAAATATGACAATAAGCTTTACACAATAAAAACAAATGGAAAGCAACTTAAGAGATTTATGGAATGGACAGCATCAATATATAATACATTTAATGTTGGAGATTTAACAGTATCATTAAATCCTAATATAAGATTATATCAATATGATATGTTTGATGGAATTAGCTATGAAATAAATATTTCTAAACCTGCTGGAAGTAGAATTGAAAATGTGAAGTTCGAAAAAGATGGAAAAGTTGTTGAAGATACTGATGTAGTTTATTTATCAGTAAATAACTACAGATATGATTCAGTACTTAATGCATCTACTAATCCTGTATTCGAGCCTGGAACACATGAAAAAGTTTATGACACTAATAATGATCAAATATCAGATATGAGAGATTTAATAACTGACTATATTGTAAACGTTAAGGGTGGGAAAATAAGCAGAAATATAGATGAAAACTGGAAATTAACAGGAGTTAATTATGATGAAAAATTGAGAGAAGAAGTTGTTAAACTAGTAAATGATGGAGCACTTAGCATACCAGTATCAGATGATGGAAGAACTCCAAATGTAAGAAGTTTAACTATAAATGATTTAAATAATCTTTTAGTTGCTAAGAACTTGGGTGCTTTAGTAAATAAGAATATAAAGAGAGTTGAGTTAGTAAGCTTTAATGATTTACATGGAAACGTTCAAGAAAGCGGCAAAAATGTTGGAATAGCTAAATTAGCATCAGCAATAAAAGAAAAGACTATAGTAAATGGATTCTCTAATTATGAAGCTATACCACTAGCAGCTGGGGATTTATATCAAGGTACAGCAATATCAAACCTTACTAAAGGTGCACCAGTAAATGAGTTTTTAAAGGATATAAATATACCTGCATCTGCAGTTGGAAATCATGAATTTGACTGGGGAAAAGAATTAATTCCTACATGGGAAAAAGCAGGTAATTTTGATTTCTTAGCTGCTAATATTATAGATAAAAAAACAGGAAAACCTGTTGAATGGGCAGATCCATATAAAATTATTGAAGTAGATGGAATTAAAGTTGGTTTAATAGGAGTTACAACACCTGAAACAGCTTATAAGACAACTCCAGCAAATGTTGCTGATTTAACATTTGAAGATCCTTCAATATCAGTTCAAAAATATGCTGATAAATTAAGGAATGAAGATAAAGTTAATGCAGTTGTTGTATTATCTCACTTAGGAGCAACAACAGATAAAGATGGAAAGCCTGTTGGAGAAGCTGTAGATTTAGCAAAGAAAATTAAAAATGTTGATGCAATTATAGCGTCTCATGATCATCTATTTACTAATGTAGAAGTTAATGGGGTTAAAATAGTTGAAGCTGGAAACAATGGTAGAGCTTTATCAGTATTAACATTTGATTTTGACAATACAGGAAAATTAGTTTCACTTGGAGCTAATTTAGATAAGCTTTATGAAAGAAGTGCTAATATAATACCAGATGAAACATCAACAAAAATAGTTAGTAAATATGAGGCTGAATTAAAACCAATATTAAGTGAAAAAGTAGCGGATTTAGATAAAGATCTATCACATGATAGAAATGAAGGACTTACACCTCTTGGAACAGTTGTTTCTGAGGCAATGAGAAAAATTGCAGGAGTAGATATTGCTATAACTAATGGTGGAGGAGTAAGAGCACCATTGTCAGCAGGAGTATTAACAATTGGAGATTTATATACAATACTACCTTTTGATAATACTTTAGTAACAATGGAATTGAAGGGGGCAGATGTAAAAGCTGCAATAGAACATGGAATTATGCCAGATAACTTTGGTTGGGGACAATTCTCAGGAATTAAAGTTTGGTATGATAAAGATGCTAAAGCAGGAGAAAGAATTACTTCAATCAGATTAGCAGATGGAACTTCATTAGATATGAATAAATATTATACAGTTGTAGTTAATGACTTTATGGCAACTGGTGGAGATGGATATAATTTTAGTAATGCTAAAAATATGAAAGATACAAATTTAGTTATGAGAGACGAGATAGTTAAAGAATGGAAGGCTAATGGCGTAGATACAAATATAGACAACTTATTAATTGCTGGAGTAGATGACACAAAAACACCTACAAATCCAGGAGAAAATTCAGGTGGAAACACAGGTGGAAACAATAGTGGAGAAGAAGGCCCTAATAATAGTGGAGAAGAAGGTTCAAATAATCAAAGTAATTTACCAACTACTGGGGGACAAAATCCTATAAACCTGCTAGTATTTGCTATATTAATATCAGGCGTTGGATATGTAATGTTTAGAAAGAAGAGTGAAGAAAAAGCTAGTTAGTAATATTTTAAGGAGCTATCTTAATGATATAGATAGCTCCTTTTTAATTAAATAAGTATTAAAATTATAAATAAGGAAATAATAGTAATATTATAATTAATAAAATTATCCTTGATAAATTAAATATATTAATTCATAATATAAATACATATATAAAATCCAAGAGATTCATATCTTTAATATTTATATCTGAAAATATCCCAATTTAGAATTTATTAAATTTAAATATTGATTTTTTATTCATAATTGAATTATAAATAAAATTATCCGTGGAGGTGCAGTTTTGACTAAAGAAATATATGAAAGAAAAACATTAGCTGAATTAAAAGAAATAGCTAAGCAACTTAATATAAAAAATATAAGTAAATTAAAGAAGAATGAGCTTATTGATGCAATAATTGAAAATTCACCAAAAAGTATAGAAAAAAATGGAGTTATATTACAAGAAAAGATAACACCTAAAGTAAAAGCTGAAGAAGTAAATGTAGTGAATAATAATTTTAATAAGGAAATCAGAGAAGAAAAAAAAGAAGAAAAAAAAGAAGAAATTAAAGAGGAAAATAGGGAGGAAAAAAGAGAACGACTAAAAGTTATGATAAATGAGTCTAATACTGCTAAAGGCGTATTAG
This sequence comes from Clostridium sp. 1001275B_160808_H3, assembly GCF_015550425.1. Lineage (GTDB taxonomy): Bacteria > Bacillota > Clostridia > Clostridiales > Clostridiaceae > Clostridium. The sequence goes on along the minus strand of NZ_JADNAT010000001.1, from coordinate 405,446 downwards.
AAATATTAGAAAATAATAGCTTTGGCTTTTTGAGATGTAACAATTATCAAACTGGTGAAAATGACGTATATGTATCACCATCTCAAATAAGGAGATTTAATCTTAGGACCGGTGATGAAGTTGAAGGAAAGGTAAGAGAAGCTAAAGAAGGAGAAAAGTTTAAAGCATTACTTTATGTTGAAAGAGTAAATGGAGAAAATCCTGAAAGAGCAGTTGGAAGAAAATCTTTTGAAACATTAACGCCTATATATCCTCAAGATAGATTACATTTAGAAACTAATAATGAAGGAGATTTATCTTCAAGATTAATGGATATAATTTGTCCTATAGGTAAGGGGCAAAGAGGGATAATAGTTGCGCCTCCTAAGGCAGGTAAAACAACTTTATTAAAAAAGGTTGCCCAAAATATATCTAAAAATTATCCGGAAGTTAAACTTATAGTTCTACTTATAGATGAGAGGCCAGAAGAAGTAACGGATATGAAGAGATCAATAAATGGTGATGTTATATATTCAACTTTTGATGAAGAACCTCAAAACCATGCAAAGGTATCTCAAATGGTATTAGAAAGAGCCAAAAGAATGGTTGAACAAGGAAAAGATGTAGTTATATTACTAGATAGTTTAACTAGACTTTCTAGAGCATATAATTTAACGATTACTCCAACAGGGAGAACATTATCTGGCGGATTAGATCCAGGTGCTTTAATAATGCCTAAAAAATTCTTTGGGGCAGCTAGAAATATCGAAGAGGGTGGAAGTTTAACTATACTTGCAACAGCCTTAATTGATACTGGTTCTAGAATGGACGATATGATATTTGAAGAATTTAAGGGAACTGGGAATATGGAAGTTCATCTAGATAGAAAGCTTCAAGAAAGAAGAATATTCCCAGCAATTGATATATACAAATCTGGAACTAGAAAAGAAGATTTAATTTTATCAGATGAAGAGAAGGAAGTTGCATATTCAATTAGAAGAGTTATGTATAGAGATGGAAACATAGAAAATGTGACTGAAAAATTAATAAATATGCTTACAAAAACTAAAAATAACAAGGAATTCATAAATATATTTAGTAAAAGTGAAATAGAGAAAAAATAATCTGAAGAAAAAATGTGTATAGGGTAATACCTTATACACATTTTTTATTTAAATATTAATTTATCAGCTAAATTTACTATTTTTTCCTTTGAATAACAAGAGGATAACTTAGATAATTTGTAACGCATTTTTTCTAATTCCTTTGGATTAGAAATTAAATTATCTATTGCAAAATTTAACTCTAAAAGATTATCTACATATAAAGCATATCCATTGGAGGTTAAAAACTCTACATTTTGAGTTTCCTGCCCTGGTATGGCAAATGGAATTAATAACGGTAAATTTTTAGTTATTGCTTCAGTAACTGTAAGACCACCAGGTTTACTTATTATTAAATCTGAATATTCCATTAAAGAATCAACATCTCTTGAGAAACCAAGTATATGAAGTTTTTTATCTTTAATTGAATATTTATATTCTTTGAGTAGGTCTTCCCTTAATTTCTCATTTTTTCCGCATACAACTGTGATTCTAAGTTTATTTGAGTTATTTAATAATTCTTTCAAAACATAAGAAATATTTTTCAACCCCATGCTACCACTCATCAGCAAAATATTGAAATAGTCATCGTTTTTAGTTGCCTTTATATCAGATTTATTTTCTAAAAATTCATCTTTAACAGGAATTCCAAAAGTAAATATTCTTCTAGAATCTATTCCTCTTTTGGCTAAATCCTCTTTTGTATTTTCGCTTGCAGTAATATAAGCATCTATATTTTTATCTATATATGTTGAATGAGCCTTAAAATCAGTTACTATAACTATTACAGGTTTGTTTAAGCCTTTTCTTTTAAGCGATCCCATTATATTTACTGCAAATGGATGTGTAACTAATATTATATCAGGACTAATTGAATTAATTAGTTTAGATATTTTTCTTTTAGTAAAGCAAAAAACAAGAGATAAAAGTTTATTTGTAAAACCTGTATCAGTAAGTTTATATGCTAATCCATAAGTTTTTGGGAAAAAAGATGCTGATATTTCATAACCACTAATAAATAGCTTGGTTAATATTTTACTATTATTTTTTAAAAAATCATGGCGTATAACTTCATATCCAGAGTTTTCGAATGAACTAGATATTGAGTTTGCAGCTTGATTATGACCTTCCCCTGTAGAAGTTGTTAATATTAAAATTTTTTTCATGATTAAATAACACTCACTTTTCTAAATAACATAATATAATTAAGTTACGAGTTGAATTATATATTAATTCTGTAAAGATAAATAGTTAATTCAGATTTAAATAAAAAATTAAAAATATTTATTTAAATATAATTACAATTATATTATATTATAAAAATTGATGTAAAACATAAAAAAGTAAAATTCTAAGATAAAATTAAGAAATAAAAGAAAAAATGGGAAAGACTATGTCTTTCCCAGAATTTCTATTTGTTAAGATTAAATCTCTTATTGAATTTGTCAACTCTTCCGCCAACATCAATAATTTTTTGTTTACCAGTGAAGAATGGGTGGCATTTAGAGCATATTTCTACTTTTAGTTCATCTTTAACTGAACCAGTTGTAAAAGTATTTCCACATGCACACTTAACTACAGCTTCGTGGTTGTATTTTGGATGTATGCCTTCTCTCATATTTTTCACCTCTTTCGACTACTTAAATAACCATTTGAGTATATCATAGGTGCTTTATTGAGTCAAGGAATTACATAATAAAAATATCTTTGATTAGTTATTATATAAGATGCTATAATCTTAGTATATCTAATGAAAAGGAGACGTATTATGAGTAAATTATATTTTAGATATGGGGCTATGAATTCAGGAAAATCAACACATCTAATGCAGGTTGCTTATAACTATGAAGAAAGAGGAATGAATGTTGCATTAATTAAACCTTTTACGGATAAAAAGGGTGGAGAAAGATTAGTTTCAAGATTAGGTGTTGAAAGAAAAGTAGATTTAGTTATTTATGATGAAGATAATATATTAGAAAAGGTTGAAGAATATAAAGAAAAAAATAAAAAAATAGATTGCATATTAGTGGATGAAGTTCAATTTTTAAAATCAAAGCAAATAGACCAATTATTTGAGATAGCAGTTGTTTTAGATATACCTGTAATATGCTATGGTTTAAGAACTGACTTTAAAATGCAAGGATTTGAAGGAAGTATAAGATTATTGTTACTTGCTCATAGTATAGAGGAAATGAAAACAATATGTAAGTGTGGAAGAAAAGCTGTGTTGAATGGAAGAAAAATCAACGATAGATTTGTTTTTGAAGGCGAACAAATAGCTATAGATAATGTTGATAATGTTGAGTATGAATCTCTATGTGGACACTGCTATTTCAAATATAAGAATAATTTATAAATAGAAAGAGTGGTAAAATTGAGGAAATGTGAAGTTGGAGGCCAAGCGGTTATTGAAGGAGTCATGATGAGAGGAAGCAAGGGGCAAGCTACAGCTGTTAGAACTCCCAATAAGGAAATAAAAATAGATTTAAAAAAAATAGTTCCTATAACAAAAAAATATAAGTTTTTAAATATTCCATTTATTAGAGGAATATTTGTACTTGTTGATTCCCTTATTACAGGAATTAACACTTTGAATTATTCAGCAGAGTTTTTTGAAGATGAAGAGGAAAGTGAATCAAAATTTGAGCTTTGGCTAAAAAATAAATTCGGAGAGAAAAGCAATGATTTAATAATGGGAGCAACTATGCTTTTATCATTTACTATTGCTATAGGTTTATTTGTAGCTTTACCTACAGCAATTGCATCATTGTTTAGTTATTTCAATATTCCAGCTATAGCTTTAAATTTAATAGAAGCGATAATTAGAATTGCGATTTTACTTATCTATATGTACTCCATAAGTAAGATGGATGATATTTACAGAGTTTTTCAGTATCATGGAGCAGAGCATAAATCAATATTTTGTTATGAAGCGGAAGAGGAATTAACAGTAGAAAACGTAAAAAAATTTAGTAGGTTTCATCCAAGATGTGGGACTAACTTCCTATTTTTAATTATGTTTGTCAGTATTATAATTTTCAGCTTTACCGGTTGGGGTGGATTTTTCCAAAGGCTATTGCTTAGAATACTATTAATTCCAGTTGTATCAGGAATAACATATGAGTTAATTAAATGGCTTGGAAAAAGCAATAATAAATTATCGAAGGTAATAGCATACCCAGGATTAAAGCTTCAAGAGCTTACAACAAAGGAGCCAGATGACAATCAAATAGAAGTAGCTATTGCAGCTCTTATGAAAGCAGAAGGTCTTAAACCTAAAGAAAAAACAATAGGTGAATTGCTAGATATAGCTTCTAAAGAGTTAAAAGAAGTGAATATAGATACCTATATTTTAGATGTTCAATTATTATTAGGTACTGTTTTAGCAAAAGATAAGTTGTATATAATAACAAATAGAGATAAGAATGTTTCTATAAAAGATGAGAAGGAATATTTTGAATTAGTTGAAAAAAGAAAAAATAAAATGCCTATAAAATATATTTTAGGCGAAACAGAATTTATGGGATTAGATTTTAATGTAGAAGAAGGCGTCTTAATTCCAAGAGGAGATACAGAGATATTAGTTGAGGAATTACTATCAGTAATAAATGAAGAAGATGAACTAAATGTTTGTGATTTATGTTCTGGAAGTGGTGCAATTGGAATATCTCTTGCAAATTATAGAAAAAAAATAAATGTAGAAGAAATTGATTTTTATGAAGCCCCAGAAAAAATAACTAAAAAAAATATTATTAAGCATGGATTAGAGGATAGAGTCAAATTTATAAAAAGTGATTTACTAAAGGAGCCAATAAGTAAGGGGAAGAAGTATGATATAATAGCTTCAAACCCACCATATATAAAAGCAGATGAAATAAGCAATTTAATGGATGATGTAAAAAAATATGAGCCTCATACAGCACTAGATGGCGGAGATGATGGATTAGTATTTTATAAAAGAATAATAGAGGAAAGTAAAACTACATTAAATAATGAAGGAATACTAGCTTTTGAAATTGGTTATGATCAAGGGAAAGAAGTTAGTAATTTAATGAGGGAAGCTGGATTTTATAATATAAAATTGGTAAAAGACTTGGCAGGGTTAGACAGAGTTGTGCTGGGATACTTTAAATATTGATAAATTTCTATCTCTTGTGATATAATATGGAGATATTAAAAAATATAGTACGGAGTGATATTTATGTTATTAGATAAATTGGCTTTTATAGAAAATAAATACGATGAATTATCTGTTAAGATATCAGATCCTTCAATAATGGCTAACCAAAATGAATGGAGAAAGCTATGTAAGGAACATGCTGATTTAGAAGTTATAGTTACTGCATATAGAGAATATAGAACAGTTATAGATGATTTAGCAGCTAACAAAGAAATGTTAGCAGAAGAAAGTGATAAAGAAATGAGAGAAATGCTTTCAGAAGAAATCTCAGACTTAACGGCAAGAGAAGAAGAGTTAGAAAAGCATATCCAAATTCTTTTATTACCTAAAGATCCAAATGACGATAAGAACGTTTTTGTGGAAATAAGAGGTGGTGCAGGTGGAGATGAAGCCGCTCTATTTGCAGCGAATTTATTTAGAATGTATACAAGATATGCAGAAACACAAAGATGGTCAGTTGAATTAATGAGTGCTAATGAAACTGATATTGGCGGATTTAAAGAAGTAGTATTTATGATTAAGGGATCAGGAGCATATTCTAAACTAAAATATGAAAGTGGTGTACATAGAGTACAAAGAGTTCCTGATACAGAATCAAGTGGTAGAATTCATACATCTACAGCAACGGTAGCAGTTTTACCAGAAGTTGATGATGTTGAAATAGAAATAAACGAAAAAGATTTAAGAATAGATGTTTATAGATCTTCTGGTAATGGAGGACAGTGCGTTAATACAACAGATTCAGCAGTAAGAATTACACACTTACCAACAGGAGTTGTTGTTGCATGTCAAGATGAAAAATCACAATTAAAGAATAAAGAAAAAGCTATGAAGGTTTTAAGATCTAGATTATATGAAGCTGCAGAAGCAGAAAGAAATGCTGGTATAGCAGAAGATAGAAAGAGCCAAGTAGGTTCAGGGGATAGAAGTGAGAGAATAAGAACTTATAACTATCCTCAAGGAAGAGTTACAGATCATAGAATTGGATTAACACTTTATAAGTTAGAATCATATTTAAATGGTGATATAGAAGAAGTGATTAATGCGTTAATTACTGCTGATCAAGCTGAAAAAATGAAACAAATGGGTAATACAGACGCTATTTAATAAAAAAGCCTTACATTTTATAATGTGGGGCTTTTAAAGTAGGTGGGAAGAATGAAAATAAACAAAGCATTAAAAAAAGAAAAGAATCATCAAAGACAATTCTTTATATTAATGTTCATGCTATTTACAATACTTCCTTTAGTAGCTTTCTTAGCACAAATTAAACAAATATTTTTATGGATTTACTTAGTGACTATAGAAGGATTGATAGTAATATCATGTATAAATAAATTGAATTATCATAGATTAATATTTTACTGCAATAATAATAAACTTAAATTTAACAGTGGATTATTTTCAAAAGAATCAGTTATTTTATGTGATAAGGTAGCAGTTGTACATACAGATAAAACAAAGGAAGACATGGATATTATATTAATAGCTACTGTTAGATTTAGAAATAAATATTTAAAACCTGTAACAAAAGCTTTTATTAAGAGATATCCAGAAGCAGCAGAAGAATACATAAAAGTAAAAAGAATAAATCCAGAGGAAAATTACTATTTTCAAGTTATAAGAAAGGGTGCATTGAAAAAATATAACTTATTAGATGAGATATATAAAAGTTGTGTTAGAGCATCCTATACATCTTCAGCTATAGAAAATATAAAAATAGCAAGAGAACAAATAGAAATATAAAGAGAAGGAAGGTAGAACTTTTGGAAACAAAGGTAGCTATTATAAAAAATATTGATAAAGATATTAAATATTTAAAAGAAGCAGCTGACATTATATATAATGGAGGGGTTGTTGCATTTCCAACAGAGACAGTATATGGATTGGGCGCTAATGCGTTAAATGATGAGGCTGTAGAAAAAATATTTAATGCGAAAGGTAGACCCCAAGATAATCCATTAATAGTACATGTTTCTTCGAAAGATATAAGTGGTTTAGTCAAAGAAGTTCCTGAAATAGCACAAAGACTTATTGATAGATTTTGGCCAGGTCCATTGACTATAATTTTAAATAAGAAAGAAATAATTCCAAATAGAACTAGTGCCAATCTAGATACAATAGGTGTAAGGATGCCAAACAATAATATAGCATTAAAGCTTATAGAATTATCTGGATGTCCGATTGCGGCACCATCAGCCAATATATCAGGAAGGCCTAGTCCAACAGAAGTTGAGCGTTGTATTGAGGATTTAAATGGAAGAATAGATTATATAATTGGTGGAGAAAAAAGTAATGTTGGGGTTGAATCTACAATAGTAGATTGCACAGTTAATCCACCTATGGTTTTAAGACCAGGCGGAATAACGTTAGAAATGCTACAAGAGGTTTGTAAAGAGATAGAAATAGACAAAGCAATACAAGGAAAGCCAGATGAAAATTTGAAGCCTAAAGCGCCTGGTATGAAGTACAGACATTATGCTCCAAAGGCTAAATTAAAAATAATCAAGGGAAATAAGCAAAAAACTATTGAAAAAATTAATGAAATAGTACAAAATTATATAGAAAATCAAAAAGAGGTTGCAATACTATCTACAGATGAATTGTGTAGTTGTTTCAATAAAGGTAAAGTGATTTCTTTAGGAAGTGAAAAAAATCTATATGATGTAGCAAGAAATTTATTTGAATCACTTAGAGAATGTGATGATTTAAATGTTGATATTATATTATGTCAGGCTTTTGATGAAAAGGGAGTAGGCCTTGCTATAATGAATAGATTAAATAAAGCAGCAGGTTTTGATATATTAGAAGTATAATTAGGGAGGGAAGGGGGACACCTTTCCTTTTTTATTATATAAAATTTACAATTACAATAGTTAGGAGGTACATTCTTATGAAGATAGCAATAGGCTCAGATCATGGTGGAGTTGATTTAAAAGAAGAAATAAAAAATTATCTAATTACAGAAGGATATGAAGTGAAAGATTTTGGTACTAACTCTACTGAATCATGTGATTATCCTGATTATGCATTACCGGTGGCAGAAGCGGTAGTAGCAAAAGAGTTCGATTTTGGAATTTTAATATGTGGAACAGGTATAGGTATAGGTATCGCAGCAAACAAGGTACCTGGAGTTAGGGCAGCATTATGTTCTGATACTTTTAGTGCTCATGCAACAAGAGAACACAATGATGCTAATATATTAACTCTTGGTCAAAGGGTAGTTGGACCAGGTTTAGCATTAGATATAGTAAAAACATTCTTAAATACTGAGTTCCAAGGTGGAAGGCATCAAAATAGAATTGATAAAATAACAGAGATAGAGAAAAAATATTATGAACAATAAAAAATTAAAATGCTGTAGGAGGAATATAAATGAGTAAAGTAACACAAATAGATCACCCATTAATATTACACAAATTAGCTTTCATAAGAAGTAAGGACACTGGTTCAAAGGATTTCAGGGAATTAGTAGAAGAAGTTTCAATGCTTATGGCCTATGAAGTAACTAGAGATTTAAGCACTGAGGAGGTAGAAATAGAAACTCCAATTTGTAAAACAAAATGTAAGATGTTATCAGGTAAGAAAATGGCTATAGTACCTATATTAAGAGCTGGACTTGGTATGGTAGATGGTATGCTTAAGCTTATACCAGCGGCTAAAGTTGGTCATGTAGGATTATATAGAGATGAAGAAACTCTTCAACCAGTAGAATACTTCTGTAAGCTACCTCAAGATATAGCAGAGAGAGACGTAATAGTAGTAGATCCAATGTTAGCTACAGGAGGATCAGCAGCAGATGCTATAACGATGTTAAAGAAAAGAGGCGCTAAAAATTTAAGACTTATGTGCTTAATAAGCTCTCCAGAAGGTATTGAACTTGTTCAAAAAGCTCATCCTGATGTAGACATATATGTTGCTGGAATAGATGAAAAGTTAAATGAACATGGATACATAGTTCCTGGGCTTGGTGATGCAGGAGATAGATTATTTGGAACAAAATAATTTAATAAATAGAGGGTAGCTTATATATAAGCTACCCTCTATTTGCTGAATTATGGATTATCTTATAAAGCATAGTATTATTTGTTTATTTATATTTAAAAGTGTATAATTAGATAAACATTCCACTTATAAAGAATGTAGAATTAATTAGAATAAAGCCCTAAATATTTAGAAATAGTAATTATATAGTAGTGAAAGAATTAATTTTTAATTTTAATTAGGAGGAACCTAAAATGGATAAGAAAAAAATAATAACTATATTTGGTACTAGGCCTGAGGCGATAAAAATGGCTCCTTTAGTGAAAGAGTTAGAGAAAAGAGAAGGAATTGATTCAAAGGTTTGTGTAACAGCTCAACATAGAGAAATGTTAGATCAAGTTTTAGATTATTTTGATATAGAACCAGATTTTGACTTAAATATAATGAAGAATAAGCAAACTCTAACAGGAATAACTAATAGAGTTTTAGAAGGGTTAGAAGAAATATTTTTACAAGAAAAGCCAGATATGATTTTAGTTCATGGTGATACTACTACTACATTTTCAGGAGCTCTTGCAGCTTTTTATCAACAAATAAAAGTTGGGCATGTAGAAGCTGGGCTTAGAACATTTGATAAGTATTTTCCATTTCCAGAAGAAATGAATAGAAAGCTTACAGGAGCTTTAGCTGATTTACATTTTGCTCCTACTAAAAGTTCAAAATCAAACCTTTTAAGAGAAGGGGTGAATGAATCTGATATTTATATAACAGGAAATACAGTTATAGATGCAATGCTTCATACTGTAAAAGAAGACTATATATTTGAAAATGATATATTAAATAAAATAGATTTTGAAAATAAAAAAGTAATAATGATAACTGCACATAGAAGAGAAAATTGGGGAGAAGGAATAGATAATATCTGCGAAGCTCTGAATAAAATAGTAGATGAAAATGAAGATGTTGAACTTATATATCTAGTTCATTTAAATCCAGTAGTAAAAGATGTTGTTTATAGTAAATTAGGAAATAAAAAAAGAGTACATTTATTACCTCCATTAGATACTAAAGAAACGCATAATTTAATGAATAAATGTTTTATGGTAATGACGGATTCTGGTGGACTACAAGAGGAAGCTCCACACCTAGGAAAACCAGTGTTAGTTCTTAGAGATGTAACAGAAAGACCAGAAGCTGTTGAATATGGTACAGTAAAATTAGTCGGAACCGATATAGATAAGATAGTTCTAGAAGCTAATAATTTAATAAATAACAAAGATGCATATACAAAGATGAGTAAAGCAGCAAATCCATATGGTGATGGTCTAGCATCCAAAAGAATTGCAGATATAATAGAAAAATACTTTAATATAAGAACAGTGGAAATAGAAGAGTTTTTAAGATAAATAAAAAGATAAAATTTTGTGGTTGATTAAAAGGAATAAAGTGGTATAATTAAATTGTGTTAATTGTTTAACAAATTCGACAATTCTGATGATTGTATAGAGGGGGATTTGGAATATGAGAGAAGTTGTAATTGCAAGTGCAGTAAGAACTGCTATTGGTTCATTTGGAGGAGCTTTAAAAGATGTGTCAGCAGTAGATCTAGGTTCATTAGTAATAAAAGAAGCAGTAGCTAAAGCAGGTATAAAAGGCGAATTAGTGGAAGAAGTAGTAATGGGAAATGTAATTCAAGCTGGACTTGGACAAAATGTAGCAAGACAGGCTGCAGTAAAAGCAGGTTTACCAGTAGAAGTTCCAGCTATGACAATAAATAAGGTGTGTGGTTCAGGATTAAGGACAGTTGCCTTAGCTGCTCAAATGATAAAATCTGGAGATGTAGATATAGTTGTTGCTGGTGGAATGGAGAATATGTCTCAGGCGCCTTATTTATTAAAAACATCAAGATGGGGTCAAAGAATGGGTGATGGGAAAATGGTAGATTCCATGATTAATGATGCTCTATGGGATGCTTTTAATAATTATCATATGGGGGTAACAGCTGAAAATATAGCCAAGGAATGGAATTTATCAAGAGAGGAACAAGATAAATTTGCTTTAAATTCTCAGTTAAAAGCTGAAGCTGCTATTAAAGAAGGTAGATTTAAGGATGAGATAGTTCCAGTAGTTATACCTCAAAGAAAAGGTGAGCCAAAAATATTTGATACTGATGAATACCCAAGGTTTGGTGCTACACTTGAAGGAATGGCTAAATTAAAACCTGCATTTGTAAAAGATGGTACTGTAACAGCTGCCAATGCTTCAGGAATAAATGATGGGGCAGCAGCATTTGTAGTAATGAGTGCAGAGAAAGCTGAAGAATTAGGAATAACTCCATTAGCCAAAATAGTTTCTTATGGACAAAGAGGATTAGAGCCATCAATAATGGGATATGGTCCATTCCATGCGACTAAAAAAGCTTTGGAAGTAGCAAATCTTAAAATAGAGGATTTAGATTTAATAGAAGCTAATGAAGCATTTGCAGCTCAAAGTTTAGCTGTAGCAAAAGATTTAAACTTTGATATGAGCAAAGTTAATGTGAATGGAGGAGCTATAGCATTAGGTCATCCAGTTGGAGCATCTGGTGCTAGAATATTAGTTACATTACTTCACGAAATGCAAAAGAGAGATGCTAAAAAAGGTTTAGCAACTTTATGTATAGGTGGAGGAATGGGAACAGCACTTATAGTTGAAAGAAAATAATTGAATAAAAATATAAAAACTCTTGATATACCATCAAGAGTTTTTATATTTAAATGAATTATAATAATATTAATAGATAATAATATTATTACGAAGGGAAATATTAAATAAAATGTAGATTTACTAATAAAGAACTCATATAATAATCAATGTAGCCAGAAATAATATTATTAGAAACTTATAAATTAGTTACTTTGAATAAAAAAATGCAATTTATGAAAATTTATAAAAAAATTTAGAAAAAAATAATATAAAAAACAAAAAAATGAATAATTAAATAAATGTTTATTCATTTTTAAAAATAATAATAAATAGTTTGATATTAAAAAAAGTTATGAAATCTTGAATAAATCATTTAAAAGGAAAAATATGAAAAAATATTAAGTGGAAAATTCGTATGAAAATGATATCATTGACAAAAATCTATTTCAAAGATATTATAAAAATTCTGAAAAATGAATAATATTCCTTTAATATATACGTATGTGCAGAGAATGGAAAAAAAAGTGAAGTTACTTAAGTAAAATGAATATAGATTCATTTAACAATCAAATATAAAGATTAAATGAGTTAAATGAATTAAAATAAGATTTTCATTAATGTTTTCAGAGTACTATAATAACAAGAGTTAGTTAGGGGTGAGGATAAAATGAGTAGAGAAATGAATAGGTTAATATTTAAGTTGGTAAAATATGATTTAATAGCAGGATTCATTTTTGTACTTATAGTATCTCTTCTGATTGATTTAAAAGTGGCACTTATATTTCTTCTAGGGTTAATGATATCATTATTAAATACAATAGCTAGTGGATTAATTTTAGAATATTCTTTAAGTAACAATAAAAAAACATTATTAGCATTTAGTTATATTATAAGAATAGCTACTATCATTATTATAGCATTGCCATTTTTAAATAACTTAATACAACTAATGGCATATCTTATAGGATATTTATCACATTTTATTTTTATTGTATTCTATTCGATAAGAATAGGGAAAGGAAGTGATTAGGTGGAACCACTAGAACCGATGTGGTCTTATGCTATTGGACCTATAAAAATTGAAATAGTTCCTGAAGTGGTAATGCAGTGGATAACTATTGTTTTAATAGCTCTTATTGCTATATGGGCTACAAGGAATATGAAGCTTAGACCTAATAAAAAACAAGCTGTAGTGGAATATATATACACTATGCTAAAAAATGTAGTTACAGCAAATATGGGAGAAGAATTTTTAGACATTATTCCTTTTATAGGAAGTTTAGGAGTATTCTTATTATTCATGAATTTTACCGGATTAATAGGGCTACCTGTACCTACTAAAAACTTTAGTGTAACAGTAGCTTTAGCTTTAATAACTTTTTATATGGTACAGTTTTATACAATTCGAAAGTATGGTTTAAAAAGTTATTTTGGAGGATATACATTCCCCCTTGCTATAATTACACCAATAAATATACTAGAAAGAATAATGCTTCCTGTATCATTAGCACTAAGATTATTTGGTAATATACTTGCAGCTACATTCTTAGTAGAATTATGTTATGAAGCACTGCATCATATAGGTTTTATAGCGCAAATAGGAATACCTGTACCTTTACATGCGTATTTTGATATTTTTGATGGTGGTATTCAAACAGTAATTTTTGTAATGTTAACCATGATTAATATTAAAATGATAGCAGAACATTCAGGGCATGCAGAACATTAAATTTTAATTAAGTATTATATTAATTTATCAATTATATAATTATTATTTTGTTTTATTATAAAGGAGGATTTTATTATGGAAATATCAATGAGAGCATTAGGAGCAGCTATAGCTGTATTAGTAGGTATAGGAGCTGCTATTGGAATAGGAAATGCAACAGCTAAAGCTGTAGAAGGAATATCAAGACAACCAGAAGCAAGTGGTAAGATCACTACTGCATTAATGCTTGGATCAGCTTTCGCAGAAGCAACTGCTATTTATGGTTTATTAGTTTCAATCCTTTTAATATTCGTTGGAGTAAAATAGTGTTTTAGGGCTCCAGAAGGGAGGAAATAATATATGTTAATGGAAATAAACCCTAGTACCCTTATAGCTACTATAATTAACTTTATTATTCTTTTTGCAGTTCTAAAGTATTTCTTTTTCGATAAAGTTAAGGCTATTATTGATGAAAGGGAAAATCTTATCAATGAACAATTAGATAATGCTGAAGAAGAAGCTGAAAAGGCTAGAATGCTAGCTATAGAAAATGAAAGAATATTAAAAAATGCTAGAGAAGAAGGGAAGTTAATTACAGAAAGACATAAGCAAAAGGCTGAAAAGATATATGATGAGATAGTTGAAGAAGCTAATCAAGAAGCTAAAGTTATCTTAGAAAGAGCTAAAGTTGAAATAAATAGAGAAAAAGAAAAAGTAGAATATCAATTAAAGAAGGAAGCTATAGATTTAGCTATCGAACTTTCTAAAAAGGTTATAGAAAAGAATATAGATGAAGAAAAAAATAGAGAGTTAATCGGAGAATTTATAACTAAGGTAGGTAATTCATAATGTATGAATATTTAGACCGTAGATATGCATTAGCTCTATATGAAGTAGCAGAACAAAAAGGGAAAGTTCAACAGTATCTACAAGATTTACGAGAAATTTGTAACCTTATAGAAACGAATAAGGAATTCTACGAAGTAATTAAGCACCCTCAAATTAGTACTAAAAAGAAAAAAAGAACTTTTATTAATATTTTTAAGGGACATATAGACGAGGAATTATTATCATTTTTATTAATTCTTATAGAAAAAGATAGAATACTTTATTTAAAAGAAAAGCTTAAGGAAATGGAAAAAATAGATTTAGAGAAAAAAAATACTCTAAATGGTATAGTAAAAACTACAGTTCCTTTAAATGAAGAAGAATTCAATAATTTAATAAAAACATTAGAAGAAAAATATAACAAACACATTATATTAGAACAAATTATTGATGAAAGTATTCTTGGTGGAATATATGTAAGAGTTAATAATGATGTTATAGATGGAACAGTTAAATCTAAATTAGATGAACTAAGAGATTTAATGCTTAGAACAGAATAGAGGTGAAGGTATGAATATTAAGCCTGAAGAAATAACTTCCATAATTAAGAAAGAAATAGAAAGATACGAAAAAGAAATTAAGACAGTAGACTCAGGTACTATAATTCAAATTGGTGATGGTATCGCAAGAGTTTATGGATTAGACGATTGTATGGAAGGTGAATTATTAGAATTCCCTAACAATGTTTATGGTATGGCTCTAAATCTAGAGCAAGATAACGTAGGTTGTGTTCTTTTAGGATCAGAAGAAGGAATTAGAGAAGGCGATATAGTTAAAAGAACTAATAAAATTGTTGAAGTACCAGTAGGTGAAGCATTATTAGGAAGAGTAGTTAACTCACTAGGAGAACCTATAGATGGAAAAGGACCAATAAATAATTCTGGTTACAGAGCAATAGAAGTTTCGGCTCCTAGTATTATAGATAGAAGCTCTGTTAATGAACCTTTACAAACAGGAATAAAAGCAATAGACTCTATGATTCCAATTGGTAAAGGTCAAAGAGAACTTATAATTGGAGATAGACAAACTGGTAAGACAGCTATAGCTTTAGATACAATCTTAAACCAAAAAGGAAAAGATGTAATTTGTATATATGTTGCTATTGGACAAAAACAATCAACAGTTGCAAATATAGTTAATACTTTAGAAGAATTTGGTGCATTAGATTATTCAATAGTTGTAAGTGGTACAGCTTCTGAATCAGCTCCATTACAATATTTAGCACCTTATGCAGGATGCAGTATGGGTGAATATTTTATGCATCAAGGAAAAGATGTACTTATAATATATGATGATCTTTCTAAGCACGCAGTAGCTTATAGAACTATGTCATTATTACTTAGGAGACCACCAGGTAGAGAAGCTTATCCAGGAGATGTTTTCTATATCCATTCAAGACTTTTAGAAAGAGCTGCAAAACTTTCTAAGGAAAACGGAGGAGGATCATTGACAGCTCTTCCAATAATAGAAACATTGGCTGGAGACGTAACTGCATATATACCAACTAACGTTATATCAATAACAGATGGTCAAATATTCTTAGAATCTGATTTATTCCATTCAGGACAAAGACCAGCAGTTAACGCTGGTATATCAGTATCAAGAGTTGGTGGAAATGCCCAAATTAAAGCAATGAAACAAGTATCGGGAACTTTAAGACTTGAATTAGCTCAATATAGAGAGCTTGAATCTTTTGCTCAATTTGGTTCAGATTTAGATAAAGATTCTAAAAAGAGACTTGAAAAAGGTAAGAGATTAGTTGAAGTATTAAAACAAGATCAATATTCTCCTATGGCAGTAGAAAAGCAAATTGTAATTTTATATGCAATAGTAAAAGATTTTCTATCAGATGTTAAAGTGAGTGATGTTAGAAGATTTGAGAGAGAACTTTTAGAATATATGGATACTCATAATAGAGAATTATTAAAGAAAATAGTAGATGAGAAATCATTGACAGATGATATAAAGGCAGAATTAGAAAACTCTATTGTAGAGTTTAAGAAATTATTCTTACAAGATGCATAGCTTAAATAGCTATGCACTTCTTTAGGAGGTGGAAATTTGGGATCAGCAGGACTTATAGAAATAAAAAGAAGAATAAAGTCGGTTGAAAGTACAAGAAAGATAACAAAAGCTATGAATCTTGTAGCCACTTCTAAACTTAGAAAAGCAAGGAAAGAGCTTAATGATAATGAAGAATACTATAAATTATGTGAAGAGATATTAATTAATTTAATGTCAGCATTACCAGAAGACTATGAAAGTTCTTTCTTTAAGAAAGCTTCTAAAGATTTAGATAAACTATATATTGTTATAGCTTCTGATACGGGTCTTTGTGGAGGCTTCAATGGAAATATAGCTAGTAGCATGAATGAGATGATCAAGGATAAAGGATCAGCTAGAATAGTTGTTGCAGGAAGTAAGGGAATTTCTTACATGAAGAAATATGGATTTGATACAGTTAGAGAATATGTAGAAATTCCAGATATACCTACAATAAGAGAAGTAAGAGCTATATACGATGATGCTTTATATATGTTTAAAACTGGAGAAATAGGTGAAGTTAATATAGTTTTCACAGAATTTAAATCACCTATAAAGCAAGAAGTAAAAATAGAAAGACTATTTCCAATAGATATAGAAAATAAAAAGTCAGAACAATTCTTAATTGAACCTAGTTTAGAAGAGGTTTTAAATTCAAGTTTAGATGTATATTTTAAGAGTAAATTAAGAAGAGCTATGTTGCATTCAAAAGTTAGCGAGCAAAATGCTAGAATGACGGCCATGGATGGAGCAACACAAAATGCTAATGATATATTACAATCCTTAAATCTTAAGTATAATAGAATCAGACAAGGAATGATAACACAAGAGATATCAGAGATTGTAGGAGGCGCAGAAGCTCAAAAATAGCAAGGAGGTATTACTATGCCTGAAAAAGTAGGAAAAGTAGTTCAAGTAATTGGACCAGTAGTAGATATAAAATTTGATTCAGATGCTTTACCTAATATCTATAATGAAATTAGAATAGATATGGGTGATAAACTACTAATAGTGGAAGTTGAACAGCACATGGGAGATGACATTGTTAGAACAATAGCTATGGAATCTACTGATGGATTAAAAAGAGGAATGAAAGCTACTGATATGGGAAGATGTATATCTGTTCCAGTTGGTAGAGAAGTATTAGGAAGAGTATTTAATGTTCTTGGTCATCCTATTGATAATGCTGGAGATGTAGAGATTAAAGAAATGTATCCAATTCATAGACCAGCACCAAGCTTTAAGGAGCAGGCTTTAGAACCACAAATGTTTGAGACTGGAATAAAAGTTATAGATTTATTAGCTCCTTATCAAAAAGGTGGAAAGATAGGATTATTTGGAGGAGCAGGTGTTGGTAAGACAGTTCTTATACAAGAATTAATAAATAACATAGCAAAAGAACACGGAGGTCTTTCTGTATTCACAGGGGTTGGTGAAAGATCAAGAGAAGGTAATGATCTATATTATGAAATGAAAGAGTCAGGAGTTATAGATAAGACTGCTTTAGTATTTGGACAAATGAACGAATCACCAGGAGCGAGAATGAGGGTTTCATTAACAGGGCTAACTATGGCTGAATATTTTAGAGATAAGGGTCAAGACGTTCTTCTATTTATAGATAATATATTTAGATTTACTCAAGCAGGATCAGAAGTTTCTGCTTTATTAGGAAGAATTCCTTCAGCGGTTGGATATCAACCAACTCTTGCAACTGAAATGGGAGCACTTCAAGAAAGAATAACATCAACAAAAAATGGATCAATCACATCTGTTCAAGCAGTATATGTTCCAGCTGATGACCTTACAGACCCAGCTCCAGCTACAACATTTACTCACCTTGATGCAACAACTGTTTTATCAAGAAGCATTGCTGAGCTTGGAATATATCCAGCTGTAGATCCTTTAGAATCAAACTCAAGAATATTAGATCCAAGAGTAGTAGGAAAAGAACACTATGATATAGCTACAGAAGTAAAGAATATTCTAGAAAGATATAAAGAATTACAAGATATAATTGCAATTCTAGGAGTAGATGAATTATCAGATGAAGATAAAAAAGTTGTTGCTAGAGCAAGAAGAGTTCAAAGATTCTTATCACAACCATTTACAGTAGCTGAACAATTTACAGGTATGCAAGGAAGATATGTGCCAGTAAAAGAAACTGTAAGAGGATTCAAGGAAATTTTAGAAGGTAAACACGATGATCTACCAGAATCAGCTTTCTTATTTGTAGGATCTATAGAAGAAGCTATAGAAAAAGCTAAGACCTTAAGATAGGGGATGGAATTATGAGTAAAACTTTTGAAGTAAGTATAATCTCCCCAGGAAAAGAACCATTAAAATTAGAAGTTGAAAGTTTAATTACTTCAACTAAAGATGGTGAAATTGAATTCAAAGCAAATCATGCTCCTATAATATTAAGTACTATACCAACTACTACATTGATAATCAATGGGAATAAGAAAGAAAAAATATTTACATCATCAGGAATAATATATTTAAAAAATAATGAATTAAAATTCTGTTGTGATGCTGTAGAGAGAGAATCTGATATAGATGTAGATAGAGCAGGAAAGTCAAAGGAAAGAGCGGAAAAAAGATTAAAAGAAGGCAAAAATATAGATATTGAAAGAGCTAGAAGAGCATTGGCGAGAGCTAATGCAAGGATTGGTACTATAAGTATGTATCATTAGCTTTAAATAGAGGGATAAAAGATAATTTCTTTTATCCCTCTATTTTTATGATCAATTTCCATTTGTATAAATAGTGACAATTAATCACAAATTTCAACTAAATCTATATATTATATTATAGCTATTAATTTTGAATAAAAAAAAATAAACTGGACAATAATTAAATAGAAAGGTAGGGGGATATTGTGAAGAATATTATGAAATTAATGTTTGTTATAAGCTTATCTTTATTAATTATTGGTGCAGTTCCAATTAAATCTGAGTTATTCTCAGATAATTTTGATTTTATGGAAACTGAATTTATAGAAACAAGTGATTTTATTCAAAATGGTATCAAGGTAGAATATAGTATAAGCCAACCTATTAATAAAGAGTTTTCTTTACTTAAAGAGAACTTTAAAAAAAGTTTTGGAGAAAATGTACAATCTAATGAAAATATAATTGTTTATAAAGATTCAATTAAAGAAATAAAGGCAATATTATGGAGTAATAATGAAAATACTAAAGTTCAAATTAGTTATATAAATAATGATAAAAATGCTAATACTTTTCAATTAAAGAAAGAAATAAAACAAATACAAAATATTGCAGCAAAAAATATAAAATATTTTAATTTTATAAAGGTAAAAATAATAGAAGATCAAAAGCAGAATCTTTTAGATATACTAAAGAACAATATAGATATGGAAACTCTGGAAGTATTAAATATTCATAATGGTTCAGTAGGAAAAGCAGAGCTATACGATGGAAGTAAAATTAATATGGGTTTTACTAAATATGATACAGGAGAATATTTAATTATTGGAACACCAGTGATATTCGTAACATACTAACAATTCATTATGGAGGACAATATGGAAAAAATTATAGTTGAAGGTGGTAATAAACTAAGTGGTGAAGTGAATATTAGTTTAGCTAAAAATTCTGTTTTACCAATAATAGTTGCAAGTATTTTAAGTCAAAATGATATAATTATTCAAAATGCGCCTATGTTAGAAGATGTAGTGGTTTTAACCGATTTATTATCTGGAATGAATTGTCGGATTTATAATGAATCAAATGGCAATCTTAAAATAAACACTTCTAATATTAAAGTAACAGATATGAATAGTGAACTAATAAGAAAAATGAGAGCATCATTCTTAATTATGGGTCCTACGTTAGCTAGATTTGGAAGATGTAAAATATCAATGCCAGGAGGCTGTAATATAGGGAGTAGACCTATTGATTTGCATTTAAAGGGCTTTAAACTTTTAGGTGCAGATATTGAAATGGGACATGGTTTTGTGGAAGCTAAAGCAAAGAAACTTAAAGGAAATAGAATATATTTAGATTTTCCATCCGTTGGTGCAACTGAAAATATATTGATGGCATCTGTTTTAGCAGAAGGGACAACGATTATTGAAAATGCAGCTGAAGAACCAGAAATATGGGATTTAGCAAACTTTCTGAATTCAATGGGAGCAAAAGTTCACGGAGCTGGAATGGGGAAAATAACAGTAGAAGGTGTCAAAGAATTAAAAGGAGTAACTTATAAACCAATATATGACAGAGTTGAAGCAGGAACATTTATGGTAGCAGCAGCTATAACAAATAGTAAGATAACTATAAATGGAGCCAATGAAGAACAATTAAGACCCACTATAGAAAAGTTAAAAGAATGTGGGGTAAAATTTGAGAATATAAGAGAGGATGTTATCCTAGTTGATGGAACCGGAAAAAAGAGCCCTGTTGATATAAAAACATTGCCTTATCCTGGATTCCCTACAGATATGCAAGCACAAATGATGACATTATTTGCTGTGACAAAAGGATCAAGTATTATAACAGAAACTGTATTTGAAAATAGATTTATGCATGTTGCTGAGTTAGTAAGAATGGGCGCTAGCATAAAGATAGATGGAAGAACTGCAATAATAGAAGGTGTTGAATCGCTAACTGGCTGTGAGGTGAAAGCTACAGATTTAAGAGCTGGAGCAGCTATGATACTAGCAGGACTAGTGGCACAAGGTGAAACTGAAATTAGTGACATATATCACATCGATAGAGGTTATGTGAATATAGAGGAGAAATTTAGAGGATTAGGAGCTAATATATATAGGGTTGACAGATAAATATATTTTAATTGCTATATTCGCCTAAATAAAGAACTTAGAATTGAATCTAGGTTCTTTATTTTTATATATTACTTAAAGCAACTTAACATAAAAAATAAAAAATAAAGTATACTTAATAAATTTTCACATATATTAAATTGTATTTATTTAATTTAGGAGGTTATGTTATTGAAAAATAAATTAAATTCAATAGAAGGATTGGTATCTCTTATTTTTTTTAGCGCTCTAGTTTTAATATCTATGATTGTAATTCCAATGCTTGTAATTAAGTCTTCTCCAGTCAGTGCACTTGAAGAAAAGCAAGTAGATAATACTAATGTAAATAATAAAGTGGAAGAAGTTAACTTTGTAACTTTAGCTGGAAATGATGTTATAAAAGTTCATTTAACAAAGGAGGACAAAATAATAGAAGTTCCTTTAGAAGAATATGTAAAGAGTGTAGTATCAGGTGAAATGCCAGCTAGCTTTGAATTAGAAGCTTTAAAATCACAGGCTATAGCAGCAAGGACATATGTAGCTGCAAAAAGAGCTAGACCTTGTAATGAAGCTAAAGGAGGAGATGTATGTGATACTACTCATTGTCAAGTATATATAACTAAAGAAAGTAGATTAGAAAAATGGGGAGATAAAGGAAATGAATACTGGGCGAAAGTATCAGAAGCTGTTGATGCAACAAAAGGTATGGTTTTAACATATGATAATGAATTAGTACAATATCCACAATTTTTCTCTACAAGTTCAGGAATGACAGAAAATGCTGTAGATGTATTTTCAAGTAATGTTCCTTATTTAGTATCTACAGAAAGTAAAGGAGAAGAAATAGCACCTAAATTTACAAGTGAGTTCCCATTTGATATATCTAAATTTGTAAGTGATATTAATTCGAAATATAAAGATGCAAAAATAAGTGAGGGAAGTTTACAAAATGACATAGAAATCTTAAGTAGAAGTGAAGCTGGTGGGGTAAAGGAAATAAGATTTGGAGGAGTAAAAGTTAAAGGGTCAGATTTTAGGCTAGCATTTGGATTAAGTTCAACTAACTTTCAATTTAGTATAAGTGGTAATCAGATAATATTTAATTGCAAAGGATACGGTCATGGTGTTGGTATGAGTCAATGGGGAGCAAATGTTATGGCGAGAGATGGAAAGGGATATGAGGAGATATTAAAGCATTACTACACTGGGATTGAATTAAAAGAGTTGAAATTTAATTAATTATTATTTATTTATTTAAAAGTAAGAGGCGTGTAGATAACCTGATTCCTTAAAACATAAATATATTATACGGGAGTAAGATATAAGGCTATATGAAGTAGCGATATATCTTACTCCTTTTTTATTTTAAGATAATAAAATTTTAATTAATTAATCTTATTAATTATTGATTTTGAGGAGCATTATTAGAATTGTTGGTAAATGTAGAAATTTGATGCAAATAAATCTAATATTGATTGTATTAATTTAGTATAACTGGCAAGAATACAAAAAGGAGGTGTTGATATGGACCAAAATAAGAAAGATAAGGTAAAAGACTTTTTCAGAAAGGAGGGCTTTTATTTAGTACTATTCCTTTGTTTATGTGTAATTGCAACTGTTGCTGTTGTTACAACAAAGAAAAATAAAGCATTAGAACAAAGTAATAAATCACAAAATGAATTTACTTTAAATGTTGATGATAAAGCAACTTCAGAAGTACAAAAACAAAATGCTGATAGAGTTGAAAATACTCAAAATAATGAATTAGCAGAAGAAGAACAAAATGAAGTAGCATCTGCAGAAGAGGATGTTAATGTTTCTACAGGAACTAATGTAGAAGTGAGTTTTGCAAATCATTTAGATGGATCAATTGCAAGAGGATATTCTTATCCAAAACCACAAGCCATGAGTGATGGAAGTAGTAGAAATATTAGAGGAATAGACGTAAAAGCTAGCGTTGGAACAGAAGTTAAAGCCGCAGCTGTTGGCGAAGTAAAAGAAGTTTCAAGCAAAATCGAAGAAGGAAATTATGTAGTTATTGCCCATGCAAATGGATTATATACAAAGTATTGTAATTTATCCAAGGACATAAGGGTAAACGTTGGGGATAAAGTAACAGAAGAAACTGTTATAGGAACTGTAGGAGATAGTTCTAAAATATTTACAAATGGTGAATTTGGTGAACATTTAAATATTCAAGTTCAAGATGTAGATGGAAAAGACTTAGATCCAACAGCATATTTTACATTTAGTCAAGAATAATAAACATTCATCAGTCATTAATCTAAAATGACTGATGAATAATATTAAAATTTTATAGTCGCGTATTAATAAGTTATTCAAAGGGAGGTAATATTTTGAAAGATTATATAGAAGAAAGAGTTTTAGAAGTAGCAAAATATATTATAGATTCAAAAGATACAATCAGAAAAACTGCAAAAGTATTTGGAGTAAGTAAAAGTACTATTCATAAAGATATGACAGAAAGATTACCTAAGATAAATCCAGCTATAGCAGAACAAACTCATTCAATACTAGAATTAAATAAAGCTGAAAGACACATAAGAGGTGGAAAAGCTACCAAGATGAAATATAAGACTGCAGAGTAGTAATTGATTACAAAATTAAATACAAATATATTGAAGGATTACCATATTCCATATATAATAAGAAATAGAGCGAATATTGTAAAATAAGAGAGATTTCAAATATTATATAGTGCGAATAGAGTAGGAGTGAACAAGGAATGTGGTTTTGGAGAAGTAGGAGCGATTTAGGAATAGACTTAGGTACAGCGACTGTTTTAGTTTATGCAAAAGGTAAAGGAATAATATTAAAAGAACCGTCAGTTGTTGCAATAAATAAGAATAATAATAAAGTGCTTGCAGTTGGTGAAGAAGCAAGGAAAATGATTGGAAGAACTCCAGGTAACATTGTTGCGGTAAGACCGCTAAGAGATGGGGTTATATCAGATTATGATATAACAGAAAAGATGTTAAAAGAATTCATTAAAAAGGCGTATGGAAAGAGTAAGATTACAGCTCCTAAAGTAATGGTATGTGTTCCATCCCAAGCAACGGAAGTTGAAAAGAGGGCAGTAATTGATGCTGCAAGAAACTCTGGCGCTAAAAAAGTTCATTTAATAGAAGAACCCTTAGCTGCTGCAATAGGGGCAGGATTAGATATAACTAGGCCAAGTGGATCTATGGTGGTAGATATTGGTGGAGGTACTACTGATATAGCTGTAATATCACTTGGTGGAGTTGTTGTAAGATCATCTATTAAGGTAGCAGGTGATACTTTTGATGATGCAATAATAAAATATGTAAGAAATAAGTACAAGATAATGATAGGTGAGAAAACAGCAGAAGAATTGAAGGTGACTATAGGATCAGCATTTAAGGGATCAAGAAACTTAAATGCAAATATGAAGGGAAGAAATTTAATTACTGGGTTACCAGATGAGCTTTCTATTTCAACAGATGAAATAATATATGCATTAAAAGAATCAGTATCTTTAATTGTTGAAAGCGTTAAATCTGTATTGGAAAAAACACCACCTGAACTTGCTGCTGATATAATAGAGAGAGGGATACTAATGACAGGTGGAGGCTCTTTATTAGATGGATTAGATAAGCTAATAGAACATGAAACTGGTGTTACTGTTGAAGTTGCAAACAATTCAGTAGAAGCAGTAGCCGAGGGAACAGGCAAGGTCTTGGGATATTTAGACAAAATAGATACAAATTCTTCAGACAATGAAATATCATTAGTTGAGTAAATTATAGATACAATTAAATACATATATTAAATAGATAAAATTGTTAAAGGGGAGTTTAAAAACTCCCCTTTTGGTTGTGAGCAAGATTATATGCATGAATAATGGCAGATGATATTATTTTTGACATTTCCATGACTAAATGCAGACGAATACTTCTAGATGTAAAAAATTCAGCATTTTCACTAGAATCAATAATACCGATTATAGAAGCTATACCAACGTCAGGTAAATTTTTACCGACCCCTTTTCCAGGATGTATTGGATAATCTCTAGTATGTATTTCGCCAATAGAACTAGCTTCACCTAGGCAGGCATCTATTCCTATGATTAAAGCTTTGGGATGCAATTTATTAATTTCATTTAATTTATTATTTATATTAAGAGCATGTATTGGAGACTCTATAGTTCCGTACACTGGAAGAGGGAAATTTTTTTCTTTTAAAAATGTACCAACCATTGGACCTAAGCAGTCACCAATGCACTTATCAGTACCTATACATACAATTACAGTATTATTCGTAATATAGTCTTTGATAAATTTTGCTATTTCAATATGAGAATTATAAGAATTATATAATACTTTATGCTTCACTAAAAATTCACCTCCGCTTATACAATATATGTTTTGAAACTAATAAATATAATAAAATGTATAAAAAAACATAAAAAGGAAATTAATTAAATAAAAGGAGATGAATAAATATGAAAAAAATATTTTCTTATATAATTACTATAATTCTTGGAGCAAGTATCCCTATCTATTATCTATTAGTATGGAATCCATTAAAAAGTGAAGATGTTATAAGTAATAATTCTAAGGAAGTAACTACCGAAAAAAAACTACATAGTGATGAAACTCTAAATGAGCAAGATATATCAAAAGAGGAGAAGCAAAAAAAAGTAGATAATAATTTAAAAAGATTTAATATTAAAGAGGAATCTAATAATAATATTAATTCTAATGAAAATATAATAGAAAGTGATAGCAAAATAGAAGGGTTAACAATAAAGGAAAGTGATATTGAAAATAATTTATTTGCAGAACTTGAAAAAAGTGAAAAGTTAGAAGTAGATAGAATGTTAAAAAGTTTATCTATTATAGATATAGTTAAATTAAATGATCATTTTTCTAATAAATATGATAATGATAATGTAAAAGAAGGGATTTTATTAGTAAAAAAGAGAATGTCGTTATTGGATTATGAAGAATTTATGGAGATTATAAGTAGATATATTGATTTAAATATTATTGAAGACGAAGTTTAATATTTTAAATATTAGTCAGAATATATATTTCAGTTTTAGAGTAAAAATTGAATAATCAGTAATATTAAATAGGTAATTATATTACTTTGAATGAATTAAATTTTAGGACAATATAAGACAATAAAAAATGATATTAGTATTAAATAGGAGAAAATTAAAGAAATATAGAAAATAATGAATATAATCTTGTTAAATGAGTGAATAACGCACTTGAAATTAGTATGCAATAAATATATACTAGTCATTGTCAGTTGAGGCGATAATGTTTACTTAACTGAAATTAAATAAATTTTAATGGGGGAGTTCCCGAGTGGCCAAAGGGGGCAGACTGTAAATCTGTTACGTTTCGTTTCGATGGTTCGAATCCGTCCTCCCCCACCATATAAAATTTGTTTAGAATGAAATAATAATATGCTGGCATGGCTCAACGGTAGAGCAGCTGACTTGTAATCAGCAGGTTGTAGGTTCGATTCCTATTGCCAGCTCCATAAAATGGGGGAGTTCCCGAGTGGCCAAAGGGGGCAGACTGTAAATCTGTTACGTTTCGTTTCGATGGTTCGAATCCGTCCTCCCCCACCATTTTATAATATTAATATGGAAGCATAGCTCAGCTGGGAGAGCATCTGCCTTACAAGCAGAGGGTCACAGGTTCGATCCCTGTTGTTTCCACCATTTTAAAAAATAAATATGCTGGCATGGCTCAACGGTAGAGCAGCTGACTTGTAATCAGCAGGTTGTAGGTTCGATTCCTATTGCCAGCTCCAATAATATGGGGGAGTTCCCGAGTGGCCAAAGGGGGCAGACTGTAAATCTGTTACGTTTCGTTTCGATGGTTCGAATCCGTCCTCCCCCACCAAAAAAGACAAGAATTCTTGTCTTTTTTTATTTGTAAATAAGCTAGAACTTTATAATTAAAAAGTTTAAATATGCAATGAATTTATATTTTTTAGTTGACTATGAATATTAAAAGTGATATACTCTAAAAGGTAAAATTTGATATTAGTTCTTATCCAGAGAGGCGGAGGGAAATGGGCCCGATGAAACCCGGCAACCTACTTCATTAAATTTGAGTGTGGTGCCAATTCCTGCAAAGTAATTTTGCAAGATAAGAAAGATTAAGATTTTTAACATCTCTTCTTATCGAAGAGATTTTTTTATTTTATAAATTAATTTAGTTTAGAATTAATATAGTTTAGAATTAATATCAAATAAAATGAAAGGAGAAATGGAAATGAAAAGATTATTTACATCAGAATCAGTTACAGAAGGGCATCCAGATAAAATTTGTGATCAAATTTCAGATGCAGTATTAGATAGTATTTTAGCTAAGGATCCTATGGCAAGAGTTGCTTGTGAAACAGCAGTTACGACAGGAATGGTACTAGTTATGGGTGAAATATCAACTAATTGCTATGTTGATATTCCAAAGTTAGTTAGAGAAACAGTAAAAGAAATTGGATATGATAGAGCTAAATATGGTTTTGACTGTGAAACATGTTCAGTTTTAACATCAATAGATGAGCAATCAGGCGATATAGCTATGGGAGTAGATGAAGCTTTAGAATCAAGATCAGGAGAAAAGGATGATGTTGAATCAGTTGGAGCTGGAGATCAAGGTATGATGTTTGGTTTTGCAACGAATGAAACAGAAGAATATATGCCATTACCAATAGCTATGGCTCATAGATTATCAAGAAGATTATCAGAGGTAAGAAAGAACGGAACTTTACCATACTTAAGACCAGATGGAAAGACTCAAGTTACTGTTGAATATGATGATAATAAGGTTGTAAGAATAGATGCAATAGTAATATCAACACAACATAGTGAAGAGGTATCTCAAGAGCAAATAAGAAAAGATTTAATGGAACATGTAATTAAAGCTGTAGTACCAGCTGAACTATTAGATGATAGTACTAAGTATTACATTAATCCAACTGGAAGATTTGTTGTTGGTGGGCCACAAGGAGATAGTGGATTAACTGGAAGAAAGATAATAGTTGATACCTATGGTGGATATGGAAGACACGGTGGGGGTGCTTTTTCAGGAAAAGATCCAACTAAGGTTGATAGATCAGCAGCTTATGCAGCTAGATGGGTTGCTAAGAACTTAGTTGCAGCAGGAATTGCAGATAAATTAGAAATTCAATTAGCTTATGCTATTGGAGTAGCTAAGCCTGTATCAATAGAAATAGATACATTTGGAACAGGAAAGAAATCAGAGGAAGAAATAGTTTCAATAGTTGAAAAAGTATTTGATTTGAGACCAGGCGCTATAATAAGAGATTTAGAATTAAGAAGACCAATTTACAAGCAAACAGCTGCATATGGTCACTTTGGAAGAAATGATTTAAACTTACCTTGGGAAGCTTTAAATAAGGTAGAAGAAATAAAAAAATATATTTAAAATAAAAAATGCTCCAATTTATGATTGGAGCATTTTTTATTTATACTAGTATTTTACCAGAAACTATTACATTTTTTATGTTTATATCTTCGTCAAATAAAACTAAATCAGCATCGTAGCCTTCTTTTACAAGACCTTTTTTATCTTCAACTTTACAATGTCTAGCAGCATTGAAAGTAGCCATTTTTACAGCTTCATTTAATGGAAGACCAACATTTTTATATACATTTTTAATTGCCTTATCTAAAGTCAAGATTGAACCCGCTAAGCTTCCACTTAAAAGCCTTGCAGCACCGTCTTTAACAACAACATCTTGACCACCTAATGTATACATTCCATTAGGCATTGCACAAGCCATCATAGCATCAGTAACTAATAATACTTTATCAGTTGTCTTTTGATTATAAGCTATTCTAAGTGATGGATATGATATATGAATACCATCAGAAATTGTTTCTGTAGTTATCTCGCTATCAAATATAGCGCCTACAACTCCAGGTTCCCTATGAGCAAATGGTGTCATTGCGTTAAATAAATGAGTTGAGTGACAGCAGCCACATTTAATGCCTTCCATAGCTTCGTCATAGGTAGCTTTTGTATGTCCAATAGAGCAAACTATTCCTTTTTTTGACAATTCCTTTATTAATTCTTTAGCACCAGGAACTTCAGGGGCAATTGTTATTGATACGACAGCATCTTCAGCATCTCCGACAAGAGCATTAAAGTTCTCAAGAGTTGGAGGGATTAAAAAATTAGGATTTTGTGCACCAATAGCTTTTGGACTAATGAAAGGACCTTCAAGGTGAGCTCCTAAAACAATAGCGCCATCAGTACCATTTTCTTTAGCTTCTTTTATAACACCCATAGATTTTCTTACATCATCTACTGATACTGTCATTGTAGTTGGAGTGAAAGCAGTAGTCCCATGCTTAACTATAGTTTTAGAAATTTCATTTATTGCTTCAAATGTACCATCCATTGTGTCATGTCCACCTGCACCGTGGATATGAACATCTATAAATCCTGGAGATAGATATAGACCTTCTGCGTCTATTACTTCAGAATCATTAATATTACTAGGATTTATTTCCTTTATTTTTCCATTTTCGATTAAAACGGATCCTTTTTCTATCTTATCAAGATATACTATATTACAATTTTTAATTAACATATGAGCACCTCCACATTTTTTTATATAAATTTCAATTAAAAGCTATAACATTAAAAGCTAGAATGGTATAAATAGCTATAAAACGTATTCAAAAATAGTATAAAATTGAAATAATATAAAGCTTATTATTTATATAAGTTAGTACACTTATTTATTTAATTATAGCACACTAAATATAGTATAATTAATATAAATGTATAATCTTTATTACAACTTATATATGATATAATTATATAATAAAAATAGTGAGATTA
This sequence comes from Clostridium sp. 1001275B_160808_H3, assembly GCF_015550425.1. Taxonomy (GTDB): domain Bacteria; phylum Bacillota; class Clostridia; order Clostridiales; family Clostridiaceae; genus Clostridium. Next base: position 375,211 of record NZ_JADNAT010000001.1, on the reverse strand, counting down.
AAATATTATTGGAAGATTTGGAGAGATAACATGGAATGTCTAAACGGAATAGTAGAATCTATTGTATTCAAGAGTGATGATACAGGGTATGTTGTATCAAAAGTAAGGATAGATAAAGATTGTATAAATGCAGTTGGAATAGTTCCTTTTTTAAAAGAAGGGCAACATGTTAAGTTAAAAGGGCAATGGGTACTTCATAAACAATTTGGACGTCAGTTTAATATAGAGGAATATGAAGAAGTATTACCAAATTCCGTAGAAGGAATAAAAAAATATTTAAGTACAGGTATAATTCATGGAATAGGTCCTATAACTGCTAAAAAGATTGTGGATAAATTTAAAGAAGAAACTTTAGATATATTAGAAAATCACATTGAGAGACTTCAAGAAATTGAAGGTATTGGTGAAAAAAAATTTAGGATAATTTATGAATCTTATATAGAACAAAAGGATTTAAAAGATATAATAATTTATTTCCAAGGCCATGGTATGACTACCAATCAATGTATAAAAATATATAAAAAGTTCGGTGTAGATGCCAAGGCTATTGTATCAGAAAATCCTTATATTCTTTGTGATGAGATTTCAGGAATAGGATTCATAACGGCAGATAGAATAGCCAAAAGCTTAGGGATAGAGTCTATTTCACCATTTAGAATACAAAGTGGAATAAGATATATATTAAATCAATTTTCAGCATCAGGTAATACATACATGCCTAAAAGTAATTTAATTGATGAGGTATCTAAAATATTAGGTGTACCAGGGCAAATGGTAGAAGAAAACTTATATAACTTAGCATTAGAAACAAAAATAAAAATAGAGAAAATTAATGACATAGAAGCAGTTTTTTCTTTACCATATTATTATTGTGAATTAGGTGTTACAAATAAGATAATAACATTAAGCATAGAAAATTTTAGAACGATAAATTCAGATGTTGAATTCGAGATCGAAGCATTTGAAAGAAAAAATAAAATAAAATTTGCAAATTCCCAAAGAGAGGCTATCGTAGGTGCTTTTGAAAATGGTATAGAGATAATAACTGGAGGGCCTGGAACTGGAAAAACTACAATTATAAAATCTATCATAGAAATATATGAAAATAATGGCATGAAGGTTTTATTAGGAGCACCAACAGGAAGAGCAGCTAAGAGAATGACTGAATCTACTGGTAGAGAAGCAAAAACAATTCATAGATTATTAGAAATGGGAGTAAGTGAAGATGAAAATTCTTATTATGGCAAGGGAGAATCGGAACCTTTAGAAGCGGATGTAATTATAATAGATGAGGCATCTATGATAGATATAATGCTTATGCATAGTTTGCTTAAAGCAATAAAGCTTGGAACAAGATTAATAATAGTTGGCGACGTAGATCAATTGCCATCAGTTGGTGCAGGAAATGTGCTAAAGGATTTAATAGAAAGTAACTTTATAAAAGTTGTAAGGCTTAAAGATATTTTTAGACAAGGGGAAGAAAGTCTTATTGTAACAAATGCACATAAAATTAATAATGGTGAAATGCCATATATAAATAGAAGGGATGGAGATTTCTTCTTTGAAAATAAAGAAGATGTAGATTTAATACTAAATACCATAATAGATTTAATAAATAGAAGATTACCTAACTTCAAAAAATCATGGGATAAATATAGAGATATTCAAATATTAACACCTACAAGAAAAGGTATATTAGGAGTGCAAAACTTAAATAATAAACTTCAAGAAGTTTTAAATCCTAAGTCACCTAGCAAAAAAGAGAAAGAATTGAAAGAAGTTGTTTTTAGAGAAGGTGATAAAGTAATGCAGACTAAAAATAATTATTCTTTAAAATGGATTAGAGTCAATGGAAGTGGGGAGAATGAAGGTGTAGGCGTTTTTAATGGAGATATGGGCTTTATTCAAAGTATAAATGAAGAGGAAAAAACAATTACTATAATTTTTGATGATGAGAGAAAAGTAATTTATGATTACATATATTTAGATGAATTAGAGTTAGCATATGCAATTACTATACATAAAAGCCAAGGAAGTGAGTTTAAAGTAGTAATTACTCCTGCGTTTATGGGTTCACCATTATTAATGAATAAAAATTTATTATACACAGCTATAACTAGAGCAAAAGAGCTTGTAGTAGTTGTAGGTATTCCAAAAGCTTTAAAGTATATGGTATCTAATACAAGAAGTATGGAGAGATATTCTTCACTTAGAGATAGAATAATAGATATTACAAATCAAGATATGTTTAGTGAATAAATAAGGAGAGGTTAAATGTTAGATAAAAAATTAATAAACCTAAAAGAGTTTAATAATTGTACATCTAAGATAAATAAATGGTATACAAAACAATCAAAAATACTAACTATAATAACTAATCCATATAATAGTACATCTATATTTTTACCCTTAATAAAATTGCTACTAGAACAAAATAAGAAAGTATTATATGTGTGGTCAGGAACAAATTTTAATAAAGAAATAATAGAAAATTTAAAAAATAGTAATTATAAATTTAAATATTCATATATAGAAGAAAATGAAGGAAATGATGATTTAGTTTTTGTAAATTTTAAAAATATTAATAAAATAAATAATTGTTATGAATTATGTATAATTGATGATATAAGTATATATTCAGTTATTTCAAAAGAGGAGTTTAGACAATCTGTTGAATACTTATATTTATGTAGTAAAAGAATGATAATATTTTCTATAGAAAAAGTAGTTAATATGGGAAGATTAATATCTGTTTCCGATTTAACTAGAGATAAACCATTTGTAGAGCCTAGAATAATCGTAACTAGAGTAAAATTAGATGAAGATATGCCTTATACACTATATGATTATTTAATGTGGTTTAAAAATGATAATCGTAAGGTTATAATATATGTTCCTAATGAAGAAAAAATTAATAAATTATTCGATTATTATACACAAGAACTAAAGATAAAGGATGTAAAGATAATTAAATTTTTTAGGGGAGAAAATTTAAGGAAAATAGATCCTTTATATAAATTAAAAAATAAAAGTGTTTTTGTAATTACGAATAATATTAGAGAATATAAAATAGACTCAGAAAACATAGATATAGTTGCATTATTCTCAGATGAAATATTCTATAGTTATAAAAAAATAATATATTTTTGTGCTGAAGTAGGAAAAAATATAAAGGGTAATAAAATAGGAGAAGTGATTTTAGTTGGAAAGGAAATATCAGAAGATATGGATTTGGCTAAAGAAATAACAAGGGGATATAATAAAGAAATATGGGAAAAAGGATTATTGAACTATTAAGAGAAATCATAGATGAGTTTCTGGATATAATATACCCGCCTACAACTAAATGTATTTCCTGTGATAATGAAGTTATAGGATTATGCCCAATATGTAAAAGTAAAATAATGAGAGTAAGGGAAGAATCTAAAGTATTATCATACGGATATTACAGTGGAGTAATGAAAAAATTAATACTTGAGTTTAAATACAATAAAAATTTTCTAGCTGGAAATATATTAGCAGATTATTTATGTGAGTTAATAAGTGAAAATAATATCAAAGCAGATGCAATATTTTTTATTCCTAGCAGTAAAAAAGCTTTAAAAGATAGAGGATTTAATCAATGTGAGTTTATGGCGCAAAAGATAAGTAGAAGACTAAATAAACCAATATATAGAGATTTAATTAAAGTGAAAAATATAAAAGAACAAAAAACTTTATCAAGGGAAGATAGATTAAAAAATATAGAAGGTGCCTTTGATGTTAAAAGTGATAAAAATATAAAAAATAAAAATATAATTTTAATAGATGATGTAATAACAACAGGAGCAACGTTAATTGAATGTGAAAAACTACTAAAAAAAAGTGGTGCTAAATCTATAAAAATGTTGACAGTTGCAAAAAGTTATATATAATAATAATGTAAAGTCTAGGTCTGTGGATGAAAGTCGATGCCAGTCGCAGGCGAAACGATCCACGTAAGTTTGGAAAAATTCCTAATGAGCATGGTGCGGTATAGAAGTAAGTCCTACCAAGAAAATTGAGAGGGTTAGTAGTGAGAGGTTAATTCCGAGTAGCAAAAGCTCCAGTAGGCGAGTGTGGGGGCAAAATCCAGGTCAGCTAGCTTTATAAAAAATAGCCATTAGTGTTTGCTAATGGCTATTTTTTATGTATATAAGAGTATAAAAATTTAAAAAATTTTCAAAATTAAAATATATAAAACAAGGAGTAAACAGAAGATTTATTGAGTAAAATAAAGTGAATTTTCTGCCAATTAATCATATTACTCTTGATTGAGAAGGTTTGTAAGTAGTATAATATAATCATAAAACAAATAATTTTAACACTACTGAGTAAGGTTTAAGCTTATAGAGAGGGGATGAACTTATATGAGAGTTTCAGTAATAGCAAAAAATACTACAGCAACACCAGCGTTAAAAGAAATGGTTGAGAAAAAGCTTTCCAAGGTAAAAAGATATTTTGATCCAGAGGTAGAAGCAAAGACTACTTTATCAGTGCAAAAAAATAAACAAAAGGTAGAAATAACAATACCATTTAATGGAATAGTTTTAAGAGCTGAAGAATCAACTGAGGATATGTACAAATCAATTGATTTAGTAGTTGCAAAGCTAGAAAGACAAATTAGAAAACAAAGAACGAAATTATCTAGAAGAAACCATGAGTCATTAAGATTCCCACAATTAGATGAAGTTGCTTTAAGTGACGAAGTTGCAGAAGCAAATGGAGAAGTTGTTAAAGTTAAAAAATTTGGAGTTAAGCCTATGTCTATTGAAGAAGCAGTACTTCAAATGGAGTTAGTAGGACATAATTTCTTTGTATATCAAGATTCAGAAGCAAATAAGATATGCGTTGTATATAAGAGAAAAGATGGAGATTATGGATTATTAGAACCAGATTATATTTAAAATTTTACGAATAGTATTTTTAATTAATAAAAGGAAGTGCAATGCACTTCCTTTTTAGTTATAATGTTATTAAAAGTAACATATTTATTGAATTAATTATTAGTAAAATGGTATAATTTATAAATGAAATTCAATAAATAAAATTTGATAAATAAAATACATGAAATTTGATAAATAAAATACATGTACATGATTAAACTAATTAATAAAATAAAACGATTGGAAGGAAAGTTATAATGGGATTTTTGGAAAAGTTATTTGGGTCATATAGTGAAAGAGAAGTTAAAAAACTACAAAAAATTGCAGATAGAATAGAAGCCTTAGATCAAACTATGCAAAGCTTATCAGATGATGAGCTTAAGGCAAAAACAGATGAATTTAAGAAAAGATTAGAAAATGGTGAAACTCTTGATGATATATTACCAGAAGCTTTTGCAGTTTGTAGAGAAGCTGCGTGGAGAGTTTTAGGTATGAAACATTATAGAGTCCAACTTATAGGTGGTATGGTTCTTCATCAAGGAAGAATTGCAGAAATGAAGACTGGTGAAGGTAAGACTTTAGTTGCAACATTGCCGTTATATTTAAATGCATTAACTGGAGAAGGAGTACATCTAGTAACAGTTAATGATTACCTAGCATCAAGAGACGTTGAATGGATGGGTAAATTATATAATTTCCTAGGATTAAGTACAGGATGTATAGTTCATGGGTTAACATCTGAGCAAAGAAGAGAAGCGTATGCTGCAGATATAACATATGGAACTAATAATGAGTTCGGTTTTGATTACTTAAGAGATAATATGGTAATTTATAAAGAAGAAAAAGTTCAAAGAAAACTAAACTTTGCAGTTGTAGATGAAGTTGACTCAATACTTATCGACGAAGCTAGAACACCACTTATTATTTCAGGAGCTGGAGAAAAATCAACTAAATTCTATAATGTTGCGGATAATTTTGTTAAGCAATTATTAGCTGAGACAGATTACACAATTGATGAAAAAGCTAATTCTGTAATGTTAACTGATTCAGGTGTAGAAAAAGCTGAAAGAGCATTTGGAATAGATAACTATGCAGATGCAGATCATTTAGAATTACAACACTATATAACTCAAGCATTAAAAGCAAACTATGGAATGAAGATAGATAAGGACTACATGGTAAAGGACGGTCAAGTAATAATAGTTGACGAATTTACTGGTAGACTTATGGAAGGTAGAAGATATTCAGATGGACTTCATCAAGCTATTGAAGCTAAGGAAGGCGTTAAAATAGAAAGAGAGTCAAAAACTCTTGCTACAATAACATTCCAAAACTATTTTAGAATGTATAATAAGTTATCAGGTATGACAGGTACAGCATTAACAGAAGAAAATGAATTTAGAGAAATCTACGCATTAGACGTTATAGTTGTTCCAACAAATAGACCTATTGCAAGAGTAGATAAAAGTGATTTAATCTATAAAAATACTAAAGGAAAGTATAATGCTATTATAGAAGAGATAATAGAATCTAATAAGAAAGGTCAACCAGTTCTAGTTGGTACAGTAAGTATAGAAAAATCAGAGTACTTATCTTCTTTACTAAAGAAAAGAGGAGTTAAGCACAAGGTACTTAATGCTAAATACCATGAACAAGAAGCTGAAATAATATCTCATGCTGGTGAGTTAGGTAGTGTTACTATTGCTACTAATATGGCTGGTAGAGGAACAGATATTAAGCTTGGAGAAGGAGTTAAAGAAGTTGGTGGACTAAAGATAATAGGTACAGAGAGACATGAATCAAGAAGAATAGATAACCAATTAAGAGGTAGATCTGGTCGTCAAGGAGATTCAGGAGAATCAGTATTCTATATTTCTTTGGAAGACGATTTAATGAGAATATTTGGATCAGAAAAGATTCAAGGATTGATGGATAAGTTAGGCTTAGAAGAAGATGAAGCTATTGATCATAAAATGGTAAGTAAAGCTATAGAAAATGCACAAAAGAAGGTTGAAGGTAATAACTTTGACATAAGAAAGAACCTTATCGGTTATGATGATGTTATGAATATGCAAAGAGAAGTTATTTATAAGCAAAGATCTGAAGTTTTAGAAGGTAAAGACTTAAGAGAGCAAATTAATGGAATGGTAAATGAAATAGTATCTGATGCGGTTAAAGCTCATTTAGATGGTTCAAATGAAAATATTGAAGAAGAAATAGGAAAGCTAATTCAATATTTAGAGGATATTTGCTTACCTCATGGAGTAGTTAAGGTTGAAGATTTAGCAGAATTATCTAATGATGAAATAATTAGTAAAGTGTTAGATATATTAATGAAAGTTTATCATGAAAAAGAAGAAGAATTTGGTGAAGAACACTTTAGAGAAGTTGAAAGAGTAATACTTCTTAGAGTAGTAGACCAAAAGTGGATGGATCATATAGATAACATGGATCACTTAAAACAAGGTATAGGGCTAAGAGCGTATAAGCAATTAGATCCAATACAAGCATACCAAATGGAAGGTAGTGCTATGTTTGAAGAAATGATAAATGGAATAAAGATAGATACAGTTAAATTCTTATTCCATATTCAAGTTCAAAAACCTGTTGAAAGAGAAAGAGTAGCAGAAGAGACAACAGCAAGCCATGGTGGAGACGATTCAGATGTAAAGAAGCAACCAGTTAAAAATGAACCTAAAGTAGGCAGAAATGATTTGTGTCCATGTGGAAGTGGTAAGAAGTATAAAAACTGTTGTGGAAGAGAAGTATAAAGAAGTGCCCTTTGGGCACTTTTTTAAAGCTAATAAGTTAATTTGAGTAAATTTAAAAAAGATAGGGTGATTATATGATAATTAAGTTAGAATCAGAATTAGCTAAGCTTAATGATATAAAGAAAGTTATAAAAGAAATGGGGGCTTCTCTTTGACAAAGAAGCACTTGAAAAGCAATTAAAAGAATTAGAACTTCAAATGCAAGAAAGTGGATTTTGGGAAGATATAAAAAGAGCAGAAGAAGTTACAAAAGAAAGCAAAAGAGTTAAAGATAAGATAGATCGATATGAATCATTAGTATCGAGAGTTGAAGATGTTGAGATACTATCAGAATTAATAGATGAAGAAGATGAAGAGTCTATAAATGAAGTTATAAGAGAGATAAGGTCTATAGAGAAAGATGTAGAGGAGTATAGAATAGAACTACTTTTATCAGGAGAGTATGATAGAAACGATGCTATATTAACCTTACATGCTGGAGTAGGTGGAAGTGATGCAAATGATTGGACTGAAATGCTACTTAGAATGTACACAAGATGGTGTGAAAAAAGAGGATTCAAGGTAGAAACTCTTGATTATTTAGAAGGTGATGAAGCTGGAATAAAGAGTGTAACATTAAAGGTAAAGGGTGAATTTGCATATGGATACTTAAAAGCTGAAAAGGGAGTTCATAGATTAGTAAGAATATCCCCTTTTAATGCAAATGGTAAAAGGCAAACTTCATTTGCATCAGTTGAAGTACTTCCAGAATTAACAAAAGACCAAGACATTGACATAAAAAGTGAAGATTTAAAAATAGATACTTATAGGGCAAGTGGAGCCGGTGGTCAACACGTAAATAAAACTGAATCAGCAATAAGAATAACACATATACCAACTGGAATAGTTGTTCAATGTCAAAGTGAAAGAAGTCAGTTTTCCAATAAAGATACAGCAATGGCTATGCTTAAATCTAAACTTATAGAGTTAAAAGAAAGAGCTCATAAAGAAAAAATAGAAGATTTAACAGGCGAATTAAAAGACATGGGATGGGGCAGTCAGATAAGATCATATGTGTTCCATCCATATAACATGGTTAAGGATCATAGAACTGGAGAAGAAACAGCTAACTTAAATTCAGTTATGAACGGAGAAATAGATAATTTTATTACGGCGTACTTAAAAAATAACAACTAAAAAATTTAACAAAAGTAAAGTGGGATTTATATATATCCCCTTTACTTTTAATATAGAATTAAAAAAGTAGTTACTTTATAATTTAAAGAAGTAACTACTTTTTATAATTTTAAAGAAGTAACTACTTTTATTAACTTATTTTTTTCTTTCTTATATAAGATATAAATGGTGCTGAAACTAGGAAGCCAAATATTATTGCAAATATTAATAATGAAGTTTTACCATGGAAAAATAAGGTGAGTGTTCCATAGCAAGATTCGTTTATCTTATCTTCTATAACGCTATATGCACTATTTATTGCACCAATACTTATATGATCAACAGTATCATTAGGTGTGTGAATCTTAGTCATATCACTATGACAAAAGCTTAAAGCATCTATACCTAAATTGTTAAAGCTAGCATGATCACTTGAATCTTCATAAACAACATTAGTATCTACATTATTCTTTTTAGAAATCTTTTCAACAGATTTAAGAAGTTCAGAATCCTTATCTTTATAAGAAGCTCCAAGCATTAAAGTAAGAGGATAATTATCACTACCTATCATATCAAAATTAATAACCTCAGCATCTTTTAGCTTTTCAAGATTATTTTCTGCAAAACTTTTAGAACCAAGTAATCCAAACTCTTCAGCATTTAAAGCTGCAAAAATTATATCTCTTTTAGGTGTTCCAAAGCTTGAAAGAGACCTTTGTAGCTCTAATAAAAATGCTGTTCCAGATGCATTATCTAAGGCACCGTAATAAGTGTTTTTAAGACCATCTTGACCTAAGTGATCATAATGAGCAGTTAAAACAAGAGGCGGAAGATTACTAGAAGATCCTTTTAATACACCAACTATGTTTACAAGTTCCTTTTCACAAGTTGAAAATGGTAAATTAACTGAAACAGTTAATCCAGATCTTACAGAATCTAATATTTTGTTATAAGTATCAGTAGTTATTAAAACAATCATATCATAAGGGAAATTACTCATAAATGAGCTTCTAAATGAAAAATCATTATTAGGAGCTACGTAAAATAAACAATTTCCTTCATCTGTTACAACTTCTATTGACGTTGTATAGATATTTACTTTATCATCTTCAGAAAAACTTAAACTATTAATCTTGAAGTTAATCATATCTTCTTTATAGTCAACGCCGTATTTTAAAGTTTCAACTACTTCGTCATCTAATGATATTTTAAGATAGGGAGAGCTATTATTATTTATTGGACAGAGTGTTTTAAAGCTCTCTTTATAACTTTCATTAAGTGGAACTAATTTGTTATCCTCAAAGTTTTTTCTAATTATTTCTCCAATAAGTAAATTACCGTCACTACCAGCTAGTCTACCACCATAAGTTTCAGAAGAAAATACCGCAATATTTTCTTTTACATTATTAGCGTCAAAAGGCGAATATGTAAAATTAAAAAATATAGAAATAGATAAAAATACTATGCTAGTAACTAGCGATACAGAATAAAACAATTTTCTTTTCATAAAATATACCTCAAATAATAGTTATACTTAATACTATTACTTGAGGCATGAGATTATGAAAAAAATAAAAATAAGGATATTACTTTAGGCTTTTTTATAAACTAGTTCTATAAATCCATAAATTAGGGAACAAAGAATACATATATAAATCAGGATATTTATTTGGTTTGAAACTATTGAAAAAACGCCGCCAACTATTGATGAAAATAATATTATGCAATTTATAAACTTAGATAGCCCAGATTTATTTACGATTATTTCTTTTGTGGATGAAATAAGTATAAGTATTAATGTTAAGAAATATAATACATACTTTAAAGTAGTTGAGAATTCAATAACATAATACTCGTTTAGTATAATAAATACTATAAAAAAGATAAGAAGGATACTTATTATTTTATTAATTATCATTATAAATTTATTCATACAACCACCCATTTGTAAAAATTTTACAATTATATTATAAACTTAATTTTACATAATATCAACATTGTACTTAAAGTAAATATTAAATATTTATTTTATATATTCTATAAAATAAATTATATGGTACATAAAAGTATGATATTGTATTATAATATCATTATGTAAATTTTGGAGAAAAATTTTTATTATAGCTTAGGAGGACTTTATGGTAGATATTGTTGAAAGATTGTCATCAGAATTAGGGATAAGTATAACTCAAGTAAATAATGTAATATCATTGCTTGATGATGGAAATACTGTTCCTTTTATTTCAAGATATAGAAAAGAACAAACTGGTGCTTTAAGTGATGAAGTATTAAGAAAATTTCAAGAGAGACTTATATATCTTAGAAATTTAAAAGAAAGAAAAGAGGATGTTTTAAGACTTATAGATGAACAGGGAAAACTAAATGATGATATAGTAAAAGCCTTAGAAGCTTCAAAGACTCTAACTGAGGTGGAAGATATATATAGACCTTATAAACAAAAGAAGAGAACAAGAGCAACTATGGCATTAGAAAGGGGATTAAAGCCACTTGCAGATATTATATCAAATGGTGAGTTTAATGCTGATTTAAATAGTGAAGCACTTAGATTCGTTGATGAAGAAAAAGGAGTTAATAGTAAAGAAGATGCAATTAATGGAGCTTTAGATATAATAGCAGAAGAAATATCTGATGAAGCAAAATATAGAAAGTGGATAAGAGAATTAGTATTCAAAGAAGGAAAGATACAATCAACAGGTGAAAGTGATGAACATACACCGTTTGAAATGTACTATGATTATAGTGAAGAAATTGCTAAGATACCACCGCATAGAATTTTAGCTATAAATAGAGGAGAAAAGGAGAAGGTATTATCAGTAAAAATAGCAGTAAATGAAGATAAAATAATAAGTTATTTAGAAAATGAAATATTAAGAAATAATAACATTACTGATGAGTACTTAAAATTAGCAATAAGAGATTCTTTAAAAAGGTTAATATATCCATCTATAGAAAGAGAAGTTAGAAGCGAGCTTACCAATATAGGTGAAGAAGGTGCTATAAAAATCTTTAAGGAAAATTTAAAAGCATTATTAATGCAACCACCTATAAAGGGAAAAGTAGTTATGGGATATGATCCTGGATTTAGAACAGGATGTAAGATAGCTATATTAGACAATACTGGAAGGTTTTTAGATAAGTCAACAGTATATCCGACAGCTCCACAAAACAAAGTTAAGGAAACTAAAGACATACTAAAGGATTTAATTAAGAAGTATAATGTAGAAGTAATTTCATTAGGAAATGGAACTGCTTCAAGAGAATCAGAAGAAGTAGTATCTGAAATAATATCAGAAATAAAAAAGGAAACAGGAAAAGAAATAGCATATGTTATAGTTTCAGAGTCAGGTGCGTCTGTTTATTCAGCATCAGAGCTTGCTACTAAGGAATATCCAGATTTAGATGTTACAGTGAGAGGCGCAATATCTATAGGAAGAAGATTACAAGATCCTATGGCTGAGCTAGTTAAGATTGATCCTAAAGCTTTAGGGGTTGGCCAATATCAGCATGATGTTACACCTAAAAGACTTGACGAATCATTAAAGGGTGTTGTTGAAGATTCTGTTAATAAAGTTGGAGTAGATTTAAATACTGCAACACCATCATTACTTACTTATGTTGCTGGCATAAATTCAAGTATAGCAAATAATATAGTAAGTTATAGAGATGAAACTGGTGGATTTAAAAATAGAAAAGAGTTATTAAAGGTAAAAAGACTTGGACAAAAAGCTTATGAGCAATGTGCAGGGTTCTTAAGAGTTATGGAAAGTGATGAACCTTTAGACAACACATCAGTTCATCCAGAATCTTATGAAGCTGCCAGAAATTTAATTCAATTATTAGGATATACAAAAGAAGATTTAAAAGAAAATAAGCTTAAAGATATAGATGAAAGAGTAAAAGATAAAGGGATAGCTAATATTTCTAAAGAGTTAGAAATTGGTGAACTTACTTTATCAGATATAATAAAAGAGCTTAAAAAACCAGGGCGTGATCCAAGAGAAGAGATGCCAAAGCCTATTTTAAAGACTGGAGTAATTGATTTAAAAGATTTATCAGAAGGCATGATACTTATGGGAACAGTAAGAAATGTATCAGACTTTGGAGCCTTTGTTGATATTGGAGTCCATCAAGATGGCCTTGTTCATAAAAGCCAAATGGCTAATAGATTTGTAAAACATCCATTAGACGTTGTTAAAGTCGGCGATATAGTAAAAGTTAAAATATTAGAAGTAGACAGCAAGAGAAATAGAATATCACTATCAATGAAAGACATTACTGAATAATATATAACAATTGTTAAAAAAGATACTTGCAAAAAGGCATAGTAAGTCATATAATATGAGTATAAATAAATTATCTTCAGGGCGGGGCGTGATTCCCCACCGGCGGTATAGCCCGCGAGCTAAGTTTTAGCATGATTCGGTGAAACTCCGAGGCCGACAGTATAGTCTGGATGAAAGAAGGTAAGTGGTTAGATATTGCTTGATATTTATTTTAAGCACATCTTATTTCTTATGGATTTTGAGCCCTGATGTATTTTAATATATCAGGGCTTTTTTAGTTGTTAATATGTATTTAATTAAGAGAAGATGGGCAAATTAATAAAGCGAATTGTTAAATTAATATCATTTAAATGATATGATCTAACCTATTGCCCCAGTGGATAGACTTTTGGGAGGAGAAATAATGAATAGTCAACAAAACAGAAACCTAAACAAATTTATTAAAATTTCACTTTTAGGTGCAATAGCAGTAGTGCTTATGTACTTTGATTTTCCAATACCGTTTTTACCATTTCCATGGCTTAAAATTGATTTAAGTGATATTCCAGCACTTATGGGAGCATTTGCTTTTGGGCCTATGGCAGGTATTGCTGTAGAATTGATAAAGAATTTATTAATTCTAATAGTTAAGGGAACATCAACGTATTTTGTTGGAGAACTTGCTAATTTTATAGTAGGGGTATCTCTGGTAGCTCCAGCAGCATGGGTTTATCATAGAAATAAAAGTAGAAAAAATGCATTACTTGGAATGGCATTAGGAACATTATCAATAGAAGTTATAGGAATACTAGCAAATGTTTATTTATTATTACCTGCATTTGGAATGAATATGGTAAAAGATGAACTGATTCAATATGTTACTATAGGATTATTACCTTTTAATGGAATAAAGGCTATATTAGTATGTGGGATAACATACGTATTATATAAAAGAGTTTCTTCATCTATTTTTAAAGTAGATTCAAATTTAGATAATTCTAGAAAAAGTAAATTAAATTCAATATAAAATAATAAAGCTAACTATTATATTTTTAATAGTTAGCTTTATTATTTTATATTAGCGCTCTTTTTTAAGTATTTATTTTGATACATTTTATTATCAATGCAATTGAAAAAATCATATATGTTATCAAAATCATTAGAATAAATACAGTATGCAAAACTAAATTTAATAGTATATTTACTATGAGAATTATGAGATTCAATTAAAGAGTTTAATAAATTTAACTTAGTTTCAATCTTTTGTTCAGAGGTATTTTCTAAAATAATTATAAATTCATCGCCACCCATTCTAATAATTTTAGATTTTTTTCCAAAGGATTTATTTAATATAAGAACAAAATCCTTAAGAACATCATCACCAGCTTGATGTCCATAAGTATCATTTATAGATTTAAAGTCATCTAAATCTATATTTAGAGCACCTAGTTCAGATAGGTTGATATTAAATGTATTTACTTTAGAAATAAAGCTATTAAAATAATTTCTGTTAAAAGCTTCAGTTAAAGGGTCGGTTTCTAATAATTCTTGTTGAACTAAAATATAAGTAAATACAAGAATAGTTGTGATACTAGCCCAAAGGAATAGGCATTGGGGTATTAATAACTGTATTGCAAATGCCAATATTGGCAAAATATAAAGTATATGTAAAAACTTAATGTTATCTCTAGAGATATTATTCCTTTCTTTTATTAAAATTAAATAACTATTTATATAATAAAAGGCACAAGTTATTAATGGTGTTATAAAAAAGTTTTCATGTTGATATAAATTTGAATTACTAATAGAGAAAATTATATCGTACTTTAAATTTATAATAAGTAATATAGTATTTATTACTAGAGGGATTTCAAAATAACTTATTTTTGTTTTAGGTATAAAGATTTTTTTACTCATCCAAATAGATAAATATTTATTCCACATATATAGTGGAATTGGTGAAATTATAAATAATAGAGTATTAATTAGTTTATTAACAAATATAAATTTAAAATTTAATATATTTATACTTACAAAAATCTTTAAAATTTCTAAAACTAGTATTACAGAAATCAAAGAACATATATTTACGAATAGTTTATTAGATAATTTTTTCATATCGAGCTTTACATAACTATGAAAAATAAGCATAAGTAATGTAAAAAGGCTCATTATATTAACTTGAGTTTGTATAATCTTATCCATTTTTATTCCTTCCGATATATAGATATAATAATTACTTATAGTATATGTATGAAGGACTCTATATATTGATAAAATTATTCTAAGAATCCCAACCATATAAAACTAGTTGAAACAGTAATTAAATATGATATAATGTAAATCAGTTATGTATGAAATTAGAGAAAAATTCACTTATAATAATATAAAAATTAAAATAAATATTACGAAGTAAGAATAATATATGATCTTTTTAAAGGAATTAGCTCAACTTTAAATTTTATTTGGGCAGTTTCTTTTTTTATATAATTATAAAATGTTTCTACATATTAAGAAAATAAATTTGATTCAAAAAAGATTCAATAAAAAATAAGGAGAGGTGATTAAATGAGAACACAAGAATTACTTGCAAAAGAACCAATAGGAAAATTATTATTAAAGTATTCTGTACCAGCTATAATAGGAATGATTGTAAATGCATTATATAACGTAGTTGATAGAATTTTTATAGGGAATATACCAGGGGTAGGGTCTTTAGCTATTACTGGTGTTGGTGTAACAATGCCTATTACAACTATTATACTTGGATTTGCTATGCTTATTGGAGTAGGTGCTACAACAACTATTTCTATAAAACTTGGGCAAGGGAAGAAAGAAGAAGCAGCTAAAGTAATTGGGAATGCAATAACATTATCAGTTATTTTAGCGTTAATAATAACTGTTGTAGGACTAGTTTTTGGAGATATAATTTTAACAAAGTTTGGTGCTAGTGATGAAACTTTATATTATGCCAAAGCTTACATATATATAATTTTATTAGGAACAGTATTTAATATGGTTGCATTTACTCTAAACAATACTATAAGGGGAGATGGAAATCCTAAACTAGCAGCAACTATTATGGTAATTGGATGCATAACTAATATAATTTTAGATGCAGTATTTATATTTACATTTAATATGGGAATACAAGGTGCAGCAGTGGCTACAATAATATCTCAATTTGCAACAGCAGTTATAGGTTTAGGGTATTATATTAGTGGAAGGTCTAATTTAAGATTTGTTAAATCAAGTCTGAAGTTAGATAAACAAATAACTTTAAAAATATTGGCAATTGGAGCAGCACCATTTGCTATGCAAATAGCAGCAAGTTTAGTTCAAGTTATTGCGAATAATGTTCTTAAAGCATATGGAACTGATTTAGCTATAGGTGCTATGGCAACTATATCGTCTGTAAGTTTAATGTGTTTAATGCCTATCTTTGGAATAAATCAAGGAGCACAGCCTATAATTGGGTTTAATTATGGAGCAAAACAAGTAGAAAGAGCTCAAAAGGCATTTAAACTTTCAGCAACAGTAGCTACACTAATATTAGTAATTGCATTTATTGGAGTTCAAGCATTCCCGGAAGCTATAATAGGAGTATTTAATAAGGATCCTAAGTTTATGGATATATCAGTTAAGGGAATGAGAATATATCTACTTATGCTTCCAATAGTGGGAATATCAATAACTGGTTCAAATTACATACAATCCATAGGAGAAGCTAAAACTGCAATGTTTTTAAGTTTACTTAGACAGGTAATTTTATTGGTTCCTTTTATAATTATTCTTCCAAGAACGTTTGGATTAGGCTTAGATGGAGTGTGGATTGCCCAACCAGTAAGTGATGTATTATCAACTGTAATAACGATTTTTATATTAGTAAAAAGTATGAAAGTTAAAGAAGAAGTTGAAGAAGAATTGCTTGGAGAAGTAAATTAATAAGAAACAGGTATAAACAGTAAAGTTTATACCTGTTTCTTATTATAAAAGTAAGTCATTAAAAGGGCATCTTCCTTATTATCTTCATAATATCCTTTTCTAAGACCATTTTCTATAAAAGAAAATTTCTTGTATAGATTTTGAGCAGAAATATTTGAAACTCTAACCTCTAGGTTTACTAGTGAACAATTTAAATCTTCACAAAGATCTATTAAACAAGAAAGTAGTTTACTTCCAATTCCAAGCTTTCTATAGTTTGGATGGACAGCTATATTCGTTATATCAGCTTCGCCGACAACTATCCAAACTCCAACAAATCCAACTATTAAATTTGTTTCTATATCTTTTGCAACTATGTACTTTGCCAAAGGATTATTTAATTCACCAGTAATAGAACTTTTGCTCCAAGGAGTAGAAAAACATAAATTTGTAATATCTAAGACACCATCAACATCATTTTCATTCATCAAGTTATAGCTTATTTTCATTTTCTAATGCTAACCTTTTTTCTAATTCTCTTTGTGCTTGAGGTTTTTTTAGATAAAAAGGAGACGAGTTTAATTCATCAGACTCATTATTTAATAATAATTTTATACCTAAATCTCCTAATGATGATGCTCTTATTATGCTAAGGTGATTAGGTGCAAAGTAGGCATTAGGGAGATTGTTTGACAAATATTCTTTATGCTTAGTTAAGCCGTCTCCAGTAAATATTACTTTTTCACCTTTTTCCTTTAGAATTTCGATTAATTCATCTAAATCAAATGCCGAATAATCCGTTAATTTTTCTAAGTTACCGTTATTATTTTTATATAGACATGTATAAACGCTGTCTCTTAAAGCATCCATTATAGGGCAAATAATACCATCAAAATTTATAAGGGAATATGCAAGGGCATCCAAGCTTGAAATGCTAATATAGGGCTTGTTTGAACCAAAGCTTAAACCTTTAACTGTAGCCATGCCTATTCTTAGTCCAGTAAATGATCCAGGGCCTTTTGATACGATAAATCCGTCTATATCATCAATTGATAGATTAGAATCTTTTAATAATTTATCGATCATGTCCATTATTAATGTAGAGTGTTCCATTTTATTATTTAATGTATATTCTGCTATTAAGTTATTTTCATCTAAAAGAGCTGCTGTTGCTACTTTAGAGGCTGAATCTATACTTAAAACTATCATAAGACTAACTCCTTTATATAATTATATTTTTCTCCATATGGAGTAATAGAAATTTTTCTGAAGTTTTCACCTCTTGATAAGTCCTTTTCTATTAATATATGTAAGTACTCTTTAGGTAAAATCTCTTCTATGTAATTTGCCCATTCAATTATAGAAACACCATCAGAAAATATATAATCATCAAATCCTATGGCATAAATTTCATCAGGATCACTTACTCTATAAACATCAAAGTGGTATAATTTTAATCTTCCTGAATCATATTCATTTACAATAGTAAATGTTGGACTCGTTATATGATCATCAATATCTAAACCTTTAGCTATTCCTTTAGTTATATGAGTTTTTCCTGTTCCTAAATCGCCAGTTAAGCAAACTATATCACCAGGGTTTAGTAATTTACCTATGGAAAAACCAATTTTTGTTGTTTCTTCAATATCATTAACATAAAAATGCATAAATAGACTCCTTTCTAAATATTCTATATTCATATATTCTATCCAAAATACGAAAAAAAAGAAAGATAAAATAATATACATAATATGGCAAATTTGGTTTGTGTGTAGTAAAATAATAATATAATTGGAATTGTAATTAAGATGTAATAGAATTGTAATTTTTATTTATCAATGATAATATATTATGAAAGTATATAAGTTGTAATAAAGATTTAAAATTTAATTAAACTATAAATAATTGATAGAATTTAAAAAGAGTTAAGAAAGTATATAAAAAATTAAATAATATATGATTTTAATTTTGATATTTTACATAGATAGATATATAAATTGAAGCATATATAATTATTTGTTTCCTGGAGGAAAGATTTATGAAGAAGTTAACATATGCTTTAGTTATTTTTACTTCTCTTTTATTTTTGGGACTAACATTTTCCTATAATCCATTAATGGCTAATCCTACTGATGAATTTGATGAGGAAAGGGATATGTTTTTAAATATATTAACAGTTAATAAAGAGCAATATAATATGACTAAAGCATTAGTTGGAAATAAACATAATGTTGAATATTTATTTAGTAATGAAAGTGATATGAAATCTTTTGAGGTTAGCGATAATGTTAAAAGTAACATATTAAATATGGATTTGTTTATATACAATGGATTGGGATACGAAACTTGGATAAATGATATAATAGATGATGCCAAAAATTCAAGCGTAGGTATTATAAATATGAGCAGAGGTATAAGAGCAATTACTACAGAATTATTTAATGAGAATAAAGAAAATCCTTATTATTTATTAGGATTTAATGAATATAAGATTGCCTTATATAATATAAAGACGGCATTACAAGAACGAGATATAATAAATAGAAATTATTATGAAGAAAATTATAATACTATTGTTGAGGAATTAGATGAATTTTTAACTAAATCAAAGGAAGAATTAAATAAGTATAAAGAGTATTATATTGTTACAGATAGTGATAAGTTTGATTATTTATTAAAAGATCTTGGAATTCAAGCGAAAAAGCTAAAGAGTAATGAAGAGGTTAAAGATATAGTAAATGAAAGTAAGGATTCTAAGATTATATTTATTCATGATAATAAATTAGGAAATTTAGATGACTTAAAAAATAAAATTGCAATAAGCTGTAATTATATAGAGTTAAATACTGAAGGTGACAATAATATATTAAAAGATAATGTTACTAAGATAATCGATAGTGTGAAAAATAAAAACTAATTTTAATAGTTGATTTTTACTGATACATAATATATAATAATTATTGTTGCAAAGGGGTATAGCTCAATTGGTAGAGTAGCGGTCTCCAAAACCGTTGGTTGTGGGTTCGATTCCTACTGCCCCTGCCAAATAAATCGGTAATGAATATTATCGATTTATTTTTTTGAAGATTTTTGTTAGTACTATAACTTAAAAAATGTATGTAGATAAGAATTGTATATTAAAAAAATATACAATTAATAATCTGAATAGTATATTAAATAATTGAAAGATAAGTAAATTATTTTATTGACAAGTATCAAAATATCATGATAAAATATGTCTTGTTGAAGGGGTATAGCTCAATTGGTAGAGTAGCGGTCTCCAAAACCGTTGGTTGTGGGTTCGATTCCTACTGCCCCTGCCAAATAAGAGAGTGTAAAAATTACACTCTCTTATTTTTTGTTGAAAAACTGTAAATAATTATGTAAATATACTATAAATTTATATAAATAGATAAGAAATTTGATATAATATATTTACTTAATTATAAGAATCTTAGAATTTTTACGAGGGATGAATATGAGAAAAAGGTCATGTAAAGTTTTGCTTATATTTATAGTAAGTATTATTTTAATAATAAATATGAGTACAATGAGTACATTTGCTATAACAAATGATGATAAAAATATAAATTTTAAAAGAATAACAGTTGAAGATGGGTTATCGCAAACATCTGTAGAGTATTTGTTTCAGGATAGTAAAGGATATATGTGGATTGGAACAGCAGATGGATTAAACAGATACAATGGAGATAAGTTTGAAGTATTTAGATATATTGAAGATAAGCCGAATAGTATAAGTGCTAACTATATTTCTGCAATAACAGAAGATTATGAAGGAAACATATGGGTTGGTACATCTATAGGATTAAATAAGATAAATACACATACAAATGAAATAACAACATATTTGCCAGAAGTAAATGGATGTAATTTATCAAATTACAATATAACAGAAATATTAGTAGATTCAAAAGGTGATATATACATAGCGACAGAAGATGGCTTAAATTTATATAATGAAGAAGATGATAATTTTATACGACTATATAATTCAGAAGATAAAAAGCATTCATTAAGTAGTCAAGTTGTATATTCGATTGTAGAGGATGTTTATGGTAGCTATTGGGTTGGAACGGATAATGGCTTAAATAAAATAACAGGTACTTCAAATGAAGTTATTAAATACTATTCTAATGGAGGAGATAACTCTATTAGTGATAATTTCATATTTAAGCTATATGCTGATAATTTGGATAATCTCTGGATTGGTACATATAATGGTGGGTTGAATAAACTTAATTTAAAAACTGATAAAATAGAAATTTTTAAAAATGATCCTAACGACGACTCTTCCATAGCAGGAAATTTTGTACGATACATATTAAGAGATAGCAAAGGTGAATTATGGATTGCAACTAATAATGGATTAAGTAGACTGATTGAGGAAGAAAATAAATTTATTAATTATAAATCTAAAGTATATGATCCACAAAGCATAGTAAGTAATAATATATTAAGTTTGTTTGAAGATAAATCTGGTGCAATTTGGGTTGGAACTTATGATGGAATAAGTTTATTTAACCCTCAAAATTCATTCAAGAATTATAAAAATGATCCTTTTAATACTAATTCATTAAGTGAAAATATGATGGCTGGAATATATGAAGATGATGAAGGCCTTTTATGGGTTGGAACAGTACATGAAGGATTAAATGTAATAGATAGAAAAAGTGGAATGATAACTAAATTTAAAAGCTCAAATGATGAAAATTCTTTAAGCAATGATTATATAAGAGATATAGTTGGGATAGAAAATGAAATTTGGATAGCAACAGAATCGGGATTAAATAAGTATGATAAACTAACAAAGAAATTTACTAGATATTATGATGAAGATAATAAAAATAGCTTAGTGTCTAATGATGTTAGAACATTATATATTGATAATGAAGGTCTATTATGGATAGGAACTAGATATGGACTATGTACTTTTGATAGAAAGAATACATTTAAATCATATAAGGACATTTTTATTAAAAATGGAATAACTGAAAATATGTTTTCAGATATAGTTCAAGATAAGGATGGGGTTATATGGATAGCTTCAGGCTTAAACGGTGGATTAATTAAAATAAATAAAAATACAAATGAGATAAAAAGTTATAGAAATGATGAAGAAGATAAACATAGCATAAGCTTTAATGCATTAAAAGCTATAGCGGTAGATAGTAAAAATAATATTTGGATAGGAAGCCAATACGGATTAAATAAATTTGATAGAAGTACAGAAAAGTTTCATAAATACACAGAAAGTTCAGGTTTATCAAATAACTTTATAAATGGTATTTTAATAGATGATTATGATAATCCATGGATAAGTACAAATTATGGAATATCAAAATTTGATATAAAAAATGATAAATTTGTTGACTATAATGTTACAGATGGACTTCAAAGCAATGAATTTAATGGTTATTCATATTTTAAGAGCAAAAGTGGAGAAATGTTTTTTGGAGGAATAAATGGGCTAACTTGTTTTTATCCAAACCAATTGGAAGAGAAAAAGTTTTCTCCTAATGTAGTTATTGATAGTGTCTATAGTGGAGAAAAAGAAATTCTAGATATATCTAATATAAAAATAGGTTATAAGAATAGCAATATACAATTTAACTTTTTTATGCCTGATTATAGAAATGTAAGTAAAATTCAATATGCATATAAATTAGATGGATTAGATGAAAATTGGATTTTTTCTGATGATAGAAATTATGTAAGTTATACAAACCTAGATTCAGGAATATATAAATTTCAAGTTGTTGCAAGAAATTCAAGCGGAGATTGGAGTAAAGCGACCACAGTAACTTTTGAAGTTGAAATGAAACCTTGGAAAACACCATTAGCTTATGTAATATATGCTTTAATAGGCTTCTTAGCACTTTATATAATATGGAACAGGGTGAAGATATTAGATAGTTTAGTAGAGCAAAGAACTCATGAGTTAAATAATAAGTTTAAAGAAAACAAAGAGTTATATGATAAGCTAATAAAAAATGAAAAATATAAAAATAATTATTTTGTTAATTTATCTCATGAGCTTAGAACTCCACTTAATGTTATTATATCAACTCAACAATTAATAACTAAATTAAATGAAGAAGATAAGGAAATACCTAAAGAAAAGCTTTCTTATTATATGAGTACTTTGAGAAGAAATTCTGATAGGTTATTGAAGTTAATAAATAATATAATAGATACATCTAAAATTGAATCTGGATCTTATAAATTAAGAATTGAAAAATATGATATTGTTTATTTGGTAGAGGAAGTTGTTTTATCTATGAAGGATTTTGTTGAAGCAAATGGTATAGAGCTAATAATTGATCCAGAAGTAGAAGAGAAAATAATAGAGTGCGATGGTAGTGAAATAGAAAAATGTATTGTAAATCTAGTTGGAAATGCAGTTAAGTTTACACCAAGGGGTGGGAAAATAGAAGTAAGAATAATAGATTTAGGTAAGAAGGTAAAGATATCGGTTAAGGATTCTGGTATTGGAATAGAAAAAAAATATCATGATGCTATATTTGATAGATTTGGTCAAGCTTATAATGATGTATCAGAAGAACATGGAGGAAGTGGCTTAGGGTTAACAGTAACAAAGCAATTAGTTACATTACATAATGGTAAAATATTTGTCAGAAGTGCACCTGAAAAAGGTAGTGAATTTATAATAATATTACCTACTAAATATACTATGTAAAGTAGATAAATGTAATGGCGATGTTAATGAATTAAAAAAATGGATAAATATGTATAAATTTAATGGTATGCGCTTGACAGTAGTTGTTTACAATGCTATCATAATAAATAAGTAAGTAAATGGATTGTTACTGTAAAGCAGGCAATACCTAAATTAAGATAATATCTTGATTTAGGTATTTTATTTTCCAAGTGTTAGGAGAATGAAGGTAATATGGTTGTAGAAAAGATATTAAACAATAATGTTGTTGTTTCAATAGATCCAAAGACTAAGAAAGAAGTTATTCTTATGGGATCTGGGATCGCCTTCAAGAGGAAAGTAGGGCAAGAAATAGAAGAAAATAAAATAGAAAAAATATTTGTAGTAGATGATAAGCGAATGGGTAATAAACTTAAAAAGCTTATAAATCAAATACCTGATGGTATATTTGAATTATCTCATGAAATTATATCTTATGCAGATAAAGAGTTAAATAGAAATTTAGATAAACAAATATATATTTCTTTATCTGATCACATTGCATTTGCGATTAAGAGATATAAAAATAATGTTAAAATTAAAAATGATTTATTAGATGAAATAAGAAGAATACACAAAGAAGAATATAAAATAGCCCTATGGGCAGTAGATTATATAAATAATAGATTGAAAATAAATTTACCTGAAGATGAAGCTGGGTTTATTGCTTTACATCTGGTTAATGCAAGTTATCAGGAAACGGCAAAAGAATCAGTACTTGCAACTAACATAATTAAAGGTGTGTTAAACGTAATTAGATATTACTACTCAGTTGAGTTTAATGAAGAAGATTTAAACTATGATAGATTATTAACTCACCTTAAGTATTTTGCAAAGAGAGTAGTAACAAATAATCAAAATAATGATGATAGTAGCGAATTTTTGGATATAGCATCCAAAAGTTATCCCGAAGCTTATGATTGCGCTAAAAAGATACAAAAATATATAGAAAGTAATTATGATTATAAAGTAAATGAAGATGAAATAGTATATTTAACTATGCATATACACAGAGTTATCTCTGTACTGCGAAGTAATCATTAATATGTTTATTAAGACTTAAGCCTAAGAATTTAGTGCTTAAGTCTTTACTTTAATATAGGATTATTAGGAGGAAAAATGAATACTATATTTCTAAAAAAATCTTTTGGAGTTCTTCAGAGGATAGGTAAATCTTTAATGTTACCAGTTGCATTACTACCAGCGGCTGGACTTTTAATGGGAATTGGAACATTTCTACAAAATCCCAATATAATAAGCAATTTTCCAATGTTATCTGGAGAAAACTTTCAACTAATTGCTAATATAATGTCATCTTCAGGTGATATTATATTTTCTAATTTGCCACTAATATTTGCAGTAGGAGTCTCTATAGGTATGAGCAATGGAGACGGGGTTGCAGCATTAGCAGCAATAGTGTCCTTTTTAATAATGAATATGACTGTCGGAATAACAGCTGGAGTTGACTTACTACAGGTTGATACTAATCCAATGTATGATGTTGTACTTGGAATTCCTACTCTTCAGACAGGAGTTTTTGGTGGGATAGTGATTGGTATGATTTCAGCAGTTATATATCAAAAATTTTATAACATAAAGTTACCAGAGTTCTTAGGATTTTTTTCAGGAAAAAGATTTGTACCAATAGTATCTGCAATAGCAGGATTAATAATAGGGATAATGATGGTAGTAATTTGGCCACCTATACAGAATTTTTTATTAGCTTTTTCAAGGAGTATGATAGGAACTAATCCAACTATTTCAGCTTTAATTTTTGGAATTATAGAAAGAGCGCTAATACCTTTTGGATTGCATCATATATGGTATAATCCATTTTGGTATCAGTTTGGAGAATATACTAGTTTAGCTGGACAATTAGTAATTGGAGATCAGGCAATATTTTTTGCTCAATTAAAGGATGGAGTAGAGTTTACAGCAGGAACATTTATGACTGGAAAATTTCCATTTATGATGTTTGGTCTTCCAGCAGCTGCTTTAGCAATGTATCATGAGGCAGATAGTGATAAGAAAAAAGTGGTAGCTGGTATATTATTTTCTGGTGCGTTAACATCTTTCTTAACAGGAATAACAGAGCCAATTGAATTTATGTTTTTATTTGTTGCTCCAATTTTATTTGCTGTACATTGTATATTTGCAGGTTTGTCATTTATGATAATGCAAATATTAAATGTGAAGATAGGATTAACATTTTCTGGTGGGCTTATAGATTTTATATTATTTGGTGTGATTCCCAATAGAACAAAATGGTGGTGGGTATTAATTGTGGGAATCATATTTGCATCTATATATTATTTGGGGTTTAGATATATAATAAGAAAATTAGATTTAAAGACACCAGGAAGAGAGAGAGAAGAAAGTGAAATTGATATAGATATTTCTGATGGAGATTTAGCTTATAAGGTATTAGATGCTTTTGGAGGGCCAAAGAATATAAAATACCTAGATGCTTGTATAACTAGGCTTAGAGTTACAGTGAAGAATATAAGTTTAGTAAACAGAAGTAAACTTAAGGCATTAGGTTCAGCTGATTTAATGATAATCGGAGAGAATATTCAAGCTATATTTGGACCTAAGTCAGATATGCTTAAGGAGCAAATGAAAGATATCATAGATGGGAAAGAAATAAAAATTAAAAAGAAAAAACAGATAGAGAAAATAGAAAAAGGTATTAAAATAGAAAGTTCTATTATGATCCCTTCCACTGGAAAACTTTTGAGGTTAGAGGATGTTCCAGATCCTATATTTTCTATGAAGCTTATTGGTGATGGCTTTGCTATAGATCCGAAAAATAATGTTTTAATATCTCCAATAAGAGGAATGGTATTAACAATATCGAAAACATGCCATTCTATAACTATTAGGGGATTAGATGGATTTGATGTATTCATTCATATAGGAATAGATAGTATTAATTTAAATGGGAATGGCTTTAAGGCTTTTGTTCAAGAGGGAGATATAGTAAATGAAGGAGACATATTAATAGAATTTCCTTTAGATGAAATGAGAAAAAATTTGAAATCACCAATTATACCTGTTATATTTAAAGGCTTGCCTAAGGAGAAATTTATATATTTTAATAACGATATAGATGTGATATCCGGAGATATAAATAAAGTTGAAATACATGAGAAAAAAAATAAGTAAAGTTTTAGGAACAATCTTTAAGGTTAAAAAGATTGTTCCTTTTTATAAAAAGAATAATATATTGATTAAAGAGCAATATATTAAAGTAATTAAAAATGTTAGAGGGTGAAGAAAAAGATACTTATGAGCAATAAAAATGAACAGACAGTTTATAATTTTTATACTAAAGGTGAAGAGATAGCAAATGCTGTAACACATGGAGTGGGAGCTATACTAGCTATTATTGGAAGCGTGTTTTTAATTATAGCAGCATCAAACTCTGGTAGTAATTATGCTGTTATTGGAGTTTGGGTTTATAGTATTTGTCTAATAATACTATATCTTGGATCCACTTTATATCATAGTATTCCAGGTGATTTAGTAAAAAGAATACTAAGGATATTAGATCATTCATCAATATATTTATTAATAGCAGGAACATATACTCCTATTATATTAATATTGTTGAATAGTGATAAAAAATCTATGCAAATATTATTAGCACTGTGGATAATTACATTTCTAGGAATAATGTTTAAGGTGTTTTGGATAGATAAATTTGCTATTTTATCAACAATACTATATATATTAATGGGTTGGATCATAGTACTTAATGTTAAGGCAGTTTTGCTTTTAGTACCTATGAAAATATTAATATATATAGTAGCTGGAGGGCTCGCTTATACTATAGGATGTATATTTTATGCATTAGACAAAATGCCATACAATCATTTTATATGGCATCTATTTGTAATTGCAGGAAGCACATTACATTATGTTGCTATATTTTTAGGAATATTATATTTATAGATTGAAAGCGTAGTCTCAAAAAGTTATTTGATATAAGATTTATTTAATTTCAATTAGTTTATTGCCTTAAAAAAGTTAATTTCTTATTTTTATGAAGGATCTCACGAAATGTGAGACCCTTTTATTTTTAACTTTTTTCATTTATAGGTTCATTTTCATCAGGTAATGGAGCACTCTCACTATATAGGCCTTTTTTATTTTTTAGCCATGTGGAATAGTTAGTCTTAAATCCAGATTCTTTATTTTCTAGAGTATAATTATAAAAATATTCAAGGAAAGTAGCTCTTGGAATATTTTCTGTTAGTACTATTCCACCGATAGCAATTTGGTCATTAAGTATTGTTGATAGTGATGCATTGGTTGGATTTTTCATCATTTGGAACATGGACATAAACATGGTTGTTCTTCCATCTCCAGCATCACAATGAAATAGTATATGTACATCATCAGATGTAGTATTAACAAAGTTTATAAAGTCATCTACTGATTCAGGTTTGGGGATTGAATTATCTCTTACTGAAATTCTTTTATAGCCTAACCCGAAATTTTTGCAAGTACTTTCTTCATTTGATACAGTATTTGCTTTTAATGATTCTAGATATTCACCTGTTGTTTTAAAAATTGGAATATTGTAACCTATCGCTATTTTTAATAAATCTTCTTTTTCTGCTTTTAATGTTTCTTGAGCATTCAAATTGCTATTTATAAGTTGAAAAAAACTATAATAGCTTATTGGACTATCATCAATGAATCCATGAGATTCTTGTCTTAAGTCAACTACAGTTATTTTAGGGCTATTTATAGCTACTTTTATATTATCTATTTGGCTAGGTCTAAATTGAGCACAACCTGAAATATTTAGTTCTTGAATGCTTCTAAATCTAGGAGGAAGTTTATAATTTTTTTTAATATCTAATATTAAAAATTTATCCTCAAGAAATGGGATAGTATCTGGTGAATTTATAATTGCCATGGATATATTAGATATGTTACATATAGAGAGTAATGTAGATAAAACTATAAAAATAGAAATTGATTTATATTTAATATTTTTAAATTTTAACATAGAAATCTTCATAGAGAACCTCCTTTTTAGTATATTCACTAAATATTTTGTGCACAAAATGATAAAATATCCTGCATATAAAATATTCTAAACTATCTATAATTTACTAAGAATATAAATTTAGATTAAGGTTAATATAATAGTGTAAACAGAAAACTTTTAAATGAGAGGGAGTTCAATTTTAAAAGTAGTTTACAAAACCAATAGCCAAAGGAGGAATTACAAATGGCAAAGACATTAGTTCCAGAAGCAAGAAAAGGATTAAGTGCATTCAAGAATGAAGTTGCAGCAGAGTTAGGAGTTCCATTTAGCGATTACAATGGCGACCTAACATCAAAACAATGTGGTTCCGTAGGTGGCGAGATGGTAAAAAGAATGGTTGAACAATACGAAAGTTCAATAAAGTAAGCCACAGGAACAAATTAACTAAGGGTTAAGAAGACAGGATGGATATACCGCCAAAGAATTTAGTATTGTAACCATTCAAAAAAAGAAGAGGTATTTCTAAAATAAAAACAAAAGTTTTTATTTTAGATGCCTCTTTTTTATTTATAAAAAAATTTAATCTTATTATGAATATATAGAATTATAAATAATTTTATAAAAATATTTATAAAAAGCTATGTTTCCCAAATAATAAGTAAAATAAAGAAAGTTAAAGATAATCAATACTAAATACGGATAAATGAATATAATGATTAAATTTACATATAATTAAAAATAGTAAAAAAAACAGTATTAGTGTATTATTTAATTAATACACTAATACTGTTGAGGAAGGAGATAAAAAATGGTACTTGAATTAAATTCAAAAGAACCGATATATCTTCAAATAATTGCTTATATGAAAAAAAGAATAGTTTCAGGGGATTTAAAAGGAGGAGAAAGAATTTTGTCTGTAAGAGAATATGCAAGCGAATTGAAAGTTAATCCCAATACAGTGCAAAAGGTTTATTCTGAATTAGAAAATCAAGATTTAATTTATACTCAAAGAGGAATTGGAAAATTTGTTACAGAAGATGAGAAAAGGATAAATGATTTAAGACAAGAGATATTTAATGAAACCATAGATAAATTTATTGAAGATTCAAAAGCCTTAGGATTCACAAAAGAAAAAATATTAGCAATTATATTAGAAAGATATATGGAGGATTAATATGAGTGATTTATTAGAAATAAAAGATTTATATAAAACTATAAAAGGAAAGAAAGTATTAAATGGAATAAATTTAAAGCTAGAAAAGGGAAAAGTGTTGGGAATAATGGGACCTAATGCTCAGGGGAAGACAACTCTTTTAAATACTATACAAGGGTTTTTAAAAGCTGATGAAGGAGAAATAAAGGTAAATGGATTATCTTTAGGAGTTGAAACTAAAAATTATATTGCATTTTTACAAGATAAAAATATTTTTCATAAAGCGATGAAAATAAAGGATGCAATAAAATTATATTCAGACTTCTTTAATGATTTTGATATGGAAAAGATGAAATATTATTTAGATTTTATGAACTTAGATATTGAATCTAAAATAAAGGATTTATCAAAAGGAACAAATGAAAAATTTAACTTATCATTAACTTTAAGTAGAAAAGCTAAGTTATATTTGTTAGATGAGCCTATATCAGGGGTTGATCCTGTTTCAAGAGAAAAAATTTTAGATGCTATATTAGAAAATTTATCAGAGGAAAGTTCAATGATAATAACTACTCATTATATTGGTGAGCTTGAGAGAATCTTCGATGAAGTTGCTTTTTTAGGAGATGGAAAAATAATAGAATCTGGAGAAGCAGAAGAGTTGAGAGAAAAGTATAAACTATCTATTGATGAAGTTTATAGAAAAGTATTTGCAGAGTAATTTGAATAAGGAGGGATAGTATGAAAAATATTTTAAATATTTTAAAATATAATTTTGGAAAATACAATTCAGGAATAAGCAAGATATTGTATATGAGTGTATTTATAATTTTATGTATGTTAACTTTAGGAATATTTATAAAGGTACCATTTATTGGAGAGTTAATGTCGGTTATGAGTATTGCTTTCATTTCAACATTTCTAGCAATAAATTTCATTACTTCAATAATAAAGTTTATATCACAAATATCAAAAGATAATGGTAAATTAATTTTTACATTACCAATAAAGGCTTGGGAATTTATGATTGCTAAGTATATAGAATTTATAATTTTGCAATGGAGTATAGCTCTTGTTGCATATATAGTATCAAGCCTTTCTGGCAATGCAATGGCAGAAGTAGTTAAGATGGCGGTATTTGGAGTGGCTTTTGGAACTACAGCAGCATATATTGTAATTATTTCATTTATAGTAATATTTTCATCATATATTTATAATGTAGGATTATGCATACTTGCTGTTATAGTAGGCGGTGGAATTATCCAAAGTTTTGTTTCAGGAATAAACAGGTTTATAACTAATTTATTTCCATATATTTATTTAAAATTAGGATCATTTATAGAAATTGATTTGATTTCTATGCTTTTGGGGATTTTGTGGGTAGGTATTCTTGTAACAATAGCAATAAATCATCTAGATAAAAAATTAGATATTATTTAAGGGGGATATAATTATGAAAAAGCTATTTAAGATATTTTTAGTACTATCGCTCAGCGTTATGTTAGGAGGTTGTAGTGTTAAGTTTGGGGTTGAAAGTAGAAATGATGATAATGATAGCAATTCAACTAATTATAGTGGGGAAAGTATAAATAAGGTTGAAACAATAGAAGGTATAAATAATATTAATATAAAAATAGAAGTTAGTAGTGTAAAAGTAATGTACTATGAAGGTAAGGATATTGAAGTTTCAGGTACTTTAGGAAAGCTATCTAAAGGTATAACAATAGATAAAAGTTCAGATGAACTAACAATTAATGAAAAATCAAAGAAGCGTAATAGTATAAATAGAGATTCTACTAGCGATTTAAAGATAAAGATACCAAATAGCTATAACGGAAATATAGATTTAGAATTTGGTGTTGGGGAATATGAAGTTAGAGATTTGAAAGTAGATAATATAAGTATTAGTTCAGGAGTAGGACAGTTACTCATAAAAGATATTTCATTTAATAAACTTGATTTAGAAAGTGGAGTAGGAGATGTTGAATTAGAAACAAAAGAAATGACTGGAGATATAAATATTGAAGGTGGAGTCGGAAGCATAGAAGTATCATTGGGAAATGTAAATGGAAATTTAATCTTTGAAGGTGGCGTTGGAAATACTAATATAAGGATACCATCAGATTCACCAGTAAGTATAAGAACAGATTCTGGACTTGGAAAAGCTAATATAAATGCTAAAACATCTGGGGAAAATAAATATGTATTTGATATTAGCATGGGAATTGGAGAAATAAATATAACAAACTAAAATCGATGCAGGTAAGTTTGCCTGCATCTTTATTTGTATACTATTAATTAACTGGATGGTGTATTAAAATATTAAAGCTTTATTATTACTTATATATGATATGATTAATAATGAATAAATATAGCGTTTATCTATGGGCATAAATATTGTGCTGAAAGATGAAAAATGATAAAATGAGAACAAAAGTTCGTTGGGAATAATTATAATTAAGGTGATAATATGAAAAAAGTTAAGATATTACAAGCTGGAGATTTGCATTTTGATACTCCATTTAAAGATTTAAATAAAAATATAGCTTTAATAAGCAAAGAAGAGCTTTTAGAAGTTTTTAGTAGGATTATAAACATGTGTATAGAAAATTCTGTTGATATTTTACTATTAACTGGGGATATTTTTGATAATTTAACAGTAAATAAAAAAACACTAGGTTTTATTAAAAATCAATTAGAAAGAATAATCAACATAAAAGTGTTTATATCTCCTGGTAATCATGATCCATATTACGAAAAGTCATTTTATAAAATGATAGAATGGCCAAATAATGTTCATATATTCAAAAGTTCAATTGAATCTGTAGTTTTGCAGGATTTAGAAACTGTTGTATGGGGAGCAGGCTTTAATACTCATCATGTTAAAAAGAGTATGTTAAAGAATATTTCTATAAATGAAAAATATATAAATATAATGGTTATACATGGTGATATATCAAATAGTGATGAAGGAAATGATTATAATCCAATAACCTTAAGGGATATAGAAGAGAGTAAATTAGATTATATAGCTATAGGTCATAGACATAACTACAGTGGAATATTAAGACAAAAAAATACTTGCTATGCTTATGCAGGATGTCCTCAGGGAAGAGGCTTTGATGAACTTGGAGATAAAGGTGTTATAGTTGGAGATGTTTCAAAAGGTGCTGTTGATCTTAGATTTATTAGAACTTCAAAAAGAAATTATTATGTAGTTGATGTAGATATAAGTAATTCTATTAGTTATGAAGAAATAAAAGAAAAGATAATAAATTCTATAAATGAAGAAGACAGAAGGAATAATTTATATAAAATTATTTTAAAGGGTGAAATAGAATCATATATCAACTTAAATGAAGATATAGCATTTGAAAAAGTAAAAGATTATTTTTACTTTGTTAAAGTAATTGATAATACTGATGTAAAGTTAGATTTTGATAAAATATCAAAGGATTATTCTGTTAAAGGGGTTTATGCAAGAAAGCTACTAGATAAAATGGCAGATGATGACTATGATGACGAAGTGATAAAATTAGCATTAAAGATAGGCATCCAATGTTTGTCACATGAGGAAGTGAATTTAAATGATTATAAATAAGATAAATATTATTTCTTTTGCGGGATTAAAAGATAAGACGATTGAGCTTAATAATGAAATAAATCTAATATACGGTGAAAATGAAAAAGGTAAAAGTACTATTCAAAATTTTATTAGAATTTGGCTCTATGGTATGAATTCCAAAAGAAGCAAGGATATTAAAAATAATGATAGAGTAAGATTTATGCCTATTGATGGAGATAAGATTAGAGGAGAACTATATGTAACACATAATAACAGAAGTTATATTATAAGGAGAAGTTTTGGTTCAACTAAGAAGGAAGATGTATCAGAAGTAATAGATGCTGAATCAGGTGATATAGTTTTAGATATACCAAAAGATGAACCAGGAAAGTACTTTTTTAATGTAAACTCATCAACATTTCTAAAAACATTATTTATAAGTCAATTAGGTGTAGCTATCTCGAAGGATAAGGAAGAAGAAATAATAGATAAGGCAGCAAACTTATTAGGTAGTGGCGAAGAAAGTGTTTCACTGCAAAAAGCATTAGAGAAGTTAGATACTATAAAAAAATCTATAACTACAAGCAGAAAAACAGGAGAATTAGATTTACTTAGAAATAAATATAATTCATTAAACGAAGAAAAATATGAGGCTTATAAATTATCGGAATCTAGTATAGACAAAGAACAAAATTTAATTACTTTAAAAGATAATAGAGAAGAATTAAGAAAAGAACTTAAGAATTTAGATATATATAAGAAATATATGAAAAAAGCAAAGCTTCAAAAAGAATATGAAGAAATAACTGAATATTTAAAGAAGAAAGAAGAGTTGAAGAAAAAGGAAAGATATATAGAAGAAAGTATATCTTCTAGAAATGGTGTAATAGATGAAGTTTTACTAAATGATATAAAGGATGAAAATTCATTATACTTTAGTATATTGGATATGAAATCTGAAGAAGAAAAGAAGTTGAATAATAGTAAAGAAATTTATTTAAATAAAAGAAATGAGTTTGAAAATTTATTTTTCATAGAAAACTTATCAAGTGAAGATAAAAATAAGTTTATGAAAGCTATCATGGAAAGAGAAAACCTAAAGGAGAAAATGAAAAACTATGAAGTTTTAAACAATGATATAAATCTTATAAAAAGAGATATAGAAAAAAAGAAGGATTATATAGGAAGTTCTATTAATTTTAGAGGAATAAGAGATGAAATAGGAAAGATATTAGAAAAATATGAAGATAAGTTAAAAGAGCTTAAATTTAAATTAGAGAATTCATCTAATAAAGTAGGAGAAAAAGATATAGACATTAAATTGAAAAGTCAGCATAAATTGATTAATTTATCAATCATAATTTTTGCTGTTATTTTAGCTTTATCTATTTTTCTATTTAGAGATAACTTACTTTTAATAGTTATATTAACAGGCATTATAAGCCTTCTTACATTTAAATCTTTTAATTTAAGAACAGAGATGAATAATATTGATAAGCATAATAGTTTATTTAATATTGATAAATTAGAAGAAGATATAAAAGAAATAGAAAAAGATATTTTCAAATATACAAAGTTAGTTGGAGCAACTTCTTATGAAGATTTTATTAGAAAATTAAAGCTTTTTGATGAGTTTGTCTTGTATGAAGAAAAGCAAAATATAAAGATAACAGAAAAGGAAATTCAAGTCTCTGTTCTAAATATAAGGACGGTTGAAGAAAACTATAAAAATAACGAAGATTATATAGAATATATATTAGATTTAGCAAAGACAAGAGATGTAAATGAAGTAATATTAATGTTATCTAAATACGAAGAAGTAAATAAGGAAATTTTATCTATAAAAATAGACATAGAAAAAGAAGAGCAATCAATAAATAAATTACAAAAAGAACTTGAAATAAGAGAAAAAAGAATAAGAGAAAAGCTTGAATTTATAGGCCTAGAAGATATAGATTTATTCAGTTTAGAAGAAAAGTTATTAGAAATAAAACAAAAAGTAAAGCAAAGAGATGAAATTGTTAGAACATTAGAAAGTATAGATGAAACTTATAAGGCTTTAACTAAGGATAAGGATATAGATGCAATAAAGGAAGATTTAAAAGACATAATTAACGAAAATATAAATTATACTTATTCCTCAGAAGATGAGATAGATAATCAGATTTCAATAAAATCAAATGAATTAATAGAAATTGAGAAGTCTATAAAAGATGTTGAAAATGATTTAAATAATAGGTTTATAGGTAAAAGAAATATACCTCAAATAGAAGAAGAAATAGAAGATGTTAGGGAAAAGATTAATAAGTTTGAATTAAGGTTAAAAGCTACCGAATTAGCTATAGAAAAAATGAATGAGTCTATAAGAGAAGTTAGAGGAAACTTTGGAAATATTTTAAATTCTAGTGTTATAGAATACTTTAAGGATTTAACAAATAAGAGCTATGATGATGTTATGGTGTCGGATTCATATGAGATGAAAGTAAGAAGGGGGTTGGATGTTCTACCTGGAGCTATTTTAAGTAATGGAGCAAATGATCAATTATACTTATCTTTAAGGCTAGCATTTATTAATATGATATATAAGGATATGGATTTCCCAGTTACGTTAGACGATGCTTTTGTACAATACGACGATAATAGAACTGAGAAAGCCATTGATTTGCTTCTAAGTTGTAAATTTAAACAATTATTAATATTTACATGCCAATCTAGAGAGAAGAATATATTGGAAAAGAAAAATATAGAAATTAATTATATTTCATTGTAGTATTGACAATAATAGTATAAGAAGATAAAATTATACCAATGAATAATGCAAATCATTTGCAAAAGAGGTGGAGAAATGAAGAAAAAATTATTGGGATTAACTTTTATACTGGGAATCATCTTTTCTTTTTCTGGATGTGTAAATAAAAGTAATGATGATAATGGAGAAAAATTAAGAGTAGGTGTTACAATTAATCCTCTTAAAGACTTTACAGAAGCAATAGGTGGAGATAAGGTAGAAGTATTTTCAATTATACCAGATGGTAGTGATGCACATAGTTTTGACCCTAAGCCAAAGGATTTAAAAGATTTAATAAATACAAACATGTTTGTATATAATGGGCTTGGAATGGAGGAATGGATAGACTCTGTTTTAAATACAATAGAAGGCAAAGATATTAAAGTAGTAGAAGCTAGTAATGGTATAAAACCAATTAGTATATCAGAAGAAGATCATGATCATGAAGAGGGCGAAGAAGATGATCATGATCACAGCCATGGAGGAAATGATCCTCATATGTGGCTAAGCTTAAGCGATGCAGCAAAAGAAGCTGAGAACATAAAGAATGCTTTAATTGAGATAGACCCAGAAAATAAAGATTACTATGAAAGTAATTATGAAAAGTTAAATAAAGATTTCACTACTTTACAGGATGAATACAAAACTAAGTTTCAAGAAATAACAAATAAAGATTTTGTTACTGGACATGCAGCCTTTGCTTATTTATGTAGAGACTTTGGATTAACTCAAAAAAGTATAGCAGATGTTTTTGGAGAAGGTGAATTAACTCCAAAAAATTTAGAAGCTTTAATAAATTACTGTAAGGAAAATGGTGTTAAAGTTGTATTTAGTGAATCTACAGCAAGTGCAAAGGAATCAGAAACTTTAGCAAAAGAAGTTGGAGCTAAAGTAGAAAAGATATATAGTCTTGAAACTAAGGAAGATAATAAAAGCTATTTAGAAGGTATGAAATATAATTTAGAAACCATATATAATTCATTAAAAAGTTAATATCTATAGTTGAAATATTTTTTTATTAAATAAAGATTTAAAAGATATCGGATAATAGGTATAGTAAGAATGCTTATATCCGATATTTTATTTTCTAATTAGAAGATAGTAAGTTTATATGATAAAATTATTAAGTAAGGGTGGTGTAAATTATGAGCAGAGCATTAAGTTTTTATGAAAGTAAAATCTCAAAATATGAAGAGAAGATAAAAGATCTAAATAAAGTTATAACTAAGCTTTCTACTTTAAGGTTAATTATAGTTATTATGGCTATATTATCGGCATACTATTTTTACAAAAGAGAAAGCATAGTATTATTAATATTATCGATAGTTATGTTTACAGCCATATTTATTGTAGTAGCATATTATCATAATAAAAAAATTCAAGAGAAAAAAGAATATAAAGTATATATAAATATAAATAGTAATGGAATAGCTAGAATAAAGGGGACTTTTAAAGAAAAAGAAGATAAAGGTGAAGAATTTTTAAGAGATGAGCATCCTTTTGCAAGTGATTTAGATATATTTGGAAGAAATTCGCTTTTTCAAATGATTAATTCAACAAAAACTAAGTTTGGAAGAAATAAGCTATCTCAAATGCTAAACTTAAAGACAATTCCAAATAGAGAAGAAATATTAAAAAAGCAAGAAGCTATAAATGAGTTAGGTGAAAAAGTAGAGTGGAGACAACGTCTAGAAGTTAAATCCACTATTAAAAAGAGCGGGACAAAAGATATAAATGAACTTTTAGAGTGGGCAAATGGAAAAAGTGAAATAAAACCATTATTTAAGGTAGTTCCCTATTTATTTATAGCAATTACTATGATATCAATAGTATTAGTAATTTTAAAAGTATTACCAATAAGTTATATCATTTTAGTTTTTATGATTAATTACTTAGTAGTAAAAATACTTACAAAGGATTTAGTACAAATTATAAGATTATTTGATAAACATAAAAAAGATATAGAGGCATATACAAATTTATTAACTCTTATAGATAGCGAAAATTTTGATTCAGTACTTTTAAAAGAGCTAAAGAATAAATTATATTCTTCTGAAAATAAAAGTTGTGTTGATGAAATGAAAGCACTTAAAAGATTAGTTGACTGGTTAGGGGATAGCTCATCTAACGCATATTATTTATTATTAAATGTAACTGTATTGTCAGACACTTTTATTCTAAGAAATTTAGAAGAGTGGAGAAGACTAAATGGAGATAAACTAGAACAATGGCTTAATATAATGGGAGAGTTTGAAGCCTTATCTAGTGTATCTAATTTATCATTTGATTTTGATAAATGGACTTATCCTAAGATTAGTACATCAGATGTAGTCGAAGGTATAAATGTAGGTCATCCTATGTTAGGTGAAAAAGCTGTAGTTAACAGTTTTACATTAAAAGATGATGCAAAGGTTGCTTTAATAACAGGTTCAAATATGTCGGGTAAAAGTACTTTTTTAAGAACTATTGGGTTAAATTTACTTTTAAGCTATATAGGAGCTCCTACTTGTAGTAAAAGTTTTACTTGTGGTATTTTTAGTATATATACATGTATGAGAACTAAGGATAACTTAGAGGAAAGTATATCATCATTTTATGCAGAAATATTAAGGATAAAGATACTTATCGAAGCTGCCCAAAATGGAGAAAAGGTATTTTTCTTATTAGATGAAATTTTTAAAGGTACAAATTCAAAGGATAGACATGAAGGTGCACAAGTTCTTATAAACCAATTAGTAAAAAATAATGCTATGGGACTTGTTTCTACTCATGATTTAGAATTATGCGATTTAGAAAAAACAAAGAAATGGATTAAAAATTATAACTTCCAAGAATACTATGAAAAAAACAATATTAAATTTGATTATAAGTTGAGAGAAGGAAGAAGTACAACTCAAAATGCAGTCCATTTGATGAAGTTAGCAGGCATAGAGTTTAATGATAAATAAATAGAGCTGTCTAAGACAGCTCTATTTAAAATTGTGAATTTAAAATAATAGTATTTATATAATTTTGAATTTAATATTTTAAATTGAATTTTATGATATATTTTCAAATTTTATATAGTAAAAATTCTAAATACTAGTGAAAAATATTAATAAAAATGGCATAATATACCTATAATAATAATTGATGAGAGGTATAAAAATGGCATTTATAATAATTGATTTAGAATTTAATAATCTAGAAGGAATACATAAGTATTATCCAAATATATTTGATGATTATCCTAATTTACAAAATATAGATTTAGATAATGAAATAATAGAAATAGGTGCAATAAAACTAGATAATTATATGAAGCCGCTTGAAGAATTTAAAGAATATATAAAACCATCTGTTATTCCTGTGCTAAACCCTAAAATATCAGAAATAACAAACATAAAAGAAGAGGATTTAGAAAATGGAGTATCATTCGAGGTAGGAATTGAGAATTTATCAAGAATTATAGATGATGGTGATATTATCTGCTCTTGGGCAAAGGATGATATTATTGAAATAATTAACAATGCAGTATATCATAAATATGATAATTTAGATTGGCTTAAAAACTATCTTGATTTACAAGAGTATTCAACAAAAATACTAGCTAAAAAGAAATCACTTAGCTTGAAAAATGCCTTAGAGGAATTAAAAATAAGAATAGATAACGATAAGTTGCATGATGCTTTAAATGATGCTATTTATACTTCTTTAGTATTTAAAAGAATATATAATTCAAGAGTGCTCAAAAATTATATAATTAAAGATATTTATAATATGCCTGCAGTAGATATAAAAAATTTATCAGAGTATAATTTAGATTTGGATAAGATAAACTGCAAATGTCCTAAGTGTAATGTGGATTTAGAAATTGAGCATGATTTTATACCTATAAAATGGAGATTTGTATCTCTTTGTAAATGTCCTAAGTGTAACAATAAGATTTTAAATGAGGTAATAGTAAAAAAGACTTTTAGTGGAGAGGAAGTTTATAAAGAAATTTCTACTATTGTAGATGAAATAGAATATATGAATTATAGTTATAAGATCAAAAAACTAGATGATAAATTAATAAAATATTAAATAATTATAATTTTAAAACTATTACATTGTAATTATGATAAAATGTATATGTGTCTTAGTTTTAAATTATAAGTATGGGAGATTGATAAAATATGAATATAGCATTTTTTTTAACACCTAAAAATGAGGTTATATATGAATATTTAGATGCAACCATGAGACAAGTTATAGAGAGAATGGAACATCATGGATATACAGCTATTCCATTAATAGATAAAGAAGGAAAATATGTAGGAACATTAACAGAGGGAGATTTGCTATGGAAGCTAAAAAATACTCCGGATTTAAATTTTAAAAATACTGAAAATGTTAGAATTATAGATATTCCAAGAAAAAGAAAGCATAAAAGCGTTTCAATAAATGCAGATGTAGAAAGTTTAATTTCACTTGCTACAAATCAAAATTTTGTACCAGTAGTAGACGATGAAGGAATATTTATTGGTATAATAAAAAGAAGTGATATAATTAATTATTGCTATAGCGAAATGAGAAAGAAGAAAATAGTATAATAAAAATATATAGGAGGATTGGTTATGATAATAGTTATTTCTCCTGCAAAAACTTTAGATTTTGAAGAAAAAGATAATAACTTACCAATGAGTGAGCCGAGATTTTTAGAAAAGTCGCAGGAAATTATGAATGAATTAACTAAATATGATAGTTATTCTTTAGAAAAACTTATGAAGATAAGTACTAAATTAGCAACAGTAAATAGGGATAGAATTGAAAAATGGACAACTAGACTAGATACTTCTAAACAAGCATTGTTAGCCTTTAGGGGGGATGCTTATAGAGGGATGGACGTTGGAAGTTTATCTCATTCTGAGCTTTTTTATGCAAATGATCATTTAAGGATTTTATCTGGTTTATATGGAGTATTAAGACCATTTGATGGGATTAATGAATATAGATTAGAAATGGGAATAAAGTTACCAGTTAATGATTTAAAAGATTTATATGAATTTTGGGATAAAACTTTAGAAGAAAGTATATTAGAAGAAATAAAGGGGCATAAAAATAAGACTATAATAAATCTAGCATCTCAAGAGTATTTTAAATCTATTGAAGGATTGGTTAATAGAGAAGAAGTAAATGTGATTACAATAACATTTAAGGAATTTAGAGGTGATAAGTATAAAATAATTTCTTTAAATGCTAAGAGGGCTAGAGGTATGATGAGTAGATACATCATTCAAAATGAAATAGAGGATATTGAGGATGTAAAAAGATTCAATTTAGATGGATATGAATTTAATGAAGAAATGTCTACGGAAAAAGAACTAGTTTTTACTAGAGAATAATGAAAGAGTAATATTTTTAGAAATACTTTAGTAGGATAAGATAAAATATGAAAATATAATAAAAAGATTTATATGTTGCATATTTTAATAGTATTAAGCTATTAGAATTAGCGCATTAAAATAAGCTAAGGGGCTCGCGTTTCGCGAGCCCCTTTTATATATTGAGAAAATAGTTCACTGTGCAAAAATTTCTCTTCGCTAAGAATTACTAATAAAATTTAAGCTTGTTCATAGGTTTCAACAACCAAATTAAATTCTTCTTCATCAGTTATTTCACCAAACTCATCAGATGAAATTCCAGGATAATAATAAAGAATAAATTTATCGTTAGAATCACTAAGGTTTTCTAATGCTATATACAATCTATCATATTCACAATTTTCTATAGTAGCAAGAACCTTATATCTACTAGCTTTACCTGTATTGTTATTAGTTAAATCCAAAATAAAGTTATTATTAAAGCGAACATTTAATTTAGATTTATCACAGGTTTTTATATATGAATTAGCTCTACAACCACTGCAACTTTGAAATTGACATTCTTTTATGCAGTTTAAACATGAACATTTAGAACAATTTTCAAATTGATTAAAGGCTGCTAAGTTATTTTGTTTATAGTCGGTTAGTTTTAAAACACTATTATCTTTTTTGAAAAAACTAAATTTTTTATTTTTATTAGAGTATTCTGCATCATTTAACATATCCATATATTCTTTTAAGATGGGAAGTTTAGAATAATACTTTCTCTTTTTTAAAATATTTTCATCAAGGAAAGGGCTAACTTCACTTATAGCATAAGTTATATCGGTATATACTTTACCAATAGTAGCCTTTTCTTCATTTATGAAATCAATAGTACTTGACATTTAATCACCTAATTTGCATTTTTGTATTTTTCAAG
Organism: Clostridium sp. 1001275B_160808_H3; assembly: GCF_015550425.1. Classification (GTDB taxonomy): domain Bacteria; phylum Bacillota; class Clostridia; order Clostridiales; family Clostridiaceae; genus Clostridium. The sequence continues at coordinate 332,663 of NZ_JADNAT010000001.1, read as the reverse complement.
CTCTAAATCAAGATCAACAGTATCTAAAGCATCAAATTCACTATCAAAATTATCAACATCTCTAAGCTCACCTAGACCATTAGATAGTGATTCATGTTTTTGAATTTTTCTTTCTATGCTATCAATTTCAATTGAATTTGATTTTGTTTGCACATTAGCAAGAACTTCATTAACTTTTTGAGTAGCCTTTGCATTGCTATATCTTGCAGCAGCTTCATCTCTATAATTTCTTGTCTTTTCAATTTCTGATTCTAACGCAGCTAGATTCTTTTTAATAGTATCTGCTTGAGCTCTTGCAGTTTCATAGCTAGATTTTAAATTTGTATATTTCTTTTCAGATTCAATCTTTTTAGCTAAAGCTCTTTTAGCTAAATCTTCATTGTTTTTAGATAAAGCTAATTTAACCTTATCTTCAAAATCCTTAACTTCTAATTCAGCAGATTCCATTTTCTTTTTAATTTCATGTGCATTTCCTATGATTTGTGCAGAGTTTAATTTAGCTGAATTAAGTTGTTTTTCCATATCCCTAATTTTTTGATCTAATAATTCTATTGGATTTTCCATTTCATCTAAAGTTGAATTTACCTTTGATTTTAACATATTTGACATCCTTGTAAAAATTCCCATAATTTGTCCTCCTGAAATTAATATTTTCTATTTTTCAAATAAATTCGTATTACAATAACTATAATTATGAAGATAATAGCAAGTGTAAATATAGAACCAAAGGAGATGCCACCTCCCCCTCTGCTAAAACCAAAATTTCTCATAGCAGAAAGTCCATATGCCATTTTCCCGAAAGAAAAGCCTTTATCATAATTAGTTGTTGTATTCGTATTATCTTTATCTTGGGTGTTTTTGTTTTCACTTGTAGAATTACTTGAACTCTTCTTTTCATCATCTGAAGTTGTACTAAATGATCCAGATGAAAAGTTCTTAGAGGTTCCAGACTTACCTTTATCTACATTGCTAAAGGAACCGCTTTTATATCCACTAGATGAAGTCGATGTGGATTTTGAGTCTGAACTTGATGTACTTGATTTACTATTACTGCTACTAGTACTTGATTTAGAACTGTTGGAACTCTTTGAGCTATTACTAAAAGAGCTGCTTTTAAAACTACTACTTGATTTAGAAACATTTGATTTACCACCACTAGATTTAAAGCTACTAGAGCTAGATTTAGAACTAGATTTAAAGCCAGAACTAGATTTAAAGCTTCCGGAGCTTCTAGGTTTAGCAGAAACAGTTATTTCCCCATGCGTAATATTATCAAATACAGAGATTGCATCAATAAGAAAACTAGAAGTTAGGAAAACAAAAGTTAATAGTAACGTGAAAATTAGTTTTCTATTATTCTTTTTTATAAATTTCACCTCCAAGAAAAGATTGTATTTATATATTATAGTAAAAATAATAATTTCTCAAAACTCATTTAAAGGTAAATAGTAGCAAAAATTAAGGAAAGCATTAAAAATCTAAATACATCTCACTATATCGTAATGATACTACCATTTAATATTTAATAATAACCTTTTAAGAGTTAATAAATAACTTATGGAAATGATTTAAGATTTTTTTATAATATATTTAATTATAGCATATTTAAATAATTTATATAAGTTTGAGTATATATAATAAATATATTTGAGATTATGAAGATATTAATAAATTTAAAGTCTTGTAATCAATATCAGATTATTCTAAAATTAATTTATTATACAACATTTTTAAGGAGTGAAATACATGACAAATCAAAATTTAGAAGGAACAATGGGAGATTTATTAAAAGACTTCGATGTTAAAAGAATAAGAACAGGCGATATATTAGATGGTGAAATAATTGATGTAAATGATAAAGAAGTTATGGTAAATATCAATTATGCATTTGACGGAATGATTTTAAAGGAAGATTTAACGAATACTGAGAAAGATCCTAGGGAAGTTGTAAGTAAAGGAGATAAAATAAAAGTATATGTCTTATCACCTAACGATGGAGAAGGATATGTTAAGCTTTCAAGAACAAAGGCTTTAGAAATAACTGAGAGAGAGGAAATTGAAAAAGCTTTTAAAAATGAAGAAAATGTAACTGTTTATGTTAAGGAAGAAGTTAAGGGAGGTTTAGTTGCTTATTATGGAAATATAAGAGTGTTTATACCTGCATCATTAGCTTCAAGAGAAAGAATAGAATTAAACACATTAGTAGGAAAAGAATTAGAAGTTAGAATTATTGAGTTAGATTTTAAATCAAGAAAGATAGTTGCATCAAAAAGAGTTTTAGAAGATGCTATATATGAAAATAAGAAAAAAGAATTATGGAAATCAATTAAGTCAGGAGAAAAAAGAACTGGAATAGTTAAAAAGATAATTAAAGCAGGTGCAATAGTTGATATTGGAGGAATAACTGGTTTAATTCATTTAAATGACTTATCTTGGGGAAGAGTACACAGAGCTGAAGATGTGGTTAATATAGGAGATAAAGTTGAAGTATTTATTGGAGAAGTAGATACTAAAAATGAAAGAGTATCATTAATATTAAAAGATATAGATCAAGATCCATGGGAAACAAACGTATCAAACTTAAAAATTGGTGGTATTTTAGAAGGTAAGGTAGTTAAGTTCCTTAACTTTGGAGCATTTATAGAGTTATTCCCTGGAGTAGAAGGATTAGTTCATATAAATGAAATATCAGAAGAAAACATAGCTAAACCATCAGATGTGTTAAAACTAGGACAAAATGTAAAAGTTAAAGTTTTAGATGTTGATAAGACAAATAAGAGAATATCATTAACTATAAAAGATGCAGAAGAAAAGTCAAAGGAATATTTACAATATAACGATAATGATGAAGGTGTATCATTAGGAGACTTGTTTAAAGGATTATTTTAATATTTAAAAATAAATATAAATATAAATATAAATTTATTGTAAGGAACTTATTTTATTATAAGTTCCTTTAGTTATATAATAAAAGTTATATTAACTACAAGTAATTATTAATAATGAATATTACAATTTTGAATATAGGGTTTTAAGTAATCTGAAATTTAGTTTTAACTAAATTTTTTTTTTATAAATTAGGGGGATAAAAATATAAAGATTAAAAAGTAAATATAAGATTTAGTTCTTATATTTAAAAGTTACTTAAAAAGATTAAAATCAGCAAATATCTGGAATAAGCTCAGAAAGTTTACATGCAAGTAACTGATGGCTTTCCTTGCTGAGATGCATATAGTCATAAGGATACATAGTCATACCTTTGATAGAAGCTGAATCTAAAAAATGGCACTTATTTCTTTCTGCCACTTCTTTGTATAGATAAGCAAGTGTTTTTGATTTTTCTGCACAACCTTTTCCCATTTCACCCGAAACAGCGGTATTTTCATAACCAACTTCAATTGGAAGTGGTGCAATCAACAGAATATTAGGATTACTTCTCCATGCAGCAGTAGTTGAGATTGCCTTTTGAGTAAGACGTTCTAAGCCTCTTGCAATGTTTTGAGATGTAGCAGAGAAACGCTCCTTAGTATCATTTGTTCCAAGCATAATGATTAATAAATCAATAGGCTCATGTGTCATTAAGCATGGAGAAATATATGAAATTCCATCTAGACCTTCAAAAAGTGGATCACTAAAGACAGTTGTTCTTCCACTAAGGCCTTCTTCTTTTACAGAATAATTAGTTCCAAGATATTTAGATAAAAGACAAGTCCATCGTTCGTCTTCTGTAAACCGACCATTATTTGAAGAGTTATATCCATGAGTATTTGAATCACCAAAGCATAAAATAGTTTTTTTCATATTTACCATATTTTTATCCTCCTTTGATTTATATATTAATCATAATATGATGATATCATATATTATGGAAAAAACAAACAAATAATAAAAAAAATTTTTTTTATGTAAATATATTGAAAAAAATTTTCAGACATGATATATTCTTTTTAGAAAATGTTTACAAATAATTTTCGTTTATATAATTTTAAAATACAATTGTATATTTAGATAATTTAAATAAAAAATTAATAGAAGCTATTAAAAATAATTATATGACTCTAATATGGTTTAAAAGGAAATAAGAAACTGAGGGTAATGATAATCTATAAAAATTTAAATAAAGTTTATTATGGGAGGTATATTAAATGAAAAAGAAATTATTAGTTACTCTACTTGCCGGAGTGATGTCCGTTTCACTTGTAGCCTGTGGCAAAAAGTCTATTGATGACTCAAAAGGTAATGACGGTGGAAAAACACAGATAACTTGGTGGGCATTTCCAACATTTACTCAAGAAAATGCAAGTGATGCAGTAGGAACATGGGAACAAAAAATAATTGCTGCATTTGAAAAAGAAAATCCAGACATAACTGTAAAATTAGAGACTATAGACTTCACTTCAGGTGCTGAGAAGATTACTACAGCCATTGAAGCAGGTACAATGGCAGATGTTTTATTCGATGCTCCAGGGCGTATAATTAACTATGGGAAATCAGGAAAACTAGTAGAATTAAATGATATGTTTACAGATGAATTTGTAAAAGATGTAAATAATGATACGTTGTTACAAGCTTGTAAAGCAGGAGATACTGCTTATATGTATCCAATAAGTTCTGGTCCTTTCTACATGGCATTTAACAAAACAATGTTAAAAGATGCAGGAGTTCTTGATTTAGTAAAAGAAGGATGGACAACTGATGACTTTGTAAAGGTTTTGGAAGCCTTAAAAGCTAAGGGATATAATCCAGGATCATTATTCAGTAATGGACAAGGTGGAGACCAAGGTACACGTGCTTTCTTCACAAACTTATATAGCACTAGCATAACAAATGATTCACTTACAGAATATACCACAAATGATGCGAATTCTGTTAAATCAATGGAATTAATCAAGAGTCTAATAGAAAAAGGTTTATTAATGAATGGATCTCAATATGATGGTTCTGCTGATATTCAAAATTTTGCAAATGGACAAACTGCATTTACGCTTTTATGGTCATCAGCACAACCAGGCACACAGGCTAAATTATTAGAATCAAGTAAAGTTGATTACTTAGAAGTAACATTCCCATCAGAGGATGGAAAACCAGAATTAGAATACTTAGTAAATGGATTTTGCGTATTCAATAATGGTGATGAAGCTAAAATAGCTGCATCTAAAAAATTCATTCAATTTATTTGTGATAACAAAGAATGGGGTCCAAAGAACGTTGAAAGAACAGGTGCATTCCCAGTTCGTACATCTTTTGGTGAAATATATAGTGATGAAAGAATGAAAGAAATTGGTTCTTGGACAGAATATTATTCTACTTATTACAATACAATTGATGGATTTGCTAAAATGAGAACTTTATGGTTCCCGATGCTTCAATCAGTATCAAATGGAGAAGCAGAACCAAAAGCAGCTTTAGATGATTTTACTAAAAAAGCAAATGAAACAATAAAGAAATAAGTATAGTGAAATAATTTCTTCTTGTACATTATTTTAATGTGCAAGAAGATATTTTTCAAATATTACTTTTTAGATAAGTGATTGGAGGGAAAATATGAAAGTTTCAAGCAAATTAAAGATGAGAGAGACTGTTGTGTCATACTTTTTTCTTGCTCCTGTATTAATATTTTTTGTAATATTTGTTTTGACTCCTATGATCATGGGATTTGTTACAAGTTTCTTTAATTATACAATGACTGATTTTACATTTGTTGGAATAGATAATTACATAAATATGTTTAATGATAAAGTATTTGTTAAATCATTAATAAATACCCTAATAATTGTAATAGGATCAGTTCCAATTGTAGTTATCTTCTCTTTATTTGTAGCTTCACAAACATATGAAAAAAGTGCATTCACTCGTTCCTTTTTTCGTTGTGTATTTTTCTTACCTGTTGTTACAGGAAGTGTGGCTGTTACGGTTGTATGGAAATGGATTTATGATCCTTTGTCAGGTATATTAAATTATATTTTAAAAACAGGAAATATTATTGATCAGAATATTAGCTGGTTGGGTGATAAAAGGTATGCGTTAATTGCAATTGTAGTTATATTACTTACTACGTCAGTTGGACAGCCGATTATACTTTATATAGCATCATTAGGAAATATAGATAAGTCGTTAGTAGAGGCAGCTCGTGTAGATGGAGCCAATGAATTCCAAGTATTTTGGAAAATTAAATGGTCAAGCTTATTGCCGACAACACTTTATATAGTAGTTATAACAACAATAAACTCATTTCAATGCTTTGCCTTAATTCAGTTGTTGACATCAGGTGGACCAAATTATTCTACTAGTACAATCATGTACTATCTATATGAGAAAGCATTTAAACTTTCTGAGTATGGATACGCTAATACAATGGGAGTATTCTTAGCTGTATTAATTGGTCTTATAAGCTTTGCACAATTCAAAATTCTAGGTAATGATGTAGAATATTAGGAAGGGGAGAACATAATGAAGAAAAAAATCACACCTTTTGGGGTAATAACAATAATACTTTTGAGTATCTTAACTATTATTTTTGTATTTCCTTTCTATTGGATTATGACAGGTGCGTTTAAGGCTCAGCCTGATACGATTAAAATTCCACCACAATGGTGGCCAACAGCTCCAACATTGCAGAACTTTAAACAATTACTTATTCAAAATCCAGCAGGAAAATGGTTGTTTAATAGTATTTTCATTTCATTAGTTACAATGATTTTAGTGTGCATAACATCCTCACTTGCAGGATATGTTTTGGCTAAGAAGAGATTTTATGGTCAAAAACTTTTATTTTCTGCTTTTATTGCAGCAATGGCATTACCAAAGCAAGTTGTATTAGTTCCTTTAGTGAGGATTGTAAATTTTTTAGGGATTCATGATACATTAGCAGCTGTAATTCTTCCGTTGATTGGATGGCCTTTTGGAGTATTTTTAATGAAGCAATTTAGTGAAAATATTCCTGGCGAATTATTAGAGTCAGCAAAAATTGATGGTTGTGGTGAACTAAGAACATTTGTAAATATTGCATTTCCAATTATAAAACCTGGATTTGCTGCATTAGCAATATTTACATTTATTAATACATGGAATGATTACTTTATGCAGTTAGTAATGCTTTCATCAAGAGATAAACTTACAGTTTCACTTGGTGTAGCAACTATGCAAGCTGAAATGGCAACAAACTATGGATTGATAATGGCAGGTGCAGCTTTATCAGCAATTCCAATAGTTGCTGTATTTCTAATGTTCCAAAAATCATTTACACAAGGTATTACAATGGGAGCTATAAAAGGTTAATTTATATAAATGGAACTGTCGAGACGCAATGACCTTTAATTAGCAGGTATGTGAAAGATAGTTCCATTTTAAGTTTTTACCTGAGAGTAAAAGTAGCTGTAAATTAGTAGTTAAAATAAATGATAGGAGAAGAATATGTCAGGCAATAGAGAGTATTTGTTAAGCAAAATATTTAATCTAGATAATGGAATTATGCGCTTTTTTTCAAGAATATTTGATTTGGTGGTATTGAATCTTTTGTTCATTATATGCTGTATTCCTATTGTGACAATAGGAGCATCTTTTACTGCTATGTACTCAGTAACATTAAAAATGGTAATAAATGAAGAATCGCATATTATAAGAGGCTTCTTAAAATCATTTAAGCAAAATTTTAGGCAAGGAACAATAATTGGAATGATAGCAATTATAATAACACTTTTCATTATAATTGATTTAAGAATTATAGGAATAACTGGAAGTGATAGATTAAAGGTATTACAAGTGCTATGTTATATAGTAGCAATTTGGGGATACATTATATTTTTATATGCATTTCCGATTTTGTCTAGATTTGAAATTACAATAAAAGAAGTATTTAAAAATTCATTTGTAATTAGTATTGTTAATTTTAAATGGACTATACTGCTTATAATTCTTAATGTGCCTTTTATGTTGATGCTATTTTACTCTGGAATATCTATGTTCTTACTTTTTACAATATTAATTATATGTGGATTTTCTGTCTTAGCGCTGATTCAGTCATTTATTTTCTACAAAATATTCAAAAGACATGAAAATTATCATGGGCTTTAAGTAATGAATTTCAAATAATGTTATACAGAAAGGAATGTGTTATGAATAATAAAGTTAATAGTTTAAAAGGCAAATTAATAGTTTCATGTCAAGCATTGCCCAATGAACCACTTCATTCCTCATTTATCATGGGCAGAATGGCACTTGCAGCTAAAGAAGGCGGTGCAGCTGGAATTCGTGCAAATACAAAAGAGGATATCGCTGAGATACAGTCACAAGTGGATCTTCCCATCATTGGAATTATAAAAAGAGATTATGATGACTCTAAAGTTTATATTACGCCAACTATGAATGAGATTGATGAATTGATGGAAGTAAAACCGGAGATTATAGCACTTGACGCTACTTGTGAAATGAGACCAGAGAGAAAGACATTAGATGAATTCTTTAAAGAAGTAAAGAAGAAATATCCAGATCAACTTTTTATGGCAGATTGTTCTACTGTAGAGGAAGCTCTTCATGCAGATGAACTAGGATTTGATTTTATCGGTACAACAATGGTTGGTTATACAGAACAGAGTGTAAATCTTAAAATCGAAAATAATGATTTTGAGATTATTAGAGAGATTCTTTCAAAAGCAAAACATCCAGTAATAGCAGAAGGTAATATAAATACACCACAAAAAGTTAAACGTGTAATTGAATTAGGATGCTATAGTGTTGTAGTTGGTTCTATTATAACAAGACCTCAGCTTATTACAAAAGCATTTGTAGATGAGTTACGATATAATAAATAAATTAGCCTTGTGTGGCGAAAGGAGATTATTATGAGGGATTTAAATAAGTATAGAGGAGTAATTCCTGCATTTTATGCATGCTATGATGATAATGGAGAGATAAGTCCTGAAAGCGTGAGGAAGCTTACTGAATTTTACATAAAAAAAGGTGTTAAAGGCATTTATGTAAATGGATCTTCCGGAGAATGTATTTATTTAAGTGTAGAAGAGAGAAAGCTTATTCTTGAAAATGTAATGTTAGTTGGAAAAGGAAAACTTACGGTGATTGCTCATGTTGCATGTAATAATACAAAGGATAGTGTAGAACTTGCAAAACATGCAGAAAGTTTAGATGTAGATGCAATTGCAGCAATTCCTCCAATATATTTCAAACTTCCTGAGTATGCAATTGCAGATTATTGGAATGCTATGAGTAATGCTGCTCCAAATACAGATTTTATAATATATAATATTCCACAGCTCGCAGGAGTTGCTTTAACACAGGGGCTTTACTCAGAGATGCGTAAGAACCCTAGAGTAATTGGGGTAAAGAACTCCTCTATGCCAGTACAGGATATTCAAATGTTTTGTGCAGCTGGTGGAGATGATTATATTGTATTTAATGGTCCAGATGAACAATTCATTAGTGGACGTGCTATTGGTGCAGAGGGGGGCATTGGTGGTACTTATGGAGTTATGCCAGAATTATTTTTAAAATTAAATGATCTTGTAATTGAAAATAGAATAGAAGAAGCTAAAAAACTTCAATATGATATTAATGAAATTATATACAAAATGTGTTCATGTCATGGAAATATGTATGGAGTAATAAAGGAGATTCTTCGTATAAATGAAGATTTAGATATAGGAAGTGTAAGAGAACCATTAGTAGCATTGAGTAATGAAGATATTCCAATTGCAAAAGAAGCTGCTCTTATGATTAAAAGAGCTATTAAAAAATATTGTTAAGTAAAAAGTTCTTAGAAGAGGTGAAATTGTGAAGAACTATATAAGTATTGATATTGGAGGAACTGCAATAAAATATGGAGTTATTGCTGAGCATGGAACAATATTAATAAAAGATAATATGGATACAGAAGCACATAAAGGTGGACCTGAGATTCTAAATAAAGTTTTTAGAATAGTAGAAAAATATTTAGAAAAATATGAATTGGTAGGAATATGTATTTCGACAGCAGGGATGGTTGATATTGAAAAAGGAGAGATTTTTTATTCTTCTCCTCTAATACCTAGATATGCCGGAACTAAATTTAAAAAAGAATTAGAAGAAAGATTTCTAATTCCATGTGAAGTTGAGAATGATGTGAATTGTGCAGGATTAGCAGAGAGAATTTCCGGGGCAGCTATTGATAGTAAAATAACATTGTGTCTTACCATAGGAACTGGAATTGGTGGATGTATACTAATTGATGAAAAAGTATTTCATGGCTTTAGTAATAGTGCATGTGAAATAGGTTATATGCATATGTTTAGTAGTGATTTTCAGAGTTTAGGAGCAACTAGTATTCTGACAAAAAAAGTTGCCGAAAGAAAAAAGTCTTCAGAAGAAAAGTGGGATGGCTATAATATTTTTGAAGAAGCTAAAAAAGGTGATGAAATATGTATCACAGCAATCGATGAAATGGTGGAAGTTATTGCAATAGGCATAGCTAATATATGTTATGTCATTAATCCAGAAGTAGTTGTTCTAGGGGGAGGAATTATGGCTCAAGATATATATCTAAAACCGAAATTTGATAAGGCTATAAAAAAATATCTCTTGCCGAGCATTGCTGAAAAAACAAGGTTGGAATTTGCAAAGCATAAGAATGATGCAGGAATGTTAGGAGCATTCTATAATTTTAAAAATAGACATTAATAAAAAATTCAGCTTAAGCTGAATTTTTTATTAATTTATAAGTTTGATATATAATTATGTCTTAACTTAGTGAGCTGAATAAGCAAGCAAAATTATACTACACCTTTTCTATTTTAAGCATATTAGTTCCACCAGTAGTAGCACTTGGCATTCCTGCTGCAACTATTATATCATCACCTTTTTCAGCTATAGATAAATTAGTAGCAACTTTTTTAGCTTCACTTAATATTTCATCAGTAGTAGTAAATACATCACATTTAGTAGGGAAAATACCAAAATTAAGATTTAATCCTCTTCTAACTTCATCGTGGGGAGTTATAGCAATAATTGGGCACTTAGGTCTATATTTTGATATAAGCTTAGCTGTTGCGCCGCTATTTGTGGCAGCAACAACTGCTTTTGCATGCAAAAGGTTTGAACTTCTACAAGCAGAATAGCTAATTGCTTCAGAAAATGATGTTAATGAAGGTTCTTTTAATCTTTGATTTAAATAATTATAATCTAAATTATCTTCTGTTTCTATTGCTATTCTAGACATCGTTTCGGCAGCTTCTATAGGATAATTTCCATTTGCACTTTCACCACTTAACATGATTGCATCGGTTCCATCAAATATTGCATTACATATATCACAAGCTTCAGCTCTTGTAGGAAGAGAATTTCTAATCATTGAATCTAACATTTGGGTAGCTGTTATAACTATTTTACCAGCTTCATTACATTTTCTAATTATGTTCTTTTGAATAATAGGAACTTTTTCAATAGGAATTTCAACTCCCATATCGCCTCTAGCTACCATTATTCCATCGGCTGCTTCTATTATAGAATCTATGTTATCTACGCCTTCTTGATTTTCTATCTTTGCAATAATTTGTATATAATTACCACCATGAGTTTTTAAAACATTTCTTACATCTTCAATATCGGAAGCTTTTCTAATAAATGAAGCTGCAACAAAATCAACTTTATTCTCACAACCAAAGATTAAATCTTTCTTATCCTTTTCAGTTATTGAAGGTAAATTTATTTTTACATTTGGAACATTAACACCCTTGTGATTTTTAATAGTTCCAGCTACTGTTACTTTACACTTAATGTTATTTCCTGTTACATCTTCTATTTTAAATCTTAACAGACCATCATCAACTAAGATTTCTCCACCAACTTTAACATCCTTATATAAATCTACATAAGATATGGAGCACTTTTCGGTATCGCCAAGTATTTCTTCACCACAAATGAAAGTGAAATTTTGACCTTCTTTAAGATCAACTCCGTCATTTACAAAATTATGTGTTCTAATTTTAGGTCCTTTAATATCTAGAATGATAGCAGTAGGGGCATTTAAATCTTCTCTTAATTTTTTTATAAGATCAATTTTTTCTTTATGAGTTTCATGAGTACCATGAGAAAAATTTAATCTGGCAGCACTCATTCCTATTTTGATAAATTCTCTTAAAGTCTCTTCGTTATCACTAGCAGGTCCGATTGTAAAAATCATTTTTGTTTTTTGCATAAAGATCACCTCACATTTAAATTAGCACATACAATATAAAGAATATTTTGAATAATCATAATAAAAAAATATAATTTAAGTATTATATATACTATGATATACTTAAAACTATATAATAATTCTAACATAATTTACTATGAAGGGAGAAAAAAATATGAACATTTTACAAAATTTAGAACCAAAGAGCGTTTTTAAATACTTCGAGGAAATATCACAAATACCTAGAGGCTCAGGAAATGAAAAGGCTATAAGTGATTATTTAGTTAATGTAGCAAAAAAATTAAATTTAGAAGTAATACAAGATGAAGCATTAAATGTTATTATAAAAAAACCAGGAACAAAGGGATATGAAAACTCTGAAACTGTTATACTTCAAGGTCACATGGATATGGTTTGTGAAAAAAATAAAGGAACAGACCATGATTTTCAAAAAGATCCATTAAAGTTAAGAGTAGTTGATGATATGGTTTATGCAACTGACACTACTTTAGGAGCAGATAATGGTATTGCAGTTGCATATGCTTTAGCAATTCTTGAATCAACAGATATACCACATCCATCAATAGAAGTATTAATAACAACAGATGAAGAAACTGGTATGTCAGGAGCTATGGCAATTTCAAAAGAGCATATAAATGGAAAAATATTATTAAACTTAGATAATGAAGAAGAAGGTCATTTATTAGTAAGTTGTGCAGGTGGAATAAGAAGCAAACATACATTAAATGTAACTCTAGAAGATGCTGGTGATTATAATAACTTCTTACATATTGCAGTGAGGGGATTAAAAGGTGGCCATTCTGGAATGGAAATAAATAAGGAAAGAGGAAATTCTAACAAGATAATGGGTAGAATTTTAAAATCTTTATTAGCTGTAGATTATAAATTAGTTTCAGTAAATGGTGGATCTAAAAATAATGCTATACCAAGAGAAGCTGATGCAATAATAGGATTAAAATCAGAAGATGTAGCAAAGGCTAAGGAATTAATAAATAGCTGGAATAAAGTTTTATTAAATGAATTAAAGACTCAAGATCCTGGCGTTAATATCACTATCTTAGAAAATACAGAAAATGTAGAAAAAGTATTTACAAAAGAATCTACTGAAAAAGTTGTAAACTTATTATACTTAATACCTAATGGAATAAACACAAATAGTGTGGAAATAAAGGATTTAGTAGAAAGTTCAACTAATTTAGGAGTTGTAACTACTGAAGGTAATAAAGTAGAATTTGACAGTGCTATAAGAAGTTCAGTTGCATCATTAAAAGATGAAATAGTTTTAAGAAGTAAAACTATAGCAGAACTTATGGGAGCAGAATTTGAAACAACTGCAGGATATCCAGAATGGCAATACGATAGCGAATCAAAAGTAAGAGGAATTTGCCAAGATGTTTATAAGAGAATGTATGGTAAAGAAGCTAAGATCGTTGCTATTCACGCTGGAGTTGAATGTGGATTATTTAATGAAAAGCTAGGAAAGCTAGATATGATTAGCTTTGGACCAGACCTTTATGATGTTCATACACCACAAGAGCACATGAGTATAACATCAGTTAAAAATGTTTGGGATTACTTATTAGAAGTTTTAAAAGAATTAAAATAAACTTATTAATAATTAAATAAATATGTAAATATAAATAGCTAGACTATTATTTTATAGTCTAGCTATTTATATTTACTGAAAAGTTAAAATGGAAATAATGGAGAGGTTGAGGATGTTTTGTTATGCAAAATTAAAAAAAATAATTTACATAATGAATATTATTAAATCCACTTGAATATATATTTAATATAAAAAGAGGGGGATGATAAAATGAAGTACACAAAATATAATTACAAAAAGAAAAATGAGGGGGCTAAGTTTTTGACTTCCTTAGTTATGACAACACTTGCAGCTGTAGTTATAGGGCTAATAGGAGCATGGGTATTACTTAAGATTATTCCTGATATCAATAAAGGAAATGTAATAACACAAGAGCCGGTAGTGAATGTAAATAATAATGCCGAAAATAATACACAGCAGGTTCAAGAGCAAAAATTTGCATTTATACAATGTGGTTATTTTTCAAAAGAAGATAATGCTAAACAAGTGTTAGCCAAAATAGAAAACGAATTTAACTCTTTTATGATTAAAGACGAAACAGGAAAATTTAAAGTCCTAGCTGGTATAGCAAAAGAAGAGGATAGTTCTGAAATAACAGAAAAATTAAAAGAAAAGTCAATTGAAAATGCTAAAATAGGTGTATCATTAAATAAAAATGATGAAGTCCAAGGACAAATAGGAGCTATAACAGAAGGATATCTACAAATAATAAATACTGCAAGTGAAGATGAAGTAAAAGAAATAAATACTAGTGATTTTAAAAATTGGACCAAGGAATTAAATGAGGTTAATGAAGGTGATGGGGTAGATGTACTTAAAGAATATAAGGCGCATATAGAATCATTACCAGAAACTATTAATAAGGAAAATATAGTATCAGAATTAGGGTATATTTATTCTATTTTAGTGAACTGGCAGAAATAAAAAACAGCATATGGATAAAAATAACAAAACTATTACAAATAAATAAAAATTAAATAAAGAAAGACAAAGCCACTTGTTTGAAAACTTATATAATGATACACTATATAAGATATAAGATAGGGATAAATGGCTTTGTCTTTATATCTTTGCATTGCTAATTTAAATATTTTAAAACTTAAATGATTAAACCATACCGTTTTGTCAATACTATAAAATATGTGTAAAAATAGGATGTGATAGGTTTGAATTATGTATTAGCGTCTGGCTCAGAAAGACGACAGGAACTATTGCATAGAATAGTAGATGAATTTGACATAATAGTAAGTGACTTCGATGAACGTAAGATTTTATTTAACGGAAATGTAGATGAATATGTAATTGATTTAGCTAAGGGAAAGGCTCTTAGCGTTAAAGAGAGTCTAAAAGAAGAAGCTATAATAATTGCAGGAGACACAGTAGTAGTTTTAGATGATAAAATCTTAGGAAAACCAAATAATGAAGAAGATGCATATAGCATGTTAAAACAACTTAGTGGAAAAACTCATAGAGTTTATTCTGGATTAGTAGTGATAAACATGTACAATAATAAAGTTGAAAAAGAATCTCTTTATACTGAAGTTAAATTTTCTAATTTAACTGAAGAGGAGATAAAAAGTTACATAAAGACTGGAGAACCGCTTGATAAGGCAGGTGCTTATGGAATACAAGGGTATGGTGGAGTTTTTATAGAAGGTATTAATGGCTGTTATTATAATGTAGTAGGATTACCATTAAATCTTTTAAATAAAATGCTTAAGAAGGTTAAATAATAGGGATTTAGGGTATATTTATTAATAAAACTATTATTATTTTGAGGAGTATTTATATGAATAATAGTATAAAAGTGATAGATATACCAAAAGAAGAAAGACCTATAGAAAAATTGCTTATAAACGGACCTGAAATACTAAGTAATGCAGAACTTCTTGCTGTGATTTTGAGGACGGGGACAAGAGGCGAAAATGTAATTTCTTTAAGTACAAGAATACTTTCAGAGTTTGATGGACTTAATGGTTTATTGGACATAGGTATCAGTGAAATTACTAGTATAAAAGGAATAAAAAATATAAAAGCAAGTCAGATATTAGCTATAGGAGAGCTCTTTAGAAGGTTTAATTCATTAAATCTAATAAGAGAAGGTAAAAGTATATCTTCTCCAAGTGATATAGCAAAGCTTTTAATAAATGAGATGATGAGTTTAAAGCAAGAGATATTAAAGTTAATAATGTTAGATACAAAAAATAATATTATAGGTATCAAGGATGTTTTTAAGGGAAGCCTTAACACATCTATAGTGCATCCGAGAGAAATATTTAAAGAAGCTCTTAAGAAAAGCAGTTCAAGTATAATTATTTGTCATAATCATCCATCAGGGGATCCTACACCGAGCAAAGAGGATATAAATATTACATTAAGATTAAAGGAATGTAGTAGAATAATAGGGATAGATTTATTGGATCACTTAATAATTGGAAAAGATAAATTTGTAAGTTTAAAAGAAAAAGGAATAATTTAAGCGAAAGGGGAATTCATATGGGATTTTTCAGTAGTAATAAGGATATGGGAATAGATTTAGGAACAGCAAATACGCTTGTTTTTGTTAAAGGTAAAGGTATAGTTTTAAGCGAACCTTCAGTTGTGGCTATTAATAGTACAACAAGAAAACCTTTGGCTGTAGGTGCTGAAGCTAAACTTATGATAGGAAGAACACCTGGAAATATAGTAGCTATTAGACCATTAAAAGATGGTGTTATAGCTGATTTTGATGTAGCACAAACAATGTTAAAAAAATTAATAGAAAAAGTAACTAGCAAGAGTGCATTTACTAGTCCAAGAATTATAGTTTGTTATCCTTCAGGGGTAACAGAAGTTGAAAGAAGAGCTATAGAAGAAGCAGCTAAGTTTGCAGGGGCAAGAGATGTTGTATTAATGGAAGAACCTATGGCAGCAGCTATTGGAGCAGGACTTCCAGTTGGAGAGCCAACAGGAAGCATGATAGTTGATATCGGAGGCGGTACAACAGAAGTTGCTATAATCTCATTAGGTGGAATAGTAACAAGTAAGTCATTAAGAGTTGCTGGTGATGAATTAGACCAAGCAATAATGGCATACATTAAAAAAGAATTTAACTTAATGATAGGGGAAAGAACAGCAGAGCAAGTTAAGATGGAACTTGGTTCAGCATATAAGATTGATGATGAAGAAATGAGTATGGAAATTAAAGGTAGAGATATGATTACTGGATTACCAAAAACAGTAACAGTTACAGATACTCAAATTAGAGAAGCATTAAAAGAACCTGTATATGCTATCATAGAATCAATAAAGACAACTTTAGAAAAGACACCACCTGAATTAGCAGCAGACATAATGGAAAAAGGAATAATGTTAGCTGGTGGAGGAGCTCTACTAAGAGGTTTAGATCAATTAATTAACCACGAAACAAATATGCCTGTTCACATAGCAGAAACACCGCTTGATTGTGTTGTTTTAGGAGCAGGTAAGGCATTAGATAACTTTGATGAATTAAGTAAGAGTCAAAGAGGTCAATAATGAAGCTTCTAAAAAATAAACTGGCAGTTACTATAATAGTGCTGTCAGTTGCCTTTTTAGGCATAATTATTTATACAATGAATAATGAACAAAAAGGTATTGTTTCTAGTGGTGTAGGTAGTGCTGTTAATCCTCTTCAAAAAGTAGTTTATTCAATAAATGATAAGATAAAAGGAACATTAGATTTCTTCTTAAATTTCTCAAAAATAAAAGAAGAAAATGAAGAATTAACTAAAGAAAATATAGATTTAGAAAATAAATTATTAGAATACGATAAGTTAAAAGAAGAAAATGATAGACTTAGAGAAGTCTTAAATTTTAAAAATTCAAAGAACAGCTATGATTACTTAGGTTGTGAAATAATCGGGTATAGCGGAGAAAGCTTTTCAAATGGATATGTTATTGATAAAGGTGAAAATGATGGCTTGAAAAAAGACATGATTGTGATTTCAAACAAGGGACTTGTGGGACAGGTAACTAGTACTGGGTCAAATTGGGCTATAGTTCAAAGCTTGCTAAATGAAAATATAGCAGTTTCAGTAATGGTAAATAGTACAAGGGAAACAACTGGAATCTTAAAGGGATATGTAAGTAATAGCAAGCAAGGATTAACAAAAGTTACTAATTTGCCTATAGATTCATCAATAAAAGAAGGTGATGTAATAGTTACATCAGGACTTGGACAAATATATCCTAAGGAAATCAGAATTGGAGAAGTTTTATCTATAGAAACAGATGAAGTTAAAGTAATGAAAACAGCTATAGTTAAGCCTTTTGTTGATTTTAATAAGCTAGAAGAACTTTTTGTAGTTATACCTAAGGAAACAAGAGAAGTAAAATATGATAATTAGAGGTTAATATATGAAAAAGTGGGTTTTAATTTTAATTTCATTAGTACTTTTAATACTAGATAATTCTCTTATGCCTTTTTTTGCTATAAAAGGTGCTTATCCAAGTTTGCTTTTTGTTTTTGCAATTGCGTATTCTATAATAAATGGAAAATCAGAAGCTGTGTTTATTGGGGTTATGACTGGATTAATGCAGGATGTATTTTTCTATAATGGATTTGGTATCAATGCATTAATAAATATGCTTATATGTTTAATAGCTGCAATTATAGGTGAAAACATTTATAGAGAAAAGAAACTTATACCAGTAATATCGGTTATATTTTTATATATATTAAAGGTATTAGCAGTGTTTACAATATTTAAGTTCATGGGAAAATCTATAGATATACAAATAGGAATGTTTACTGCTTTATATAGTTCAGTAGTAATGTTTTTAGGGTATAATTTTGTTTTAAGGCTTTATGATATTGAATATAAGAAAAAGTCATGGAGGTTTAAATGATAGTAAATAAACCGAAAAAGAAGAAGAAGATTTCAAGATATACTGTTTTAAATATTATAATGCTAGCGCTTTTCACTGTAATAATGTCAAAGCTCATATATATTCAGATTTATAAACATGAGGATTATAAGGAAAAGGCAGATATAAGTTCGACAAGATTTATATCAGAAAAAGCACCTAGAGGAAAGATATATGATAGTGAAGGAAATGTTTTAGCAACAAATATTCAAACATATACATTAACATATACTAAGCCAAGTGATGAAAAAGAGAATTTCTATGAGACTATGGATAAAGTATTTAAAATATTATCTGAAAATGGAGAAAAATTTCAAGATGATTTAATGCTTAAGATAGATAGTAGTGGAAAATTCTATTTTGATTTTAAGACTGATGATGCAGAGACTAAAAAAATAGTAGAAGTTAGATTTAAAAGAGATAGAGGCTTAAATGAAGCTATAGAAAAAGAGCTTTTTGAAGGTAAGGAGTCAGATTATACAGATGAAGAAATTGCTAAAGTAGATAGTGAACTTTTAAAGCTATCTGCAGAGGAAACTTTTTATGAATTAGTTAAGATTTATGATATGCAAGAGCTTATAAATCCATCTCCTATCCAAGAAGATGGGGAAAGTGATAAAGAATATGAGGCAAGAGTAAATGCATATGAAGATAAGATGGAAGCTTATGATGATATGTCAGGTAAGGAAATATTAGATGAGCTTTTAGCCACATATTCAATTAATGATATAAGAAATTATATAGTAATAAAAGATGCTGTAAAAATGCAAAGTTTTAAGGGGTATAGAGCAGTTACAATTGCTTCTAATATAAAGCAAGATACTGCATTTATAATATATCAAAAATTAAATGACTTAGCAGGTATAGATGTAAGTATAGAACCTATTAGATACTATCCTTACAATAACTTAGCATCAGGAGCTTTAGGATATTTATCATCTATAGATGCTTCTAAAGAAACAAATTATGAATTACGAGGATATGATGTGTCTTCTGATTTAATTGGTGTAGCAGGAATAGAATCAGCATTTGAGGATCAGTTAAAGGGAACTAAAGGCGGAACAACTGTTAAAGTTAACTCTAAAGGAAGAGTGACAGAAGAACTATTTAAATTAGATTCTTATCCAGGGAATAATGTTCACTTAACAATAAATAAGGATGTTCAATATGCAGCTGAACAAGCGATGAAAGATACCATGGAACGTATAAAAGGTATTGCGCCAAATGCAACTAGAGGTGCTGTTGTAGCAATAGAAGTTAATACTGGAAGAGTAATTGCTATGGTTAGTTATCCAGGATATGATCCTAATATTTTTTCAATACCAGGAAGGCTAACAGAAGATTTATCAAAGCAGTACTTTGATCCAGATATAGATAGTTTTGCTAAAGAGTATATGAAAAGAACTGGTGCCACAGGAAATATAGATGAGCTATTCCCGGTAGATGAAGATACAGGAAAAAGAAGGGATGGAATAGATGCATACCCAAAAAACTTTTTCAATTATGCAACTCAAGGTTCATTACCACCAGGATCAGTATTTAAACCACTTACAGCTGTGGCTGGATTGATGGAAGGTGTAGTTACTCAATATGAATCTATGAATGATACTAGTGGTACATGGAGCAATGAAGATTTACCTGAAGTACGTGAAAATTTTGAAAGGGTAGCAAATGGAGCAACTGATTTAAGAAAGGCTTTACAAGTATCATCTAACTATTATTTTTATGAACTTGGATATAGATTGTATAAGCAAAATGGTGGCGATATTAATGCTTTAGATACCCTAGCAAAATATGCATGGAAATTTGGGCTTGGAGTAGATCCAAAGTCACCACAAGCAGCTAATCCAGCAACAGGAATTCAAATACAAGAGAATTTTGGGCAAGTATACAACTTTTATTCTTGGAAAAATCAAGTACTTAGTACTCCAATGTTTGAAATAGTTGGTGCACTAAAGGCTGGAAATTATTATTCATTTTCATTTATACCATTTGATATAGAGGATAATGAAAATGATTCTGATGAATTAAAAGAAGCAAAAACTGCTCTTAAGACTCAAATGAAGGATGCACTATCTAAAGTTGGTACGGATGAAGAAATAAGAGATAATACAAAATTTGCCGAAAGCATATTACCATATATTAAAAAGATAATGGATATATCGCCACAGTATAAGAGTGCTGTTGAAGAAGCATCAAAGAGAAGAACTGTAGATATTGATGAAGAAGCAGGCGTTATTTCAGATGCAATTGCATTCTACACTATAAATAATAAGCCAGCAGAGATGAAAACTGCAGGCCAAATAGTATCAAGTGCTATTGGGCAAGGGATTAATAACTTTACGCCAGTTCAACTTGCAAACTATGTTGCAACTTTAGCAAGTGGTGGAACAAGATATAAGGTTACTATTGTAGATAAGATAACATCACCAACAGGAGAAGTTATAAAAGAATATAAACCTGAGGTTGTTGATAAGTTAGAAATACCAGGAGATTATTTACAAGCTATAAAAGAAGGAATGTATAGAGTTAATACTAGTCCAAGTAATGGGACTGCATATACAAGTTTTGCTAATTTCCCTATTAAGGTTGGAGGAAAAACAGGTACAGCCGACTTTAGTACAGATGAACAATATACTATTCAAGGTAGATTAGCATATGGTAACTATATAAGTATGGCACCTTTAGATAATCCGCAAATAGCTATTTTCTCTACTATTTATGATGGTAAAAAAGGTAGTGAAGGTGCAACAATTCATAAAGCTATATACGAAGCTTTCTTTAAGGATGAATTATTGAAACTTGATCCTTCATATGCTTCTAAATCAGAATCATTTAGAAAATATGTTGTAGAATCACCTCTTAAAGATAATAAAGATGATAGTATAAAGCTAGATAACAGCTCAACAAATACTAATACAAATAGTAATAGTAATACTAGTACAAATAATCAATAACCAATAAAAACCATGTTTTTACATGGTTTTTTTTATTTTATTATAAATTATGTAAATTATTGTTGTTAAGTGATATAATATAATTGTATAATTATAGATATATAATAAAGTTTATAATTATTGAAGCTTTAATTATTGGTGGAGGGTGACCAATGAATGACGATAGAATTCAGATAAAAGGTACAAAAGAAGGTATCAATGCAACTATTGATATGGAGAGATTTAGTGATTTTGATGAAATGCTGGAAGTATTAGTAGATAAGCTAACAGCAGGGCAAGGATTTTACAAAGGCGCATCTCTTAAAATCTCAGCTAATTTAAAGAATGTAGATGAAAATGATATTTTAAGATTAAAAGATGTTTTATTTGAAAAAATACAAATCAAAGAATGTGCTTTTGAAGAGGTTAAAGAAGAAGAAGAGCAAAAAGAAAGTAAAATTTTTAATGGCGTATATGAAGGAAAAACTAAATTTATAAAGAAAACAATAAGAGGCGGACAATTAGTAAGGTATCATGGGAATATTGTTATAATAGGTGATATTAATAATGGAGCTGAGGTTTACGCAGGGGGAAATATAATTGTTTTAGGAACAATTAAAGGTCAAGTGCATGCTGGGGTAGGTGGCAATAAAAAAGCTATAATTTCAGCTTTTAGCCTTCAACCAGAAATACTCCAAATAGCGGAGATAGTTACTATAGCGCCAGAAGATGGTGTAAAGCCATCGTATCCGGAACTAGCAAAGATTAAAGACGATATTATCGTGGTAGAGCCATATTTACCAAAGAAATATATATAGCGTTGGAGGGAGAAAAAATGGGAATTTCTATAGTTATTACATCAGGTAAGGGTGGAGTTGGAAAAACAACAACTACAGCTAATATTGGTACTGCTTTAGCTGCACTAAATAAAAGGGTTGTGGTTGTAGATGGTGATACAGGTCTTAGAAATTTAGATGTTTTAATGGGGCTTGAAAATAGAATAGTTTATACAATAACAGATGTTATAGAAAATAGATGTAGACTTAAGCAAGCTTTAATAAAAGATAAAAGGTATCAAAATTTATGTTTATTACCTACAGCTCAAACTAAAGATAAAGATGATATAAGACCACAAGATATGCTGAAACTAGTTAATGAATTAAAAGAAGATTTTGATTATGTTTTAATTGATTGCCCAGCAGGAATAGAGCAAGGGTTTGAGAATTCAGTTGTTGGAGCAGATAGAGCTATTGTTGTAGTTAATCCAGAAATAACTTCAGTAAGAGATGCTGATAGGGTTATTGGGAAATTAGATGCAAAAGGTCTAGATGATCATGCAGTAATAGTTAACAGATTAAATTATGAAATGACTCAAAGAGGAGATATGCTAGATGTTCCAGACATAATTGAAACTTTATCAATAGAACTTTTGGGTGTAGTTCCTGATGATAAAAATATAACTGTTTCAACAAATAAAGGAGAACCTATAGTCCTTGATGATAAATCAATGTCTGGACAAGCTTTTAAAAACATAGCTAGAAGAATAAATGGAGAAGAAGTACCCCTTTTAGATTTAAAAACAGGGGGAGAAGGTTTTTTTGCATCACTAAAAAGATTATTTAAGCGTTAGTAGGGGGTTATGAGAGGTGGAATTTTTTAGAAAGTTTTCAAATAAACCAACACCTAAAGAGGTGGCAAAAGATAGACTGAAGTTAATATTAATACATGATAGAGGGGATTTACCTCATGAAACCCTAGAAAAAATAAGAATGGAAATATTAGAAGTTCTATCTAAGTATGTAGAAATAGAGGCAGATGATGTTGAAATAGCCGTAAGCAAAACTGAAAATGTTGAGGGAAATAATCCAGCTTTAGTAGCTAATATTCCAATAAAAAACATAAAACAACCATAAGAGAAAAAGTTAACACACTTTTTCTCTTTTTAAATTAAATTTAATTAATATTTTCTTAAATTTTAATTATTTATCTCAATTATTATAGAGAAAGCATTGATTTTTGGATATAATAATTCTTAGGTTGAAAGATGGAGGTGAAATATGTTATCAAAATTTAAAATAGACTTTAAAAAGTTAAAAGAAATAGATAAAGTGATGTTATTTTCAATGATTGCTTTAATGATATTCGGAATAATTAATATATATTTAGCTAGTGTAGCTGAATTTGGAACATTATTCTTAAAGAGACAATCATTATGGTTTGTTGTTTGTTTAGTAGCTTTATATTTTGTTGTAGCAATTGACTATACATTATTAAAGTCATATACTCCTCTTTTTTATTGGGGATCTATACTTCTGCTTATAGTTACTATATTTATAGGAACTGACATTAATGGAGCAAGAGGTTGGATAAGACTTGGACCATTATCCTTTCAACCATCAGAATTAGCCAAAATGGCTACTATAATGATGCTAGGAAAAACATTAGAAGAAATGAATGGGACAATCAATGAGTGGAAGAACTTTTTAA
Organism: Clostridium sp. 1001275B_160808_H3; assembly: GCF_015550425.1. Lineage (GTDB taxonomy): Bacteria > Bacillota > Clostridia > Clostridiales > Clostridiaceae > Clostridium. The sequence continues at coordinate 308,563 of NZ_JADNAT010000001.1, read as the reverse complement.
CAATGGCATTCTATGCTATAGTTCCAGCAGTGTTTATAGTTATACAACCAGATATGGGGATGACAATGGTTTTATTCTTTATAGTTTTAGGAATATTTTTTATTGGTGGACTAGATTTAAAAATTATTGGTGGTGGAATTTTATCATTACTTTTGGCCGTGATAATAGTTTGGAATTCAGGACTTATTCAAGATTATCAAAAGAAAAGAATAACTTCATTTATGAATCCAGAGTCAGATACTTCACAGTCGGGATATCAACTTAGACAATCTCTTATAAGTATAGGCAATGGAGGAGTTTTGGGATTAAAGGGATCTTCAACTAAGGAAAACTCTGTAGGATATGCAGCTCAATATGTTCCAGAAGTTCAAACTGACTTTATATTTGCAAGTATAGGTGAACAATGGGGAATAGCAGGTGCAGCACTTTTATTATTGCTATATGGACTTTTGATTTCTAAAATGATAGCGATAGGAAGAACAGCTAAAGATACTTTTGGTTCAATAATCTGTGTAGGTCTTGTTGCATATTTCTTATTTGCACTTTTACAGAATATAGGTATGACTATAGGACTTATGCCTATTACAGGTATAACTTTACCTTTACTTAGTTATGGAGGTACTTCATTACTTACAACTGTAATGTCAATTGGATTAGTTCTAAACGTAGGAATGAGAAGGAAAAAAATATATTTTTAATAATAAAAAAGCTATAGAAGGCTTTGAATCTTCTATAGCTTTTTTTATTTAAGATTGCAAAATATATCGTATGTAGCATAAATCACTATTACTGAAAATATAAATACAATATTAAGAGATAGGAGTGAGGTGTATGGACAGGTACAGAGAGGAGTACAAGGAATATTACGATAAAATAAGGAAAAAAGTAAAAGGAAAACCTGATAAGCAAGAAAGGATAATTAGTACGAGGGATGACATATATCCAAATGTAAGAAATGTTCATAATTTTAGTTATCAAAGGGGAAGTTATGGAGCTGCAACACCTAAAAAAAGTATGGGATATATAGATAAGTTTATTCTTAGATTAATATGTACTTTTTTATTGCTCTTAGGAGTTTTTACATTAAAGACTATACCTAATAGTAATGCGAAGGAGCTATATAATATATGTAAAACTACAGTAGGTACTAATTTTAATTACGATAATATATTATTAAGCATGGATAAGATGGGGATTGATTATAAAAGTGTATTTAATATTATAGAAGAAAAATATACTGATGTAATGAGTGAAATAAAAAATTTAGATAAAGAAGTTCCAAGCTTTAAAGAAGAAGGAGCAAAAACAAATATTGATGAATCCGGAGACTCTAGAGATATGCAAAATAAAGAAGATCTATTGGAAGCTAATGATAAATTAAGTATAGATAAAGATACTAATACACAAGAACAAGATAACATAGATGAAAGTCAAAGCACATTAACTGAAGAGAATACTACAGATAATCAATAATTATCAAAGGTGATTTTAATTTCAAGAGGTTAGAAATAGAGGGTGATTTATATAGAGATGTAGCAATTTTTAGGGAGATATAAATGAAGAGAGAGACAAAAAAAATATTGGCAGAAATAATATTAATAGTTTTAGTTTGCAGTTATAACAGTATGTTTATATTTGCGTTAATATGGGTATTTCTACATGAGCTAGCGCACATACTAGTTGCATTAAGGTTTGGTTGTAAGTTTTATAATATGGAATTCCATGTATTTGGAATGAAGGCAGAACTTATAGATATAGATAGTTTAAAAGAAAATCAAAAAATTATGGTTTATTTATCGGGAGCATTATTAAATATAGTTCTTGCGATATTTTTCTATATTATAAATATTAGTTATAATACTAGTTTTATAGAAACTAGTATGTATTTAAACATAGGGTTAGCAGTATTTAATTTATTACCTGCATATCCACTAGATGGATCAAGAATATTAGAAATTATTTTATCAAAAAAAATATTGTTTAAAAAAGCCCAAAAGATAATTAGTATAGTTAGTTTTTCAATAGCAGCTTTATTTATTATAATATCAGTTATTATTTATATATTTCTACATAGTCTAAATATAAGTATGATTATAGGTGCAGTAATCATAATATACATTACTAGAATGGAAGAGCATACTACAATGTATATAACTATGAGCAACGTAGTTAAAAAAAGAAATAAGCTTTTAAAAAATAAATATATAGAAAATAAATCCATATCAGTATATTACAAGCAGGGACTTGTTAATGTATTAGCTTTAGTTGATAGAAACAAATTTAATACATTTTATATTTTAGATGATGATATGAAGCTTATTTATATATTAAATGAAGATGAGCTAATTGATGGGTTAAAGGCTTATGGAAATATGACTTTGGAGGAGTATATAAAACAGAAAGCTTTGATATCTAAAAATGGTATAAATTTATAAGGTGTATATAGTGAGTAATAGATTTACTTTTTAGATGTATATATGCTAGAATAGAAAAGATATAAAAGATATAAAAGAAGTATAGAGATATACTTCTTTTTTAATGGATTATTCTCACTTTAGGAGGAAAGATTATGAACAAAATTACAGACCATATTTTACATAAGGTTGAAAAGCCATCAAGATATGTTGGTGGTGAATTGAATCAAGTAGTTAAGAACCCAAAAGATGTTGATATAAGATTTGCATTTTGTTTCCCGGATGTATATGAAGTAGGGATGTCTCATCTAGGTACAAGAATACTTTATCATACAATAAATGAAAGAAAAGATACATACTGTGAAAGAGTATTTGCTCCATGGCCAGATATGGAAGCTGAGCTTAGAAAAAATGAAATACCTCTAATGACATTAGAGACAAAAGATGCTCTTACTGAATTTGATATATTAGGATTTACACTTCAATATGAAATGAGTTATACAAATATACTAAATATGCTAGATATGGCTGGTATCACAATCAGAGCTTCACAAAGAGGAGAAGAAGAACCGATAATTATGGCTGGAGGTCCTTGTGCATATAATCCAGAACCTCTATATGATATAGTAGACTTCTTTGAAATTGGAGAAGGTGAAGAAGTCATGAATGAAGTTCTTGATGTATATAAGAAGTACAAGGGAAAAGGACAAAAGAAAGAGTTTTTAAGAGAAATAGCAAAAATAGAAGGTGTTTATGTTCCTTCTTTATATAATGTTACATACAAGGAAGATGGAACTATAAAAGAGTTTAAGCCTAAGTTTGAAGATGTTCCAGCTAAAATTAAAAAGAGAATAGTTAATAATTTTGATAAAGTAGATTTTCCATTAGATATGATAGTTCCATATTCTGAAATAGTACATGATAGAGTAGTTTTAGAAACTTCAAGAGGATGTACAAATGGATGTAGATTCTGTCAAGCTGGTATGATTTATAGACCAGTTAGAGAAAAGACTACCAATACATTATTAGACCAAGCAAGAAAGATGATAGATGCAACTGGATATCAAGAAGTATCTTTAGCATCATTAAGTATATGTGATTATTCAGATATACAAAGTCTTGTAAGCAATTTAATTTTAGAACATAGTGGTAAAAATGTAGGGGTTGCCCTTCCGTCTATAAGAGTAGATGCTTTTTCTGTTGATTTAATAAAAGAAATACAAAAGGTTAGAAAGACGGGTTTAACTTTTGCACCAGAAGCTGGATCTCAAAGAATGAGGGATATTATAAATAAAGGACTTACAGAAGAAAGAATATTAGAAGCGACTAAAAGTGCTTTTGAGTCAGGTTGGAGCACTATAAAGCTTTACTTTATAGTAGGACTTCCTTATGAAGAAATAGAAGATGCAGCTGGTATAGGTGAACTTGCAGAAAAGATGGCTGCCGTTTACTATGGAATTCCTAAAGAAAAGAGAGCAAAGGGCTTAAAGATTACAGTAAGTACTTCAATACTTGTACCAAAGCCATTTACTCCATTCCAATGGGCTCCTATGGCTAGACCAAATGAAGTTTGGCAAAAGATTGATGCAGTAAAAGGTGCAATAAAGTCAAGAGCTATACACTATAACTATCATGAACAAAAGACTTCATTTATGGAAGCTGTATTTGCAAGAGGAGATAGAAGAACTTGTGATCTTTTAATTAAAGCTTTTGAAAAGGGAGCTAAGTTTGATGGATGGTCAGAGTACTTTGATTATGATATATGGATGGAAGCTATGAAAGAATGTAATATAGATGAAGATTTCTATGTATATAGAGATAGAAGCTATGATGAAATACTTCCATGGGACTTCATAGATATTGGAGTAAACAGAAAATATCTAGAAGTAGAAAATGAAAAAGCAAAAAGAGCAGAGCTTACACAAAATTGTAGAAAAGGATGTACAGGTTGTGGAATAAATGTAAACTTTAAAGAAGGGAAGTGTTTTGAAGGTGCGTTATGTAATTAAGTTTACTAAAGAATCTAGCGTTAAATTTATATCTCATTTAGATTTGATGAGAACAATACAAAGAGTAATAAGAAGAGCTGATCTTCCAATGGAGTACTCAAAGGGATTTAATCCACATATGGCATTATCTATAGCACAACCCTTATCTGTTGGAGTTTATTCTGATGCTGAATATATGGATATAGTTTTAGTTGAAGAATTAGAAGAAAAAGAAATAATAGATAGATTAAATGCTAAGACAGCATCTGGAATTAAGTTCTTAAATGCAAGAAAAGTTATAACTAAAGAAGGGGAAAAGAAATTACCTCAAACTATGGCTTTAGTAGATGCAGCTAGATTTACTATAAAGATGCTTTGTAGCGATTCAAATGTGGTTGAAAGTAAAATAGAAGAGCTTATTAATAAGTCAGAGTGGACTACTATAAAGAAAAGTAAAAAAGGTGAAAAAGAAGTAAATCTAAAGACAATGATAAAAGAAATGAAGCATTGGATAAACAATGATGAGTTAATTTTAAATATATTAATATCATCAGGAAGTAGAGAACATTTATCACCAGATTTAGTGGCAGAGTATATAAAGAGCAATATTCCTGAAATATTAGAGGATGCTTTTATAGATATAAAGAGAGAAGAAATGTATGTATTGAAAGATAATAAGTACATACCGATATATAAATGTATTTAGGGAAGTGTATCTTATGAGAGAGATTTTCATTGAAAGAGATGAGCCGCTTTTAAGAATTGCTATAAGGGATAATAAAATTTTAAGTGAGTGCTTCGTGGAGGAGCACTCTTCAGGACCTAAAATGGGCGAGATATATAAAGGAAGAGTGAAAAATATAGTGCCCGCTATCAATTCTATTTTTGTAGATATTGGTTTAGAAAAAGAGGCATATATGTATTTTAGCAATGAACTTAAAAGTGAAGGAATAAAAAAAGGCGATGAAATACTAGTTGAAGTAATAAAAGAGCCAATAAACAATAAGGGTGCTAAAGTAAGTAAAAATATAAGCATACCAGGAAGATTTATGGTTTTAACTTTAGGAGGAAGAGAAATTAACTTTTCCAAGAGAATTAGTAATACAGAAGAAAAAGAAAGAATATTAAGGGCTATTAACAATATAGATGGATATGGAATAACAATAAGAACAGAAGCAGTTCATGCAAGTGATGAAGATTTATTATCAGAAAAAGTAAGTCTTTTATCAGAACTAGAAGCAATTATAAAAAAATTAAGATATAGTTTAAAGCTAGGAAAAGTCTATGGAGAAAATATTATTTTAAATAAAGTAATAAGAGAAAACTTAGGCAATGAATGTAAAATAATTTTAAATCATGAAGAAGATTTAAATGAAGTAAAATCATTGTTAGAAGGTAATGATAAAGTTAGCATCGAGAAGTTTAATAATACGAGAAGTCTATTTGATTACTATGGAATAGAAAAGGAAATCCTAAAATTAAGACATAAAAAAGTGGCTTTAAATTGTGGAGGAAATATAGTAATAGATAAAACAGAAGCTATGTACGTTATAGATGTTAACTCATCTAAAAATATTAAAGGCAGAAATTTTGATAAAACTATATTAGAAACAAATATAGAAGCGGCTAGTGAAATAGGAAGACAAATTAGACTTAGAAATCTTGGTGGAATAATAGTTATAGATTTTATTGATATGAGGGATTTTTCACAAAAAGCCTTTGTTATGGATGCTTTAAAGGAAGCTTTAAAAGAAGATAAAGGTAATATGAAAATTTTCCCTTTTACAGAGCTAGACCTTGTTCAAATAGCCAGAAAAAGAAGAGGGAAATCAATATATGAATATTTAGAAGAAGGCTGCAAAAGGTGTAATAAAGAAGGATATGTTTTAAAGCTATCATATATAGAAAAGTTGATAAGAAATGAGATAATTAAAGGTGAAGAAGAAAACTCTATTAATTCATTTTATATAGAACTAGATAGTAATTATGAAGAAATGGTAAAAGAAGATATTTTTTCATTTTTAAGTAATATAAATTCATTAAATAAAGAAATTTATTTGAATTTTATGGATGGAATCGAAGGATATAAAATAGAACCACTTATATTTAATAGTCAAAAGGAAAATATAAAAAACTTAAGAATAAGTGGCTATGAAAAATATGAATAAACTTCTTTACAAGCAACATAATATTATGATACAATATCAGATGTTAAACCGCACATATGAGGTTTTTATATAAACAAAGTTTAGAGCTTTGTACCTCGGTTGGCGAGACCGTAATAAGAGGAGGTGTTTTTAATGTACGCAGTATTATCTACAGGAGGAAAACAATACAGAGTTCAAGAAGGAGACGTAATATTCGTTGAAAAACTTAACGCTGAAGTTGACTCAACAGTTGAATTAACAGAAGTATTAGCAGTTTCAAATGGTGATGCTTTAAAAGTTGGTACACCAGTTGTAGAAGGTGCTAAGGTTGTTGCTAAAGTTGTTGCTCAAGGCAAAGCTAAGAAGGTTACAGTATTCAAGTATAAGCCAAAGAAGGACTACAGAAAGAAAACTGGACACAGACAACCATACACTAAGTTAGTAATCGAAAAAATCGAAGCTTAATTATTATGATTAAAGTAAAGATTTTTGAAAAAGATAATTTATGCCTTGGATTTAAGATAAAAGGTCATGCTTTATCAAGAGCTGAAATGAAGAAGGTCGGAGATGCTTATGATATGATTTGCAATTCGGTTTCAGTATTATCTCAAAGTACCCTAATAGGTATTCAAGAAGTACTGCAGCTTAAAGTTAAGTATGATATAGATGATGGTTTCTTACACATAGACTTATCTAATCTTAATAACGAGGATATAGAGAAGTGCCAAGTATTACTTTTAACTTTTGAAAAAAGTATAGAAAGCTTGATACAATCTCTTAAATTGAGTTTGGGAAATGAAAAAGACAGTGAATATATAAGAATGTTGAAAGAGGAGGTGCAATAGTATGTTAATAATGAACCTTCAATTATTTGCCCACAAAAAAGGGGTAGGTAGCTCAAAGAACGGTAGAGATTCTGAATCAAAGAGATTAGGAGTTAAAGCTGCTGACGGGGAGTTCGTTTTAGCTGGTAACATTTTAGTTAGACAAAGAGGAACAAAGATCCATCCAGGAACTAATGTTGGTAAAGGTGGAGATGACACTCTTTTTGCTAAAGAAGACGGAATCGTTAGATTTGAAAGAATGGGTAGAGACAAAAAGAAAGTTAGCATTTACCCAGTAAATGTTGAAGAAATAGCAGAATAATATTATTTTTTCTAAAAAGCACCCTGTTTTAGGGTGCTTTATTTTGTAAGAACAAAAAATGGGCAATTGACAATGAATAAAACTTGCCCATTGTACACTGTCAATTGTCCATTAATTTAATGGATTAGAAATTAATTTGCGCATGATATAATAAACATTAAAAATAGTGAGATAATATAAAGTAAGTAAGTGTTTATATTATTATAAATAATTTAAAGAAAGATGGGTGATTTTATGTTTATAGATAAGGCTAAGATATTCGTTAAATCTGGAGATGGTGGAAACGGATGTGTGTCTTTTAGAAGAGAAAAATATGTTCCACTTGGAGGTCCAGATGGAGGAGACGGTGGAAAAGGTGGAAGTGTAATATTTGAAGTAGATCCAGGTTTAACTACACTTTTAGACTTTAAATATAAAAAGAAGTTTGTAGCTGAAGCTGGTGGAAAAGGTGAAGGTTCAAAATGTTATGGTAAAGATGGAGATGATCTTCATGTTAAAGTTCCTATGGGAACAATAATCAGGGATTTTGAAACTAATAAGATTATAGCAGACCTTTCACATAAAGATGATACTTTTGTAATTGCAAAAGGAGGAAAAGGTGGAAAAGGAAATTGCAAATTCTGTACACCAACAAGGCAAGCTCCACACTTTGCAGAACCAGGTATGCCAGGTGAAGATAGATGGATTACATTAGAGCTTAAATTACTTGCAGATGTTGGATTAGTAGGATTCCCTAATGTAGGAAAATCAACTTTCCTTTCAACAGTAACTGCAGCAAAACCAAAGATAGCAAACTATCATTTTACAACATTAAAGCCAAACCTTGGAGTTGTAAAGGCTGAAGGAATGAATGCTTTTGTAATGGCTGATATACCAGGAATAATTGAAGGTGCTGCTGAAGGTGTAGGATTAGGATTAGATTTCTTAAGACATATTGAAAGAACTAGATTATTAATACATGTAGTAGACATATCAGGAATAGAAGGTAGAGATGCTTTCGAAGATTTCGTTAAGATAAATGAAGAACTTAAGAAATATTCAGTTAAACTATGGGATAGACCTCAAATAGTTGTAGCAAATAAAACAGATATGCTTTATGACGAAGAAATTTTTGAAGACTTTAAGAAAAAAGTAAATGAACTAGGCTTTGATAAAGTATATAAGATGTCTGCAGCAACAAAATCAGGTGTTGAAGAAATAATTAAAGAAGCAGGTAGAATGCTTTCAGAAATTCCAATAAAGGATTTAGAAATCAGTGACGAAGAAAGATTTGTACAAGAAGAAAAGAGATTTACATATGATGTATCTATCGAAGATGGAGAAGATGATAACAAGGTATATGTAGTTTATGGATCATTTGTAGATAGACTATTAAATTCAGTAAATATCCATGATGCTGACTCATTAAGATATTTCCATAAGGTACTAAGAAACAAAGGTGTATTTGATAAGTTAAGAGAAATGGGAATAGAAGATGGAGACATGGTAAGACTTAACGATTTTGAGTTTGAGTATATTTTATAGGAGGATAAATAATGATAACAGGAAAGCAAAGAGCATATTTAAGAGGGCTTGCAAATAACTTAGATCCAATATTCCAAGTTGGTAAAAATGGAGTAGAGGAAGCTTTTTTAACACAATTAACTGAAGCTTTAGAAGCAAGAGAACTTATTAAGATAAAGGTACTTGAAAATAGTGGTTTAGGAGCTAGAGAAGTATCAAATTATATATGTGAGAAGATTGATTGTGAAGGAATTCAAGCTATAGGAAGCAAAATAGTTCTATATAAAAAATCCTCAAAAAAACCTAAGATAGAAATACCTAGTAAATAGAGAATTTTTATGAAAAAGATTGGCATAATAGGAGGAACCTTTAATCCTATTCATTTAGCACATTTGTATATTGCATATGAAGCTAAATGTCAATTGAATTTAGATAAATTGATTTTTATGCCTGCAGGGAGCCCACCTCATAAAAGAAATGAGTATATATTAGAGGCTCCTTTAAGGTATAAAATGGTTCAAGAAGCTATAAAAAGTTATGAGGATTTTGAAATAAGTAATTATGAAATAGAAAAAGAAGGTTTTAGTTATACCTATGAAACCTTAGAAAACTTTAAATCTACTGATAATATATTATACTTTATTACTGGAGCTGATTGTCTTATAAATATAGAAAAGTGGAAAAATCCAGATAGAATACTTAAGACTTCTAATTTAGTAGTATTTAATAGACCAGGATATGACAAAGAGTCATTAAAATTACAAAAGAATGAAATTGAGAAAAAATATAACACAAGTATCAACTTTTTAGATATAATGGACTTAGAAATTTCATCATCTATGATAAGATCTAGAATTAAAGAGGGGAAAAGAATTGATTTTTTTATTCCTAAAGGAGTTCTAGATTTTATTAAAGAAAATAATATTTATGATTATTGTGAAAATATTAAAGAGAGATGAATTTATAACGATATTTAAGGAGAAGATATATGCTTAGTAAAGAAGAAATGAAAATCTACCTTAAAGAGCATTTAACTGAAAGTAGATATAAACATACTTTAGGTGTGGTTGAAACAGCAATAAGATTAGCTGAAATAAATAAGGTAGATAAAAAGAAAGCTGAAATAGCAGCATTAGCTCATGATATAGCTAAAAATATGACTATCTATGAGTTAAAGGATATCATGGCTAAAAATAATATCAATTTATCATATGATGAAGAAAAAACTCCTGAATTATGGCATAGTATTGTGTCACCAATATTAGGTAAGGAGATTTTTAAAATAGAAGATGAAGAAATATTAAGTGCTATGAGATGGCATACTACGGGAAAAGAAAATATGAGTAATCTAGACAAGATTATTTATATGGCTGATATGATAGAGCCAGGTAGAAATTTTCCAGGAGTAGATTTAATTAGAAAAGAAAGCTTTGCTGATTTAGATAAAGGCCTTCTTCAAGGATTAACTCATACTATTAAATATTTATTAGATAAAGGGTTTCCTATTGATATAAATAGTATAAAAGCTAGAAATTATTTATTACTAAATAAATAAGAACTGAATTTATTTAACTATGAAAAAAATCAGAGAGGAATTAAAAGGATGGGGAGTAGGAGAGAAAACCTGGAAAATAGAGAGGGAAGAAGACCTTCTAAAGATGACCAAATTAAAAGAAAAAGAATTGAAGCTAGAAGGAAAAAGAGAAAAAGAAAGAGAATAGCAACATTTATAATAACAATTCTATTAGTATTAATACTTGGAAGTGCGATATATATATTTAACTTCTTGTCAGGATTAAAAACAAATAATTTAGGTACTGGAGTAGCACCAGTATCATCTAAAGATCCTGTAAATATTTTGATTTTAGGTATGGATGTAGGTGATACAGAAAATCAAAATAAAGCTGGTAGAAGAAGTGATACTATAATGGTTTTAAATTATAATCCTAATACTAAGAAGGTTCATATAGTGTCTATACCAAGAGATACTATGATTGAAGTAGATGCTTATTTAGACACTGGTGAATATAGAAGGTATTGGAAGATAAATGCTGCATATGTTATAGGTGGGGAAGATGAGATAAAGACACATGTAGAGGATTTATTAGGTATAAATTTAAATTATATAGTTGAAGTAGATTATAATGCCTTTAGAAGTATAATAGATGCTTTAGGTGGCGTAGAAATGTATATAGAGCAAGATATGTTCTATGATGATGATGAACAAGATCTTCACATAAACTTTAAAGCTGGAGAAACTGTTCAATTAGATGGTAAAAAAGCAGAAGAGTTCTTTAGATGGAGAAAAAATAATGATGGAAGTGGAGGAGAAGAAGGGGATTTAGGTAGAATCAATAACCAACATCAATTTATTGGTAAGGTTGTAGATAAGGCTTTAAGCCCAAGTATAGTTTTTAAGGCACCAAAAATATTAAAAGCTATAAGTGAAAATGTTGAAACTAATATTCCAGCTAAGACTTTAATTTCTCTTGGTATGAAAATTATGAGATTAAAGTCAGAGAATATAGTTATGACTACTCTTCAAGGTCAATCAGAATATCTTTATGGCGAATCTTTCTTGATTGCCGATAAAGATACAAATAGAGATTTAATAAATGCATTAAGAGCAGAAAGCTCTTCATCAGCTCCAGTTATAACTTCAATAAATAAAGAAGATCTAAAAGTATTAGTATTAAACGGAACAAAAATTGATGGATTAGCATCTAGTGCAAAAGATAGTTTACTTTCTCTTGGATATGCAAATGTAGAAGTTGGAAATACTGATAATGTAGAGAAAAGTGTAATTCAATCAGATAATAAGGAATTGAAGGATTTGCTTAAAAATGATACAGGTATACAAAAGTTTGAAAAGATAGGCAAATCAGAATATAAACAATATGATGTTGTAATATTATTAGGTAAAGATTATAACTTATTTGGAAACTAAAAGGGGCTGTCGCAGAAAGCAGTTTAATGTAAATTGTAGAAATGTGCGACAGCTCCTTTTTACTAGGAGGAAAAATGAGTACTATAAAAACGGTTGTTTCAAAAGAATACGAAGGAAGAAAAATTAGAGAATTTTTAAAAGAGGAACTAGGATTATCATCTAGGTTAATTAGAAGTGCTTCAATAGATAAAAGGATTTTTGTAGATAATAAAGCTGTAAAAATGAATTATGTTCTGAAAAACAATGAAGAAGTGATAATCGATTTAGTAAAAGAAGAAACTCAAAATATAGATCCAGAAGATATACCAATAGATATTGTATATGAAGATGAAGATATAATAGTGGTGAATAAGGGACCTAATATGGTGGTTCATCCAACAAAAAGATATCAAAGTGGTACTTTAGCTAATGCCTTAATGCATTATTTTAAAGAAAGTAATCAAAAGTGCATTGTTAGGCTTGTAAGTAGACTAGATATGGATACATCTGGACTTATTATTATAGCTAAAAATCAATATGCACATATGGAATTATCTAAAGAAATGACTTTAAATAATGTTGAAAAAAGATATCTTACAGTTGTGCACGGACATATGGAAAATGATGAAGGAACTATAGATTTACCGATATATAGGCCAGAAGAAGAAGGAACTATAAGAAGAGTTATTGATGAAAGAGGACAGAGAAGTATAACTCATTATAAGGTTATAGAAAGATTTAACGATTCAGATTTAGTTGAATGCTTGTTAGAAACAGGGAGAACACATCAAATAAGAGTTCATTTAAGTTCATTAGGACATCCGATTTGGGGAGATACTTTATATGGATGTGAAGAAGATGGAAAAGTTATAAACAGGCAAGCGCTTCATGCTTATGGATTAGATTTTAAATCTCCAAGAACTAAAAAGGAATTAAGTCTTAGAGCAAGAGTTCCAGAGGACATAGAAAAGCTTATAGAATATTTAAAGTAATATATGGTTATACAAATGTAGTTATCTTTTTTAAAATTAAGGTAACTACATTTTACTTTTTAAATTTGCACTTAGATGCAGAGATGTAGTTACTTTTTTATATATAAAAGTAACTACAATGTATATTTTACTAATAAAAGAAAAGTGTGTTGTAAAATGACTTATAAATCATTTTACAACACACTTTTCTTTTATTATGACTTCAAGCTTATTTAAACCTAGGTCTTCTTCTTCTAAGATTTTTTCTTTTTATAGATAAAAATAAGTATCTAATAAGAATTACTAAAATAACTACTACAACTACAACAATGACAATAAATTTAGGTGTAGTTACTAAATTAGACAATTTTTCTTTTATCTTAACCTGACTATTATATTCTCTATTAGCTCCACTTACCAAATCTAAGGACGATATAGTTTCTCCATTAATATTTATTTTAGCTTTTAAAAGAATATCCCCTTTATTTATATTTTTCTTACTTATATCCTTTTTTGAATAATCTACAGTATATGAAGGTATTCCTTCTGATTTAGATTTAGTATAATATAAATCCTCTTTAGCCAGTAAAGGGATAGATATATCATCATTAATTTTATATGTATCAAGCACATCATTTTTATTGATAAGCTTTATAGTTTCAAAATTATCAAATCCATAATTAAATAACGGACCTATATTTGTATAAAAGTTATCCTTATCTGTAGCATTTAATAATGCTGCTACTAAAAATTGTCCATCTTTCATAGCAGTAGCGGTGTATGTATGATTTGCTTCTGGAGTATATCCATTTTTACCAATATAAGCATATTGATAATAATAAGGAGTATATTCATTAAATAGCTGGTTTCTATTTGTAGCCCATTTTTCACTACCATCAGAAAATGGATGATTTACATATTTGTGAGATTCAGTTTGCGCAATTCTCACAAGGTCTTCGTTTTGATAAGCAGCCCTCATTATAAGTGCTAAATCATAAGCTGTAGTAACGTGCCCATCTTCGTGTAAACCACTTGGGTTTTTAAAATTTGTATCTAATGCACCAAGCTCTTTAGCTTTAGCATTCATAAGTTTTGCAAATTCTTCATTAGATCCAGAAACATGTTCAGCTAATGCTTCAGCGCAGTCGTTACCAGATTCTAATAAAAGGCCTAGCATAAGTTCTTCAACAGTATAAACTTCTCCTTTAGCTATACCAATTGCAGATCCATCTACTAGAGTTGGTTTTTCACCAATAGTAACTTTATCAGTTAACTTTGTATTTTCTAGAACAACTAATGCTGTCATAACCTTAGTTGTTGAGGCAGGCTCATATTGAGTATGCTCATTTTTAGAATAAATAACCTTACCTGTTCTTCCATCCATTAATACTGCACCTTCAGAATATACTTGAGGTAATTCAGTAGCCTTTACATTTACAGCAAAAACACTGCATATAAAAGCAGTGAATAGGAAGATTTTTCTCATAAATTTTTTCATATTAATTCTCCCATAATAAACTTATTACATATAGACAAAAATATTTTATCAGAAATAAGGACATCATTCTATATTTTATGAATAATTAAGTAAATTTTAGTTAAAATGTTAATAAAAAGTTAATAATTAAGATAAAGATTTATCAATTAGAGGTGATTTATGGATAAAAAAATGGAAAAATTTTTAACAAAGAGAAATATAGTATTAATTATACTAGTCTTCATATGTATATTAACATCATTTATCTTGTATGGAAGAAATAAATCTAAGGTATTTAAAGATGAATATATGAAAAATATATTTGTAGATGAAGAATCTCATGCTGAGGATAGTGCAGAAGTAAGTGCAGAGCCTATTAAAGAAGTAAATGGAAAAAATAAATCTCCCCAAAGCACTAAAATGATAGTTGTTGAAATAAAAGGGGAAGTTGTTAATCCAGATGTTTATGAAATAAGTGAAGGAAGTATAATTAGGGACTTAATAACTAAAGCTGGAGGGCTAACTGATGAGGCTAACATAGAGAAAATAAATAGAGCGGATAAATTAAGAGATAATCAACTTATAGTTATACCAAATAAGAATAACTTATCAAATGCAAATGTTAATGATAATACAAATATTAATAATGGGAGCACTTCAGAAAATGGAGTCATTAATATTAACACTGCCACTTTAGAAGAACTTCAAAAAATAAATGGAGTAGGAGAAGTTAAGGCAAAAAGTATAATTGAGTACAGAGAAAAAAATGGAGGATTTAAATCAATAGATGAAATGAAAAATATAGAAGGAATAGGTGATAAGACTTTCGAAAAGATGAAAGATAAAATAACAATATAATCCTATAAATTATAAAATATGTTATATTATAGATTTGATATTTGTGATAAAATTAATTATATAACTATCTAAATTGAAGGGGGAATGGGATATGGATATAGTTTTAAGTACACTTATGAACTTAGGATTAAGTTTATTATTTGGGGCAGTCGGAATATTGGTATTGGTAATTGGATACAAGATATTTGATGCAATAATACCAGCTGATTTTAATAAAGAATTAGAGAAGGGGAACATAGCAATAGCTATATTTTTAGCAGGAGCTTTAATTGGAATAGCAATAATAGTATCACAAGTTGTAAAATAATTAGTAATAAAATGGGCAGAGAAAATTTATCTTTGTCCATTTGCTATTATGGCAGTTATGTGACAGAGGCTTTTAAAATAGCCACTTTAGTGTTATAATAAATTGGATTTAGGAAACTATAAATACATAAGATTAAAAAATCCTAGGGGGGATTATTATGATAAGAAAATTTTTAATGATTGTAATTAGCGGAATAATGGCTACATCATTAGTGGCGTGTAGCGGAAATTCAAATGATAAACAAGCAAAAACAGTTCAAGAACCACCTAAAGTTGAAGAAAAGCAATTTATAGGTGAAGGTGTATGGGCAGAAGATTATACAAAAGACCAAGTGACTATTTTAAATGATGAAATAATGTCAAGAATAGAAGAGGTGGCTACTTTTTATGACTTAGAATATTCTAAGGAAGAAAAAGTTACAGAAGAAAATGGAGAAACAATTAACGATAACCATATATATATAGACAATTTAAATCCTGAACCAAATAGAATGGAAAGTATGTATTATGGATTTAAGATGTATGGGGCAGATATGGCTAGTGGAAGCTTAAATCTAAAGATAGGATTTAAGTTAGATTTGGACCAAATAAAAACTGAAGACAAATTCAATTTTGAAGAAACATCCATAGCATTATTTTCAGAAGCTATGACAAATAATCCAGAAAGAGATTACTCAGAATTAGATAATCAAATAAAAGATATAGTTGTAAACCAAAATAGTAATGGAACTATAGAAACAAATGTAAATGGATTAGTAGAAACAATAACGATAAAGGATGATTTCTTATTATACAAATTAGATTCTAAAAACTATGATTTTAAAAAATAGTACATACTTTAACTTTTAATTTAGGAGGATATAAAATTGGTAGATAGAGAAGATGTAGTAATGAATAATGAAGAGGGAATGGCTAATAATGAAATAATTAATAATGAAGAGGTAAATAACGAAGAGGTAAATAACGAAGAAGTAAATAACGAAGAAGTAAATAATGAAGAAGTAAAAGAAGATGGAAAGGCAGTTAAGTTTATAAAAAGACTTTTAGCTGCAACTATAGATCAAATAGTAGCTATAGCATTAGCTTTACTTTTATTATTAGTTTTTGACTTTTTATTAAAATTCGCAGGTTTTTACATTGCACAAAGACAACCAATGTTCTTGATAATATATGTAATAACTAATATTCTATATAGCACAATTTGTGAATCAACAAAGCTTGGAAGAACTATAGGAAAAAAAACAATGTTAAAATAAACATTAATTAGGAGATAGCATGAGAAAAGGAAGTACAGTACAAGTTAAAATAGATAAAACAGAATTTCCATCCGTTGGAGTAGGCACTTTAGAAGGAAAAAAGATATATGTAAAGGGTGCTTTCCCAGGACAAGTGGTAAGTGGTAGAGTAAAGAAGAAGAGAGAAGGATTTGCAGAGTTAAAACTTTTATCAGTAGATGAAAGAGCAGATTATGAGATAGATGCATCTTGTGAATACTTTGGAGTTTGTGGTGGTTGTACATCACAAAACTTAACTTATGATAAGCAATTAGATTTACTAAGTGAAGAAGTTAAGGCATTATTTGAAGATGCTAATATACCTATGGGAGAGTATTTAGGTGTTGTAGGTAGCAAGGAACAATGGGAATACAGAAATAAAATGGAGTTTACCTTTGGAGATTTCGAAAAAGGTGGAGAATTAACTTTAGGCATGCATATGAAAGGAAAATCATTTGGAATTATAACTGTTGATAAGTGCTTAATAGTTGATGAAGATTTTAGAACTATAATAAGAGAAACTGTAAATTATTTTAAGGATAAGGAATTACCTTATTATAGAGTTATGAAAAGAGAAGGCTACTTAAGACACTTAGTTATAAGAAAAGCAATAAATACTGGTGAATTAATGGTTAATATAGTCACTACGACGCAAATAGATTTTGACTTATCAGAGTATGTAGATTTACTAAAATCACAAACTTATAAAGGAAATTTAGTATCTATATTACACACTGAAAATAATTCCTTTTCAGATGCTGTAATACCTGAAAAAGTAAATTTATTGTTTGGAAAAGACTATATAACAGAAAATTTATTAGGTTTACAATTTAAGATATCACCATTTTCATTCTTCCAAACTAATACTAAGGGGGCTGAAAGCCTTTATAGTATAGTTAGAGATTTTATGGGAGAATCAAATGATAAGGTTGTTTTTGACCTTTATTGTGGAACAGGAACTATAGGTCAAATTGCAGCTTCGAACGCTAAAAAAGTAGTTGGAATAGAACTTATAGAAGAAGCTGTAGAAGCAGCAAAAGAAAATGCAAAGTTAAACAATTTAAATAACTGCGAGTTCCTAGCAGGTGATGTTGCAGAAATAATAAAAACTGTTAAAGATAAGCCGGATATCATAATCCTAGATCCACCAAGAAGTGGAGTACATCCAAAAGCATTAGAATATGTAATTAAATTCAATGCTAAGGAAATAATTTATGTATCATGCAATCCAAAAACTTTAGTAGAAAACCTAAAGGATTTAATAGATGCAGGATACAAAGTTGTCCAAAGTACAGTTAAGGATATGTTCCCTAACACTCCTCATGCGGAGGTTGTTGTTAAGTTAGTGAAATAAATACAAGAGTTAAGCAAGATAATTGCTTAACTCTTTTTTTTATAGTGTATTTGACTAGACTAAAGTTTCTTCAGTAATTCCACAATTCCACAATTCCACAATTCCGCAAGCCCTCCTAAAGATATATAAAAAATTACATTTTCTACTTTTGTACGTATACCTGATTCATGACTAGCATCGTGAATCAAAGATTCAATTGTAATATCATTTCTAATGTATAGAGATCCAATGTTTTTAGGAGCATAAAGTTTATGTTCTGCCTAATGGATTTAAAGCTGTAAGTTTAGAGGGAATTGCATATGAGTGGATTGATCAGTATGGAGATGAGTAGATATATATTTTTTAGGTATATATAAATTAAGAATACTTATTGAATGATAACTTTAAAAATTAATTTAGTTCCGTGGAAACGAATTATGATGAATAAAATAAATGAATATATAATATAAATATTTTGTGATTGTAAATAACAAATTTGAATTTGTTATTTTATTATATGACGATAGAAAACTTTTATTTTTTACTGAGAGTATCATTGTTAGTAGACAAAGAAAATTTTTTAGAAAGGATGTGATCTAGAAGTTCATGTAATAACATAGGAAAAGCAATTTACTGAAAAGAAAATGACGTAAAATATAAAAAAAGTAATTATAAAAGGTAATATTCAAGTAGTATGTAGGTGAGTAGCAACAAATAGAAATATTTTGGTTTTTAAAGTAACTAAATAAATATAATTAGGGGGAAATTTAATAATGAAAAAAAGAGGATTAAAATTATTTTTATCATCATTGATGTGTTGCACACTTGCGCTTTCAGTTGTAAACGTAAAAACAACACAGGCAGCTACAGACTACTGGCAAAATTGGACTGATGGCGGTGGAACAGTAAATCCTGTTAATGGTTCAGGCGGTAATTATAGTGTTACATGGTCAAATTGCGGTAATTTTGTTGTTGGTAAAGGATGGAATTCGGGATCATACACTAGAGTAGCAAATTATAATGCTGGTCAGTTTCAACCTTCTGGCAATGCATATTTGACTCTATATGGATGGACAAGAAACTCACTTATAGAATATTATGTTGTTGATAACTGGGGAACTTATAGACCTACAGGAAATTATAAGGGTACTGTAACTAGTGATGGAGGCACATATGATATATACCAAACTACTAGATATAATGCACCTTCAATAGATGGTACTGCAACTTTCCAACAATTCTGGAGTGTTAGGCAATCAAAAAGATCACTTGGTACTAATAATTCTATAACTATGAAAAATCATGCTGATGCATGGGGAAGTAAGGGAATGAGTCTAGGCTCTAATTGGTCTTACCAAGTAATAGCAACAGAAGGATACCAAAGTAGCGGAAGTGCTAATGTAACAGTGTGGTAATGGCCTTTCTAGAAATAGGAAATTTATTGTTAACAAACTATTTTTAGAGTTACTAAGAATGCTTTTTATTGATTGCTACGGCTAATTAATATTATAAGCAAAAGTTATTAATTAAGGTAAAATCAAAAAAATAACGAATCAAATTACAACTCTATTTTCCGAAATATTGCACTAATACATTCATATAATAAGCCTTTTTATTAGGCTAATATAGATTCTTATCGTACGAAATATATATGATAAATTTGAATTGTTATTCTATATACCTAAAAGAAATACTTATCTGCATATTACTTAAATATTATCTAAAGGAAAATTTAAAGGAGATATATCAATGAAAAAATTATTGATTATATTTACAATTACAATAATGGTTGTTTTGGGAGTGAAATCACAAGCAAAACCTAATGACCTTGTATTAGTTAAAGGTGGAACTTTCATTAATACAAAGTCTAATTATTATGGGAAGGATGTAACAATATCGAACTTTTATATTGGGAAATACGAAGTAACTCAAAAAGAATGGATTGATGTAATGAGAAGTAATCCATCACAATTTAAAGGAAAGAATTCGCCTGTAGAAATGGTGAGCTGGTATGACTGCATTGAGTACTGCAATAAAAGGAGCATAAAAGAAGGATTGAAGCCATATTACAATATAGATAAGAATAAAAAAGATCCGAATAATAAGAATAATAATGATGATATAAAGTGGACAGTATCAATTAATGAAGGAGCTAACGGTTATAGATTGCCAACAGAAGAGGAATGGGAATATGCAGCGGGCGGAGGGCAACTTAGTAAGAGTTACACATATAGCGGAAGTAATGATTCAGATGAAGTAGCATGGAATTGGAGAAATGCTGGAGATGAATATCTAGCAGGAGACTGGAACTGGCCTGCTATAGAAAAAAACAATAATAAAACTAAATCAATTGGAAAGAAGAATTCAAATGAATTAGGTCTTTATGATATGTCAGGTAATGTAAGGGAATGGTGCTGGGATTGGTATAAAAGCTTTGATATTACTAGTATCTCAACCCGAGTTTGTAAAGGGGGCGGATGGATTGGTGATGTCATCTGTTGCGAGTCTTCTTTCATAGGAAAGTACGATGCAAATGGTAAGGGGCCAGATCAAGGATTTCGTGTATGTCGTAGCGAGTAGAGGTGAAATTACTTATATTATAAATTGATCATATGTTACTAGACTTAAATAAAAGATAAATCCTTTTTATTTTACATTAGCTTCTCCAAGGGGAGGTTATATAGGTGTATAGAATTCCTTCGTTCTCTATTTAAGTATGAAGGAATTCCATACAAGCGTTATCATAAATATAATTTCCGATATTTAATATATCTTATTAATGTAGAAATATATTATTTAGTTGTATATAATTAAATAATATATTTGAAAGTTTATAGTATATGAGATTGCTGTCAAGTTTGAAAAAAATATACTAGAAATTGCAATTTCTAGTAACATAAAATAATAAATATGTAAATTTGTTATTCTCTCGTATAAGTAAGAAGAATATATTTTGAATGCTATGTAATATAGATATAAATATAGTTACTGTAGATTATATTTAAGAATTCACATCATAAGAATCAGAAGCAATTTCTATAAAATACTCTTCATCTAATATTTTATAATACTTACCTGTTTTACTTAACTTACCATTATTACAAAAAGCATTGAGAACTCTTAATAAATGCCTATAACTAGTACATAAAAGTTCAGCACATTCAGTTAAATTATAGTGAAAAATATTATCTTTAGAGTTTTTTAGTATAAATGAAGCTAAACGATTTTCCAATGAATCAAACATAGTGATACAAGTATTACTATTCATATAGCTAAGCCTCTCGCCAAGGTTCATACAAGTATATCTTAAAAATTTCACATCATTTAAAAGAATTTCTCTATATCTTATAAGAGATATTCCTATACAGTATCCATTAGTGGTAGCTTGAACTGAAGCAGTAGGTGCTTTTTGCCATAGGCTGCAGGTTTCTCCTAAAATTTGTAGGGATTTAAAATGAGAAACAAACATTACTTTTCCAGAGCTAGAATGAGAAAAGACTTTCATTTTCCCGCTGACCAAAAAAAACAAATAATCCGAACATTCACCTTCATTTATTAATATATCACCTTTATTGAAATGGAAAAAATCCATTTTATCAATCATATCATTTGAAAATATATCTAAAATGTTAGTTTCACTCACATATTTATTAAAAAGAGAGTTACTTTCAATTTTTTCCATAAGACCTCCAAATATATAATATTATTAAGTAATAAATATTTTATCATAAGGTTCTTTAGCATTCAATTAGTCTAAAGGTTTTAATTAGATAATTAAATAATAAAGCAAAGTGTAAAAAATATCCTGTTGAAAATCACGAACGTTTTTGATAAAAATAATATGAATATATAGTTTTTTCGAAAAATATGACCTATGTCATATTTTTTATGTTCAACAATTATTATAATAAAGGCATAAGTTGAATACGGAGGATGAGTTATGAAAAAAATCATGAAGAAATTTACTATTTGTTTATTATTTATTATGTCAACTCTTGTTTTTGCAGGATGCTCTACATCAGCTAATGGTACATCAGTTGAAAACGCATTTTCTAACGGAGATTATTCAAAATTAAGAGTAGCATTGATTTCAGACACAATTGGAACAGAGCAATTTATTCTTCAAGCTTATAATGCATTAAAAGATGCAGCAGATAAGTATGGATTCCAATGGACATCAATTGAATGTACAGACACAGCTGCTTGGGAAGAAAATACAAGAGCAGCATCAAATGAAGGTTATGATTTAATAATAGGTATTGGTTGGCAAGCAGCAGATCCATTTAGTGAAGCAGCAGATGAATTTGAAAATACTAAATATGCGGTTATAGATACAACAGCTTCTAATGAGAAGGTTACAAGTATAGGATTTAATGAAGCAGAAGGTAGTTATGTACTTGGAACTATGATTGCAACAGCTTTTCCAAATGAAAGTTTATATGGATATGTCTCATCATTCCAATCACAAGCTACATATAAATATAGATATGGTTTTGCAGAAGGCGTAAAATCTGTTAATCCAAATGCAAAGTTTATGTATAACTATACAAACTCTTATAATGATACAAGCTTAGCATATGAATATGCATTACAACAAAAAGCAGCAGGAGCAAATTTCATATTTGGGGGAGTTTCTGCTAGTGCAAATTCAGGTATATATCAAGCAGCTCTTGAATTAGAAAAGAAAGGTACACCTATTTATACAACAGGATTAAGCATTGACCAAACAACAGCTGATAATAAACATATTATTGGTGGATTAATAAAGAATACAGCAGCATGTGTAAATACTGTAGTTGATGAATTCTTAGCAGGAGAATTAAAAGGTGGAGCACAAATACTTGGATTAAAAGAAGGTGCTTTTGGAGTTGTAGGAGTTTCTCCAGAAAATATGAATTACAGAAATACTGATGTTATAACAGATGAAGTTATTTCAGTAGGAAAAGAAACAGCTGACAAATTTATATCAGGAGAGCTTTCAATTGAAGTTCCTGAAGAAGCTTCAAGATAATAAAATAATAGATATATTATATTTAGTTAAGGGCTTTAGCAGTTTGCTTTGCCCTTGTTTTATGCTTGAAACCACTTAGAAAGGAAGAGATTTATTATGCTTTTAGAAATGAAAAATATTGTTAAAAAATATGGAAATGTATTAGCTAATAATGGGATAAATATAAATCTTAACAAGGGTGAAATTCTGGCTATAGTAGGTGAAAATGGAGCTGGAAAATCGACAATAATGAAAATACTCTATGGATTAGAAAGACCAGATTCAGGTGAAATATATATTAATGGAAAAAAGATGGACTTTCATAATCCTTCAGATGCTATGGAACAAGGGATTGGAATGGTTCAACAACATTTCATGCTTTTTAATTCAATGACAATTGCAGAAAATATAGTTTATAAGAATGAAATTAAAAATGGAGTGTTCTTTGATTACAAGAAGAATATTGAAGTAGTAGAAGAACTTTCTAAGAAATATATGTTAAAGGTTGATCCAAAGGCTATTATAGAAGATTGTCCTGTTGGACTTCAACAACGTGTTGAAATTTTAAAAATTCTATATCAAAATGCAGATATTATTATATTTGATGAGCCATCAGCAGTTCTAACTCCTATTGAGGTAGACGAGCTTTTAAAAACAATGAAACAATTAGCTAAGCTAGGAAAAAGTATAATTATTATTACTCATAAATTAAATGAAGTTATGGAAGTTTCAGATAGAGTTGTAGTAATGAGATCTGGGGAAGTAGTAGCAGAAAAACTTAAAAAGGATACAAACATAGAAGAATTATCTTATCTAATGGTTGGAAGACAAATATTAACAAGAGTAATTCCAGATAAAGAGACAAATGAATTAGTATTAGAAGTTAAAGATTTAACTTTAAATGGAGAACACCAAAAGAAAATATTAAATAAGATTAATTTACATATAAAAAAGGGCGAGATTGTAGGTATCGCAGGTGTATCAGGAAATGGTCAATCAGAGCTTATAAGATGTATAACTGGTCTTGATCACGTGGATTCAGGAGAAGTAATACTTAATGAAAAGAATATTACAAATAAAAAGGTAATGGAAATTAGGGATGCAGGAATTGCACATATTCCAGAAGATAGATATTTCTGGGGAAGTGCACCAGAAGCTACTTTATCAGAAAATGCTTTAATGGGATTTGAAGATAAAGATGGGTTCTCAAAAAGAGGAATATTAAATATTAAAAAGGTTACAAGCCACGCAACAGAATTAATTTCTAAATTCCTTGTGAAAGCTGATTCGCCTAATCAAAAGATTAAAGAACTTTCAGGTGGTAATGCACAAAAACTTATTGTAGCAAGAGAAATTGCTATGGACACACCGCTTCTTATTGCATGTGAACCAACAAGAGGAATAGATATTGGAGCTATGGAGTTTATTCATGACCAACTTGTGGAAAAAAGAAATAATGGAGATAGTGTTTTACTAGTTTCTTCAGAATTAAGCGAAATAATGAGCTTAAGTGATAGAATTTATGTTATTTATGAAGGCGAAATTGCTGGAGAATTTAAAAGAGGAAGTATCGATGAAAAAAGACTTGGTCTTTTAATGGTAGGAGGAAAAACAAATGAAAAGTAAAAGTTCATTAGCAAAAAGTAAATTTATTACTTTATTTGAACCATTAAAACATCCATTACAAGCAATAGTTGTTGGATTAATATTAGGTGGAGTAATTATTGCTTTTTCAGGATTTAATCCTTTTGAAGCAATTATAGGAATGTTTAAAGGTGGATTCGGTTCACTGTACTATTTAACAACTACTTTAACACGTTCAGTTCCTATTATTTTTGCTGGTCTTGCAGGAGCCTTAGCTTGGGGATCTGGATACTCAAGTCTTGGTGCAGCAGGACAAATGGTTTTAGGAGCATTTACATCAGCAGTTGTGGCTGCTAATTGCCCAGGACCAGCAGTATTTGTTGTAATTGTAGCTCTTATTACAGGGGCAGTGGTAGGGATATTATATTCAATGCTTTCTGCTTATTTAAGTGAGAGATTTAAGCTTGATTTACTTATAATAACTCTTATGCTTAATTATGTTGCAGATTATATTGCATCATATTTTACAACATATGTAGTAAAAGATCCATTAGCAGTAGATTCTTCTGCTATTCAAACACAAAAGTTAACAGATACAATACTACCCAAGATATTTAAGGGTTATTCATTACATTGGGGATTTGTAATTGCATTAATTGTAGTATTATTAATACTATTTATCATGAAGAAGACAAGCTTTGGATACAAGGCCAAAATGGGAGGATTAAATTCAAACTTTGCAAATTATGGTGGAATTAATAGTACAAAGATGATGTACTTTGTATTAATGTTAAGTGGAGCTATAGCAGGTCTTGGAGGCGCTTGTGAGGTTTTAGGTTCAAGATATCGTTATGTAGACTCTATGATAACATCTCCAGGATATGCATGGACAGGTATTATAGCCTCATTAATGTCTAGCAATCATCCTATTGGTATTTTAATTAGTGCTATATTCTTGGCTGGGATTACAACAGGTGGTAGCACAATAGAAAGAAGTATGGGAGTGCCATCAGAAGTAACTACAATTATTCAAGGAATTATAACTTTATTAATTACTGCAAAGTTTGTGGTTAAGTGGTATAAGAAAAAGAAAAATATATCAACTAAGGAAGGAGTTCAATAAAAATGGAATTGAATATAGATTATTTAGCAGTAGTAGTAAACTCTACTATTCGTATGATGACACCTATTTTATTAGTAACTCTTGCAGCAGCAATATGTACTAAAGTTCGTATTTTTAATATTGCAATGGAAGGAACTATGCTAACAGGAGCATTTTTTAGTATTGTTGCTAATTACTATACTCATAATGTATTTTTATCTATCCTTGCAGGAGCAATAAGTGGAATGATTGTTTCAGCAATAGTTGGTTTTTGTATCATTAAGCTAGAGGCTTCTCCAGTTGTTGTTGGTATGGCGACTAATACGATGATGGGTGGCGTAACTACATATTTACTTTATATAATATTTAAGACTAAAGGAGTATTTACTGATCCAAGCTTAGTTAGTCTTACAAAGATAGACATACCTTTTGTTAAGGATATACCAGTACTTGGAACGATGCTTTCAGGTTTAACAATAATTGATTATTTAGCATTTATACTAGCGATTGGAATGCATATATTTTTATATAAAACAGTTTTAGGATATAGATTAAGAGCAATAGGAATAAATAAAGAAGCAGCAAGAAGTCTTGGAACTCCAGTAGAAAAATATCAATTCCTTACAATAAGTTTATCAGGTTTATTATGTGGTCTAGGCGGAGTTTTACTATCAATGGGAAGTGTAACTTTATTTATACAAAATATAACTTCAGGACGTGGATATATAGCCATGGCCGCAAATAATTTAGGAAGATCAAATCCGATAGGAGTATTATTATCAAGTTTATTCTTTGGATTTTCACAAGCAGCAGGAAATGTACTTCAAAATACATCTTTAAAAACACAAATAACAGCATCTATTCCGTATGTAGCTACAGTAGTTGCTTTGGTTATATTTAGCATAAGGAATAGAAAAAAGAAGGTTAAAAAGGTGTAGCATGATATTTTTACACTTATCAGATGTTCATTTCTTAAGAGAATATAAAAAAGAGGATTCTGGATATAATTCAATTTTTAATAATATGACTAACCCAATTATTCAAATAAAAAGAGTATTAGAAAAAGTAGATAAAAGTACTTTAGATTTTATTATGATTACTGGGGATCTAGTTGAATCGGGAAAAAGTGATGATTACAGATGTCTAAAAGAAAACTTAGATAGTTTATTTGGAGAAATTCCTTATATCGTTACATTGGGAAATCATGATAATAAAAAGGAGTTTTATAAAGGATGGTTTAATGAAGAATCAAAGGATGAGCCTTATAATACTACTATGGAAATAGGAGATCTTAAGATAATAAGCTTTGATAATTCTGAATATCATAATAGTAATGGAATTATAAATTTAGACAGATGTAAATGGCTAAAGAATGAATTAGAGAAATCTTCAAAACAGGATGTAATTCTCATGCTTCATCATCATCTTTTAAAAGAACAATTTAATTTACCATCTGTTAGTTTTAATAGAGAGTTTGAAGAAATTATTAATAAAAGTAAGATTAAGGGTATATTTTCTGGACATACACATCATCCTTACAAAGGAATTTTTGCTGGAAAACCTTACTTTACATCAGGGAGTCTTTCTTTCGTTGGATATGATGAATATGATGGAAGTGTTAGATTTGAAGAGGAAACTAGATGTAATCTTTGTAGATATGAAAATGGTGAAATGTTTGTAGAAGTTATAGATGCTTTAGAGAAAAGTGAATTTTTAACATACGTTAAGTTTTAATATAATATTTAAATTTATATTTTAAAGGATTTTTAAATTCAAAATTTTAAGAGTATTAATCATGCATTAAGTATATGGAGCTGTTTGTAACAGCTCCATATTTTTGTATTTAGAATACCATAGGTTCGACCTGTGGTTCCGGAAAGCTTCTAGCGGTGAGTAGAAATAGAAAAAACTCCGTTGTAAAATTATAAGAGTGTTCTTATAAAGTTATTTTGCCACCTTTACCCAGGTCTAAAACTACAGTAGCTTCATTAAAACTAATTTCATAAACATCTAACATTTCTCCAAATTTTTCTATTATATCATCATAGCCTGGTAGTTTTTTTGTAAACTCATCCTTTAATTCATATATTGTTAAATTACTTTTTTTGACTGTAGCATTCTTTACTCTAATATGCTCACTGCTTTCAAGTGATAAAGGGATTGTTGTAAATGTTACTATATTATTTTGTGAAAGTTCCAATGTCTTTGGATGGCTTCTAAAGGATGAAAAGTATACAACACCTTTATTTTGAGGGTTATTACAAAAGTTTACTATTCTAACATTTGGTATATTATCTACACTAGTTGCTAAGGCAATCCTATTCGTTTCATTTATTACTCTAATGAATTCTTGTATTAATTCCATTTTAATTCTCCTTTTTAAGTTATTTTTATTATCAATACTCATTGATCAATGTAAATTTATTTTATCATATAACCATGACATCATTATGTCATGGTTATATGATAAAATAAATTTAAATATGGGATGATAAATAAGAGGTGATTTCAATTGAAGATAGATAGGCTTGTATCAATTATAATGATATTACTAGAACGTAAAAAGATAAGTGCATCAGAGCTTGCAGAAATGTTTGAAGTAACACCAAGAACTATATATAGAGATATAGAAGCGATAAGTTTAGCCGGGGTTCCTATAGTCACATATCCTGGAGTTAATGGTGGGATTGGAATTATGGATGAGTATAAGATAGATAAAAAGATTTTTACCAAATCGGATATAGCAACGCTTTTAATAGGTCTTAGTAGTATATCATCTACCTTTTCAAAGGAGGAAATTAGAGGCACTTTAGCAAAGATAAAAGCATTACTTCCAGAGGAGCATATGAAAGAGGTAGAGTTAAAATCAAATCAAGTTTCTATTGATCTTACTCCATGGATAGGAAATAAAGATTTCAAAACTAATCTTGAAGAGATTAAAAAGGCTATGAATGATAAAAAGATTTTAATCTTCAATTATTTTGATAGTAATGGCAAAAAGAGTAACAGAAAAGTTGAGCCTTATCAGTTGATATTAAAGGAATTAAATTGGTATTTACAAGGGTATTGTATTTCAAAACAAGATTTTCGTGTGTTTAAGCTATCTCGTATTTCAGAACTTAAGGTTATTGAAGAAAGCTTTATTACAAGGGAATTTAATTTAAGATCATTAGGTTCTTGGGACTACATAGAAAAAAATATTATTATGATAAAACTTTTAGTGGACGAATCCCTTAGAGAAAAAATGATAGAGCATTGTGGTGAGGAAAATATTAAGACCTATAAAAATAATAAATTACTTATAGATTTTCCATTTATTAATGATGATTTTGGATACAATCTTTTGCTTGGTTTTGGTAATAAATGTGAATGCTTAGAACCTATTAGTATACGACAAGAACTTATTAAAAGAATAAAAAATATGTTAGATATATATAATTAGTTTAAGCGCCAGTTAGGTGCTTTTTTTATTTTATAATATTAATATAATAATAAAGAATTTTATGTGTTAAATTTATATACACTTATAGAATATTATTTGTATAATAAAAAGATATTTGATAAGATTTATTTGTATAAAAATATATATATTGGAAGATGTATATATAATTGAAAAGTTTAATACTAGGAATATTATGGGGGAAATTCAAGGAGTTTAATATGATAAAGAATATATAAAATAAGTATAATTATTATATAAATTTATAAGTAAGGAGAAGGCAATGAAGAAAAAATACATTAGTATTCTTATAGGAGCATTAATACTTAGCACTTTTATAGGAGTTTATATATACAAAAATTACAACATAGATACTAATGGAGTAATTCCGAATATTGTTAAAAAAAATAGATATGATGCATCAAAGGAAATTAGTGATGCATTAAAAAATTTTGATATTACAAAAAAATCAGAAGTTATAACAAATATAGATACTAAATCAAATATAATTTCTTTATCATTTGAAGGAATTAATAATAAAGAAACTATGCAACAAATAGTAGATTTACTAGATAAATATAATGTTAAGGCTACTTTTTTTATTCCTGGAATAAAAGCTGCTGAAGATTCTAGTATAGTTGAAAGTATTAAAGAAGGTGGACATGATATAGGAAGTGGAACGCTTTCAGAAATTAATAATATGGAAAACTTGCCAAAAGAAGATTTAATTTCAGATTTTTCTACTACTAATAAAATTTTAAAGACTATTACATATACAACTCCTGAATTATTGAAATGTAATTCAACAATTTATAATGATAATATACTAGCTTCTGCTTTTGCAGCGGGAAATAAATATGTTGTTAATACAGATCATTATTTAAGTTATCAAAGCTTTAAGAATTATGAACAAGCTTATGGGTATATAAAAGGTTTATTAAATGGAACTATTTTATCTATAAAATTAGATGGGGTTCTTAATGATTTTGAATATAATAAAGAAATTTTAGAAGAAAAGCCAGCTATAGATAAGGAAGCAGGTATAAAAGAAAACACAGTAGATAAAGAAGAGGAAAGAAATATTACTGAAATAGTAGAATGGGTATTAAAAGCTATTAAGGAGCAAGAAAAATTAGCAGTTAAGATAAAAGAATTTCCAAGTATTAAAAAACACAATGAATTATTAAATAATAACAAGCTGAATGATACAACAATAGGAAATATGAATGATAACAATAGTATTAATAATGATAATTATGAAGAGAATAAAAATAATGTGGATGAGATTAATTTTAAAGAGTTAATAGATAAAAATAATGGGATGATTTCCCCTATAGTTTCAAGATTTTATACGACTCAAGAAGCTTTATCATATACCTTTAGAGGAGTAAGCAATGAGATGGTGTTAGATAAGGTATTAGCAAGTCTTGATAAGTATAATGCAAAAGGAACATTTTTTGTTACTAAAAATGAAATAATAAACTATCCAGATAGAATAGAAAAGATCTTAAGACATGGACATGAAATTGGAAATGGCGGAATAACAGTTAACTCTAATTTATTAGATAAGACTTCTGAAGAAATATGTAAAGAAATATATGAAGTGGATAAGTTATTAAAAGAGAGAGGTATATTAACTAATTCATATATGCCTGGATATGGCTATTCGAATTCTAAAGTTCAAGAAGCAATATCTGCAATAAGTAGTATTAAAGGTTTTGAAAATTATGAATTAATTACTTATACAAAGGCGCCGATTATACACAAATACAAAGATATGAATGCAGAGCAAATTATAAAAGACTATTTTAATGTAAATTCATATCTTTCATTAAGTAAAGGTGAAATAGTATATTTTAGATTAGATTCTGATTTGTTTAAAGATGATAATGTAGTTCCAAATTTGATTGAGTTACTAACAGAGAACTATGTAAAAAATGGTTATGCTCATAGATATAGTAATGAACTGCAGACATATTTATTAGATAAAAAGCCTTTAAATTACTCAGTAGTTCCATTGAAGAATATACAAAGTAATTTTGAAGGTCAATCAAATTTTGGAAGATATAATATTGTAACTAACATTAGATCTATGAAAATGAGATCTTATGAGGAAGCTTTAAAGATGATAAATACTAACTATATAGGAAATAAAGATGTTAGTTTAGAAGATTTTAGTGATGATGAGAAGCTAAATATTGATAGGACTGGAACTATAGACACTAATGGTGAAAGTGTTATATTTTTTACATTTGATGATTGGGGCGGAGATCCGATAGTAAATGAAATATTGGATGTTTTAAATAAGCATAATGTTAAAGCAACATTTTTTACTATTGCAAAGTATTCAGATGTTAATAGTGGTATATCTAACATTAATCCAAATTTGCTTAGAACTATTGCATTAAATGGTCATGATATAGGAAGTCATAACTATAATCATGAGCTGTTAGATACTAATAAGGCAGAGTTAAAAAAATCATTAATAAAGTCTTATGAGGTTATGTCAAATGTTATAGGTGATTTAGATTCATTAAGACAGTATTTTAGACCACCAACATTATTAGTAAGAAAAGCAGGATTAGAAGCAGTATTTGAAAGTGGATACAATTATTCAGTCGGTGCCAATATTTCTACACACGACTATGAAAGTGCTTCTTCACAAGAAATTTTAGATGCAATTGAACCTAAGTTAGTAGAAGGAAAGGGTAACATAGTTATAATGCATTTTAATAATCAAAGCTATTATACTGCAGAAGCTTTAGATAAATTTCTTACCAATAATGAAAATGGAGTGTATGGAACGAAGTATAAAATTGCGAAGCTAAGTGATTATTTAGAAAAGTAAAAGTACAAGAAGAGGAGTTTGAAG
The DNA here is from genome assembly GCF_015550425.1 of Clostridium sp. 1001275B_160808_H3. Classification (GTDB taxonomy): domain Bacteria; phylum Bacillota; class Clostridia; order Clostridiales; family Clostridiaceae; genus Clostridium. The sequence goes on along the minus strand of NZ_JADNAT010000001.1, from coordinate 276,233 downwards.
AGTGAGGTTTAACTACAGAAGAAAAAAAAGTAACACAGAAATAACCAATGATATTCTTTTAAGACCTCGAAGAGATAGAAGATTATTATCTAATGTTCCAGATAAGGAAAAAATAAGGAATGGGACTGATCGTAGAGGGAAAAAAATATTAGGTGATAGAAAAGATAATTCAACTGCATTTATTGATGGTAATAAAGCAGGAATAAGATATCTAATGCAAACTGATATTAAGATTAGATGCAAAAGTTCGAAAGGTGATATAACATTTATAGCAAAGTCCATAGATATATCTACTACAGGAATGCTATTAGAATTACAAGACAAAGAACAATTAAATATAATTAGTGAAGCAGATAAAGTAAAATTACAGTTTAAAATATTACCTGGAGCCATGCCTGAAGGATATGAAATGAAGGTAAATATAGAGGCTAAAAAAGTTAGAGATACAATTGATGAGAATGGAAATATACTTTGTGGACTAGAGTTTTTAGAAACACTATCAGAATATTCGAATAGAAAAAAAGATAAATATTTTTTATTTACATCAAGTTTAATATTATTTTTTATAAGCATCTTTATAATTCTGATGAGGGCAGAAAGTATAATTTACTTTAAATTTAACAGGTGGATTTATTTATATAGTATTATAGCTGCTGTATTTTTATTAAGTAGATATTTATTCGGTGCCTTATATAAACCGGTACCTATAGATACTAGTTATACTCCAGGAGTAACGATAATAATTCCTTGTTTTAATGAAGAGGAATGGATACAAAGAACAATCTTAAGTTGCATTAATCAAGATTATCCTATTGATAAATTAGAGGTAATAGTGGTAGATGATTGTTCACATGATAGGTCAGTAGAAAAGATCAAAGAAATAGTAGAAGAATTAAAAAAAGAAGAAAGATTTGATGTTAAAGAAAGATTAAAATACATTGTACAAGAAAAGAATATGGGAAAAAGAGAAGCACTATGCACAGGAGTATTAAATGCAAAACATGAATTAGTAGTATTTGTTGATTCAGACAGCTTTTTAGATCCATTTGCAATTATTAATTTAGTACAGCCATTTAAAGACCCTAAAATGGGAGGAGTGTCTGGTAGAACTGATGTTGCCAACACATATACTAATACTTTAACTAAGATGCAATCAGTTAGATATTATATTGCTTTTAGAATAATGAAGGCAGCGGAAGCTTATTTTGATGCAGTTACATGTTTATCAGGGCCGCTTTCATGTTACAAGAAACAAATAATAATTGACAATATGGAATCTTGGAGAAATCAAAAGTTCTTAGGTCAAAGAGCTACATTTGGTGATGATAGGGCAATGACTAATTTTGTCCTTAGCAAGCATAGAACTAGCTATCAAGATACGGCTATTTGTTCAACGATAGTACCTAATAAGTATAAAGTATTTTTAAAGCAACAAATGAGATGGAAAAGATCTTGGCTTAGAGAATCTATTATAGGTGGAAAGTTTATGTGGAAGAAGGAGCCATTTATGTCACTATTCTTTTATATTGGCCTACTTGTTCCTTTAGCAGCTCCAATAGTAGTAGTATATAACCTTATTTATGTTCCGATATTTCAAAAGGTGTTTCCAACAACTTTTCTTGTTGGTGTGTTAATGATGGCTTTGATGATGAGCTTTGCACAAATGTTCTTTAGAAAAAGTACTACTTGGATATTTGGGCTACTATTTTGTTTATACTATGAAGTTGTATTACTTTGGCAAATGCCTATAGCTTGGGTAACATTTTGGAAATCAACATGGGGAACAAGAATGACTCCGAGTGATATAGAAGCTAAAAGAAAAAAAGAGCAAAAAAAAGCTATAAAGAAATTTAATAAAAAGGGAGGAATTGAAAGTGAAAAATAAAAGATTTTCTCCTGAGAAAAAAGATAGAATAAAGATTTTAAGAGGAACATTTCAAGGAATAATATTATTTGTATTATTGATAATAATTATAAAGGCGGTTTTTACATTTTCAGAATATAAGCCTTATGATTATAATGAAGTAGTAAGTAGTGAGGATAATGGGTTTATTGCTGTATCATATTTTGGAGTAGATAGAACAGGAAATGATACATTAATAAGCACTGGAGCTTTAGAGAAACAAATAAAGGCTTTACGGGATAATGGTTATGTGACAATAACACAACAAGATATTTTAGATTATTATATTGAGGGAAAAAGCCTACCAAATAAAGCATTATTTTTATTATTTGAAGATGGTAGAAGAGATACTGCTATTTTCTCACAAAAGATTATGGAAAAATATAATTATAAGGCTACAATGCTTACTTATGCAGATAAGTTTGCAAAAAATGATCCTAAGTTTTTAATGCCAAAGGATTTATTAGAATTAGTTGATAGTTCTTATTGGGAACTAGGCACCAATGGTTATAGACTTGAGTATATAAATGTTTTTGATAAAGATAATAAATATTTAGGTCAATTAACTTCACTGGAGTTTTCAAAGCTATCAGATACAATCAATAGAAACTATAACCATTATTTAATGGACTTTATAAGAGATGAATATAATATTCCAATGGAAACTTATAGTGAAATGGAAGATCGTATTAATAGTGATTATGAAGAGTTATCAAAAATTTATACTAAAGAGATTGGAAATGTACCAAATTTATATTCTCTTATGCATTCAAATACAGGACAATTTGGAACAAATGATAAGGTTAGTTTAATAAATGGCAAATGGATTAAAGAATTATTTAACATGAATTTCAACAGAGAAGGTTATTCTTTAAATACAAGAGAGAGCTCCATTTACGATTTAACAAGAATACAGCCGCAAGCATATTGGTCAACTAATCATTTATTAATGAGAATATGGGATGATACTAAAGAAAATATAGATTTTATTGTTGGGGATGAAGAAAAAGCAAAAGATTTTCAAGAAATAAAAGGAGAAGCAGAATTTATTGATGATACTATAATATTAACATCATTGCCAAAAGATACTGGGCTTATTAAATTATTAGGTAGTGATAAGTATAAAGATTTTAAAATTTCATCAGAGTTAAATGGAAATGTTATAGGTTCTCAAGCTATATATTTTAGAACAAGTGATGATTTAAAAAATAGTTTGTGCGTTAAGCTTGTTAATAATAATATTGAGGTTATAGAAACCTTAAATGGAAATGAAGAAATACTATATTCTCTAGATTTAAATGATGACAAGAGTATTGATGATATTGATATAAAAGAGTTAGGTAGTAAAAAAATAGATATAAATATAAATGATAATAAGCTTAATTTGACTTTAGATGGAAATCTTATAGTAGAGGGATTAGAAGTCAGAAATACAAATGAAGGTGGTATTTATCTAGAATCAGAATGGGGAGAATATGGATATAGTCAAAGAAATATAGCTGACGATGTATATGATGGAGTATTTAAAAAGCTTAAGATATCTGACATAAATGATACAATATTATACGATTCATCTTTAAAAGGAGTGGATCTGATAAAATACAATGTAAAGAAATACTTTAATAAGGTTATAAATTGGTTTATAAAATATTTATAAACAAGAGGTAAAAATGAATATTAACAAACATAAAGGAAAATTTATTTTAATAGGAATTGTTATCTTATTAGTTGGAGCTATCTTCTTAAAAAAGACATTAAATAAAGATAGTACTATTAAGAGTCCAAATATAATTTCTCAGGAGAAAAATAATGATATTTTTCAAAGTATAGATAATTTATCTTCATGGATAGTTTATTGGGACTTAAATGTAGATAGCGAAATAAATATGCTAAATGATAAGTTGAGTAGTATTTCATACTTTGCTGTTAATTTTAATCAAAACAACGATTTAATTATTCCTGAAAAATTAAAAGTATATTATGATAAGACAAAGTCATATAACTATGAAAAATATATAACTATTGTAAATGACGTAGTTAATGATGATGGTACATCTTCACTAAAGGACAAAGAGATATTAAATATTTTGCTTAGTGATAAATTATCTAGAGAAAAGCATATTAGTGATATAATTGATTTAGCTAAAGAATATGAATTTGATGGTATTGAAATTGATTATGAGCAAATTAAAGATGATTTGGGATTATGGGAAAATTATATATTATTTATAAATCAATTATATAATAAAGCTTTAAATAATAATTTGAAATTAAGAGTAGTTTTAGAGCCGAATGCGCCTATAGATAAGCTTAACTTTACTGAGGGACCTACATATGTAATGATGTGTTATAATTTGCATGGAGGCTTTAGTGCAGCTGGAGAAAAAACAAACCAAAAGTTTATTAAAGAGTTAATAGATAAGATGAAAGTAGTTCCTGGTGAAAAAAGTTTTGCAATTCCAACTGGCGGGTTTGATTGGAAAGATAATGGCGACACTAAATCAGTATCAGAAATTGAAGCTAAACAAATATTAATTGAAAATAACATAGAAGCTAAGCGAGATGATAAAAGCAAATATTTATATTTTAATTATAGGGATAAAGAAAATATTAAACATGAAGTATGGTATGCAGATCAAGTTACATTAGAATATTTATCTGAAATTATTAAAGAAGAGGGCTATGATGTTAGCTTGTGGAGATTAGGTGGAAATTTATTTGATAATTAAAATATAGAAAATGGAGAGTTATAAAATTCTATAACTCTCTTTTTTATTAACTAATTACATTAAAATATTTTAAGTATACTTGGGGTGGTTTAGGTAATATTTATAAATATATATTATTTTATATTTAATGTATAAAGTATATATTTATAAATTTGATTAAGTTTCATAAAATTAAGAGTATATTTTTATGGAAAATGTTGCTACAATGAATATAACAATATGTTACAAAAATAAAACAAATTATAAAAAATGATATTTGTTTTATTAATTTATAAAAATAAGTTTTATTAAAAAAAATATTGTAAAATTAGTTTATAAAAAGAATAATGTAGGGGGACAAGGATATGTATAAAGTAGAAATAAACGGAGTTCAAATGAAATTTATAAGAGAATTCTTTGATAATTTTGAAGATGATAAGGTTAAGCTTACAGTGCTTGATGATAGTAATAGAATAAAAATAGTTTATTCAGCAGAAACAGGTTTAACAGCTAATGAATTAGAATCTTATTTAAAATCAGAATTTAAAACAAAATCAAAGTATGGAATGAGTCTTTATTATACACTTCACGTAAAATAACATATTGAAATAAAATTAAGCTTATTTTTATAAATGGGAGGAAGAAATAAATGAAGTTTGCAAAGGATTTCTTATTTGGAGCAGCATCTGCATCATATCAAGTAGAAGGAGCATGGAATGAAGATGGAAAGGGGCTTTCAAATTGGGACGTATTTTCTAAGATTCCAGGAAAAACTTTTGAAGGTACTAATGGTGATATTGCAATAGATCACTATCATAGATATAAAGAAGATATAAAGCTAATGGCAGAAATGGGATTAGAATCATATAGATTTTCAATTTCATGGCCTAGAATATTACCAAATGGTGTTGGAGAAGTAAATCCAAAAGGCATAGAATTTTATAACAATATAATAAATGAATGTCTAAAATATGGAATAGTTCCATTTGTAACTTTATATCATTGGGATTTACCACAAGTTCTAGAAGAAAAGGGTGGATGGACAAATAAAGAAACTATAGATGCATTTTTAAATTATGCTGAAATTTGTTATAAAGCTTTTGGAGATAGAGTTAAGCACTGGATTACATTTAATGAAACAGTTGTATTTTGTGGATTAGGATACTTGGCAGGAGCACATCCACCAGCTATAGTTGGAGATTTAAATAAATATTTCCAAGCTACCCACAATGTATTTTTAGCTCATGCGAAATCAGTTGATTTATATAAAAAGTTAAAACAATATGGTGAGATAGGAATTACTCATGTATTTTCTCCAGCATTTAGTATAGATGATAAGGAAGAAAATATATTGGCAGCTAAGCATGCAAATGAAATCGATACACATTGGTTCTATGATCCTATATTAAAAGGTGAATATCCTAAATATGTTGTAGATATAATTAGTAAGCACGGCGTTAAAATTGATTGGAATGAGGAAGAATTAGAGATAATTAAAAATGCTTCAGATAAAAATGATTTTATAGGACTAAATTATTATCAGCCTCAAAGGGTAATGAAAAATAATATAGATGAAGAAGTTGAAAGAAATAGAGAAAATTCAACAGGAGCACCAGGAAACCCTTCATTTGATGGTTTTTATAGAACAGTTAAAATGGAGGATAAAAAATATACTAAGTGGGGATGGGAGATATCTCCTGAAGCATTTTTAGATGGACTAAGAATGCTTAAAGAAAGATATGGAGATGTAAAAATATATATAACTGAAAATGGATTAGGAGATGAAGATCCTATTATAGAGGATGAAATAGTAGATATACCTAGAATTAAATTTATTGAAGCACATTTAAAAGCTGTAAAAAATGCAATTAAAGAAGGAATAAATTTAAAAGGATATTATGCATGGTCAGTTATCGATTTATTAAGCTGGTTGAATGGTTATAAAAAACAATATGGATTTATATATGTAGACCATAAAAATAACCTAGAGAGAAAGAAAAAGGCATCTTTCCATTGGTATAAAAATATAATAGAAACTAGAGGAGAAGATATTTAAGTATAATAAAATATACTTATATTTACATGGCTGAAGTCTTAAATAGATAGATTTCAGCCTTTTGAAAATAAAAAATATAAATATTTAATGTATATTAATATATGTAGAAATAATTAAAAGATTATTTCTAGGAAAAGGAGATGAGCAATGTTTAGCTATAATAAAATACAAAATTTAAATGAGTTAGAATTATCACTTTATAATTATATAATGAAAAATAGTGAAAAAGTAATTTACATGAGAATAAGAGAATTAGCAAACGAAGCTCATGTATCTACAACTACAATTTTAAGGTTTTGTAAAAAGCTAGATTGTGAAGGCTTTTCAGAATTTAAATTAAAATTTAAGATGTATATAGAAGAAGGAAAAGAAAAGCATTTAACTGATAATACATCAATGATAATAGATTTCTTAAAAAAAGCACAAACTAAGGATTATAGAGATAAGATAGATAGAGTTTGTGATGTATTAGATAAAGCAAGTAATATAATTTTTGTTGGAATAGGTTTTTCAGGTATACTATCAAAGTATGCTGCAAGATATATTTCTGCAATAGGACGAAATGCTATATATATAGATGATCCGTTTTATCCAATTAATATTAAATGTACAGAAAATTATGTTGCTATTGCATTTTCTGTATCTGGTGAAACACCAACAGTAATAGAGCATATGAATAACTTAAAGCGAAAAGGATGTAAATCGATAAGCATTACTAATAATGAAGATTCGACTTTAGCCAAAATATGCGATATAAATATTGGATATTATGTTCAAGAAGAAAAGAATGGAGAACATGATATAACGACACAAATTCCAGCATTATACATTATTGAAACTATCGGCAGGAAGCTGTATAGAAATTATAAAGGATAGATGTAAAGCATCTATCCTTTATAATTTTAAAAATAAATTTTATATATTTATGTTTTATAGAACTTTGATAGTAAATTGTAAGAAATATGGTGTTATTTAATAGTTCTATTTCATAGATACAAACATTAAAATAGTATATTAAATACTTATTTTAGTTAAAACAATTTGTTATATTTATGGAACAAATTATATAAGCTGGAAGTGTGTTTTTTTAAGGTATGCAAATGATTACAAAGAGTATTTTTTAAGATATAATATAATCAACAAGCAAGAAGGGAGGAGGGAATCTTGATTCATAAAAAGCTAGATAAATTTAAAGAGGGTTTTTTATGGGGAAGTGCTTCAGCAGCATATCAAGTTGAAGGGGCTTATAATATTGATGGAAAAGGATTAAGTATTTGGGATACCTTCACTGAATTGCCCGGGACAACCTATAAAGGAACTAATGGAAAGGTCGCCGTAGATCATTATAAAAGGTTTAAAGAGGACATAGCTTTAATGAAAGAGATGGGATTAAAAGCCTATAGGTTTTCAATATCATGGAGCAGGATTTATCCAGAAGGAAGAGGTAAGGTAAATGAAAAAGGCTTAGAGTTTTATGATAACCTTATAAATGAGCTTATTGCTAACGATATAAAACCAATTATTACAATATATCACTGGGATTTACCACAACATCTCCAGGATTTATATGGAGGATGGGAATCTAGAGAGATAATAGATGATTTCAATAATTATTGCATAACACTTTATAAGAGATATGGAGATAGAGTTAAGTACTGGATAACTTTAAATGAGCAAAATGTATTTATACTTTTAGGATATAAGATAGGAATACATCCACCAAAGATACAAGATGATAAAAGGATGCTTAAAGCAAATCATATTGCAAGTTTAGCAAATGCAAAGGCAATAGAATCTTTTAGGCAATATGTATCTAATGGAATGATTGGTCCAAGCTTTGCATTTACTCCTAATTATGCTTATACATGTAAGCCAGAAGATGTTTTAGCAAGAGAAAATGCTGAGGATATGAACTGTCACTGGTGGCTAGATGTATATTGCTTTGGTAACTATCCAGCTTTTGCTTTAAGTAGGTATGAAAAAGAAGGAATAGCTCCAGAGATTGAAGATGGAGATTTAGAGCTTTTAGAAAGAGGAAAGCCTGATTTTATAGGAATAAACTATTATAGAAGTGAAACAGTAGAGGCAAACTCCATAGATGGAATAAGTAATTTTGAAGAAATAAATACATCAGGAAAAAAAGGAACATCTAAGGATTATGGAATTCCAGGAAATTTTAAAACTATAAAAAATCCTAATTTAGAAAGAACAAATTGGGATTGGGAAATCGATCCAACTGGTCTTAGAATAGGGATAAGAAGAATAAATAGCAGATATAGGCTACCAATATTAGTAACTGAAAATGGGTTAGGTGAATTTGATAAGCTTGAAGATAACGATATTATAAATGATGACTATAGAATAGAATTTATAAGAAATCATATTTTAGCTTGCAAAGAATCTATAACAGATGGAGTAGAGTTACTAGGATATTGTACATGGTCATTTACAGATTTATTAAGCTGGCTTAATGGCTATCAAAAGAGATATGGCTTTGTTTATGTAGATAGAGATGAAAAAGATGAAAAGGATTTAAGACGTATTAAAAAGAAGAGTTTTTATTGGTATAAAAATGTAATAGCAACTAATGGAGAAGAACTTTAATTATATTAAAAATAAATTTTAGGAGGAATTATTATGAAAAATATTTTATTAGTATGTGCAGCGGGAATGTCTACAAGTCTTTTAGTAAATAAGATGAAGGCAGCAGCAAAGGAAAAAGGAATAGAAATTAATATTGATGCCTTACCAGTTTCAGAATGTTCAAGGGTAATTGATAATGTTGATATAGTTTTATTAGGACCACAAGTAAGGTTCCAAAAACCACAAGTAGATGCTTTAGTTAAGGGTAGAATACCTGTAGAAGTTATAGATATGAGATTATATGGAACAATGAATGGAAAAGCAATATTAGATCAAGTATTAAAAACTCTTGGAATTTAACAAGAGGTTTAATAAATAAAAAAAATATAAGGGGGAAAAACAATGAGCGTTATGACGAAATTAGAAAACAGCATGGAAAAAATACTTGTTCCAATTGCAACAAAGTTAAATGCACAAAGACATATTGTTGCAATTAGGGATGCATTTATCTTAACCTTCCCATTAACAATGGCAGGTTCATTAATGGTATTAATAAATAATGTTTTACTTCATCCAGATGGGTTTATAGCTAAACTTATTCACTTAGGAGATTTAATTCCTAATTTAGCAGACTATCAAGCAATATTTGCACCTGTATTAAATGGATCTTTAAACATTTTAGCAATCTTTATAGCATTTTTAATAGCAAGGAATCTTGCAAGATCTTTAGGTGCAGATGACTTATTAACTGGACTTACTTCAGTATCAGTATTCTTTATAATGTATCCATCAGCAGTAGATGGAAGTATTACAATGCAATACATGGGACCTCAAGGTCTATTCGTTGCAATAATAGTTGGATTATTAGTAGGTGAATTTTTATCAAGGCTTTCTAAGAGTCCTAAACTTGAAATTAAGATGCCAGAACAAGTACCTCCAGCAGTATCTAGAACTTTTAAAATATTATTACCTATAATAATAGTAACAGTTGGTTTCTCAATTCTTAACTTTATATTAGGTAAAATTACTAATGGTGGCGGAATTCATACTATGATTTATAATGTATTACAAGCCCCATTAACTAAACTTGGAGATAACATCTTCTCAGTAGTAATTATGGTTTTAGTATCAAATTTATTATGGATAATGGGTATTCATGGACCTAATACTATAGCAGCAGTAAGAGAAACTATGTTTGCTGAACCAAATGCAGCTAACCTAGCTTTCGCACAAGCAAATGGAACAGCATGGGGTGCACCATACCCAACAACTTGGGTTTTAACTGATGCTTTTGCTAACTATGGTGGTTCAGGTATGACACTTGGATTACTTATAGCAATATTCATATTCTCTAAAGCAAAGGATCAAAGAGATATTGCTAAATTATCTATAGGACCTGGATTATTCAATATTAATGAATCAGTAATATTTGGTTTACCAATAGTTTTAAATCCAATATATATAATACCATTCATATTAGTACCTATAGTAAATGTTCTTATTGGATATGGGGCAATAGTGCTTAAGATTATTCCACCTATAGCTTATGGTGCTGTTTGGACTACTCCAGGACCACTTATTCCGTTTATAGGAACTGGTGGAGTATTTATGGGACTTGTAGTAGGATTTGTGTGTCTAGCAGTCAGTGTATTAATTTATGCACCTTTCGTTATAGCATCTAATAAGGCAGCTATGAAAGCACAAGAAGAATTAAATTCAAATACAGAAACTATGTAACAGTTAGGAGAATAAGAAATGAATGAACTAGAATTAGTTGCATTTGAAATTATAAGCAATGTAGGTATGGCTAAATCTTTAGCTATGGAAGCAATAAGAGAAGCTAGAAATGGTAATTATGATGAAGCAGAAAAGAAAATAGAAGAGGCTAAAGGGTTTTTATTAGAGGGGCATCATGCACATTCTGGATTGATTCATAAGGAAGCAAATGGTGAAAAGCTTGAGTTTTCTTTAATAATAATGCACGCTGAAGATCAACTAATAAGTGCAGAAACTATAAAAGATATAGCAATAGAGCTTATAGAAATGAATAAGGAATTCAAAAAGAATTAAATATTCGTGTAAAATATATATTAAGGTAGCATCAGAAATAAATTGATGCTACCTTAATTATTTTTAGTGAATACAAAAGTAATTATGCATATAATATGGTGATTATTAGCAAAGTAAGAGTTAAAAATTAACCCTCTTAATTAGTATATTTAGCTGTAAATTGATAAAAATAGTATTGAGACAGCTAGTAGGAGGGATAAAATGAAAAGTAAATGGAAAAATGTATTAATTATTGTTGTGTTAACTTTAATATTATGTAATTGGAGCTATAGTTATTGGGCTACTAAACTTAACAATGAAGTTAAAATAACAACTGATAATTATTATGTAGGTGAAGTTGAATATGAAAATTTTAATATTAAAGCAAAAATGATAAGGGAAGTAGAAACAAATCAAATAGGATATTGCTTGGAGATAGATAAGTCTTATCCAAAGGGAGAAACATTTAAGGAAAATGGATATGCAACAAAGCAACTAGCAGGAATACTAGCTTCAGGCTATCCAAGCAAAAGTTATAGTGAATTAAAGCTTTATTCAGAAGAAGAAGCATATTTTGCAACTCAAATTGCTGTATGGAGTTTTGTTGAAGGATATGATGTAAATGGATTTAAAGGTGATACTAGAGTTGTAGAAGCTATAAAAAAGATCTATAATGAAGGAATAAGAAAAGATGAGCAGTCATATAGTAATGAATATATGCTATATTACTCTAATGATAATATACAAGATATAGCTTTAATCAAAAATGAACAAAGTAAGTTAAGAGAAGAAAATATGAGGAATGCAGAAAGAAAAAATATAGAGGGAAGTTCTATATATGGGAAGTAAATTATAGGTTCAAAAATAATGGGGGAAACATGTGGGAGTATATAAATTTAATAGATATAAGTATATTACGATTTATTAGAAATTATTTTTCAAGTCCTCTAATGGATTCCATGATGATATTTATAACTAAACTAGGAGATAGAGGATTTGTATGGATAGTAATAGGCATAATTTTATTAATAAGTAAAAAATACAGAAAAATTGGATTCACAATGTTAATTGCTTTAGCTGTAACAAGTATTATTGGTGAAGGAATTATAAAAAATATTATACAAAGGCCAAGAGCCTTTATAACTTTTCCAGATATAGAAATAATAATTAAGGCACCTTTATCATATTCATTTCCGTCGGGACATACTGCATCTTCATTTGCCGCAGCTGTGGTACTTGGGTATTATATAAAGAACTGGAGATACTTATTTTATTTTTTTGCAGCTCTTGTTGCCTTTTCGAGATTATATTTATTTGTACATTATCCATCAGATATAATTGGAGGAATAGTACTAGGAATTTCATGTAGTTTAGCTACTATAGAAGTTATAAATAATATAAAAATAAAAAAACTATCATGAATATGGTAGTTTTTTTATTTATTAAGAATTATGTACTATATGCATTTATTATGAATCATATAATTATATTGTTTATAATAATATTTTTTGAAAACGGATTAGTGGTAACTCCATTTTTACCTGGAGATTCAATAATTAAATTCTCCTAATGTGTATAAAATTAAATTTAAAGCAAAATATAATGATATATTCATTTAGGAGGTATAAATTATGGTTATGGAAGAAATAGAAAATAAAATGAAAAGACTATATAAGCAAGTAAAGTCAGGAAAGATGACTCAGGAAATAGCAGAAGAAATATCAGAGTTAGCAGATAAAGTTGGGGACATGGGTGAGAATGCTAAGGAAAGTATGAAAAATATGATGAATGATATGAAAAAAGCTATGAAAAAAATGAAATAGAGTGAAAGGCTAACTAAAAATATTAATTTTGGAATTTTTTTAGTTAGCCTTTTATATTGATATATAAAGGATGGGTAATAGATTTTGTGAAAAATCACAAAAAATATGCATCTAATTGTGATAAAATACTATTGAATAAAAACGATTGCAAGAGTATAATCAAATTAAGATAAAGGTAAATAAAAAAGCTAAAACAATTTATTATTTTCTGGAAACGTTACCTATTTCAGGAGATTAAGAAAATATAAAATTGTTTTATAATGGGGGAAGCTTATGTATGGGTTAAAAAACTCTTTCCAAAAAATAAGTGAAGAAATTCAAATTCCCTTCAAGATAAGTGAAAAAGATGGATCTGTAATAGCTAATTTTTTACAAGGAAATAATTCGAAAATTGTAAGTAGTATTTTAAAAATGCCAACAGAAGAGTTGCTGCTAGAAACATATGAAAACTACAGTAACTGTATTAGTTTATTAAAATATTGCTTAGAACAAGAGTTAAGCAATGCAGTGAAGTCAAAAGAAGAAATAATATCAGATATAATAAAGGGGAAAGAATTTTCTAATGACATTCTTAAAGAAGTAATAAAAGACAAGCCTTTTAAATTAATATTAGTTTATTTAAAGGACAAGCAGTCTAAGGCTATAAAGTTAATAGAGAAAAAGTATTTAGAAGATGAGAGTATAATGGTCATTCAAGATGAATATATTCTTATAATAAGTAAAAATGATATCAGTAATGATAGTATTAAAGAAATTCTTCTAGGAATAAAAAAGAGTATAACAGATAAATGTTATATAAGTTATTGTAACATTAATGAGTATAATGAGTTGAAAGAAAAATTTGAGCATCTTAAAGCAAACTTAGAAATTTGTTTAAAATATGAATTACCATCAAAAATATATACTGAAAACTCATTGCTTTTAGAAAAAATGATAAAAAATGTAGAAGAAAAAGAAATTAATAGAATATATAGACAATATAATGATACTTTTTCTAAATTGGATGATGATCTTATAAAGACTATAGAAATATTTTTTAGTGAAGGTTTAAAAATAAGTGAGTCTGCAGATAAGTTATATATTCATAGAAATACTTTATTTTATAGAATAGATAAAATAAAGAAAATAGTGAATTATGATATATCGAATTTTAATGAAGCAGTAGAATTTAAAATTCTATTTCTATTGTGGAAGGAATCATGGCATAGGAGTAATTTATAAAATTTTATGGGAACGATACCGGTAAGGTTACCTGTAAACATTAACATTAAATTAGTTAATAAACCTAAAAGGGTTTATAAATATAAAGATCTAAAATTAGATTTTGGGAGGAATTTATTATGGTAAAACGTTCAAAATTATTAGCAGTTTTAATTGCTGGTGTAATTGCTACAACTTCTTTAGTTGGTTGTGGTGGAAAGGATGATAAAGGAGCTACTACTGATGGTGAAAAGAAAACTTTAACAGTTTGGTCACACTTTACTACTAATGAAGTTCAAGAATTTGAAAAGGTAGCTAAAGCTTGGGGAGAAGAAAATAACGTTGAAATAAACGTTGTTGAAGATCAAGGAAAGTTCCAAGAAATGATTCAAGCTCTTCAAAGTGATAATGGTCCTGACCTTGTATTAGGGGTTCCACATGATAATTTAGGAACATTCCAAAAAGCAGGTGCAATTGCTGAGGTTCCAGAAGGAATGGTTTCAGCTGATAAATATACTTCTCAAGGTATAGTTGATGCAGTAACTATAGATGGAAAGATTTATGCAGTTCCATTTGCTCAAGAAACAACTGGAATGTTCTATAATAAAGATAAAGTTAAAGAAGTTCCAAAGACTATGGAAGATTTAGTTGCAATGGCAAAGGAAGTTGGATTTGAATATAACGTTAACGATTTCTTCTTCTCATATGCATTCTTATCAGCTGGTGGCGGATATGTTTATAAAAATAATGATGGTACATTAGATCCTAATGATATAGGTCTTGGAAATGAAGGTTCAGTAGCAGGACTTCAATTTATTTCAGATTTAGTTAATAAAGATAAATTAATGGCAGCAGATATTACTGGAGATATAGCTAAGGGTGACTTTACATCAGGTAAAGCTGGATTCTACTTCTCAGGTCCATGGGATGTTTCAGGTGCTAAGGAAGCTGGATTAAACTTTGGAGTAATTCCTATGCCAACTTTAAATGGTAAAGCTCCACAAACATTCTTAGGTGTTCAAACTTCATTTGTTAATGAAAATTCAAAGAATAAAGATACAGCTTGGAAACTTATGGAAGAGTTCGTTAATAAGGGACAAGATATAGTATATAAAACTGGTAGCAGAATTCCTGTAGCTAAAGATTACGTAATTGATGATGAATATACTAAAGCATTTATGGAACAAGCAAAAGTTGCTATGCCAATGCCAAATATAGTAGAAGTTCAAGCTATGTGGGAACCAGCAGCAAATAACTTAAAGTTATTAACTTCAGGTCAAATAGATGCTAAAACAGCTGGAGAAAATATAGTAAATCAAGTAAAAGAAGGTATCAAACAAATAAAATAATATTTAGCTAAATAGAGATAGGTGTTTACCTATCTCTATATAAGATAAAGGGGGATTTTAAATGGGCATGAAGAGTAAAAGTCGTAAAGCTTATTATTTTTTAGCACCAGCACTTATTTCAATATGTATATTTACACTATTTCCAGTAATATCAACAGTATACTATGCTTTTACTGATTATACTCAGTTTTCAAAGGGTGAAATTAATTTCGTAGGTTTTTCTAATTTCATAGAAGTTTTAGCAGGCCCTTTTAAGGAAACATTTTTACCTGTATTTGCATGGACTTTAATTTTTGCAATAATATCAACACTTGGATGCTTTTTATTAGGATTAGTAATAGCATTAGTTTTAAATAATCCTAACATTAAAGAAAGAGGATTTTACAAAGGAATATTGATACTTCCTTGGGCACTACCAGCATCAGTTGCAATCCTATCATTTCAAGGTTTATTTAATGGTAGTTATGGACAAATAAATAATTTATTAATGCAATTACACTTAATTCAAGAGCCTATAAAGTGGTTAACAGATCCTAACTTGGCAAGAATGAGTATTTTAATGGTTAATATATGGCTTGGATTTCCTTATATGATGAATGTTTGCTTAGGTTCATTAGCTGCAATACCTGAAGTTTACTATGAAGCAGCAATGGTTGATGGAGCTACTAAGTGGAAACAATTTACTAATATTACTTTACCTTCAATAGCTAAAACAGCTTACCCACTTATAATATCATCATTTGCATTTAACTTTAATAACTTTG
Organism: Clostridium sp. 1001275B_160808_H3; assembly: GCF_015550425.1. Taxonomy (GTDB): domain Bacteria; phylum Bacillota; class Clostridia; order Clostridiales; family Clostridiaceae; genus Clostridium. The sequence continues at coordinate 259,798 of NZ_JADNAT010000001.1, read as the reverse complement.
GATCAGCTTATTTAATTACAGGAGGTAACCCTCCAAGGTTAAATACTCAGTTTGCAGGATATACAGATATATTAGCATCAGTAAATTATAAACTTTCAATGCAATTTGGAAGATTTGAGATTGCTTCTGCTCTTAGCATAATAATATTTATAATAATTGCAACAATTTCATTTGCGCAAATGAAGGCATCTGGCCAATTTGAGGAGGTTGATTAATATGCAAACAGAGGTAAATTTAAAAAGTATTTCAAGAAAAAAAGAAAATATAGTATATAAAAAGAAATTAAGACCTGATGAAGTAAGGGCAGCTTGGTTTGGAAGAATATTTATATGGATAATGATATTAATAACGTTATTTCCTATAGTAGCTGTAATTTCTGCATCAATGGCAAAAGGAAATGCATTTACCCAGACATCATTTTTTCCAACAGAATGGACCTTAGAGAATTATAGAAGGGTATTTGAAAAGACTAACTTTTTATTATGGCTAAAAAATTCATTGATTATTTGTACAAGTGTTGCAGTTCTTCAATTAGTATTATCGGTTCCAGCAGCCTTTGCATTTTCTAAACTAAGATTTTGGGGAAGAAAAAATGGACTTATGAGTTTATTAATTCTTCAAATGTTTCCAGCTGCTATGGCTTTACCAGCAATAATGGGTATAGTTTTCACATATAATTTAACTAATAAACCATTGGTATTAATATTAATATTAGCTGGTGGTAGTGCATATAATATTTGGCTTTTAAAAGGAGCAGTAGATGGCATTCCAGATGAATTGGTTGAAGCAGCTTATATAGACGGAGCATCAACTTGGAAGGTATTTTCAGTAATAATATTACCTTTACTAAGAAATATGTTAATAGTTATATTCCTATTTGCATTTATAGGAGCTTATAGTGAATTTATGTTTACTTCAGCAATATTAAAGAATGCAGATGTACAAACACTTGTAACTGGATTACAAAAATTTATTAAGGATCAATTTTCTGCAAACTGGACTATGTATTCAGCAGCAGCGGTAATGGCAGCTACACCAATTGTAGTTATATTTTCACTTTTACAAAAATATATAGCAGGTGGATTAGTTTCTGGATCAGTAAAAGAATAATGATTTTACCCTTGAATTAAATCTTATGATATAATTAATGTAGAAATTAATGGAAACGATACCGAATAATTTGTCGAAATTTGGAGGGAGTTATGATAAACATAAGAGATATTGCAAGAATTGCTGGGGTAGGTGTTAGTACAGTTTCAAGAGTTATAAATAATCATCCAGATGTAAAAGAACAAACTAGAGAAAGAGTATTAGAGGTAATAAGAGAAAATAATTATATACCTAATAATAGTGCTAGAAACCTAAAAAAAAATAATACAAATAATATTGGAGTATTAATAAAAGGGGTTTTTAATCCATTTTTCTCAGAAATGTTAGACTCAATAAGTAAAAGGATTTCTAAAGCTGGATATTCTATGATTTTAGAGCATCATGATTATTTAAGTGATGATGAAATGAATAACTTAATATCCATGATAAAGGAAAAGAGGCTACAAGGGGTAATTTGTTTAGGAGGAAACTTTACAGATGTAAAAAATGATGATTTTAATGATATAAATGTACCGGTTGTATTAACGTCAATAAATCATAAATATGGGAAAGAGTTTTCTAATTTTTCATCAGTGTCTATAGATAATGAAAAATCTGCTTATTCGGCTACACAGTATTTAATAAATAATGGGCATAAAAATATAGCTATAATGCTAGGAGATGAAAATGACTTTGGAATTGGTTATTTAAGAGAAGCTGGTTATAAAAAGGCATTAAGTGAAAATAACATTGAATTTAATAGAAATTATAAAATTCTAGGACATTATGATTATAGAGGAGCATATGAAGAAACAGATAAGTTATTGAAGAACAATAAAGATGTTACAGCTATATTTGCTATATCAGATATAATGGCTGTAGGGTGTGCAAAGGCTATAAAGGATAATGGGTTAGAAGTAGGAAAAGATGTTGCAATAATTGGATTTGATGGTATGGACATTAGTGAATTTTATAATCCTGCAATTACAACAGTAATACAACCTAAAGTAGAAATGGCGAAGATAAGCGTAGATTTATTACTAGATTTAATAGCTAATAAAACTGATAATAAACACGTTATACTGAATACAGAGCTGATTGAAAGAGAATCAACAAATTTCAAGATAAGTAAATGAAAATTAATCTATTCATGATATTATGAAAACTTTTATCATGAATAGATTATATATAATATATAGATTTAAAATAAATTGTTTATAGCCCTCAGGCATATAAGTAAATCTCTCTTATGTATTAATATAATAGATTAATAATTTATTATAAATAATTCTCAATATATAATAATAATTATAATATAGAAATAGGTTTTATGAGAAATGAGGTAAAATTTATGAAAAGAAGTAGTGGTATATTGATGCATATTTCATCATTACCAGGTAAATATGGAATAGGCACATTTGGAATGGAAGCGTTTGCCTTCGTTGATTTTTTGAAAAAAAGCGGACAAATGTATTGGCAGATATTGCCATTAGGACAAACTAGTTATGGAGATTCACCATATCAATGTTTTTCAGCATTTGCTGGTAATCCATATTTTATAGATTTTGAATTGTTAGAGAATGACGAGTTATTAGCTAAGGAAGATTATTCAACCTTAGACTATGGTTCAGATGAAAATAGTGTAGATTATGCTAAATTGTTTATAAATAAAAATAAAGTATTAAGAATAGCATATAAAAACTCTAAAAATAAGTATGATAAAGAAATAAACAAATTTATAGAGGAAAATAAATTTTGGTTAGAAGATTATGCTTTATATATGGCTGTTAAGAATCATTTTAATTTAGTTAGTTGGCAAAATTGGGATGATGATATAAGACTTAGAAAAAAAGAAGCTATAGATTCTTATAAATCATTGTTAAAGGATGAAATTGATTATTGGATATTTGTTCAATATATGTTCTTTAAGCAATGGTATAGTTTGAAAAAGTATGCTAACGATAATGGAATTGAAATAATAGGCGATATTCCAATTTATGTAGCAGAAGATAGTGCAGATATATGGAGTAATCCAGAGTATTTTAATGTTGATGAAAATATGATGCCAATAACGGTAGCAGGATGTCCACCAGATACGTTTTCAGCTACTGGACAACTTTGGGGAAATCCAATATATAATTGGGTCAACTTAGATAAAGATGGGTATAGCTGGTGGATAGATAGGGTTAGAGAAAGTTTTAAGTTATATGACGTAGTAAGAATAGACCATTTTAGAGGATTTGAAGCATATTGGGAAATACCATATGGTAATAAGACAGCAGAATTTGGACAGTGGACAAAGGGACCTGGAATAAAGTTATTTGATGCAATAAAAGATAAACTTGGAGATGTTAATATAATAGCAGAAGATTTAGGAATGATGACTGATGGTGTTATAAAACTTAGAGATACAACAGGTTTTCCAGGTATGAAAATATTACAATTTGGATTTGGTGATGGAGATAGCAGAGACTTACCTCATAATTATCCAGTTAACTGTATAGCCTATACAGGTACTCACGATAATGATACTGTTTGTGGATGGTACAATGTTACAGGAAGCAAAGAGGAGATAGAAAAAGCCAAGAAGTATTTAAACTTAACTTATGAAGAAGGAATTGCAAGAGGATTAATAAGAGGAGCATGGGGAAGCCCAGCTTACTTAGCAATAACAACTATGCAAGACTTCTTGGGGTTAGGAAATGATGCAAGAATGAATATGCCTTCTACATTAGGTGGTAACTGGGTATGGAGAGCTTCATCAAAGGATTTAAATGATAAACTAGCAAAAGAAATTTATGATTTAACAAAATTATATGGCAGAATAAAATAATTTTAACTAGATTAGTAAAGTAATCCCCTATAAAAATTATAAATAAAGCTCATAGAGAATATTCTCTATGAGCTTTATTCATAATAATGTTAAGATATATAATATCTAAAAATTGTAATGTAGGTGGTTGAAAATGAGAGTTCTAGTAATGAGCGTTAAATTAAGAGCAAGCTGGGTACATTCTTTAAAAGAAAAGAGGATGGTGGTTAAAAGTATAACTCAAAAATTAAAAAATAAATTCAATATTTCAGTAAATGAAGTAGAAGATCAAGATATTCATCAAAGTATAGTAATTGCTATTTCAGGAATATGCTCAAGTAGTTCACAAGTGGATTCTACAATGGAGAATATAATTAATTTTATTGAGTCAAATACAGATGCGGAGATTATTAACATAGAAAAGGATGTTATTATGTTTAAGTTCTTATAAAAATAAATACATAAAATTTAAAGTAGTGGGTTGACAATCCAATCCAATAAATGTATATTAATATCAATAGAAAAATTAAATAATTAGATTACGTTTCTTATCAAGAGTGGTGGAGGGACTGGCCCTGTGAAACCCAGCAACCTGTAATAGGATTAAATGATAAGTCTAATTTGTGTTAGATAAAATTTATTCTTATTAAGTTTGGTGCTAAATCCTGCAGCTTTTTTGCTGATAGATGAGAGAATAGATTAATATGTGAATTTACGCGCACTAGAGATTTATTCTCCGGTGCGCTTTTTATTTTGCTTTAAGTTTCATAAAAGGGGGAATGACTTGTGATTAAAATTAATAACTTAAGTAAAAGATTCAATGATGTTGAAGTTATAAAGGGAGTTTCACTTAAGATAGAAGAAGGAGAAATATACGGAATTATAGGGCATAGTGGGGCAGGAAAATCTACATTACTTAGATGCATAAATGGCCTAGAGAGCTATGAAAATGGATCAATTACAGTAATGGGAAGAGAAGTTAAAAAACTGAATGGACTAGAGCTTAGGGAGTTTAGAAAAAAGCTAGGAATGATATTTCAAGGATTCAATTTGCTCAATAGAAAAACAGTATCTGAAAATATAGCATTACCATTAGATGTATGGGGATATGAAGAAGAATATAAAAAATATAAGATTGAAAATAAAGAAAAAGGAATAAAGTCTTGTAGCTATAATAAATTTAAGAAAGAAAGAATAAAGGACAGAGTAGCTGAACTTCTAGATTTAGTAGGACTTTCAGAAAAAGCAGATGTAAAACCAGCAAGCTTAAGTGGCGGACAAAAGCAAAGAGTAGCAATAGCAAGGGCTTTAGCATTAGAGCCTAAGATTTTACTTTGTGATGAAGCTACTTCAGCTCTAGATCCTAAAATAACAAAAGATATACTATCACTTTTATCAAAGATAAATAAAGAATTAGGTATAACAATTGTAATTGTTACCCATCAAATGGAGGTAGTTAAAGAGGTTTGTGAAAAAGTTGCTTTAATAGAAGGGGGCATTTTAAAAGCAGAAGGTAATTCAGAGGACTTATTTTTAAAACCAGAAATCTCTCTTAAGAAATTTTTAGGAGAGCAGGATGATGAGTTACTACCTACAAATGGGATTAACATAAAGCTATTTTTTCCAAGTACATCATCAGAAAATGCTATTATTACAAAAATGGCTAGAGAGTTAGATATAGATTTTTCAATAGTTTGGGGGAAATTAGAAAAATTTAGAGAAGATGTGCTTGGGAACTTAGTAATAAATGTAGATCTAAATGATAAAGAAAGAGTAATAGAATATTTAGAAAGTAAAAATGTGGTATTGGAGGTGCTTAATTAATGTCAGAAATATTAATACCAGCGTTTAATAAAACAATTGCAATGGTTTTTTTCTCAACATTATTTTCGCTTATATTAGGATTTATACCAGCAATTATATTAGTAGTTACAGCTCCGAATGGATTAAATCCTAACAAGATTATATATAGAGTTTTAGATACAATAATAAATATATTAAGAGGGTTCCCATTTTTAATTTTAATGGTAGCAATAATACCACTTACAAAGTTAATAGTAGGAAAGTCAATTGGTACACCAGCAGCTATAGTTCCACTAACAATAGCAGCAGCACCTTTTGTAGCAAGAATAATAGAATCATCCTTAAAAGAAGTAGATCCAGGAGTTGTAGAAGCAGCCAAATCATTTGGGGCATCTAATACACAAATAATTTTTAAGGTTATGCTAAAAGAGGCAGTTCCATCAATAATATCAGGATTAACATTAACTGTGATAAGTATAATAGGATATTCAGCTATGGCTGGAACAGTAGGTGGTGGCGGACTTGGTGATGTAGCAATAAGATATGGATATCAAAGATATCAAACAGATGTTATGATTGTGACAGTAATAATTCTAATAATAATCGTACAAGCATTACAGTCACTAGGAAACTATCTATATAAAAAATTATCAAAATAAAGTTTATAAAAATTAAATTAATATATAGAAGATAAATGTATGAAAGACATTTAACTAAAAGAACTCTATAAGAGTTATATCCTAAATTATCAATTGTCAATTATGCATTATCAATTATTTCGAGGGGGTTAAAGAAATGAAAAAAAAATCAATTTTATCATTATTATTAACAGGGGCTTTAGCAATAAGTTTAATAGGTTGTGGAAATGCAAATAAGGAAAATGAAACAGGGGCAAAGAGTGAAGATAAAACAATAACAATAGGGGTTACTCCAGTTCCTCATAAGGAAATAGTAGAAGAGATAAAACCTGATCTTGAGGCAGAAGGATATACAGTAAAAATAGTAGAGTTTACAGATTATGTAACACCTAACACAGCTTTATCAGAAAGTGAATTAGATGCAAACTACTTCCAAACAATTGCATATTTAGATGAAACTAATGAAGGAAAAGGCTTAGATTTAACTTATACAAAAGGTATTCACTTAGAACCTTTAGGGGTTTATTCTTCTAATATTAAGGATTTAAATGAATTAGAAGAAGGAGCGACAGTTGCAGTACCAAATGATCCATCAAATGAAGCAAGAGCTTTAAGAGTACTAGAAGGTGCAGGGTTAATAAAGTTAAAAGACGGTGAATTAGTTACACCAAATGATATAACAGAGAATCCTAAGAAACTTAAATTTGAAGAGCTTGAAGCGGCTCAATTACCAAGAGTTTTAGAAGAAGTAGGTATTGCCGTTATTAATGGAAACTATGCCCTTGAAGCAGGATTGAATCCAGCTGAAAATGCTATTTATTTAGAAGATGCAACTAACGATGCTTCAAAAAAATATTATAATGTATTGGCTGTAAAAAAAGGAAACGAAGATAGTGATAAAATACAAGCTTTAACAAAGGCTTTAACATCAGATAAAGTTAAGAAATTTATTGAAGAGAAATATAATGGATCAGTAATTCCAGCTTTCTAGAAATTAATTAAAATATAAAGAATTTAAGAGATTTATTGAAAAGAAATATAGTAAAATATAAAAATTAAAATGGAAGAGTAAGTAAGAAAATAAGCTTTTACTTGCTCTTTTAATTTGCATTTAGAATTATAAGAATTTATATATGATATAATAATTATAAAAATATAATTAAAATAATGCTTTGAAATAGGGGGCATAGATGAAAAAAGTACATGTTTTATCAATTATTATACTCATATTATTTTTACAAGGATGTACTAAAAAAGAGGAAGTTATAGAGTGTGATAAAAGTAATTTTATAACAAATAGCATAAAAGACGAAAATATGGATGAGAAGATAGGTTCAAATATAGATAAAAAGATAGATGAAATAGTAGGAGATTATAAGGATAATATATCTATATACTATAAGAATCTAAATACAAATGAGGAATATATATTAAATGCAGATAAATATTATGTAGCAGCAAGTACAACGAAAGTACCTTTATGTATGATGATTTTAGATCAAGTTTTTGAAGGTACAATATCATTAGAAGATACTATTTATTATGAAGAAGCAGATAGTGAAGGTGGAAGTGGAGTTTTATACTACTTGCCAGAAGTGCCGGACATAACTATTGGAGAAGCTGTTTATTTATCTATTGTTGAATCAGATAATGTTGCTAAAAATATGTTACATAGAATAAGCGATATATCATTAACAGATTATTTAAGAGGTATAACGGAAGATGATAGTATTCCTTATGAAAATTATATTACAGCAGAGCAGCTATATATAGTATTAAAAAGATTATATGAAAATCCAGATAATAATCCTTACTATGAAAAACTTATAGAATACATGAAAGAAACTGTATTTCATGATAGAATAGATAAATATGTGCCTTATGATATAGTATCGCATAAAATTGGAGATTATTATAGATATTATCATGATTTTGGAATAGTATATGCTAAAGATCCTTATATAATAGTAATATTAACAAAGGACATAGGTGATTTAAGTGAGGAGCCTTATGAAAATGGAAGTGAAGATGAAAGATACCTTTTAGATTGGGGTAATGAAGCCTATGAAATGATAGCAAATATATCAAAAGAAATATACTTAATGGTTGAGGAAGATTATTAATAGGTGAAAAATATGGAAAAATTATATTACATAGATCAATATTTAAAAGACTTTGAAGCAAAAATTGTAGGTATTAAAAAAATAGATAGTAAATTTCATTTAGCCTTAGATAGAACAGCATTTTTCCCAGGTGGTGGAGGCCAAGTTTGTGATTTAGGTGAGTTAAATGGAGTAAAGGTATTAGATGTATATGAAGAAAATAGGGAAATATATCATGTTGTTTCAGAAGATATATCAGACCAAATTAACGTTAAAGGTAAGATTGATTGGGATAGAAGAGAAGATGGAATGCATCAGCATTTAGCTCAACATGTATTATCAGGATGCTTTTTTAAACTTTTTAATAGAAATACATTAAGTATTCATTTAGGAAAAGATATTAGCACAGTAGATATTATTGGGTATTTAACTGAAGATCAAATAAGAAAAGCTGAAAAAATGGCAAATGAGATAATAAGAGAAAATATTTTAGTAGAGAGCTTAGTACCTAGCGAAAAAGAGCTGGAAAATATGAATTTAAGAAGAGATTTGCCTAATACAGAAGAAGAAATAAGAGTTGTTAAAATTGGTGATTTAGATATTAATGCTTGTTGTGGGGTTCATCCAAAGAAAACTTTAGATTTAAAATTAATTAAAATTAGAAAACACGAAAAAAATAAAGATAATACTAGAATTGAGTTTTTAGCTGGAGAAAGAGCAATTAAAGATTCTTTATTTAAAGATAAAGTATTAAAAGATATATGTAATTATTTAAGTAGTAATGAGGAAGAGGCATTAAATAGTATTAAAAATTTAAAAAATAATATAGACGGTTTGAATAATTTAAAAAGAAAACTAGAAGAAGATCTTATAGAATATGAAATAGAAAATATGATCCTTAATTCAAGTAAAGAAACTGATTTGACAATTATAACAAAGATATTTAATGAAAGAAGTATTGATTATATAAGAAAATTAGCTAATAGATTAGTTGATAGAGGTAATATTATTTGTTTATTTGCAACTATAAATAATAATAAATCCAATATATTATTTTCATGCTCTAAAGAGTTGGAGAAAGTTAATATGGGGCAACTTTTAAAAGAATCAATTAAGGAAATAAAGGGAAAAGGTGGAGGAAATAAAATATTGGCTCAAGGATCAGGAGAAAATATAGATATTGAAAATTATATTAATAGTATCAAAAATAAAGTAAAAGAAAATGAAATTTAATGGAAAGCTACTCCTAGATTTGAGAATTTGGAGTAGCTTTTATGTTTTTCTAATAATTAATGAAGATATTAGGACTATAAGATGATTAATTTTTCTATTTGTCAAAAATGAAGATGGAGATATTAATTTTGTAACCAAGTGTTGAAGTTATAAGTATACTAAATTATGAATTAATACAATATTTATATTCTTATATATAAATAATAGGAGGGACAGAATTGGCAAAATGGGTGTTAGATGCAGCACATGGAGGCAATGACCCAGGGGCAATAGGAAAACATGGTAGAAGAGAAGCTGATATAGTCTTAGAAGCAGTATATGAAGCTAAAAGATTGTTAGAAAGAAATGGAGAAATAGTATTACTGACTAGAGCATCAGATGCAAATTTAGATGCAAAAGACAGGGTAAATATAGCCAATAACTGGAATGCAGATTATTTTGTTAGCTTCCATATGAATTCCTTTGTTGATGATTCAATAAAAGGAAGTGAAATAGTAATCTTTGAAAAAGGAGGTAAATCAGAAGATTTAGCAAAATTTATTAAAGATGAGCTATTAGCAAATTTAAAGTCTAATGATAGAGGAATAAAAGAAGCAAGTTATACTGTGCTAAGAGAAACTAATATGCCTGCGGTCATAATTGAAGCAGAATTTATATCTAACGAAGACATAGAGAAAAACTTTAGTAGTATTAAATATGGGTACATGGTAGCCAAAGCTTGTTTAGCTATGGTTGATAAGGTTTTAATTGATATTCCAATAAAAAAACCTAAAACTCCAGCAAGAGAAGGATGGAGAATTTGTTTAGGATATTATCGGGATTATGAAGAAGCAGAAGAAGAGTTAATTAAATTAAATAAAAATGGGCTTAAAGGAGCTTATATTGTTCCATACCCTGAGGAAAATGGGAAAAGTGAAAATGTGAAAGAGTAAAGAGTTAAGGAAATAACTTAGAGTAGCCGAGTTATGAAAAGAGAAAAAGTTGAAGCTATGAAAAAGTAAAATAATGAAGGAAAACTATTCTAAGGCAGTAAAATCAAGGACTTCAAAGGGGCTAACGTTTCGTTAGCCCATTTGAAATTGTGTAGTAAACCTCTTGAATGGATTGAAACATTTAGATAAAATATATCAAAGTAAGTAGGACGGTGTTACTTTTGAAGAAGATACCTACTTTTATGTTGCTAATAGGAACTGTTTTATCATTAAATTTCCTCGCAAATAATCAGACTAATGTAGTTGGTGATTACGATAAGAAATAGGTGTAGAAATAACAGTATTATTTGACATATATGAAAATAGCTTTGAGTAGAATAGTATTTATGAAATATATTGGAGTTACTAAAATAAAGAATTAAAAAGGAAGTCGCGTTTCGCGACTCCCATGTAAAATAGGTAATTAAAATTTTGAATTTATGTATATTAATTAAAAATAAAATAAATTAAAAATAGAATAAATTAAAAATAGAATAAATTAAAAATAGAATAAATTAAATTTGTTACCAAGTAAATATATGCTTGGTTTTTTTGTTATGAAAAATATTTCTTGGTGTCTCGGAACAATTTATAAGAAAAGTAGTATAATATAATTAAGTAGTAAAAAATATTTTAGTAATAAATAATTATGGATCAATAAAAATAAGAGGAGAATGAGAATGAATTATTTAGATTTATATCTGCAAAGGAATAACAGTAAGAGATATGATGTATATAAAAAAACTGGAGTTAGTCAACAATTGCTTGCAACTCATACAAATAAGAAAATAGAAAAGTATTCAAATAAGGTAATAATGGCTTTAGCTGAAACTTTAAATAAAACTCCAGGTACTGTATTGGATGAACTTATAGCTTTAGAACAAGAAAATCCAGCATTTGAAGCTTTTAATCCATCAGAATTATTAATTGGATTAGAGTATAAATATGACATTATAATTATAAAAGGGGCTTATTGTAATGAGATATATAAGCTGATGAAAGGACAACTTTCAGAGACAGAGAGTATGGGGTTTGAGCTAGGTAGTGCAGGAGTAGCAAGTGTTCTTGCTTATGCAATTAATATGGTAAGGGACTTATTTAGTAATTCGGATAAACTTCAAAAAGAAATAGAAAGAAAAATAATATTATATAAATTAGTAGAAGCAAGTCATGAGCAATTAATCTTAAGATTAAAACAACTTGATTATTAGGGAAAATTCACAAAAGGTTTCATTAGGTCAAGAGACATATATGAAAATATTAGAATTAACTTTTGAGGCTGAGCCAATTTTTAAAACATTCATTTATCAAAATACTCTTTATAGGATACAAATTGATGGACTAAATACTAGCAATCCATATAAAAGAAGGATTGTAGGAAATAGATTAATTGAAAGAGAAGAATTAGATAGAGTCTCATACGACTTATATTATAATGATAGTTTTATGGAAACTGTTTTTTGGTATAGAAAAGTACAATAGAAAAATAGGGGGCTGTGCATAATTAGAAATGTAAAATTTAGAATGTAGAGTTAAGGTGAATACTACTGAAAGTAGTTTTTAAATAATATAAATTTAAGTATTTCAGGATGAAATACTACCTTAATTTTAAATTTTACATTGGTATAACTTTATGCAACAGCTCCTTTTAAATTTTTATTTATTAAATTTTTTCATTAAATAAGCTGTATATTTCTTTTTCGTCCAAAGTTTCTTCTTCTATAAGATTCATAGCTATTTTATTTAGAATTTTTTTATTCTCTTTAAGCAATTCTAAAGTTTCTTCATATAGTGAATTAACAAGTTCCCTACATTCTTCAACTATTGGATTTCCATAACTATTTGAAAGAGGTCCGAGGCTAGATAGTTTTAATAAACCTAATGTTTTTCCCATGCCATATTCTGAAATCATGGACATTGCCATTTCTGTTGTTTGACTTAGGTCACCTTGAGCTCCAGTTGAAATTTTATCTTTTCCGAATATAATTTCTTCTGCTGCTCTTCCGCCAAGGAGTACCATAATTCTATTTTTTAGATAATCTAATCTTTGATAAGAACTATCTTTAGGTATAGTTAATGTATAACCACCAGCACCTTTAGTTGTTGGAATTATAGTTATTTTTGAAACTTTATCGTCAGGTGTTTTTAATAATGAAACAAGAGCATGTCCAGCTTCATGGTATGAAGTTAATAGCTTATCTTCTTCAAGATAATGACTTCTTTCCTTTTTCTCATAACCAGCAAGAACAATAGAGTATGCTTTATTTATATGATCTTGAGTCAGCGAGACAGAATTTTCTTTGGCTGCTATAATTGCAGCTTCATTAATTAAGCTTTCTAGTTTTGCACCTGAAAAGTATGCAGTTTTTTTAGCGATATCTTTTAAATCAATGATATCGTGAGGCTTGTTTTCTAAATGTAATGATATTATTTTTTCTCTAGCACTTATATCAGGTAATGAAACCTCTATATGTCTATCAAATCTACCAGGTCTTAATAATGCTGAATCAAGAGTATCTAATCTATTAGTTGCAGCAATAACAACTATTCCTTCTTGTTCACCAAAGCCTGACATTTCGGTTAATAGAGCATTTAAGGTTTGATCTCTTTCATCATTTCCACTAGATGCACTAGAGCCACCTCTTTTTTTACCTATTGCATCTATTTCATCTATAAATATAACAGCTTTACCTTGAACTTTTGCCTTTTTAAATAAATTTCTTATCCTAGCAGCACCAACCCCTACATATACTTGTACGAAGTCTGATCCACTTAATGCATAGAAAGGAACTTTAGCCTCACCAGCAACTGCTTTAGCAAGTAAGGTTTTACCTGTACCTGGAGAACCATAAAGGATAACTCCTTTTGGCATTCTAGCACCATAATCTTTATATTTTTGAGGGTTCTTAAGAAAATCTACTATATCCATAAGGCTTTCTTTTGCTTCTTCATTACCAGCTACAGAATCAAAGTTTAGAGCATTTTGATCTTCTGAAAAATCTTTAACATCTAAATTAGTCATGCTTGATGATCCAAGTTTTCTTTTATTAATAGTTACAAAAACAATTGAAACAATTGATATCAAAAGAATACTTGAAGCAACTGTTTTAGGAGTACTTGTACTATTTTGATCTAATACTTCTATATTATGTGTTAATAACTCTTCTTTCAAAGTAGGACTATCAGGATCATTTGTTGAATATTTTGTTCCATCTTTTAAGAATACAGTTAAATTAGAGTTATTATTAAAAATAACCTTGGAAATATTATTACTAGTTATATCTTCTAAAAAACCTGAATATTGTTTATTATGATTAGCTTTGGAGCCAAAACTTGTATATCCCAAAACTAATGTAGAAAAAATAGCAGTAACTATTGGTATCCAAATTATATTTTTCTTTATTTTATTCATCATTACCTCCTAAATAGAAGATGGATTTCTAAGAATATTGTAACATTTAAAAATATTTAGTCTAATTAAAATCATATATTTTTCCAATGTAAGTATTGGTGAATCTGTAAAATTGAAAAGATATCTTTTAAAAGTCTTACAAATAGAGTATACTTTAAGTTAAATTATTGACTAATTAGACTAATATCTTTAACAAGTAATATAGCAAGGAGAGGTTTTAAAAATGCTTAACTCAACTGTATTAACGTCAGAAGATATTACTGAGATAATCAATTTAAAAGGAAAAGAAAAAGGAATAGAGGTAACCCATATAGAAATTACTAATGGAGTAGCATTTTCAGGGAAAATTAGGGCGAAAATAAATGCTAGCTTTAAAGGAGTTATATATATAAAAAGTTTTTGTAATAATAAAATAATATTAGAAGCACAAAATTTAAATATAACTAGCTTAGGGTTATTGAAGGGAGCAAGCAATGTAATATTAAAGGCCATTGTAAAAATGCTTGGAGAAGATTATATAAATATAAAAGATAATAATATAATAATTGATTTAAATAAGGTAAAGAGTGATGGTACTTTATATAACACATCCATAAGTGACGTATATATTAAGGACAAGGCTTTATATATAATTGGGACAAATTTGGACATGTATTTAAATGCATAAATAACTTGTATTATAGGAGGTAATTATGAATATATCAGGGGTTAAGGTTTCGTTAACAGGAGAGGACTTATTAAGTATTATAAATGATTTTGTAAAGGTAGAAGGATTAAATTTATCTAAGATTGAAATTGGTGAGGAAATAAAATTATTTGGAAGCTACGTTAAAGGTTTTAAAATAGATTTTATTGCTGGAGTAAAAATTAAAAGAGTTGAAAATGGAATTATTCATGGGGAAGTTTCTTCATTTAAAATAGCTAAAATTAAGGTGTTTTCTTTATTAAGAAAAATGGCATTAAAATATACGCTTAAGTCATTAGAAGAAAAAGGAATAAATTATGAAGACGGAAAAATTGTTATAAATTTAAAAAGCTTACTAAAAGAAGTGCCTTATGTAGACCTAGATATTGCAGATATACATATTAAACAAAATATATTAAATGTGGATGTAGCAAATATAAATATTTCTTTAGATGGAAACTTAAAAAAGGAAGAAACTGAAGCTTTTGAAGATGAAGATGAAGAAGTCATTGAAGAAATTGATGAAAATATAGAAAAAGTAAAAGATTGTTATAGTAGTGGAAGAGGATATTTAGAAAATAAATTACCACAAAAAATAAAGACATATAGTGATTATTTATTTATAATACCAGATATGGCGGCTTTATTATATAGATTATTAAAAGATAAGAGAGTACCAGTTAAGACTAAGTTAATAATATCAGGAGCAATTGCATATATCGCATTTCCAACGGATATAATACCAGATAATATTCCCTTTATAGGTAAAGTAGATGAAATAGCAGTGGCGTTTTTTGCTATTGATAGGATTATAGCTGATGTTTCAACTAACATAATATTAGAAAACTGGGAAGGGAAAAATGATATAGTTCTAGTTATTAAAAATATAATAGAATATGTTACTAACTTTACTGGTGCAAGAAATGTGGAAAAAGTTTATAATTTTGTGGAAGAAGTCATGTCATTATAAAATAATGTACAATATTTGAAGATAATTTTAAGGAGCATAGAGTATGGGTAAAAAAGTTTATGCAATAAAAGAAGGATTTAATTCTACTACTAATGAAAAAGTAGAAAATATAATCGTTAATACATGGGCAGAATGTTTGAAATATGTAAAGGGTGTTAAGGGGGCAAAATATAAGAGCTTTGAAGATATAAATGAAGCTAAAAAGTTCTTAGAAGAAGGTAGTAAGTTATTAAAAAAGGGGATAGATAAATATCCAGAAGATTGTTTGCATATATATGTTGATGGAAGTTATAGTATAAGTTCTGAAAAGTATTCTTATGGATTAGTTGCAGTTAGAGATAATGTTATAGAATATATAGAATCATCAGCAGCAAAGGATAATACTAAAAGTAATATCAGACAAATTGCAGGAGAATTGGAAGCATCAATAAAAGGTGTTGAATATGCAATAAGGAATAAGGATAAAAAAGTTGTTATATTCCATGATTATGAAGGTATAGCCCATCATGCTACTGGATTTTGGGAAAGAAGAGAAGAATCATCTATTAATTACTATAATAAAATGAATGAATTAATTAATAGTGGCATAGAAGTTATTTTTGTAAAAGTTGATAGCCATACAGGTGATTTATTTAATGAAATTGCTGATGAAAAATGCAAACAAGAATTATCAATTGTTTCAGATAGAGTAGTTGATAAATGGCTAGATAAAAATGAATTATATGTAGCTAGTAACAAAATTAAAAAAGAAATACTAGAAATTGTTAGTGGAAAAGAAGAGAAAATAATAGTTGTAGGAAATAGTGAAGAGGATGTAGCCATATCACTTGATTCATATAATAATGAAGATTCTTCTAATGAAAATCCTACTAATATAGAAAATGAAAGTGTGAAAATAATAAATCAGTTAAATGTATTTATGAAAAAAATATCTTTAGAAAATCAGCTAGATGTATTAAAGTACGCTGAATATTTATATAATAAACAAAAATAATATAAATTCCATAATTTTCATAGAGTAAAGAAGATAATATTACTAATAATAAGTATATCTAATCAAGAATATTTATAGAGGTGATAATTATGGCAAAGATGATGAGAAGTATGGCAGCTGGTGCAATGCTAGGAATGGCAGTAAGCGCTATGGTTTTACCACAACTAGATAGAAGGACACAAAGAAATATAAGAAGAGCTAGTAAGAGAGCAATTAATATGGCTGGCGATGCTTATGATACAATAATGGGTTATATGAAGTAAAAGAGTAGGAAATCTACTCTTTTTTTGTTGTTATTATTAAAATAGCACTATAATTTATATAAATTCAATAACAATATTTACAATTTTTATAGTATTTTAGATATATTTAATGATATAATAAATAAAAAATGAAAAAATATTCTAAATTTGATTATAAAATTTATAATTTGACGAAAAAAATCTAATCTATAAAGTAGTTCAGTAACAATTACTATTTAAATTTGTTAAATTATGATATAATTGAATAAAAACAAAAAATTTGAAAAATTATTAATTTATAGTAATGAAAAGGAAGAGTATTGATGGAAATTCTTGCATTAGGGGAAAAAATAAAGAGAAGAAGAAAAGAATTAGATATGACCCTTAAAGATTTAGCTGGAGATAGGATAACCCCTGGACAAATAAGTTTGGTAGAATCAGGAAGATCTAATCCTTCTATGGATTTATTAGAATACTTAGCAGGTGCATTACAAACTTCAGTTGAGTACTTAATGGAGTCTGAAGAAACTCAGGCTGAAAAGATTAGTATTTATTATGAACAAGTTGCTGAATCTTATATTTTATCAGGAGATTATATAACAGGAGAAAAATATATAGAAAATGCTTTATATTATGTAGAAAAATATAATTTGGAATATAGAAAGGCAAAAATACTATATCTAAGGGCTGAAATATACATGGCTAAGGGCGAACTAACTTTAGCACAGCAATTTTTCTTATCATCAAACGTAATATTTATTAAAAATAATAATTATGAGGAAATTATAAATACTTTTTTAAATTTGGGTAAAATAACATTGAAGTTAAAAGCATATCATTCTGCTAATAGTTATTTAAGACAAGCTGAAAAGGTCTACTTAGATAATAGTATTGGCGATGATTCATTGCTTGGGGAAATATATTATTATATGGCTAGATCCTATTTTAAAACTGAAAATATAGGAAAGGCAATAGATTATTCATTTTTAGCAAAAAGTAAATTTGAGCAAGTTCAGAATAGAGAAGAGTATGCTAAAACTTTACTATTAATATCTGAAGAATATAATAAAAAGGGAGATCTAACTAATGCTATTAAGTACTCTCAAAAAACTTTGGAAGTATATAAAGAATTAGAAGAACTGAATAATATATCTGAAATAGAGAATAATTTAGGTAAGTTATTTTATGAGTTTGAAAATATAGAGGAATCCTTTAAACATTATGAAATATCTAAAGATATAAGAATGAGGAGAAAAGACTACAAGATAATAGATACTTTAATAAATATATGTGAGAATTATATTAAGTTAAAGAATATTTCTAAGTGTGAGGAAGTATTAGAAGAAATTGCTTCATATATGGAAGAAGATGATATGGAGAAATTAATAGATTTAAATATATTATGGTATAGAATTTATACAATAAAAGAAATGTCTAAAGAAGCGGAATATATTTTATTAGATACTTATAAGTTAGCTAGAACGAGCAATTTAAAGAAGCAATCTGCTCAGTTAGCAATTATGATAGGAAAATTTTATATAGATAATAAAAGAGATTTTGAAGCAGCTAAATATTTAGATGAAGGAGTTAATATTTTTAAGGAAATAGGAATACTTAAAAATTAACTCAAGCGGGGGTTTAAATGGAAATATTATCAACTGGAGAAAAAATTAAAAGAGCAAGGGTATATCAAGGGATAACTTTAAAAGAATTATGTGGAGATAAAGTATCCATATCAAAAATGAGCTGCATTGAGAATGGAAAAATAAAGGCAGATAAAGATATTCTAGAATATATATCTAACAAGCTTAAAATTGATTATGATTATTTAGTTAGAGATGTTGAAGAACAAATAGTTAGTAATCTTGAATTAATTAGAAATAATTCAATACCAGAAGATGAAATAGATGATGTGATAAACCATAATTTAAATTATGCTTTAGAATATTCCTATGATGATTTAGCGTTTGAGCTTATGCATATACTGTTTAATTTTTATGTGGAAAAAAATAAGGTTGAAAATATACAAATTATAATATCTCAATATTATGATTTGTACCAAAAAAATAATACTCGTGAGAATACAATAACTTACTACATAGATATGGCTACATTTTTTTATAGTATTAAAGAGTATAATGAAGCAGTAAATTATTATAGTAGAGCAAAGGATCTTATAAAGGATTCTGAGAAGTTCGATAAAGAAAAATATTCATATATTTGCTATAAAGAAGGAAAGTCTTATGAAAAATTAGGATTATTACAAGAAACTTATAATTCTATAAAAGAAGCAATAGATTACATAACTTATATTGATGGTGATATTGAAAAAGGAGATATATACCATTGTTTTGCTACTGCATGTATTAAATTAAGAAAAAGTGATGCGGATAAATATATAAAATTAGCGTATGAATGCCAAAAGGAAAATACAATGATTTTAGCTTTAGCAAAAGGAAAAAATGGTGAGAGTTATTTTTATGTAAATGAAAGAGAAAAAGCCATTAAAGAGATTAAAGATGGAATAGACTTATTTCCACCTGATAATAAGGCGAAGTATGTTAAATTTTTAAATAAGTGTATAAAAACTCTTTATAATAATGAAGAGTACGATGTTGCATATGAAATTACTGATACAACATTAAATTTAGCTATTGATACGAATGATATAGTATTAATAGAAGAAGCTTATTATTTAAAAGGAATGATACTTCAAAAGAAGGGGCTATATATTCAAGCAGAAATGTATATGAATTTATCTTTGGATTCTTTATTTAAGTTTGCTAATAAAGAAAAAAGATATGAAAGATATTTAGACATGGCAGAAATGTATTATAAGCTAGGCGAAGTGAAGGATTCCCTAAAGTATTTTACTTTAGCTATGAAATTAGAAAAAGAATAAATAAAAGGTAGATTAGCCACCTTTTATTTATTCTTTTTCTAATTAAATATATAATAAATACTATAAACTTCAAGTTTCTATAGAATTTTTATTTTATCTATGCAGTTATTTAGATGGATGTAAAATTGCAGTTAACATGCTTAATATTGAGTATTTTGATAATATACCAGGCATAAAGAATAAGCCTCTCATTAAATAATCAATCCTTTCTAAACTTTTTTAGTTTATTATTATGATTAAATTATAGTTTAATCTAAGTATAAAAGCATTGACTTAAGTGTTGATATTTAAGTACATTTAAGTTATTAAAATTAAAATAAATAAATTAAAAAAGTACAAAGAAACCATAAAATTTGGTTTCTTTGTACTTTATTTAATACTTTTTATTAAAATTAGCTTAGCAGCATAACCCCTAAGTTCAGTAATTATATTTAGTATTACATTTTTCTTTGAATATTTAAATTCTATCTTAGGAAAAGATGCTTTGTGCAGAATTTCCTTTTCCTCTTTATTAAGTCTATCTGGTGAACCCATGGATAACCAATAATTATATGAAGATCCAACTCTTTCACTAATCTCGTAAGTAATGATTCTAGAAGATTTTTTTATATTTTCAATGTTTAAGGAAATTTTTCTTTTATATATTTTTCTTTTACCACGCTTAGTAAAAATATCTTCGAAGTTTTGCATTTCATTCAATTCATCATTATATGAATATAGCAAAATACAATATTCATCGTCCTTTTTAGTTACAATATATCCATTTTCCATTGCAACTATTTCATTTCCTAATTTGCTAAGCAAGTAATATGCGTAATAGGATGGTTTTCTAATTCCCATATCATTAACAAGTCCAGGGGCTCCTATAAATACTTCATTTGTTAGACTTATTTCTTTTTCTAAAACATCAAAAGCTCTTAAGAAGCTTAATGAGTTTTTATTAAAAATAGTATTATGAATTATATATGGAAGCATATAAGCAGTATCATAAATTTTATTTAAGCTTTTATCACATATAAAATCATTTTCAATGACATCTAAATTATACTCTTCAATTAAAAATGCACTTAATGACTTTTTGGTGTTTTTAGATATAGCTGGTGTAAATTGAAATTTAAATTGCGATACATCAATATAATCTATCTCTGAAAAATATTCAAAGAAGCTAGTTAGAACTTGTTTATATTTATCAAAAGTAAAATTAGAGTTATCAATTAATATAAGTGGTTTTAAATCTATATAATCTAAAAATTCTATTACACTTTTGGCTTTATTCCAATTATAAAAATCGGCTTTAGGAAATACTCCCATATCACTATTAAACATATTTTCGAGCCTTACATAATTAAAATGAAGTTCTTCTTGAATTTCTTCAAGAATATCTTTATTATCTTCTAATAATAAATCAAAGGCATCATCTAAATTTATAACTTCACTATAATCCTTGTTGAATTCTCCAAGACTATTATCCATATTTACATGAATTTTCCACAATTTATTTTCATAGTTAAAACGTTCATAATCATCTAATTCAGAAGATAAATATTCTAAAGCTTCTTCAAGTTTTAATATATCTATTTTTTTAATTTCTTCAAGTTCTTTTTCAGTTAATTTATTTTTCTTTCTATACTGAAGTGGAGTACAACCATAATAATTTTTAAAGTTTTTATTTAAATATCTTACATGAGAAAAACCAACTTCATCAGATATATCTGAAATACTCAAATCACTATCTAATAAAAGCTTAACAGATTCTTCAACTCTAGTTTGGTTAACTAAATCAGTAAAGCTATTTCCAGTTGCGTATTTAATCTCATGAGATAGATAATGAGGACTTAAGAATTCTTTTTTCGCAATTTCTTGTAAAGTTATATTGCTATCATAATTATTAAATATATATTTAGAAATTCTATGATATCGAGCTAATTGCTCAGTTTTTTCTTTTAGCTCTTCTTTTTCATAAGTTAAGTAGTGGAAGTTATTTATAAGGTGATATAATAAATCTATTAAAATTGATTCAATTTCCTTATCATAATCATCAAGTTTTTGAATAGCTTCACATAAGAGTTTGGCTAAAAAATTTCTAAGAAGATCATATTCTTCACCTTCTTGAGCACCATCATCAGTAGAATTTGTATAGAAGAATATATTGTTTATATCTTTATAATATTTTTCAAAAAAGTAAGGATCTATATGAAATATTAATACCTTATTATCTTCATTACTATAAATTCTGTGAGCCTCATCAACATTTATTATTTCTAATTCTTTCTCAAGTAACTCAAATGAGTCAGTATCTATATTAATGTTAACACTCCCACGTAAAACATATAATATTTCAATAGAATTATGCCAGTGAATAGGGTATTCTTGTATATTTGCATAAGTTATTTTAATTGGAGCATCTTCCTGGTAACTCACATATTCTCTTCTCATAAAATCCCCTCTTTTCTAATAGAATTAAGTTATAATTTAATTATAGCTTATTTATTAATAAATATAAAATTTTCAAAAAAATAAGCAAAATAAACTTTGACTTTCTTTGACTTTTGTATTATTATATGAATATAAGGATATATTAAATATGTTTGAGGTTGTAAATGTGAGGAGGAGTTAAGCATGAATATAGATAAAATGACCTTAAGAGTACAAGAAGCATTAAACAATGCTAGTTTAGTAGCGGTTAAATATAACCATCAACAAGTAGAGTTAATTCATCTATTTTGTGCATTAGTGGAACAAGAGGATGGATTAATACCAAATATTTTAACTAAGATGGGAGTTAGAGTTAAATCATTAGATGAAGATTTAAATAAAGTACTAGATAATAAGCCAAAGGTTTTGGGAGAAGGTGCTAACTCCTCTGGAGTTTATGCTACAAGACAAATCGAAGAAGTTTTAGTCAAGGCTGAAGATATAGCTAAAAAATTTGAGGATTCTTATATAAGCGTAGAGCATTTAATGCTTGCAATAATTGAAGTAGATAAAAATGGAGAAGTTAAAAGGTTATTAGATAAATATAATATAAACAAGAAGAATTTCATGGAAATTCTAAAAGAAGTAAGAGGAAATCAAAGAGTAGAAACACAAGATCCAGAAGGAACATATGATGCGCTTAGCAAGTATGGAACTAATCTTACAGACTTAGCTAAAAAACATAAGCTTGACCCAGTTATAGGAAGAGATGATGAAATTAGAAGAACAATTAGAATACTTTCAAGAAGAACAAAAAATAATCCAGTGCTAATTGGAGAACCTGGTGTTGGTAAAACTGCAATTGTAGAAGGATTGGCAGAGAGAATAGTTAGAGGGGATGTACCAGAAGGTTTAAAAGATAAAGTAATTTTCTCGTTAGATATGGGTTCCCTTATTGCGGGAGCTAAATATAGGGGTGAATTTGAAGAAAGATTAAAAGCTGTATTAAAAGAAGTTCAAAGTAGTGAAGGTAGAATAATCTTATTTATAGATGAAATTCATACTATAGTTGGAGCAGGAAAAACTGATGGCGCCATGGATGCAGGTAATTTAATAAAACCATTACTAGCAAGAGGAGAGCTTCATTGTATAGGTGCTACAACTTTTGATGAATACAGACAATATATAGAAAAGGATAAAGCGTTAGAAAGAAGATTTCAACCTGTAGTTGTAGAAGAACCTACAGTAGAAGATGCTATATCTATACTAAGAGGGTTAAAAGAAAGATTTGAAATTCACCATGGTGTGAGAATACATGATACTGCTTTAATAGCAGCAGCAAAATTATCTCATAGATATATTCAAGATAGATATTTACCAGATAAAGCTATAGATTTAATAGATGAAGCTGGAGCTATGATAAGAACAGAAATAGATTCATTACCAACAGAATTAGATAATATAAGAAGAAAGCAATTCCAATTAGAAATTGAAAAAGAAGCTTTAACTAAGGAAAGTGATGAAGGTTCTAAGAAAAAGCTAGTAGCTTTAGAAAAAGAAATAGCAGAATTAAAAACTAAAAATGATGAAATGACTGCAAAATTTGAAAAGGAAAAAGATGCAATAGTTAATTTAAGAGATTTAAAATCTAAATTAGATGATGCAAGAGGAGATCTAGAAGCAGCTCAAAGAAGCTATGACTATAATAAGGCAGCAGAAATTCAATATAGTGTTATTCCAGCATTAGAAGAAGAAATTAGACAAAAGGAAGTGGACGTAAAAGAAAATTACGAAGGAGCTCTTTTAAAAGAAGAAGTAACCGAGGAGGAAGTTTCTAAAATTCTTTCTAAGTGGACTGGAATCCCAGTTACAAATTTATTAGAAGGAGAAAGAGAAAAACTTCTAAGATTAGAAAATGAAATGCAAAGAAGAGTAATTGGTCAAGAAGAAGCTATAACAGCTGTTTCTAATGCAATATTAAGAGCAAGGGCAGGATTAAAAGATGTAAATAAGCCAATTGGTTCATTTATATTCTTAGGACCTACAGGAGTTGGTAAAACAGAACTTGCAAAAACTTTAGCAAGAAATCTATTTGATTCAGAAGAAAATATAATAAGAATTGATATGTCTGAATATATGGAAAAACATTCAGTATCTAGATTAGTTGGAGCGCCTCCAGGATATGTAGGATATGATGAAGGTGGGCAACTTACTGAAGCTGTAAGAAGAAATCCATATAGTGTGATACTATTTGATGAAATTGAAAAAGCACATGAAGATGTATTTAATATGTTCTTACAAATTCTGGATGATGGAAGATTAACTGATAATAAAGGTAAAACTGTTGATTTTAGAAATACTATAATAATTATGACATCTAATATAGGAAGTAGCTATCTTCTAGAAAATAAAAATGAAGATATAGTTGATGAAAATATAAAAACTCAAGTTATGAATGAAATGAAATTAAGATTTAAACCAGAGTTCTTAAATAGAGTAGATGATATAATTATGTTTAAGCCATTATCAGAAACTGGAATTAAGAAGATAATAGATATATTCTTGAAAGAAGTTTCAAGTAGATTGAAAGATAAGAATATTACTTTAGAAGTAACAGATGAAGCAAAGACAATTATGGCAAGAGAGGGATATGATCCAGTATATGGAGCAAGACCATTAAAAAGATATATACAAAATAGCCTAGAAAATAATTTAGCAAGAAAGATTATAAAAGGTGAAATTGGATATGGATCAAATGTAGTTGTTGATGCAAAGGAAGAAGAAATAGTAATTAAATAATTGAACTTAATGATATGTATTAGCTTTCCTATTTTTATATAATGTCGAATACAATTCTAGATTTAATACATATCATTAATGAGGCTAATTTTTTATTTAATTATCTTAATTTATGAAATATAAGTTGGCTAAGAAAAATAGACTGTAAAATAAGCCTAGCACTTTTTTCGTAGCTATTTAGCTTATGGAACATATTCTACTTATCTTTGACAACTTATATTTCTTAATTTAATTTTTTCATTATTTCACTAAAAAAGTTGTTGACAAAATCCGACCTTTTGGGTTATTATATACAACGTAGCAAATATGCGTGTTTAGCTCAGCTGGATAGAGCAACGCCCTTCTAAGGCGTGGGCCAGGAGTTCGAATCTCTTAACACGCACCAAGCTTATGGTTTACTAGCTCAATCGGTAGAGCACTTGACTTTTAATCAAGGTGTACCGGGTTCGATTCCCGGGTAAGCCACCATATTAAGTTCATTGATAAAATGAGCTTTTTTGTGCGGAAGTGGCTCAATGGTAGAGCGTCACCTTGCCAAGGTGAATGTTGCGGGTTCGAGTCCCGTCTTTCGCTCCATAAGGAAAAGAGAAGTGGATAAACACTTCTCTTTTTTATTTTAACTACTTAATTTTTGATTCGTATTGTTCAACCATTCTCTTAACCATTTCTCCACCAACACTACCGCATTGTTTTGAAGTAAGGTCTCCATTATAGTCTGAGAAAGGTACTCCCATTTCATTAGCTACTTCATTTTTGAATTTAGCTAATCCTTGTTTAGCTTCTGGAACTAATTTTCTGTTACTT